>NZ_NWSQ01000064.1 GCF_002531725.1 Rhizobium sp. L43
GTCATGGCAGATGAGCTAATCCGCAAGTCCTAAACCGTGCCTCGTTGACGCAAAAAATGCATTCGCCGGACGCTTACCATGAGCTGACCATCGCCCGCGACGTGCTGCGCACCCGCCGGCGGGTTGCCGGCCAATCTCCTGATTGGGCGCTCTCTGCCGACGGCATCCGCTCGCTGCGCCAGGCGTGGCCTGGACCATCTTTGGGTGGCGGTGGCGAGGTTGAAAGGGAAGCCGACGTGGAGCCTGCTCCGGTTCGGGAAGGGGAGGGGGACGATGCCGACGGTGGCGAAAAAGCCGGGCCGAGCCGAGATCCGCGAACGCAATGCGTTGGTCTATGATCTCGACTGGGACGAGGATGCCCGGCTCGACGAATGGCGCGGGGTGCTCCGCCAGGCCGAACACCTGCCGGTGGTGCTGCAGGCGATTGTCGCCCTCGATGCCTGGAACGAGTTTTCCGTCCTTCAGCACGCGCCCTGGCTCGGCCGGCTGTTTTGCGCCTCAATCCTGCGCCAGGCCGGCATCACCACCGGCGCCCATCTGGCCGCCATTAACCTCGGCCTCAAAACCATTCCCGTCGATCGGCGCCGCCATCGCGACCGGGAAACTCGAATGCTCGCCATCGCGCGAGGTCTTTTGGCGGCGGCCGAGATCGGCATGAAAGAGCATGACCGGCTGGTGCTGGCGAAGACTATGATGGACCGAAAGCTGGACGGGCGCCGGACGTCTTCAAAGCTGCCGGAGCTGGTCGAGCTCGTCATGGCAAAGCCGCTCGTGTCGGCCGGGATGGTGGCGAAGACGCTCGACGTCACGCCGCAGGCGGCGCGGCGGATTGTTTTGGAGCTGGGCTTGCGTGAGATGACGGGCAGGGGGAGGTTTCGAGCGTGGGGGATTTCGTAGCGAAGTGGCTAAACGAAATAACCTCCACATTGAGCCGATGAATCGAATCAACTCAGTTGATCCTGATGGTAGCGTAGGACAGGGATGACAAGTCTACTTTCAGCTCGTCCGTGAAATGCATCTCATATGCATTCGCATCGTATCCCACGAACCGCACGCCTCTTGCCCGTAAGCTTCGAAACACGCGGCAAACTGCCGATATGAAGAGAGGTATAACGTTGAAATAGAGCTGTTTGTCAGGGTAGCCCTCTCGCCGTGCCTTCGAGAAAAATTCGCTGAAGCTGAGGTCAGCTTTCAATTGTCCCAGAAGCTTGCTTCTGTTCAAAGCACTCATTTTGCCTTCTAGAGCAGGTGAATTTTGACTGGGGTCGAGGCGAAACAGGAAATCTTCGGCCTTGTAGAGTTGGCGTCCGACATGTGCCTCGCCTACCAAGGTGTGGCTCGCGATCAAAAATTCGGCGCCGCTGAACCGATGGGGGCCTCCATCCTGCGCCATCGTATTGTTCCAGCTGGAGAACAGTTCGTGATCTCTGTGATGGATCGCATTTCTAAGCATTAAAATAAGCGCGGTGTCGGCATGATCAAAATAATTGAAAACCGCTCGATCTACGTCATAAACGCTGTGAAAAGCTTCTAGCTTCGCCTCGAATGCGCGATCGAGATTATCGATGGCTTCCTCTAGGTCTACTTTTTTTAGCTCGTTGAACCTGGCATTCGCTTCTGCGTAGATACGCATTGAATTGGCAAGCTTAGCGACGGCACGTTCAGTAATCTTCATCTTTGCTTCTGTGTTCATAGGCGGTCAGCTTGGGGAAAGGCAGCCCAGGCGCTCGACAGGCAATCGATCGCCTGCTCAGTATCCGAGTACGCACAACTATACCATCTGTACAGACACGGATGCAAAGGGCCAGGATTCAAAATGAAAAAGGAGTACAACCCACCCCTCGTGTTGGAGTTCGTGTGATGCCTTTGATACAAACGCCGGTTCTCAGAATTAGACCATTGCTAGCCCGTCGAAGGGTAAAGCGGGCTTCCGCCATTTTGCTTTTCAAGAAAGTCGAAACAACTGGCAGCGTCGGGATCGCTCATATCGATCCCGTATTCTTCTCCAAAGATCGCCAGAAAGAAGAACAGCCTCTTGTCTTCCGTGTAGACGAAGTCGAATTCGTGAAGGACCTCGTAGACATCGGAGTTCTCACGGAACAGTGCGTCATGCGCGTAGAGCCGGCGGCGGGAGTAACCCCACGTCGACGGTTGTTCACCGATCCTCACATACCGCCGGACGGGATCGAGCGCTTCCATCCCTAGAAGTTCCTGCCGCCACGGCCACCTCGCCAAAGACATCGATGCCCTGATGCCATGGCCTATGACGCCCGCATCAAAGCCTCACAATGAGCTCGTCAGATACTATTCGGTGAGCTCACATCCAGCCCTCAGCCAGCACTACCCAGTAGCGGAAACTGAAAAATCAATGGGGCGTGGACGGCGCATACGGCGCAGCGCACGTCTTGGTGCTCAGCAGGATTGGCACTGCCGCATGTCCGACACTACGTGCAGCACCTCCTCGATCCACTCCGCCGCGCCTTCGGAAAACCACATGAAGCTAAATTCCGTCGATGCACTCGAGCGCAGAAAAAAGGCAGGCCCTAATCAACCCGAGGACAAATACTCACAATTTCCGCGATGCGCCGGTTCTTCTTCTGGCCTAAACTCGCTTGCCAAATGGATTTTCGCACGAGTCAGGTTGTGGTAGTCACGATCGAAAGCGAATCCGATGATTGTTCAGGTGCCGGCGGTAAACGATGAGTTATTCTGCATTTTTTCTCGCCACGCACTGGGGACGCGCACACGGCGGTATCAACGTCTTCAATCAGGACCTTGCCAAGGCGGTAGCCGCGGAGCTGGGCTCGACCGGGTTGTGCCACTGTCTCGTGATGGGGCCGAGGGCAAGCTCGGTCGAGGATCAGGTTATTGTCGAAACAGGAGAGGAACTCGGGTGCCCGGAGGCCATCGCGAACCGTATCCACGCGGCACTTGCGGCTTCTAATAACTTACAGAACGACGTCATTGTAGTCGGACATGACGTGCATACAGGTTTCCTGGCAATCGATACCGTTGGCTATCTGAGGGGGCTTAAGCTTCCGACGGTCCGATCTGCTGTAATCAAGCATATGCATTACAAGCAGTACGACCTACAGAAAGGGCTTTCCCTCGAAGAGCGAGGGGAGAAGGAAGCTCGGCAGACTGAATTGGCTGATCGTGCGGACCTCGTCCTGGCGGTTGGGCCACTTCTCGCTGAGAGCTCTTATGGCGCAACTGGCAAAAAGCGCGTAAGCATGCTCATCCCCGGTGTGCCGCCGTTAGAGCCCGCCATGGAAAATAACGAACCGGCTTGGCAGATCTTTATGAGCGGCCGTCTCGGCCAGCAGGACGACCGGGTTAAGAACGCGCAGCTAGCAATTTCTGCGGTTGCCATTGCTTATCGAAAGGCGAAAGAGGTCCATCAGGGCAGGGATAGCCGTTTTCTAAATCGAGGTTGCTTGACGTTGTTCGGAGCTGGTCCCGAAGCAGCCGAGCCGGCAAACCTCTCTGAGTATGGCGAGCACATCTCACTCGATCCGGTTTCGTACACAGCTGATGCGGGACGTCTATTTAAGACACTCGCGAATTCTCATTTCGCCTTGATGCCATCTTGGCACGAGGGCTTTGGGCTTTCCGGTTGGGAAGCTCTCAGTCTCGGCGTACCACTGATCTGTTCCAGCCATTCCGGCCTCTTCCAGTTCTTGAAGGCCAACGTTTGGGGCGGAAATGTCGGTGTTAGCAGCGAGGGGGTGGTTGAAATTTCCCTCACGGGCGAAAAGGCCGTCGATGCTGAGACCATGAGCAAAGCTATCCTTGGCCTCACTGGGAACTATAGCCGACGCAAGCATGGTGCCATGGAACTCGCATCGTTCTTGAGAGCGCACTATACATGGTCAGCCTGCGCGAAAGCATTCGCGAGCGCGTGCGATTGGCCACTTGCGACATCAGTCGCATGGCAGGAAAGACAGGCAGTCGCCAAGATCACCCTGCAGGATCCTGAAACTGAAGACGGGCTCATACGCCAAGCGGAGGAAATCGTCGCGAACGGCTTGGTCTATGCCGAGTGGGAGCGCGTTTGTACCGCCCTCAACATACTTAGTGCGCGAGGAAAGATCGAACACGGAGTAGTCGGGCTTGAAGCTCTTGCATATCTCGACCAATTGTCGCTGACGCTTGATACAATGCTGGAAAGTCAACGGGGAGTGACCTTCTCCCTGCGCAGCTCGGGGGAACTGGATGTCATCTGGCGCTTCCTGGCGGCCGCGTCAAGCGTGTCGGGATCGATCAACGATTTTATCAATCTCGTAAGGCCTAATGTTTGGCGGCAGATTTGCAGCGATGGTTTCCTGCTACGGGAATTCTTTTTCTACCTCTGCAGATTTGACAACGACTTCCAGTCCCACGACTATGAGGTGACCACAAAAATCGAGGAGGTCATTCGACGGGGACTGGCGGATGGCGATTTTCAGACACGGCTTGCCCGGTTGGGCCTTAAGCATTCAGTTTTGCTAGACGTGTTGAGACAGAGCGATTACTACAGCCAGTTGCCTAGGTTCGCCGCCGTAATAACTGCCTTTCAGGCTCAGCAGCTGGATTTTGCAGAAGTCGAACCTGAGCACTTTGCTACGTTCCTGTGGCTAGCAAGCGAAAGCGCCCTTCAAGGGATATACTCCCCTGACTTCACGCTGGACTTCATCAGGGAGGCGCTCGGAACCGGTTCAATTCCTAGACGTTGGCGAGGCGATAAGCGCTTCCCGGTGGCGGCAATGCTGAGTGCCCTGCCGGTCGACAAAGCGCTTCGCGTGCTTGGGGCATTCTCAACCGATGAAGACGAGACTATTCGCTGGGCGTGCGTCGATGTAGCGTTCTCGCGCTCGTTTCGCTCGCGTGTCGAGGCTACGTATAAGAGCCGACCGTTCATAGCCGGTACGAACCTGACAACGCGTCTGGGCGAAATTATTGACTCCGCTGTACGCTACGATGGATCTCATCCGTGGCTTCAGCGCGAGTTCATTAGGCTCTATCACGAGGAGGTTAAGCAAGGTTGGCGCGGCGGCTTCACGCCTTTCACTTTGAATGACTTTCCGAGGTCGCGTGAGCTGCTGGGCGCGAGTTTTTATCGGACGACGGACAAAGCTCGACCGAAGCTGCACCCGGAAGTCGAAGATGTTCGAAAAGCCGCAGCTGCAGATGTGAGGCGAATCTTGCTCGTGCTACCGCCGATCGAGATCGCAGGTAGCGCCGAACGAAAAAATGCATCTCGCACCACCACGCCCCCGTTGGGCCTCGGTCTCATTGCGAGCGCGCTCAGTCGTGCCGGACATTTTGTCGAGATTGCCGACTGTCATCGCTTTCCATCACTGACCAAAGAGTTAGCGGATCGAGCGGGCGAGTTCGATTGGGTAGGGTTCAATGTTGTTTTGAGCACCGTAAAGTCCACTCAGCAAATCGTTGCCGACATCAAGGCTCGATCCCCCGATGTCATGATTGCCATAGGCGGACCGGCAGCAAATCTTGGCGTCTGGCAAACTTCGGTTTCAGGAGCAGGCCAAGCTGACTGGGATTTCATTGTCAGGGGAAATGCGGAGCAGAATTTCGTCGATCTGGTGGCTCTGACGGGTAGTGCAGGCGCGTGGCCGGAAATCGCCGACGTAATCGCAAATCCAAAGAATCAACGACTCTTAGACACCCACTGCGAGAAATGGCACTTTTATCCTAAAGCAATCGAGAACGCTTTGCCGGACGCCTGGGAACCGATTGCGATGCTCGACAGGCGCGTCTTCCGAGGTCCAGATGGCGCTTACGAGCCAGCGCCCACCCGCAAGAAGAATCGCACCTATAAAGAAGCGCACGTCGTCATGTCGCGAGGCTGCGAATGGAAGTGTACTTTTTGCACCGAACGCAGGAATCTAAGCGGGGGCGAAAGAAGGCGCTCCACCGGATCTGTACTGAGTGAACTGATGGCGTTGGCACAAGAGCATCAAGACCTGCGTATCCAGTTCATCGACGACAATCTTCTGCCCCAGATCGCCGCTCGACCTCCTGACAGTGAGCTTGCCGTGTTGCACGATCTCAAATGGGCAAAGGACTTCCTGGCGGGTCTTGTCGACGTTCGTGAAGGCGCGCCCTGCGGCTTTGGTTGGCGGGGCATCTTCCGCTTTGAGGATTTCATCGAATATGAGAAGCAGGTTCCCGACTTTATCGGCCAACTTGTTAGATCGGGCTGTAGCATGTTGGCCTTCGGGATCGAACATGGCAATGAGACGCAGCGGAAAAAGCTGAAAGCAAACAAGACTTCGACGGCACTCAGTAATGACGACATATGTGCATTGATTCTACGCCTCAAAGCCGCAGGAATTAAGACTAAAGGGTACTTCATCCTCGGTGGGCAACATGACAGCGCCGAGAGCGCCAACGAAACAATTGCGTTCGCTCTGCGGTCAGGTGTCAGCCTCGCTTATTTTGCGATCTACAAGGATTTTGTTGACGCGGCTTCGAAGCTCCGAAGCAGTCCCTTGACTGATCGTAGAGAAGTGGAAGCCTACCTCAGCTACAAGCAGCTCTCGCAAGATCTCGATGGTATTTTCTTACCTGCTGAGAACTCCCGCGACCCATCTCCTGCTGAAATGTCCGACAGCAGTGACCTTGCCCCGTTGAAATAATCCATTTTGAAGTAAGCTCTGGCCCATTGAGAGGACCAGGGAATGAAGCGCAATC
>NZ_NWSQ01000065.1 GCF_002531725.1 Rhizobium sp. L43
CACGCCCCATGGGCATCCTGAGCGCGGATGAGCCTTATGAGGCATCTGAGAAAAGGGGTGGCGAGATCCCCATCCTCGTTGATAGCAGGGCCATCCGTACTTCCTGCCAATGTACCCATGTCCTAGTCCTCCTCATCGAAAGGCTTCTTTTCGGTGGCGCCTGCTTCGGCTAGCACCTTGCGCAACCAGGGCGGTGGAGTCGTCCTGAGCATCGCCCTAGTTTGGGACAGTACGTCTTCAATCAATTGAGCATCGGGTACTTTTATCGGGTGGATTTTGGCCGAAACGACCCTTGCTGCCGAAGGCCCGCCAATCGCCAGACAGAACAAGAGGTGACAGCCTTCCAATGCCTTCACCTTGGGGGCAATGCGATCGTCGCCCTCGTTTCGATGCATTCCGCTCTCATCGGAAACGTCTTCGAAACACAGGACTTCCACGAGTTTCCAATCGTCGGGACTGACGTCAAAGACCGCGAAGCGCTTGGCCGATCCGAAATGGGCGTCCAGACATTTCATATCTTGGGTGGCGATTGCTACGCGCAAGGCGCCAGCCTTCCGCTTCGGAGCTGCCGAGTGAGCCCCGTCAGGGACGATGGAGAGGCGACGGGCGGCGGTCATCTAGCCAGTTCTCCTTTGCGGGAGGGATCAAGCGATCCAGGACACGGCGCGCGCTGATTGGCCTGGAAGATGTTGGAAACATCGAAGATCAGGTCGCGCGTTCCCTGATAGAGACTTGTGATCTTATGCTGGCTGCCGAGTCGGTCGAAAATCGGGAAGCCCACCCGCATAAGCGGAATGCCAAGGCGCTCCGCCGCTTGTCGTCCATGCGAATGCGTAACAAGAAGATCAGCGTCGACGGCAAGTTCTTCGAGATCGCCAAGATCACCCACCTGGAGCGATTCGACCGGCATTTCCTGGATTATTTTTGAAGTGCCGGTCGTGGTGACTGCCGCCGTAATCTTGGCGCCCATGCCGGTGAAGAAGGTAGCGAATTGGTAGAGCTGGTCCGGCTCCGCAGCAATTGCGATCTTCTTGCCGCCGAAATAGAAATGCCCGTCGAGCAGGGCGTCCTGCAGCTGTGCTCGGCGACGGCGAATGTTTGCTGGCACCGGCGCACCTGAAATCCTTGAAAGCAACGAGACGAACCGGTCGGCTCTTTTCAATCCTGTCAGCGACTGGAACAGTGCGTAAGGCACTCCCGTCCGGGTCCGCAGTAGCTCTGCGGGGCGGCGCATATGCTCGCCGATCGCGATACATTGTGCCGCCGTGCCAAGCTCTTGGATCTCGTCGACGGGAGTACCGCCATAGGTGGTCGGCACCCAACGATCGTCGGGCACCGTGCCGTCGAGCGAGCCGGAAATGTCCGGCAGGATTACCGGCTTCAGACCGAAGCTTTCGACCGTTTCGCGCAGAAGCTCGATGTCGGCGACTGTCACATGCCATCCTGGTAGGATCGCAATCTTCTTTTGGTCGCGGCTCTGCTCGCCTTGCGTGGTGATGCGCTCGATCATAGAGGTGACAGCCTTAGCCCATCCCTCTTCGATCGCTCCCTCGAAATCCGGTGTGCTCGCCAGCACGATCTCCGTACCCGCAAGCTCATCGGCACGATCCCGCTTGATGTTGGTGAGATCGCCTGCAAAATCTTCGCCGCGGGTTTCCACCAGGGCTGTCGTGCAGATTCCGATCAACTTTGGTTTTGCGCGCCTCTTGAGATTGAGTATCGCCTCTTCCAGATTACCTGCGCCGCCGAGGATCGTCGCCACTGCGTCCAATGCCGTTGTCTGCAAGGGAATGGCTTCCTTGAAGTGCCGGACTAAAAGTACGAGAGCCAGGCTGGTGCAGCCCTGGCTGCCGTGGAACAGCGGCACTGCACGCTCGACGCCAAGAAAGGCGAGCGCGGCGCCGAGCGGCTGTGATGATTTCAGCGGATTGACCGCAGCTGATTTGGTCTGGGGAAAGACTTGAACCATCGGCTTTCCTCAACGCTTGCCGAAGCTGCCGGCGACCGCGCCGACAAAGTTTTGCAAGGCGTACCCAGTCTCGTTCTCGCTCTTGGTATTCGTCAGTTCTTCTTCCACCGCATGCTGGCATTCCCACGGTGCCGGCTCCCGCACCTCAATCCAGATCGGATTGTGAATAGCAAGATCGATCTGGCGAACGAGCTCCACCATGCCGTCATAGCCGGCATAGGGCTGGTGGCGTTCCTGGTTGATATCGAGCCAAGGTGTCTTGGCCTTCAGCGCGATGAATTGCGTGCGCCCGCCAGACAACATGATGTCGGCTTTACCGTCGGCGAGCATGTTATAAAGCTCGCGCGGCGCCATCGACTCGAACAGGTGGTTTTCGTCTTTCAGGAGTTGCTTGATCCGTTCCTTGTCTTCAGGCGTGGATTTCTTAACCGAGGTGCCGACGATCTCGATGCCCACCTCCATCAGCGCATCGACAATCGACCAGGACTTCACGCCGCCGGTGTTGAGCAACACGCGCTTGCCTTCAAGCCTTGGTCGATATGCTGCGAGTTTCTTCCAGGCAATCGCCTCCTCCTCCGCGATCAATGCCTCGGTGCGCTCGAGGATTTCGGGATCCGCCCCCTGCGTCACGAGCAGCTTGGCGATCTGCCTGAGTGCTTCAGAGGTGTCGGTAATGCCGTAGAAGGAGCCTTCGAAGAACGGGATATCCCAGAGCTCCTCCATTTTGCGGGCAAGGTTGATGAGTGCTGTCGAGCACACCAACATGGACGCCTTGGCGCGATGCGCAGAAGCAATGTCAAGATATCGAGCGTCTCCTGGAATGCAGGCCCGCACTCTGATCCCCAGCCGGTCAAGAAGCGGCTTCACCAGCCAAAACTCGCCGGATAGGTTGAACTCACCAATGATATTGATGTCGTAGGCGGTCACGTCGTTCGGCTCTACGCTGCCGATCACATGATCGAGCAACGCTTCACCGGCGAGCTTATTGCCAAGGTTCTTGGAGCCGGCAAAGCCCGGTGCGTTGACTGGCACCACCGGAAGGCCGAATTTTTCCGCGGCCCGCTCGCAGACCGCCTCGATGTCGTCGCCAATCAATGCTGTCACACAGGTCGAATAGACGAAGACCGCCGGTGGAGCATAGGCCTCCTTGATCTCGCGGATTGCTTTAAAAAGCTTCCGCTCGCCGTGTCCCATCACCACTTCGGTTTCAGTGAGGTCGGTCGTGAAGCTCGTGCGCCAGAGCGTTGGACCTGAGGAAGCCGATCCTCGGTTGTCCCAGGAATTGCCCTCACAGCCGAGAGGCCCGTGGATCAGGTGCGCGACGTCGGTGACGGGCTGCAGCACGATCTTGGCGCCATCGAAAGCGCATCCGCCGGCTGCCGCCCCGGGGATCAGCGACTTCGAGCAGCCGTTCTTACGCGCCTTGGAATCCTTGCTGCGGTTCTTCTCGCAGGCAGGCTCGTCGAAGACGTCCTGGACTTTAGCATTGAGCGAGGGCATTGCGGTCTCCAAGTTCAGATGAAGGCGGCCGGCCTCACAAGGCCGACCGCCGCCGCTCCTAGCGGGTCAGGTCGTAAGAATAGTCTGTCACACCCGGCTCGCTCGTCTCGCGATCGAGCTTGTCGAAGATCTTGTCGAGGATCGTCGTCAGGACGCGCAGGCCGCCCTGGTAGCCCATGAGCGGGAAACGGTGGTGATGGTGCCGGTCGAATATCGGAAAGCTCAGCCGGATCAATGGGGTGCCGGTGTCGCGCTCGAGATACTTGCCATAGGAATTGCCGATCATAAGATCTACCGGCTCGGTAAAGAGCAGCGAGCGCAACGCCCAGAGGTCCTTGCCCGCCCAGACCTGGGAATCCTTGCCGAAGGGCGAGGATGCGAGCAACGCCTTCATCTCGGCTTCCCAGGCCGACGTGCCGTTGGTAGCAAGGCAGTGGGTCGGCTCACCGCCGGTTTCCAAGACGAAGCGGGCAACGGCGTAGACGAAGTCAGGATCGCCGTAGATCGCGTATTTCTTCCCGTGCAGCCAGGCCTGGCTATCTGCCATAGCGTCGACGAGACGGCCGCGCTCCAGGCCGAGTGCCGGAGGAATTTCCTTGCCGGTAATCTCCGAGACCTTCATCAGGAATTCATCGGTCGCCTGGACACCCAGCGGATAATGGAACGAGGCCGTAGCCTGACCGACCTCCTTGCAATATTCCAGCGTTTTGCGCGTGTTATAGTGCTGCAGCGACAGGGTCGCTTCGGCGTTCAACGCCGTTTTCACGTCTTCGATCTTCGTGCCGCCGTCATACATGCGGTACGTGCCGTCAGACGGCGTGTCGAACTGGTCGGAGGCATCCTGGATGAAGATGTAGGATACGCCCATCATGTCGAGCAGGCGCTTCAGTTCGCGGTTGTTGCCGACGCAGAAGCCGTCGAAGCCGGGAATGATGTTGATGGCTTGGGCAACCTCCTTCCGCTCGTTGCCTTTCCAGAAGTTCTCCAGAATGCCCTTGATCATGCCGTCATAGCCATCGACGTGGCTGCCGACGAAGGCAGGCGTGTGAGCGAAAGGAACATCGAAGTCGTGCGGGACCGACCCTTCGTTCTTTGCGTTTTCGATGAAGCTGTGGAGATCGTCTCCAATGACTTCGGCCATGCAGGTGGTCGAGACGGCGATCATCTTCGGATCGTAGAGCTTGTATGTATTGGCGAGCCCGTCGACCATGTTCTTCAATCCGCCGAACACCGCCGCGTCCTCCGTCATCGAGGACGAGACCGCCGATGAAGGCTCCTTGAAGTGACGCGACAGATGCGAACGGTAATAGGCGACGCAGCCCTGGCTGCCGTGGACGAAGGACATCGTTTGCTCAAAGCCTGCGGCTGCGAAGACGGCACCGAGCGGCTGGCAGGCTTTGGCCGGGTTCACGACCAGGGCTTTGCGGCCCAGGTTCTTTTCGCGATACTCCCAGGTCTTCGTGAAGTCGTTTTGATCGGCAACGACCTGATCCGGGTGGGGGCATTCGAAATTGGCTTTCTTCTCGGCGAGCATCTGCCTGTATTCCGGCTCGCGGAACAGGGGAGCATGATCGAGAACTTTTTCCGCCGACTGCGGCATAGTAAGCACCTTTCTTTTCATCGCGCCGCACCGGTGGCGGCAATGGGATGTCATCTGTCACGAGTGCGGATCAAGGCCGATGGAAGGGCCTGGCCTGCCCCCTCCCAAGACAGGCCAAGCTCTCATTCGGCCGCAACCGCCTCAGCTGGCGCGGCCTTTTTTTTCCAGGGGACGTCGTAGAGATCCCACACCGGATTATTGATGGCCAGATCCATGTCGCGGGCGAATATGGCAAAGCCGTCATAGCCGTGATACGGGCCCGAATAATCCCAGGAGTGCATCTGGCGGAAGGGGATGCCCATCTTCTGCACCGGATACTTCTCTTTGATGCCGGACCCAACAAGGTCGGGGCGGATGCCTTCGATGAACTTTTCCAGCTCGTAACCGGTCACGTCGTCATAGATCAACGTACCCTTGTTCACATAATGGCCGGTGCGCTGATAGTCGTCGTTGTGGGCGAACTCGTAGCCGGTGCCGACGATCCGCATGCCGAGGTCCTCATAGGCCGTGATGACGTGGCGAGGACGCAGGCCGCCGACATAGAGCATCACCGTCTTGCCTTCGAGGCGCGGCCGGTACTTGTCGACGACAGCATCGACCAGGGGCCGGTACTTGGTGATGACAGCCTCGGTCTTGTCGACGATTTCCGGACCGAAGTGCTTGGCTATTTCGCGCAGGGAGGTTTCGATCTGGGACGGACCAAAGAAATTGTATTCCATCCACGGGATGCCGTACTTTTCCTCCATGTGCCGACAGATGTAGTTCATCGAGCGGTAGCAGTGGATGAGGTTGAGCTTCGCCTTTGGCGCGCGCTCGACCTCAGCGAGCGTGGCATCACCCGACCAGTTGCCGACCACGCGCAGCCCCACCTCCTCCAATAGAATGCGCGTAGCCCACGCGTCGCCACCGATATTGTAGTCGCCGACGACGTTGACGTCATAAGGGCCGGTCTCGAACTCGACGTCGTTCTTGTCGAAAACCCAGTCACGGATGGCGTCGTTGGCGATGTGGTGGCCGAGCGATTGCGAGACGCCGCGGAAGCCCTCGCAGCGCACCGGCACGATCGTCTTTTCGTGCTCCTTGGCCTTCTTGCGCGACACCGCCTCAATGTCGTCGCCAATCAGCCCGATCGGGCATTCCGACTGCACGCTGATGCCGTTGTTGAGGGGGAAAAGCGCCTCGATCTCGTCGATGACCTGTTCAAGCTTCTTGTCGCCGCCGAACACGATGTCCTTTTCCTGGAAGTCTGAGGTGAACTGCAGCGTCACGAACGTGTCGATGCCCGTCAGGCCGACGTAGTAGTTGCGGCGTTGCGACCAGGAATAATGACCGCAACCGACCGGCCCGTGCGAGATGTGGACCATGTCCTTGACCGGCCCCCATACCACGCCTTTGGAGCCGGCATAGGCGCAGCCGCGGATCGTCATCACGCCCGGAATGGACTTGATGTTCGATTTGACGTCGCATTCGGAAAGCGCCTTCGGCTCATCGCCAGGCTCGTCGC
>NZ_NWSQ01000066.1 GCF_002531725.1 Rhizobium sp. L43
CTCCACGACCGGGCGCATATTCGTCGTCCGACGCCGCCCGCCACGACGCGCTGGCGGGATCAGCGGTTTGATCAACGTCCATTCCCGGTCCTTCAAATCACTTGGAAAACGAAGCACGTCTCGGTTATGCCCACGGCGAGCGATAGCAGTCCAGCTCATCGAAACCCCATTTGATTTAGCACCAATAGGGAATCACAACTGCCTGTTATCGCACAACTTCTTTTAAATCGGGCTCTTAGACATGTTCCACCTCGATTTCGGAGAATACTTTCGGTTGAAGCGCTTCCACAATATTTGGATGCGTTATTCTTGTTCCAAGAAGACGCTTGTGCTCGCTAATATCGATCCGGGATGGGCGAAATACGTCGCGCAACGCGGCGATACTCGCGTACGGGTCTAGCGAACCACAAAAAAATACGTCTATCGCGACCATGCGTTCTTCGTGCCAGGTATTTACGCAAATGTGCGATTCAGCGAGAATTGCGAAGCCCGTGACGCCCCCATCTTCGCTATATTTTCTATAACTCGATTCCAGCATCGTGGCGCGGCAGTCATGAACGGCTTGCGCTACCGCCGCCTCAATCGCTTCAGTATCTCCCGTATTTTCTGCATCCCACATATCGATAAAGAGATGGGTTCCGGCGCATACTCGGTCTGAGCTAGGGTAATTTATTCCGCCTTTAGGCGCTCCGTTCAGCATATATATGCTCCGCTTCTTGGTTTTGCATTGGGTGTGCAGGCGGCATAGCCATGATCTCCGTGGTGGCTTGGAGAATATCCTTTACGGAGGCTTCGTCTGGGTTTGTACCGCCGGCAATTGGATAGATCTCAGAGGCTTCGCCAAAATTCCTTAACAACGACAGCATGGGACCGGGCGACACCGCCCAATCCAAATAGGTATATTCATTCCCCTGAACCGTGTTTCTCAAAGGGTGTTGGACGGCCCAGTTCATGCTGATTGTGATCAGAGAGCCCGTTTTCCGCCAGCTTTCTAAGGCCGAAAACAATTGCTGCCTTTCAGCAGCTCCCTCGCCCATGCCAAATAGGAGGGATACCCCAACCTTGATTCCGGCTTCGGACAAGATCTCAACTGCTTTGTCCGCGCGTTCCATCCACGAACCCTTCTTGGTGGCGATGTTCTTGTGAAGACCTCCAACAAGTTCTGGGCGCGGTGTCTCGACCCCGATGAAAAGATACTCCAGGCCCATGCGGCCTAGTCTTCGTGCAAGGGCTGGGTTATTAACGATTTGGTCAATGGTCGCTTGTCCGCCAAGCCGCACAGGATTTTCGAGTGGGTCGAATACCTTTTCAAACTGGGCTACGAGGGCCGAATTCCATCCAAGAAGAGTTGAGTCTTCAATGAACGCCGAGACAGGAAAGTTTTCGCCGTAATCTGCCTTGACTACGCGGTGGGCTGCTGCGAGCTGGCCGCATAACCGGTGGGGGCTTGTCTTGAACTGTCGAGGAGGCCCGACAACGCTGACCCTCTCACTGCAGAAGATACAATCATAGATACATCCACGCCCGATGTCGCTGAAGACGTGCGCGGTAGGCGCGCCACCAAACACGTCAAAGCTAGTTGTAATTCCGAACATTTCGGCTGGGGATGGCATCCCATTATAATCGAGCGGCATGCCCGAAGAGCACACAGTGTGGACCTGATCGTCCATGATTGTGCCGGCGATCCAGTGCCCCGGGGTGGTCGTCAGGTGGCCCAATGAGAATTTCGCCTCCCTTGGCGAAAAACCTCTTGCTTCCAAGGAAGCTACGACGCACCCAATTTCCGCGATAAAGTGTTCACCATCTCCGGAGAGCACGATGTCGAAACAGTTGGAAACTTTTCCGTCAGCAATTAGCCGCAGAGGGGACGCTAGATGATGTCTTACACGATTTTCGTCATCCCGATATATTGTTTCGGTGGCGTGGCGACCGCCAAGAACGATACAAACGTCATCGCCTAGAAACTCTCTGATGTATTTCGCTGTCTCAATCGCACCACGGAAGCATATCGACATCGCTCCTATGAGAACTAAATTGGGCCGGACCCGGACTAATAGCGGCGTTAGCCTTCGCTGCACATCGTCCATGTCAGATAGCAGAAGCGTTGATTGTCGCCTGTCACTCCTGGTGCCGCGCCAATTGCTTTCGCCCCATGCACCTTCCGCCTTGGATGCCAGTGACGCAGCATATCTGCAGGCATTGTAGAGGCTTGCCGGATCGGCGCTTGATAATGCCATTTCGCCCGCCTCGCCGTGAGAAAACTGGGGGGCAGAACACGCGATTACACGTAAGCCCACGGGCTTCCTCCACTATCTATAATATTTTTTGAAATGATTCGGGCGGTTAAGCGATCCTTTCTTCGGTATTAGACTTGGTCGTATCCGATGGCATAAGTATTGATACAGCAAATATGCTAGTATAACCGCGACGTACGCAGAATACACCAAGTGGTAATGCTCGGTATATTTGATAATCTGTCCTCCGCCGAAATTGCCTTAAGGGGTGCGCCGTTTACGCCTTGGGTCAAGCTGGGGGACGTTGGACTGCTCAGTTTCATCGCGATCACGTTTTTGTGGCTGGTCTGCCTGCCAAGTTCCTGAATGTATCGACCTGTCGCTCTCGCGCGTGGGCCGGAAGGACATAAATAGCAGGCTCAAGAAATAGATGACCTGAAGCAAAAACGAAGCCGCTAAGGTTACGGCGAACGCTTTGAAGATGGAAAGCGAGGCAGCGTAAGCCGAAACAGCACTGGTGCACGTGACCAGCAGCAGGATGCAAAAAAAGGTTCTAAAGGGCAAGGTCTTGCTCCCCGTTCGTTCGTCCAATGTTTCAACTGCGTCAACGCCGACGATTTCGCCCGATTCGTCCACCCTATGAACGTGCATGACTTCGCCGTGAGCAGGCGTTGAAACAGCGTCTGCAATCAATGCGGGCTGCGCCGTCGACAGCGATCAAATACTTCGGCATTCAGCTGGTGCCATAGGTTGCCAAAAGCCGGGTAAGCGCGAATACGCCAAAGTGGCGACTTCTTCCTTCGCGGCTTCCAACTCGGCAAATGCAATGAATGTCTTCCGCCCTTCAGTGTTGACCTTGTCCAGTGGAACGGGAGGCCTTCGGCAACGTAGTAAACGCCGCAATTTTGAGGCGTCAGCTTTCCGTTTCTCGTGCCCATGGCGCCACGCTCGCGGACTCTGAGCGAACCGGCGCGATAGAGTTCATTCTCGCGGATCCTATCATTCGTCATTGCGCTCATAGGAGCACCGGGGAGCGGCGATCAATACGCACTTGCAAGCTTTCCAGTGCGCCCGCAACGATGAGGCCCTTGTTCACTACTCGGTCCATCGGAACAAACACAGGATCAAGCACCGGCCGGCAACATTCAAAACGTCGCGCGGCTTCCGTCATCATTATTGACGGCGAACGATAAGGTTTACTACCATCGCCTCCCAAAAGCGCTATTTTCCCGGCAAGAGGGATCGGGTACCCGTCAAAGATCGTAAAGGCGGTTAACCCAGCTCGCAAAGCTTCTTCCCCAACAAATAGCGAGTGCATGTCGTCGAAGCGGATCATCTGAATAAGATCACTGCCAATTAAACCGGAGATCGATGCAATGCTGTTGCGATCAGGGAGCTCAGCGGCGCGAAAGATCGCACTTTCCGACTCCAACAGATACACAAAATTTTCCATATCCTTGCCTTCTAATTTCTTGAAAAGAGCCCGTGCCCAGCTGCTTTTGGCTGGAGCGAAAGCGACTTGTCCATCAACTCGGGATAGCGACAACGCGCGGCAATATGCAGATTTCAGTGTGCTGTGTAAATGGTCCTGCGCCAATTCGGTTCGGCTTAAACCAAGCTTGGCTCCGGACGCGGCGCTCCGATAGCGATCATCATGTTGTATTTGATGTGATATTATGATTGGCATGTTTTTATTCCGGCACGCCCCTATACAGAATTCGCGCCAACAATGTACGCGACGATGTTAAACCATACCGGCGGCCGCGCAGTCGACCAGGGCGGGTTCAGCAATCGAACGTGGCGGCCATCGGCGTCGCCGCTCGTATGGCTCGACATTTGTCCCACTTTTGCGGAACGGAATCCCGACCTTGGGCAGATTATGCAAACGAGTGCGTGTTCCAGATTTGACGAGATCTTTACGTTGTACGAATACCCGGCAGAATTAGAAACCATCTCCCACCGCTGCAGACGCGAGCGCCTGAACTCGAAGCTGACGAGTGGAGCTTCTATCAATGCACTCCTTACGACGTTGAAAGCAGAAAGAAAATCTGCAATCGGCGAGTTCCATCCGAGCATCACGACATTTGGCTAGCGCAACCGGGGCAACAGCCGCGCTCACTGTTGGCTTACTCAAGTGCGCTGAGTGCCGCGGTCGCGAATTCGCCCTCGGTCCCCAGGCGTTTTTGGTGCCGCGTTTTGAGCGTTATTCAAAACGCAAATGATGACATCCAATCAATCTATTTTTCCTGATTGGCGACCTTGGTGCATGACGGAGGTGTCTAACCAAGGAAGCCGATCGCGACCGCAGCGGAGAGCGTACAAAAATGCAATAGATAGGAAGCGGCAGATTTTATTGCGTATCCCGGAGAGATACTGGCGCCGCCTTGTTGCTCGCTATGGCGGCGGCCTTCGGAGCGCGGCGAACAGGCCCGGTCTCCAACTACTCTGAGGACTATAGAAGAGACATATGGATAACTCTATCGGCTAACGCGTCTTTGCGCAGGCGTTGATCTTTGATCTTCGCTCGGATTGCTGCATTCAGACTGCTCGATCGGCGCCGCAGATTGAAAGCCTGCGTTTGTCCGTTTGGCGACCACTGGAGGCGGGATCGCCTCCCCGCTGCACGGGCGATCGAGGCTTCAAGTGTCACTTGCTCAAGCTGGCACAATCTTTGAATGTTCGCCTTGCGAGGGCCAAAGCAGCCAACTGAATTCGATTATTGGAGAAAGTGACGAAGCGCATGCCAAATGTGCATCACATCGGGGTCTCGACGATAGCGGACGCAGCACGTCAAACCAGCATAGCCGTCGACCACTGCGACGATTGCCAAACACTCTATGTCAGCCGACCATGCCAGATGGGTCTTAGGTTATATTTTGATGACTATGTGCTCTTCCGCGTTTTTTCGCGCGCACTTGAAGAAATTGAGATGGGGATTGCCACCGCGACCGAGGCAACCGGCCTTTCACTTAGGGAGCTGCGGGATATTCCAACCCGCAGTTTCCCGGCAAGGCTCATCCGCGCCTTTGCCCTGCAAGAGGCGAGTGATTGCGTGCGTGATGCGGAGGAGCAACTGTTGCGCGATATGCTTCTAGCGTATGTCCGGCCAGGCGACCCTGAGGGCGTGCGTTTCGCTAAGATCATTGCGCGACGTTCCATGCGTGAAGACCACCTCTGGCGGGATCTCGGCTTGCTTGACAAGACCGAACTTGGCAGATTGCTGTTCGCGCATTTTCCGGCGCTGGCGGCAGGCAACACCAACAACATGAGGTGGAAGAAGTATTTTTACCGCAAGATTTGCGAAGCTGAAGGCTTTTCCCTTTGTAGCGCTCCCAGCTGCAAGGAATGCGGCGATTTTAATGAATGCTTTCTGCCTGAGGAAAGCGGAAGTCTTTCTGGAGCGGCAGAGTTCGTCGGGCGCCAGATCTTGAAAACGTGAAGGCCCCAGATGCAACCTAGCGGGCTTGTCCGGCGACGTTGGACCGAGAACGGGGATCCTTGCTCCCGATATTTGCGACTGTGCGGCACGCGCAAATGCCACTTCCTTAAAGATGAGCGGTGATGTCGTCGTCGGATGGTGATCATCGGGCGATTTTGATAGCACCTACTAAAATTGCCATAAGCTCTTCGCCGTATTCGACTACGCGATCCACAATTTGTCGGAGCTGAGCGTGCGCCTGGAAAAAAGCATCTGCGACTAGCGCTTTTACTTGATACCTTGCTCCGATCTTTGCTGTAGCCTTCGAGCATTTCCTCAGAATTGACCCGCTGACGATCGAAACCGGCTCTGTTGTCAATCTCAGCCTATGGCGAAACAATCCGGCCGCAAGACTGCAGCTGCCAAGCTGGCGGCATTCCTCCTATGTGTTCATGGAGACAGCATAACAGCGAGTTTGTTGTAAGCGACAATCTCTACTGTGCCTTCATCTGCGTTCTGCTGATCATCCGGCCTTAATCCGACGCGTGGTGCGAAGCCGATCGGCCATCAAGACGGTATCGATCTGTTTGGCTCTACGACTTGCCACACTACTTCTGTCCCTTCGCTTGGGATGTAGGGATACGGACGACATTTGTTGATCTTTGAGGCTAGCGATTTCGAACCGACAAAACCTCACAGCCGCTTCGTCCAGTTTGGCGGCTTCGGGACAAGAGTTTGTCGAACCCGCCTTCGAAAGTTTGGAATTAAATAGCTGAAGATCAGCAAACCAACTGTTTTATATGCTGCTGCCCACATGGCACGGGTTTTGAAGACTGCCCTGGGAGGCGGCGCGAGCTGCCGGCCTTTTACTCAGCGATGGATGGA
>NZ_NWSQ01000067.1:0-2500 GCF_002531725.1 Rhizobium sp. L43
GTTTGGTTGCGGGGGCAGGATTTGAACCTGCGGCCTTCAGGTTATGAGCCTGACGAGCTACCGGGCTGCTCCACCCCGCGAGATATATTTTAACACGAAAGGCCGCTTTGAGAGCGGCCCTTTTGTTTCGGCTATGGGCCGTTGTCTGTGAATGAGAAGATTTTTTTCAAAAAGTTGCGTTTTGCAGACCTGGCAGCGACCTACTCTCCCGCGTCTTAAGACGAAGTACCATGGGCGCAGGGGCGTTTCACGGCCGTGTTCGGAAAGGGAACGGGTGCAGCCACCCCGCCATAACCACCAGGTCGGCAAAGCGCAACTTAATGTTTGAGAAGCTGGCAGGCGTTAGCCTGTTTTTTTTGAACACGTCTTTGGATCTTTTCCGGCTGCGGGTGCTTGTGGCACCCATACAGGCCAGAGGCCGTCGCCAATCCCGGGTTTTTGCTTTAGCAAAATACCCTAGATGGCGGGCCGTCCGCAGCGCCATTGGCGCGTCAGGACAAAGGTCTGATCATCGATCCGGACAAACGCTAGGCGTTTGCCGGGAGATGAGCATAGTCAATGAGAACGATCAAGCCGATCGAGCTATTAGTACCGGTAAGCTTCATGCGTTGCCGCACTTCCACACCCGGCCTATCAACGTGGTCGTCTTCCACGGCTCTGATAGGGAATACTCGTTTTCAGGTGGGTTTCCCGCTTAGATGCCTTCAGCGGTTATCCCGTCCATATATAGCTACCCTGCTATGCCCTTGGCAGGACAACAGGTCCACCAGAGATATGTCCATCCCGGTCCTCTCGTACTAGGGACAGATCCTGTCAATATTCCTACACCCACGGCAGATAGGGACCGAACTGTCTCACGACGTTCTGAACCCAGCTCACGTACCGCTTTAATTGGCGAACAGCCAAACCCTTGGGACCTGCTCCAGCCCCAGGATGCGATGAGCCGACATCGAGGTGCCAAACAACCCCGTCGATATGGACTCTTGGGGGTCATCAGCCTGTTATCCCCGGCGTACCTTTTATCCGTTGAGCGATGGCCCTTCCACGCGGGACCACCGGATCACTATGACCGACTTTCGTCTCTGCTCGACTTGTCAGTCTCGCAGTCAGGCGGGCTTATGCCATTGCACTCGACGACCGATTTCCGACCGGTCTGAGCCCACCATCGCGCGCCTCCGTTACTCTTTCGGAGGCGACCGCCCCAGTCAAACTACCCACCATACACTGTCCCGGACCCGGATGACGGGCCGCGGTTAGACATCCATGACGATAAGGGTGGTATTTCAAGGATGGCTCCACGGAAACTGGCGTCCCCGCTTCAAAGCCTACCACCTATCCTACACATGCCGACACGAATGCCAGTGTAAAGCTATAGTAAAGGTGCACGGGGTCTTTCCGTCTGACCGCAGGAACCCCGCATCTTCACGGGGAATTCAATTTCACTGAGTCTATGTTGGAGACAGCGGGGAAGTCGTTACGCCATTCGTGCAGGTCGGAACTTACCCGACAAGGAATTTCGCTACCTTAGGACCGTTATAGTTACGGCCGCCGTTTACTGGGGCTTCGATTCAAAGCTTGCACCTCTCCTCTTAACCTTCCAGCACCGGGCAGGCGTCAGACCCTATACGTCGTCTTGCGACTTCGCAGAGCCCTGTGTTTTTGATAAACAGTCGCTACCCCCTGGTCTGTGCCACCCCATCATACTTGCGTAAAATGGGGTCACGCTTCTTCCGAAGTTACGCGTGCAATTTGCCGAGTTCCTTCAACATAGTTCTCTCAAGCGCCTTGGTATACTCTACCTGACCACCTGTGTCGGTTTCGGGTACGGTCTATACGGTGGAGCTATTTCCTGGAACCGCTCCGCTGCCCTGATAATCCAATAAACCAGAACAACTTGTGCAATCCGTCACTACCACCAGGCCCACGAATATTAACGTGGTTCCCATCGACTACGCATTTCTGCCTCGCCTTAGGGGCCGGCTAACCCTGCTCAGATTAACTTTAAGCAGGAACCCTTGGTCTTTCGGCGAGAGGGTCTCTCACCCTCTTTATCGTTACTCATGTCAACATTCGCACTTCCGATACCTCCAGGAGCCCTCACAGGTCTCCCTTCATCAGCTTACGGAACGCTCCGCTACCACGTGTATTGCTACACATCCTCAGCTTCGGTGCATGGCTTCAGCCCCGTTACATTTTCGGCGCAAAGACCCTTATTTAGACCAGTGAGCTGTTACGCTTTCTTTAAATGATGGCTGCTTCTAAGCCAACATCCTGGTTGTTTTGGGATCCTCACATCCTTTCCCACTTAGCCATGACTTGGGGACCTTAGCTGGAGGTTAGGGTTGTTGCCCTTTTCACGACGGACGTTAGCACCCGCCGTGTGTCTGCCGAGTAGTACTCCCCGGTATTCGGAGTTTGGTTAGGATCAGTAAGACGGTGAGTCCCCATAGCCCATCCAGTGCTCTACCCCCGGGGGTATTCGCTCGACGCTCTACCTAAA
>NZ_NWSQ01000068.1 GCF_002531725.1 Rhizobium sp. L43
CAACAGAATCACAATCCAATCGCCGCCGCCAGCAAACATTCACAGGCTCTCAGGATGAGGGGCGTTGGTGGATGCCGTGCTGATAACCAACGCAGGTGGACGATGCCGCGACCTCTCCCCGACCACCTCATCCTGAGGTGTCCCGCAGGGGCCTCGAAGGACGAGGTCGGCCACCGGCGGCAAGGGAGAGGCTGGCCTCCCGCCTCTTATGCTCCGTTCCTGCCGAAATACCAGTCGATCACCGGCAGCATGGCAACGTTGTAAGGATATGCCGCGTGATCAGCCGAGCGGATCGCCACCGCGCCGGCGATCTCCTTGTCCTCGGCGACCAGCATATGGGCCTCGATCCGCTTCACCATCTCGTCCGCCGTCATGTCGAAGCGGAAGAGCCGCATGAGCGTTACTGTGCGCCTGGAATAACTGGCGTAGAGCCCCTGCCCCGCCACCGCGTGGGCCAGATCCAATCCGGTCTCCTCATGGACCTCACGACGCATGTTGGCCTCGATGTCGCAGCTGTTATCGACGATATCCTCGGGCTCCAGCGAGCCGGCGGCGAAATAGACCTGGCCGGGATTGGCGGTATGGGCGCCCATACGGATCGCTACCAGCGCGCCGTCGGCGCTTTCGAGCACCGGATAGGCGAAGATGTGAATACCGCCCCGGCGCTCAGGCTGCCGGCGCCACCACATGAAGGCGGAAAAGGGAGTGACGTAACCCTCGCCCAAAATCCCGTCTTCACCGAGCGATAGCTGCTGCTGGAACACCAGGCGCCCGTCGAAGAGCGCCGGGTTGGCGGCCGTTTCCTTGGCCCAGTTCTCGCGGATCGCCGTTTCCTCGGCGGCGACGAAGGGATGCGTGCCGGGCAGGACCTTGAGATCGACGCCCGCGATCGGAAAGACGGTGGCCTCAGGCGGCCAGCCGGCAAAATCATCGGAAAAATCGCTATTCGGAAAATTCATGTTCAAATTGGTTTTCATGTTCGCTCTCAGGGGAGATCCAGTGTCATGACGACGGGGCAGTGATCGGACGCCTTCGGCCGGTCCCAGCCGGTGCGCGGATAACGCTCCACTTCCTGCCCCGGCGGGAAGATGGTGCGGTAGGGTTGGCCGCTGCGGATGATTTCGGGCAGGCGGCCGGCATTGTGAGCGGCAAGTGCTGGCGAAAGCCAGAGATAATCGAGCTGGCAGAGCCACTGCTCCTGCGGCCCGCGGGAATGATAGAGCGTCCAGCGGTCGAGGGCCTCGCGGCGGCGCACGACGTTTTCGGCAAAGCCGTCATGGCTGAAGACGTCCAGCGCGCTTTCGGCCTCGTCCTGATGCTCGAAACGATAGCCGGCGCCGCGGCGGCCGATGACGTCGACGCGCTCCTGATAATCGTTCATGTCGCCACAGATGGCGAAGCTCTTCTTATCCGTCTGATCGGCCCCGAAGCGATCCTCGATGATACGGCGCACGGCACGCGCTTCGGCGCGGCGGATCGGCATCGTCGACTGGCGCCCGTCCAGCCCGTCGCGCGGATTGCCCATCGATTTGAAATGCACGACAAAGAGCGAAAACGGCCGGCCGCCGATGAGCAGATCGAGCTCCAGGCAATCGCGCTTGAAGATCTTGTCGTCCATGCGGTTGGTGAGCGCCAGTTCCTCGTCGAAGAGATCGAGATCGCGATAGGTCGTCATCGCATGGCTTCGGATATCCCTGAGCTCGATCTTCTGGCCGTCGCGCGTTTCCTCGCGCATCAGCACGGCGACGTCGATGCCGCGGCTGTCATTGCCCTCGACCAGATATTTCTGCCGGTAACCGTTTCCGACCATGCGGAAGAGATAGCCATATTCGAAGGCCTGAAGCGCGGCCATATTGTCGATTTCCTGCAGGCAGAGGATATCGGCATCGGCGTCGGCAATCGCCAGCGCCGTCATCTGCCGCGTGTCGTCGGTCGCGGCGATCACGCGGGCCTGCTCGAGCTGCTGGTAGACGCCCTCGCTCGACACCTGGAAAAGCTTGATGACGCGGTCCTGGCGCAGCTGGTTGCGAAAGCCGGTGAAATCGAAACGGGTCAGCAGATTTTCGACATTGAAGGTGGCGAGGCGAAGCGACATGGCAGGAGTCCGGTTGCGGACCGTACCTTATCCGGCAATTGCCGCAGGAAAAGGTGGCGGGCCAAGAAATATGCGGACAACCGCCCGTCTTGCCGCCCCAATGCGACGCCCGCCTCCTAAAAGCCGCCAACCGGCGCGGATGACGACGCGCACGGTTTCACCGACTTCGACAACACGGCTGAAGGAACGCAACGTCTGGCCGTTGCCGAGGGTCAGCTTGATGGCGTAACGTTCGCCCTCGAAAAGTACGGATTCGACGGTCGCGGGAGCCCCCTCGCCGCCGATGATCACATCTTCCGGCGCACCAGAATATCGCATCCATCACTGTTAGCAGCTTGAGTTCGTCCCACCCCTATTGAGCTAAGATGCAGAAGATTTTGACCGCATGTTGGACGACCAGCCACCACTTCAGTGACCATCCACTACCGCAAGCGACGCAGCCGCCGGCCGATACCCTGCAGTGCTGAGAAGATTCACACCTCAACGCCAGGCAGTTGCGCTGCGAGCAGCAATACGTCGTCTGAGGATCGCTCAGTTGACGAAGAGGCAGGCTCTATTCTTCCCTGAAGGCCCTAACAACCTGGTCGGTAAGCGGTTTGGCAAGATATGCAAGCGCAGTACGCTCACCCGTCTGAACAAACGCCTCCACGGGCATCCCTGCCACTGGAACGAGATCGCCCAGCCGTGCCCACTCGACCTCAGGAATGAATATCCTAAGACTGTAGTAACCCTGCCCGGTGCGCTCGTCGGTTGTCAGATCAGCCGCGATCCGTGTTACCCGGCCATTCAGTTCAGTGGTGGTCCGCTGAGTGAACGCCGAAAACCGAAGCATGACATCCTGTCCGATCGCCACTTGGTCGATGTCTTGCGGTAGCAGCTTGAGTTCCGGCGTCAGCGCATCGCTATCCGGGACGATTTGCATAATCGCCTCACCCGGCGTGATAACCGCTCCCGGCGCGTGAACAGCAAGTTGATGTACAATGCCAGCCTGCGGTGCGCGAATGTCAATGTGTTTTAGATCATCCTCCGCGGCAACGAGACGTTCGGAATATTCGCCAATCTCACTTTCCGCCTGACGCAACTGATCCGAGACCTCCGTCCGTTGATCGTCATCGACTTGAATGATCTGCAACTGGGTTTCGGCGATCTTGCCGTTTGTTTGGGCCGCGGAGGCGATCAGGCTGCCGAGTTCACCGGTGAGGTCGGCAGCATCTCGCTGCAAGGCGTAGACCCGCGTTGCCGGTATGATGCCCTGATCGAGTAACAGCTGCAGGCTGGCAAGTTCCTTGTGGATGATGGCGAGCGCCTGACGCTTTCCGTCCTGCTGAGCAGTCAACCCCTCCGCCTCCTTCGAAAGCTGGCGCACCCGTTCGTTCAGTTGCGCCTTGCGGCCCGTTTTGGACGAACGTCTATCATTGAATAGCCGTTGCTCCCCATCGAGCATTGCGGCCACTTCCGCGTTCTCTCGCTCCTTGAGCAGCTTCTCGGGGAATGCAATCATGGCATTCGAATCCCGTTCAGCGGAAAGGCGAGCAGTCCGCGCGGCAAGTTCCTTCAGCCGCTTCGAAACGATCGCAAGATTAGCACGCGTTTGCGTATCATCCAGGTGCACGAGTATCTGCCCGGCCCCTACCCGCTCGCCATTCTTGACGAACACCTCCCCAACCGTACCGCCCTTCTGGTGTTGAACCGGTTTGACGTAGCTGTCGACGACCAGCGTGCCAGCGGCGATGACCGCGCCCTGGAGACGAATGGTCGCCGCGAGCCCTCCCAGAACACCGACCAGAAGAACTATCACTGCGAGCGCAAACATCGTCAGTCGCCAGATGGCGTGCTCCGCTTGTGGAGCACAATCATGTGTCATTGTGCCATTTCCTCACCTGCGATGAGTCGAATTGGCGGAGCCGCCGGTTGCGTGGTATTTTTAAGGACCTCGTCCTTTGGTCCGAACGCCTGCATCTGACCATTTGCCAGAACGAGGACCTTGTCGACCGCAACAAGCGCACTTGGGCGATGCGCAACAACGACAACAATGCCGCCGCGTGCCCGCACACTCAGGATCGCACGCGACAACGCCGCCTCGCCTTCGGCATCGAGATTCGAGTTAGGCTCATCGAGAACGATCAGGAACGGCTCGCCGTAAAGCGCTCGTGCCAGCGCAACACGCTGCCGCTGTCCTCCTGACAGTGCTGATCCCTGCTCGCCAATCTTTGTCTCGAAGCCTTCGGGGAATTGTACAATCATGTCGTAGACACCGGCGGCCTTCGCGGCGGCAATGATCTTGTCGGATGCTGCGTCAGGATCGAAACGAGCGATGTTTTCGGCGATCGATCCGCCGAACAGTGAGACGTCCTGCGGCAGGTATCCGATGTGTTTACCAAGCGCCCGAGGGTCCCATTGCGACAGCGATGCGCCGTCCAAGCGTACTGTGCCAGCAATTGGCGGCCACACTCCTACAAGACCTCGGGCTAACGAGGATTTCCCCGATGCGCTAGGCCCAATAACGCCGACGGCTTCTCCGGCCACGAGTTCGAAGGAAATGCTGCGTATGATCGACACTTTTGAGCCGGGAGCCGCAAGATGCAAGTTTTCAGCCTTCACTGCGCTCACCGGTTTGGGAAGCGATACCTCGCGCTCGTCCGTGGGCATGAGCTCCGCAAGTTTCAGCAGCCGTGACCAGCTGTCGCGCGCCGCGGCAAATCCCTTCCACTGGCTGATCGCCAGTTCGACCGGCGCCAACGCCCGGCTGACCAGGATTGAACTGGCGATCATGATCCCGCCTGAGGCCTCCTGACGAATGACAAGCAACGCTCCAACAGCGAGCACGGCAGACTGAAGCATCATTCGCAGGATTTTGGAAAGTGTTCCGAGTGTGCCGGTTACATTCGTCGCACGCAGATGGTTGCTGAGATAGCGACGGTTGATCTCGCTCCACTTCTTACCAAGCAGATGGCCAAAACCCATCGCAAGAACGGTTTCGGAGTTCCGGCGTGTTGCTTCCGCAAGAGCCGTCCGTTCTGACGCGATCTTCGCCGCCTCCTTCGCCGGCTGACGCGACTTCTGTTCCGCCACTATTGTCAGGCCAACGAGTATCAAGGCACCGGTGAGAGCGGCGATGCCGATCCATACGTGAAACAAAAAGCACAGGCCCAGATAAAGAGGCATCCAAGGAATATCGAACAAGGCAGTTGGTCCCGGCCCTGACAGAAACCCTCGGACGGAATCCAGATCGCGCACTGACTGAAGACCGTCTCCAGGCACCTGCATACGCGACGGAAACAAAATGAGGGAATCGTAGACCGTTTCTCCGAAGCGCTCATCGACCGACAGGCCGACGCGTACCAGGAGCATGGAGCGAACGAGCTCCAGTATCCCCTGAAAAACATAGAGTGTGGCCGCAATGATCCCGAGACCAACGAGGGTCGGCAGACTGTGACCGGGAATGACGCGGTCGTAGACCTGCAGCATAAAAAAGGAGCCAGTCAAGGTGAGGATGTTGACAAGGGCGCTGGTAGCACCGATGCCGACAAAGGCCTTCTTCAACGAGAAAAGCACCGCCACAAGGAAGAGCTGCGGCGGCTTGGTAGTGCTGCTGGACAAACTCAAACCCCGCTTACGCTGTCGCCGTGAAGCGGAAGTCGTCCTGATGCAGGTTCGCCAGGGCAACGTTCTTCAGCAGGATCGAGTTGTTTGCGTCGTGGATGATCAGCGTATCGGCGCCAACCTGTGTTGCCGCGGCCATGACCGACGCGAAGTCGGCAAAAACATCGGAACCAAGGTCGATCACGTCGACGGATCCAGCACCAGCGGCAAAATCCGTTAGAATATCGTGACCGAAATTCGATCGGAAGACAAAAGTATCGTTTCCTGCCAAGCTAACCAGCGTGTCGTCACCAGCCCCGGCTTGTATGGTATCCGCGCCTGTCGTCCCAGTAATCGTTTCATTGCCTGAGGTACCACCGACATAAGAGATATGCGATCGAAGGTCCGCCCGGGTCCAGCTGACGCCGTCGGCGAAGGTGACCTTATCGACACCCTGGTTGAAGTAGTCCTCGAGATTGTTCTTGAGCAGCACCGAACCGCCGTCACCGGCACCCGGCGTGCTCTCGGCGATGACGATTGTCACGTCATTGCCGTTGCGCACCAGGCT
>NZ_NWSQ01000069.1 GCF_002531725.1 Rhizobium sp. L43
TTGTAGCGCATGACATAAGGCATGCACTTAAAGCCAATCAGCAAATCGCGGCAGACGGCCTTCGCCGGATGGGTACAGTCTTTCGACGCGAAGCTAAAGTTTGCACGTATCGCGAAGATGGTCACAGAGGAACAGGCGCGGACAGTTGCAATAATGCATGAGTTCCGAAACGAGCTGTACCATGTCGGCCTCCAGCACGAAGCCATCCTGCCAGCCATTGCTAATTTCTACTTCTCGGTAGCCTGCGACATTCTGAAGGCGTTTCCCGGGCGTGGTCTTTACTACGGCAATAAGATGGTAATCCCGGAACGCGCGAAGAAGTATTTCAACAGCAGCAGACTCAATCCGGCCGAACTAGGTGACTTCGAGAAGGCGTGCGCAACGCTGAAGGATCGGTGCCATTTTGATAGAGGCAAGACGATCGGTGCGCTCGCGGACTATATGGATTATATCATCACTGAGAACAATGTTTACCTCGATGTCATCTCAACTGGCGTGTTTCCCAAGGGGAAGGGGATCACGCGAGATCAGGCGACAATCAATTGCCAGACATGGCGGCTGGCCTTCTCGCCTGTGGGTCACAAGTTCGCAAGCGAGAATGGCTTTTCCGGCAGATCTATCCATGACCTTGTTGATTGGCTCGCCGCCAACTACCGCCTGACGATCAAGAAGGATCCCGTTCCAGGATGGAAGCGGCGGGTTCAGCGCTTGCGCTCTAAGGCCAACACACATCTGGCCGTCGCCACCTATGTCGACTTCCTGAGAGACACCTTGCAATTCCGCGAGGATCTCGCGGAGAGTTGCGCAGCCGCCGAGGCTGAAATTGACCGTCAAATTGACGAAATTCGTGCGCGCCGTCGAAAGGATTGATCCTCCTATGCTGAGATTCACAGACCCACAGGAGCCAACGATCGCTGATCGATGTATCCGACCACTTTGTTTCGCCGCCCTTGGGGACGAATACTATGGTCTGGATGGGTTCGAGCTCACGCTGCAGGATGGCGCGGTTGCTCGCCGTTTGCTGTTTGGACTTCAGGGTAGTGCCGTTCTCTTCCAGTACCGAGGGCGACATTTCGCCGTCTTCACGCGCCACCAAATAGCAACGATCGCGGGTGAAACAGCAGCGGCTTTTAAGGACCGCTTGGACTATCTGGTAGTGCTGATGGACGATGGCACCGACAGCACCAATATTCCGTTCAACACATACCTATTCTCGCCTGGTTCCACAGAGGATGAAAGTGACTATGTGATCGGTGTGGTCGAGTATGAGATGCTACCATCATACTCACGACATCAGTTCTTCCCCGTCGAACGTCGCCACATCGGTCGCGCTGGTGATTTAGCTTTAGCCTCAGGCTTGCCAAGCCATCTCCAGCGAATGGTGATGGAGAATGGCGGGATGCGGATCCATCCGATCTGCAAGTCGGGACACCTAGAGTCCCGCAGTAACTGCGGCGTGTTGCGATATCCTGAGGACTTAGAGCCTTTGGATGGCATGAGTGGTGGAGCGGTCTTCGTTACTCGATTAGCGGGTGATGGTCATTCCTTCGAGATCTTCTTGGATGGCATTATCCAGCGGGGCGGAGGAGGTTACGTTCGCTATCTCGGTCTCGAAATCATTTTGGACCGGGTAGATGATTACATCTCTCGCCTTCGAAATGTGGCCGCGGCAGACGATGCCTGAGACCTTCGACACGTCCGAGAGTGAAGCGACCGGACGTGGTCCGCGTATTGAGATTCTGGGAGAATACGAAGAGCAATGACGCTGGAAAAACTATCGTCCCCGCAATCCGGAACGCTGGGCGAGCTGCTGACCGTACCAAAGCTGAACACACTCGGACTGGCCGCCTATATGAGCCCCGAAGGCGCACCTGGGCACGATGTCATTGTTGTCGTCGGTGGGCAGCCGAAATCGATCGAGGTGAAGACGCGGCAGTTCCTGCGCCGGCCGACTGAGATCACCCGCTGGCCTGTAGAAATGCACAAGAAAGGCGACGCGGACTTCTTCATCTTCATCGAACTCGATCTGAGGACGATGGCACCAACGTTCTACGTCCTGACGAACGAGCAGGCTCGCGCAGTCCACAGGAACTATGAGGGCGGAGGAAATTGCTATCCTCCAGAAGTTCGAAAGCAGGTAAGCCCACGGTGAGGGCCGTCTTGCGAGGTTTATGCGAACATCGGAAGTCCTAGTGCAAACACTAGGAGTAGTCCTATGACCAAGCATCCGATTGAAGTGATCACGTCTGTCGAGCGCCGTCGGCGCTGGTCTCGCGAGGACAAAGAGCGGCTGGTTGCAGCCTGCCTTGAGCCTGGTGCGGTTCTTTCCGAGATTGCCCGTGCGGCCGGCATCCACGTGAGCCAACTCTTTCGGTGGCGCAAGGAACTCTGCCGGATCGAGGAGCCGTCGACGCAGGTGTCGAGCACCTTGGTGCCCGTGATCGTTTCGGAGGCCGCGCCGGCAGCCCAGCCCGCTGCCTCAGAAGCGCCGGCCTCATCGCATCCCCGCCGGAAGCGCAGCGATGTGACGATTGATCTGGGCCGCGGTCGTCGTGTCCGTGTGGACAGCGACATCGACACGGAGGCACTTGGCCGCATTCTCGATTGTGTGCTGGGTCGGCGATGATCCCGGTTCCTGCTGGTGTGAAGGTCTGGCTGGCGACCGGCCATACGGACATGCGCAAGGGCTTTCCCGGTCTGTCTCTGATGGTGCAAGAGACACTGAAGCGCGATCCGATGTGTAACCGGTGTTCCGATCCCACATTGTCCTCGCCGCCCTGATCTGTGATCGCCTTTCCATGGACGAGCAACGGGAGTTTCTCCATGGAGAGTACATTGGAGTTTCTCACAACCAGGAAGTCTGGACGTGAGGTTCATCGGCATTGGCCTGATGAGGTCAAAGCGCAGATCGTGTCTGAGAGCCTTCGGCCCGGTGCGAAGGTGAATGAGGTCGCTGAACGCTTTGGATTGCGGGCGAACCGCCTTTCGACTTGGCGGACGATGGCGCGGCAGGGCAAGCTTGTTCTGCCTGCACCCGAGAATGCTGTGGAGTTCGCAGCGGTAGTCGTCAATCCACCCGTTTTGGAGCCGCTGATCAAGACTAGCCGCCCCGAGATCATCGTCGGTTCGGTCACGATCCGCCTGGAAGAGGGCGCGTCTGCCGCCCGCATCGCTGCTGTCGCGCGTGCCTGCGCTGTTCCGGCATGATCTTTCCATCGAACCGGGTTCGGATCATGGTGGCGACCAAACCGGTCGACTTCCGCAAGGGCCACGATGGCCTGGCAGCGCTGGTCAAAAACGAGCTGCACAAGGACCCTTTTACAGGGACGGTCTTCGTATTCCGCTCGCGCAAGGCGGATCGCCTGAAGCTGATCTACTGGGATGGCAGCGGTCTGGTGATGGCCTACAAGCGGCTGGAGGAGCACACGTTCACCTGGCCGGGCATCAAAGATGGCCTGATGACGTTGGGCCATGCTCAGTTCGAGGCGCTGTTTGCAGGCCTCGACTGGCGTCGTGTCCGTTCCATGGAGGCAAGAGCGCCGGATGCCATCGAATAGATGCGGCACGATGACTCGGGCGGTAAATTCCAACGGCGAAGCGACGCTAGCTTTGATAGACTTCGGCCATGTTGGACGCCGCCAATCTTCCCGACGATATTGCTGCCTTGAAGGCGATGCTGATCGCGGCGCAAGCGCGTGAAGTTCGCAAGGATGAACGGATCGAGCGGCTAGAGAAGCTGGTCGCCGCCTTCAAGCAAGCCGCCTTCGGCCGCAAATCCGAGAAAGCTGACCCAGAGCAATTCGATCTTGCGCTGGAAGACCTGGAAACGGCCATTGCAACCATCCACGCCGAAGACGAAGCCGATAGCCCTTCTGGGAAGCCGCACCCCAAACCCCGCGCCATCAATCGCGGTTCTCTGCCCGCCCACCTTCCTCGCGTCGAGGAGATCATCAAGCCGGAAAACCTGATCTGCGCTTGCGGCGGAGGCTTGCATTGCATCGGCGAGGACGTCTCCGAGCGGCTGGATGTCATTCCGGCGCAGTTCCGTGTCGTCGTCACCCGTCGCCCCAAATATGCCTGCCGTTCTTGCACCGACGGCGTTACTCAGGCTCCGGCTCCCGCCCGATTGATTCAGGCCGGATTGCCGACAGAAGCGACCATCGCTCATGTGCTGGTGTCCAAATACGCCGATCATCTGCCGCTCTACCGGCAGGCCCAGATAATGAGCCGCCAGGGCCTTGATCTCGACCGATCCACACTCGCCGATTGGGTCGGTCGGGCTGCTTTCGAACTGCGCCCGGTCTTTGACGCATTGATTGCCGATCTGAAGCGGTCGACGAAGCTGTTCATGGACGAGACCCATGCGCCGGTCCTCGATCCCGGCTCACGCAGAACCAAGACCGGATACTTCTGGGCCCTGGCCCGTGATGACCGACCTTGGGGCGGAGGTGCGCCTCCTGGTGTAGCCTTCACCTATGCTCCAGGTCGCGGCGGGTTACATGCCGAGCGGATATTACAGGGGTTCACGGGCGTCCTTCAGGTGGACGGCTATGCCGGATATAATCGGTTGATCGCACCGGACCGTGTCGGTCCCGACATCCGGCTAGCCTATTGTTGGGCGCATGCCCGGCGTAAACTGGTCGAGATCACCCGCAACGGCTCGGCACCGATTGCCGCGGAAGGCGTGAAGCGGATCGGCGAACTCTATCGCATGGAAGACGAGCTGCGGGGTCGTTCCCCAGAGGCTCGCCTGGCCGGGCGACAGGAGCGATCAGCGCCATTGATCGCCGACATGCGGATGTGGCTGACGCAGCATCGCGCCCGCGTCGCTGGCAAGTCGCCGCTTGGCGAAGCTCTGGCCTATATCGCCAAATACTGGGACGGCCTCTGTGTCTTCCTGACTAATGGCCGCATCGAGATCGACAACAACACCGTCGAGAGAACCATCCGGCCGATAGCCCTCAACCGGAAGAATGCTCTCTTCGCCGGACATGACGCCGGGGCGGAGAACTGGGCGACCATCGCCTCGCTCATCGAGACTGCCTTATGCCGCGCGCGGCATAAGGCGGTTTATGCCGACCGGCGAACTATGCCGATTAATCAACTTTTTGCCAACGTTTCCAGCACCATAGCGGCCGCCT
>NZ_NWSQ01000070.1 GCF_002531725.1 Rhizobium sp. L43
ACGTCACAAATGAATCATCTGTGTCGTAACTTGCGCCAATCCCACACCTAACCAAAATCCGCTCACCGGACGCTCACCACCAATCGTCCGAAGGCCGGCCGACCGGCGACGGACGTGGCGCTCAGCTTCGTCGATAAAATGGCCTGCGGGTCAGTCACAGGTGGTGCCGTCTTCAGCTAATCGGGCACGTCGCGGGTCGATCGATTCCAATGCAACCCAGCTTCCTAGGTTTCAAGATGGTCACGGCAATCGCGCTGCCTCCTGAACCATTATATCTCGCATCCAGATATTTGCCGGATCTTTGTCGTGAAGTACCGGCCATTGGACCGCCTCGGTGAATGTCGGCAGCGTTATCGGGGGCGCAGTCATCCGCAACGGTATCTTGTCCTCAAAAAGCCCAACTAATCGTAACGGAATGGTTGCGATGCGATCAGTGCCCATCAGGGCGGCGGGGATCATGCTAAAGCTTGAAACAACGACTTCGACCCGCCTCTTGAGGCCATGCTCCTGCAAGAAGCAATCTTCTATGGTAGGCTGCTGCGTCCGACCGAACCTAACTACCGCGTGCCCCATTGATGAATACTCCTCTGCAGTAAGGGCTTCCTCAAGTTGTTTGTTATTACTGCAGCCGACGCAAGTCAGTCGTTCCTGAAATAGATCTATCTTAGGATGCGCGCTCGACATGAATAACGGTGGGCTAATAAGGAAGTCTACGTCGCCGCGTCGCAAGAGCTCGTCTGGATTGTCAGTAAGCGGCAGCAAGTCAAAGCTAATGCCGGGTGCCTCCCGCGCAAGACGCTCCAGTATCTTCTGAAAAAGAACAACTGTAACGAAATCGCACAAACTTACTCTGAAATGACGATCTGATTGATCAGGAGTAAATTTGTCCCAGGAAATGATATTGAGACGAATATGCTGTAAAGCCTCACGAATCGCAGGCGCGAGGTCTTCCGCACGCGGCGTTGGAACAAATTCACGACCACGCATCGTAAAAAGTTCATCGCGGAAATAGGAGCGGAGCCGGCGGACGGCTGCACTCATTGCGGGCTGGCTCAGATTAATGCTACGTGCCGCCGCAGTAAGGTTGCGCTCAATCATTAGTGCATCGAGCGCGACAAGGAGATTTAGATCGAGGCCCTTGAATCGCATATCTTTTAACTATCCAATAATGCAGCCCTTCCACAACGGTTGTTCCTACGGCGATGGCTGAATTCGCCTTGGCGCTCCTCAACCGATTTGAGGGCGCGGACACAGAGACTTAATCTCTGTGCTCGGAAAGCAACCTGAGGCCAGTCCAGATTAAGCCATAACTCCAGAGTGAACGCTCGTTGCAGTGTAATAGGAAGCCTCCAATGGCAAATCGCCAAACGCCAGCTGGCAAAGAAGATAATTAGCACCTGCTTCCTCGACATGATCGAGAAGATCTTGCCTAACTGACGCCGCAGTACCAACTACGCACAACTGACAGTCTACTGCTGCATCAAAATCTGGCGGGAGGTTCTGAGGAGTCTGTATCCCGTTTATCTCGTACAGAAACTTAAAGCTCCGAAGCCACCGTTGATAAGCCGGGGCCGCGAGCGAAATGGCATGCTTCGTCGTGCTGCCGGCCACCACCATTCGGACCAACCCAAGGAATGGCGCCCGTTTCCTGCCCCCGGCGGTATGTCTCTCGTGTGCTCGGTAGGCATCAGTGATCTGGCGAACAGTCGAAGCAGGGCCCCCGCAGGCAAGATTTGTATCGTTCTCAGCCGCCCAGCGCGCAACCTCAGGACGACTGGTTGTAATCCATGTCGGAGGCTGAGGACGTTGGTGTGGCCTCAACATCAACGGGACTTTGTCTAGTTCAAAGTGATCGCCTTTGTAGGAAAGAGCTTGAGCTCCTCCCTTCATCGCTTGGATGACGATCTCGCTGGCTTCGAGATAGCGCGATGTCGCCACCTCCTCCTCAATACCGAAAAAGCCCCATTCGATTGGTAAGGAGCCGCGTCCCATGCCCAACTCGAGCCTGCCACCACTCAGATGATCCAGCATGCAAATTTCTTCAAACGCACGTAGCGGATGATAAAGGTTCAACAGCATAACCAACGGACCGAGACGAAGATGCTGCGTGCGCTGAGCTACGCCTGCTAGAAATAGATTCGGCGAAGGTCCCCTACCATGGGGGGTACAGTGGTGCTCTGCGACGTGATATCCAAAAAAGCCAAGGCGATCGCAAACCTCTGCCAATTTCATCCGATCTTCATATTGGCGCGCAATCTCTCTGCCGTCTTCGTCCAAATGGTCGAAAATGCCAACCATCAGCTTTGCGGGAAGAGAGTTTGTCATCTGAATGTCTCCAAGTTTGGCGGCGAGTTTTCGGTGGCCAGAACCGGAGGGTGGCCCCGATGTCTTTCGCCAGGAATTATTCGCCCGTCTTAAGTTTGCACTGAATTATCTAATGGTTACGGCGGCGCCGGAAAATCTATCCGAAGCCCGTTGCGCTAGGTGGTTGGAGGGTCTGGCAGGATTGGAGGCCGCACATCCAGAGCCTATAAATGTTGGGGCTTCGAGTTTATTGAACCTGCTCAGCTTTCACCCCCTAGACTAGGACGCCACCCGCTTCATCTACCGCTGCGAGCATGCGATTGCTGGCGACGGCTCTCGCATCCACAATCGGGTGGCTGCTCCAAGAATGCAGTCTACAGTTTCATCAATGGATTTATCTGCGTAGCCGTACCGATACTCACGCATATGGAATGGCAAAGAGCTTCGTTCGGAAACATTTACCAGTATATATTTCTCCGTTCTAATTCCCTTTGCCAAAACCTTCCATTTTTACCCGCCCGGGCCCTGAAAAGTGCGAAGTTAATTTCGAAAGGGTGATCGAAAGCCCCGCTCCGAAAGCGCCAGGCTCACTACCTCACCCATACTTAACATCCTTGCGGTTCTCTTCGTAAAGCCGTTGGCTCTGAAACCGATGCTGACGCCGATGAGCTGAACATAATGCTCACGCTGAAATGATATTGGATCCTTCATATTCCCTGTATGACTTCGCGGCGAGTAACACCCCATCTCGCATACCCACAGCTCCGTTCACTTTTGAGAACCCAAGGATTGGGAAGTTCGATTAGTGGTTGTTCAGCTTTTGTGGCGACCCGAACGGGTTATGGCTGGTATTCGGTGTAATGCGACGAGGCTCTTGCAGTAGGCGAAGAAAGGACCCAGAGCTATGTCTCCGCACTTGATTGGCAGACGAGAGTGCGTTCTGCATTTCCACGTTGGCCATATTCGTCTCCATTTATCGGCCAGGTCTGTGACCTAGCCCTCGGCTGCTCTCCGGTGGAGCAACATCATGGTATCCCCAATTCATAGTCGAGGTGTTTAATAACATCCCACGGCTTCGTAAAATTAATTGTTTGTATGGCATTGATCCACCAGGTGAATAACCCGGGATCTCCACCTTCAAAGGGTTGCTCAAACGTCAACGCTTCTTGCCACGTCTGACCCAGGGCACAACAGCGCTCGCCCCGATGTTCAGAAGGCGTCTAAGCGTTCGATGCCATTTTGGATGTTCGGCCGAACCGTTGCTTTCCTTCGGTCGATCGAAGTGGCGTAAGGCCGACCCGGGCGAAATCACGGTCCCTTCTGAGGTGGAAGGATCAGGAGCCAGTGCGGTTGTATGTCCCTGCATTTCCAGATCTTAGCTTTATAGGATGAAAGGTGTTACGATTGGGAGATGAGGAGACGCCGCGTAGGGGCTGGCAGATCAGACTCTATAGATCGCTTCATGGACTTGATGCGCGGCCGTTTCTTCAATGTCATCGATCTGGTCAACCGGTTGGAACGACAAGCAAGGCGGATAGTCGACTTACCTCACACGCCTCGACTTCATCACCCTCGATGAGATCGGCTATCTGCCGTTCGCGAAGGACGGAGGCCCGCTCCTGTTCCATCTTATCCGCAGGCTTTACGAGCGCACCTCGATCCTCGTCACCGGCGAACATGGCCTTCGGTGAACGCCCCGTCGGCGTTCGGTGATGCCAAGATGACGACAGCACTGCTTGATTGGTTGACTCACCATTGTAGAAATTGGGAAAGAGTCCTGGCGCTTCGAAAACCGCTTCAAAGCTAAAGTCGGGATCCCTACACCCGCACTTGGCCCATAGCCATTAACTAATTCAGAACCAATTTGAAATGGAGAATGCGCACTGATTCAGCGCCAGTGATACGGGTGGAGAAGCTAGCGGTGGCCAAGTTGGCAAATGTAGTTAGGTACTGTCAGGCGGCGAGAAGAAGCAGTTCACGTCGTTTTCCGTCGGATGAAGGCAGATATGATACCGGCCATCTCCCGAAGGGATTTCGTCCCCATACGGAATGAAGAAAAGGTGCGGCTCTGTCGCGAGGTGGTGGTCGCCCGCATGCAGTAAGACGGAAAAACCGCGGGGCCCTTTACGAATGTTCTGAGTCGGAATGGACTGACAATCTCCACTCAAACCGTGGGCCTTGCAGCACGCCGGAGGATAGGTCCAGCCGCTCTTCGCTTGATGGGCGTCGGTTCGAACGATAGTGCAGACGGAGATCGCCCCAAGTGCGATCAGCAACCCTGTTGATGTGGCGAGTGTCATTGCATACCTCCTTAGAGGCAGCCCCTCGAAAAACGCCGGGAGGTTGCGCACTGATTGCCAAGAACGCGCGTCTTTTCGATACCTCGTCTTTTTTGTCACGGACACTTCCGGGTCAGAAACGCCTGCGCATCTAGGACCATCGCCATGGTACGTAGAGGCACATAGAGGCGAGTGAGCATCGGCGCCATTAGGATACTGCTCCGCTGCCGGGAAGTGAAGCCAATCTTCTGCCGCGCCGACCGCACGAATGGTACCTCCGGGCTGTCAATCAGCACCGAACATTGACCCCTTTTGCTTATCCAATTTTGACCCCCCTGTGCTGTAGATCAGCGCTTGGCC
>NZ_NWSQ01000071.1 GCF_002531725.1 Rhizobium sp. L43
AGTAAAAGGCCGGCAGCTCGCGCCGCCTCCCAGGGCAGTCTTCAAAACCCGTGCCATGTGGGCCGATCGAGCCGAAGGAAAGATCTTTTTGTTGGGTTTCAGGAAGTTAGCCGGAGCCAGCACAGGAAACTGGCCAACCAACCCTAATGTCGCCGACAAGACAAAGCCGACAGACGGTGTCGTAAGGGCATCACTTGCACCGCTCGGTCGACCGCGCGGCAGGGAGACCGCGACTATCAGCAGGATCAAACGAAGCTCCGAAAACTGGAGACAATCGCACATCCCTGTAGCCAAGAGAGAAATGGCGTATCGCACGGGCGACGATGCGAGCGCCCAGGTGACAGAGCTTCGCCTTGTGGCTGAACAAGCCAACTTCGATCGCGCAGGCCCGCAGCGCCCGACAGCTGGCCAAAAACAGCGTCAGGAGCTGCGACTGGGGCCACGCACGTGAGTATGTCGAGGGCATGTGGCGCATGCTGCAGCAGGACAAGCCGGATGGCCACGTCTTGGCGACCGGCGAGACGACGAGTGTCCGCCAATTTCACGAGCGGGCTTTTGCCGATGTGGACATTGCTTTGGAATGGAAGGCGTCCGGCGTCGACGAAATGGCTACGACTCCGCGTCCGGTGCCTGCCTTGTGGAAGTCGATCCTCGATACCTCCGCCCGACGGAAGTCGATCTTCTGCCGGTGATCCGACCAAGGCCCGCCAGAAGCTGGGCTGGCAACACAAGAACCCGGTTCGGGAGCTCGTCGCCGAGAAGGTGCGCGAGGTGTCAAGCACTGGAAGGCCCTGAACAGCCGGGAAGAGCTCTAAGTGTACGACTTGTCCAACAAGAAGATCTGGGTTGTCGGCCATCGCAGTATGGTCGGCAGTGCGCTTGTACGCAGGCTCCGATGCCGTGCTCTGCGGCAGTGGCGTCAGTTAGCGGGTCGAACGAGGAGCGCGGATCGTGAACCCGCGAGCGCGCAAAAATACGGCATTAGCCGATAATGTTCATACTTCCTCCAGGTGCCCGGATTGCGGTACCGAGGCTTCGGGGCATATGTCCCTGATGGTCCTGCTTGTCTCGAATATCTCAAGCTTGACGTCTAAGCGTTCGCAGATCGAAAGGTGCGGGATGTGTCATCGTGTGAGTCGGTCCGTCATCGAGGGTTAAATAGACGCACCGATCACTGGGCCGCCACCGTCTCTCTTCGGATAACTTCAGCTATGGGACCATGCTCTTTCATAGCTCAGGGCCATTCCGCTCGATCAAGGTCCCCGATGGCCAATCACTCATTGAGCATCCTATTGGGAATACTACCAGAATTACGTTTTCACAGCGCGTCGGCGGGAGGTTGAGATAAACATCGGCAAGGGTGGATCGCACGCGTACCCCTTCCAAAACCGTCGCAAGACCATTTCGGCAGAGCCTGAGAACAAGGTTGCGCAACGCCTGCCGAACACCGCCGAACGCAAACCGAACGCCAAGTTGCTGCAGCACTGGGTAAACAATGCGCATCGAATTAATGCCGTACCCCTCAAGATCTGGACGCACGCCCCACAATCCAAGCTCGCATACGAGTAGATCGACCTCGCCAATCCGAACGAAACGACGCAACAACCCCATGTGAGCGGCCACACCGTGCGCATCATAGCCTATTACGCGAAGCTCGGGCCTAGCTCCTGACCAACTACGAGCACCTTCGAATGGAAGGGCGTTGTAAGCTCCAGTTGGCCCATAGGTCTTCCGAAAGAAATCTGCGAGCTCCGTGTGGTCAGAGAGCTCCAACTCGTTTTCCCAGCATACTTTCCACCGCACCTGAGGGCTCATACCTAAACCTCCACTTAATACTCTGTCCAGGCGTCGACAGAGCAACTACTTGATACGCACTCGTTGGGGCGCTTCTAATGGCACTGGTATAAGCTGGTGAAATCATTTGTTTGGATGGAACTCATCCGTCCAATGGATGCGTTCCAATCAATCGGCCTGCCATCGGCTGCCGACGCCAGATGAAGCGGCCGAGCTCCAACTTCTTCGTGAACATGCCGCCTTGTCCATCATGCTGGATCATCTTGATCAGGCATCCACGACATTGAACTGAAAAGTTGACCATGACTGAGGGGCTCGCTACTCAGGCAGAAGCAAGCCAAAGACGTTTTCGGCGATAATCAGGCAAATTGTCGAGATCACATTAGAACCCTCGGCGGGACCGGGCTGGTCTATCCCGGCGTCGAAAGTCGTCGAACGACCCGACCTGGCGGAGGGGTTTTTTCGGAATGTTCGGTTTGCGCCCGTCTGATTCCACACAAAATGGGACGCGGCGATAGGCAGCAGCATTCTCCTGTTGAATCTGAAAGGGGTTCCCCTTGCAAAACGCCCTGGTTCGCTTTGGCTATCGCAACCCATGGACCGGCACGCTGGGTATCGGCGAAGATTGCCAGAGGACATACTTGCCTGGCGATCCCGACCTCGGGAGAAGATGATGGGTACAGGAATGGATTCGCAGATCAGTGCGTTTCCGGTGCAAGCTTTTAGGACCCCGGACACAGCAAACGCCTCCCAGGACTGGCGAGGCGGCCGCGAGATCGCAATTTTCTCCTAGATAACGGTATGAGGTGATCGTCATACCCTGGTCACCGGATGCCGATCGTCACGCACATGGTCTGATACAGAGCCGGCGGCGCCGATGTGCCCCCGAGGAAATACTTAGTGACTGGCACGATTGTTGCGTCGTCTCACGAAAGACAGCCGTTAACGAGAGGTCACGATGATTGACGTATGCTCGATGGGGATGGTGTTGTGCGGTGGGTACCTTCTTGCTGCATCCGCAGGCAGACTCGGCGGCGCTGAGAATGTCTTATCTGACTCGCCATTGTCCGCGGCTGATGTATCGAGTTTCGAGACTTTCATAGTTCGCAGCCCACCGACATCACTCAATCTGGATCCATTTTATGCCAAATATGCTGACGCAGCGGGCATACCTATTATTTCGTCAAACAAGGTTCCAGACACGGCACTATTGATCTCACGTGACATTGTCCTCTACATGTTGTCAGAACGCCGTGATGTCCGCGATGCTTTAATCCAGGCTGGAGCGCGGGTGGGCGTCATGGCAATTGACGAGACGACGACTGATATTCCCGAGCAGCGGGATTGGAAGAAGCCTCTTCCCGATGATCCACGTCTCACCCCTGACGAGCGGCGGGATTACGCCAACACGATCGGCAAGATGACTGCCCGAGACTACTGGGCACAAAGGGCGCGCGGCATGGGCGGGCTCTACACGACGGGAGCTGTGGAGAATTTGATGGGCGTGCCGGGCACGCGGTATTACGGCGGGAACATTCTTGTTCACGAATTCTCACATAATATTTTCTACGCGCTGCGCACGGTAGATCCTGATCTCGTTGCACGAGTTGAACGTGCCTATTCGCACGCCTACGAGAAAGGCCTCTGGGCGTGTTCCTATATGGAGAACAACGTCGATGAGTATTGGGCCGAGGGCACGCGATTTTGGTTCAATACGAACTTGGCTTACAGCCGAGGCAATCTCACCATTGCCACATCAGAAGATTTCGAGGCTCACGATCCAAGCCTCTATAATATCATGGCCGAAGTCTACCGCCATGACCACCACATTCTGGCGGATGTCTATTACCGGCATTCGGCGAAGTCGCAGTAATGTCCTTTGGTATTGACTGCCGGCCTCATGCTGCAATCCCGCTGGAGACCCGAACTATCGCTGATCGTCCGTAATTTGTCAGAGCCAGCCATAAATTTGAGTTTCCGTTCAATTGAAGCGCCCATGTTGTTCCCACGGGTGCATACCAAGTACTTCGTGACCGCTGGAATTGGCTCCTTGTGCAACATCGAGACCAAAGGCGTAAACTTTGACGTCTGTCCCCTTGCTGGCGACACTCGGCCGCGGCGCAAAGGGCGATATCACCGGCTTGAACATGCCACGCCGAACCCATCCTGGTTTAGCGGTGCTGGAGATGATCAGTGTTGTTAAGCCGTTAAACGTTTCGTGGGCCTATTCTGGCGCATCTTCGAGGAGGCCGTCATAGACTTCCATGAGCGCGTTGTTGATAGCCTGTCCAAGAGCATTGCCTGCTTCCCGGACTGCGTCTTCGGTTCCATCACGTACGGCCTTGGCTAGATCAAAACCCTGTTCGCCGACAATCTGCTTGGCGACCTTGATCGCCCAGTTACCAAAGTCATCCCGATTGTCTATATTGATGCATTCTTCCATTGTTCGTCTCATCTATCTATGCGGAGCGCTTCCCGTGACCTGCCACTGAATTTTCATCCGGCGGCGATTAGAGCCTCGGCGTCAGTGAACCGCTCCCAAACGTTGGACCACCGCATGCTAGAGTTTTCCGGCTTTACTCAGGGAGGCGGGCTGGTTGCGCACCCTGAATTCACCAACGAGATCGGCACCTTGTTGCCG
>NZ_NWSQ01000072.1 GCF_002531725.1 Rhizobium sp. L43
ACATTCCCTCCAGCCATCATCGCGAACTGCGAGATGCAGCGATGAACTTATGGTCGGAAATGGCTCGCGTCTGAGTGAAAACCCAGGCCATCGTGATAATCCGTCGCCAATCGCGATTAAGTTTACAATGCCCTTCGACTTGTTGACCGGGTCGCCGATCAAGCTCTTCCTGTGAAGCCGATCCGTCGTTGCCCAGTCGAAGCCCTTCCAGGCACAACGCTCGTTATGCAGCGTCAGCCATAACAGCGCCAGAACGGCATCGTCGATCTTGTCCTCATCGATCTCCATGAACCGACGTTACCACGCGCGGCGCCCAAAATCCCGCGGCCCTGCTCGGATGGATACGATCTCTCTGAGCAGTTGGAGGTTCTCGCCGGTCATGGTGGCGACGTCTTCGATCGTGCAGATATGCATCGAACGAGCCATCAGGCGGCCTTTTGCGCAGTGGAGACCGTCGGGAGCATATTCCACGGCAACAGGTCTTCAAGCCTATCTACCGGTGAATCTTTGATCTGGGTTAGGACGTCCGTGAGGTAGCTCTCGGGGTTGCGGCCATGCAGTTTGTCCGTTCAATGATGGTCAAGATATTAGCGTTGCGCTATCCCGTTCGTAATTTGCATGGTGTAAGTCTTCACTCCCGATGCTCGTTCTCGGGCCGCGCCGCGCAAGGCGCGGCCCGTCTTTCGGGTTTCTCAACCCGGTAAATTGCTACTCGGATTGATTGATTATTACGAGATTATATGCAACCTTCGGTACGATCGCCGACGGTCGGCGCACATCAGGAGGAAAAACCATGATCCGTACTACTGCAGTTGCAGCACTTGTGTTTGCTGTAGCAACCTCAGCTCTTGCTTTCGATGCAAGCAACTTCAAGGATTTTTCAAGCATCGCATCGGCTTCCAGCAGTTGGCAGAACCAGTCCGGCTCGACGATGATCATTCAAGTCGACTCGTTCGGAAATGTCTCCGGCCAATATGTAAACAGAGCCCAGGGCACCGGATGCCAGAACTCGCCCTATCCGCTAACAGGAAGGGTAAACGGGACGTTCATCGCATTTTCGGTCGGCTGGAACAATTCGACGGAGAACTGCAATTCCGCAACCGGATGGACCGGCTACGCACAGGTCAACGGCAACAACACTGAGATAGTTACGAGCTGGAACCTCGCTTACGAAGGCGGCTCCGGACCGGCCATTGAGCAAGGACAAGACACTTTCCAGTACGTGCCGACGACTGAGAACAAAAGCCTCTTGAAGGACTAAACTCCTCTGCCCTGCCGGCGCTGGCCCGTCGGAGATTGTGGAGCAAGAATTCATCGAATATGGCCAAAGGCTTAGACGAAGCTGCTTTCCCTGCCGAATAAAAGCGCCGCGTGCTCGTCCGCGCGGCGCAAATCCTATTTGATGAGTTCAATGCGGCCAAAACGGCAAGCTTTCCGGACAAAAGTGAGCATCCGAGGATGCGCCGCCTTGAGCGCGTAGGATGAATCTGTCGTTTTGTCGCTATGGACAGGCATATGGACAGTTTTCGGACACCGGTGAGCCGGCTTGAAATCATCGACCCAGGGCGTCGGCGGCGCTTTACCGCCGCGGCCAAGCTCAAAATTCTCGAGGAAGGCTTTTCCGGCGATGGTCGCCAGGTTTCCGCGACGGCGCAGAAGCATGGGGTTTCCCGCGCACAACTGTACCGCTGGCGGCAGTTGGCGCAGGCCGGCAATCTTGGCAGCAATCGGATCGAGGGCTTTGTGCCCGCGCTGATCACACCGGACGTGCCTACGCCCGTGTCGGCTCCATCGACTCCGGTAGTGGGTAGCCGTCGCATGGAGGTGCGGAGCGCAAACGGCCGGCGCGTCCTTGTCGACCGTGACGTCGACGTCGATGCGCTGCTGCGAATCCTGCGCGGGCTGGAGACACTGCGATGATCCCGATCCCGACAGGCGTCCGGGTTTGGTTGGCGACGGGCAATGCGGATATGCGATGTGGGTTCCCGTCCCGGCGCTACGGGTGCAGGAGGTGCTGAAGCACGACCCGCTGGGCGGTCATCTGTTCTGCTTCAGGGGCAAACGCGGCGATCTGATCAAGGTCGTTTGGCACGATGGCCAGGGGGCCTGCCTGTTCACGAAAAAACTGGAGCGAGGAAGGTTTATCTGGCCTTCCGCCGAAGGTGGGGCGGTGGCAATCTCGTCGGCGCAGCTTTCCTATCTGCTGTCCGGAATTGACTCACGCGCACCGCAGGAAACCTGGCGCCCCAGCCGGGTCTGACTGCATTTTTGCACTGAGATTGTTGAGAAATCTAATTCAATGTCGTTATGACATTGCCGCCGCTTACCCTGCCATCGGACCTTGCCAGCGCTCATGCGGCGCTGCTGGCCGAACGTGCTGCGCGGCTGCAAGCTAGCTGAGGCAAGCGGCCAACGCGAAGGCGCGGCTGTCGAGCATTGAGGCGCTGAACGTGCATTTGCAGTTGCTGATCGGCAAGCTGGAGCGCGAGAAGCACGGGCCGCGCCGCGAGCGCACGCAGCGGCTGATCGATCAGTTGGAATTGCAGCTCGAAGAGCTCGTGGCGTCGGCCGCCGAGGACGAACTGAGCGCCCAAGAGGCCGCGGCAAGAACGCAGTCCGTGCGCGCCTTCGCCCGCAAGCGTCCAGTGCGCAAGCCGTGGCCCGAAGACGTCGAGCGCGCACGCATCGTCATCGAAGCGCCGACGGCATGTGCCTGCTGTGGCGGCTCGCGGGTGTCGAAGCTGGGCGAGGACGTGACGGAAACGCTGGAGGAGATCCCGCGCCGATTCAAGGTGATCGAGACGGTGCGCGAGAAATTTACCTGCCGCGATTGCGAGGCGATCAGTCAGGCTCCCGCACCGTTCCATGCGACGCCCGCGCGGCTTCATCGGCCCTCAGTTGCTGGCGACGATCGTGTTCGACAAGTTCGGGCAGCACATCCCGCTGAACCGCCAGAGCACGCGGTTCAAATGTGAGGCATCGGTCTGTCGACCCAGACCCTGGCCGATCAGGTCGGGCACGTCACCTTCGCCCTCAAGCCGGTCTTCGACCTGATCAAGGCGCATGTGTTCCAGGCCGAGCGGCTTCACGGTGACGACACGACGATCCCGATCCTGGCCAAGGGCCAATGCACCACCGGGCGAATATGGGTTTACGTGCGTGACCATCAGCCGTTCGCCGGCCCTACGCCTCCAGCGATCGGCGCGGCGAGCACCCGCAAGGGCATCTGGCCGACTTCAGCGGCATTCTTCAGGCTGATTGCTACAACGGCTTTAATCCGCTGTTCGACCGGACGAGGAAGCAGATGCCGGCTACGCCCGCGTTCTGCTTTGCCCATGCGCGCCGGAAGTTCTTCGAGCTGGCCGATGTCGCTCGCAACGCTCGGCGCGGTAAAGGGTGCCAAGCCGATCTCCCCGGTAGCCCTCGAGCGCGACATAAACGGCCTGAGCGCGGCCGAGCGGCTTGCGGTCCGGCAGGAGAAGAGCAAGCTGCTACTGGGCGATATGGAGGAATGGTTGCGCACCGAGCGGGCCAGCCTATCGCGCTCATCGCCGGTGGCCGGACCGATCGACTATATGCTGTCGCGCTGGGCTGACTTTGCCCGCTATGCCGACGACGGCAGAACCTGCATGACGACGGATGGTGTCGAGAAGAGTGAATCTTCACTCTCTCGCTGCATGCAGTGGCTTTTCTTTCCAAGCCGCCACCTTCCGCTCGTAGGCTCTTTCAGCGCGTTCGACATATTGCGCTTCGCGATCGCGGATCTCTTTGATCGGCATCGTAAACTTAATCGCGATTGGCGACGGATTATCACGATGGCCTGGGTTTCCACTCAGACGCGAGCCATTTCCGACCATAAGTTCATCGCTGCATCTCGCAGTTCGCGATGATGGCTGGAGGGAATGT
>NZ_NWSQ01000073.1 GCF_002531725.1 Rhizobium sp. L43
ATTGTAGTATCTACGCCAATCCTCCATCTTTTCGCGGGCATCCGCAAGGGTCAGGAACCAATGCTGGTTCAGGCATTCTGCACGGAAGCGGCCATTGAACGCTTCGATGAAAGCATTATCAGTTGGCTTGCCGGGGCGTGAGAAGTCCAACGTCACGCCCTTGGAATAGGCCCACAAGTCCAAGTCGCGCGACACGAACTCCGTCCCTTGGTCGACACGGATCGTTTTCGGATAGCCGGCTTTTTGGCACACCCGTTCAAGGGTTTGCACAACGTCTTCGCCTCTATAGCTATGACGTGGATCAAGCACCGGCACGTAGCGCGAGAAGGTGTCGACCACCGTCAGCACGCGCAGTTTCTTACCCGTTGCGAGTTGGTCGTGAACGAAGTCCATCGCCCAGACGTCGTTGGGTCCGACGGCCATGTGCCGATCCTCGCGAAGCTTGGCTTTTACCCTCCGCTTCGGTGTCTTGTTCCGCAACTGTAGCCCCAAGTCCCCGTAAATGCGGTAAGTTCACTTGATGTTGGTGCCCCAACCCTCGCGTTCCAACAGCACATGCACGCGGCGATAGCCGTACCGCACACGGATCTCGCAGATCTCGCGAATACGACGTTCCAGACCGGCCTGATCAGTACGGCGAGAGGTATAGTGGTGAGTTGATCGATCGAAGTTCAACGCTCCACAAGCACGCCGGATCGAGATCGCCCAATCGCGGCACATGCCTTTCACCATCTCCCGCTTCCGAGCAGGCCTCAGAGCTTTCGGCGGATGACATCCTGCAACATCTCGCGGTCCAGCGTTAGAGGCTGCCCCAAAAAGATTTGAGTGATTTCAGCCAGTTGTGATTCCTTCGGATTTGCGAAGATTCGATGGAGTGCACAATGGCCTGGACTGAAACCACCCGACGGCAATATGTCCGTCGGACGAGCCGATATGCAAGCGATGTTACCGATCGCGAATGGGAATTTATTGCGCCGTTCATGCCCGCGCCACGGCGTCTGGGCCGGCCACGCAAGACCGATCTGCGCGAGGTTTTAAACGCCCTTCTCTATATCGCTTCGACAGGCTGCCAGTGGCGGATGCTGCCGAAGGACTTTCGCCCTGTTCAACGGTGCAGCGGTATTTCTATGAATGGCGGGCAATGGGTCTTTGGCCACGGATCAACCATCACCTCGTCATGGAGGCGCGGGAGCTGGATGGGAAAGAAGCTTCACCGACGGCTGGCGCCATCGACAGCCAAAGCGTCAAGACGACTGAAAGCGGTGGTATTCGGGGCTTTGACGCTGGCAAGAAGATCAAGGGCCGCAAGCGCCACATCATTGTCGATACGCTCGGGCTGATGGTTGGTCTCGTGGTGCACAGCGCTGATATACAGGACCGCGACGGGGCTCCCGATCTTCTGAAGTCCATCCGCAACCGATGGCCGTGGCTCCTTCATGTCTTCGCCGATGGCGGCTATGCGGGCGACAAGCTGAAAAAGCGGCTGCAGAAAATAGGAAAATGGACACTCGAAATCATCAAGCGTACCGACAAGGCCAAGGGTTTCGAAATCCTGCCGCGCCGCTGGGTCGTCGAACGGACGTTTGCGTGGTTGGGTCGATGCCGCAGGCTGGCCAAGGACTTCGAGACATCCATCGCTTCAGCAGAAGCCTGGATAACCATCGCTCACATCCGAATGCTCACCAGGCGGCTGGCAAGATACGGATATCGTTGAAACCTTTTCGAGTCCGACTCTTAGATCCGCGACGATCTTCTTCAGGCGCGAATTCTCTTCCTCGAGCTGCTTCAACCATTTCATCTCCGGTGGCAGCATGCCCGCGTATTTTTTCTTCCAGTTGAAATAAGTCGCCTGGCTGATCCCCGCCTTCCTGCAGATTTCAGCAACCGACACGCCTTCATCACCTTGCTTCAGAATGAACGCCTTCTGAGCGTCCGAAAACTGCGATGCTTCCATCGTCTTCTGGTCCTTTCCCAGCCAGGAAAATGCACCGGAAAACTCTAACCAAAATTGGTCCAGTTTGAAGGGTTCAGATCAAATTCTCAGTGGCAGGTCAACGCCACCATATCTTGAACATGCTTCCAAATAGAAGGAGCCCGCCAGTCGATAGCCAGCGTACGGCAAAGCCTCTCCGGTATCGCGATATGATGAACCTACTTCCGCCCATTCCGTTCACTAGCGAATGTTATGTCGCTCGGTGACGCCGCTCCACATCGCCTATTGCTAAGGCGCCTTTCCATACTTAAATTAGACTATCTGCAACTATAACGTCTATCGTAACTATGCACGCTACTTAATAGATCATCGACGAACCTTCATTGGAGCTAGGCTGGAAGGTTCTGTACTGGAAAACTTGATTGTTTGGATATAAAATATCCGTTGTTTGGATGTGACTAAAGATGCGTTTCAAGGGCCTTGATCTAAACCTGCTCGTTGCACTGGACGCGCTCACGACCGAGCGCAACCTAACGGCTGCCGCACGTAGTATCAATCTAAGTCAGCCAGCCATGAGTGCCGCCATTGGCAGGCTGCGGGACTATTTCCGCGACGAATTGTTTACAATGAATGGTCGAGAACTTCGGCTGACGCCACGCGCCGAAGGACTTGCCTCGGCAGTGCGCGAAACTCTCTTGCAAGTACAATGCTCAATCATCTCTTGGGAGCCATTTAACCCGTCGAAGTCTGACAGATGCTTTAGAATAGTTCTGTCCGATTTCATGATGCTGATATACTTCAATAAAATCATTGAGCGCGTTGCTCGAGAAGCGCCCGGAGTCAGCTTCGAGTTGCTGCCTTTAGATAGTGATCCGTACGAAATGCTTAGCCGCGGTGACGTCGATTTCCTCATACTGCCTGAATTTTTTCTCTCGGGCGCACACCCGAGCGCAAAGCTGTTCACAGAGAAATTTGTATGCGTAGCCTGTTCGACAAATGTGGACCTACCTTCAGCGCTGACGATCGAGCAATATGTTTCCATGGGACACGTCGCTGCCGCGTTTGGGCGCTTTTTGAAGCCATCGGTCGAGGGCTGGTTCTTGCTCGAGAATGGGATTCAGAGGCGGGTGGAGGTCGTCGTGCAAGGGTTTAGCTTAATACCATCAGTCCTGCGTGGCACGAAACGCATAGCTAACCTACCGCTTCGCTTAGTCGAGCATTACGAAAGTACTTTTCCTTTGCGGATCATCAACCTTCCGTTACCGCTTCCCGTCTTCACCGAAGCTGTTCAATGGCCAGCGCTACATAATGCCGATCCAGGGAGCATCTGGTTTAGGGAGATATTGGTTGAGGAAGCTTCCCATATGATTTCCTCCAACGCACTTAAAATACATGGCTCGCTGCAATAATCCGGTTCCTGACGGAGGTTCCTGCTTGAGTACGATCTGCCGAATCCGAACAAGTTCAACTAACGCGGAGAATTCGCGGCCGACGCCGAAGTCATGATACTGCACCCACTAAACAGGCGTTTCAGAGCCCAAACGCATGAAAATTCACAGTGGGGCGCTCGCATTGGATCGCTGAGGAAGCCGCGGTTAGAAAGGCTGCTATCATAAACTAGTTTAGAATTCGGCGATCCAATCGCCTGTGAAGCGGTTAAACGCGAACATTGGCCACATTCCCGAGGCCTCCGTCCCTGCTTACGTAGGAGCAGCGTCCGAGCTTAGGAGATGCCACCAAAAACCAAGAACCATCAGAAACGAACAATACCAGCAATTGTGGTCCCCCAGCACCCTTCGCTTTGCCGCCGAAGGTGCTAGACCGCAGGTCGCGCAATCGTCGTAAGCGTCCGGCGAATGCATTTTTTGCGTCAACGAGGCACGGTTTAGGACTTGCGGATTAGCTCATCTGCCATGAC
>NZ_NWSQ01000007.1 GCF_002531725.1 Rhizobium sp. L43
AAGCCCGACTCGGGCGATCGATCGGCGCTCCGCCGCTTGCTTTTGGCGTTACGGGAGAAAGGCTTAATACCAGCCGCACTTCCGATTCCGCGCAGTGAGCACGAGAAGATCGTCGATGTATTCGGGCAATATCTCTCGACTGAGAGAGGGCTCGCCGCCGCGACTGTGGGGAGCCACAAGCTTCTGTCGCTTCGATTTCTCCGGGAGGTGTGTCCTTTAGGCGTAGACGGGTTTGCAGCGCTCACCCCGCAGACCGTGATCGGTTATGTCGAGCGACATGCGCTCGACGGTTCCGCCGACAGTGGCAAAGCCATGTGCGGGGTTGTGCGTGCCTTCCTGCGCTATTTGCATCTGAAGGGTTTCATCTCGATGCCGCTTGCTGGCTGTGTGCCGTCCATCCGCCGCTGGCGACTTGCCGGCCTTCCAACATTCCTGCCGCCGGAGAAGGTGCAAAAGGTTCTCGATGCCTGTGATCGGACGACGGCAATGGGTCGTCGGGACTATGCGGTTCTGATGATCCTCGCCAAGCTCGGTTTGCGCGCCAGCGAAGTTTCCAACCTCAATCTTGACGATATCGACTGGCAGTCGGGCACGATCCTCGTACACGGAAAGGGACGACGCCAAGCGACTATGCCGCTGCGTCACGACGTCGGAGCAGCGATCGTCGCTTATATCCGACATGGGCGTCCAGCCTCGGCATGTCGACGACTTTTCCTACGAACACTCGCCCCGCACGTGGGTTTTACATCTGGCAGCGCCATCACGTGGATCGCTAAGCAAGCACTCGAACAGGCCGACATTGAAGGCTATGCGCATCACGGCGCCCATCTTTTCCGCCACAGCCTTGCGACTGACCTTTTGCGATCGGGCGCCAGCTTTGCCGAGATCGGCCAACTGCTCCGCCATCGAAGCATCGACAGTACAAGAATCTATGCCAAGCTCGATATTGAGAAGCTGCGTGAACTGAGCCTACCCTGGCCGGGAGGTGTCCAATGAGCCGGCTTCGCACCGCGTTTGAGCGCTACATCGGCATGCGCCAAGGGCTGGGATACAAATATGACGGTCCGGCAAAACGATTGTCGGAGTTCGTCGCTTTCATGGAATCCCGCGGCGCCGAGACCATCACGAATGATCTGGCAATGGAGTGGGTCACCTCGATGGGCCGGCAGCCAAGCTGGTCCATCCGCCTGGCTGATGTGCGCTGCTTTGCCCAGCACCTGACTCATTTCGATCCTTTGACGGAAGTGCCACCGAGCCACGCTGTGGCGCCGGCACGGCGGACAAAGCCCTACATCTATAGCGAGATCGAGATTCAGACACTTTTGGCGGCGGCACTGTCGTTGCCGCCGGCCAACGCTCTGCGGCGCTGGACATATCACTGCCTGTTCGGGCTGATAGCAGTGGCCGGACTGCGCCATTCCGAAGCGCTCAGCCTGCTCCGGGCCGATGTCGATCTCGACCAGGGCGTCCTCACCATCCGAGAGACAAAGTTTGGCAAGTCACGGCTGGTCCCGCTGCATGCCACGACAATTGCTGTCCTTTCGGGCTACGCCGCCCGACGCGATGCACACCTTGGTACGCCGCGCAGTCCCTATTTCTTCGTCGCCGAACAAGGCGGCAGATTGCTGCATCAATACGTGCATCGCGTGTTTTGGCGACTATCCCGGCAAATCGGATTACGACAGGAGGGGAATCGAGATGGCCCACGGATTCATGATCTTCGTCACCGTTTCGCCGTCCAGACCCTGATCAACTGGCATCGCGCCGGCGAAGATGTGGAACGCGAGCTGCCCGTTCTCTCAACCTTCCTCGGCCATGCCAATGTTCGCGACACCTATTGGTATCTGTCGGCCACGCCGGAACTGATGAACCATGCCGTACGGCGATTGGATAAGCGTTGGGAGGTCCGGTCATGAGACACACGAACGACCTGCCCGTGCTAATCGAGCGGTGGTTTACGGATCGGCTTATGAAGCATCGAGGTGTAAGTTCCAATACCATCGCCTCCTATCGCGACACCTTCAGGCTCCTGTTTGCTTTCGCACAGACGCGCATTGGGAGATCCCCATCCCAGTTGACGCTGCGGGATTTGGACGCTCCTTTCATCGGCGCATTCCTGGAGGATCTTGAGACGCAGAGATCCGCCTCGGTGCGAACCCGGAATCTCCGCCTCACAGCCATCCGCTCTTTCTTCCGATATGCGGCGTTTGAGGAGCCGGCACACAGCGCCCACATTCAGCGTGTGCTCGCGATCCCCAGCAAGCGATGCGACAAGCGGCAGCTTCAGTTCCTAACCAGGCCCGAGATTGAAGCGATCCTGGACTGTACGGATCGAAACACGTGGCTAGGACGCCGCGATTACACTCTGCTATTGCTGGCCGCGCAAACGGGGCTGCGGGTCTCGGAGATCATCGACCTCGACCGAGACTCGGTAGTGCTCGGCCGCGGTGCGCATGTGCAATGCGTTGGCAAGGGCCGCAAAGAGCGAAGTACGCCGCTCACGAAGGTTGCACAGCAAGCCCTCCAGCGGTGGCTCAGGGAGCCAGGGAAGCGGGGCGCAACGGCTCTCTTTCCGAATATGCACGGTGGCAGGCTCAGCGCGGACGGCGTGCAGGCGCTGCTGAACAAATATGTCGCCAAAGCACGTGAGCACTGCATCTCCCTTCGCTCAAAGCGGGTCTCGCCCCATGTCTTGCGGCACTCCGCTGCCATGGAGTTGCTGCAGGCGGGCGTCGACTGCTCCGTAATTGCCCTGTGGTTGGGCCACGAAGCGATGGAAACGACGTTGACCTATCTTCATGCACATCTCGAACTGAAGGAATCTGCACTCGCAAAGCTGAAGCCGTACGAACGCGCCAAGGCCGAGCGATTTCGACCAAGCGACCGGGTTCTGGAATTCCTGAACGCCCTCTGAGCATGAGAACTATGCCGAGTGCCAAACAAACAGCGACCCGCCGAACTGGCCGGGAACGCACGGTTTGCTGCAAACAATAGAAGAGACACTCGGCATAGTTCGACGGTCGGCATAAAGCGCCAAGCTCAACGATATCGATCCGCAGGCTTGGCTTGCCGACGTCCTCGCCCGCATCGCCGACACACCGATCGGAAGGCTGGAGCAACTGCTTCCATGGAACTGGACACTGCACGCCATCGACGCCCAAGCGGCATAGCCTGCGGCCTGCACCCGGTCGCAAAGCTGAGAGAGCGCCCCATAATGAACAAGCGCCGTTGCCTATCTGCTTGATCCGTTCTTGCAGTGAGCGCACCAAATTCCCTTGCTTGGGGATTGTAGGGCGGGTTTGCCGCATCGTGGACAGATCGTTGCAATGGAGCCAGTTTTATAGGTCATTGCTCGCTCCCATATCGCCACAAGAAAAACGCTCGTACGCCTTCATAAGGCTTGTTCCTGCTTTCTCCAATCGTCAGAGCGAATTCTGAAGGTGATGATGGAGAGATCAGGCCATGCACAGTTCGGCCATCAACAAGGCGGCCCTCACCGGACGCTTACGATCACAGCCGTTCCGTACAAAATCCACACTGTTCTCACCGACAATGGCATCCAGTTCACCACGCCAGGTGCGGGCGGCTCAGCTGTTCCGCTTATCAAGGAAGCGATCGCAAATGGCGAAATATTCCGGGCTCATGCTTTCGAATATACCTGCGCCAAGAACGATATCGAACACCGGACCACCCAGCCGAAACATCCCTGGACCAATGGCCAGGTCGAGCGAATGAACCGGACGATCAAGGATGCAACCGTCAAACGCTATTACTACGAGAGCTATGATCAGCTTCGTCAGCACCTGGCTGACTTCGTCGCTGCCTACAATTTCGGCCGTCGCCTCAAGACCCTCAAAGGTCTCACGCCCTACGAATTCATTTGCAAACAATGGACAAAAGAGCCCGAACGATTCAGACTCGATCCAACCCATCAAATGCCGGGACTAAACATCTAGTACAAAACAGCGCTGAAACAGGTTTCCCGTGCTTCAGCCGCGCTCAGCGGCAGCGATAACCGGCGGTGACCTCGTCTTTTGCGAAGGGCAGTGGTGGCTTGTTCCTTTTCCTCCAGCGCCGAAGTCTCGTTGCTCGGCCTCTTCAAGCCGAAGCAGAAGCTGCTCCGGGAAGCGTCTCTGCCCCTCGACCAAAGCGGTGACTCTGTAATTCCTTGATGATCTGACGCGGGCGGGCGTTCTCTGCCTCGCGCGAAAGCACCATCGCTTTCGAGGCGCTGTCGGAATTATTAATCTCTCGAGCCGGATCGTGATTCCGAGTCTGAGCCTTTGCGGACACGAGGACTTATCTTTGGGACCTTCTGCGATTGTCTTCATGTTTGAAGTGATGGCGTATTCCTTGTCCTGCGAAAGGCTCGTCTGAAAACCGTCCGATGACGTGAAGATGGACATGGGGAACGGTCTGCCCAGCAGCCTGTCCGATGTTCCATCCGATATTGTAACCTTGCGGTCCCTCCTCATCGAGGAGCAGCTTTGCTCTGCTGAGGAGGTCGAATGTTTCGAGCCACTCGTCCTGAGTTAAGTCGAAGGGTGCCGAGACGTGTCGAAAGGGAATGATCATCCCCGCGCATTGCAGCACTGGATCAAGGCTGCGAAGGAAATACGTACTGCGGTTTTCCAGCAAAGCAGCGTCTTTGGCAGAACGGTTGGGGTGGCAAAAGGGGCAGCGCGAGATCATGGCTGGTGGCCTCCAAAGCAACGTTCGTCCGACTTACAGCACAGAGGCGAAGAGTTTGTGAACACACTTGCGTGGAATGACCGCAGAGCGCGCGAAGCCGTCATTCAGCGATCTAGCCGAGGAGATGAAGAGCAAGAAGGCGAGATATGAGATGGCGGCAGGCACTTCCCGGGCTCGCGTCTTCTCACATGGGTTCCGTTCCATCTGCAGGAGTCCGGTACAGGATCAGAGTTTACGCGTCTATAGTACGAGTAATCGCTCGGAAAATTGACATTTGTTCCCGTCGGACCAGTTTCAAAGAGGTGTCTCGATGGTCGGCCTCAGTGAAATCTATGACGCTTTTGCGAGTGGCGCACTGGAAAACGATGCGGATGTCGCACAAGCGCACGGGCCGGCCGAGATGGACTTCATTCCGCTCAGCGAACCCCTTGTCAACGTGCGCGCGACGATCTCGCGATGTCTGCAATGCTCACAAATTGCGAGTGCTGAGCACGATCAATTGCAGGCCGCCGCCAAAGGAATATTCTTCAAGGATCGGACCTACCGCCGGCCGGCTTGTGCAGTCAGTGACTCAGGATGCCGATCGCGCAGGCGTGGTGCTGGCACTCTTGCGTGCCAACAGCGTCAACTTGAAACTGGACGACGGACAGTTGCTTGTAGAAACCGTGATACGCCGGATAGCCGCTTTAATCCCGAATTCAGCTGGCCGTTTGAAGCGACCAGCGTCTGGAACGCCATGTTTCCTGTTGCTAGACCGGAATCGTACCACCTGCGCCAACTGAGCATTGATCCGGGCGATGTCACGTTGTTCGCTTAATCCCCGACAAGGCGTTTGCCGATGAACTTACGCAGTTGCGCCGGTCACGGCTTTCCACTGCGCTATTGCGCGGATGCGATTAATGTGGGTGGCGAGGGCTGAGCGTTTCTGGTGCGGCGGGACGAAAAGATTTCTGATTGCTGAAAAGACCGAGATGAAACGCTGCAAGCCGCCGGCAGATCGAAATCCCTGCATCATTCGTTCTCGTTTTCGAAGTGGCACGTGAGAATTCTCCGCGCGATTGTTCAGCCCCTTGTGCGAGCGATGCTCGACAGCCGACATCACGTCGCGTCTTGCCGCTCCATATGAGCGCAGCTTGTCGGTGACGATCCGCTTCGGCGCCAAGCCTTGCTTCTTCAGCAGCCTGACCAGCAATCTCTTGGCAGCTTTGGTATCGCGCCGCGCCTGGACGATCTCGTCAAGAACGTACCCGTCATGGTCAACGGCACGCCAAAGCCAATGTTTGCGGCCGCCGATGGAAATCACGACCTCGTCCAGATGCCAGATATCCTTTCGCGACGGCTTCTTTCTGCGCAACTGCTTCGCGTAAGCCGCGGCGAATTTGCAGCCCCATCGCCGTATCGTTTCGTAGGACACGACAATGCCACGCTCCAACAGCATTTCCTCGACCAGCCGCAGGCTCAACGGAAACCGGAAGTACAGCCACACCGCATGGGCGATGATCTGCGGTGGAAAGCGGTGGTTTTTGTAATTGATCGTCGTCGAGCTCATCCTCGCCCCATTATCCCTCAACCGTTAAGCTGCAGACAACGTGACATCGCCCCCATGCCGGATTGCGCGATTTTCGCCGATACCGGCCGGGAGCCTCGCGCCGTCTACGACCATCTCGCATGGCTGATGTGCGGCAACGTTCTGCCCTTTCCCGTCCACATCGTCTCAGCGGGCAACATCCGCGACGAGCTTGCCGCCGCCGCCGATGGCAAGCGCTGTGCCTCTATCCCCGCCTTCGTTAAGACCGTTGCGAGGTGCCGGTCGTTGATGAGGACGAGGAGGGGGAAACCACCGTGATCGGCACCCGCCGGACCTCGACCGAGATGGTCTCGATCGGCATGATCCGAAGGCAATGCACGACGGATTTCAAGATCGTTCCGATAAGGCGGAAAGTCCGGGACCTGGCCGGGCTGACGCGGAAGCGCTCGCCGGACCACGCCGTCGTCGAACAGTGGATCGGCATCTCGACGGATGAGATCATCCGGGCCAAGCCGAGCTTCGAGCCCTGGCAGGTCAAGCGCTTTCCGCTGATCGAGAAGCGGATGAGCCGAAGGGATTGCCTCGCCTGGCTGCGCCACCACGGCTATCCCCAGCCGCCCGGGTCGGCTTGCATCGGCTGCCCCTTCCATGACAACGGCCGCTGGCGCCACATGCGCGACCACGATCCCGTTGCCTGGACCGCCGCGGTCGAGATCGACCGGCGGCTGCGCACCGGTATCCGGGGCATCCGCGGCGAGCTGTTCCTCCATCGGTCCTGTGTGCCCCTTGAATATGCGGACCTGTCGACGGCCGCCGACCACGGCCAGCTCGATCTATGGCCGAACGAATGCGAGGGGATGTGCGGTGTCTGATCGTCACAGATCCTCAAAGGCCGAGGTGAGTAACCCTCTCCTTGCATTGCCGGCGGCGCAGCACATAAAAGCGCTGCCGCCGGAAGCGCGGCAGGCGCTTTCCGCTCTGCTACGCGAGCTGTCGCTCCTCGCGAGCGCGCCGAGAAGAGCTGGCGGCAGAACAAGGCGCCGATGGCAGCCTATTGGAAGGCGGTCAGCGTCTACGCCGGTCATCTCCATCGTGTAGCCCGACCGAGAGCCGGAGAAACCCCGCGTTGAAAGTCAGCGGGCGGAAGGTGTTAAAGGGCAGGGGCCATGACTCCCCGCTTTCTCTGCAGACTTCGCGCGTGCATCGATTGTGGTTTTCTGCATTTTCTGTATAATGCAGAAAACTTGTTATGGAGCCTGTCATGGACACCAAGACCGTAACCACGGCGGAATTCATCCGTCACTTCGGACGCTATCACGACGAGGCGCGGCACGCGCCGATCACGCTCACCAAGCATGGTCGGGAATCGCTGGTCGTGCTCTCCACTGAACTGTTCGAGCGCCTGAAGGGCAACGAGGATCCCCGCCGTGTCTACGCCGCCGGCGAAACGCCGCCGGAACTGGCCGACCTGCTGCTCGGCGAACTCGACCGGCAATCGGCGGAATATCAGGCCGGCGATCATGACGACTGATCGCTTCCCGAACGGAACCATCGTCAGCTATCCCTATCTCTGGCGCTGGCAGGCGGCGGAGGGACGCGAGCATGGCGAGAAGGACCGGCCGGTCTGCCTGGCTCTGACGGTTCCCGATCCTCGCCAGAACATCACCCATCTCGTTATCCTGCCGATCTCCGGTACGCCGCCGCGCTCCGACCAGACCGTGCTTGAGATCCCCGACCTCGAGCTGCGTCGAGCCGGCCTCTCGGTCTTCAAGCGCGGCTGGATCACCGTCAGCGAATACAACTACGACATCGCCGAGCGGTCATGGTTTTTCGACACGGCGCAGTCGCCGCGCGGTCGGTTCGGTCCGCGTTTCCTCGAAGACATTCGCCAGGCATTGCGGCCGGTCCTCGCAGCCCATGCGGGCCGTATTGATCGCACCCGATAGTGATGCGGGCCTGACCGCGCCTTGCAGCGAAAGCGGAGGCCGGACAAAGGTGTCGCAGAGTCGGTGCCTGATGAGGCGGTCTTCGGCATTTCGGGCGACGGGAGCCGGTGGATGCGGAGCACGTACGAACGCCAGACTTGATCGAGGCGGCTTGGCGTAGGCCCGAGGAGACGGCCAAGCTGCGGCCGGTCCGGCGCGAGAGACGACTGGAATAGCGCAGCGTCGCACGAGGGGCGCTGACGGGACGGGGCAGGGCGCGCAAGGCTGTCGCGATGTGAATCAGAGCCGCGTCCCCGATGAATTGCCGTCGCTGGCGGAAAGATGCCGATGCTCAGGCACCGAACGGTTCCTTTTCCCTTCTGAATAGCTGCGCACCATCGCAGACCTCGATGAACCGGGTGTGGCCGGAGGACGACTGCGTCTCGATCGGCTGACCGCAACGGCTGGCCCGGACTATTTTCCGCCGGCGGGCGGCGCCCGCCTTTGCATCGCGAAGCAAAATAGCCCTGTCCAGCCGCCTTCCACTGGCGTTCCAGCCCTTCGGGTGCGGCGCCGATCGCCACCGTCCTAACACCGCCATCGAGGTCGCAATGGCGCGACCCGAGCAAAGCGGAAAGGAACCTAATCATGGCAGTCATCGGCGAATTCACCACCAACGGCAACGTCATCCAGGGCAGCGTTCGCACCCTTACGGTTTCGACGAAGGTGCGGCTGCACGCCATCGAGCGCGTCTCCCGCGACGCTCCGGACTTTCGGGCCGTCGCCAACGGCGCCGAAATCGGAGCCGGCTGGAAAGCGATCTCCGGAAACGGCGAGCCCTACATCTCCCTCAAGCTCGACGATCCGAGCTTCAATGCCCCGATCAACGCGACGCTGTGGCCGGCGGAAACGGACGGCGACTACGTTCTCGTCTGGAACCGCCCGAACCGCGACGCCGCATGATCCGGGCCGGGAGGCCCCGCCACTCGGTGGGGTCTCTCGTCATCGAAACGATGGAGAAACGCTGCATGAGCAAGGTACTCAACGTGCGCCAGGCTGGAAAGCGCTCGACCGAGACTCAGGTCTATATCGGGCGTCCGAGCAAATGGGGGAATCCGTTCGTCATCGGACGCGACGGTTCGCGCGCGGATGTGATCACAAAGTACCGCGTTTGGATCGAGCGGCAACCGGAACTGATGGCCGCGCTCGGGAAGTTAGCGGCAAGAACCTCGTCTGCTTCTGCGCGCCGCTGCCGTGTCATGGCGATGTGTTGCTGGATCTCGTTGGCCGCTACGGCTGCGACGAGTCCTGAGACGACCGAGTCGGAGCCGGGCCTCGAGCCCGACTCCGGCTCCTCTGGTGCCATACGGAGAGGAAATGTCTGCTCAGTCCGCCCGAGGATGCCATGGCGGGATGAAGGCCTCAAGGACGAGCGGTTCCCCCAATTTTGTCTCCACTCCGGTTCCCTCCGCTCCGACAAAATCGGTTCCCCCACCCGCCGGCTCCGCCGGTCGCTATCGCGATCCTTGACCCCTCCATCCCGCCATGACTGCGCGCGTCGTCTCACAAAAGTCAAGGAGACGACGACATGACGAACGAACTGGACCGGACCATCGTGGAACTCAAGGCCGAGCTGCGGAACGCACACCCGGACGAGCGCCTCCAGATCGCGGGGGAACTCGAACTGGCGCTGGCCGAACGAGAAGTCTTCATGGCGGAGGAAGAAGGCCGCGTCAGCGCCGAGCCTCCCTTCTGAGGGAGGCTTTTGCCATGTCGCCAAGCCTGACCGCCGGATCGACCGTCGGTCAGGCTCGAAGCTTCGCTTCGCCCTCAGTGATCGGCAGAAGGGATGGCGGTTCGGAAAAGTTCGTCGCCGGTCAGGCGAGGGGTCCTTGCCGCGAATGCAGTCTTGGTCTGTATCCGCGCGAGCGTTTCTTTCTCAGAAGCTCGAGGAAGAGCGTGACCGCTTCCTCCTCCCGCCTGAAATGATGCACCAGCTTCTGACCGCCAGCGCCGATGCGCCCCCACCGGCGGGTGAGGCATGCTTCGCCGAACAGGGTGGGCTCGATCGACATGGCATAGTAGCGAGCCATGTTTTTCGTGGGGTCTGTGCGCTCAACATAGAGCTGGTAGGGCTGGGCGATCATAGCGGCAGGATCGCTGAGAGCGGACTCCGCGTCCAACGAGAGATTTGAATCGGTCGGCCTCGATTGATTCAAGACGGTGATGCTTTGTCGGACCGGCAGTATGGTCCCGGGCGAGCCGCCTGCGGCGGACGGTGCTATTCGCTGGCGCTCACGGAGCCCGCGAGCGGTCTCCGCCCATCCGGGTGACGCCCCTCTCGCAGCTGCCGCACCGCCAGCGCGATTGTCTGGCGGTCAGCCGGGTGGAAAAGTTGCAGGGCCGGCTGCGCTCGGCAAACGGACACGGCGCCTTTGGCGCCGTGGTCTATCTCTCTCTGACTGCCCAGTTTACACCCGCCTCTCCGGCGTCAAGGACTGCGCGGCCCCTCCAATTTTTCCGTCGCGCCGCTGACGCGCCACGACAAAAATCGGTTCCTCCGCTTGCCGCCTCTGGCGGTCGCGATGCGATCCCTGACCCCTCGCGGCTACGGTGCGGTCTCCTTCCGTCAGATACGAAAGGAGACTCTGATATGTCAAATGAGTGGGATTACGTGAAGCAGTATGCGGTTCTCGCAGGCTACAGGTTGTTGGTTCTCGCCGATCGTGTCGGTTGCGAGGATGAATTGCTAAAGACGCTGCATGACCGGCTGCTGGCCGGTCTCGATGGAGCGATCCACTCGACGCGCCACATCCTGGATCTGCAGCGGGAGTTGGTTGCCGGCGATGATCAGGAGGGGACGATATCGTGCCAGCTTCAAGGTGAGGAGGAGATTTTCGCCTGCCGAACGATCGTGCTCCTCGATGAGCTGGAGATCGATTACTTCACCTACGAGTACCGGGTAAACGGCGGCGAGTGGCACAATGCACTGTCGGCAGACTGCGACGGCATCGAAGTCTGCTATCCGAGAACCGTTGAAGCGGAACTCGGTCCCCTTGCTGCGGTCATCCGCGATATTGCGCGGGAGACAGGTGTCGCCATCAGCGCTGCGCGCGTCGTCTACGATTGAGCTGATGAGACGAGAGGCGGCTCTGCCGTCTCTCGTCTCTCCCGGTGGCTTGACCGCTTGCTGGCATCGAGCCAGCGTGCAGTCTTGAGGGAAGAGACTTGCCCGCCTCTCCCCTCAAACTCCCCTCTTCCTGTGGTGCGGGTCGAGACCCGTCCGGCCTTTCGGGCCGGTAGACGGACGCTGCCGCGACTTCCTCAAACAAGACGGAGAGGGCGTGCACCTTCCGCTGCGCCCTCATGCTTCGGGCATCCGCTCCAGGTGCACGCCCTCTCCTGCGGTGCGCTCGCCGTCTCATCGTTCGAATGTCATCGATGCCCGTTCCCTCTGGTCACGGACATCTCGACACCTCACGACGACGGCTCGCTTCAGCATCTCTAACCAAAACGGTCTGACCACTCGCAACAGCATTGGCGCCGCGGGCGCGATGGTCAGACCGTTTTGGTTAGAGATGGCAGGATAGGCTATTGGTATACCAATTGCCGTTTCGCCCGAGGGGCGATCGCCGCAGTGTGCTTCCGGTGTGGAATTTCCGAGGCTTGGTGTCAAAGCGAACGCCGTCGGAACACGGGCGGTGTTCGTGCTGTGTGGATTCCAGAAATCCTCTGAAAGGCTGCTGACTACCGCGGGAAACCCTTAAGCAGATGAGCAGTTCACTTGATTAGCAATGCGAAATGAGTGCCTCTCATTTCGTCGAGTGGCGTTTGAGCGAGCGGGTCAACGGGCGACTGTGCGAAGCCGTCATCGGGTGCAGGCCAATCAGCGAATAGGTGTATAGGTGGATCGGCGTCTGCGCTTTCGGCGCAATAAGTGAAGGCGGCTCTGGGCGAACCAGTCATTGCGCGAATGCTGGTTTAAGCGAATCGGCGACTTGGGTTATCAGCGCTCGAGTGCTTCGGTGATTGCCTCCAACGCCCGATCGGTGAATTCGTGAATCACGCTTCGAGTAATTGCGTGTTTGTGGGCACCAGTGATTCGGATAATGAGCGGTTCAGCGTATGTGGGAACGGGCCAACCCGTATTTCCCGCAATCAGATACAACGGTGCCACGACTGCTTCCGTCTTAAAGCGGAGATAGAAGATGAGCCATGGAGAGGCAGCTTCGCGCCGCCAATTCGGTCGTAGAGATCTTCATCGCGCGCACCCGAGAGCGGAAATAGCTCCGCCGCAGCGCCACGTCGCCTGTGCGCCAACAGCAGACGTAGCCAAGTTGCGTGTACGACCGCTCGGATGGGAATGCGGGCGAAAAGGATGCAATCACTGGTTGTATTGCGCGTCACTTGTCTTTGTAAGGAGGATCAACACCAAAAAAACAGGGGCAAGCGATGAAATGCATGTTTAGTGGAGAAGAAATTTCTACAGAGGAGCACGTCCTGCCGCGCTGGATGCAAAAGCGATGCGGGCTAGACAAAGAAACATACAATATACCGAATGGAACCACCATCTCCTATAAGAATGCCGTAGTCCCAGCAGCGAAAGAACACAACGCTCGATTCGGTAAAACTGAAGAGAGGCTGTCTCGCGGTACCGCTACGTTACAGGAAATTTATCTTTGGGCCTTCAAGGTCCATGTCGGTTTGATCCACCGTAATGCGTCCCTCAAAGTGGATATCCGCTCGCCAACATCCCCCTTTCTTCTGGGAGGTTGGGGATTTCGGCTCCGAAATCTGGCTGTTTCAGCGCCTCTACAAAATTTGGTCCCAAGAAGGGGAAATTTCTCCTGATCCTTTCGGCACTGTGCTTCGATTTAAAGCCCTCACACCGATTTCATCTTTCGATTTCGTCCACAATATACAATCCGGGACGTTGTTCTTTCAGTTAGGCAACGAAGTCCTTTTTATCGCTCTCTATGACAGGGGCGATCTGGCTTCATCTAACGTCAGTGCTCTGTATGAATATCACCGAAGCGTTATATCGGCCATGTCAGTTCAGGATCAAATCGAAAGGGCATACACAGCGCAGCGTGTGTGGGCATGCGAGACCGCTTATTTCCTTTATCGCGCGAGGGCGGGTTTCGGCTTTGTTTCGAGTGAGACTAGTTTCACCGCGATTCCAAGTCTATCTCGTCCAGTTTCCCGAGCTAGCGATGAGAACGAGTACGCCACATTCTGCCGTTCATTTGGCCTGAAGCTCGAAAAGTTCGGTGGCGAAGTGGGGAATCACTATTCTAACCTCACTCGGGAAGACATAGATAGCTTCTCAGGTGGGGGCAGTTGAATTAAGACGTCCGCTTAGGGCCGATGGCGGAAATCGCTTCCGCTTGGCGCTCCCCTTTTGGCCGTTCACAATCGCTAGCGGCGAGCCGGAAACCGACGTTTTTTGATTGGCATGCGGTCTCGACGGGGCCTCGTATGGTCGCCCGGGTTCGGGACTCGGCGCGAAGAACTCGAGAAACGCCTGCGGCGCTCATGCTTGGGGAAAGCGGCTCCTGACCCAACGGCATCCTGTAAACTCATGGTAGACTGGTCCACTGGGAAAGGAACCACCGATGGACGAAGCAGATGAGCTGACAATCTACCAGCGCAGCCGGACGGATAAGACCTACGTCGGACCCTCAGTCACGGACTTCAAGGGCATGCGGCTGCGCATCGGCAACAAGTACATCGACGGGGGGCCGGGCTACGCCTTCTGCGACGTGAAGGACGAGGTTACTCTGAGGCATTCGCCGGGCGGCCGGGTTCACATCAAGGCGACCTTCATGGAGGACGACCGCGCATTCCAGACGGTCACGCTTCAGAAGTTCACCGGGTCCGGGCTGGCGCGCGAGCACTTCACATTTATGCCGGACGAGATCGCCACGCTCCTTAAGTTCCTGACGAATCTGAAGCAGATCCACTTTCCGGACGCGGGCAAGGTCAACATCACCGACGCGGATCTCGAGCAGGTCTTGCTGCGGCCCGACCAGATGCGCAGGATCGTCGCCGACAATCAGGAGCTTCTGGCGGCGCTCGCCAGGAACGAGATTACGTCCGAAGATGTGGTCGCCCTCGGGTACCGGAAACGCCAGCTCCGAGAGTTCGAACGCCTCCTGAACGACAGAGACCACTTCCTCTCCGTGCTCGAGCGGCATCCGAAAGGCCCGGAGGACGTGTGGCAGCAGTTCTTCGAGGCCAACCCCTGGATTTTTGGCAGCGGCCTGTCGCTTATCCATTTCGGGCCATTCGCCAATCGCAAGCTCGAGCAGGTGGTTAAGGGTTTCTCGATCTCCGGACCTGGCAAGCGCGTCGATGCGTTGCTGAGGTCCCGCGCGCTGATCTCGACGGCCTGCTTCGTGGAGATAAAGCGCCATGACTCGCCGCTGGTTTCGGCCGACACCTATCGTCCGGGGATCTGGCAGCCTTCCCGCGACCTGTCTGGAGCCGTAGCACAGGTGCAGGGCACCGTGTCGGCCGCACTAGAAGGTTGGCGCGCTCAGGAGGCGATTACGGATGCCGACGGCGAGCTGACAGGTGAGACCCTGTTCACCACCGAACCTCGTTCGTTCGTCATCTGTGGCAGGCTGACCGAGTTCCAGGGTGAGCACGGCGTCAATGAGCGTCGCTTCCGGAGCTTCGAGCTGTTTCGACGGAACCTGATCCGCCCAGAGGTCGTCACCTTCGACGAGTTGTACGAGCGGGCGCGGTTTATCGTGGAGGCCGAGGCGGAACCTCTGGCGTCTGGGAGCCATCAATGACCGGACTGCTTCAGATGATCGCCGACCGCGGCTGCAACTGACGACCCAAGGAGAGCAGTCTCGGACAATCGTTCGCGAACCCGAACGGCACCTCCTTCAAGATCGTGATCGAGGCACCGCAAAGCAACCGCTTCCGGGGAGGGGTGTGCGTCGATTTCGTCACGGACGACGACGTGAAGCACTTGTTCTGACGGCAGCTTTTCGGACTGATGAAACGAAAGCCAACGGTCGGCTTACGGCTCCCAAATCGACCACGTCTCTCGACCGAAGCCTCCTCGCTTCTCGCGCCAATTTCGACGATCATCGGACCGGCTGCCTGAAAGCTTCTGTTTCTCACGCCTGCAATGAAGCCGGTCGCGGCGAAGTCTCAGCTCTTTCCCTCTTGAGCAACTTATTCGATGTTGATAAATTGCACTGGAGTATAATTTTGCGGCTCGATCAAAGCTGCAACTGGTCGATGGTCTGTTTCAGCAAAGCAGGGTTTGACTCTGATAAACAATCGATCCCTCCTGGGGAATACCCCTTCCACCGCACATCCAATCGGCCATCCGCATAGGCATAGGTCTCGACATAGCGGCCCGCCAATCCGCGCGTCACCTCGGTCTCCTCCAGCATGATCCGCTTGCGCTCGAACGAAAACGTCAACTGTGATCCGACATAACGCTGCTCGCGTTTGCACAGGATCTCTTGCAGTCGATCGGGCGGTTCATCGGCCGGTGCAGGTCGTCGGACCGGGCAGGGACAATCGCAAACCGGGCATTGAAGTCGTCCATGAAGCCAGGCAAAAACGCGTTGCCCGCCTCCATGTCGCAGATCTGAGCCAGCCGTAATTCCTTCACCAGCCGATCCTGCAGCGTCCGGTTCATCCGTTCCACACGACCCTTGGCCTGACTCGAATTTACGCAAAGAATCTCGATATTTAGTTCCGATAGTGCACGGCCGAACTGGGTCATGCCCTGGCCACCCTTGGCGTCCTTCTTCGCCACCCGGAACACCGTATGCTTGTCGGAATAAAAGGCGATCGGAGCGCCATGCTCCTTCAAGTAAAGTTCGAGCGCGTCGAAATAGGTGAACGTGCTCTCCGATCGTACAAAGCGCAACTGCATCAATCTGCCCGTCGCATCATCGACAAACACCAAGAGCGAGCACGGCGGTCCGCGATCTTCAAACCAGCGATGCTCGGAGCCGTCGATCTGCACCAGCTCGCCATAGGCTTCGCGACGCAACCGCGGCTGATGAAACGTCCGGCGCTGCTTGCGCGACAGCCAAAGTCCGGCCTCCGTCATCCAGCTGCGCAACGTCTCGCGCGACACACGCAATCCATCGCGCTCGGCAAGCTTCTCGGCCGCTAGCGTCGGCCCAAAATCCGCATAGCGTTCGCGAACCAGCGTCACCGCGTAATCGCGAACACCGTCGCTAATCCGGTTGTTCGACGGCCGGCCGATCGCCTTGTGCCGGATCGACGCCGCACCGTCAGTTCGGATCCGCTCCAGCAGACGGCGCACCTGGCGCTCGCTCAGATCAAGCACATGCGCCGCCGACACCAGCGTCATGCGGCCGGCGATCACCTTCGACAAAACCTCGATCCGCTGCAGATCACGTTCGCTCATCGCTATCAGTCCCATCCGCAATCTCCCACGTCATCAAAACGTGAGGAGAGTGACATTCCAACTTTGCAGGATCAGGACACTTCAACTTTGCGGTGGAGAATCTAACCCAAGCGCATCATGCCAATTTTGAGGGTAGGGGATCAGGCGCCGTCTTGCAAATGAGCGAGGAAGACTTCGGCGGGCGTTCTGTAGCCGAGGCACTTTCTCGGCTGGTCGTTGAGATGGCGGGCGAGCTGGATCAGGTCGGGTTGCGATACGGCTGCAAGGTCGGTGTCGCCTGGCATAAAGCGGCGGATGCGCTTGTTGGTGTTTTCGACCGCGCCTTTCTGCCACGGTGCGCTGGGATCGCAGAACCAGCTGCGTGCGCCGATACCATCTTCCAAAGCCCTGAATCCGGCAAACTCGGTGCCGCGATCGAAGGTGAAGCTCTGGCGTGCGAACGCCGGCAAGGAAGAGAATGCTTCGATGATCTTGTCCATGATCGGCCGTGAGTGCCGGCTCTGGTTTTTGATCATCACGGTGTAGCGGCTTTGCGCTCGACCAATGAGGTTACGTTGGCATTGCCCATATCACGTCGGAAGATCAGCAGGTCGCCCTCCCAATGACCGAATTGCGACCGGTCACCAATAAAATCAGGCCGTTGCGATATTCTCGTAGCTCCAGGAAACACGCCATCGCGTGGTTTCCTGGAGCTACGAGGCCGGCGTTTACGACGCGCCTCGGGCAAGTAGCGATAGAGGCCCAAGCCATAGTCTTCCTTGCCGTAGACGAAGCGATAGATCGTCTCGGCGCAGATCCGAACGAGGCTGAGGCCGTCCGTCAGCAGACGGCCGGCGATCTGTTCCGGCGACCAGGCGGCCTGTAATCTGTCGATGACCAGTTCGCGCAATTGCGGATGCCGTCTGAGCTTCCTCAGGCGCCGCCGCCGATCCTTGGCGATGTCGTCGGCAACCGTCGAGAAGTAGCCGCTATATTCGGGAAGCTCGCGATCATGGAATGTATTGCGCCTGATCTCGCGATAGATCGTCGAGCGGTGCCGGCCGAGCTGGCGCGCCATCTCATTGACCGGCACCTTGCGTTCGACGAGCTGGTGGAGGCGATGCCGATCGGCGAGGGTCAGTTGCAAATAGCATCGAGACATTCCAAAATCTCCAAAGGGAAGCCATTGTTTTTTCTGGCATGTCGCGCTTGGAAATAGAATGTACCCGGCTACACACATGTTTGGCGTAATGTATGTTATGGAACTTGCGCGGACTCGACCTAAGAGCACGAATCGCGACTCCGTTTCGACCAACAAGGCCGACAGTCAACATTGCAATTCCTTCGAGGACCGCCCTGACCATGTCGCGGTGGTCCGTCGAATAGCGAGTTGCAGCCCCCCGAGACGTCTGCTACACGCACTCACGTCGAAAGAGTGCAGGTCGGATGGTAGCCCGGCCGCCGCCCAATGCCGGGCGTCAACTCTCCCTGTTGGGTATCCGCGACACCTCAAGCCGGACTTGCCGGTTTTGAAGGTGTGCCGCTGGAACCCGATTTTCGCCGGCGCACCTTCTTGTCAACACGGAAGGACGTTCGACAATGGATCTGAACAACAACACTATCCTCGCCACTGGCGGCGGGACCGGCATCGATTTCGCTCTCGTCAGACAACTCGCCGTGCGCGGAAACCGAGTGATTATTTGCGGGCGACAAGAGAGTGCGCTGGCGAAGGCAAAGGCGGCCATCCATTCCTTCATGCTCTCGCTGGGTCACCAGTTGAAGCTACGAGCATCCGCGTCGTCGAGATGATTCCACGGATCGTGGATACGGACCTTGGTGGCACCGCAGCGCCGAAGCGGTCAATCAATACATGATGTCCCCGGATGATTTCGCGATGGAAGCCCTCACTCAGTTGGCCGAGGACAAGGATGAAATTATGGTCGGGATGTCCGTCGACTTGCGCAAGCAGGGTGAGGCGATGTTCGATTGGTTGAACAGCTACTGACGTCCTCCAGGCTTGTGTCTCGTGGAGTAGTGCAGCAGCGCCCTCCTCCCAATCTGCTCCCATGGAAAGTAGGAAAATGAGTGTAGACGTTGCGTTGGTTGAAAGTCGTATGGTGGATCGTGAGTTTGTCACGAAGCTCCTAGCGGCGGGAGCGCCGGTGGTGATTAAGGACTGCGATCTCCAAGAGGCTGACCTGTCGGGTCTTAGGATGGCACAATGGCGTTTCGAAAACTGTCGGCTTAGCAAAGTGAATTTTCAGGCCACGGATCTCGAAGGTGCACGATTCGAGGGCTCCCGTGGCCCATTTGCCAATTTCGTGGGAGCGCACCTAGACGACGTTGTGTTCAGCAAATGCGATTTCAACAACGCGAACTTTACTGAAGCGAGGTTGAATGAAGCGGAATTTTCCGGCTGCAAATTAACGGGCGCTCGTATGGTGCGCATAAAATTCATGGGCGTTTCCTTCACGGAGACCCTGCTCATAGCGGCCCAACTTCCGGCCGTTTCCTTTCGAAAAATGATCATCGTCAAAGTCGATTTCAGTTCAGCGGACCTTTCAAGGTGCGATTTTCGAGATGCCGTCTTCGACGACTGCAGCTTTCGGGACGCGCATCTGGTCGATGCGCGGTTCGAGGGCGCGGATCTTAGGGGAGCCGATCTCGGAGGCCTCAGGCTGCACGATGCTCGAAAGTTTAAAGGGGCGACAATCTCCAGAAGTCAGGCGGGGGATCTCTTGGCGGAAATGGGTTTGAAAGTCCGTTAAGAGAGGGCAGTCAAGCTGTCGTTTGCCGGAATCGAATGAGTGGCCATATCAAATTGATGAGGCGGTGCAGGATTGATTGAGGCTTTTTGCCTCCGCTCCCTATTGAGACAGGCGCGCATGCCCGCTTTTGGCGCAAAGCAGCCGCGCCGAGGAGCTGAATGCGATCGCTGCCGTGCTACGGATCGACCGGCGCGAAAAGCTCGCCGAGCTCGTGATCGACCAGGAAGTCGAAACCCTGCGCCACCTCGTCAACCAAAGGCATTCTTGCTTACATAGAGGTGGCGTTTTCGACCAATTGCCTCCGGTACGCAAAAAAGAACCTTAGTAGCAGCCGACGGAGAATGTGCTTTTTCTCTGGTCCTCCCAGCAAACAATGAAAGTCACACTGGTGAAATTGACACATCGGCTGCCTTCCGTCGGATTGCGGGGTCCTATGGCGCATAACTCGAATAATGTCTTCAACATCCAAGGAGAAGCGAGGTGATGATGTCGCTGGAGGAAGCGTGCCAACGAACGACAGTCGTGACCGACATGAGCTTTAAAAACGATGACATGTCAGAGTATCGGCTGCGTGAGGTGCAATTTCATCGATGCCGCTTCACGGATTGCAATTTTGACCTTGCCCAAATTCACGACTCCCGTTTCATCGGCTGCCATTTCACCGATTGCAGTTTCAGGGAAGCTGTTTTCGCCAAGTGTTCATTTTATGATCCAGAAGGTGGATCGGCCACGCATTGGAATCGCTGTGACCTTTCCTACGCCAAGTTCGACACATCCGATCTCGCGCACAGTACCTTTTCAAAGGGATCGGCCTATCGGCTTGCCCTTACAGATTGCAACGCAGTCCAGATGAAGTTCGGCTGCGCGGTCCATCGCCAGACGGCGCGCCGGGTCATAAAGGGCGGCGTTGTTTTCATCAATTGCAAGATGCACCTGACGATGTTCGCCAAGGGCGACTACGAAGAGAGCCAGTTTGAAACCTGCGATATGCGCGAATGCGATCTGTCGGGCAGCCAGCTTAACTATGTTAGTTTTCGCGGCTCAAACCTAGTTAACGCGGATCTCACCGGCTCCTCGCTGGACGGAGTGACGCTCGCATACGCTTCTATTGAAGGGTTTGACATTTCCTCCATTCGATCATTTGATTCCATGGTCGTCAGCCGCGATCAGCATGAACTGCTTCTTGGATCACTAGGCATCCGTACACTGGATTAAATTTGGAACGTCCCCGGCTTGCTGCGTTCGTTACCGTCTCTGAACGCTCGCGTTGTTACGAATTCCGCCGGGCGACAGGAATCTGCTCACGCCAATCCTATGTGGAACGCTTACTGATTTAGATGGTGAATCTGCGCTGGCGCTGGTTCGCCACGGACACTTCCACTGACCCGTCTTGAAGCCGCGCGACCTTGGCGCACGCGACGTGTCCAGGACGCCTAAGGCGCCACAACATATCTCAACAATAAAACGCAAACAGCAACACCGAGCCGCAGCATAATGCATCGGTCCCAGCCGACTTGCCGGTTTGCTGACGCCTTCTCCAATAATCGAAATGACGAGGCACTTTAATGTACACAAAGATAATCGCGCTGACCGCCATGGCTTTCTCGGCGGTGCCGGCCTTTGCCGCCGATGCCGTGGTTCAAGATCCTGCTTACATCCCACAGGGACAGAACCAGTCGGCCTTCGACTGGTCGGGATTTTATCTTGGGCTTCAGGGCGGATACACCGCGAGCCATGCGAACTATCTCAACGGTTCCGAGCAGGATCTCGATAGCGGGTCCACCGGCATCTATGGCGGCTATAATTTCCAGCATGGCCCTTTCGTCTTCGGTATCGAGAACGACTTCAACTACAACTGGAAAGATGGAAGCGACGTTGCCCTGAAATGGGATGGCTCGGCGCGTGGCCGCGTCGGATATGCCTTGGACCGCACACTGATCTACGGAACCGGCGGTTTGGCCGCGGCCGGTGGAGAAGTCGACGTGCCCGGCATTGCCAAGAAGGACGACATTCTGATCGGCTGGACGGCCGGCGGCGGTGTGGAGCAGGCTCTGACCGACAATATCGTGATGCGCGCCGAATATCGTTATGACGACTTCGGACGCAAGGATTTCGGCTCGGCACTCGGCGATTTCGAGGTCAATCAGCAAAAGGTCACGGTCGGCACCAGTTTCAAATTCTGAACGCTGATTTCATCGGCCTCGACGTTGGTCGAGGCTGATTATCTTCTCCGGATTGCAAACTTGTCGGACGATGGCGCCGGTCACGTTGACGAGAAGGCGCGCGCGGCGGTCAGGGCTGACAAGCCGCCAATGTCAGCGGGAGGATAAAGCCCGGTGAGATCAAACCCTGCGATCCCAGCCCGCCTGCCGAGGCCGGCGATCAGGTCGATCACCTCAGTATAGGTAAGGCCGCCAGGGGTACGCGCTGCCGGACCTTCGCTACAGAGGCGGCAAGCGCCGTTTGACGGAGGTTCCCTTGATGACGGCGGTGCTGGTGACGGCATGTTCGGAGAGGGCTTCAAGAACATCGTCCATCTGTTCGATCGAATGGACGGCCAGGCGGGCGAGGAAGGGGTCGTCGCCGGTGATCTTGTCGCATTCGACAAACTCCGGCCGCTCCTGAATGAGCTTCTCGACCAAGTGCAGCTTGCCGGGGAGTGGCCTGATCCGCACCATCGCCCGTATCTGGTAGCCGATTGCGCGCGTATCCACGTCGACGGTGAAACCCCGGATGACGCCGGTGGTTTCCAAACGGCGAACCCGCTCCGACACACTCGGCGCGGACATGCCGACGAGGCGGGCAAGCTCACTTATCGACAAGCGGGCATCGGAATCGAGCGCGGCAAGTATGCGCGCGTCCGTCTGGTCAAGCGTTGAGTTTCCAGATTGAAGGTTTTGAGGTGCTTTTGCCTTCGACATGGCGATGAAGATAACCGATTTTCCCATCTCCTTCCATATAAAATAGCCAGATCACATTGCATGATGGCTCCACATATCGGGAGAAAATTATGCTGCTTGGGATCATTGCGGGCCTAACCACTTGCGCATTGTGGGGACTGACTTTCGTTGCACCACGTGCCGTCGTGCCGTTCACGGCATGGGATTTGACCGTTGCCCGCTATGGTATCTTCGGTTTGGCCTGCCTGCTCCTGATGGTCGATCGACGATTTCGGCCCACCGGAATTGCACCGTCCCGGCTCCTCATCGGCCTGCTTCTCGGTGGTGCTGGATATGTGGGCTATTTCGTCAGCGCGGCTTTCGCCGTGCAGCTTGCGGGAGCGGCGCTCCCGCCGGTTATCATTGGCACGATGCCCGTTTTCCTCGCAATCATTGCCAATATTCGGGATAGTTCCGCGCCGTGGCAGGCACTTGCCCTGCCCTTGGTGCTGATCGGGATCGGCGTGGCGATCGTGAATGTTGCGACGATCAGCGCGGCCGACGTTTCCAATACGACGTCGATTGTGCTCGGCACCCTTGCCAGCCTGGCAGCTCTGGCAATCTGGATCGTCTACGGGCTGGTAAATGCAGTGGTGATGCGAGCGACCGACGCACCGGACGGACTACAATGGACGGGGCTGCAAGGCATAGGCGCGGCGATTGGCAGCTTTCTGCTTTTGCCCCTGACCTCTTTCCAACTGTTGGAAATGGCCCCTACTTTCGAGTTCTTCCGTTTTATTGGATGGGCGTTGATCATGGAGCTGGCCGGTTCGTGGTTCGCGACGTGGTGTTGGGTGGTCGCTTCTCGTAGCCTGCCGTTGGCACTCTCGGCTCAGCTGATCGTTGCTGAAACGGTGTTTGGCCTCGCCTATGGATTTATGTTTGAGAGCCGGTTGCCTTCCTCTGCGGAAGCGATCGGCGCGGCATTGCAAGTCGCCGGCGTCTGCTCGGCCGTGGCCGCGTTCAGTCAGCCGCGAATTCTGGCAGAATCATCGCAAATCTCCTAAAATCCATTACTACGTCGCAAGGGTTGGAATCCTACGCTAAGCCGAGGACGTTTTCCGTAATCCCTGAATTCCCCCTTCGGGTCGACATATCGGATGGCCGAAGCCTTAGCGTAGGATCCAACCCTCTCGCAAACGACCCTTATTCGGGCGATGCTGCGGATATTGGCATTGCAGGCAATCTCTGATCTAGTCTCAAACTCTCTCCGCCGGGCAGTTCAGCCGCAGGCTCATGACATTCGAAACGAGCGAGAGCCGTATTTCATGACCACGCACCGCTTCATTCCGACGAGCTTTCACAATGTTATCGGCTCTCTTCCGCCGGCACTCCATATCGCCGACGGCGATACCGTCATCACCGAGACGCTCGACGCTGCCGGGCATGACAAGGATGGCATCAAGCAGGCACCTGGCGGCAATCCGATGAACGGCCCGATCTTCGTCGAAGGGGCCGAACCCGGAGATGCGCTGAAGGTCGAGATCATCAGCATGATCCCGACCAGGAATACGGGTTTTACCGGCAGCGTCGTTGCCGCCAATGTCGTCGATCCCGAAGCGGTTCGCGACCTTCCGCCGCGCGATATCGCCATCTGGACGATCGACCGTGAGGCCTTGACCGCCCGGCTTTCCGAGCCCGTCTCAGGCCTCGAAAATTTCGTCCTGCCGCTCGCCCCGATGATCGGCTGTTTCGGCGTGGCGCCCAGCCTCGGCCAGGCGATCTCGACCGCGACCAGCGGCGAATATGGCGGCAACATGGACTATCGGCTGTTCGGTCCGGGCACCACGGTCCGCTTGCCCGTAGCCGCTCCCGGCGCTCTGTTCTTTCTCGGCGACTGCCATGCCGTGCAGGGGGATGGCGAGATCGTCGGCACCGGCGTCGAGACGACCTTCGAAGTCACGGTGCGGCTGACGGTGGAAAAGCAGGCCGGCCTGGTCTGGCCGCGCGGGGAAACCGCCGAAGACATCTTCACCATCGGCAACGCCCGGCCCCTCGACCAGGCGCTCCAGCATGCGACCAGCGAAATGCTGACCTGGCTGGCGTCGGATTACGGCCTGGACAGGACGGCCGCCAGCCATCTGCTCGGCCAGGTCGTCCGTTATGATGTCGGCAACGTCTTCGATCCGGCCTATACGATGGCATGCCGCGTTGCGAAGAAATGGCTGGTCGGCCGATAGAGGTCATCGGAACCTATCATCCCTGGCAAGACTCCTCTCCACGCCTGACGTGATCGAGTCCCTCACGACACAACCCGCTGAGCATCAGGACGAAATGGTCCAAGGGCAGCGGAAAGTTCCGTGCGGCCGCGGCGGATTTCGCCGACGCCGGCTTCCACGCCGATCAGGCCTTTATTGTGGACATCGGCGAGCCTGACGATCAGATCGGCATAGCTGGCCGAAAGCCCTGCACGCATCAGTGTTGCCGGCCAATCGGCGCGCGGCAGTTCGCGTGCGACGACGTCCTGGGTCAACAATCGCCCCAAGGCCGCAGCGATCTCGAGCGCCGTGTATTCACGCGGCCCCTCGCCATGGACGATCCGCGGCGAAGGTCCGTGATCCTCGCCGGCCAGCAGAAGGTCGGCGGCCATGTCGCCGATATCGGCAGCGGAGACGGTCGGGAAAGGCCGCGACAGCGGCTGGTGCATGCTGGGCAGTATGCCGGTCTCGCCGGCGATCTTCAGGTAGCGTGCCCAGTTTTCCATATGTTCGGCTGAACGCAGAAAGACCATCCTGGTAGCGCACTGCCGGAACCGTTCCTCCATCGCACGGAACAGGCTGGTAATGCCGGTATCGATCGTCAGATGTGCTCCGTAATCCGAGATCGCCAGGACGCGCGGCGGCCGGGCGGCATCGATCGCTTCCGCCATCCGCTCGATCGATCGCAGCATCTGGCGGCTGGCATCGGCAGCATGCGGGTCGATTGGGCAGATGAGCTGGACGGCCGTCGCATTCCTCATCGCGCCGGCCATGGCATCGGCATCGCCGATCTCGACAATGGCGATCTCGCATCCGAGTGCTGCAAGTGGTGCAGCCTTGGCGGGATCACGGAGCACCGCCCTGACGGGAGCGCCCTCGGCCGAAAGACTTGTTACCGTTGCCTTGCCGACCTTGCCGGTGGCGCCGAAGATGACAAACATGATCTCTCCTTCGCTTATTCGCTATCGAAAGAGGATGCCTTGATGTCGCGGATCTGGCCTGCGCATTCGGCCGATCCGTTGCAGGATCGGCCATTTTTCGTCAATTGACCAGGCGGGCGATGGTGCCCGGGCTGATGCCGAGCAGCCGCTTCATGCTGTTTGCCATATGGCTTTGATGCGCGAAGCCTGCTTCCAGCGCGATCTGGCTCAGCGGCAGGCCAGAGTTCCGGATCAGTGCCTCGGCGCGCGAGATCCGGCGGTGCATCACATATTGATGCGGCGGCATGCCGAAACTGTTTCGAAATTGCGTCTTCAGATGCGATAGGCTGAGCCCGGCAAGACCGGCAAGTTCGGCAAGCGAAAGCGGCGCGTCGAGGTTGTCCTCGATGTAGTCGGCAAGTATCCGCTTCTGGCGGGGCAAGAGCGCTCTACCGGCATCCGCCGGGCGAGAACTGCCGCTGCCGGCTTCGACCAGACGGAGCGCCAAGGCTGTCGCCAGCGTATCGGCATAGAGATGGTCGGACGGCACGTCCGCTTCGAGCTCCGCTTTCAAGGCCCAGGCGATTGCCTCGAGCCGCGGATCGCGGAGCTGAAATTTCGGCGCCATCGCCTCCGCGGGATCGCGTCCGAGGTCGATGGCAGCCTGATCGAAAAGATCCTTGCTGATCTTCAGCCGCAGGATCATGCATTCGCCGTCGTCTTCCCAGGCGCCATCCAGGCCGGCTGGCACCACATCGATATCGCCATGTTTCTGCAGCCGGCGATGCTCCCGCCCGTCACAGCGGCATTGCGCCCGCACCGGTCGGCCGACATGGATTCCGAGGCGATGATAGGGCGTCCCTGCAATATGCGTGCGGCCGGGCGGAATGCGCAACAGCTCGGCCTCCAGGCCGCGCCAGCCACGCCCCCTGCTCGTTGCAAGGATGGTCGCGCTTCCTGTCTGCGGATGATCGTTCATTGGTCCGTTCCATTCGCTCTCGAATGGGACGGAGACTATCCCAAGCGTCATTTCCGCGGAAGAAGCGGATTGGCTGCGTTCTCAATCGTGCCGTGACAGGAAAGTCGAAACGGTCGCCAGGCAAAGCTGCTTTTCCTCGACATGCGGCATGTGGCTGGAATTTTCGAAGAGCACCCATTCGCAGCCGGGAACACGTTCGAGATAGGGCCTGACCACCAAAGGCGTCGCCTCGTCGTATTTTCCCGAGATCAGCAGCGTCGGGGCTTCGATGCGGTCGAGCCTGTTTTCGATCGTCCAGTCCTTCATCGTGCCGATGACATGAAATTCGGTCGGGCCGTTCATGTTGCGGTAGACGGTATTGTCCTCGTCCATGATCGCGAAAGTGCGCGCCACTTCAGGCGGCCACGGCACCACGCGGCAGACATGGCGGTCATAGAAGACGCGCGAGGCGGCGATATAGTCCGGATCGGTGAGACTTCCCGCCAGCTCATGTTTCGACAGCGTGTCCTGCACCTCCTTCGGCAGTTCCTGCCTCAGTCGGTTTGCCTCCGAAACCCAGGTGTGCATGTTGGCCGGCGAGTTAGCGATGACAAGCGCCTTCAGGCCTTGCGGCCGGCGCACCGCATGTTCGGCACCGAGCATGCCGCCCCAGGACTGGCCGAGGAAAGCATAACGATCCCGAATGCCGAGATGGGAAAGCAGCGCGTCCAACTCTTCGAGAAATAGCCCGACCGTCCAGAAATCCGGGCCCTTTTCCGGAAGGCGGGTGGAATTGCCGTTGCCGAGCTGGTCGTAATGGATGACCGGGCGGCCGTCGAGGGTGGCGATATCCTTGAACGAATCGACATAATCATGCGTGCAGCCGGGTCCGCCATGGGCAACGACGAGCGGCAGCTTGCTGCTTTCCAGCGAACCGGTGACGCGATACCAGGTGCGATAGTCGCGAAAGGGCAAATAGGTTTCGTTGGTCACGATTTCGGCCACTGGCGTCTCCATCTCTTGGCATGTCGAAAACCAATAACGCGGCGGCAGCGGCGAAGGCAGCTATCACAAGTTATAGGGTGACCCATGATCGGCCGGGCGGTCCTCCAGCAGGCGGTAATGGGTGGCGCGCACCACGGCCTGGGTGCGGTTGCGCGCACCGAGTTTCTTTGCCGCGGCGTTGAGATGCATCACGACGGTCGGCACCGAACGGCCGATGATACGGGAGATTTCCTTGGCGGAATAACCTTCCGCGGAATGGCGCAGACACTCGCGTTCCCGCTCGGTCAGGCGGACCGTGCCGACGCTGCGCGCCTTCTTGTCGAAAAGTGAATAAGCCGTCTCGTGGAAGACGTGGGCCAGCAGGTTGAAGTCGGCGATATAGCGCAGCGCATGCCGTTCGAAATCGCTATTCCCCCCGAAGCGGATGCCGGTGACCGTCGCATAGTCGCCGCCCGGCATATGGACCGGCACAGTGACGCCGGTCGACATGTCGCGTTCGTTCAGATAGCGCGCCACCGGCGCGGTGTCGTCGCTGATGAAGCGCCTGATCAGCGTGTCGGCATTGGTGTCGTAGTTCCAGAAGAACGGCGCCGTGCTGCGCAGCGCCACCTGCTGGACCGGATCGATGCGGAAATAGCCGCGGTCGAACCAATAGTCGTGCATGTCGTCGGAAATGTTCCTGAGCTTCAGCAGTGACGGTAGCATGATCGCGCCGTCGAGATCGTAGGGCACCGGCGTATAATCGTAGATCAGCGCCTCGAAGCCGATCTGCTTCATCGCCTCGAAGGCCTGGTCGATCCGGCCGTCCAGCGTTTCATGCGCTGTAAACTGTCGTCTGATCGTTCCGATGTCGTCAAGCATGGGCTGCTCCGGTTTCGGCGTGGCGTCCCACCCTATCACTTGTTATAGCTGGCACGGAACGCGATTTACGGTAAAAAATTAACCACGCCCAAATATTGAGCAAGTGAAACCTTCTGCCGGAGCGATCAATGTGGCGTGAAACGCAGCCAGACGAGCGATTCGAGATCGATGTCGATGGCTATCGCGTCGTTGCCTACAGCTTCGGAGCCGGCAGCGAGACGGTTTTCTGCCTGAACGGCGGGCCGGGCCTGCCGTGCGATTACCTGCGTGAGGCGCATTCCTGTCTCGTCGATAAGGGTTATCGCGTCGTCGCCTTCGACCAGCTCGGCACCGGCGCCTCCGACCGGCCGGACGACCTCTCGCTCTGGACGATCGGCCGTTATGTCGAGGAGACGGAGACGGTGCGCAAGGCGTTGGGGCTAGGCAAGGTCCACATGCTCGGTCACTCCTGGGGCGGGTGGCTGGCGATCGAATATGCGCTGACCTATCCCGAAAACCTCAAGACGCTGATTCTCGAGGATACCGTCGCCGACATGCCGCATCTGATTTCGGAACTGGAACGGCTGCGCGCAGCGCTCGGTCCCGAAACCGTGTCGATGATGCAGAAGCACGAGGCGCAGGGCACCTACGATCACCCGGAATATCTCGCTGCTGTCACCATCCTCAACTACCGCCATGTCTGCCGTCTGCCGGAATGGCCGGCGCCGGTGCGCCGCTCGCTCGACGATTGGAACATGGCGCCCTACGAGACGATGCAGGGACCGAACGAATTTCTCTATATCGGCAACCTCAAGGACTGGAACCGCATCCCCGATCTGCCGCGGCTGACGCTGCCGGTGTTCATTACGACGGGAGAGCATGACGAGCTGACGCCCGCCTGTGCGCTGAGGATGAAGCTCGCGCTGCCGAATGCCGAACTCAAGGTATTTGCCAATGCCAGCCATATGCCCTTCTATGAGAACCCGCAGGATTATTATCCGGCGCTTCTCGATTTTCTCGACCGGCACAAGGCAGCCTGATGCAAACAAACGCGGCTCAAATCGGACGAAGACAGAGGGGCGGCCGCCGTCATGCATCGCTATAAATTCGTTCTGACGCGACCGCTGCAGTTTCTGCCGGTCATTTTCGGCATCAGCATCATCACCTTCATTCTGGTCCGTCTGATCCCCGGCGATCCGGCGCGCAACATCCTCGGCACGCGTGCGACACCGGCGGCGCTTGCCAGCATCCGCGCCCAGTACGGCCTCGATCAGCCGATGTGGCTGCAATATGTCTATTTCCTCAAGAACCTCGCCAATGGCGAGATGGGCAAGTCGATCCTCTACAAGATCGACGTACTGAAGCTGATCGCGACCCGCATCGAGCCGACGCTTGCGCTCGTCGTCTCCAGCGTCGTGCTGTCGGTGCTGATCGCGGTGCCGATGGCGGCGATCGCCGCACGCAATGCCGGCCGGGCGCCGGACCATGCGGTGCGCATCGTCTCGACCTTCGGCATCGGCTTTCCGCCCTTCTGGCTGGGGCTGATGCTGATCATCCTCTTCAGCGTCGAACTCGGCGTGCTGCCGGTTTCCGGCTACGGCGCAACGATCGGCGAAAAGCTGTCGCATCTGGTGCTGCCGAGCCTGACGGTTGCGCTGTCGCTCTCCACCGTGCTGACGCGCAGCCTGCGGGCGGCGATGATCGAGCAGCTGAAATCGGATGTCGCGACGGCGGCGCGCGCGCGCGGCATGCCCGAAGGCATCGTCTTCTGGCGGCACGTGCTGCCGAATTCGCTGGTGCCGACGATCAATCTGCTTGCCGTCAACATCGGCTGGCTGATCGGCGGCACGGTGGTGGTCGAGAGCGTCTTTGCGCTGCCCGGCATGGGGCAGCTGCTCGTCAGGGCGATCTTCTCGCGCGATTACATGGTGGTCCAGGGCGTCGCTATGGTCTTTGCCTGCGCCACCGTGCTCATCAACTTCATCGCCGACATCGTCACCGTCGCCGTCGATCCGAGGGTGAGGCTATGAGCATCGAGGCGATTGCTCCCGCATCCCTCGGCTGGCGCCGGTTCTTCGGCCGGAGACTGATGCTTGCCGTCGGTGCCGGCCTGCTGCTGTTCTTCGTTCTGCTGGCGATCGGCGCGCCGGTGATCGCGCCCTACGACCCGATCATGCAGAATGCCGAGGTGCGGCTGCAGGCGCCTTCCCTATTGCATCCCTTCGGCACCGACAATTTCGGCCGCGATATCCTCTCCCGCGTCATCTGGGGTGCGCGCCTCGACCTGCAGATGGCGCTGATCGGCGTCATCTTTCCCTTCCTGATCGGCACCACCGTGGGCACGATCGCCGGCTTCTTCGGCGGGATCGTCGATGCGCTGTTCATGCGTCTTGTCGATATCATCCTCGCCTTTCCCTTCCTGGTGCTGATGCTGTCGATCATCGCGATCCTCGGCCCGGGCCTCGGCAGCTTTTATATCGCCATGGCGCTGGTCGGCTGGGTCTCCTATGCGCGGCTGATCCGGGCGCAGATGCTGGTGCTGAAAGGCAGCGACTATGCCGTTGCTGCCGTCAGCCTCGGCTTCAGCCGCCCGCGCATCATGTTCCGCCACCTGCTGCCGAACGCGATCGCCGGCTCGATCGTCTTTTCGATGTCCGATGCGACGCTGGTGCTGCTCAGCGGCGCTGCCGTCAGCTATCTCGGCCTCGGCGTCCAGCCGCCGATTGCCGAATGGGGCGTCATGGTCGCGGAAGGACAGAGCTTTATCACCACCGCATGGTGGATCACTTTGTTTCCCGGCCTCTCCATCGTCTGCCTCGCCTTCGGCTTCAGCATGCTGGGCGATGCGCTCGGCGAACTGCTGGGGGTGCATGAATGAGCGGCTCCGTGCTGTCCGTCCGCGATCTCACCGTCAGGGCGCATGTCGATACCGGCCCGCGCACGCTGCTCGATGCCGTCTCGCTCGATCTCGGCAAAGGCGAGATCCTCGGCCTCGTCGGTGAAAGCGGCTCGGGCAAGAGCCTGTTCTGCCGTTCGCTGGTGCGCCTGTTGCCCTCGTCGCTGTTGAAGATCGAAAGCGGTTCCGTGCTGCTCGAAGGGCGCGATCTCATGCGGATCGACGATGGCGAGATGCTGAAGGTGCGCGGCGGCGAGATCGGCATGATCTTCCAGAACCCGACCAGCCATCTGGACCCGGTGATGCGGATCGGCGACCAGATCGCCGAGGGCATCCGCTATCATCAGGGCCTCGGCGCGCGCGAGGCTCGCGCGGCGGCAACGGACATCCTGGCCCAGGTCGGTTTCCCCGATCCCGCGCGCCAGTACGACAGCTATCCGCACGAATTTTCCGGCGGCATGCGGCAGCGGGCGATGATCGGCGTGGCGCTGTCCTGCAATCCGAAGATCCTGATCGCCGACGAGCCGACGACGGCGCTCGATGTGACCATCCAGGCGCAGATCCTGCGGCTGTTGATCGACATTCGCGACCGGCGCGGCCTGTCGATCATTCTGATCACCCACGATCTCGGCATCGTTGCCCAGACCTGCGACCGCATCGCCGTGCTGCGCGGCGGCAGGCTGATCGAGGAGGGGCCGAAGCGGACGATCCTGGCGCGGCCGCAGCATCCCTATACGATCAATCTGATCGACAGCCACCCTTCCCTGCCGGGCGAGACAGCAGCGCCGCTGCCCGCAATTGCCGAGGCCGGCCAGCCGGCGAGACCCTTGCTCGAAATCGACGATCTCCACGTGCGTTTCAGAGCCGGCGGCGCCTTGCTCAAGGGCGGCGCCAAGACGGTGAGCGCCGTTGCCGGCGTCAGCCTGCAGATCATGCCGGGCGAGACGGTCGGCATCGTTGGCGAATCCGGCAGCGGCAAGAGCACGCTTGCCCGCGCCGTGCTCGGTCTCACGCCGCTTTCCCAAGGCCACGTCACCTTCGACGGCGTCGATCTGGCGCTGCAGAAAAGCGCCGGCCTGGCAAAGCTCAGGCGCGAGACGGCGATGGTCTTCCAGGATCCCTATAATGCGCTCAATCCGCGGCTGACCATCGGGCAGATGCTGGCTGAGGTGCTGAAGGTTCAGGGCAAGGTCGCCAAATCAGATATCCCGGCGCGGATCGACGAGCTGCTCGATCTCGTCGGCCTCGAACGCGAATTTGCCCGCCGCAAGCCGCGCAGCATGAGCGGCGGCCAATGCCAGCGCGCCGGCATCGCTCGCGCGCTCGCCGTCGATCCGAAGCTTGTTATCGCCGACGAATGCGTCGCCGCCCTCGACGTCACCATCCAGGCACAGATCATCGAACTCTTTCGCGAGCTCACCGCGAAGATGAACCTCACGCTGATGTTCATCGCCCATGATCTCGCGATCGTCCGCAATCTCTGCGAACGCGTCGTCGTGATGTATCGCGGTGAGATCGTCGAGGAAGGCCGCTCGGAAGAGGTCTTCGCGCGGCCGAAGCATCCTTATACGGCGGCGCTGATCGCCGCCATTCCCGACATCGATCCTGACAAGCCGCTGCTGCAAGGCGCTGGTGACAAGGACGATCCGCAATCGATACCGATCCAGTCCATCAAACGCATGCCATAACAACGAAGGGAACGAATTCATGACAAACAGGTGGAAATCAATCGGGCTCGCAGCCCTGCTCGCCGGCCTGACGCTCAGCGCAAGCTATGCCGAGGCCGCCGGTGTGCTCACCATCGGCCGCCGCGAGGATTCGACGACATTCGATCCGATCAAAACAGCGCAGAACATCGACAACTGGGTATTCTCCAACGTCTACGACGTGCTGATCCGCGTCGACAAGACAGGCACGAAACTGGAGCCGGGCCTTGCCGAAAGCTGGGCCACTTCGGATGACGGGCTGACCTACACTTTGAAGATCCGTGACACGAAATTCTCCGACGGTTCGCCGCTGACGGCGGAAGATGCCGCCTACAGCCTGCTGCGCATTCGCGACGACCCTGCCTCGCTCTGGAGCGATTCCTACAAGGTGATCGACACGGCGGTGGCGACCGACGCGCGCACGCTGACGATCAAGCTCAAGAACCCGTCGGCGCCGTTCCTCTCGACGCTGGCGCTGCCGAATGCCTCGGTTATCTCCAAGAAGGGCATGGAGACGCTCGGCGCCGATGCCTATGGCGAGAAACCGATCGCATCCGGCGCCTTCGTGATCGACGAATGGCGGCGCGGCGATCGCGTTATCCTCAAGAAGAACCCGAACTTCTGGCAGGCCGACCGCGTCAAGCTCGACGGGGTCGAGTGGATCTCGGTGCCCGACGACAATACCCGCATGCTGAACGTCCAGGCGGGCGAACTGGATGCGGCGCTCTTCGTGCCCTTCTCCCGCGTCGAGGAGCTGAAGAAGGATCCGAAGCTCAATGTCGATATCGACGCCTCGACCCGCGAGGATCATCTTCTGATCAACCACGCGCATGGCGCGCTCGGCAAGAAGGAAGTCCGCCAGGCGCTGGACCTTGCGATCGACAAGAAGGCGATCGTCGATACCGTCACCTTCGGCCAGGGCACGGTCGCCAATTCCTACATTCCGAAGGGCGCGCTCTATTACTATGCCGACAATCTGCAGCGGCCTTATGATCCGGCGAAGGCAAAGGAGTTGCTGGCGGCTGCCGGCGCTTCCGACCTGACGCTGAACTATCTGGTGCGCGCCGGCGATGAAGTCGACGAACAGACGGCCGTGCTGGTCCAGCAGCAGCTGCAGAAGGCCGGCATCACCGCCAATCTGCAGAAGGTCGATCCGAGCCAGGAATGGGACATGATCGTTGCCGGCGACTACGACGTCTCGGTCAACTACTGGACCAACGACATTCTCGATCCGGACCAGAAGACCACCTTCGTCCTCGGCCACGATTCCAACAACAACTACTCGACCAATTACAAGAACGAGGCGGTGAAGGAACTGGTCGCCAAGGCGCGTCTCGAGCTCGACCCGAAGAAGCGAGAACAGATGTATGTCGATCTGCAGAAGATGGCCAAAGACGACGTCAACTGGATCGACCTCTATTACAGCCCCTATATCAACGTCTCGCGCAAGAATATCGAGAACTTCTACCAGAACCCGCTCGGCCGTTTCTTCCTCGAAGATACGGTCAAGAACTGAGTTCGGGCAGCATGCAAATGCTCCGCCGCCCTCATGGCGGCGGAGCCTCATTGATTGCAGCGGCAAGTGACTGATACGGCCTGCTTACTCGGCGGCGGCCGCGAGCTTGTCCTGCGTCCTGGTGTCGAAATCGCTGGCGTCGTGGCGTTCGTGCAACTGGCTTGCGGGCTCGCCGGAGAGGCGGTTGACCATCCGGCCGCGCTGTACGGCCGGCCTGTTGTGAATGGCGTCTGCCCAGCGCAGCACGTTCTTGTAGTCCTCGACCTGCAGAAACTCGGCCGCGCCGTAGGTCCAGCCCTTCACCAATCCGCCGTACCAGGGCCAGACGGCAATATCGGCAATCGTATAGTCGTTGCCTGCCAGATACTCGCTTTCGGCAAGGCGGCGATCGAGCACGTCGAGCTGACGCTTCACCTCCATGGCGAAGCGGTCGATCGCATATTCGATCTTCGTTGGCGCATAGGCGTAGAAATGGCCGAAACCGCCGCCGAGATAAGGCGCGCTTCCCATCTGCCAGAACAGCCAGGACAGGCATTCGGCGCGAGCGGCCGGCCCGGTCGGCAGGAAGGCGCCGAACTTTTCTGCGAGATAGGTCAGGATAGCGCCGGACTCGAAGACACGGATCGGCTTCGGACCGCTGCGATCCATCAGCGCCGGGATCTTGGAATTGGGATTGACCGCGACGAAGCCGCTTCCGAACTGGTCGCCATCGCCGATCTTGATCAGCCAGGCATCATATTCGGCGCCACTATGGCCAAGCGCCAGCAGTTCCTCGAGCATGATCGTGACCTTCTGGCCGTTCGGGGTGCCGAGCGAATAGAGCTGCAGCGGATGGCGGCCGATCGGAAGCTCCTTGTCATGCGTCGGTCCTGATATCGGACGGTTGATGCTGGCGAATTGGCCGCCATTTGCCTTGTTCCAGGTCCAGACCTTCGGGGGTGTATAATCGGGAGAACCGCTCATCTTTCAAACTCCTGGGATTGGTCAGACAGAGTGCGGCGCAGGTTGGGGTTGCCGCATTTTTCCTGACATAGCAGAGGCGATGAGGTTTTGTCACAGGTGTCGGCGCGGTTTCACGCAATCGTCAGAGTGTTAGCTAAGCCTATGCTCTATCCCCATATTCGGTTGCCGCCACGATTGTTGGACCATCACGGTTAGCCGCCGGTTTCCGCGAGGATCTCGTCCAACTGGCCGACGAGCACACGGCTGCCCTCCACGTCATCAGCCATCTTGGAGAAGACCTCCGCCATGCCGCGGAAGATGGTCGCGGCCGGATCATCTTCTCCAAGAAAATCGGCAATCTCCTGCATTTCGGCGACCCATCGATAGGCTTTCGGGTACATGTCGGGAATGGATTTCGACAGTTTGCGGTCGACGTCCGGAAGGCTTTCGGAGAGTTCGGCCTTCAAGCTTTGGGCGGCACCTGACCGCGATGCCGCAAGCAGCATGGCGGTGCCGAGGCCGATAATTCCCTTGTTGATGCCGGCATAACACATCTTCAGCGCCGAGGCCGCGCCGAGCGGCCCATCGAGCCGGCGGACCCGCAAGCCGTGATTTTCGAGCAGCCTGCTCCGCTCCGCGCTATCGCCACTGACGTAAATGGTCGGACCTGATTTGCCGGGGACCGGCGGCCCGCCGATAATCGCACCATCGAGCACCTCGACGCCGCTGCCTTCGAAGCGTGCCGCCAAAGCCTGCATGGTTTTCGGCGCAATCGCATTGAGGTCGACGAAGGGCGGCGGCGCCGGCATCATGGACGATATGTCCGCGACGAGTTGGGCGACGTTGATCGCTTCCGCCGGCGGAACGATCGACAGGATCAGCTCGGCCTTCGCCAGTTCCTGGCGGCCAACCGGCACCATACCGGCCGCCTTTGCCCGCGTAATCGTCCGCTCGCTCCTGCCGTCGAGATTGGTCAGCACCGTGGCGCCATGATCGATCAGCCGTCTGGCGACAGCGCTTCCCATCGCGCCCGATCCAATAATTGCAATATTCGGCATCTGAACCTCGAGGATTGACGACGTCCCGTTAAAGCTATTGCCGACGGCCATGCCGTCAACTGCGACGATCCGCCTCGAGGCTTTCCTGAGATGGCTGCTTCCTGCGCGCCGGCGTTGCGAAGTCACGGCATTTCTGCTTGATATCGGTCAAAGCGTGGACGGGCGACGGCGGGTACAATCGGTACGACCCTTCGTATTCGGGGATATTGAATTCAATGTATCGGACGATCATCTGCGGGATCGGCATGGGTTCCCGGCAAACGGCAAACCGTCTTCTGCGCCGGGCTGCAGCACTTGTGGACGAGGGCGGAAGCATAGTCGTCACGCACGTCATCGAGAATATCCCGCATCGTCACCTGACGGAGCTTCCCGAGGTATTCGAAACGACCGCCATCGTCGACGCCGAAAAGAAACTGGCAGCCCTCTGCAAGGAACTCGGGGTTCCGGCGAGGATCGAGGTCCGTATCGGCGTCGCCGCCTCCGCGCTCGTCGCAATCGCCAGGGAGACGTCGGCCGATCTCATCCTGCTGTCATCGCATGTGAGCGATATCACCGATTATGTCTTTTCCTCGATCGTCGAGAAGGTCGTACGTCACGCCGGATGCTCGGTTCTCATCGACCGGCGACCCGATCACGCCGACAAAGACGCAGCACCCCAGGCGGAAGACACGGCGCCGCTCTGACCTTCCGCCGCCTCCCCTCCCCGGCGGCGGCCTGAGAACCTATATCTTTCCCAAGCCAACCGGCAGTATCGACTGCCTTGACCGGAGATATGCATGAGCCAGGATCCCTATGAGCTTCTGGGCGTGAAACGGGACGCGTCGCCAAAGGATATTCAAAGCGCCTTCCGTAAACTTGCCAAGAAACTGCACCCCGACCTCAACCCCGGCGACAGACACGCCGAGGAACGGTTCAAGGAAATTTCGACCGCCTACGAGATCTTGAGCGATGAGGAAAAACGCGGCCGCTTCGATCGCGGCGAGATCGACATGACAGGCGCCGAACGGGCGCAGCGCAGCTACTATCGCGACTATGCCTCGGCGAGCGGTGCCGATAGTCCTTACCACAACAGTTCCGGATTTGCCGATTTCGGCGGTGCCGGCGATTCCTTTGCGAATTTCTTTTCGCGCCGCGCCGGCAGCGGCAGGATGCGCAGTCCCGGCCAGGACCGGCGCTTCTCGTTGGAGGTCGACTTTCTCGAGGCCGTCAACGGCACCAGGACCGAGATCAAGCTGCCGGGCGGGCCGCAGCTCGATGTGCAGATCCCGCCCGGAACTCGCGACGGCCAGACCCTGCGGCTGCGCGGCAAGGGCGAGCCGGGCATCGGCGGCGGGCCGCCGGGCGATGCGCTCATCGAAATCCGCGTGAGCCCTCATCGCTTCTTCACCCGCGACGGCGACGACATCCGCTTGGAACTGCCGATTTCGCTCAGCGAAGCCGTGCTCGGCGGCAAGGTTCGGGCGCCGACACCTTCGGGACCGGTCAACCTGACACTGCCCCCGCACTCGAATACGGGAAAGGTCCTGCGTCTCAAGGGCAAGGGTGCTGCCAAACGCGGCGGCGGGTGCGGCGACGTCTATGTCTCTTTGAAGATCGTGCTGCCCGACAATCCCGACGACCGGCTGACGTCCCTGGTGAAGGAATGGGCGACGGCAAATTCACACGATCCGAGGAAGAACATGGAGACCTGATCATGGATGATCTCGAATTCCGTCTTTATCTGAAAATCGATGTCGCCCAGCTCGACCGCTGGATCGAACAGGGCTGGCTGATCCCCGAGACGTCAGGCGGGCAACGGCAGTTTCGCGACGCCGATGTCGCCCGTGCCCGGCTGATCCTGGACCTCATGGGAAACATGGGCGTCAACGAAGCCGGCGTCGATATCGTCATGGAGCTGGTGGACGAGTTGCACGGCCTGCGGGGAACGATGGGCAAGTTGATGACCGCCATCGGCAGGCAGGAGCAGGATGTTCAGCGCCGGCTGTTCGAGAGCCTCGAAGACATCAACCGGCATTAGACTAAACGATCGGCCGGATGCCTTCGGATATTCGCCTCAGGTGGTGAACCAGTAGCGGACGATGTGGAAGAACAGCGGCGCGGCGAAGGTGATGGAATCCAGGCGGTCGAGCACGCCGCCATGTCCCTCGATCACATAGCCCCAATCCTTGGCGTTGAGATCGCGTTTGATCGCCGAGAGCACGAAGCCGCCGAAGAAGCCCGCGACGACGATGACCGTGCTGATGGCCGCCGCCTGCAGCGGCGAGAACGGCGTCAGGCGATAGAGCAGCGTTCCCACGAGGATGGCCGAGGCGCCGCCGCCGAACAGGCCTTCGAGTGTTTTCGAGGGGCTGATGTTCGGCGAGAAGCGGTGTTTTCCCAGGAGCTTGCCCCAGACATACTGGAAGACGTCGCTGAGCTGCACGACGATGACCAGATAGACGAGAAGAAGTGCCGAGGGCGTGCCTGTCTGCAGCATGAGCAGTGCGGGGGCATGGCTGATCGAATAGACCGTCAGCATCAAGCCCCATTGCACCCTGGCGCTGCGCGCCAGGAATTCGTTGACATCGCCCGTCAGGGTCGCCACCGCCGGCAGGATCAGGAAGGCATAGACAGGGATGAAGATCGCAAAGAGGCCGTACCACGCCGTCCCGAGCAACAGGTAGTGAAGCGGCAGGACCGCGAAGAAGGACAGAAACAGTGCCAGATGATCGCCGCGCCGCGATGGTGTCAGCGTCCAGAACTCGCGAAGCGCCATGAACGATAGGAACGCGAACAGGATGACCGTCGCCGTATCGCCGAGCAGGAGCGCGCCGCCGAATACCGCGACCATGATCCACCAGGAGCGGATACGGGCGTTGAGGTTGTGCACGGTAGCGACGGAGCCGGGCTCGGTTGCGCGCCGCTGAAGGATGAAGCCGATGGCCGAGGCGACGGCCAGCAGGCCGAGGATCGCGGCAAGCACGATGGAGAAAAGACTGGTCATGCGACTGGCCCTCCATCGGCGAGCTCGATGACAGCGGCCCGGGCGCGGGCCAGGAACGCGCCCTTTTCCTCGCCCGGTTCGACCCGCAGCGGCTTGCCGAACCGCGCCGTGCAGGTGATCGGGACGATGAGCCAGCTTCCCTTCGGCAGGATGCGCTGGAGGTTGTCGAGATGGATCGGCACGAGATCCACGTCGGGGAAACGACAGGCAAGGCGATAGATGCCGCTGCGGAACGGGGCGATCTCATCGTTGGCGCTTCTCGTCCCTTCCGGGAAGATCAGGACGGAGCGCCCCTCCTCGAGCAGGCGCTCGACCGGCGCCAGCGGATTGCTGTCGGGCAGAGGCTTGCGGTCTATCAGGACGGCGCGCAGGCCTTTTTCGGCGATGAAACGGCGCAAGGCGCTCGTTCCCCAATAGTCGCGCGCCGCAACCGGATGGGTCAGCCGCCGCACCGGCCACGGCAGGGCGGCCATCACAGCGACGGTATCGACATGGCTGTTGTGATTGGCGAAATAGATGCGCCGGCGGGGGTCGGGCGCACAGCCCCGCCACTCGCTTCGGGCGCCGACCAGGATGCGGACGATGAGCACGAGAAGGCGACGGATGAGCGCGATCATAATCTCTCCAGCGAGCGGGCAAGTCTTATCGTGCGCGTGGTGCAGGTGACGAGGCTGCCGGCCGCGATGATGGCGGAGGCAAGCAGCAGAGACCAACGGCTGGCCGATATCAACGTCTCCAAGCTCTGGGCGAGAAGGCCTGCCGTCAACACTGCCATGCGGCGCTGCTTGGCCATGATGCCGCTGAAGTCCTGGGGAAGACCGACCGCTCCGCCGAAGACCCTGATATAGGCGGTGAGCGCGGCGAGCAGCGCACCCAGCCAGCCGAGCCAGGCAAGGCCGCAGCCATAGCCGGCCGCGACAAGAAGCAGGCTATCGGCGAGCCGGTCGGGGAATTCATTGTAGATCGGTCCGCTCTTGGTTTTCTTGCCGCCTTCGATCGCGACCATCCCGTCCAGCAGATTGCAGACGAGCCGCAACTGCACTGATATCGCGGCGCAGACCATCGCGATCGGATGTGCCGTGAGCAGGATGAGTGCCGCGCCGATGCCGGCAAACAGGATCGAGAAAAGGGAAATGCTGTTTGGCGTGACGCCGGTGCGCGCCAGCCACGCACTCAAGCCGATCGCCCAGGACGACGACCGGCTCGCGATCGGTCGCCGCGAGGCGTCCTCTTCTTCACCCATTTCCGTTTCCCCAACCCCTATCCTCCTTGCATAGCCTGCCAATGTCGTCGCGCCAAGCCGTAACGCCCTGTATATTCGGCCCAGGATCTGTCGCGCTGACGCGCAAAGAGCGCTTTTTGAAATCGAGCCTCGACCGCAGCAGAAACCGGCGGCGTAGCGCGCCATGCCGCGTCCTTTCATCCAAGCCGTGACGCTATACGAGATTGGAAAAATCGGCTGAAGAAGACCGGGCGCAATGGACCGTGCAGCCTGATTTTCAAGCCCGTTCGCCGCTTGACACATTTTTAGGCGCTACTATGATTTTTGAACCAAATGGTAAAAAAGGGGGAACAATCGATGACCAAAGACATCCTGATTTCACGCCGGACAGTGATCGCGTCGGGCATTGCGTTGGGCGTCAGCAGCTTCGCCCCGCTGGCAAGGGCGGCTGCGCCGCTGAAGGTTGCCGGCATTCATGCGTCGCCGGTCGAGAATGCCTGGAACTCCTGTCTGCACAAGGCCTTGCAGGACGCGGCCAAGGAAGGCGTGATCGAATATGTCTTCTCCGAAGGCGTCTCCGGCACCGATTATCCGCGCGCCATGCGCGAATATGCCGAACAGGGCAATAAGCTGATCATCGGCGAGGCCTATGCGGTGGAGAAAGAGGCCCGGCAGGTCGCGGCTGACTATCCTGACACCGCTTTCGTGCTGGGTTCGAGCGGCGAGCAGACCGGCGACAATTTCGGCGTCTTCGGCACCTGGAACCATGACGGCGCCTATCTCGCCGGCATGCTGGCGGGCAAGATGACCAAGTCGAATGTCGTCGGTTCGGTCGGCGCCATTCCGATCCCCGAGGTCAACATGCTGATCAATGCGTTCGCAGCCGGCGTCAAGGCGGTCAATCCCGATGCAAAACACCTCGTCTCCTTCATCGGCACCTTCTTCGATCCGCCGAAGGCCCGTGAAGCCGGTCTTGCTCAGATCGACGCCGGCGCCGACATCCTGTTCGGCGAGCGCATCGGCACGGCCGATGCCGCCAAGGAGCGCGGCATCAAGTCGGTCGGCTCGCTGATCGACTATACGCCACGTTATCCCGATACGGTGTTTGCCAACGCCATGTGGTACTTCCGCCCAATCCTGGACGCTGCGATCGCGGATGTCGCTGCCGGAAAGCCGGTCGGCAGGAACTACACGTCCTACGGCCTGATGAAGGAAGGTGGCAGCGATATCGTCTTCGTGAAGGGCGTGGCGCCCGCCGAGGCTGAGGCTGCGATGGAAGCCAAGCGGGCGGAGATCAAGGCCGGCACCTTCGAAGTTCCGAAGATGATGGACGAGCCGAAGTAATCCGGCTCATGCAAGGTGATGCGACGGATCTGGCGGCGGCGATCAGGCATGGCAGCCTGAGCGCTGCGGAGGCGATGCAGGCTTCCATCGATGCGGCTGCGCGGCAGGAGCCGCTCGGCGCCATCGCCTATCTCGATGCAGCGATGGGTCTTGCTTCGGCGGACGACAGTGACAGAGAACGGCGGAGCGAACCTGATCGCTTTGCCACGCGGGCCTTTGCCGGTGTGCCGACCTTGGCGAAGGATCTTGGCGGCCCCTTCGCCGGGCTGCCGGTGACGGCCGGTTCCTGCCTGCTCGAGAGAAAAGGTGGCGCAGCGGATTCCGATCTCGCTTCCCGTTTCCGCGATGCCGGCTTCTGTCTGTTCGGCCTGACGACGAGCCCGGAATTCGGCCTGTCGCTCGCCAGCGAACCGGCGATCGGGCCGCTCTGTCGCAATCCGCTCGATCCGGCGCGGACCGCTGGCGGCTCCTCCGGCGGTGCGGCGGCAGCAGTTGCCGCCGGGATCGTCGCCATTGCGCATGCCACCGATGCCGGCGGTTCGATCCGTGTGCCCGCCGCCTGCTGCGGCCTCGTCGGAATGAAGCCGACGCGCGGCGCCATCCCGGGTGGGCCATCCTTCGGCAACCACCTCGCCGGGATCGCGAGCGAACTGGCGGTCTGCCGGTCGGTGCGGGATACGGCGCTGATATTCGGTAGCCTGAGCGGCAATTCACGAGGTCCCTTTGCGGATCCCTACCCTGTCGATATCGACAACGGCCGTTTGCGGATCGGCTTCTTGACCGATACCGGTCCGGCCTATCCGACCGAGGCGGATCGGCTCGCGGCCGTCGAGGATGCGGCGCGTGCGCTCGAAAGCGACGGACACGAGATCGTTCCGCTGGCCTGGGCCGAGTTTGAATGGAGCGTCGCCGCCAGCGGCCGCGCCTTTGCCGATATCATCTCCGTCAATCTCGCGGCGCTCATCGAGGCGGCGGCTCTTGATGAAAGCAGGGCCGAGCCTCTGACGCAGGCTTTTGCTGCGCGCGGACGAGGGCTTGCGGTCACATCGCTGTGGAACACGCTGAACGAGGCCGTCCTGGTGAGCCATAAGCTCTGGACGCTGTTCGACAGGATCGATTGCATCCTCATGCCGATGCTGTCTTCCGCGCCTCTTGCGATCGGCTCCTTTCCGTCCGATCATGCCGACACGGATCTGCATCTCGAGCGGATGACGGCATTTGCGCCGCTTGCCTGCCTCGCCAATATTTCGGGTTTTCCTGCTTTGACGCTGCCTTTCGGACAGGATGAGCACGCCCTGCCGCTGCCGGTGCAGATCATGGCGCCGATGGGTCACGAACCGCGTCTCCTGTCGCTTGCCGCACGCCTGGAGGCCGAGGGGCGGTGGCAGCACCGTTTTCCCGTCGCAGGACTGCCGTCATGACCGGGCCGGTGCTGGAGATTGTCGGCGTCAGCAAGCGTTTTGGCACCAATCTCGCCAATGACGATATTTCCATGACGCTTACCAGGGGTGAGGTCGTGGCGCTGCTCGGCGAGAACGGTGCGGGCAAGACCACGCTGATGAGCATCCTTTTCGGCCATTACATGCCGGATGCCGGCCGCATTCTGATCGAAGGCACGGAGGTGCCGCAGGGCAAGCCGCGCGCGGCGATCCGCGCCGGCGTCGGCATGGTGCATCAGCATTTCTCGCTGGCGCCCAATCTGACCGTTCTCGAAAATGTCATGACCGGCACGGAAAAACTATGGTCCTGGCGCTCGGGAACAACAGCGGCGCGGAAGAAACTGCTGGCAATTTCCGAGCGCTTCGGCCTCAAGGTCGATCCGGACGTGCGCCTTGGCGACCTGTCGGTCGGCGAACAGCAGCGTGTCGAGATCCTCAAGGCGCTCTATAACGACGCCCGCATCCTGATCCTCGACGAGCCGACCGCAGTACTGACCAATATCGAGGCCGAACGGCTGTTCACGACGCTGAGGGAAATGGCTCGCCAAGGCCTGTCCTTGATATTCATCTCGCACAAGCTCGACGAGGTGATGGCTGCGGCCGACCGCATCGTCGTCCTGCGCGGCGGCAAGATGGTCGCCGAACGCAAGGCGTCGGAAACCAGCAAGGCGGAACTTGCCGAACTGATGGTCGGGCGTCGCGTGACGCGGCCCGTGCGCGAGGCGTCGACACCCGGCGCCGTTGCCCTCGAAGCGGCCGATGTGACGGTGCGCGCCGGCGGCATCGATCGGTTGAAATCGATCAGCTTCCGGCTGCACCAGGGCGAGATCCTCGGCATCATCGGCGTTTCGGGCAATGGCCAGGCGACGTTGGCACATCTTCTCTCCGGGATGCTGACGCGGAACGCCGGCGACCTTCTGCTGTTTGGCGAAGCCATCGGTAATCTCGGTGTCGCCGATGTCGTCGACGCCGGCATCGGCCGCATTCCCGAGGACCGCAATGAGGAGGGCGTGATCGGGGAAATGGCAATTTGGGAAAACGCCGTGCTGGAGCGCATCGCCTCACCGGCCTTTTCGCGCCGTGGTCTCGTCAACCGCAAGGCGGGCATGGCCTTCGCCAGGGAGATTATCGACGGGTTCGATGTCCGCGGCGGCGAGCCAGCGATCCGCACCCGGCTGCTCTCCGGCGGCAATATGCAAAAGCTCATTCTCGGCCGCAACCTGCATCGGCGGCCGCGCATCCTGATCGCCGCGCAGCCCGCGCGTGGCCTCGATGAAGGGGCAGTGGCCGCTGTCCACGCCCGCCTGCTCGAGGCCCGCCGGCAGGGTAGCGCCGTGCTGCTGATCTCGGAGGACCTCGACGAGGTGATCGCGCTTGCCGATCGCATCCAGGCGATCGTCGGGGGCCGCCTGTCACCGCCCGTCGAGGCCGAGAGCGCCGATGCTCGCAGGCTGGGGTTGATGATGGCCGGCGAATGGCAGGAAAACCCAGAGGCCGGCCATGCGATTTGAGCGCCGCGAACACCGTCCGCTTCACCTGCTGATCGTCACGCCTGTGATCGCGGTGATCGCAGCCCTGGCGCTGGCCGGTATCCTGATATCAATCGCCGGCGCGCCCGTGCTCGATGCCTATTGGCGCATCCTGACCGGCGCCTTCGGCTCGCGCCTGTCGGCGACCGAAACGCTGACGCGGGCAACGCCGCTGATGCTGACCGGGCTTGCCGCCGCCGTCGCCTTCCGGGCGCGGCTCTGGAATATCGGCGCCGAGGGCCAGTTCTATCTCGGTGCCATCGCCGTTGCGGCGGCAAGTTCGAAGCTGCTCGGCAATCTTCCCGCCCCCATTCTCATTCCGCTGCTGCTGCTGATCGGCGCCATTGCCGGCATGGTGCTGATCCTGATCCCGCTCTGGCTCAGGCTGCGCTTCTCGGTCGATGAGGTCGTCACCAGCCTGCTCCTGAATTTCATCGCCGTGCTCTTCGTCTCGATGCTGATCGATGGCGTTCTCAAGGATCCGCTTGCCTTCGGCTGGCCGCAGTCGCAATCTGTCAGCGATCACGCCATGCTGCCGAAGCTGATCGCCCGCTCGCGCCTGCATATCGGCTTTGCGATCGCGATCGCCCTTGCTGTCGTCGTCCATTTCGTCCAGTCCCGCACCGTATTCGGCATGCAGTCCCGCGCCGCCGGCCTCAATCCCGCTGGCGCGGTCTTTGCCGGCGTCCCCCTCGGCAGGACGCTGGTGAAGGTTGCCTGTCTCTCCGGCGGGCTTGCGGGGCTTTCGGGATCGATCGAGGTGATGGGCGTCAAAGGCTATGTGACGACCGACCTGTCGCCCGGTTTCGGCTATGCCGGCATCGTCGTCGCCATGCTCGCCAACCTCAATCCGCTGGGCGTCGTCTTCGCCGCCATTTTCACCGCCACCATGTTCGTGGGCGCCGACGGCATGAGCCGGGGCCTCGGCATCCCGACCTATATCGCCGATGTCACGGTGGCCCTGTCGCTGCTGACGATGCTGATCGCATTGTTCTTCACCCAATACAGGATCAGGCGATGACGCAATTGTTCGACATCATCGGTTCCGCGGGGCTCTGGGCGGCAATCCTGCGGATCGCCACGCCGCTGATTTTCGGGACGCTTGGTGCCTTGCTCTGCGAACGGGCCGGCGTGCTCAATCTCGGCATCGAAGGCATCATGACCTTCGGCGCGATGATCGGCTGGCTTTCCGTCTATCACGGCGCCGACCTCTGGACCGGCCTGCTGATCGCTGGAGTGGCCGGCGGCGTCTTCGGCCTGCTGCATGCGGGCCTGACGGTGACGCTCGGCCTCTCCCAGCATGTCTCCGGTCTCGGCGTCACGCTGTTTGCCTCCAGCTTCAGCTATTATGTCTTCCGGCTGATCGTGCCGCTTGCCAATACGCCGCCCACCATCGTGCCATTCCAGCCGATCGCCATTACCGGTCTTTCGACGCTGCCTTTCATCGGGCCGGCCTTCTTCACGCAGACGGCACCGACCTATCTTGCGATCGTTATCGCTCTGCTGATGGCCTACATCATCTTCCGCACGCCCGTCGGGCTTGCGATCCGCATGACCGGCGAAAACCCGCATGCGGCGGAAGCCCAGGGCGTCAATCCGATGAAGGTGCGTTACGGCGCGGTGATTGCTGGAAGCGCGCTGATGGGCATGGGCGGCGCTTTCCTGACTTTGTCGGCATTCAACAGCTTCTTCCCGACCATGGTGCAGGGGCGTGGCTGGATCTGCATCGCGCTCGTCGTCTTCGCCTCGTGGCGGCCGGGACGCGCGCTGTTCGGTGCTCTGCTCTTTGCCTTCTTCGATGCCTTCCAGCTTCGGCTGCAAACCGCACTCAGCGGGCTCGTGCCCTATCAGCTCTTCCTGATGACGCCCTATATCCTTTCCATTGCCGCCCTTGCCGTCATGGCCCGCCGCGCCCGCGTCCCTCAGGCACTGATGCAGCCCTATCGCCGCGGCGAACGCTGAACCACTTCTATCCAATGAGGCTCCGATGTTCGATCTGATCGTCAGAAATGCAAATCTCGCCGATGGCCGAAAGAATATCGATATCGGCATCCAGGGCGGCAAGATCATCGCTGTCGAGCGCAATCTCCAGGCGCAGGCGGGAGAAGAAATCGACGCGTCAGGCCGGCTGGTCAGCCCACCTTTCGTCGATCCGCATTTCCACATGGACGCCACGCTGTCGCTCGGCCTGCCGCGGATGAACGTCTCCGGCACCTTGCTCGAAGGCATCGCGCTCTGGGGGGAGCTGCGCCCGATCGTGACGAGGGAAGAACTGGTCGATCGCGCGCTGCGCTATTGCGATCTGGCGGTCACGCAGGGCCTACTCTTCATCCGCAGCCATGTCGATACCAGCGATCCCAGGTTGGTGACCGTCGAGGCGATGATCGAGGTTCGCGAGAAGGTCGCGCCCTATATCGATCTGCAGCTGGTCGCTTTTCCCCAGGACGGTTATTACCGCTCGCCGGGCGCAATCGATGCGCTCAACCGCGCCCTCGACATGGGCGTCGATATCGTCGGCGGCATTCCGCATTTCGAACGGACGATGGGCGAAGGCACGGCGTCGGTCGAGGCGCTCTGCCGCATCGCCGCCGATCGCGGCCTGCCGGTCGATATGCATTGCGACGAAACCGACGATCCGCTCTCGCGCCATATCGAGACGCTGGCTGCGGAAACCATCCGCTTCGGCCTGCAGAGGCGTGTCGCCGGCTCGCATCTGACCTCGATGCATTCGATGGACAATTACTACGTCTCCAAGCTGATCCCGCTGATGGCGGAGGCCGAGATCAATGTCATCCCCAATCCGCTGATCAACACCATGCTGCAGGGCCGGCACGACACCTATCCGAAACGCCGCGGCATGACCCGTGTTCGGGAATTGATGGATGCCGGGCTCAATGTCTCCTTCGGGCACGATTGCGTCATGGATCCCTGGTATTCGATGGGATCGGGCGACATGCTGGAGGTCGGCCATATGGCGATCCACGTCGCGCAGATGGCCGGCATCGACGATAAGAAGAGGATCTTCGACGCGCTGACCGTCAATTCGGCGAAGACGATGGGGCTTGATGGATATGGCCTCGAAAAGGGATGCAATGCCGATCTCGTCATCCTCCAGGCGAGCGACACGCTGGAAGCACTGCGGCTGAAGCCGAACCGCCTGGCGGTGATCCGCCGCGGCAAGGTCATCGCCCGCTCGGCGCCCCGCATCGGCGAGCTTTTCCTGGACGGGCGCCCGGCACGGATCGATGGTGGCCTGGACTACGTGCCTCGCTATTGAGGTGTCGGTTAGAGCCGGCGGCTGCCACTGCTCGCGGGGCGAGGGGACGTGCCCCGCGAGAGGTGAGCGAGGAACCGAGAGGTTGCGGCTATCCCCCTTCGCCCCGCGAGCGGGGAGAAGGTGGCGGTAGCCGGATGAGGGGCAGGTCGCGGCAATCTCCCCTCAGTGATTACTTCTTCGAAGCCTCGTAAAGCGCCTTGGTTTCGGCGTTCATCGGATAGAGGCCGGGCAACGGCACGCCTTCATCGATCCTGGTCATGATCCAGGCTTCCATGCGCTCCTGTTCCGGCGCTTCATCAAGCACGGCGCCGAGCAGATCGGCCGGGATCAGCACCGCGCCATCCTGGTCGACGACGATGATATCATTCGGAAAGACCGCCACACCGCCGCAGCCGATCGGCTGCTGCCAGGCGACGAAAGTGAGGCCGGCGACCGAGGGGGGCGCTGCGACGCCGCGGCACCAGACCGGCAGGTTGGTATCGAGCACGCCGGCAAGGTCGCGGATGACGCCGTCGGTGACGAGGGCTGCAACGCCTCTCTTCTGCATGCGGGCGCAGAGGATATCGCCAAAGATGCCGGCATCGGTGACGCCCATCGCGTCGACGACGGCGACACAGCCTTCCGGCATCGCCTCGATCGCGGCGCGGGTCGAGATCGGCGAGGCCCAGGATGCCGGCGTCGCCAGATCCTCGCGGGCCGGCACGAAGCGCAGGGTGAAAGCCGGGCCGACGATGCGCGGCTGGCCAGGCTTCAGGGGAACGGCGCCGCGGATCCAGACGTTCCGCAGGCCCTTCTTCAGAAGAACGGTCGTCAGGGTCGCCGTCGAGACGGTCTTGAGGGTTGCTATCGCTTCAGCGCTGAGGGCCATCGGTATTCGGTTCCAATTCGGTTTTCTGTCAGATGCTCTGGATCATGCCGCCATCGACGCGGATCACCGATCCGGTGAGATAGGAGGCAGGCTCGCTTGCCAGGAAGGTGACAACATTGCCATATTCTTCTGGCCGGCCATAGCGGCCGAGCGGAATGCTGCCGGTGCTTTCGGTGACGACGTCATCGATGGAGCGGTTTTCGCGTTTGGCCTTCTGCTCATCGAGGAAGGTGATGCGGCCGGTGGCGATCCGTCCCGGCAGGACGATGTTGACGGTGATGCCATCGCGCCCGACCTCGCGCGCCAGCGTTTTCGACCAGCCGACCAATGACAGGCGCAGCGCGTTGGAGATGCCGAGATTGGGGATCGGCGCGACCACGCCCGACGAGGTCGAGGTGACGATGCGCCCCCATTTGCGCGCCCGCATCTCAGGCAGCACGCGATCGGTAATGGCGATGACAGAAAGCACCATGCTCTGGAAATATTGGCTCCAGACCGTCGGGTCCTGGCCGGAGACGGTGGTCGGCGGCGGGCCGCCGGTATTGTTGACGAGGATGTCGACCGGCCCGAACTGCCGTTTGATTGCAGCGACATGCGCATCGATCGAACCGAGATCGGAAAGATCCCATTGTAGTGCCAGCGCCTTGCCGCCTTCGGATTCGATCGCAGCTGTGGTCTTCTCAGCGGCGGCGAGATCGATATCCGCTGCGGCAATTCTGGCGCCTTCGCGCGCAAGATTGACGGCAATCGCTCTGCCCAGTCCGCCGCCGGCGCCAAGCACCAGGGCCGTCTTGTCCTTCAGGCCGAAATCCATTTCATCTCCTCATATGGTCGGGCCATCTTTCGGAGCAATGGATCGTAAATAAAATATGGCTTCTTCTTCGTTCAAGAGATAGAAAAACTATCGATGGACACACGTTTTCTCGAGACCTTGCTCATGGTTGCCGAGCGGCACTCGCTGGCGGAGGCCGCTCAGCGGCTGAACCTCACGCCCGCGGCCGTTGCCCAGCGCATTCGTGCCTTGGAAGCCGAGCTTGGAGCGCGGCTGTTGATGCGCTCCGGCCGCGTCATGCGGCCGACGGAGGCCGGCTTTGCCATTCTCGACCGCTGCAGAGATCTGGTGCGCGATACACGCGACCTGAAGGCGATGGCCGGCACCGCGACGATCTCCGGCGAGATGCGGATCGGGGCGATCAATACGGCTCTGACGGGTCTCGTTCCCGACATTCTCCACCGTCTCGCCCAGGATTACCCGCTGATCGAGATCTTTATCAAGCCGGGCGCTTCGATGGACCTCTATACCGAGGTTCTGAACGGCATGCTGGACGCAGCCTTCATCATCGAGCCGCGATTTCCGATGCAGAAGACGCTGACCTTCAACACGCTGCGCAGGGAGCCGCTCGTGCTGATCGCGCCGCGGGACTGTGAGGGTTCAGATCCGCTTGAGCTGCTAAAGGCCTTGCCTTTCATCCGCTACGACCGCAACCAGTGGGGCGGCCACATCGCCGACGAATATCTGCGCGAGATCGGCATCAGACCAGTTGAGCGTTATGAACTCGATGCGCTGGAGGCGATCGCCGTGATGGTCAATCGCGGTCTCGGGATCTCGATCGTGCCAGATTGGGCGCCGCCATGGCCGGCCGGGCTCGACATCGTCAAGCTGCCGCTTCCCCGCGCCTCTGCCGTACGTACGGTCGGCATCGTCGTGACGCGCGCTTCGCCACGGGCAAACCTCGTCGCCGCACTTCTGGAGACCAGCCGTGCGGCGATAGAAGCCTGATCGGCTCAGGCGATCTTCTGGCGGACCGGCAGTTTCCAGCCGGGCCGGATGAAGTGGCAGGTATAGCCGTTCGGAATCCGCTCCAGATAATCCTGGTGCTCAGGCTCGGCCTCCCAGAAATCGCTGACCGGCACGACTTCGGTGACGACCTTACCGGGCCACAGGCCTGAGGCGTCGACATCGGCGATCGTATCCTTGGCGACGCGCTCCTGCTCGGGGCCGACGTAAAAGATTGCCGAGCGATAGCTCAAGCCGACGTCATTGCCCTGGCGGTTGCGCGTGCTCGGGTCATGGATCTGGAAGAAGAATTCGAGGATTTCCCGATAGCTGATCCTTGAGGGATCGAAGATGATCTCGATCGCCTCGGCATGGGTTCCGTGGTTGCGGTAGGTGGCATTGGCGACATCGCCGCCGGTATAGCCGACGCGGGTCGAAATCACGCCCTTGTAGCGGCGGATCAGGTCCTGCATGCCCCAGAAGCAACCGCCGGCGAGGACTGCACGTTCTTCGGTCATTGGATATCTCCTTGTTTGCCGAGAGATAGTGTTTCCCGCCGAAGATTTCCATACGGCGGAAATCAGCACAGCTGTGCAATTTCCGGCAACCACCCTTGATCCTGTCATGTCGATGTTACGCGCCGGCGCTAGCAAAGACTGGACAATCCCGTGGAGGCAGCGCCTCGACATTGATGGAGATGGGTTATGAACAGGCGTGAATTTCTGATCACATCGTCGGCTGCTGCCGGTCTTCTGGCTCTTCCGCGTTTCGCATCGGCGGCCGTCGGCACGATCGACCTCTACAGCGGTTCGGATGCCAACATCGTCGATCTCTGGAACAACATCATCCGCCCCGCCTTCGAAAAGGCGAATCCGGGTACTGCCCTGAAGGTCACTGATGCCGGCGACAATAACGGCCTGCGTGCCATCGCCGACCGTGCGCTCGCAGCGCTGAAAACGAAGACCGACCCGCAGGCCGACCTGTTCGAGCAGTTCGATCCGCGCCTGCCGTCCGGCGGCATCGATGCCGGCCTCTGGGTCAAATTCTCCGCCGAGAATATCGACGGCTACGACCATATCAATCCGCTGGCCTTCGATACCCCCTACTCGCTTCCCTATCGCGGCTCGCAGGTGTTGCTCGCCTACGACACGACCAAGCTCGACCCGAAGGATGCGCCGAAGAGCTGGGAGCAACTCACCGCCTGGATCAAGGCCCATCCCGGCCAGTTCATCTACAACAGACCCGACAAAGGCGGTTCGGGCAGCAACTTCGTTCGCCGTGCCATTCACGAGGTCAACGGTCGCGATCCGAAGAAATTCAAGGTCGATAATTTCACCGCTGACTTCGCCACCGAGGCGCTGACGCCGGCCTGGAAGATCCTCAACGATCTCGCCCCTTCGCTTTACGACAAGGGCGCTTACACATCGGGCAACACCCAGTCGATCCAGCTGCTCGCCCAGGGTGTCGTCACCATGGTTCCGGTCTGGTCGGACCAGGTGCTGCAGGCGATCGCCCAAGGTGTGCTGCCGGAGACGACCGGCCTGGTGCAGCTTGGCGATCTCGCCCTTTGCGGCGGTTTCTCCAGCATCACCGTGTTCTCGAACGGCGCCAACAAGGATGCGGCGCTGAAGCTTGCCGCCTTCATGCTGACGAAGGAAATGCAGGAAGCGATCATGACCCAGATCGGCGGCTTCCCCGCGATCTCCTGGGATCATATCTCCGACGATCTGCGCAAGAAATATGCCGACGTCATTCCATCGACCATCCCGACCTTCCCGAGCGGCGATTGGGAAAAGGCGATCAATGACGGCTGGTATCGCAACGTCGCTCCGGGCATCAGCCGCACCTGATGACCGCCGATATCGCGCCGGCGTTTCCCAGCCGTCACCACTCCATCGACAGGGGGAGCTCGATCGGGCTCCTCCTCGTCGCCCTGCCGGTCTTCCTGCTTGCATGGCTGATCGTCTTTCCGATCTTTTCGGCTGTTGTCGGCACCATCCTCGTTCGCGGTCCTGACGGAGCGAGGGAATTCTCGCTCGCCTCCTACCGCTTCTTCTTCACCGACGGCTACAGCCTCGGCAACCTCTGGCTGACGCTTTGGACCACCGCCATCTGCGGCATCCTGCTGCTGGCGATCGGCTTTCCGATCGCGCTTTATCTCCGCTTCTCGCAGGGGCGCCTTGCGGCTTATGTGCAGGGCCTGGCAATCTTTCCGATGTTCGTGCCGTCGATCATCCTCGCCTATGCGCTGATCCGGACAATCGGGCCGAACGGCACCGTCGACCTGCTGCTGAATTCGGTCGGCCTGCCCAAGCTGCGCACGCCCTACCTCACGCCATGGGGACCGGTCATCGGTCTCGTTTGGGATAATCTTCCGCTGACGGTGCTGATGCTGACGGCCGGGCTCTCCTCGGTCTCGAACAGCGCGATCGAGGCTGCCCGCGACGTCGGCGCAAGGCCGCTTCGTGTCTTCCTCTCGATCATCCTGCCGCGCATGGGCAATTCGCTGCTGGTGACGGCCTCCTTTGCGGTGCTCGGCATCTTCTCCGCCTTCACCCTGCCCTATGTGCTCGGCTCGGCATCGCCTGAAATGATGGGGCCGTTCATGCAGCGCACCTTCGCCGATATGAACGACCCGCTGAATGCCATGACCCAGGCGGTCATCACATTCGGCTTCTGCCTAGTCTTCGGCATCTTCTACATCCGGTCGATCGCCCGCAGCCGCGAGGCGCAGCCATGAGGGCGGCGAGAGCGAGCATCGGCCTCCGCTTCGACTGGATCGGCCTGCTCTTCGCGTGCTTGCTGACGCTGTTCATCGCGCTGCCGCTTGTTGTCGTCGGCACATGGGCTTTCACCGAGGTCTGGCGTTATCCCTCAGTCATCCCGCAGCAATTCGGTCTGCGTTTCTGGGGCCAGACGCTGGCACGAGGGGATGTCTGGGAGGCCCTCTTCCTCAGCCTGCGGCTGACGACGACGGTGACCCTTCTGTCCGCCGTCATCTGCCTGCCCGCGGCTTACGCCTTCGCCCGCATGCGTTTTCCGGGCCGAAACATCCTGTTCCTGTCGTTCCTGGCATCGCACGCCTTTCCGAAATTCGGCCTGCTCGTCGCCATCGCCGGCATCTTTCTGCAGCTCGGCTTGATCAGCACCTTCTGGGGCGTCGTGCTGATCCAGCTGGTCGGCACGCTGATGCTGATGGTCTGGATCCCGGTCGCAGCCTTCCAGAATGTCGACCGGCGCATGGAAGAGGCGGCCCGCGATGCCGGCGCCACACCGCTGCGCGTCTTCTGGTCGATCACGCTGCCGCAGGCGGCCCCGACGATATCAGCCGCCCTGCTCTTGACCTTCGTCGGCACCTTCTACGAAACCGAAGGCGCCTGGCTGATCGGCGCGCCCCAGGTCCGCACCATGCCGGTGCTGATGATCAGCTTCATCAACAACCAGATCGTCGTGCAATACGGCGCCGTACTGTCAGTCATGCTGTGGGTGCCGTCCTTCATCGCGCTGATGTTTGCCCGCCGGGTGGTCGGCACCGGCGCCTTTGCGAGAGGTTTTGGCGCGTGAGCTGCCGTCCATCAATTCAAGCAAGGCTTTGAGAATGGCACATCTGGCGATCGAGGGCGTTTCGAAGCTGTTCGGGACCAGCTTTGCTGTTCGCGACTTCTCGCTCGAAGTCGGCGACGGCGAACTCGTCTGCCTGCTTGGCCCATCCGGTTCCGGCAAGTCGACGCTGCTCAGGATGATCGGCGGCTTCGAGCGCCCGAGCGGCGGAATGATCCGCATCGATGCGAAAGATGTGACGACGCTGCCGCCCGAGCGGCGCCCGACCGGCATGGTGTTCCAGAGCCATGCGCTCTGGACGCATATGGATGTCTTCAACAACATCGCCTTCGGCCTGAAGCTCCGCCGGCTGCCGAAAGCGGAGATCCGTGAACGCGTCGAGAACGCTTTGACGCTGGTCGGTCTTGCCGAGTACTCCAGGCGGATGACGACGCAACTTTCAGGCGGGCAGCAGCAGCGCGTCGCGCTTGCCCGCTCGCTGGTGCTCGAGCCGAAGATCCTGCTGCTCGACGAGCCCTTCGCCAGCCTCGACCAGCACTTACGCGAGAGGCTGCGGGATGAGGTGCGCGATATCCAGCAGCGCCTCGGCATTACCACGCTCTTCGTCACCCACGGCCAGGACGAGGCCTTGGCGCTCGCTGACCGCATCGTCGTCATGCGCGACGGACGCACCGAACAGATCGCGCCGCCGAGCACCATCTACCGGCAACCGCAGACGGCCTTCGTCGCCGGTTTCATCGGCTCGATGAATTTTGTTGAGAGCCGCAGCAGAAACGGCGTCTGCGAACATCCGCTCTTCCCGCTTGCCGTTCCCGTCGAGGACGGACCGGTGACGCTGGCCGCGCGCCCGGAAGCGCTGACGATCCATCCCTCGGACCGGCCGGGTGCGGCGACGGTCCATCGCATCGTCGATTTCGGCACCCATAAGATGGTCGATGTCGATCTTGCCGACGGCACGCGCCTGAAGGCGATGGTGGCGCCGGACAATCGAATCCGGGCCGGGATGAGGGTCGAACCGAGCCTCACCAGCTTTTTCGTCTTCCGCGACAACGAACTCGTCCATCAGTCGATGCCGGCCGCCGGCAAAGCCGAGATCGAAGCGCTCCAGCGGGTTTGAACCGCCGGAATGCGCCGGTTCACGCCTTGCTCTGAAAACCTTCCAGCAGCCAGGGATGCAGCGCCTTGCTGGCGGCCAGGATATCGCCCCGGCCGTCGACGTCGGCGCCGGAAAAACGGCTGACGATGCCGCCCGCCTCTTCGACCATCAGTGCCGAGGCGCCGAAATCATGGATCGAAAGCCCGTCCTCGAAAAAGCCGTCCAGCCGGCCGCAGGCGACATAGGCGATCGACAGCGCCGCCGAGCCGAGGCGGCGCACGCCTGCCGTGTTGGCCATCAGGCGTTTGATGGCGTCGAAATAGGTTTCTTCCGCAACCGCTTTGACCTGGCCGGGGATCGGCAGGCCGGCGCCGACGAGCACGTTCTCGATATCGCCGACATCGGCGCAGCCGATGCGTTCGCCGTTGAGGTAGGCGCCGCCGCCGATCTCGGCGCTGAACAGTTCGTCCTGCATGGCGTCATAGACGACGCCGGCGACGAGCCTGCCGCCTTCGGCGATCGCGATCGTCATGCCGAAATGCGGGAGGCCCCAGGCGTAATTGGTGGTGCCGTCGATCGGGTCGATATAGATGATCGGCGTTTCCGGCCCGGCCGTGCGGTTGCCGACGGCTTCCTCGCCCTGGATGGCGTAGTCCGGGAAGGCTTTCGCCATCTCGCCGACGATGATCCTCTCGACGGCGACATCGATTTCGGTCTGATAGTCGCGCGGCGCCTTGGCGAGCATTTCTGCCGATGTCCGCCGGCGCAGCGAGCCCCGCGCGGTTTCGCCCGCCTTCAACACCGTTTCGGCAAGCACGACGAGGCGGGACGAGGCGGTCGGGGAAAGACGCGCAGAAATCGGGGAGGATGCCATGAAGAAAATCCGGATGCTGCTGATGGACGGAATGAATCGTGCGGAGCCAATCCCTTCGCAGAGGCCGATGATGGTTTTATGAACCTGCCTACGGCCCCGGTCCGATGATCTATAGCAAGCGGTCGGTCGCGGCGTCAAAGAGATGGATCTGGTCCGGATCGACCGACACGCCGATCGTGTCTCCCGCCTTGACCCTGTCGCGCCGCGTCTCGACGATCGTCAGTTCCGGCTGGGTCTCGGCGACGATGAAGGTCGACGAACCGGTGGATTCGACGAAGGCGATCGGCACATCGAAACTGCCATGCCCGGGCTCGACGACGCCGATATGCTCCGGCCGGATGCCGGCGATGAGCTTGCGGCCCGGCTCGATGGTGCGGGATATCGCCAGCTTTTGCTTCACCGTGCCGAAATCCAGGATCAGGCTCCTGCCGTCTTCCGCAGCGATCGCCGGAATGAAATTCATCGCCGGCGAACCGATGAAGCCGGCAACGAAGCGGTTTGCCGGCCGGTCGTAGAGGTCGAGCGGCGCGCCCTGTTGTTCGATGACGCCGTCGCGCATCACCACCACATGGTCGGCCATCGTCATCGCTTCGACCTGGTCGTGCGTGACGTAGACGAAGGTTGCGTGCAGCCGGTCGTGCAGCGACCGGATTTCCTTGCGCATGTGAACGCGCAGCGCGGCATCGAGATTGGACAGTGGCTCGTCGAACAGGAAGGCCTTGGGGTGGCGGATGATGGCGCGGCTCATGGCGACACGCTGGCGCTGGCCGCCGGAAAGCTCCCGCGGATAGCGCTTGAGGAGATGCGAGAGACCTGTCGTCGCCGCCACGTCCTCGGCGGCCTTCTTGGCCTCCGCCTTGGCGATGCCGCGGATGCGCAGGCTGTAGGTCAGGTTTTCCTCGACCGTCATATGCGGATAGAGCGCATAGGACTGGAACACCATGGCGACGTCGCGCTTGCGCGGCGGCACGCCGTTCATCAGCTCGCCGGCGATCCTGAGATCGCCTGTGGAAATGCTTTCGAGGCCGGCAAGCGAGCGCAGCAGCGTGGACTTGCCGCAGCCCGACGGGCCGACGAGCGCGACAAAGGTGCCCTTGGCGATCGAAAGGTCGATATTCTTCAGGGCATGGAAGGCGCCGTAATATTTGTTGACGCCTCTGAGCTCGATCTGCGTGGTCATTTGAGGGCTCCAGAGGTGAGGCCGGACACGATGCGGCGCTGCAAGAGAACGAAAATGGCAAGGATCGGCGTCACATACATCGTGGCGTAGGCCATGATGTTGTTCCACTCGTTGGTGTTCGGCCCCATGAAGGAATTGAGACCGACGCTGGCCGGCTGAAGGTCGACAGCCTGGATCATCGACTTCGAATAGACGAATTCGCCGAAGGCCTGCATGAAGATCAGGATGGCGCTGACCAGAATGCCATTGCGGGCAAGCGGCAGGACGATGTTGAAGAAAGCGCCGACACGGGAATTGCCGTCGACCAGGGCCGCCTCCTCCAGTTCCTGGGGAACGCTCATGAATGTGGCGCGCACCAGGATGACGAAGAAGGGCATGCTCTTTGCCGCGACAGCGATGATGACGGCAAGGCGCGGATAGTTCAGCATGCCGATCTGCGAAAAGCCGACGAAGATCGGTGTGATCATCAGCGAGGCCGGCAGAACCTGCAGCATGAGGATGAGAAAGAGGCCGACATCCACCCAGACATTGCGGTATCTGGCGAGCACATAGGCGCAGCCGACCCCGAGCAGGGTGATGAGCGCCATGGAGCCGAGCGCGATGACCAGCGAGTTCCAGAGATAACGGCCCATGTCGCGGCTTTCCCAGACATGGGCATAGGTGCCCCATTGCGGCGCTGAAGGCCAGAAGCTCGGCGGCGTGGCGAACATCTCCGAGCCGCTTTTCAGCGCGGTGACATACATCCAGTAGAGCGGGAAGAGATAGATCGCCGCCATGACGACCGAGATTACGAGCATCAGGCGATCGCGGTTCGTCGTATTCATCCGCGCACCTCGTGGCGTGTGGACCGGACATAGACGACGGACGCGAACATGACGAAGACGATCATGATGACCGAGATCGTTGCGCCCTTGGCGAAGTCGTATTGCCGGAAGGAGAGATCCCAGGCCCAGTATTGCGTGACATTCGACGAATTGTTCGGTCCGCCCGAGGTGATCGCGGCGAAAAGATCGAATTGCTGCAGGGTGAAGATCAGGCCGAGCGCGATGATGGCGCCGATGGTCGAACGCATCATCGGCAGCGTGATCGTCCAGAAGCGCTGCCAGACATTGGCTCCGTCGAGTTCGGCCGCTTCGTAGAGATCGGCCGGGATGCCGGCAAGACCGACGGACAGCAGGATCATGTTGAACGAGGTGCCGAGCCAGATATTGGCAATGATCACGGCATAGAGCGAATAATGCGGGTCCGAGCGCCAGAAGATGTTGCCGGAGATGACGCCGCTTTCCCTGAGGATGAAGTTCAGCACGCCGAAATCGCCCGAGAGAATCCAGTTCCAGATGGCGCCGACGACGAGGCCGGGCATCACCCAGGAGACGAGAAACAGGCCGCGCATCCACGAGGCGCCGGGAAAATTGACCCAGAAGAACAGCGCCAGGCCGAAGCCGATCAGGAACTGGCCGGCGATGGAGCCGGTGACGAAGATGAAGGTGTTGTAGAGGATCGGCAGCGTTTCCGGCTGCGCGAAGAGGTCGGTGTAATTCTTGAAGCCGACGAAGGGACGCGAGAAGGTCCCGAGGCTGAACATGTCGACCTCCTGGAAGCTCATCACGACATTGTAGATCAGCGGCAGCCCCGCCATCAGGAACAGAAAGCCGAGCGGGAAAGCGACGAGCACGATATCGAAACCGCGGCCGTCCCTGACGCTCATCAACATCCTCTTCATGGGTCCTCCGATACTCCGAACGGGGCCGCCTGGCGCATGATGCGGAAGACGGCCCCTGCCGGGAGGAAATGGTTTGATGGCTACTATGCCATCGGTGGATGATCCGTTGCGAGGTTTCCCCTTCTCCCCATCGGGGAGAAGAGGAGCAAGCGGCTCGTTCTCAGCTAATGATCAGCCTAAGACCGCCTTGATCTTGTCCGCGGCCTGATCGAGCGCGTCCTTCGGGCTCATCTGGCCGGTCAGTGCCGCCTGGATGGCGTCCTGAATCGCCTTGGAGATCTTCGGCCATTGCGGATGCGGGCCGCGCGGCTTGGCGTATTTCAGCTGTTCGAGGAAGACCTTGAGGGCTGCATCCTTCAGCGGCTGGCCGGTCTCGGGGATCGAGATGTCGGAACGGGCCGGAAGCTGGCCGAAGTTCTTGAACATCTTGTCGTCCTGCGAGGCGAAATATTCGAGCGCCTTGAAGGCTTCGGCCGGATGTTTGCTGGTGGCGAAGATCGCCCAGTTGAAGTCGCCCATGGCCGAGGAGCGTTCAGCCCCTTCCTTCGGAACCGGAAGCAGGGTGACGCCCCAGTCGAATTTCGCTTCCTGGGTCATGCGGTCGAGCTCCCAGGGGCCCGAGATCGCCATTGCCGCATTGCCTGAGTTGAAGGTGCCTGTGGAATCCCACTGGCCGCGCGTCAGCGTATCGGGAGAAGCAAGCTTCTCGTCCATGATCGTCTTCCAGATCCCGAGCGCCTTCACCGCACCATCGGCATTGATATGCTCATAGCTGCCGCCACCCATCTGGGCCCAGGGCAGGAACTGGAAGGTGCCCTCCTCATTGGCCTTGGCCGAGAAAGCGAGACCGTAGACGTTCTTGGCGGGGTCGGTCAGCTTGCGTGCATCCTCGACGAGCTCGTCCCATGTCTGCGGTGGCTTGTTCGGATCGAGACCCTTCGCCTTGAACAAGTCCTTGTTGTAGTAAAGCGCGATCGTGTTGGTCGCCTTCGGCACGCCAAAATACTTGCCGTCCCACTCGACCGATTTCAGCGGCCCGGGGAAATAATTGTCTGGCTTGATGACGGTCGACTTGGCGATCATGTCGGTGAGATCGAGGAAGGCGCCGCGCGACGAGAACAGCGCATGCTCCGGATTGTCGACGGCGATGATGTCGGGCGCCTGGCCGGTGGCGTAGGCGCGCATCGCCTCGGTGACGACGTCGTCGAACTGGATCAGCCTATATTCGATCTTGATGCCGTTGTTCTGGGCGTTGAACTCCTTGACGAGGTTCGGCGCCGGCTGGGTGTCCTTATCAAGCGACCAGAGCGTCAGCGTGACATCTTCGGCCTTGGCCGAAAGACCGAACAGCGAGGCGCCTGCAAGCGCCAGAGCGCCCAGAATTGCATATTTGCGGATAGCCATGGTTCTCCTCCTTTGTGGTTATCCCCGTTTCCGGCAATTCCTCCTTGCCGGAAACGATATCATCAGGCCGGATCGACGACGAATTCGCCGCCCCGGGCATGCTTGAGGTGGTTGAGCGCATAGACCTGGCCGGTCATTTCGAGCGCGTCGCGATAGACTGGGTCGTGCCAGCCTTCGATATCGATCGAGCCCGACCAGCCGGCCAGGCGCAGCTCGGAAATGATGTCGGTCCAGTTGCTGTCGCCGAAGCCCGGCGTGCGCATGAAGACGAACTTCTCCTTGCCGAAGATGCCGTGCTCCTTGATGACCTCCCAGCGGATGGTTGCGTCCTTGCCGTGGACATGGAAGAACTTGTGCGCCCATTTGCGGATCTGCGGTAGGGGATCGATCAGATAGACCATCTGATGGCACGGTTCCCATTCCAGCCCGATATTATCATCAGGCGTCTCGTTGAAGATGAGTTCCCAGGCATCGGGATTGTGGGCGATGTTCCAGTCGCCGGTGGCCCAATTGCCGTCCATGGCGCAGTTTTCGAAGGCGATCTTGATGCCCTTGTCGGCGGCCCGCTTGGCAAGCTCGCTCCAGACTTGCTTGTAGCGCGGCAGGCTGTCGGTCAGCGGCTTGCCGCGGACGCGGCCGGTGAAGCCGGCGATGCAGGTTGCGCCGAAATGATGGGCGTTGTCGATGCAGTCCTTCCAGCCTTGCAGCGTCTCGAGGTCGATTTCGGTTTCTTCCAGCGGATTGCCGAACATGCCGAGAGTCGAGATGGTGATGTCGCGGTCGCCGATCGCATCGAGGCAGCGCTTGCCGAGCTCGGCGAGATTCTGCCCCTTGGTCGTCTGCCAGAAGAAGGGCTCGAAGCTTTCGAAGCCCAGGTCGGCGATCTCGCCGATACGTGCGGCGGCATCGCCCTTGTTGCCGCTGACCATGGTGCCGATGCGAATGGATTTTGCAGGGTTGCTCACGTCACTTGATCCTATGCTGAAATTTCGATGCGCCGGCCGGTCTTGGCGCTTTCGATCGCGCCGAAGACCATGGCGAGGCTTCGGATATTGTCGGAATTGACCGTCTCCGGCTGTTTGCCGGTGCGGATCGCCGCTACGAAATCGGCGATAACGCTGGCATGGCCGTGGGTCTCCTCGTCATGTTCCGGACCGGGAACGTTTACGGAGGCAGAGCCACGCAAGAGGCCGGGCTCTTCGCCGGCAATAGTCGCCTTGAAACTCTCTTCGCCGTCCCAGGTGAGCATTCCGTTCGAGCCGACCAGACGCCACTGGCTTTCCCAACTGGTGCGCTCGCCTTCGGCGCACCAGGAACCGCGATAGGTGAAGACGATGTCGTCGGAAAATTCAAAGATGGCATTGGCCGAAGCGCCGTGCCGGTACCAGGAACCCTTCGGATTGCGCTCGACGCAATAGACGGCAAGTGGCTTCCGGTCGGCGACGTAACGGGCGGCATCGAAGGTGTGGATCGCCATGTCGAGAAGCAGGACGTTGTCCATCTCTTCGCGGAAGCCGCCGAAATGCGGGGCGAGGAAGAAGTCGCAATGGATGCCGGTCAATTCGCCGATCGCGCCGCTGTCGACGAAGCGGCGCAGGCGCCTGACCCCCGATATGAAGCGGCGGTTCTGGATGACGGCGTGAATCCGGCCGGTCTCTGCGGCGAGATCGATAAGCGCGGCGCCCTCGGCAAGCGAGGCCGCCATCGGCTTTTCGCTGAGCACGTGGCAGCCGGCCTTGAGTGCGCTGGAAACGACGTCGTAGCGTGCGGCCGGAATGACGATGTCGAAGACCAAGTCGGCCTTAGTGGCCGCGATGACGTCGGACAGGTCCGAACCGATGACGGCGCCTTCAAGGCCGAACTCCGCGGCAAGCTTTTCCGCCGTCTCCCGGTTCAGGTCGACGAGGCCGACGATGGTGATGGAATCGGCCAGCAGAGGGTTGGAAGCGATGGCGCGCAACCAACCTTTGGACATAGCTCCGCACCCGCACAGAATGGCACTGAATTTCACGATTTCCTCCGAGGGAATGGCGTCAACTCCTAGTGACACGCACTCCGTAAACGTTTACGAATGTATGCGGAAACATTTTGTCGTGTCAATAGAGGCGAAATGCGAAATTGCAGACTGAAGGAAAATCGCAGTCGATGAAGGGGATTCGCCAGCTTGCCGAACACCTGGATATTTCGATCGGCACGGTCTCGCGCGCGCTGAACGGCAAGCCCGATGTCAACGAGGAAACCCGCCGGCGCGTGCTGGCTGCGGCCGAGGAGCTCGGCTATGTCGCGAACCAGTCTGGGCGGAGCCTGCGGCAGGGAGAGACGAAGGTCATCGGGTTGATGATCGAATCCAGCAAGGAGACGGTCGAGAATGCCGACAACTTCTTCCTCGGCGTCACCAGCGGTCTGCAGAGCGTCTTTGCCCGCCACAAGCTCGACCTCGTGATGCTGCCCTGCCCGAGCGATGAGGACCCGCACGAATATTTGAAGCGGATGGTGGCGCGGCGTATCGTCGATGCGATGATCATCTCGGATACGCAGCGCGTCGACCGGCGCATCGACTTTCTGTCGCGGGCGAAGATCCCCTTTGTGGCGCTCGGCCGCAGCCTTTCAGCCGCCAATTTTCCATGGATCGATCTCGATTTCGAGGGCGTGGCCGATCACGCCGTCGAACGGCTGACTGCGCGCGGCCACCGTCGGATTGCGATCACCGCGCCGTCGAGCGAGGCCAATCTCGGTTATCTCTTTGTCGAAAGCTATCGCCGCGCGCTCGAGCGGCACGATATTGCCTTCGACCCGGCACTTGTCATCCACGTCAAGTCGAGCGAACAGGGTGGCTATCAGGCAGCCCATGAATTGCTGCTGCTCGAAGAGCGGCCGACGGCGGTGATCCTGATCTATGAGCTGATGGCGATCGGCCTTTACCGCCGCCTGATGGAATCGGGCGTCATGCCTGGCCGCGATCTTGCGGTGATCGGCTTTCGTGATGCCCCGCGCGCCCGGTTTCTGCAGCCGTCGCTGACCTGCTTCCGCATCTCGCTCTACGATCTCGGCGTCGATCTGGGCCGGATGCTTCTCGCCAACATGCCAGCCTATCGAGATTTCTATCCGGGAGGCGAGCGCAACATCATCTGGCCCCTCGAACTGATGCCGGGCGAAAGCGATGCGTTCGATGTTGGGGCCATGGTCTGAAGGTGGCAGGTTGGATATAGTCCCTGCTTGATGGAGAGTGGATGGTTTCGATGAAAATGTCCTTCATGACCGGCGCAGCCTTCAACCGGAATCCGAGCAAGGCGAAGAAGGAAGCGAGCGAGCGGCCGGTGGTGATCACTGATCGCGGCGAAGCGGCCTATGTCCTTGTCAGCTATGCCGAATTTCAGGTGAACTGGACGCCGAAGACGCTGTTTGAGGCATTGCGCGATCCCTCCGTTGATGAGAGGGAATTCGAACCCGCGCGGCTGGGCTTCGACAACAGGACCGTCGAATTCTGAAGGCTACTTGTATCGTCTTGCCGCGCGGGGACTGCCCGCAGCGTCCTACGCACCGGCCGGAAAAAACCGGTTCTCCGGCCGCGGCAATCCGAGATGTTCGCGCAGCGTCGTGCCCTCGTATTCGCTGCGGAACAGGCCGCGGCGCTGCAATTCGGGAACCAGCCGTTCGGTGACGTCGGTGAGACCCTGCGGCAGATAGGGGAAGACGACGTTGAAACCGTCCGAGCCTTCCTCGTCCAGCCAGCGTTCCATATCGTCGGCGATGCTGGCCGGCGTGCCGACGAAGGCGAGGCCAGCATAGCCGCCGTAGCGCTGCGCCAACTGACGTACCGTCAGATTTTCTTCGGCGGCAAGCTTCAGCACCTGGGCGCGGCCGGTCTTACTGGCATTGGTGTCGGGAATATCAGCCGGCAGCGGCGCGTCGGGATCGAAGCCCGAAGCGTCATGGCCGAGTGCGATCGAAAGCGAAGCGATGGCGCTGTCGTAATGCACCAGGCTGTCGAGCGTGGCGCGTTTGGCGCGTGCCTCGTCGATGCTGTCGCCGACGATGATGAAGGCGGCGGGCAGGATCTTCAGATGGTCACGGTTGCGGCCGATGGCTTCCATGCGACCCTTGATATCGGCATAAAGCGCCTTGCCGGCGGCAAGATCGCGCGGCGAACAGAAGACCATCTCGGCGGTCTCGGCGGCAAGCTGGCGGCCGGGATCGGACTGGCCGGCCTGGACGATGACGGGCCATCCCTGCGGCGGCCGGGCGATGTTGAGCGGCCCGCGGACGCTCAGTTCCTCGCCCTTGTGGCCGAGCACATGCATCTTTTCCGGATCGAAGAACAGGCCGCTCTCCCGGTCGCGGATGAAGGCGTCGTCGGCGAAACTGTCCCAGAGGCCGGTGACGACATCGTAGAATTCCCGCGCCCGGTGATAACGCTCGCCATGTTCCACATGTTCGTCCAGCCCGAAGTTGAGAGCGGCGTCTGGGTTCGACGTGGTGACGATGTTCCAGCCGGCGCGGCCGCCGCTGATATGATCGAGCGAGGCGAAACGCCGGGCGATGTGATAGGGCTCGTCGAAGGTGGTGGAAGCGGTAGCGACAAGGCCGATACGCTCCGTCACCGCTGCCAGCGCCGAGAGCAGCGTGAAGGGCTCGAAAGATGTGACGGTATGGCTGCGCCTCAGGGCCTCGACCGGCATGTTGAGTACGGCAAGATGATCGGCCATGAAGAAGGCGTCGAATTTCGCCCGCTCCAACGCCTGCGCGAAGGACTTCAGATGGGCGAAATTGAAATTGGCGTCGGGATAGGAACCGGGATAGCGCCAGGCGCCGGTATGCAGGCTGACGGGACGCATGAAGGCGCCGAGGCGCAACTGCCGTGGGGTCATGACTTTCCTCATGGATCGGGCAAGGCGGCCGCCCTGCCCCGCATTGGGCGTTCTTTCTGCAACCGGCGCGGTGACGCACCTAACATCGGTTACGTAGGAGGTCGCCGTAGTTAAAACGAGACCGGGAGCGTCAGTTCTGGGCAGGAATTTTATCGCCTCCCAGGCGACTTCGTCGCACGAGTGTCGGACCGCGACACTAATCGCGCCGGTCGAAGCCTGATAAGCAAACACTTTTCATTTTCCATCGCATCTATAGAATTTGTGCTCTTATCTCGACGCGTAATTTCTTTCACCGATAGGCTCGTCAGAATTGGAGACATCGATGAACACCGTGCTGAGGCAAGCAGATCAGATCCGGCCCGTGGCCGACCGTATCGGCAGCGATGATGAGGCGATCGCCACCGCCCGCAGACTGGCGGCGCAATTTGCCGCACGCGCCGCCGAGCGCGACGCCGACCGGATCCTGCCATTTGGCGAACTTGATCTTCTCGCCCAGTCCGGCCTTCTGGCGATCACCGTGCCGGCGCAATATGGCGGGCTTGACGTCTCCAACGCCGTGCTGGCCGAGATCACCGCGATCCTGTCTGAGGCGGACGGTTCGATCGGCCAGATCCCGCAGAACCATTTCTATATCCTCGAAGCGCTCAGAACCGACGGCGGCGAGGAGCAGCAGCGCTATTTCTTTGGCCGCGTGCTGGCCGGCGATCGTTTCGGCAATGCGCTCTCCGAGCGCGGCACCAAGACGGTCGGCCACTACAATACGCGCATCACCCGCGACGGTCCGGGTTATCGGATCAACGGCCGCAAATTCTATTCGACCGGCGTCCTCTTCGCCGACTGGATCACCATCTTCGCGCTCGATCCGGAGGATCGGCTGACCATGGCCTTTGTGCCGAAGGGCACCGAAGGTGTCGAGATCGTCGACGACTGGGACGGTTTTGGCCAGCGCACCACCGGCAGCGGCACGACGATCCTCGACAATGTCTATGTCAGCGCCGATTCCGTGGTCTTCCATCACAAGGGTTTCGAGCGGCCGACGACGATCGGCTCCGTCGGCCAGATCATCCATGCCGGCGTCGATCTCGGGATCGCGCGGGCGGCCTTCGCCGAAACACTTGAGTTCGTCAGGACGAAATCGCGCCCGTGGATGGACAGCGGTCTTGACCGCGCCTCCGACGACCCGCTGACGATCGCCAAGGTCGGCCAGATCGCCATTCGGCTGGAAGCGGCAACCGCTCTCGTGGAGCGCGCCGGCCACAAGGTCGATGCCGCACAGGTCGAGACGACGGAGGAAAAGGTGATCGCGGCCACACTGGCGGTTGCTGCCGCCAAGGTGCTGACGACAGAGGTGGCGATCGAAGCGGCGAATACGCTGTTCGAGCTTGCCGGAACCTCGTCGGTACAAACAGGCCTCAATCTCGACCGCCACTGGCGCAATGCCCGCACCCACACGCTGCACGATCCCGTGCGCTGGAAATATCACGTCGTCGGCAACTACCATCTGAACGGGGTAACGCCGCCGAAGAACGGCGCGCTCTAAGTTTCAGCCGTTTCCAAAAACCACTGCCGGTGCTGGCGGTGGGTACAGGTTGCTGACAAACCACTGCAAAACCCGTGACGTCATCCTCGGCCTTGTGCCGAGGATCTGCGTATGCCCAATTAAGTATCTGAAAATAGATGGTTTCCTGCTAGGAAATTGCCGTGGTCAGATGCTCGGCACAAGGCCGAGCATGACGGAGGAGAGGTTATCGACAAACTGATCCATCGCGGGCGGTGGGGTTTTTGCTTTCGATGAAAGGTAGCCGCCTCAGCTATAGAGACTGACCTCCGGTATCTTGTCGTTCAGCACGAATTCGCCGACTTCCCTCGCCTTGTAGAAAACGGGATCGTGCAGCGTATGGGTGCGGACATTGCGCCAGAACCGGTCGAAGCGGTATTTGTCGGCCGTTGAGCGCGCGCCCGTCAGCTCGAAGACGCGCGAGGTGATGTCGAGCGAGACGTGGGTGGCGTGCACCTTGGCGGTGTAGGCTTCCGCTGCCGCCTCGCCGCGCTCGCGGGCCGTCACGTCGCGGCCGCGGGCAAGACCCGCCTGCACGGCGGCCGCCGCGCTGTCGGCAAGAGCCGCCGAGGCTTTTAGCGCCGCGGTGAATTCACCGACGCGTTCGAGAATATAGGGATCATCCGCCGCCCGCTCGACACCCGAGGTGATCCATGGCCGGGTCGTGTTGCGGACGTAATCGACGGCCGCCTGCAGCGCGCCTTCCGCGGTGCCGAGATAGAAATTGACGAAGACCAGTTGGATGAACGGCGTGTTGAAGGTCGACAGCACCGGCGGCGCCACATCGGGTGCAGCCGGCGCGCCGACGAAATCCTCCTCGTAGACGGGAAAGTCGCGGAACTCCACACTGCCGCTGTCGGACAGGCGCTGGCCGATATTGTCCCAGTCGTCATTGGCGATATAGCCGGGGCGATTGGTCGGCACGGCGAAGCCGGCGATCTTGTCGTCGAGCGTCGCATTGGCGTTGATATAGTCGGAGACCCGCGCCGCCGTCGAGAAGGATTTGCGCCCGTTCAGCACATAGCCGTTGCCGCGACGGGTGAGCACCAGCCCGGGATCGCGCGGATTGACGGCCGCACCCCAATAGAGGTTCCTGGCGACGGTATCGCTGCCCAGCGCATGGGCGCGTGCGGCATCGAGCGCCCAATAGATGTACTGGCTGTTCACATAGTGGTAGCCGAGCAGCTGGCCGATTGAGCTCTCGCCGCGGGCGAGAATGCGCACCAGCCTCAGCCCGTCGACCCAATCGAGGCCGCCGCCGCCGATCTCGCGGGGATGCAGCGCATTGAGCAGCCCGGCATTTTTCAGCTTGATGATCTCGGCAAGTGGCGGGCGACCTTCGCGGTCGAGGTCTGCGGCGCGCCTGGAAAGGTCGGCAGAGATCTCTTCGGCACGGGCAAAGAGGTCTTCTCGCGTCGGGTTGCGGCTGGCCGCGAAGACGACATGGGACTGGCTCATGGGCGAAACTCCAATTCTCCAAAAGATGATCCGGCGGAAGCTTGACGCTCCCGCCGGAAGGATCGAGGGCGACCTCCTCAGAAAAGCTTGTCCGGAATCCAGGTCGCGGTTGCCGCATCGCTCGTGCTGAAGGCCGGGATCTTTGCAGCCAGGTCCTCGATCGTCTTGACGCCAGCCGCGCGCAGGCTCTCCTGCGTCAGAAGCGTCGGCTTCACGGTAATCTCTCGGGGAACCGTCTGGCCGGCGATTTCAAGGGCGGCGGCGCGGATGGAAACGGCGCCGACGACGGCCGGATTGGTCGCGACGGTCGCAACCCAGGGGCTACCCTCCTCGGTGATTTCCTGGATATCGGCCGTAGAGACGTCGGCCGAATAGATCTTCAGCTTAGCTGAAATGCCGAGGTCGTTGGCGGCGAGCTTCACGCCGCGGGCGAATTCGTCATAGGGGGCGAAGACGACCGATATATCGGGATTGGCGGTGAGCGCGGCCTTCGCCTGGTCGGCGGTCGAGGTCGCCGTCGTGTCGCTGACATTGCCGAAGCGGGCCTTTTCGACCACGCCCTTATTGTCCGACTTGAATTTGTCCCAGACCTCGTTGCGGCGGTCGAGCGGCGCAAAGCCCGCGACATAGACATAACCGGCGTTGAAGCTGTTGCCGTTGTCCTTCACCACCTGTTCGAGCGCCAGCGAGGCAAGCTCGTGGTCGCTCTGTTCGACTTGCGGGATCTTGGGGTTGTTGAGGTTGACGTCGAAGGCCACGACCTTGATGCCCTTGTCGAGCGCCTGCTGCACGACGTCGCCGAGCGATTCCGGCAGGCCGTGGTCGATGACGATGCCGGAGACGCCGAGATTGATCGCCTGCAGGATCTGCTCGCGCTGCTCGGCGGCGTCCTGCCGGCCGGGAAAGATGCGCAGGTCGATATCGAGCGCCTTGGCCTGGGCTTCTGCACCCGCCTGGTAAGCCTGGAAGAAGTCGCCGGCCGAGATGTAGCTGATCAGCGCCACCTTGACGCCGCCCTTGTCGAAAGGGGCAGGAGCGCCGGACAGGCCGTCGGCTTTTGCGCCTTGAATGAAAATGAACGGAATGACGGCGGCAGACAGTGCAAGCCGTGCGAGGGATTTCATCGTCGCGTTCCTTCTAGCAAACGAAAGCGTCGTCTGACAGGTCTGGCAGCCCTCGCGACGCATCGGATTATTTAGATATAATCTCTATGTTTTTAGTAGAGTAAATGATCCGATTTTACGGGCTACGGGAGATTCTTTGTTTCGCGAGGACAGTTTGCGAGGGAAAGGCGTGCCTGGAGTTCGACCGCCCGGACAGGGCACACTCCTGATACGAATGCAGTCCCGGACATGATCGATGCCGCTTCTTCACATTGAAAACATCACCCGCAGTTTCGGGTCGACCCGGGCGCTTGCCGGTGCTGATCTTTCGATGGAGCGCGGTGAGATCGTGGCGCTGATGGGGGCAAACGGCGCCGGCAAATCGACGCTGGTCAAGATCCTTTCCGGCGTGCTTCCGGCCGATGGCGGCACGGTCAGTCTTGATGGCCGCCCCTTTGCGCCGCGCAGTCCGGCCGAAGCGGCAAGGGCCGGTGTCGTCACGGTGCATCAGTCGACGGACCTCGTCGGGGCGGCCGGCCTGACCGTTGCCGATGCCCTGCTGCTCAACCGGTTCGCCGACCGCAGCATGCCCTTCTTCGTCTCGCGCGCCGGCATCCGCCGTGCCGCGCAGTCAATGCTCGATGCCGCCGGCTTCAACCTGCCGCTCGATCGTGATTTCGGCGAACTCAGCAGTGCCGACCGGCAACTGGTGGCGATTGCCCGGGCGCTTGCCAACCGCGCCGATCTGCTCATCCTCGACGAGCCGACGGCGAGCCTTTCCGGAGAGGAAAGCCGCCGCCTTTTCGACATTCTTCTCAGCCTGCGCAAGCGGGGCCTGGCGATCCTCTATATCTCGCACCGCACCGCCGATCTCGAAGCGATCGCCGACCGCGCGCTCGTCATGCGCGGCGGCCGCGTCGTCGGCACCTTCGCGCGGCCGATCGATTTTTCCACAGCCATCGAGACGATGATCGGCCGCAGACTGGATGCGGCGTGGCCGGATGCGCGGCCGGCGGCCGGCCCGGCGATTTTCGAGATGCGCGATATCAGCCTGCTCCCTGAAGCTGCGTCCTTCGATCTCTCATTGCATGAGGGCGAGGTGGTGGCGGTGACCGGCGTGCTCGGCGCCGGCAAGAGCCGGCTGTTCCAGGCGATCTTCGGCGTGACGGCGCTTAGCCGGGGCGCGATGTTCCTCGACGGCCGGCCTTACCGGCCGAAAAGTGCGGCCGAAGCGATTGCCGCGGGTGTCGCCATGGCGGCCGAAGACCGGCATCGTTCCTCGCTGATGCCGCCGGCATGGCCCGGCCATTCGCTGTCGGCGACGATCAGCCTGCCGCATCTTGGCAAATGGTATCCCAGCGGTTTCCTGGTTGGCGGCCGCGAGCGACGCGAGGCCGAGCAGGCGATCGCCCGTCTCGGCATCAAGGCCGCCGGTCCCCTCGCCTCTATCTGGTCGCTCTCCGGCGGCAACCAGCAGAAGGCGGTGATCGCCCGTTGGGAGGCGGAGCCGAGCCGGCTGCTGCTGCTCGACGAACCTTTCCAGGGTGTCGATGTCGGCGCCCGTCACGACATCATCCGGGCGATCCGGGCCCGCACCGACCGGGCGACGCTGATTGCGACCTCCGACCCGGAGGAGGCCTATGAAGTGGCCGACCGCATTCTCGTCATCGACCACCACGTGTTGAGGCCCGCGGCAGACGGAGCCGCCCTTGCCTCCGCAATCCAGGGAATATCCGCATGACCACGATCGACGACGACACTCTTCCACAGGCAAGCGGCCGGCTAAAGGCATTGCCGCAATCAAGCAGCAGCCGTCTTGCCGCCCTCGGAGCGTTCCTCCGGGCAGGCGCGGTGTTCATCCTGCTGGCTGCTCTCGTCGTCGGCTTCACCATCGCCGAGCCCGCCTTCATCAATATCGCCAATCTGATGAGCATCCTGCAGGCAGTGTCCGTCGTCGCCATCCTCGGCGCCGGCGTCACCGTCACGCTGGCTGTCGGCGGTTTCGACCTGTCGATCGGCGCGGTCGCCGCATCGAGCGTGATGGCGGCGAGTTATGCGATGATCGTCTGGCACCTCGATGCCTATGCGACGGTGCCGCTGGTGCTCGCCTTCGGCGCCCTGATCGGTCTCGTCAATGCTTTCCTGATCGTCCGCCTGAAGGTGCCGGATCTCCTGGCGACGCTGGCGATGATGTTTCTGCTCTCCGGCCTGCAGTTGATCCCGACGGCCGGTCGATCGATCTCGGCCGGCCTCACGCTGCCTGATGGGTCGAAGGCGACCGGCGCCTACGACCCGGCCTTTCTGCTGATCGGCCGCTATAGCATCTTCGGCACCCTGCCGGTCTCCGTGGTGCTGATGGCCGCTGTTGCCGTTCTCCTCTTCATCCTGACCGAGCGCACCCGCATCGGCCGGCTGCTGTTTGCCACCGGCGGCAACGAGGTCGCGACCCGGCTTGCCGGCGCATCCACCGTCCGGTTGAAGACGCTCGCCTATGTCATTTCGGGCACGCTGGCCTCGCTCGGCGGCATCGTCATCGCTGCCCGCGTCGGGCGTGGCGATGTCTCTTCCGGCGGCTCGTTGCTGATGGATTCGGTCGCCGCCGCGCTGATCGGTTTCGCCGTCCTCAATCTCAGGCGTCCGAACGTGCTCGGCACCATTGCCGGCGCTGTCTTTGTCGGCGTGCTGTTGAACGGTCTCACCATGCTGAATGCCCCCTATTACACCCAGGATTTCGTCAAAGGCGCCGTGCTCGTCGGAGCCTTGGCGCTGACCTACGGCCTCGGCCGCAGCAATCCCTAATTCCAAGGAGGAAAGACATGACCCGCGAAATCAGGCTGAACGCCTTCGATATGAATTGCGTCGGACACCAGTCGCCGGGGCTCTGGCGCCATCCGCGCGACAAATCCTGGACCTACAAGGATCTCGACTACTGGGTGCATCTGGCAAAGACGCTGGAGCGCGGCAAGTTCGACGGCCTGTTCATTGCCGACGTGCTCGGCGTCTACGACGTGCTGAACGGCAATGTCGATGCCGCACTTCGCCATTCCGCACAGGTGCCGGTCAACGATCCGCTGCAGCTGATCCCGACCATGTCCTACGAGACCGAGCATCTCGGCTTCGGCCTGACGGCATCGCTCTCCTTCGAGCATCCCTACACCTTCGCCCGCCGCATCTCGACCCTCGACCATCTGACCAAGGGCCGCGTCGGCTGGAATATCGTCACCTCCTATCTCAACAGCGGCGCGCTCAATATCGGCCAGCCCGCGCAGACCAAGCATGACGATCGCTACGATCTTGCCGAGGAATATCTCGAGGTCTGCTACAAACTCTGGGAGGGAAGCTGGGAGGATGGCGCCGTCGTCCGTGACCGCGAAAGCGGCATCTTCACCCATCCGGAAAAAGTCCATCCGATCCGCCATGCCGGCAAGCATTTCAACGTGCCCGGCATTCACTTGAGCGAACCCTCGCCGCAGCGCACCCCGGTGCTCTACCAAGCCGGCGCCTCCAGCCGCGGCAAGGATTTCGCCGGCGCCCATGCCGAATGCATCTTCGTCGCCTCCCCGTCGAAGGCGGTGCTGAAGCGCTACGTCGCCAATGTCCGCGAGGCGGCCGAACGTATCGGCCGCAATCCGCGCGAAATCCTCGCCTTCAACCTGCAGACCGTGGTCCTCGGCGAAACGGATGCGGGTGCGCAGCGGAAATTCAACGAATACCGCAAATATGCCTCCTTCGAGGGTGCGCTGACACTGATCTCCGGCTGGACCGGCATCGATTTCGGCCAGTTCGGGCCGGACGAGGTGCTCCGCCACCGCCATACCAATGCGGTGCAATCGGCTGTCGAGACCTTCACGACCATCGATCCCACCAAGGAATGGACGGTGCGCGAAATGGCCGACTGGGTCGGCGTCGGCGGTTTCGGCCCGGTTTTCGTCGGCTCGCCGCAGACGGTCGCCGACCTGATGCAGGAATGGATCGAGGATACCGATGTCGACGGCTTCAATCTCGCCTATGCCGTGACGCCGGAGAGTTTCGAGGATGCCGTCGATCTGCTGGTGCCGGAACTGCAGAAGCGCGGCGTCTACAAGACGGACTATACCAAGGGAACGCTGCGCGAAAAGCTCGGGGGAGCGGGGCCGCGGCTTGCCGCGCCGCATCCGGGTGCGGCCTATCGCAATCTCTTCGGCGAGCCTACCCGCGTCGCCGCCAGCGGCTGAGCGAATAATGACCGGCGCATAATCCTCCCTAAAAATCGGATCCGATTTTTAGGGAGGATTATGCGCCAATCAAAGTGACAGAGCGTCCTTAGCGCGTCCTGTTGGACGCGCGGCGCTCTGGGTGACAAAAAATGTCTCGCGGAGCCAGATCATTCGAATTTAATCTCTATGACAATCGGTGTTTCGACCTGAATATAGGCTCTGGAAATTTCACCGATCAGGAGGGGTCATGACCGTACTATCTATCTCGCGGCGCACGCTGATGAAGGGCACCGCCCTGCTCCTTGCCTCGACGGCGCTCGCCCGGCAAGCGCTTGCACAGACGGCGCCCGCCGGCGGACGGCTGATCGTTGCGGCCGATTCCGAGCCGAAGAACCTCAATCCTGCGATCGTCGCCTCGAACGGTGTCTTCTTCGTTGCGAGCAAGGTGATCGAGCCGCTCGCCGAAGCGTCGTTCGATGGCAAGGACGGGCTTGCGCCGCGGCTTGCCACCTCCTGGGAGGGCTCGGCCGACGGCCTTTCCGTCACCTTCAAGCTGCGCGATGGCGTCACCTGGCACGACGGCAAGCCGTTTACATCAGTCGATGTCGCCTTCTCGGCGCTCAACATCTGGAAGCCGCTGCAGAATCTCGGCCGCCTGGTCTTCGCCAATCTCGAAGCCGTCGATACGCCTGACGATTACACCGCCGTCTTCCGTTTCTCCAAGCCGACGCCGTTCCAGCTGATCCGCAACGCGCTGCCTGTTGTGACAAGCGTCGTCGCCAAACACATTTTCGACGGCAGCGATATCGCCACCAATCCGGCCAACAACACGCTTGTCGGCACCGGGCCGTTCAAGTTCGCCGAACACAAGCCCGGCGAATATTACCGGCTGACGCGCAATGAGACTTACTGGGACAAGGAGCAGCCGAAACTCGACGAGATCGTCTTCCGCGTGCTGCCGGATCGCGAGGCGGCGGGTGCCGCACTCGAAGCAGAGGAAATCCAGCTTGCCGCCTTTTCGGCGGTGCCGCTCGCCGATCTCGACCGCATCTCCAAGGTCGACGGCATCAAGGTGATCTCGAAGGGCTACGAGGCCCTGACCTACCAGCTCATCGTCGAGATCAATCACCGCCGCAAGGAGTTGGCCGATCTCCGGGTGCGTCAGGCGATCGCCCAGGCAATCGACAAGAAATTCGTGGTCGATACGATCTTCCTCGGTTACGCCACTGCTTCGACCGGCCCGGTGCCGAAGAATGCGCCGGAATTCTATACATCCGATGTCGCGACCTATGCGTTCGACCCCGCCGCTGCCAACGATATTCTCGACAAGGCCGGGTATAAACAAGGGCCTGATGGCAACCGCTTCACGCTGAAACTCCGCCCCGCGCCCTATTTCAACGAGACCCGCCAGTTCGGCGATTACCTTCGCCAGGCGCTTGCCGTGATCGGCATCGATGCCGAGATCGTCAATGCCGATGCGGCCGCGCACCAGAAGGCTGTTTATACCGACCACGATTTCGACCTTGCCGTCGGTCCGCCGGTCTTCCGCGGCGATCCGGCGATCTCCACCACCATTCTCGTCCAGTCCGGGACACCAGCCGGCGTGCCCTTCTCCAACCAGGGCGGCTACGCCAATCCGGAGCTCGACAAGATCATCAAACAGGCCTCCGAGACGGTCGACACGGCGGCGCGCACCGATCTCTACCGCAAGTTCCAGCAGCTCGTCGTCGCCGATCTGCCGCTGATCAACGTCGCGGAATGGGGGTTCATCACCGTCGCGCGCGATACCGTGCTGAACGTCGCGGACAATCCGCGCTGGGCGGTCTCGAACTGGGGCGATACCGCGCTGCAATCGTGATAGAATCGGCGGCAATTCTCTTCCAGAGGCCCTGTCCGGCGTGAAACGAGCCATCATCCTCCTGAGGCGCAGGGCGATCAGCAGCATTCCGGTGCTGCTGATCGTGGTGATCTTCACCTTTTTCCTGCTCGAATCCGCCTCGGGCGACGCCGTCGACGCCTATCTTGGCTCGATCGGCGGCGGCGATGCCGCCCTTAGGCAATCGCTACGCGAGAGCTACGGCCTCGACCAATCGATGTTTGCGCGCCTCTGGCTCTATCTTTCCTCACTCGCACGCTTCGATCTCGGCTGGTCGGTCGCCTTCGGCAGGCCGGTCGGCGCGCTCATCACAGAACGCCTGCCCAACACGTTGCTGCTGATGGGCAGCGCGACGGCGCTGTCCTTCGGTCTCGGCTCGGCGCTCGGCATTCTTGCCGGGGCGCGGCCGGGAAGCTTTCGCGACCGATTGCTGTCGATCGGCTCGCTGATCGTCTATGCCATTCCGAGCTTCTGGCTTGGCTTGGTTCTGAGCATTGCCTTTTCGGTGAAGCTGCGCTGGTTTCCGATCGCCGGCGTCGAGACGATCGCTTCCGGCAAGACAGGTTTTGCCCGCGCGTTGGACATTGCGGATCATCTGGTTTTGCCGGTCGGCGCGCTCGCCCTGATCTATCTCGCCTTGTTCCTGCGGGTGATGCGTGCTGGCATGGCCGAGGCGTGGAAGCTCGACTTCGTGCTCTTCGCCCGCGCCAAAGGCCTGTCGCGCAGCCGGATCGTGCTGCGCCACGTGGCGCGCAATGCGCTGCTGCCGCTCGTCACCATGCTCGGGCTGCAATCGTCGGCGATGCTCGGCGGCAGCGTGGTGATCGAGAGCGTCTTTGCGATCCCGGGTTTCGGGCGGCTGGCGCAGGAAGCGGTCAATGGCCGCGATGCACCGCTGTTGATGGGCATTATCGTCACCAGCGCCGTCCTTGTCATCGCGGTCAATTTTCTCGTCGATCTCGTCTATGCCGCGCTCGACCCGCGCATCGGCGCGTCGGAGGGCGGCATATGAGCTGGCTGCGGCGCCTGCTGCGCACGCCGGAAGGTGCGATCGGACTTACGATCCTTCTCATCCTGATTTCGGCCGGGCTGCTCGCTCCCGTCGTTTCGCCGGGTGATCCGTTGAGAATTGCCGGTCGAGCCCTGCTGGCGCCGTTCACCGATCCGGCTTTTCCGCTCGGCACCGACCGTCTCGGCCGCGACGTCCTGGCCGGCCTCATGTATGGCGCGCGGACCTCGCTGACCATCGGCCTTGCGGCGGCGTTTTCGGCCATGATCCTCGGCGTCTTCGTCGGTATGGCGGCGGGTTTTGCCGGCGGGCTCGTCGACGAGGCGCTGATGCGGGTGGTCGACGCTTTCCAGATCGTGCCGGGCTTCCTGCTGGCGCTCGCCTTCGTCAGCACGATCGGGGTGTCGACGCCTGTCGTCGTCCTTGCCATTGCGCTCGGAACCTGGGCCGATCCGGCGCGGTTGACGCGGGCGCAGGTGCTGGCGATCCGCGAACAGGATTATGTCGCCTCGGCAAGGGTGATCGGCATGCATCCGGCCGAGATCGCCTTCCGGGAAATCCTGCCGAACGCGCTGCCGCCGGTGCTGGCGCTATCCGCCACCATCGTCGCCGGTGCTGTTCTCACCGAGGCGGCGCTTTCCTTCCTCGGCCTCGGCAACCCCAACATCGCCACCTGGGGTTCGATGATTGCCGAGGGACGCAGCGTGCTGCGTTCGGCATCCTATCTCTCCGTCATACCGGGCGCGACACTGGCCATTACCGTGCTCGGCGTTCATCTGTTCAGCGAAGGTCTCGCCAAGGCGCTTGGCGACGACGGCGTGAGGGCGGCATGAGCGGCATTTTCTGCAGCCTCCGGCAGCTCTCGGTAACCTACGGGCGCGGCAGGAACGGTGCGGCCGCGCTCGATGGGATCGATCTCGATATCGTCGCCGGCGAAAGACTGGCGATCATCGGCGAAAGCGGTTCGGGCAAGAGCACGCTCGCCCGCGCCCTTGCCGACCTGCTGCCGGAGGAAGCGACAGTCGGCGGCGAGATGCTCTGGCCCGGGCTTGCTCATCCGCCCCGCCCGGGCCGCGATTTCGGCTTCGTCTTCCAGGATCCAGGCTCCAGCCTCAACCCGGTCCTGACGATCGGCGAGCAGATCGCCGAGGGCGCCAAGCGCCATCTCGGTCTCAGCTGGAAACAGGCCTATATCAGGGCTGAGGAATTGCTCGAGCGGGTTCGGATACCGCAGCCCGACAAGGTGGTACAGGCCTTCCCGCACCAGCTATCCGGCGGGCAGCGCCAGCGCGTGGCGATCGCCGCGGCCATCGCCGCAAGGCCTGCGCTGCTGATCGCCGACGAGGCGACCAGCGCGCTCGACGTCGTCGTTCAGGCCGAGATCGTCCGCCTGCTCGACGGGCTGGTGCGCGAGGACGGCATGACGCTGCTTTTCATCACCCACGACATCGCGCTTGCCTCCGGTTTCGTCGATCGCATCGCCGTTTTCCGCAATGCGAGGCTGGTCGAGGCAGGCCCTGTCCGTTCGGTGCTTTCGGCGCCGAAAAGCGACTATGCCGCCGCCCTGATCGCCAGCCACCGCGACCTCGCGACACCACCGCTGATCGCGGAGGTACTGCCATGAACGATGTGCTGCTTTCCGTCGAAAACTTGTCGAAAGGGTTTTCTTCCGCGGGACGCCGGGTTGCCGCTCTCGACAACGTGTCGCTGACGATCGCGCCTGGGGAAACGCTCGGTCTCGTCGGCGCTTCCGGCAGCGGGAAATCGACGCTGTCGCGCATCCTGTTGCGGCTTCTCAGCGCCGATGCCGGCTCGGTCCGCTTCGAGGGAGAGGATTGGCTTGCTCTGAACGGCGCCTCCCTCCGTCGCCGGCGGGCGCGCATGCAGATGGTGTTCCAGGACCCGCTCGCGGCCTTCAATCCGCTGGCGAGCGTTGGCGCCGTGCTCGACGATCCGCTTCGCATTCACAGCGTCGTCGCGAAAGACCGCCGCCGCGACGAGATCGCCACGCTGCTCGAACGTGTCGGCCTGTCTGCCGATTATGCCGGCCGGCCGGTCCGTGCGCTCTCCGGCGGCCAGCGGCAGCGTGTGGCGATCGCCCGAGCGATTGCGACACGGCCCTCGCTGCTGGTGCTCGACGAAGCGGTCTCCGCGCTCGATGTGACCGTGCGCGGCAGGATTCTCGAACTCCTGGTCGATCTGCAGAAAGAACAGGGCATTGCCTGTCTGTTCATTTCACACGATCTTGCCGTGGTCCGCGCCGTTTCCCACCGCATCGCCGTCATGGATGGCGGGCGGATCGTCGAAACCGGTCCGGCAGCGACGGTCGTTGCCGCGCCGCAATCCGATGCCGCCCGTGCGCTCGTTGCCGCCGTCCCCCGTCTCGTGACCGATCCCTGCTGAAGGAAGTATCCATGTCCGATCTTGGTTGGAATCCCCTGCATGGCGTGCCCTCCTATCCCGCGGAGCGCTACGCCCTCCTTGCCGACAGGATCGGCGGCATCTTGCGCAGCCGCAACGATATAGTGCTGGTGCAGGCCGAGGCGGTGGTGGCGCTGGAAGCGGCCGCCGTCAGCCTGGCGCGCCCCGGCCTTACGGCACTCAACATCGTCACCAGCCCCTATGGCAGCTGGTTCGGGCAATGGCTGCGGCGGGGCGGTGTGACGGTCAGGGATCTTGTCGCCGAACCCGGCCTGCCGGTCGAAATCGAAGCCGTGGCCAAAGCACTTGACGCGGCTGGTCGCATCGATGCGCTCGCTCTGGTTCACGCGGAATCCGCGAGCGGTATCCTTAACCCCCTGCCGGAGATATTGGCGCTTGCCCGCGCCCGCGGCATCGTCACCGTCGTTGATGCGGTCGCCTCCATCGGTGGCCATGAGTTCGATGTTGACGAGCTCGGCATCGACATCGCGGTGATCGGCCCACAGAAGGCGCTCGGCGGCCCGGCCGGTCTGTCTGCACTCTCGGTCAGCCCTAGCGCCTGGAATCTCATTCTCCGAGATGGCGCACCGCGCGATTCGATCTTGTCGCTGGCCGACCTGAAATCATGGGTCGACAATGGCCGACGGAGCCTGCCGGGAACGCCGGCGCCGCTGGAATTTTTCGCGCTGGAGATCGCCCTCGACCGCATCGAGGCCGAAGGCCTGGAGAATATCGTCGCGCGCCATGCGCTGGCGGCATCGGCGACACGGGCGGGGCTAACCGCACTCGGCGCCCCGGCTTGGGTGCCGGCAGCAAAGGCTTCGAACCTGGTGACGGCGGTTCCGGTGCCGCAGGCGCTGGCGCCGGCTGCACTGATCGCAGCCGCCGGACGGTTGGGCGTCGAGCTGACCGACGCCGTCGGAACCGCGCCGGCCCGTCTCGTGCGGCTGAACCACACAGGTCCGCGCACCTCGTTCCAGGCGGTGCTCTCGAATGTCGTGGCCTATGGCGCGGCCCTGAGGCAGGCCGGCCATCCCTGCGATATCGCCGCCGCTGCGGAGGCAATATCCGCGGCCTACAGCCGCTGAACCGTATTCGGCCCTTGATAAACACGGCTCGTCAAGGCAGGAGAGTGGCATCACGGAGACTTGGTGCAGATGACGAGATTGCTGGATGCGCAGGGCCTGGAGATTTCGCATGAGGGGCATCGCACCCGCCTGAAATGGCACCGGCTGCGCAAACGATTTGCCGATCCGCTGTTCTCCGCCGAGGTGATGGCGGAGGGATTTGCCGCAGGCGCCTCGATGGAGCTCGATCTGCGGGTGCGCGCCGATGGCGGTTTCGTCGTCCTGCACGACGAGGACCTCGACGGTGAAACGACCGGTCATGGACCGATCGCCGAAAAGAGCATGGGCGACCTCAGCGATCTCAGGATGCAGGAGGGCGACCGGCCGCTGATCCTCAGCGAAGATCTCGCCGCCATGATGCAATCGACGCATCCGGCCGCGCTGCTGCAATTCGACATGAAGGACGATTATGAGGCGATCGGCGCCAAAGGTATCGAGCATCTTGCCGCGCACTTCCGCGATATCGCCGCCTCGGTGATCGTCAGCGGCGGCAGTCTCGACCTCATCGTCGCGGTCAAGGAGAAGCTGCCGCATCTCCTGCGCGGCATCGATCCCACAGACAAGCTCTACGATATCAGGCAGGCCAGCGGCTGGGAGGCGGTCGAGACGGAATTGCGCGCCGACCTGCGCGGCCCGACCGAACCGGACACGGTCTATCTCCACTGGCCGCTGATTCTTGATGCCGCCAATGGAGGTCTCGACATGATCGGGCTCTGCCATGACGAAGGCAAACGCGTCGATGCCTGGACCTTTACCCTCAGGGATCGGGAGGCTGGCTTCAACGAAGAGGAATGGCGGAACTTCCAGGCGCTGATGGCGCTGAAGCCGGACCAGATCACGACCGACGAGGCGCCGGCGACCGAACGGGCCTGGGGCCGCCGCATGGCGGATTAACCGCCTTGGCACATGCTGCCGAAACGTGTGAGCGGCTTTCGATACCCTATTTCCGGGCTTGTCGGAGGTTTTGTACAATTTGCATCATTTTAAACTTCTGATGTTATCCATATGCCGACAGACAAATGTTGGTGTTCGATATGCAAGCTGTTGATACTGTAGAAATTACTCAACAAGCAAATTCCAGCTTACAGCAGGCGTGGCATCTTGGGTGTACAGGCCGTTCGCTCGAGGCCCTCACACTGGCCGGTGAAATACTGGCCGATGCCAAGGCGCGGGGCGACGATTGGCTCGCTGCGCGATGCGACACCGACATCGCCTGGTACTGTTTTCAGATCGGCAAGGCCGAACTTGGACTGACGCATGTCCGGCGGGCGGTAGACTTCTGGAAATTACACGCGGAGCCCAGGCAGGAGGCCTATGCCCGGGCCTATTTCGGATGGCTGCTCTTGGAATTGGGCTTGCCGGAGGAAGCGATCGAAGAAGCGACCCGCGCGCTTGATCTGGCCGAAAGGGCTGCAGACGCGAAAGCGCAAAGCCTGGCGACCAACGTCATTGGCATTATCTTCTGGTACAACAAGCAGCCTGACCGGGCGATCTTGATGAGCGAGAGATCCGTCGAACTCGCCAGATCGATCGGTGACAAAACCTATGAATGCTGGTGGCTCGTCAATCTCGGCGGCGCTCATTCGGAAGGCGGATATATTGCGCAAGCGCTCGGCAAACCGGAGGAAGGACACCGGATGCTGATCCGGGCGCTGGAACTGACCGAACAGGCGCTCGACATCGCCATCGAGACCGGCGACAGCTGGGCTGCTCGCATTTGTCTCGGCAACAACGCCGATTACTACAGCCACCTGGGCGAGCACGAGAAGGCTCTCCAGTGCATGGACCGCTATCAGCTATTTCAAGAGAACAGCTATGTCAGGGACCGGCAGCAATATCTCTACACCTTGGGTCAGATCTACATCAATTACGGAAAATTCGCCGACGCCCTGTCGCTGCTGCTCGAGGCGATGGAGCTGATCGGCGAGGGCGGAAGTTTCGATTCCTATATCCAGATCTATTTTTATCTGTCGCAGGCTCATGAAGGGTTGGGGCAGTTCGATCTGGCGCTGGAGGCTCATAAGAAATACCACCAAGCCTATCTGCAGAACAGTGCCGAGAGAACCCAGCAGCGCGCACGTCTGGCCGAAATCTACTATGAAACCAAGCGGCTTAAGGAAGTTGCCGAAACGGAGTCGAAGCGCGCCGATACGCTGGAGGCCTCCTATCAGAAATTGCAGGAAGAAACCGATATCCTTGCCAATGCCGTCTATCTCGACGCGCTGACCGGGCTTTATAATCGCAAATATCTCGACAGCCGCTTTAAGGAGCTGACGACCGAGAAGCGTCCCTATTCCATTGCGATGCTGGATGTCGATCACTTCAAATCGGTCAACGACAACTTCTCTCACATGATCGGCGACCAGGTTCTGAGCGCCATCGGAACCATATTGCGCAACCAACTGCGGATTACCGATCAGGCGATCCGCTTTGGCGGTGAGGAGTTCGTCGTCCTGCTCGCCGGCGCTCCGCGAGGTGCCACCGATGTCTGCGAGAGGTTGCGCTTGGCGGTTGAACAATGGGACTGGTCGGAGATCTGCAACGGGCTGCGCGTGACGATCAGCAGCGGTGTCGCCAGCACCCTGTCTGCCAATTCTCCGGACAGGATTTTGGCGATCGCCGATCAGAATCTCTATACGGCGAAAAAGACCGGTCGCAATCGCGTTGTGGCGTAACGGCGTTCCGCAGCTTGCGGACAAAGCTCGCGGTTTCGTCAATCGAGCGGATTTATAGCCCCGCGATGTCGAGGATGAATGCGAATTCGCCGGCAAGCCCCGGCGCGTGGGCGATGACGGGTCCGCCCTCAGCAAGCAGTCTGTCGACATCAGGCATCGCCACCATTGCGCCGGCCTCTTTGGCGATCAGCGCACCGGCGAGCATGTCCCAGGCGTTGAGATGGCGCTCGTAATAGAGATCGGCCGCGCCCTCGGCGACACGAACGAGGTCGATGGCGGCCGCGCCCGTGCGGCGGTAGTCCATGCCGCGTTCGTGGAGCCGCCGCAAGAGCGCCAGATGGTCGTCGAAGCCAGTCTTGCGGGAATGACCGAGAATAACGAGCGCATGGGCCGGATCGGCGGTCGCAGCCGCATGGACCGGAAGCCCGTCCTTGAAGGCCCCGCCGCCGCGGATGGCGTGAAAGACCTTGTCCTCGGTGGCATCGTAGACCACGCCGATCTCGACCGTGCCGCCGGCGACGAAGGCGATCGAGACGCCCCAGTGACGGAAGCCCCTGATATAGTTGGTCGTGCCGTCGATCGGATCGACAACCCAGGTGCCGGTCCCGCCCGATCCTCCGCCGCTCTCCTCGCCCATGAAGGTATCATCGGGAAAGCGCGAGATGAGCCCGTCGCGGATCGCCTGCTCGGCCCGCCTGTCGGCGATGGTGACGAAATCCTGTAGTCCCTTGTTCTCGACGGCGAGGGTACCGGGGTTCGAGTCGCGCCGAAACCGGGCCGCTTCCCGTCCGACCTCGAGGGCGACTGAGATCGCCACCTGTGAGCGTGCGCGGATGGCAGCGGTATCGAATGCGGAACTCATCAGGCCGTCCTTCTTCTTATCAGTGTCACCGGCGTGAATTCGACGCGCGCCGTCAGATCAGGTTCGGCCATCCGGCTCATCAGCAGGTCGACGGTCTGTTCGGCCTGGAGGTCGCAGGGTTGGCGGATGGTGGTGAGGTCGTAGGCGGTCCAGCTCGCCTGGGGAATGTCGTCATGACCGATGATGGAGAGCGGCGGCGCATCATCACGGCTGCGGCCCTGCATGACGCGGTCGACCACGCCGCAGGCCATATAGTCGTTGGCGCAGAACAGCCCGTCGATGCCGGCTGCGGCAAGTTCGGCTGCCGCATCATAGCCGCTCCGGTAATCGTTGATCCTGACCTGCAGCATCTGCGCTTCGACCCCGAGCTGCTTGCAGCGTGCGACGAAGGCTTCGCTGCGCCGCCGCGCCGTATAGGATATGGCGGGAGCCGCCATCACGGCTGGCTTTCGCGCGCCGCTGTCGATCAGGTGGGTGGCGGCGAGATGGCCGGCCATGCGATCGTCGGAGATGATGCGGTCGACGAAGGGGATATCGTTGCCCTTGTTGATCAGCACGATCGGCACGCCTTCGGCCGCACATTGCTCGCAAATCTCGGTCGGCGGCGCGTCCGAGGTGACGATGACGCCTGAGACGGCGTAATGCAGCAGCTGGCCGATGACGGTCGAGGTATCCGCCTCCTGCGACGTCGGCAGCAGGATGGGGCGGAAATTGCGGGCGATCAGCACTCTTGCCAGATTCTCGATCTGCAGTGTCCGGAACGGATTGTCGAGACCGGCGGCGACGACGCCGACCAGATCGGAGCGTTTATTGGTAAGGCTTCGGGCAAGATAGTTCACCCGATAGCCCAATTCCTTGGCGGCCTCAAAGACCTTCTCGCGCGTCTTCGACGAGACGCTGGCATCCGGGGTGAAGGCGCGCGACACGGCGGCGCGCGAGACGCCGGCGACCCGCGCCACGTCGAAGGAGGTTACCTTGCGCGGTCCCTTATCCCTGTCTGCCAACTGCTTTATCCCTCTCTGCCGACGGCCGCATCAGATCGGGCAGATCCGTGCAGATGCCGAGAACCGGCAGTTTCATGATGTCATCGAGAACGGCCGGCCGCTCCTCGTGCCAGAGCACGATCTCGCGGCCCGCCTCGAAGGCGCGACGCGTCAGCGCCTCGGTCACCAGATCCTGCGGGCGTTCGCCCGCCCTCTCCCAGCAGAGATGCAGGATATCGGCGCCGGCCTCGTCGCCGAGCGCATGCGGATCGTGGCCGACGCGGATCAGCACCGAGAGCGGGAAGTCTGAGCCCGCGTCGCGGAGTTCGCGCACCTGGGCCGTATCGAAGGAGCCGAGACAGGCGAAACGCTGGTTCATCTCGGCAAGATGGCGCCAGCAGCGCAGGCCGGTCCCGGGCGCCTTGAGTTCGACATAGAGACCGGTCCCGGTCTCGCGGCCGAGAGCGGCGACCTCCGAAAAACTTGGCACGTCGACGCCGTCGAGCCCGGCAAGCTCGGCGGCCGTCATTTCGGATATGCGGCGGTCGATACCGAACACCCGTTCCAGATGGTCGTCATGCGAGACGACGACGACGCCGTCGCGGGTCAGCTGCGTATCAAGCTCCCACATCTCAGCGCCGAGTTCGGCAGCGCGGCGGAAAGCGGCGATGGTGTTTTCGCGTTCATGGCCGCTGGCGCCGCGGTGGCCGATGCAGAAGGGCAGCCGACCCTTGGCCGACGGCCAGCCGTAACGCTCGAAAAATGCCGAGAAATCGCGGGTCATCAGAGCCTCCTGCCGTTTTCGTCGAAGACGAACACGCCGCGGCTGTCGATCGCCCAGCGGACATCGTCGCCGACATGGATATCGCTGCGCACCGGCTGGATCGAGCGCAGCAGCGGCCCGCCGGCAAGCGCCACGTCGTAGAGGTTCTCGCGGCCTTGCGTTTCGGCGAAGGTGACCTTGCCGGAGACGACGACATCGCCAGCCGGGGTGAAATGCTCCGGCCGGACGCCGAGCATCAGCCTGGTGCCCTCGGCGGCAGCGACGGTATCGGGCAAAGGGACTCGGATTTCGCTTTCCGGGATTGCGAAAGCGCCGTTGTCGGCGATGCCGCGCAGGAAGGAGATCGGCGGGTTGCCGAGGAAGCCGGCGACGAAGGCGGTCTTCGGGTCATTGTACATTTCGGCCGGCGTGGCGATCTGGACGATCTCGCCTTCCTTCATGATGGCGATGCGGTCGCACATGCTCATCGCCTCCACCTGGTCATGGGTGACGAGGATGGCGGTGATGCCGGTCTCGCGCTGCAGGCGGCGGATTTCCGAGCGCATTTCGAGGCGCAGCTTGGCGTCGAGATTGGCGAGCGGTTCGTCGAGCAGCAGCACGTCGGGCTTGCGGATCAGTGCGCGCGCCAGCGCCACGCGTTGCTGCTGGCCGCCGGAAAGCTCGGCCGGCCGGCGGCCCATCAGATTGCCGATCTGGACGAGAGCCGCGATCTTGTCGACCTCCTTGCGGATGTCGGCGGCGTTGACGCCCTTCACCTTCAGGGGAAAGCCGATGTTTTCGGCAACCGTCATGTGCGGGTAGAGCGCATAGGACTGGAAGACGACGCCGACATTGCGGGCCTGGCTCGGCAGGTCGGTGACGTCGCGATCGCCGAAGAGGATGCGTCCGCCGGTCGGCCGGTGAATGCCGCAGACCGCAAAAAGCGTCGTCGATTTGCCGCAGCCGGACGGGCCGAGCAGCGCCAGCATCTCGCCGTCGCCGACTTCGAGCTGCATATTCTCGATGACCTTGGTGGAGCCGAAGCTCTTCGAGAAATTGTCGAGGAGGATGCGCATCAGCCTTTGCTCCCGCCGCCGTAGATGTTCATGAGGTATTTGTTGAAAAGAGCGTAAGCGATCAGCACCGGAATGAGGTAGAAGAGGCCGACTGCCTTGAACATGTTGAAATCGTAATTGTTGTCGTCAGCGAGGAAGCCGGCGAGATAGACCGACAGCACCTGCACCTGATTGCCCGGCGCCAGCACCTGCGGCAGGATGAATTCGCCCCATCCGGCGAGGAAGGAGAACAGGCCGAGCGCCATGATGCCGGGCTTGACCTGCGGCAGCACCAGGCTGCGCCAGACGCGGAAACGCGAGGCGCCGTCGACGACGCCGGCCATTTCGATTTCCCAGGGCACGGTGTCGTAGAAACCTTTCATCAGCCAGATGCCGAGCGGCAGGTCGATCGCCGCCTTCACCAGGATGACGCCGATCAACGAATTGTAGAGCCCGACCATCTGCAGCACGATGAAGATGGCGATAATCAGCGTCACCGACGGGAAGGCATGCAGCACCATGACGCCGGCAAGGAAGAAGCCGCGTGCCGGCACGTTCAGCCGTGACAGCACATAGCCCGCCATCGACGAGACGATCAGCACGACGCTGGTGGTGCAGGTTGCAAAGAGCAGCGTATTCACCGTCACCTGCCAGATGTTCGCCTTGCCCGCCGTCGTCTGCCACAGGAAACGCCAGTGATTGAGCGTCAAGCCGGAGGGCAACAAGGCATCCGGCTGCTTCACCGTCACGGTGTCGAGGAAGAGATAGACATACATCAGCAGCAGCGGCAGGCTGACGATGGTCAGCGCCGTCAGGACAGGCCAGCTACGGTAATTTGCCGAGGGCTGCGAGCGTTCGGCCATGGTCAATCCTCGATCAGGGGCTTGGCGACAAGCGTGCCGTAGTTGAAGACGCGCAGATAGAGGAGCGACAGCGCCACGCCGATGACCACGAGCACCAGCGCCATGGCGGCACCCAGCCCGTATTCGAGATTGCCGGCATAGTTCCTGAGCGCGGTGTGATAGGCAGACAGCGCCCAGACCTCGGTCGCGTTGCCCGGCCCGCCATTGGTGGCGAGCAGGATTTCATTGAAGGAGGCAAGCAGCGACAAGGTCTGATAGCAGGTGACGAAGAGGATCGGCCAGCGCATCTGCGGCAGGATGATGTAACGGATCTGCTGCCAGCGCGAGGCGCCGTCGACCTCGCTCGCATAGAACTGGCTCTTCGGAATAGCCTTCATCGCCGAGGAGAACACCAGCATGCCCATCGAGGCGCCGATGAAGCCGTTGATCAGCACCACGAAGAACCAGGCATTATAGGCGGTATCGAGCAGGTAGTTCTTCGGGGGGTAGCCGAACTTGCCCATCAGGATCGAAATGAAGCCGCTGTCCCAGGCGAGCCACTTCCACAGCATGACGTAGATGACGACGGGCGTGATGCGCGGCAGGAGCCAGATGCCGCGGAAGATCGAGGCCGGCGTCGGCGGCATGTAATGCGTCCAGATGGCGAGCAGCAGCGCATAACCGACGTTGAAGAGCATCAGCACCAGTGCGACGTAGAGGACGGTATTGAAAAGCACACGCGCCATGTCGGGCGAACTGGCCATGCGTGAGAAATTGTCGGTCGTCCAGGTCCAGCCGGTATAGGTGGTCTTGGCGACGGTTTCCTTCTGCTCCGGCGTCAGGGCGAAACCCAGACTGTCCAGCGCCGAAAACAGCTGCTCCTTGCTGTCGAAGCGGGTGTTGAGGACGGAGCGGTTGAACTGTTCGGAGATCTGCTTGACCTCGCGTGTCGAAGGTCGCTCAGTGAGATCCTTGATCATGCGCTCAACGTCGCGGCGTGCCGGGAAGACCTCGCCCATATGTTTGGCGCGCAATTCCGCGGCAATCCCCGGCGCCATTCCGAGGCCCTCGACGGCCGTGAGGCCGGCCTCGTCGATCGTGTAGCGCGGTTCGGCCATCTCGGCAGCGATGTCGGGTATCGCCGATTTCAGCGCGATCAGGGAGTTGGGTGCGATCTGGTAGACACCGCCTGATATGCCGGTCGCAGTCGTCATGTTGGTCATCGAGAAGACCGCCGTCAGAACCACCGGCATCAGGAAGAACAGGACGATCATGATCGCCGCAGGCGCAATCATCACCAGTCCGAGCGTTCTGGACGATTTCATGGAAGCCCCCTCATCGCGAACCGACCGGGCGGCGGGTTGCCGCCGCCCGGAAGAGTCGATCTTAGCGGATGACGATCTTGTCGCCGAGTGTGCTCTTCAGCTCGCTCTCGGCATCACCGACTGCGGCGTCCACGGTCTTGGCGCCGGTCCAGGATGCTTCGAGGTTCTTCCACATGATGTTCCAATATTTGCCGAAATCGGAATTGTTCGGCATCGCATTGGCATGTGGCAGCAGCCGCTCGGTGGCTTCGCGGGTCCAGCGGTCGGCCGCGTAGAAGTCGACGGTGGATTCCGATTTGGAGATGCCGAGATGGGCTGATTTGACCGCATGCAGCGCATTGGTGCGCGGCTCGGAGGCGATCTTGACCAGTTGAGCGGCGATCTCGGTGTCTTCCTGGTCGTGACCTGCGGTCAGGAGGTAGACGAGCGGGTGGGTCAGCGTGTTGGCCTTGCCGCCTTCGCCGGCGGGGATCAGCGTGAAGATCACGTTGCCGAAGAAGTCCTTGAGGCCTTCCTGGTTGACGAGGCGGGCATAGTGCCAGGTGCCGGCGTCCCAGATGCCGGCCTTGCCGGTGGCGACTTCCTTCCACCACTGGTCGCCCGGCATGCCGATGTGGTTCTTCTTGGTGACGCCTGCCTTCACGGCATCGGCGAAGAACTGATAGGTTCGGGTCATCGCGGCCTTGTCGAAGACGAGCTTGCCGTCTTCTTCCATCGTGCCGCCGAACGAGGTGTAGAACTGCCAGTAGTCGGGACCGTTGCTGGTGCGCGGATAAAAGCCGTAGCCGGGCTGGACGAGGCCCTTGTCCTGCATCTTCTTGGCGTCTTCAAGCACGTTCTTCATGGTGTACTTGCCATCCTGAACACTCTGCGGCAGCGCATCCAGATCGGCGTCGCTGTAACCGATCGCCTTCATGTAAGGCTTCCAGAAGAACATGGGGCGGGATTCGGCATCCTGCGGGATGCCGTAGACGGTGCCGTTGTAGGAAGCGATCTTCAGCAGGTTTTCATAGATGTCGCTGAGTGGCCAGGAGTCGAGATCGACGTAATCCTCGATCGGAACGATGAGGCCTGCCTGCGACCATGGCGCGATGTCTTCATGGCCGCTGACGACGATGTTCGGGGCGGTCTTGGCTTCGGCGGCAAGGGTCAGCGCCTGCTTGAAGTCCTCCCAGGCCGAATAGGGCTTCTTCTCGACGGTGATCTTCAGGTCTTCGCCCTTCAGCGCGGCTTCACGCTGCAACTGCTGGGCTGCGATCTCGATGGCGTCGAGGCGGTAGACGTCGTTCGGGCCGGTGCCGCCGGCCCAGACGCTGATGTGAACGTCCTTGGCAAGCGCAATTGCAGAGGTCGAGGCTAGGATGGCGGCTGCGATGGTGAGGGATTTCAGTGTCGGCAAAATGGTCATCTTCTTCGTCTCCCTGGAAGAGCAGCGTGAAGCCTCTTGGCGGGTCAGCACTGCTGATGATGGCCGCTCCGAAACCCCACGAAAACGTGACGATGTCCGCTCTAGGGGTTTGATGTAACGGCCGAATGACAAAATTGAGCACGTGTGCAAAATTATTATGACGATGTTCTCGATGTGGTCAATTGCCGATGCAAAGGCGATATCGCTTCTGGGTGAAAATCAGCATCGATGGCGATCTTGAAGGCCTGAATGAGGTGCCCCTTGCCTCCGTTTTCCCAATCAGCTATTGGTAGTGTTGCAATCGACCAACAATGGAGGCGTGCAATGACAGATATTTCCTCGTCCAACGCCTCTTTGGTATAGGCTTCCGAAGCTCCCTACCCTCGATTCAGTCCGAGACCTTCAAGCTTCACCATCCGAAGACGGCATCCGTTTCGCACGCAGCGTTTTGGCACGGCGACGTCCGCGCGACATGGCGTTGCGCTCTTCAGGCTTGAAAGAAGGGCGGTTCAGAATTCTGACCGCGATTGATCATGAACAATCAGCATGCCGGCGAGAGCTTGGCGACATCCATGAGCGAGCTTTGCTCGCGATTTAGCTTTCGAGAGATTCTCGTCGCAACCATCATTGCCCGGCGGAAACGTCGTCGCATGGTAACCAGCTTGGACTCCTTTCCATCATGGCTGCGCCGCGACCTCGCTTTATCAGATGCATAGATCGGCTTCCTCGCCGATGTTGGGGAATATCCGGCCGGGATGGTTTCAAGGCAAAGTCATCCCGGCCGGCTTCGGCGGCCGAGCCACGCTTTGATTGAAATAGCTGGAATTTTAAGTTACGGAATTATACTTGGATTTCAGTATCCATCGCATCCGGCATCCTCCGATCATCGTTTTTGCACGTCCATTCATGAGCCTTGAATCCGTCCGCGCCTTCTTCCGCGCCCATGCACCCGATATCGAAATCATCGAAACCGCCGAGAGCTCCTCGACGGTAGCGCTTGCCGCCGAAGCCCACGGCGTCGAGCCCGCCCAGATCGCCAAGACGATCTGTCTGCGGGTCGGCGAGCAGATGATGCTGGTCGTTGCCGGCGGCATGGCACGGCTCGACAATCGCAAGTTCAAGGACACGTTCGGAGCCAAGGGGCGCATGCTCGACGCAGAAGAGGTGGTGGCGGTCACCAGCCATCCGGTCGGCGGCGTCTGCCCTTTCGGCCTGCCCTCGCCGCTGCCGATCTATTGCGACATCTCGCTGAAACGTTTCGATGAAGTTGTGCCGGCGGCCGGCTCGACGAATTCGGCCGTGCGCATCGAAACCGGACGGCTGGCCGAGCTGACCGGCGCCAGCTGGGTCGACGTCTGCCAGTAGGCGTATGGCGGAATTGGAGCTGAAGAACTTCACACCTGAGAAACAGTACCTATATTATCTCCCGACATGCCGTGATTGCGCATGACAGGAGATCAGGAATGCCGGGTGCCGTTTCGCGTTTTGCCAAGTTTGCGGCCATTGCCGCTCTGACGAGCGCTACCGTTTTTGCTTCCCTTCACAATGCAGAAGCGCGCCGGGCCGGCAGCAGCGGTTTCGGAAGCCGTGGCACGCGCACCTTCCAGGCTCCGCCGGTCACCAGCACCGCGCCCGGGACCGCAGCACCGATCGAACGGTCGATGACGCCGCGTCCGCAGACCACGGCACCTGCTGCCGCCCAGCAGCCCTTCGGCACCCAGCGCCCCGGTCTCTTCGGCGGCTTCGGCCGTTCGATGATCGGCGGCCTGATCGCCGGCGGCCTTCTCGGCATGCTGCTCGGCCATGGTTTCGGCGGCGGCTTCGGCTTCCTCGGCATGCTGCTTCAGATCGCGTTGATCGGCGGCGCCGTCATGCTCGCCATGCGTTATTTCGCCAACCGCCGCCAGCCGTCCTACGGCACCGGCGGCCAGAGCCGATCCTACGCCCAGTCCTACGGCATGTCGCCTGCCGGCAACTCGTCCTTCCAGATCCCGGCGATCGGTTCGGGTGCGGGTTCGTCCTCGCGCGGCAACCGCCCGAGCGACGAGATCGGGCTGGCGCAGGCCGATCTCGACCAATTCGAGGAACTGCTGACCGGCGTTCAGACCGCTTACGGTGCCGAGGATTACGGCACGTTGCGGCGCCTGACGACGCCTGAGGCGATGTCCTATCTTGCCGAGGAACTCGGCGAAAACGCCACCAACGGCGTGCGCAACCGCGTCTCCGACGTCAAGCTGCTGCAGGGCGATATTGCCGAGGCCTGGCGCGAAGATGGTCAGGAATATGCGACGCTCGCGATGCGCTATTCCTCGATCGATGCCATGGTCGAACGCGACAGCGGCCGGATCGTTTCCGGCAACGATCGTCACCCGAGCGAAAGCACCGAGGTATGGACCTTCGTGCGCAAGCCGAGCGCCGACTGGAAGCTCGCCGCAATCCAAGGCTCCGAGCAGCGCGCCGCCTGAGCGGCGCGCCTCTCCTGCTTTAGATCTTTGTTTTTACGCATGTCGTTGTATCAAAACCGCTGCACACTTTGCGCGACATGCTTTAATTCACTGCGACCGGTTTGGAACGCATACGGGAAACCGTTTCGCGTTCCGCCCGCTTGCAGCGCATCGGCGGCAGGCCGCGATCCATCAGTTCCATGTCTTCGAGCACCATGTCGCCCATCTTCTTGAAGGCGCTGTCGAGGGCGCCGGCCCGGTGTGCCGAGCGGATGAAGCCTTTCAGGTTGCGCACCGGATGGTCGGCTGACAGAGGCTCTTGCGGGTAGACGTCGCTCGCCGCGACGATATGGCCGGACGAGACGGCCGCCATCAGCGCATCGAAATCGACGACATCGGCGCGGCTGAGCAGGATAAAGGCCGCGCCCTTGCGCATGCTGGCGAAGGCGTCGGTGCCGAGAAATCCCCTGTTCTCGCTGGTGACGGCGGCGACGACGAAGATGAAATCGCTCTTCGTCAGCACATCCTCCAGGCTTGCCGGCTCGACGCCGTTTTCCTCGAGGATCGATTGCGGCAGCCAGGGATCGAACACCCGGATGCGCGCCCTGAAGCCGGAGAGCAGCCGGCGCAGCGCCTTGCCGAGATCGCCGAAGCCGACAATGCCGATCTCGGAGCCGGCGATCAGCCGCGCACTCACATTGCCCTCCCCGCCCCAGAGTTCGTTGCCTTGGCGAAAATCGACATCTGCGTCGACGATGCCGCGGGCCAAGGCCAGGGCGAAGCCGAGACCGATTTCGGCGACCGGCTCGGCAAAGACCTGGCCTGTGGTCACCACATGGATGCCGCGCTGGAACAGCACCTCATAGGGCATGTTGTTGAGAAGGTTGCTTTCGACGTTGAGGATCGAGCGCAAGGCCGGCATTCTCGCCAGCGTTTCCGCCGAAAGCGGCGGCTGGCCGATGATGTAGCGCGCCTTGCCGAGGATCTCGTCACCGAGCCCGGCGATACTCTCTGGATCGGCCTCGACGATCTCGTATTTCGCATGCAGTTCGGCGCGCGCCATGTCCGTGAAGATTAGGTCGAGCGTGCGCGGCTCGGGGGCGCTGATTGCCAGCGGCCGTTCGGTGTTCGTCATGGGCATCTCCTCCATCGCGGCGGCTTGCGCCATCTCCGCCGGACGATTGATAGCCGCTGCGCGGGATCGTTTCCAGTTTGCAGAAAAGAACTATAAAAAACTTGGGGCGCGCTCGGGTCTGGGAGACGCTATCGAAAGCGGCATCTGCCTATCAGATAAGCAATTGAATTGGCTCGGTATTTCATGGCATTTTCGTTGACGGCGCGAATTCTTTGAACTAGCGTGATGCGCGCGACTTGGAACCGTGCCTGTGTTCGGCGGCCGTAGGATATTCGAAAACTCACGAGGGAATGAGCAATGAATTCAGCACTCAAGAGCGTCCTGCTGGCTTTGGCTGCCGTAGCGCTTCCAGCCGTCGCCTATGCCCATCCCGCCATCGGCGAAGCTGCCGGTTTCAGCCATGGCTTTGCCCATCCGATCTCTGGCCTCGATCATGTCCTCGCCATGGTGATGGTCGGTATTTTCGCATTTCAACTCGGCGGCCGCGCCACCTGGCTCGTGCCGACGACCTTCGTTCTTGTCATGGCGCTCGGCGGCGTCGTCGGCGCTGCCGGCATCGCTCTTCCCTTCGTTGAATTGGGCATCGCGCTTTCCGTCGTCGTCCTCGGCGCTATCGTTGCGCTCAACATCAAGGCGCCGCTCGCCGCAGCGCTCGGTATTGTCGGCCTCTTTGCGATCGTCCACGGGCATGCGCACGGCGCCGAAATGCCGGAAAATGCCGCCGGCGCGGCCTATGCCGCCGGTTTCATGGCCGCGACCGCGCTGCTGCACGTCACAGGCCTTGCCCTTGGTTACGTCATCGGCCGCATCGGTGAACGTCAGGGCGTTTTCGTGGCGCGCGCGGCTGGCGGCATCGCCGCCATATCAGGCGTCGGCATCCTGGCCGGCTTGATCTGAGCCGCCTCGATATCATCGGCGGCGTGCGTAAACGCCGCTAGCTAGTCATCACAGTCACACCAGAACGCTCGGCATGCGCGCATCGCATTGCCGGGCGTTTCTGCGTCATGGCTGCGAAATGTTGCGGAGTTGATCCAAGTCAAATCCGGCCGTGTCGCGTCCTGTTATATCCGGCTTACGACCAACGAACGGACATCCAAATCGACGCAGGGCCGCCTTGCCGATTGTCGGCGGGTCGCAAATGTCGCTATAGTGATTTCAGAAATTACTGAAATCACAGACGCAACGGAAATGACCATGAACCTTCCGCCTCTCGTCCAGTCCTTCGTTCTCCATTTCGGCGAAATGGGCTCCCGCTGGGGAATCAACCGCACGGTCGGCCAGATCTATGCCTTGCTCTACGTCTCGCCCGCGCCGATCTGCGCCGAGGAGATCGCCGATTCGCTCGGCATTTCGCGCTCCAATGTGTCGATGAGCCTGCGTGAATTGCAGGCCTGGAACCTCGTCCTTCTCAAACACAAGCCGGACGACCGCCGGGATTTCTTCACCACGCCGGATGATGTCTGGCTCATATTGCGCACACTTGCCGAGGAGCGAAAGAAGCGCGAAGTCGATCCGACGCTGTCGGTCCTGCGGGAGATCCTGATGCAGCGGCCGGCCAGCGACGCCGAGCGGCATGCGCAGGCGCGCATGAGCGAGATGCACACGCTGATCGAACAGCTGACGCATTGGTATGAAGACGTAAAACAACTTGAAACGGAAAGGCTTGCAACGCTACTCTCGCTTGGCGCGAAAGTGACCAAGCTTCTGGAGGCCAAGGACCGGGTCATCTCGCTCGGCCGCAGCCGCCGGCCGAATCCTGCGAACAAGAGTTAGCGCCATGGGCACTGCTTTCTTCGACGCGAAGGACAGGGGGGAGACCGAGCCGGCGCCGGACGGCGATGCCGACTCGTCCATCACCGGCCCGGATGAGACGAAAGGCGGGCTGCGCCGAGCGGCGATGCTGCAAGCATTGGCCGCCGCGGCCTGGATTCCGCAGGCCGGATTGCTGGCCGTCTCGGTCGGCCGCATCGCCGATAGCGGCGGACCGCAGGACGTTGTCTGGCCAGCCCTCGGCATCCTCGTCCTCGGATTGGCAAGAAGCTGTCTCGACGCTGGCGGCGGCCGCCTCGCCTTTCATATCGCGCGCGCCGAGCTCAGCCGCAGGCGGCAGGCCGCCGTCGCCGCACTTTCCCTGTCGTCGCCGATCGATCGCAACCGGCCGGCCTCCGGCAAGGCCGCCAGCCTCATCGGCGAGCAGGCCGAACTCATCGTGCCCTATTTCGCCCGTTTCCATCCGGCGCGTGTGAAGGCGAGCCTTGTGCCGCTCGTCATCCTCGCCTTCATCCTTCCGGTCTCCTGGATCGCTGCGCTGGTTCTGCTGTTCGCCGCGCCGCTGATCCCCATTTTCATGGCGCTGATCGGCTGGCGTGCCCAGGCGGCCAGCGAAAAACAACTCGTTGCGACCGGCGGCCTCAACGGCTTCCTGCTCGATCGGCTGCGTGGGTTGGCGACGATCCGCGCGCTCGATGCGGTGGATGCAACCGCCCTGCGGCTGCGTTCGGAAGCGGAGTCGCTGCGCGTGCGCACCATGGCGGTGTTGAAAATCGCCTTTCTCTCCTCGGCCGTGCTCGAGCTTTTCGCCGCCCTCGGCGTGGCGATGATCGCCGTCTATGTCGGCTTCAGCCTGCTCGGCGAGATCCGCTTCGGCACCTGGGTCGGCCGGCTCGACCTGACCGAAGGCCTGTTCATCCTGCTGCTGGCGCCGGCCTTCTTCGAGCCGCTGCGCGAACTCTCGGCCGTCTGGCACGATCGGGCGGCCGGTGAAGCGGCGCTGAAAGCGCTGGATGCTCTGGCTGCAGGCGGTTTGCCGATCCGGGGATCGACCGAAGCTACGGTCCCTGCGGTCGCCGAAGCACCGGCCATTTTCCTTGAAAATCTCGCCTTTCGCTACGCCGCCGACGAACCGCTGGTCCTCGACGGTTTCAACCTCGATATCGCCGCCGGCGAACATCTGGCGCTGCTCGGCGCCAGCGGCTCCGGCAAATCGACGCTTCTTTCGTTGATGTCAGGACTGGCGCCCTGCACCGGCGGCCGCATCGTCATCGGCGGCGTCGAGCTTGCGGGTGACAGCGCCGCGGTGCTGCGCAGCGGCATGGCGTGGATCGGCCAGAGGCCGCATATCTTTGCCGGCACCATCACAGGCAATATTTCGCTCGGCAGACCCGGCAAAACACACGATGATGTCACCAATGCGCTCGCCGCGGCGAGACTTGGAAAGGTGGCCGACGCCTATGGCAGCCGGCCACTCGGCGAGAGCGGTATCGGGCTCTCCGGCGGCGAGGCGCTGCGGCTGGCGATTGCGCGTGCGGCCTGCAATCCGCATCTGCGGATCATCCTCGCCGACGAGCCGACCGCGCATCTCGACGCCGGCACCGCCGCCGAGGTTACCGAGAGCCTGCTTTCACTTGCCAGGGGCCGCACTTTGATCGTCGCCACCCATGATCCGCTGCTGGCCGCCCGCATGCATCGCACGGTGCGCGTCGACGCCGACATTATCGTCCGGGAGGCCGCCGAATGAGTATGTTTGCTGCAGACCTCAAGCCGATCCTGCGTCTGTTCCTTGCCGAGCGCCGGCGCGCGCTGCTGCTCGGCGCAGCACTGTCGGCAGCGACGGCGACGGCGGGCATCGCCCTGCTCGGCCTGTCCGGCTGGTTCATCACCGCCACCTCGCTTGCCGGCCTTTCGATCGCCGCCATCACCTTCGACGTCTTTGCGCCGTCAGCCGGCATCCGCCTGCTCGCCATTGTCCGTACGGCCGCGCGCTACGGCGAAAGGCTGGCGACCCATGACGCAACGCTTAGCGTGCTCGCTGCCCTGCGCGAAAGGCTGTTTCGCGGTTTTGCCGAACCGGGCGCGGCGCGCGCGCTCCTGCATCGCCCGGCAAGGTTGCTCTTCCGGCTGACGGCCGATATCGATGCGCTCGATTCCCTCTATTTGCGCATTCTCGTGCCGGCTGCGGTGGCGATCGGCGCAGCGCTGGCGGCAAGCCTCGCACTGGGGTTGATGCATCCCGTGTTCGGCCTGTCCTTCGGCCTTTTTCTCGCGGGCGCCGGGCTCGGTCTGCCTTTGATCGCCGGCCGGGCGGCGCGCAAACATGCCCGCCGGCGCGCCCATGGTATCGAGGCGCTGCGGTCGCGGACGATCGATCTCGTCGCCGGCCAGACCGATCTGCTGATGGCCGGCAGACTTGCCGCGCAGAGACACGCGATCATGACAGCCGACGGCTATGCCGGCCGCGCCGACGATCGGCTGAACCGTGTCGAAACCGGCCTGACATTCGGCTTCGGCCTCGTCTCCACCCTGCTGTTGACGGCGTCGCTGCTTGCCGTCGCCGCGCTTGCGGAAACGAAGGTGATCAGCCCTCCTGTCGCGGCCCTCGGCCTGCTCGTCGCCTTTGCGGCAGTCGAACCCTTCGCCGCACTTCGTCGCGGCGCCCTGGAACTCGGCAGGACGCTGCTTGCGGCAAGGCGTATCGCGCCACGGCTGACCATTTCGGCCGCACCCGAACCATTGGCGGTGCCGTTGCCGGGATACGCTTTCTCACTGGCTGATGTGTCAGCCTTCCATGAAAATTCCGCCGTGCCGGCACTCCAGGGCATCGAACTCACGCTCCAGCAGGGCGAGCGCCTGGCCGTCATCGGCAGCAGCGGCGCCGGCAAGTCGAGCCTGGTTGTTATGCTTTCCGGCGAACTGCCCGCAAGAATGGGAAGCATCGCCGCGGTAACGGCGACCGTGCTGACGCAGCGGACGGAACTGTTCGAGGACAGCCTGCGCGGCAATCTCGCTCTTGCCAACCCGGATGCAAGCGAAGCCCGTCTTCGTGACGCGCTCGCCGCCGCCGGCCTGCTTGCCGATGTCGAGGGCATGCCGCGGGGGATCGATACGCCGCTCGGCGAAGGCGGACTCGGCCTTTCCGGCGGCCAGTCGCGCCGGCTGGCGCTTGCCCGGCTCTTCCTGCGCGACACGCCGCTCTGGCTGCTCGATGAACCCACAGAGGGCCTCGACGGCGCCACTGCCCGCGACGTGCTCTGTCGACTGTCGGCCATGGCGGCGGGCCGCTCGCTGGTGATTGCAACGCATATCCGCCGCGAGGCTGCCATCGCAGACCGCATCGCCGTCATCGAAGGCGGCCGCATTTCAGAGATTTCGCGCCGCGGAGAGGCGGCGTTCGAAAAGGCGCTCGACCGGCTTCGGCCGGATTGAGCAGGACCGCATGCCCCTCAGGCGCCGGCCGGTGCTTGGGAGGCTCCGTACCCGGTGGGACCGTGGGAGAAAGACAATGGAACTAGATATCGTAGCACTTTCGCGCTTCCAATTCGCGCTGACGGCGCTTTACCACTTCCTGTTCGTGCCCTTGACGCTCGGCCTGTCCGTGCTTCTGGCGATCATGGAAACCGTCTATGTCATGACCGGCCGCCAGATCTGGCGGCAGATGACGAAATTCTGGGGCACGCTGTTCGGCATAAACTTCGTGATCGGCGTCGCCACCGGCATCGTCATGGAATTCCAGTTCGGCATGAACTGGAGCTATTACAGCTATTATGTCGGCGACATCTTCGGGGCGCCGCTGGCGATCGAAGGCCTGATGGCCTTCTTCCTCGAGGCGACCTTCGTCGGCCTGTTCTTCTTCGGTTGGGACAAGCTGTCGAAGGTCGGCCATCTCGTCGCGACCTGGGCGGTGGCGCTCGGCTCGAATTTTTCGGCCCTCTGGATCCTGATTGCCAATGGCTGGATGCAGAACCCCGTGGGATCGGCGCTCAACCCGCAGACGATGCGCATGGAAATCACAAGCTTCTTCGACGTGGTCTTCAATCCGGTCGCCCAGGCGAAATTCGTCCATACGGTGTCGGCAGGTTATGTCTGCGCCTCGATCTTCGTGCTCGGCGTCTCGGCCTGGTACGTCCTCAAGGGCCGGCACATCGAGCTTGCCAAGCGCTCGATGACGGTTGCCGCCTCCTTCGGCCTCGCCTCGGCACTCTCTGTCGTCGTGCTCGGCGACGAGAGCGGTTATCTCGCCACCGAGAACCAGAAGATGAAGCTCGCCGCCATCGAAGGCATGTGGAAGACCGAGCCGGCGCCGGCCGCCTTTACCGCTTTCGGCTTCCCGGATCAAGAAGCGCGCGAAACGCATTTTGCCGTGCATATTCCCTGGGTCATGGGCCTGATCGGCACGCGGTCGCTGACGACCGAGATCCCCGGCATCGACAAGCTCGAACAGCAGGCCGAAACCCGCATCCGTGATGGTATCAAGGCTTACGACGCGCTGATGCAGATCCGTTCGGCGCCGGCGCAGGATCAGGTGGCGCAGGAGGTGCGCAGCTCCTTCGAGGATCTCGGTCATGATCTCGGTTATGCCCTTCTTCTGAAGCGCTATGTCGACGATCCGCGCCAGGCGACCGACGCGCAGATCGTAAAGGCCGCGCGTGACACGATCCCGCATGTGCCGACGCTCTTCTGGTCGTTCCGCATCATGGTCGGCCTCGGCATGTTCTTCATCCTTTTGACCGCCACCTTCTTCTGGCTGTCGGCGCGTCGCCATCTCGACAAATATCCGCTGCTGCTGCGGATCGCCGTGCTGGCGATCCCGCTGCCCTGGGTCGCCATCGAACTCGGCTGGGTCGTCGCCGAGTTCGGCCGCCAGCCCTGGGTGATCGAAGGCGTTCTGCCGACGGCCGCCGCCGTCTCCAGCCTCGGCGCCAGCACCGTGCTTCTGACCATCATCGGTTTTGGCGCACTTTATACAGTGCTGATCGTCATCGAGATGAGCCTGATGATCAAGGCGATCAGACAGGGACCGGAACCGGACGACGAGCCGGAAGCCGTTCTGATTTCCGAAACCCTCGTCCCGGCCGCGGAGTGACCTGCCATGATCCTTCACGAACTCATCGACTATGAAACCTTGCGCCTCATCTGGTGGCTGTTGCTCGGCGTGCTGCTGATCGCCTTTGCGACGACGGGCGGCTTCGATCTCGGCGTCGGCACGCTTCTGCCCTTCGTCGCCAGGACCGATACGGAACGGCGGGTGGCGATCAACACGATCGGCGCCACCTGGGAAGGCAACCAAGTCTGGCTGATCCTCGGCGGCGGCGCCATCTTCGCCGCCTGGCCGCCGCTTTATGCGGTCTCCTTCTCGGGCTTCTATTTGGCGATGTTCGCGATCCTCTTCGCGCTCATCCTGCGCCCGGTCGGTTTCAAATACCGGTCGAAGCGGGAAAGCGCCCGCTGGCGCAACGGCTGGGACTGGGCGCTCTTCATCGGCGGTTTCGTGCCGTCGCTGATCTTCGGCGTTGCCGTCGGCAATGTGCTGCAGGGCGTGCCCTTCCGCTTTGCCGACGACATGCGGATCTTCTACGAAGGCTCGTTCTTCGCCCTGCTCAACCCCTATGCGCTGCTTTGCGGCCTGCTTTCCCTGGCGATGCTGATGATGCACGGGGCGGCCTGGCTGGTGTTGAAGGCGAGCGGACCGGTCGCGGAGCGGGCCAGGAGCTACGGCAGTATCGCCGCTCTTGCCGTCATCGTGCTTTTCGCACTCGGCGGCCTCTTCCTGTGGATCGGCGTCGGCGGCTATCGCATCACCAGCGATATCAGCCCGACCGGCCCCTCCAACCCGCTTTTGAAGACCGTGGCGCTGGAGAGGGGCGCGTGGCTGACCAATTACGCCGCCCATTCTTGGATGGTCATCGCGCCCGTGCTCGGCTTCGTCGGCGCGGCACTGGCCTTCATTGCCATGCGGGCAAAGCGCGAGGTCATGACGCTGCTCTTCAGCAAGGTGGCGATCCTTGGCATCATCTCGACGGTCGGCCTGTCGATGTTCCCGTTCATTCTGCCCTCCTCGCTCGATCCGCGATCGAGCCTGACGGTCTGGGATGCATCCTCCAGCCATATGACGCTGTTCATCATGCTGGTGGTGACGGTGATCTTCCTGCCGATCATCTTTGCCTACACGGCCTGGGTCTACAAGGTTCTGTGGGGCAAGGTCGACGAAAAGTCCGTCACCGACAAAAACAGCCACGCCTACTGAGGGAGACGAAACGATGTGGTATTTCGCATGGATTCTCGGCCTGCCACTGGCAGCCGCCTTCGCCGTCCTCAATGCCATGTGGTATGAGCTGATGGACGACGCCGCCAGGAAAAAGGCTTCTGAGCTGCGCAAGTAGAAACGCAAAGGGCGCGGCTCGAACCGCGCCCTCAATTTGGGAACAGCCTCGCTCCTGTACTCGGCGTCATCCTCGGCACAAGCCCCTCATCCGCCTGCCGGCACCTTCTCCCCGCTTGCGGGGAGAGGGCTAGGGTGAGGGGCAGTTCTGGGTCCGTCAGCCTTCCAGCCACTTCACCTCTTCAGGCGTCAGCCGGATGTCGAGCGCCGAGAGACTGTCTTCCAGCTCGGCGACGGTGCGTGGCCCGATCAGCGGGATGACCGGGAAAGGCTGGGCGATCACATAGGCGAGCGCGATATGGATCGGATTGCGGCCGAGCTTGTTGGCAAGTTCGATGGCGCGGTCGCGGCGTCCGAAGTTGCGCTCGGAATACCAGACCCGAACGATCTCCTCATCATCTAGCTTGTCGCGGCCGGCGCGGTCGGTAAAGAAGCCGCGACCCTGGCTCGACCAGGCAAAGTTCGGGATCTGTTTCTCGTTCAGCCACTTCTTCCAGTCGTCATCGGAAGCGGCGACGCAACCGGCCCAGATCGGATCGAGCATCTCGGCGAGCGAGAAGTTGTTGGAGAGCGCTGCCGGTGCCGCCTTGCCTGATTTTTCGGCATAGGCGATCGCCTCGTCGAAACGCGCCCGCGTCCAGTTCGAACCGCCGAAGATGCCGCGGATGCGGCCGCGCTTGACCTCGGCATCCATGGCGTCCACGAACTCGCCGACGGGCACGTCGGTATTGTCGCGATGCATGAAATAGATGTCGACATAGTCTGTCTTCAGCCGGGCGAGCGACTGGTCGAGCTGCTTTGCGATCATATCGGGATAGCAGAGCGGCGAATGCGCGCCCTTGCCGATCAGCACGATCTCCTCGCGCGGCACCTTGCGGCTGGTGTGCCAGTCGCCGAAGATCGCCTCCGTCTTGCCGGCGCCGTAGACAAAGGCGGTGTCGAAGGCATTGCCGCCGGCTTCGTAGAAAGCGTCGAGCGTCAGCGAAGCGGAAGCGAAGTTCGGGAAGAACTCGAAGCCGAGTGTGACGACCGAGGCGGGCTTGGAAATGCCGGGAATCTGACGCTGCGGAACGCTATTGCCACGCGCGACCGTGCCGCCGGCAATGTTGGCCGTGCGCTTGGCTGCTTTCTCAACACCGTATTCGAGCCCGACCGAGGCGCGCCACTGGTCGAGTACCCTGAGGTTTCCGATCGAATCTGCCCAGCTCATGCCGGGAGAGCTGAATTCCGTCTTACCGGCGCGGATCGCATCGCCCGCCGCGTCGGCCTCGAAGGAATAGAGCCAGCGGTCTTCTTTGACCTCGACGGTCTCGCGGCTACTGCCCTTGAAGATCTCGATCTTGCCGACGCCGCCCTTGTGGCCGGAGGCGAACCAGAAGTCGGCGACCTCGATCCGGCCTTCGGAGCCGATGATGCGCAGAACATTGTCCTGCTGCGCCATGATCGAGCAGGAGACTTCGGCGATGATCTCATTCGGGAATTTGAGCACGGCGGAGGCCCATTCATCGACGCCGCTCTCACCGAGATGGGCGACGCCCGAAACCTTCTCCGGTTCCAGGAAGGCTTTGCCTTCCGCGGCGCCTGATATCAGCCTTGCCATCGAGACCGGGTAGCCACCGACATCGAGAATGCCGCCGCCGGCGGTATCGTTGGCGAATAGCCGGTGTTCCGGTCTATAGCTGCCCATGTTGAAGCCGAAGCTCGAGCGGATGATCCGGACGGTGCCGATGACGCCGCTCTTGATGAGTTCGACCAGCTTCTCCGTCTGCGGATGCACGCGGTACATGAAGGCCTCGCCGGCAAAGACGCCGGCCTTCTTGGCTTCGTAATAAACGGCTTCGGCATCATAGGCCGAAAGCGCGATCGGCTTTTCCACCAGGATATGTTTGCCGGCGCGCGCGGCCTTGATCGCCCATTCGGCGTGGCCGGTATGGGGCACGGAAATATAGACCGCATCGACCTCGGGGTCGGAAAGCAGCGCCTCGTAACCGTTGACGATACGGGCGCCGGGAAAGTTTTCCTGAAGTCCCGGTTTGGAAGGATTGCGGGTGGCGATCGCCACCAGTTTGCCGGTACGTGAATGGGCGACGCCATCGGCAAAGGTGCGAGCGATGGTGCCGGGGCCTATGATGCCCCAGCGGATCGGTTGATCGGAAGTCATGGAAACCTCTTTCGTCTTTCTGCCTTGGGATTGCGGTTTAGCGAAGCCGTTTGCCGGCGCCGTCGAAAAGGAATGTGCGGCTGGCGGGAAGGCCGACGGTCAGCGTCTCGCGATTGCCAGCGGTGCGTGATTCCGGCCGCTCGATGATCAGTTGCTCGTGGCCTATGGCGGCGTAGATGTAGCTGGTGTTGCCGAGATGTTCGGCAACGTCGATGGCGACGGTGAGATCGGCATCGCCCGCGCCGGCATCGACGAAATGCTCGGGACGGATGCCGAGCGTCACCTTCGCACCGGCTTCGATCGGATCGGCGACAGGCAGCGGCAGGCGGGTGTTGACATCACTTTCCAGCGCGATGACCGCCCTGCCCGGTTGCGCTTCGACCACGACGGCCTTGAGAAAGTTCATCTTCGGCGAGCCGACGAAGCCGGCGACGAACTGGTTGGCGGGATCGTCGTAAAGGTCGAGCGGCGCGCCGATCTGTTCGATATTGCCGGCGCGCAGCACGACGATCCTGTCGGCAAGCGTCATCGCTTCCGTCTGGTCGTGGGTGACGTAGATCATCGTCGTGCCGAGCTGCTTGTGCAGCCTTGATATTTCGACGCGCATCTGCACCCGCAGTTCGGCGTCGAGGTTCGACAAAGGCTCGTCGAACAGAAAGACCTCGGGTTCGCGGACGATGGCGCGGCCGATTGCGACACGCTGGCGCTGACCGCCGGAAAGCTGCTTCGGCCGCCGTTTCATCAGCTCGGTGATCTGCAGGATCTCGGCGACATGGCGCACGCGCCGCTCAGTGTCGGCTTTCGGATTGCCGTTCATCCGCAGGCCGAAGTTCAAATTCTCCTCGACAGTCAGGTGCGGATAGAGCGCATAGGATTGGAACACCATGGCGATGCCGCGATCGGCAGGCTCGACGTCATTGACGACCCTGCCGCCGATCTGCAGCTCGCCTGAGGTGATATCCTCGAGACCGGCGATCATCCTGAGCAGCGTGGACTTGCCGCAGCCGGAGGGGCCGACGAAGACGACGAATTCGCCATCCTTCACCTCCAGATTGGCGCCGTGGATGATCTCAAAGCCGCCGAAGCGCTTGACGATATTGCTGAGTGAAAGCTCTGCCATGCGGCCTCCCGATTACTTGATTGCGCCGGCGGCGATGCCGGCGATGAAATGGCGCTGGAGAGCCACGAAGATGACGAGGATCGGCGCCGTCAGCAGCACCGCTCCCGCCATGATACCGCCCCAGGAGACCTTGGTGAGGCCGATCAGCGTTCCCAATGCCACTGGTGCCGTCATCATCCCCGGTCTGGAATTGATCAGCAGCGGCCAGAGGTAATTGTTCCATGAGTGGAGGAAGAGAATGATCGCCAGTGCCGCCATGGTCGGGCGCGCCAGCGGCAAAGCGATGCGCAGGAAGATCTGCCACTCCTTGACGCCTTCGACGCGGGCCGCATCGAAAAGTTCGCCCGGCATCATCGAGAAGGACTGCCGCATGAACAGCACGCCGAGCGAATTGAACAGCGGCGGCACGATCAGCGCCACCCAAGTGTTTGCTAGCTTGAATTCGCGCGCCACCATGATGAATTGCGGGATGACGACCACGGAGAAAGGCAGCGTGATCGTGCCGAGGATAATGGCGATGACGACGGAGCGGCCGACGAAACGGTAGCGCGCCAGCGCCCAGCCCGCCATCGAGGTCAGCAATACCGAGAGCACGGTATAGATGACCGCGACGCCGATGGAGATCACCATGGCTCCGATGAAATCGGTATCGGCCTGCAGGTTCTTGAAATTCTCGACGAAATTGGTCGATGGCCAGAGCACGATGTTGGGACTGAAGATGGCGTTGTCGGGCATTGTGGAGAAGACCAACATCATCCACAGCGGAAACAGCCAGATCAGCGCGAGTGGCGCCAGTGCGGCGTGCAGCGCGATTTGGCGCATGAGAAGGGATTGCGACTTGGATCTCATTTCGGATCCCTCCCGATCCAGAGGTTGAGAAGCGAGATGACCACGGCAATGGCCGCCATCGTATAGGCGATCGCCGAGGCATAGCCGAAGTTCAGCGAGGTAAAGCCCTGGCGGTAGAGGAAGAGGCCGAGCGTCTCCGTGCCGCCGCCCGGACCACCGCGATTGGTGATGAGGAAGGGCTCGGTGAAGAGCTGCATGGTGCCGATCACCGAGAGCACCACGCAGAAGAGGATGATCGGTTTCAGAAGGGGCAGGGTGATATGAAAGAACTGCTGTACCTTGCTCACCCGGTCGAGCGTCGCCGCTTCGTAGACATCGTCGGGAATCGACTGCAGGCCGGCGAGGATGATGATGGCGTTGTAGCCGGCCCAGCGCCATGTGACGGCGAGAATGATCAGAGCCATGGCGGCATTGGCATTGTCGAACCACGATATCGGGCTCAGGCCGGTGGCGGAAATCAGCTTGTTGACGATGCCGAAATCGAGGCTGAACATCAGCCGGAACACGGCGGCATAAGCGACCTCGCCGACGACAACAGGCGCGAAGAAGGCGAAGCGGAAGAGTGGACGCGCCTTCAATAGCGGCGAATTGAGCATCACGGCCATGACGGTCGCAAGCGCGATCATGACCGGCACCTGAATCACCAGGATAATCAGCGTGTTATAGAGAGCGTTGTAGAAGGCCGGGTCGTAGAAGAGCCGACCCCAATTGGCCTGGAAACTGTATTTCCACGGGTTGATGCGGGTGTTCTGAAAGGAAATCAGGAATGAATCGATGATCGGCCAGACCCAGAAGGTGGCAAAGACCAGCAGATAGGGAGCGAGGAACGCATAGGCGCTCCGGGTTCTGAATGGCATCGAGCCTCCTCCTCACGAAACGAGCGAATGAACGGGCGCCTCGCGGCGGACAGAAGCCGGGCGCCTGAAGCGCCCGGCGTCGTCATTCATTGCGCGATCGGAAGACCGGTCGCCGAAGCGATCTGCTTGGCGGCGTCGTCGAGGGCTGCCTTCGCATCGGGATAACCGCCGGCGAAGAACTTCGTCTGCGTTGCCTTGAAGATGGCTTCGGCATCGCTCTGGAAGGCGGTGCCGCGGCTCGGCACGATCTTCGGCAGCGTCGCCAGAATATCGGCCCAGACCTTCTGGCCACCCCAATAAGGCTGCGGTTCGTTGACGAAGGGATCCTTCTCGGCCGAAAGCAGCGACGGGACCAGACCGAATTCCTTCAGCATGGTGATCTGGCCCTCATTGGTGCCGAGGGCATAGTTGACGAATTTCCAGGCGGCTTCCTTGTTTGCGGAGGTTGCCGAAATGGCGAGCGACGAACCGCCGAGATTGGCCGCATGCGGGCCGTCAGCCGTCAGGCTCGGCATCCTGTAGACGCCCCACTTGCCCTTGAGATCGGGAGAGGTCGAGCGCACGGTGCCCTCATACCAGCCGCCGTACAGCTGGCTTGCGGCCTTGCCGGCCGTATTCGCCTGGATCTTTTCGTCCCAGTTGGCCGCCGTCAGCGTGCCGGCGTCCTTCATTTCCTTCACCTTCTGCAGCGAGGCGACGCAGGCCGGCTGGTTGATGGTGATATTCTGGCCATCGGTCGAGTAATAGCCGCAGCCCTGTTCGTTGGCGATCATGCGGAACCATTCGCTGTCGCCGTTGAAGTCGGCCTGGGCCATGACGACGCCGGGATTGGCGGCGGAAATCTTCTTGCCGGCGGCGATGAAATCGTCCCACGTGCTGATCGTGCTCGGATCGACGCCGGCCTTTTCGTAGAGGTCGCGGCGGTAAAAGACGGCGACAGGGCCGGAATCCCATGGCATGGCGTAAGCGACGTCGCCGACTTCGAGCTCGGTGCGCTTGAAGTCAGGGAATTTTGCCTGGATCTCGGGCGTGTAGCCGAGCTCCTTCAGATTGGCGAAGCAATCCGGAAAACGGCTCCAGAAGATTTCAGCCTCGAAGTTTTCGATGCTGACGATGTCGGGCAAGCCGTCGCCGCCGGCAGCGCAGGCAGCCAGCGTCTTGTCGAACACCTGGCTGTTTCCAAGGTCCTCGACGGTGATCTTGATATCGGGAAACTGTTTGTTGAAGCCCGGAAGCGTGGACTTCAATGCCGATGCGGCGACATTCCAGCTCCAGATGGTGAGATTGGCCGACTGCGCGAATGCGGAGCCGGTAGCGAGCAGTGCGATCGCTGCGGTCGCAGCGAGAAGTTTGAAGCGCATTGAAAATCCTCCCTTTTCAATTGCCGATCTTTCACGAACGCGGTTAGACTATCTGCAAGGGAGCGGGTGTCTCCTAAAAAGGGAACATGGATTTGGCGGAAAGTAAGGTCAGTACGCGTGCAATCTATCAGCCCGGCGCAAGCAGCATCGAGGGTTCGCCGACAGCGCTGCAGATGTTTCACGCCCATCCGCCTGTCATGGCCATGCCGCACTGGCATGCGCAGGTCGAGGTCAATTATGTGATTCGCGGCAGCGTGCACTACCGCATGAGCGACCACGAATTCCGGCTGAACGCCGGCGAAATGTGCCTCTTCTGGGGTGGCCAACCACATCAGATGGATGAATCCTCGGACGATTCGCTCTATGCCGGGGCCCATCTGCCGCTCGTCTATTTTTTCCGGCTGCGCCTGCCGATCAGCATTTCCAGCCGGTTGATGAAGGGCGAGACGCTGCTGACTTCGGCAACGGATGCCGCCGATATCGACAACTTCGCCCGCTGGTTCCGCTATGCCAACTCCGGTGATTCCGCCAAGGCCCAGCACGCTGTGGACGAATTGCTGCTGCGCATCGAGCGCATCGCGCTCGAACCCTATTCGATGACGTCGCAGGCATCGGTCAATCTCGACGGCGATCACCCGCATTTGCATTCCTCGCGCAGCGTCGCGCGCATGTGCGATTTTATCGCCGTCAATTTTCTGCAGGACATCGATTCGGTCGACATTGCCCGCGCCGCCGATCTGCATCCGAAATATGCGATGAATCTGTTCAAGCGATCCACCGGCATGACGCTCAGCAAATATGTGACGCTGCTGCGGCTGTCGCGCGCCCAGGCGATGCTGATGAGCGAGGGCGCCAACGTGCTGCAGGTGGCGATGGACAGCGGCTTCGGCTCGATCAGCGCCTTCAACAAATCCTTCCGCCACATCGCCGGCATGTCGCCGTCGGACTTCCGCCGCGACATAAGGCTGGTGACGACGATCCCCGCCGGCGCCTTCCGGAACTAGTTCCGCAGCATTCTGCCAGTTCCGCTGCCGACTGCCGTTGTCTCTGAGCAAGGAATAATCAGGCCCAACTCGACGGCAGAATGCGCACATTTTCTGTGCAAGTGCATGCGCTATTCGGGTTCAGGGGAAAGTGCGGTGTTGCCAGCCCAATGAAATCAACAATTTATAAATTGGCACGGCCTTTGCTTCGATATCTGCAGAGTTGGTGGCTAGGGTTCCGGCGTCGCAAGGCGTGGCTGGTCCGAGAGCTGCCACCGGCGTGGGAGACATCCCGCCGGGTGCACGGCGGGACAAAAACCCGGGAGACCTCGTAAGCCAAGGGATTGGCGGCACGATGGTCATTGCCGATCCCTTTTGAAGAAAAGCAAAAGGGGAATTTCAATGCAGACTTTTTCGAAGATCCTATCGATTACCGCACTGACGGCGTCCCTGGCGCTCGGGCTCGGCTCCAGCGCCAAAGCTGAACAGAAGACCGATTTCAAGGTCGCCTGGTCGATCTATGTCGGCTGGATGCCCTGGGGCTACGCCGCCGATCACGGCATCGTCAAGAAATGGGCCGACAAATACGGCATCAAGATCGAGGTCACCCAGTTCAACGACTACGTCGAATCGATGAACCAGTATACGGCAGGCGCCTTCGATGCCGTGACGTTGACCAATATGGACGGCCTGTCGATCCCGGCTGCCGGCGGCGTCGATACGACAGCGGTCATCGTCGGCGATTTCTCGAACGGCAATGATGCCGTCATCCTCAAGGACAAGGCGAGCCTTGCCGATATCAAGGGACAGAACGTCAATCTCGTCGAATTTTCCGTCTCGCACTATCTGCTGGCCCGCGCGCTCGAAAGCATCAAGCTGACCGAGCGCGACGTCAAGGTGGTCAACACCTCCGATGCCGATATGGTTGCCGCCTACAAGACGGCTGACGTGACCGCGGTTGTCACCTGGAACCCGCTGGTCTCGACCATTCTCGAGGATCCCACAGCCAAGAAAGTCTTCGACAGCTCTGAGGTGCCGGGCGAAATTATTGACCTGATGGTCGCCAACACAGGCGTGCTGAAGGACAATCCGAATTTCGGCAAGGCGCTGGCCGGCATCTGGTATGAAACCGCGGCACTGCTGACTGCCGACAGCGCCGACGGCAAAGCTGCGCGCGAGGCGATGGGCCAAGCATCGGGCACCGATCTCAAGGGTTTCGAATCCCAGCTTGCAGCCACCAAGCTGTTTTCCAAGCCGGCCGATGCCGTCGCTTTCACGGCGTCGGGCAGCCTGCCGAAGACGATGGATCTCGTCCGCAACTTCCTGTTCGAAAAGGGCCTGCTCGGCAATGGTGCGCCGTCCGCCGACGTCATCGGCATCGAAATGCCCGACGGCAAGGTTCTGGGCGACACAGACAACGTCAAGCTGCGCTTCACCGAGACCTACATGAAGGACGCCGCCGACGGTTCGCTCTGAGCGATGTTTAAGCAGCGGCGCGGCTTGCCCGCGCCGCCATCCTTCATCAGCGGAGCTTCTCTCATGCGCTGGATCAATACGAGGCCGAGCCGGGGCGCGCAGCTTGCCCTGACGCTGCTGCCCTTCGTGCTGCTGATCGTTGCTTACACCTTCGGCTCGACGGCACGGCTGGCGGAAAATGCCAATGACAAGCTGCTGCCCGGTCTTGCCGGTTTTGCCGATGCGATCGACCGCCTGGCCTTCATTGCCGATCCGCGCACCGGCGAATATCTGCTCTGGTCCGATACGGGCGCAAGCCTGATACGGCTGCTTGCCGGCCTCGGCATCTCCACGATCACCGCGCTCATCATCGGCATGCTGATCGGCATGCTGCCTTATCTCAGGGCACTGCTTTCCCCCTTCGTCGCCGTCATCTCGATGGTGCCGCCGCTGGCGCTGCTGCCGATCCTCTTCATCGCCATGGGGCTCGGCGAAGCCTCCAAGATCGCGCTCATCGTTATCGGTGTTGCGCCGACGATGATCCGCGATCTTGCGCTGAAGGCGCTGGAGCTGCCGCGCGAACAGATCGTCAAGGCTGAAACGCTCGGCGGCTCCTCCTGGCAGATCGGCCTTCGCGTCGTGCTGCCGCAGATCCTGCCGCGGCTGATCACCTGCCTCAGGCTTCAGCTCGGCCCGGCCTGGCTGTTCCTGATCGCGGCCGAGGCGATCTCGTCGGATTCCGGCCTCGGCTACCGCATCTTTCTCGTCCGCCGTTATCTCTCGATGGACATCATCTTTCCCTATGTCGTCTGGATCACGCTGCTCGCCGTGGTCATGAACTACATCCTCGATCGCATCCGCATCGCTGTCTTCCCCTGGTCTGAACTGGAGAAGCAGGCATGAGCGAATTGGTGATCGAAAAGGTCTGGAAGGAATATGGCGACCAGATCGTGCTCGAGGACGTGTCGCTGACCGTCGCCTCCCGCGCTTTCGTCGCCCTTGTCGGCCCGTCCGGCTGCGGCAAGTCGACCTTCCTGCGCATGCTGCTCGGCCAGGAGCGGCCGACGCGAGGCATGATCAGGCTCGACGGCGAAACGCTGCCGCAGGAGCCGGGGCCGGACCGCGGCGTCGTCTTCCAGCGCTATTCCGTCTTCCCGCATCTGACCGTGCTCGGCAATGTGCTGCTCGGCCGGGAATTTTCCGCTTCCCGCTACAAGGCCAAGCTTTTCGGCGCCGCCCGCCGCAACGCTATTGACGAGGCGCGGCGGCTGATTGCCGAAGTCGGCCTTTCCGGTGCCGAGGACAAATATCCGGCGCAACTGTCAGGCGGCATGCAGCAGCGCCTGGCGCTGGCCCAGGCCCTGATCATGAAGCCGAAGGTGCTGTTGCTCGACGAGCCCTTCGGCGCACTCGACCCCGGCATCCGCGCCGAGATCCACACTCTGATGAAGCGCCTCTGGCACGAAACGCAGATGACCGTCGTCATGGTGACGCACGACATGCGGGAGGCCTTCACGCTGGCGACGCGCGTCGTCGCCTTCGAGCGCAAGCGCGACCGCCCGGAGGAAAAGGAGCGCTACGGCGCGACGATCACCAAGGACATTTCCATCTGGCCGCCGAGGCTCGCCGGCGCGCCGTCCGTCTTCAGCCCCGACCGGGACGGCCCGGTCATTTCTCTGGGCCTTCGCCGGGACGACCCGGCTTCCAGTCCGTCAGGAGAAAAACCATGATGCATGTCAGACGTTCGCCCGAGGAGATCGCTGCCAACCGGCAGCGTTACGAGGAACATCAGAAGAAGGGGCTGGAATTTGCGCCGAAGGCCTTGCCGGCGCCGAGCCCCCTGCCCGCCCCCGCAATCGATGCGGCTGCAATCATCCATCAGGAGACCATCCCCGGCGGCTGGTACTGGTCGACCGCGCTGAAGCGCGGCGAGGCGCTCCGCATCGATCAGGGCGAAGGCGGATCGACCGTGGCGCTCATCGCCTGGAACGCCGCCGACACCAGCGAGCGGCTGAATCTCGTCGATACGGTCAAGGTGCAGTGGACGACGGCGCTCGGCAAGGGCCGGGTCATCTTCTCGGATATGGGCAGGGTGATGTTTTCGCTGATCGAGGACAGTTCCGGCGCCCATGACTGCCTGATGGGCGGCTCGACGGCAGCGTCGAACGCGGCCAAATATCCCGGCGGCAAGACGCGCAACACCCGTGACAATCTCGTGCTCGTCGCCGGCAAGCTCGGTCTCGCCAGGCGCGACATCCCGGGGATTCTCAATCTCTTCGCTCCCATCCGCGTCGACGACGACGGCGGTTTCCATTGGCGTGGCAAGCTCTCCAACAGCGGCGATTATGCCGAGCTGCGCGCCGAGATGGACATGATCGTCGGCCTCTCGAATTGCCCGCATCCGCTCGATCCCGATCCGGTCTATGCGCCGAAGCCGGTGATCGTCACGCGCTTTCGCGCGCCCGCGCCCGCAGCCGACGATCTCTCGCGCACGGCGACCGCCGAAGCCCTTCGCGGTTTCGAGAACAACGCCGCGATGCTAGCCTGAGGAGGGATTGTGATGACCGATTTCATCAAGACTTCAGCTTCGCGCAGCCTCGAAAATGCCGTGCAGGATCATTTCATTGCGGCCGAAGCGCCGTGGTCCGGTATCGTGCGCAAGGGCCAGACGATCCGCATCGAGGACAGCTACGGCCAGCAGGCGATCGATACGCTGTTTTATCGCGCCGATGATTTTGCCGAGCGTTATTCCAATCAGGATACGATGCGGGCGCAAGCTGGCGCCTATATCGGCACCGGCACGAAGATCATCTCGAACGAAGGCAACGTCATGCTGGTCATGACGGCCGACAGCTGCGGCCGGCACGATACATCCGCCGGCGCTTGCTCGTGCGAGAGCAATACCGTGCGCTTCGGCCATGGCACTAAATATTTGCATGCCTGCCGCGACAATTTCGTGCTGGAGGTGACCAAGCACGGCATGAGCAAGCGTGACATCGTGCCGAACATCAATTTCTTCATGAACGTGCCGATCAAGCCGAACGGCGAGATGACCATCGTCGACGGTATCTCCGCACCAGGCGACTATGTCGAACTGGTGGCGGAAATGGACGTGCTCTGCGTCATCTCCAATTGCCCGCAGATCAACAATCCCTGCAACAGCTTCGATCCGACGCCGATCCGGGTGCTGATCTGGGACGGCGAGGACTGAGCGATGTTCACCAAGGTCCTTATCGCCAATCGCGGCGAAATCGCTGTCCGGGTCATCCGTACATTGAAGAAGATGGGCATCGCCTCGGTCGCCGTCTATTCCGATGCCGATCGGTTTTCGAAGCCGGCGCTGACCGCCGACGAGGCCGTGCGCCTCGGCCCGGCGCCTGCCGCCGAGAGCTATCTCGACGTCGATGCCGTCATCGCCGCCTGCAAGGCGACGGGGGCTGAGGCCGTGCATCCGGGCTATGGCTTCCTCTCGGAAAATATCGGTTTTGCCGAGCGGCTCGCCGCCGAAGGTATCGCCTTCATCGGCCCGCGCCCGGAGCATCTGTCGGCCTTCGGCCTGAAGCACACGGCGCGCGAACTGGCGAAAGCGAGCGGCGTGCCGCTGCTGCCCGGCACTGACCTCTTGCAGAGCGTCGAGGAGGCACTTTCGGCGGCCGAGACCGTTGGTTATCCCGTCATGCTCAAGAGCACAGCCGGCGGCGGCGGCATCGGCATGCAGCTCTGCGCCGATGCGGCAGGCCTCACGGCCTCGTTCGAAAGCGTGCAGCGAACCGCCCGCGCCAGCTTCGGCGACGCGCGCGTCTATATCGAGCGTTTCGTTGCCGAAGCGCGTCATGTCGAGGTGCAGATTTTTGGCGACGGCAAAGGCAGAGTGATCGCGCTCGGCGAACGCGACTGCTCGCTGCAGCGGCGAAACCAGAAGGTCGTCGAGGAGACGCCTGCGCCTGGCCTTTCCGCGGAGACAAGGGCGCGGCTGCACAAGGCAGCGGTCGATCTGGGACGCTCGGTCTCCTATGAATCGGCCGGCACCGTCGAATTCATCTACGATCCCCAGCGCGAGGAATTCTATTTCCTCGAGGTCAATACCCGGCTTCAAGTCGAACATCCCGTTACGGAAGCCGTCTTCGGTATCGATCTCGTCGAATGGATGATCCGGCAGGCGGCAGGCGAAGACGTGCTCTCGGGCGCTGAAGCCCTGACGCCGAAAGGTGCGGCGATCGAAATGCGCATCTATGCCGAGATGCCGCATGCCGACTTCCGCCCGAGTGCCGGCCTGCTGACCGAGGTCGTATTCCCGGACAACGCCCGCGTCGACGGCTGGATCGAGACCGGAACCGAGGTGACGCCCTTCTATGACCCGATGCTCGCCAAGCTGATCGTGGCGGCGGAAGACCGGCCAGCGGCGATCGAGAAGCTGAAGCCAGCGCTTGCGGCGACATCGATATCGGGCATCGAGACCAATCTCGATTATCTCAGAACCATCGCCGCTTCCGAACTGCTTGCCGGCGCCAAGGTGGCGACGACGGCGCTGCGCGACTTCGCCTTCGTTCCCGATGTCGTCGAGATTCTCACGCCCGGCGCGCAGTCGAGCATCCAGGAACTGCCAGGCCGGCTCGGCCTCTGGCATGTCGGCGTGCCGCCGAGCGGGCCGATGGACGAGCGCTCCTTCCGCCATGCCAACCGCCTCGTCGGCAATGCCGATGTGACGGCTGCGCTGGAGCTGACGGTTTCCGGCCCGACGCTGCGGTTTTATGCCGATCAGACGATCGCCCTTGCCGGTGCCTGCATGACGATGACATGCGACGGCACAAGGTTGCCGCACGACACGCCGGTGTTGATCCGCTCCGGTCAGGTTTTGTCGATCGGAACGATCGAAGGGGCGGGGCAGCGCGCCTATCTCGCCGTCGCCGGCGGTTTTGCCGCGCCCGTCGTGCTGGGCTCGCGGGCGACCTTCGGCCTCGGCCAGTTCGGCGGCAACGCCACCGGCACGCTGAAGACAGGGCATGTGCTGCATTTTGCCCGCCAGACACCGGCCGAACCGATAAGGCCCGCGACGGACCCCGCCGCCTTGACGCGCGAATGGGAAGTCGGCGTCGTCTATGGCCCGCATGGCGCGCCCGACTTCTTCGAGGATGGCGATATCGAGACGCTGTTTTCGACAGCTTATGAGGTGCATTTCAACAGCGCCCGCACCGGCGTTCGCCTCATCGGTCCCGCCCCGCAATGGGCGCGTAGGGATGGCGGCGAAGCGGGGCTGCACCCCTCCAACCTGCACGACAATGCCTATGCGATCGGAGCGATCGATTTCACCGGCGACATGCCGATCATTCTCGGTCCGGATGGTCCGAGCCTTGGCGGCTTCGTCTGCCCGGCGGTGATTGCCCGCGACGAGCAGTGGAAGATGGGCCAGTTCAAGCCCGGCGACCGCATCCGTTTCCATGCCGTGGCACGGCCGGAAGACCCGATCGCCGGGCCGGCGGTGCGGCGGGTCGCGGAGGAGACGGGTTCGCCGATCGTCGGCATCAGCGAGGACGGTCCGGTCTCGGTCGTCTATCGCCGCCAGGGCGACGACAATCTGCTCGTCGAATATGGGCCGATGACGCTCGATATCGCGCTGCGGCTGCGGGTGCATCTGCTGATGCAGGCAGTCGTCGACGCCCGCCTTCCCGGCATCGTCGACCTCACTCCCGGCATCCGCACGCTGCAGATCCACTATGACGGCACGCAGCTGACGCGCCGGCGCTTGCTGGGGCTGCTCTCCGAGATCGAGGCGACGCTCCCGGCAGCCCAGGAGGTTACGGTGCCGAGCCGCATCGTGCATCTGCCGCTCTCCTGGAACGATCCGGATGCGGAGCTTGCCATGCGCAAATATCAGGAGCTCGTGCGTCCGAATGCACCCTGGTGCCCCGATAACATCGAGTTCATCCGTCGCATCAACGGTCTTCCCGACGAACAGGCCGTCCGCGATATCGTCTTTGATGCAAGCTACCTCGTGCTGGGTCTCGGCGACGTCTATCTCGGTGCACCGGTTGCGACCCCGACGGATCCACGCCATCGCCTGGTGACGACGAAATACAATCCCGCCCGTACCTGGACGCCGGAGAACGCCGTCGGCATCGGCGGCGCCTATATGTGCATCTACGGCATGGAGGGACCGGGCGGCTATCAGCTCTTCGGTCGCACCATCCAGGTCTGGAACACCTGGCGGGAGACACCGGCCTTTGCCAGGGGAAAACCCTGGCTGCTCAACTTCTTCGACCAGATCCGTTTCTTCCCCGTCAGCAATCAGGAGCTGACGGAGGCGCGCGCCGCCTTCCCGCATGGCGGCTATCCCATCCGGATCGAGGAGACGGAATTCTCCTATGCCGCCTATGAGAAGGAGTTGCAGGCGAACGCGGCATCGATCGGCCGTTTCAAGACGATGCAGCAGGCCGCCTTCGAGGCCGAGCGCCAGCGCTGGAAGGAAGCCGGACTCGACAGCTTCGTCACCGACGAAGGCACGGGCGACAGTCCGGACGGGGATATTCCCGACGGCTGCTTCGGGGTTGCCAGCGCCGTGCCCGGCAATATCTGGAAATTGCTGGTCGAGCCGGGCGCCCCGGTTGCGGCCGGGGATACACTCGCCATCATCGAATCGATGAAAATGGAAATCAATGTCACCGCCTATGCGGCAGGCCGCGTCCGCGACCTGCGCGTCGGGCCGGGGAGAAACGTCAAAGCGGGCGATATCATTGTTGTTCTGGAGGAGTGCTGACCCATGCTGCCGACCATTCTTGATCTGACCAGCCTTAGCGAAGCCTATGAGGCAGGCAAAAGCCCGCTCGACATCATCGAGATCGTCATTGCCCGTCGGGCCGCCTCGACGGATCCCGCTATCTTCATCACGCCGACACCTGACGACATATTGCGGGCCGAAGTGCGCGCCTTGATGATGCGCGCACCGGAACCGAATAGCTTGCCGCTTTGGGGCATTCCCTTCGCCGTCAAGGACAATATCGACGTGGCGGGCCTGCCGACGACGGCTGCCTGCCCTGCCTTTTCCTACCACCCAGAGAAGGACGCAACTGTCGTTGCGAGACTGCGGGCTGCAGGCGCAATCGTCATCGGAAAGACCAATCTCGACCAGTTTGCGACCGGTCTCAACGGTACACGCTCACCCTACGGAGCACCGCGCTCGGTCTTCGACAAGAACTATGTGTCGGGCGGCTCGAGCTCCGGCTCGGCGATTGCTGTCGCCTCGGGCTTGGCCAGCTTCGCGCTCGGCACGGACACGGCCGGCTCTGGTCGCGTGCCGGCGGCTTTCAACAATCTCGTCGGCATCAAACCGACACCCGGACTGGTGCCCAATGTCGGGGTTGTGCCTGCCTGCCGCAGCGTCGACGTCGTCACCGTCTTTGCCCCAACGGTCGGCGACGGCGTCGCAATCCGCAAGGTGATGGAGGGCTTCGATGCCGCCGATCCGTTTTCGCGCAAGGCGGTTCCCGCCAGCTTGCCCGCCTCCGGTCTGCGCATCGGTGTGCTCGACGGAGCGGAGCGGGAATTCTTCGGCGACAAGGAGGTGGAGGCGCTCTACGACCAGGCGATCGAGCGGGCCAGAGGGCTCGGCGCGACCATCGTGCCGTTCGATTACGCGCCATTCCGCGAGGCCGCCGCCCTTCTCTATGACGGGCCGTGGGTCGCCGAGCGTCTGGCGGCGGTCGAGACCTTCCTTGCCACGAACTCAGCTGATTTCGACCCGACGGTGCGGGTGATCATCGAAGGCGCCAAGGGCAAGACCGCGGTCGAGGCGTTCAACGGCCGCTACCGGCTGGAGGAACTGCGCCGCAAGACCGAGGCCGAATGGGAAAAGGCCGACGTGCTTCTGCTGCCGACCTCGCCGACCACTTATACAGTCGAAGAAATGATGGCGGATCCGATTGTGAAAAACGGCCATTTCGGCCGGTACACCAACTTCGTCAATCTGCTCGATTGCGCGGCGATCGCCGTCCCGGCTGGCTTCGACGCCGACGGTCATCTCCCGGCCGGTATCACTCTAATCGGCTCCGCCTTTGCCGATGACGCCCTTGCTCCCTTCGCCGACGCCATGCATCGCACCTTGAATGCAGGAATGGGCAAGGACCGTCTGGCGGCAATACCCGAAGCAAGCCGCGTGCCGCAGGCCGATGACGGCTTGGTGCCGATCGTCGTCGTTGGGGCGCATCTTACTGGCATGCCTCTCAACCACGAACTGACCCGACCGGGCGGCAGGCGCATCAAATCCTGCCGTACTGCACCGGATTACCGCCTTTTCGTTCTGCCCGATACAGTCCCGCCGAAGCCAGGCCTGATCCGAGAGCCCGGCTTTGACGGCAAAGGCCTCGAAGTTGAGGTTTGGAAAGTCCCCGCGGAAGCTTTCGGGCGCTTTGTCCAGAACATCCCGGCGCCGCTCGGGATAGGCAAGGTAACGCTCGATGACGGTTCCCAAATTTCAGGTTTTCTCTGCGAGGCTCATGCAATCGAAGGCGCGCGTGAAATCACTGAATTGGGAGGCTGGCGCGCCTACGTCACGGATCAAAGAATCCCGAAATGAAATGAGTATGAAGTATCATCTCAAAAAGATCCTCCTGGCGATACTTGCGGGCCTTGAAGCACGAAGCGACGCCCGCCGGTTCGGTCGCGCAAGAAGGTGATTGACCATCGGTCAAACCCTTCGCCGCAGGATCACGTGACGAGGCCGTACCGGGGCGGCGCGCGCTTTTTCGTCCGGAATTGCGTAAAAACAAAGGGATAGAGCGGTTCTAGCTTCCGTTAAAAGCTGAACCGCTCTAGCGGCGCCTGATTTTTGGCGCCGTGTCCTCGTTACTCTCCGGCCGCTGCAAATACCGCGCTGGCATCGCTGACAATTTCCACATGAGAATATGCCGCCTGCCCCGCAGCCGCGGCATCCGCACGCATGATCGCGGTCACGATCCGGCCGTGCTCCTCATAAGATTTTGCCAGACGCCCGGGCAGACGGAACTGCGCCCGCCGAAAAGGCGCGAGCCGCGCCCGCGTCTGCGTCACCATCTCGAAGACATGATCATTATGCGCGCCGCGATAAAGTCGGGTATGGAATTCGGTGTTGTGAGCCGAATATTCCTCTTCCGCGCCGGCACGCACGAGCCTTACTGATGCCAGATGCGCCAACTCCAGCGCGCGCCGCTCATCGACCGTCATGCGCTCAGCCGCGAGCCGGGCGCAGATTGCTTCAAGCTCCGCCATCGCCTCGAACATCGAATGCAGATAGGCCTCGGTGACGTTGGTAACGAGGGCACTGCGGTTTGGCTCGCGCGCAATCAATCCCATGGCGCCCAGCTCACGCAGAGCCTCGCGTACCGGCGTGCGCGAAACGTCGAAACGAACCGCGAGCGATACCTCGTCCAGCTTCGCACCCGGCAGGATTTCACCCGTGACGATCATGTCGGCAATCGCTCGCACCATCTGTTCGACGGTGGTTCCGGTACGGATCACTTCTCTGCGCCTAGTCTGCTTCACGATATGAATCTGCTCACGTCAACATTCTGCATACAGATGCGGGTCGAGACTCGTTAAGTCAAATCTAGTGGCGAAGATATTGTTAAATTTTCGCTTTCTGATGCACAAGCACCTCAGGCAAGCCGCCTTTATGCAAGCCGCGCAGTAACAATGAACAAGAAATATCTATTGATTACTTTTTGCGCAAGGATTCGATCAATCTGCATGCACTTTGCAACAAGCAAATCTTGCCGTGATGGATAAACTATAAAAAACAATAGATTAGTTTATGGCACATGCATTGCATGCACTTTTCTGTACCGTTCGCAACCGGCCCAGCGCCGCAAGGAGCATTCCGATGACCAAACTCCTTTCCATGAACCGCCGCAATTTCCTCCAGGCTTCCGCTGCCGGTGCGCTCGCCGGCGCCATGCCCGGCCTGATCGGCTCCTCTGCAGCAGCCCAATCCGCGCTGACCGTCGGCTTCATCTATGTCGGCCCCAAGGACGACTACGGCTACAACCAGGCGCATGCTGAAGGTGCGGCCGTCATCAAGGCGATGCCTGGTGTGACACTGGTCGAAGAAGAGAACGTGCCGGAGACCGTCGACGTCCAGAAGACGATGGAATCCATGATCAACCTGGATGGCGCGACCCTGCTCTTTCCGACCTCGTTCGGCTACTTCGACCCACACATGCTGGCCGTGGCCGCTAAACATCCCGACATCCAGTTCCGCCATTGCGGCGGCCTCTGGCAGGAAGGCAAGAACCCGGCCAATACGGGCTCCTACTTCGGCTATATCTTCCAGGGCCAGTATCTGAACGGCATCGCCGCCGGCCATGCGACGAAGAGCAAGAAGATCGGCTTCGTCGCCGCCAAGCCGATCCCGCAGGTTCTGCAGAATATCAATGCCTTCCTGCTCGGCGCACGCACGGTCGATCCTGGTATCACCTGCCAGGTGATCTTCACCGGCGAATGGTCGCTCGCCGTCAAGGAGGCCGAGGCCACCAATGCGCTGGTCGACCAGGGCGCCGACGTCATCACCTGCCACGTCGACAGCCCCAAAGTGGTCGTCGAAACGGCTGCTGGCCGCGGCGCCTTCGTCTGCGGCTATCACGCCAACCAGAGCCCGCTTGCTCCCGAAAAGTACCTCACCGGCGCCGAATGGGCCTGGGGTAACGTCTACAGCGACTTCGTCAAGAAGGCGCAGGCCGGCGAAAAGCTCGGCAACTTCGTGCGTGGCGGCCTGAAGGACGGCTTCGTGAAGATGAGCGCGCTCGGCCCCGCCGTGTCCGCGGAGGGCCGCAAGGCCTTCGAAACCACGCAGGCAGAGATGATGAAGGGCGGCTTCTCGGTCTTCAAGGGTCCGTTGAAGGACAATAAGGGCGACACGGTCGTTGCTGCCGACAAGAGCTACGCCGAAGACGCGATCGAGCTTGAGAGCATGAATTATCTGGTCGAGGGCGTGGTCGGGTCCACAGCGTAAACCACGAAGGGAGAAGCGCCATGACCATTGAGGCCAATGATCCCGCAATAGCCATCGTGGAAAAACCAGCTTCGCTGCGCCCCGTCCTCGAATGGATCGCGCGGCGAGCCGAGCCTGTTGTCATCGGCCTTGCGGCCATCCTGATCGGTCTTGCGCTCTTCTCCCTCTTCATCCTGGCGGTCGGCAAGTCGCCGGCCACCCTCTTCCTACTGATGTATACCGGCGGCTTCGGCAGCTGGTTCTCGGTGCAGAACAGCTTAAGTCGTGCCGCACCCCTTCTCCTGACGGCACTCTGCGTCGCCCTGCCCGCCCGTCTCGGCCTCGTCATCATCGGCGGGGAAGGAGCGGTCGTGCTGGGCGGCGTTGCCGCCGCAGCCATGGCTCTGCCGCTCGCCGGCACCGCGCCTGTTTTCCTCACCCTCATTCTGATGGCAATCGCTGCCATGGTGGTCGGCGGCATCTGGATCGGCCTTGCCGGCTTCCTGCGCCATTATCGCGGCGTCAATGAAACCATTTCGTCGCTGCTGCTCTCCTATATCGCCATCGCCCTGATGAACCAGTTCGTCGAAGGGCTGCTACGCGATCCGGCAAGCCTCAACAAGCCGTCGACCAGGCCGCTGCCGGCGGAATATATGCTCGGCAATATTCCAGGCATGGACGTGCATTGGGGCCTCGTCATCGGTATCCTCGCCTGCATGCTCTCCTGGATCGTGATCGAGGCGACGAGCTATGGTTTTGCCGCCCGCATCGCCGGCGGCAACGTGCGCGCCGCCCAGATCCAGGGGCTGCCGGTCGGCAAGCTGATTGCGGGATTTACGGCGCTTGCCGGCAGCTTTGCCGGTCTGGCGGGCATGATCGAAGTGGCGGCGGTGCAGGGAAGTGCCAACGCCTCGCTTGCCGCCGGCTACGGTTATACCGGTATCCTCGTCGCCTTCCTCGCCAGGCACAATCCGCTGGCGATCATTCCGGTGGCGATCCTGCTCGGCGGCATCGACGCCTCGGGCGGCCTCATCCAGCGGCGTATGGGCCTGCCGGATGCGACGGTTCTGGTGCTGCAGGGGACGCTCTTCATCGTCATTCTCTTCTGCGAGACCTTCTACGGCCGCTTCAAGATCTTCAATCCCGACCTCTGGAAAGGGAGCCTCTGATGGAAGAGACAGGCATCGGCATCTGGGGCGTGCCGCTGGCGATCTTCGCCGGCGCCATCCGCGTTTCCACCCCCTTCATCTTCGTCAGCCTCGGCGAGACGATCACCGAACGCTCCGGCCGCATCAATCTCGGCCTCGAAGGCACGCTGGTCTTCGGCGCCATGACGGCCTATGCGGTGGCCGTCATGACCGGCTCGCCGACCCTCGGCGTGCTCGCCGCAATGGTGGCGGGCGCGATCTTCGGCCTCATCCACGGCTGGATCTGCAAATTCCCCAAGGTCAACGACATCGCCATCGGCATCGCCATGATGCAGTTCGGTCTCGGCATGGCGTTCTTCCTCGGCAAATCCTTCATCCAACCGGTAGCGCCGAAACTGCCCTCGATCCCGCTCGGCGGCTGGTCGAGCACTCCGCAGGTCCAGGCGGCGCTCAATATCAACGTGCTGTTCTTCATCGGCGCGGCTCTTGCCCTCTTCCTGTTCTGGGCCTTCAAGAACACCCGCATCGGCCTGATCCTGCGCGTCGTCGGCGACAGCACCGACGCGGCCCGGGCCATGGGCATCCACCCGGACCGGGTTCGGTTGCTGGCAACGGCAGTGGGCGGTTCGCTGGCGGCAATCGGCGGCGCCTATCTCTCGCTCTACTATCCGGGCTCGTGGAACGAAGGCATCTCTTCGGGTCAGGGCCTGATGGCGGTGGCTCTCGTCATTTTCGCTCGCTGGAATCCGATCGGCTGCTTTCTCGCTGCCCTGCTTTTCGGCGGCGCCGGCGCGCTCGGCCCGGCGCTGCAATCGGTCGGCGTCACACAAGGCTACTACCTTTTTTACGCCGCGCCGTACGTGCTCACCCTCATCATCCTGATCGCCACCTCCTCGCCCACCCGCTCGCTCGCCGGTGCGCCGGGTGCGCTGTCGCTCACGAAATAACGGAGCCTTCCGATGAACGGACTTGGCGGTCTCAACAAATCCGAACACGGCGTCGGTATCGGCCTGGTGCAGCTCCAGCTGCCGGTGACCGTCACCAAAGAGGACCTGGCAAAGCAGACGCAGATGATTGTCGATCTGGTGGCCAAAGCGCGGCGCAATCAGCCGGGCATGGACCTCGTCGTCTTTCCCGAATACGCGCTGCATGGCCTTTCCATGGACATCAATCCGGAGATCATGTGCACGCTCGACGGGCCGGAGGTCGCAGCCTTCAAGCAGGCCTGCAGGGACAACCGGATCTGGGGCTGCTTCTCGATCATGGAGCTCAATCCCGGCGGCATGCCCTACAATTCCGGCATCGTCATCGACGATCAGGGCGAGTTGAAGCTCTATTACCGCAAGATGCATCCCTGGATCCCCGTCGAGCCCTGGGAGCCCGGCGACCTTGGCATCCCTGTCATCGAGGGCCCGCGGGGCGCCAAGCTCGCGCTGATCATCTGCCATGACGGCATGTTCCCGGAGATGACGCGCGAATGCGCCTACAAGGGCGCCGAAATCATGATCCGCACCGCCGGCTACACGGCGCCGATCCGCGATGCCTGGCGTTTTACCAACCAGGCCAACGCCTTCTGCAACCTGATGGTCACGGCCAACGTTTGCATGTGCGGCTCGGACGGCACCTTCGATTCCATGGGTGAAGGCATGATCTGCAATTTCGACGGCACGATCATCGCCCACGGCACCTCCGGCCGCGTCAACGAGATCATCACCGCCGCGGTGCGTCCTGATCTCGTGCGCGAGGCCCGGCTCGGCTGGGGTGTAGAGAACAATATCTACCAGTTCGGTCATCGCGGCTATGTCGCCGTTGCCGGCGGCGCCCAGGATGCGCCCTACACCTACATGCACGACCTTGTCGCCGGCAAATACCGCCTGCCGTGGGAAGACGAGATAAAGGTCAAGGATGGCACGTCCTGCGGATTTGACAAGCCGATGCGCCGTTACGGCGAACCCCTCAAACCTGCCGCGGAATAGGAGAGAGAATGATGGACGCGATGGTCGAAACCAAAGGGCATTTTATCGACGCCGATCCGTATCCGTGGCCCTATAACGGCGCTCTGAGGCCTGATAACACCGCCCTCATCATCATCGACATGCAGACCGACTTCTGCGGCAAGGGCGGCTATGTCGACCATATGGGCTACGACCTGTCGCTGGTGCAGGCGCCGATCGAGCCCATCAAACGTGTTCTGGCCGCCATGCGGGCCAAGGGTTACCACATCATCCACACCCGCGAGGGCCACCGCCCCGATCTCGCCGATCTGCCGGCCAACAAACGCTGGCGCTCGCAGCGGATCGGCGCCGGCATCGGCGATGCCGGCCCCTGCGGCCGCATCCTGACGCGTGGCGAAGCCGGCTGGGACATCATCCCCGAACTCTATCCGATCGAAGGCGAGACGATCATCGACAAGCCCGGCAAGGGTTCGTTCTGCGCCACCGATCTCGAACTCATCCTCAACCAGAAGCGCATCGAAAACATTATCCTCACGGGGATCACCACCGATGTCTGCGTCTCGACGACGATGCGCGAGGCGAACGACCGCGGCTACGAATGCCTGCTGCTGGAGGATTGCTGTGGTGCGACCGACTACGGAAACCACCTCGCCGCCATCAAGATGGTGAAGATGCAGGGCGGCGTCTTCGGCTCCGTCTCCAATTCCGAAACGTTTGTGAGCCAGCTGCCATGAGCACCGTTCGCGACACGCCCCTCCCCCAGGCCGGCAAGGCGGTCGGCATCGATACGCTCGGCATGACCATGCGCTTCGGCTCGTTCACAGCGCTCGACGACGTCTCGATCGCCGTTCCGGCCGGCTCTTTTCACGCGCTTCTCGGCGAAAACGGCGCCGGCAAGTCGACACTCGTCAAATGCATCATGGGTTTCTATCACGCAACGTCAGGCTCGCTGTCGGTCGACGGCCGCGAGGTGGCGGTCGCCTCGCCCAAGGATGCCGCGGCCTATGGACTCGGCATGGTCTACCAGCATTTCACACTGGTTCCCTCGCTCACCGGCGCGGAAAACCTGGTCATCAGCCGTACCGAAGTGCCCGCGGTGATCAACTGGGCCAGGGAACGCAAGGATCTGGCGGGCTTCATGGAACGCATGCCGTTCAAGATCCCGCTCGACAGGCCGGTGAGCGAGCTTGCGGCCGGCGAAAAACAGAAGCTCGAAATCGTCAAGCAGCTCTATCTCGGCCGCTCCTTCCTCGTGCTCGACGAGCCGACCTCCGTGCTGACGCCCGCCGAAGCCGATGAGATGCTCGACATCGTCCGCGGCATGACCGAGCGCGGCGAACTCACGGTGCTGATGATCTCCCACAAGTTCCACGAGGTGACGAAGTTCGCTGATGCCGTCTCGATCCTGCGGCGCGGCAAGCTGGTCGGCACCGGCAAGGTCGGCGAGCTCTCCACCACCGAGATGGCGGGGATGATGATTGGCGACGTCAAGCTCGCCGAGCTCGACAGCCGTCTGCCGGTGGCGGAAGCGGCCAAATCCGTGCTCACTGTAACCCAGGTGAAAGCTCCGGATCGCTCCGGCCTGAAGACGATCGAGATCGACGCGCTGACGGTCCGCTCCGGCGAGATCGTCGGCATCGCCGGCATATCCGGCAACGGCCAGAAGGAGCTGACGGAAATCCTGGCCGGCCAGCGCCCGACCGATAGCGGCGAGGTCATGGTCAATGGCGAGGCTTACGGCGCCACTCGTGAAGAGACCCGCAAGAACAGGGTGCGTTTCATCCCCGAAGAACCGTTGCAGAATGCCTGCGCGCCCAAGATGACCGTGAGCGAGAACCTTGCGTTCCGCACCTTCGACTTGAAGCTGGACGGCAAGGACGCGATCTGGCTGAACAAGGGCAGCATGAAGAAGCGGGCGTCGGCACTGATCTCCGACTTCAAGGTCAAGACGGCCTCTTCCGCCTCGCCGATCGCAGCACTTTCGGGCGGCAACGTGCAGCGGGCGGTGCTCGCCCGCGAACTGACGGGCGAGGTGGATCTGCTGATCGTCTCGAACCCCTGTTTCGGCCTCGATTTCTCGGCCGTTGCCGAAATCCGCGCCCGCATCATGAAGGCACGCAATCTGGGTGCCGCCGTGCTGCTGCTTTCCGAAGACCTCGATGAACTGCTCGAGATGTCCGACCGCATCATGGTCATTTCGGAAGGCAAGCTGGTTTACGAGACACCGGCGCGCTCGGCCGATATCGGCGTGATCGGCGCCCACATGGCGGGGCATCATTGATGGCGAAGATCAAGGCCGAACCCTTCGCCTTTCCGGTGAAGCATGATGAACTCGCCCTCATCGTCATCGACATGCAGCGCGATTTCGCCGAGCCGGGCGGTTTCGGCGCCAGCCTCGGCAACGACGTCAGCCGTATCACCAGGATCGTGCCTGACGTCAAACGCCTCATCCAGGGCTTCCGCAATGCCGGCCTGCCTGTGATCCATACGATGGAGTGCCACCGCCCGGATCTCTCCGACCTGCCGCCGGCCAAACGCGACCGCGGCAATCCTGCGCTCAGGATCGGCGACCAAGGCCCAATGGGCCGCATCCTGATCTCGGGCGAACCCGGCACGGCAATTCTTCCGGAACTTGCTCCGGTGAAGGGCGAAGTCGTCATCGAAAAACCTGGCAAGGGCGCCTTCTACGCGACCGACCTCGGCACCGTGTTGCAGCAGAAGGGCATTAAGCAGCTCGTCTTTGCCGGTGTCACCACCGAAGTCTGCGTACAGACGACGATGCGCGAAGCGAACGACCGCGGCTATGAATGCCTGCTCGCCGAGGAGGCGACGGAAAGTTATTTCCCCGAATTCAAAGCCGCCGCCATCGCCATGATCCGCGCCCAGGGCGCGATCGTCGGCTGGACCGCCCATGTCGACGACATTCTGGAAAGCATCGCTCATGCCTGAAACGACCCGCGAACGCCTGACGTCAGGCGGCTGGAAGGAGCTGGAATTCGGCCCTTTCCGCGATGCTGTCACCATTCACTGGATCCGCCCTTTCGAGGCCGATCAGCCGGGCGTGGCGCTGTTGAAATATGAGCCCGGCGCCTCTGTTCCCCGCCATCGCCACGAGGGGCTCGAGACCATCCTGGTGCTCGATGGCGTTCAATCCGACGAGACGGGCGATTACATCAGCGGCAGTTATATCGTCAATGCGCCGGGCAGCGAACACTCGGTCTGGAGCGATACCGGCTGTATCGTGCTTATCCAGTGGGACCGACCCGTGAAAATGCTCGAAGAGGAAATTGCCTGAACCCGACATCGCGCGTGCGGCGCGGGGATACCTGGGCAAGAGTGAAGTGTTCGGGCCGGATTCCTTTGCCTTTTCGTGCCAGGAAACGGCAATCCTGGACGAGGAAGGGATTGCCGCGGCAACCGTCGACACCACCAATCTCGATACGCCGTATCGACGAACATTGTCCGGCGAAAGGATCCTGTTGTCATGCGGCAGCCGCATTACTATCAGCCGCTCGTCCAATGGCATCAGTGAGAGGCCGGGGTATGAAGGCTACATTCTCCCGCAGATCATCGCGGGGCTGGGCTGCATCGCCGACGCCCATGGGATGAAGGGTGCCGAGGAAATTACCGCGCTTGGCGGCTGGCGCAACTATATCAGCGCCAAGTTGGCGAGCTGAGAAGAGCCTTCGATGGCGGCAAAGCTCATCCGGCGCCTGATCGATCTGCTGCGGGACGGTCTGACCGCCCGCAGCGAAGCGATCGGCAGCACCTGTGTCAGCCCTGGCGGCTCTGAGAGCGTTCGGCAAGCTCGACGATGATGCCGTCGGGATCGCGAACGAAGGCGATCTTGTTCAGCATCTCGGAGTGAACGGCGAAGCGCGGCCGCTCCTTGATCTCGACGCCTGCCTGTTCGAAGCGGGCGAAGGCCTCGTCGACATTGTCGAAATGGAAGGTGAGGTGCCGGACGCCGGCTGTATCTTCAGGCACGTCGACCGCCCTCGATACGCCGCCGGGCGGGGCAAACACCTCCAGCATGCCGCCGCCTGCGTCGAGGAACGCCACCTGCATGCCATTCGCCATCGTCTTGCGCAGCACGAGGCTGAGGCCAAGCAGGCCGCAGTAGAAATCGATGGCACGGTCCATGTCGCCGACCGTCATGCCGACATGCTCGAAGGATTTCAGCATGGGAGAGCCCTTCCGCTGCTCAGACGCCGCGTTCTTCTTCGGGAAGCCAGGAGCGATAGAGCGGATGATCGGCGGCGATCGGCATCGGCGTCGGCCGGCCGGTGCGCTGCGAGAAATAGGCCGCTGTCACCAGCTCCAGCGAGTTGCGGGCATCTTGCAGCGTCACCGGTGGGTCGGTGTCCTCGACGATCGCCTTGTGGAAGAGCTCGAACTGACGGGTGTAGCCATCCTCGCCGGGCACATAGGCGGCGAGTGCTGCGTCGATCCGCGCCTGATGCTCCTCTGTCCCGGCGACGAACGTCCACGGATCACGGCCCATCGTATAGGGTTCGATGATGCTTTCGGCGACAAGGTCGTTGAAGCAGAAGCGCAGCCGCGAGATTTCCTTGCGCGAACCGAGCGTCATCGACAGCGTCGCCAGCGAGCCGTTCTGCATCTTCACCGAAAGGGCTGCCGTATCCTCGACCTCAATCGGATTGACCAGCGTCGCGCCGTAGGAAAACACCTCGGCGCAGGGGCCGTGCACATAATTCAGCATGTCATGGGCGTGGATGGCGTGGCCGAGAAGGCCGCCGCCCAGTTCGGTTGCCCATTTGCCGCGCCACGGCACGGCATAATAGTCCGGGCCGCGCCACCAATGGGTTTCGATCGTCGTCAGGAACGGCTTGCCGGCGAGGCCGCTTTCGATCAGCAGCTTCAGCTTCTGCAGGCCGGAGCCGTAGCGGTACTGGAAGATCGGCATCAGCTTCCTGCCGGGGAAACGGGCAAGAATGCTTTCCATCTCGTCGACCTCGGCGATCGAGCCGAAAAGCGGCTTTTCGCAGATCACATGTTTGCCTGACACAATGCCCTTGCGGCAGAGCTCGAAATGCGAACTCGGCGGCGTCGAAATGTCGATGATATCGAGATCGTCGCGGGCAAACAGCGAATCCGCATCCTGCGTGTATTCGGCAATGCCGTATTCCTCGCACAGCGCCCTGCCGCGCTCCTCATCGAGCGAGCAGAGCACGGGAACTTCGAAGAGATCCTTGTTCCAGCCGAAGCCGGCCAGATGCCGCGCGGCAATGCCTGCGCCGATGACGCCGACGCGCAATTTCCTGGTCATGATATCCTCCTCAGCGAGCGCCGATGCGCGCGGCTTTCGTCTGGGCTTCGAGCGAAAGGCGGCAGACTTCGAAAACGTGATCCTGCGTCATCGCCGTCTGTGTGCGGTTGCCGACATCGGCGGTGAAAGCGTCGAAATAATCGAGCTTTTCGCCGCTGCAATCGATGTGGGTCATTTCCTTGCCGTTGACCAGGAAAAGGTGATCCTTGCCCGGGCGGCCGGCGATGTCGATATATTTGCGCAGCTCGATATAGCCTTCGGTGCCGAGGATGGTCAGGCGTCCGTCACCCCAGGTCGGCAACGCCTCCGGCGTGAACCAGTCGACGCGGACATAGCCAGCCGCCTTGTCCGAGCGCAGAAGCACCTCGCCGAAATCCTCGAAGGCGGGCTTGTCGGGCATACCGAAATTGCCGATCGAGCTGGCGACGACCTCGCCTGTGGTCGAGCCGGTATAGAACAGAAACTGGTCGACCTGATGCGAGGCGATATCGACGATGATGCCACCGAAGGCTTCGGGATCGAAAAACCAGTCGGGCCGCGTCGGCAGTTGCAGCCGGTGGGGGCCGACACCAACCGTCTGGATGACCTTGCCGATCGCGCCGTCGGCGACGAGCTTGCCGGCCTTGACGGCGGAGCGCACGCAGTGGCGTTCGGAAAAGCAGATCGAGAAGATCTTGCCGGTCTCGGCGACGGTGCGCTTGACGTCCTCGAGCTGGGCGAAGGTCGTCACACCGGGCTTGTCGGTCATCACGTCCTTGCCCGCCTTCATCGCGCGGATGGCAAGGCCGGCGCGGTCGCGCGGGATCGCCGCAATGCAGATGACGTCGATCGACGGATCATCGAACAGCTTCTCCCGGTCGATCTGCGGTGCATTGGGATAGGTCTTCTCGAAGGCCTCGCGCAATGCCGGCACCGAGGTCTGAGGGCAATAGCCGACGAACTCGCCGCCCGAGGCGAGCAAGCCCTTCACGTGATCGAACGTATGCCCATGGTCGATTCCGACGACGGCAAATCTCAACATCGCTGCAACATCCTCCCGGGATTTTCTTAAGCCCGGCTGACGCCGGCATCTCCATGTCGGGCAAAACAGATAACGAAAGCTGGCGCCTGTCAAGGTAAGATCAGGGGTGAAATTGCCCGTGTTGCAAATTAAATGTATGAAATACAACGATTATTTTGTATCTAAATAGTTATTTTGCAGGCTTTTCGGCGATTGGAATTTCCCCGATGGCGGCGGCTCGATCCGATCGGGCGAAAGTCTTTTTCCCCAACGCGTCTTGCCCCATCTCGATGAATGTGATCGATTTCGGCGGCCGCCGGGCTGGAGGGCGGCAACACCCCGCAATTTTCAAAAGAGCGCTCCCCGCTCGCCTGTGACGGAAGATCACCATGTCTCATCCCCTTCTCGATGCCGCCGCTTCGGGTGGTCTTTTTGTCGGCCGCGTCTGGAATCCCGAGGTTGCCGGGCCGAGTGTCGTAACGCTTCGGGAGGGAGTGCTGATCGACATTACCTCGCGCGAGGCCCCGACGCTGAGCGCCCTGCTCGAGAGACAGGATGCCGCCGGCTTCGTCCGTGCTGCAAGCGGCAAGGTCATCGGCTCACTGGAAGAGATCGCCGCCAACAGCACCGGAGCGCCGGAAGAGGCACATCCCTTTCTGCTTGCGCCCGCCGATCTGCAGGCGGTCAAGGCCTGCGGTGTCACCTTCGCCCAGTCGATGATCGAGCGCGTCATCGAGGAGAAAGCCGCCGGCAATCCGGAGCGTGCCGCCTCGATCCGCGAGCGCGTCAGCACGCTGATCGGCGGCAGCCTCACCAATCTCAAGGCCGGTTCGCCCGAGGCCGCCAAGGTCAAGCAGGCGCTGATCGACGAGGGCATGTGGTCGCAATATCTCGAGGTCGGCATCGGCCCCGATGCCGAAGTCTTTACCAAGGCGCCGGTGCTCTCCTCGGTCGGCTGGGGTGCGGATGTCGGCCTGCATCCGATCTCGACCTGGAACAATCCCGAGCCCGAAATCGTGCTCGCGGTCAACAGCCGCGGCGAGATCAAGGGAGCGACGCTCGGCAACGACGTCAATCTGCGCGACGTCGAGGGCCGCTCGGCGCTGCTGCTCGGCAAGGCCAAGGACAACAACGCCTCCTGCGCGATCGGCCCCTTCATCCGCCTGTTCGATGCCGGTTACGGTCTGGATGATGTGCGCAGGGCCGAACTCGACCTGAAGGTGTCAGGGCAGGATGGATTCGTGCTGCACGGCAAGAGTTCGATGGCGCAGATCAGCCGCGACCCGACCGATCTCGTCAAACAGACGGTCGGCGCCCATCATCAGTATCCCGATGGTTTCATGCTCTTTCTCGGCACGCTGTTTGCGCCGACTAAGGATCGAGACGCCCCAAAACAGGGTTTCACCCACAAGATCGGCGATGTCGTCGAGATCTCCTCGGCGGGGCTCGGCGCGCTCGTCAACACCGTGCGGCTCTCCACCGAATGCCTGCCCTGGACCTTCGGCATTTCGGCGCTGATGCGCAGCCTCGCGAAGCGCGGGCTGCTCTAAGCAATTCCAGCAAAAGTGCGCGGCGGTTTTGCCAGGCAAAGCGTGAAACGCTTTTGCCGGGAATTGCGCAGATGTTATGAGCTATTGGTTTCGCCGCCTGCCCTGCAATAGGTCGAGGACGGAGTTTGCCGCCTCGAGAACGTTTGTCCCCGGCCCGAACACGGCGGCAACGCCGTGTTCGTGCAGGAATTCATAGTCCTGCCGGGGAATAACGCCGCCGCAGACGACGATGATCTCGTCACCGCCCTTTTCCCTCAGCCTGTCGATCAGCTGCGGCAGCAGCGTCCTGTGACCTGCCGCCAACGACGAGACGCCGACGACATTGACCTTTTCGCTGAGTGCCATCTCGACAGCCTCGTCGGGCGTCTGGAATAGCGGACCGGCGAGCACATCGAAGCCGATATCCCCGAAAGCCGAGGCGATCACCTTGGCGCCCCGGTCGTGCCCATCCTGGCCGAGCTTGGCGACCATGATCTTCGGCCGGTGCCCCATCGCTTCCGTCACCTCCGTCATGCGTCCCTTGAGGACGGCGAGTTCCGGCTCGTTGTCATAGGCCTCGCCATAGACGCCGGTGATGACCTCAGGTGTCGCGGCATGGTCGCCGAAGGCTTCGCGCATGGCATCCGATATCTCGCCGACCGTGGCTCGGGCCCGGGCCGCCTCGATGGCGGCTTCCAGCAGGTTGCCCTTGCCGCTCCGGGCGATCTCCGCCAGGGCGGCAAGCGTCTCGCGCACGGCGTTGCCATCGCGGCGGCGCTTGGTGTCCTCGATTCGTCTGATCTGCGCGGTGCGCACCGCGCTGTTGTCGATTTCCAGAATGTCGATCGGTTGTTCGTTGTCGAGCCTGTAGCGGTTGACGCCGACGATGACCTCCTCGCCCTTGTCGACAGCCGCCTGACGGCGCGCCGCCGCTTCCTCGATCAGCCGTTTCGGCAGGCCGTCATTGACGGCCTTGGTCATGCCGCCGAGCGCTTCCACCTCCTCGATCAGCGCCCAGGCCTTGTCGGCAAGCTCCTTCGTCAGGCTTTCGACGTAATAGGAGCCGGCGAGCGGATCGACCACCTTGGTAACGCCGGTCTCATGCTGGAGGATGAGCTGTGTATTGCGGGCGATGCGGGCGGAAAATTCCGTCGGCAGCGCGATCGCCTCGTCGAAGGAATTGGTGTGCAGCGACTGCGTGCCGCCGAGCACGGCCGACATCGCCTCGAAGGCGGTACGGATAATGTTGTTATAGGGATCCTGTTCCTGCAGCGAGACGCCCGACGTCTGGCAATGGGTGCGCAGCATCAGCGAGGACGCCTTTTTCGGTTGGAACTCCTCCATGATCCGGCTCCACAGCAGCCGGGCGGCGCGGAGTTTCGCCGCCTCCATGAAGAAATTCATGCCGATCGCGAAGAAGAAGGAGAGCCTTCCGGCGAAATCATCGACATTGAGGCCCTTGGCGATTGCCGCCCTGACATATTCGCGGCCGTCGGCCAGCGTGAAGGCGAGTTCCTGCGTGAGCGTCGCGCCGGCCTCCTGCATGTGATAGCCGGAGATCGAGATCGAGTTGAATTTCGGCATCTCCTTTGCCGTATATTCGATGATGTCGGCAACGATCCGCATCGAGGGTTCCGGCGGGTAGATATAGGTGTTGCGGACCATGAACTCCTTGAGGATGTCGTTCTGAATGGTGCCGGAGAGCTCGGCCCGCGGGACGCCCTGCTCCTCGCCAGCGACGATGAAGGAAGCGAGGATCGGGATGACGGCGCCGTTCATGGTCATCGACACCGACATGTCGCCGAGCGGAATGCCGTCGAACAGGATTTTCATGTCTTCGACGCTGTCGATCGCCACACCGGCCTTGCCGACATCGCCTTCGACGCGGGGATGGTCGCTGTCATAACCGCGATGGGTGGCGAGATCGAAGGCGACCGACAGGCCCTTCTGGCCGGCGGCCAGGTTGCGGCGATAGAAAGCGTTTGATTCCTCTGCCGTCGAGAAGCCGGCATATTGGCGGATCGTCCAGGGCCGGCCGGCATACATGGTGGCGCGCGGGCCGCGGGTGAAGGGTGAAAAACCGGGAAGCGAGCCGAGGTGCTCGGCGCTTTCGATATCCTCGGCCGTATAAAGCGGCTTGACGGCAATGCCTTCCGGAGTTTGCCAGGTCAGCGTTTCGGACGAGGCGCGCAATTCCTTCTGCGCCAGTTCCGCCCAATCCGACAGCGTCTTTTTCGTCATGCCTTTCCTCCGGCTTATTTCGTCCGCACCCTACCATTTCACAGGATCGCCGTGCGATACAAATCCTTGATTTTTATTCCCAGCTCTGGACCCGTCCGATGAAGACAATGCAGATCTATGCCTTCGACATGAATTGCGTCGGGCATATCAACCACGGCCTGTGGACGCATCCGCGCGACCGGTCGGTGCATTATACCGATCTCGACTATTGGACGGAGTTTGCCGCGACCGCCGAGCGCGGCAAGCTGGACGGCATCTTCCTCGCCGATATCGTCGGTGTCTATGACGTCTATAAGGGCAGCCCGGCGCCGGTGATCGGGGCGGCGGCGCAGATTCCCGTCAATGATCCGTTGATCCCGATTTCGGCGATGGCTTACGTCACCAAACACTTAGGTTTCGGTGTCACCGTCAACACCACCTACGAGCCGCCCTTCCTGCTGGCGCGGCGCATGTCGACGCTCGATCACCTGACCAAGGGGCGGATCGGCTGGAACATCGTCACCGGCTATCTCGATAGTGCGGCCCGAAGCATGGGTTTCGACAGGCTGCCGGATCATGATGCGCGTTATGACGCAGCCGAGGAATATCTCGAGATCGTCTACAAGCTCTGGGAAGGCAGCTGGGATGACGATGCGGTGTTGCGCGACAAGGCGGGCGGCGTCTATGCCGATCCCTCCAAAGTGCGGACGTTCCGTCATGACGGCAAATATTACCGGATGGAGGGCATGCATCTCTCCGAACCTTCTCCACAGCGCACGCCCCTGCTCTTCCAGGCCGGCGCCTCGGCACGTGGTCAGGACTTTGCCGCCCGCCACGCCGAATGCGTCTTCCTCGCCGGCCCGACCCCCCGGGTGGTGAGGCCGATCGTCGATGCGCTGCGGGCGAAGGCGGCGGAATTCGGCCGCGGCGCCGATGCATTGAAGATCCTGAGCCTGATCACTGTCGTCGTCGGACGGACGGAGAGGCAAGCGCAGGAGAAGCTGGAGGATTATCGCCGCCATGCCAGCGTCGAGGCCTCGCTTGCGCATTATTCGGCTTCTGTCGGCATCGATTTTTCCAAGTACGGTCTGGACGATGTCATCGACCAGAATTCGACCAATGCCAATCAGTCGGCGCTTGCGGCCATCACCAAGCAAGCGGCAAAGCCGGTGACGAAGCGGGAGATCATCGACCAGATGGTCCTCGGCAGTCGGATGAAGCCGATCGTGGGCGCGCCGGAGCAGATCGCCGATCATCTCCAGACATGGATCGAAGAGGGCGATATCGACGGCTTCAACCTGGCGCGGACGGTGGCGCCGGAGAGCCTGCGTGATTTCGTCGACTTGGTGGTGCCGGTGCTGCAGGAACGCGGCCTGTTCAAGGCGGACTATGCGGAAGGGCCGCTGCGGCGGAAGCTGTTTGGCGGCGGGAACGGCAGGTTGCCCGCCGCTCATCCCGCCGCGCGCTTCCGCCGCTGATTTATCTCCGGTCCAGTTTGGCGACGAGCCGGTCGCCAAACCACTGAATGCCGCAGACGAGGACGATGAGCACGGCCACCACCGCGATCATCACGCTGGTTTCGAAGCGCTGATAGCCATAGCGGATGGCAAGATCGCCGAGGCCGCCGGCGCCGATAGCGCCGGCCATCGCCGAAGCGCCGATCAGTGTCACCAGCGTGACGGTGAAACCGGCGACGATGCCGGGCAGCGCTTCGGGCACCAGCACCTCGCGGATGATCGTCCACCGGTTGCCGCCCATGGCGCGCACTGCATCGATCAGCCCGCGGTCGACCTCACGCAGCGACACTTCGGCGATGCGGGCGTAATAGGGGGTCGCGGCGATGGCGAGCGGCACGATGGCCGCCCAGGTGCCGAGCGCGGTGCCGACGATCAGCCGCGTCAGCGGAATCAGCGCCACGAGCAGGATGATGAAAGGCACCGAGCGGAAGCCGTTGATGACGGCGCCGAGCCCGCGGTTGATCCAGAGGTTTTCAGCGATGCCGCCGCGTGCCGTGACAACAAGGGCAAGGCCGAGCGGCAGGCCGGCGAGGAGCGAGATCACTCCCGAGGCGACGGTCATCAGGATCGTCTCCCAGAGGGAGCGGATCAGCAGTTCAAGCATAATCGGTGTCATAACCAAGCACCTCCACCCGGGCGGACCGGGCCGTCAGGAATTGTTCGACCTTTCCGGCAAGCGCGGGATCGCGTGCGGGAACGGCGATGAAGAACCGCGCCACCGGCTGGTTCTGGATGTGGTCGATGCCGCCATGGACGAGGCGGAAAGAATGCGGCAGCTCCGCCGAGAGTTCGGCAAACAGCGCACCTTGCGCTTCAGGTCCAGCGAGATCGACGCTGAGGATCGCCTCGCTTCCTATCGTTGCCGACAGCCGTCCGGCGATGTGATCGGGAAGCTGCGGGCGGATGCTGCCGAGCAGGCTCCCGGTGATATCAGCCTGCGGGTTGGCGAAGACCGACCAGACCTGCCCTTCCTCGACGATCCGCCCGGCATCGATGACGGCGACGCGATCGGCAATGCCGCGCACCACTTCCATCTCATGGGTGATCAGCAGAATGGTCAGGCCGAGCTTGCGGTTGATATCCCTAAGCAGCGCCAGGATCGACCGGGTTGTTTCCGGATCGAGCGCCGATGTCGCCTCGTCGGACAACAGCAGTGCCGGGCGTGCCGCCAGCGCCCGGGCGATTCCGACCCGCTGTTTCTGGCCGCCGGACAGCGATGAGGGATAGGCTTTCGCCTTGTCGGCAAGACCGACGAGATCGAGCAGCTCATGCGCCCGTTTCAAGCGCTCGTTCTTGGCGACGCCCTCGATCTTCAGCGGCAGCGCGACATTCTCCTCGACGGTCTTGGCCGATAGCAGGTTGAAATGCTGGAAGATCATGCCGATGCGGCGACGCAAGGGCTGCAAATCCTGTTCCTGAAGCCTGGTGATATCGCGGCCTTCGATCAGGATCTCGCCGCTGTCGGCGCGCTCCAGGCCGTTCAGGCAGCGGATCAGCGTCGATTTGCCGGCGCCGCTGCGGCCGATGATGCCGAGGATCTCACCCCTCTTCACTGTCAGCGAAATACCGTCGAGTGCCGGCGTGGCCCCGAACCGCCGCTTCACGTCGGTCAGCCTCACCACTTCTTCGGCCGCCGCTTGCGGCTGCGTCTCGATCGCTGTGGTGGAAACAAAGGAATTCATATGCTTTTCCTTACAAACACTGAAGGCGGCCCGGGCAAGGAACGCCCGGACCGCCTCTCGGCAGGCCTTAACCCCCGCCCTGCCTCGGATCAATAGGCGCTGAGACCCGTCCCCTTGTAGACCTTGTCGAATTCCGCCTTGACGGTCTCGTTCTGATAGGAAGACACAAGCGTCTTGACCCAGTCGGCGTCCTTGTTGTCGTCCTTGACGGCGATGAAGTTGCGGTACGGATTGTCGGCGACCGGCTCCTGCGCAATGCGCTCGGCCGGCGAAAGACCGCTCTTCAGCGCCCAGTCGGTGTTGACGACACCGGCATCCAGATCATCGATCGACCGGCCGACGATGCCGGCATCGAGCTCCTTGATTTCGAGCTTCTTCGGATTGTCGGTGACGTCGGCAACGGTCGCGAGAATGCCGGTGCCGTCTTTCAATTTGATCAGGCCTTCGTTCTGGAGAACACGCAGCGCCCGGCCTTCATTCGAGGGATCGTTCGGTACGCCGATGACGGCGCCTGCGGGGATTTCGGCGACGGACTTGTATTTCTTGGTATAGAGGCCGATCGGCCAGACGCCGGTATAGCCGACGCGAGCGATATGGTAGCCATGCTGTTTGATCTGGTTGTCGAGATAGGGCTGATGCTGGAAGGCATTGGCGTCGACCTCGCCGCGCTCCAGCGCTTCGTTCGGCTGCGTATAATCGTTGAAAATAACGGTCTCGATCTTGAGACCCTTCTTGGCCGCCTCGCTGGCGACCACGCGCCAGATGTCCTCCTCCTCGCCGGCCATGATGCCGACCTTGATCGACTTGTCCTCGGCAAAGGAAGGAGCAGGCGCTGCGAAGGCAAAGAGTGTAGCAGCGGAAACGGCGATGGCGGCAAGAGCCGCGCGGCGCGAAAGGTGGAAGCCGTGAAGATTTTTGTTCTTGGTCATTTTTTATCCCGTCTGACTGAGTGGGGCCATGCGCCCCGACCAGGCTGATCATGGCAAATGCGCGCATCGGTAGCGAAGCACGAATGTCCGATGTGGAGGAAGGGTCGGAAAAACTCTTGCCCTGCCATTGGTATCGGCAGGATAAATTTCCATCAAATTTGTGAACTATGACGATGTGAGAAGGGCGGCCCAAAAACGAAAACGGCGCCTTAGCGGCGCCGTTTCAAGCCTATTACGACACTCCTTACTCGGCAGCGATAAGCGCTTGATTCCGGCTGGGAAAGAAGGCCGAGAGCTCGCCGATGACTTCCCCGATCCGCTTGGAAAGCTGTTCGGATGAGACCCGGTAATCGGTAAAGTCGCGGTCGGAAGCGTAGACGGCCGTCGGCAGCGTGTGAGACATGAAGAAGCCGAAGAGCGGGCGCAGCTGATGCTCGACCATCAGCGCGTGCCGGTCGCCGCCGCCGGTTGCGGTGATGATGATCGGCTTGGCGCGCAGCTCATGCGGGTCGATCAGGTCGATCAGATGCTTGAAGAGGCCGGGATAACTGCCCTTGTAAGTCGGCGCGCCGATGACCAGCACATCGGCATTGACGATGTCGTCGATGACGTCCTTGGCGCGGCTGTCGAGATCGTCACGCCGCAGCGCCTGGCCAAGCGAGGGGCCGACATCGGTCAGGTCGTAGATGGTGTTGTCGAAGCCGTATTTCTCGCCGGCGAGACCGGCGACGTTTTCGACGAGCGCGAAGGTCTTCGAGGGGCGGTTGAAGCTACCCGCAAGGCCGACCAGTTTGTGAGCAGACATGCCATTTCCTTCCAATATCGTGTCGAAACCGATGTCATTCTCCGACGAATATTATCTATAAAAATAGTGGATTAAAGGAATGGTGATCCCTCTTCCCCATATGAGGAGAAAAATACGTTCGTGCCTGTCGCGATAGCGACGTGCGAAACCGCATGATGCGTCGAGCCCGGAATATCCGAGGGATTCCGGGCTCGATGTATCGTCTGCAGGCGACCGACCTAGAGCGGTTCAGCTTTTCACGGAATCGGAGAACCGCTCTAAGTTTTGTTTTTACGCAATTCCCGGCAAAAGCGCTTCGCGCTTTGCCTGGGAAAACCGCTCTGCACTTTTCCTGGAATTGCTCTAGACCGATTTCGGCTTGGGGATGCGCGGCAGGAAGACCGTCAGGAGACCGAGCAGCGGCAGGTAGGAGCAGATGCGATAGACGAAGTCGATGCCGTGGGTGTCGGCGAAATCGCCGAGCAGTGCTGCACCCAGCCCCCCTGCCCCGAAAGCAAAGCCGAAAAAGACGCCGGCAATCAGCCCGACGCGGCCGGGCACCAGTTCCTGTGCGAAGACGACGATCGCCGAGAAGGCCGAAGCGAAGATCAGGCCGATGACGACGCTGAGCACGCCCGTCCAGAAGAGGTTGGCATAGGGCAGCAGCAGTGCGAAAGGAATGACGCCGAGGATCGAGAACCAGATGACGAAACGGGCGCCGAAGCGATCGCCGATCGGCCCACCGAGGAAAGTGCCGACGGCGACCGAGCCGAGGAAGAGGAAGAGCATCAGCTGCGCCTGCTGCACGCCAAGTTCGAACTTGTCGATGACATAGAAGGTAAAGTAGCTCGACACGCTCGCCATGTAGACGTTCTTTGTCGCGGTCAGCAGCACGAGGATCGCGAGCGCCCACACGACCCTGTTCTGCGGCAGCGGCAGGATCCGGCTCACGGCCGGCTTGCTGGCATTCTCACGCCTGTGGCCGATATACCAATTGCCCACCCAGCTCAACACGACCATGCCGACCATGGCGATGGCGGCGAACCAGGAGACGCTGTGCTGGCCGAGCGGCAACACGATGAAGGCGGCGAGCAACGGACCGATCGCCTGGCCGGCATTACCGCCGACCTGGAAAAACGACTGCGCGAAACCGTGGCGGCCGCCGGAGGCAAGGCGGGCGACGCGCGAGGATTCCGGATGGAAGACGGCCGAACCGAAGCCGATCAGGCTGGCGGCAACGAGCAGCAGCTCGAAACTGCCGGCATTGCCGAGCAGGATCAGGCCGCAGAAGGTGCTCGCCATGCCGACCGGCAGTGAATAGGGCATCGGCCAGCGGTCGGTGACGATGCCGACCAGCGGCTGCAGCAGCGAAGCGGTGACCTGGAACGTCATGGTCAGAAGGCCGATCTGCACGAAACTGAGATCGTAATTCGCCTTGAACAGCGGATAGAGCGAGGCGAGCAGCGACTGCATGATGTCATTCAGCATGTGGCAGAAGCTGACCGCCACCAGGATTGACATCGTTGTTTTTTCGAAACGGGGCGCGCGCTCGGCAACGGTTGCCATGGACATTCCTCCTGGACGGCCCGGTTGGTTGCCGTGCCGCGTCGCTTTATTCGATGGATTTCGGGGCGATCGGGGCTGGGGAAGATGATCAAGCGACGGTCGCTAAAATGCATTTAGCGTAAGCCGGCGGGCAATCACAGCCCAGTTTCATCAGGATCGGTACGGCTTTTGTTCGATTTGCTCTTTTGCCGTTGATTCCTGCCCGGCTTGGCCTCTTGCCGGACGGGGGCTTTCATACCACAGTTAGCTGCGATCATTGCACATATAGTATGACATGTGAAAACAACCATGGAAAACCGCGGCGGGGGATACTACAGCTGCGCTGATTGAAAATGCGATCGAGGCTGAAAACACGCGATGAATGTCAAGACACCGAATGCAATAGACGGCTATGTCGGAGCGCGCATAAGAATGCGTCGGCAGTTGCTCGGAATGAGCCAGGAACGGCTTGCCGAGCAAATCGGCGTGACCTTTCAGCAGGTTCAGAAATACGAGAAGGGCATCAACCGCATCGGCGCGAGCCGTCTGCAGCGAATCGCCGATGTGCTTCACACGTCGCCGAGCTTCTTCTTTGAACAGGAAAATTCCGAGCCGTTGACGTTGCAAGGGCTGGATCTGCCCGCAAATACCGATCCGGTCGCCGAATTCCTGCGAACGAAAGAGGGATTGGTGCTCAATCGCGCCTTTCTGAAGATCGCCGACCGGAATGTCCGTGAAACGATCATCGCACTGGTGAATGCGATGGCGCAGGCGGAAAGCCGCGGTGTAACATGGGGCGCGCGCGCCGTTGCAGATATCACCCTTCCGCTCGGAGAATAGTCAGGCAGTCGGCAGGCAATATCCGCATGAAGCTCAGGCTCGAGTCATTTGGTGAGTTGCGGTTGCTCGACCCGGCCGGGCAACCAGCGGCGTTCCCGGAAAAGGGCCTGCTGGCAATTTGTTATCTGCTGGACCGTGATCTGCGAGATGGGGCCGGGAGTGAATATCCGCGCTCGGCGCTTGCGCGGTTCTTGTGGGACAGCCATGACAATTCCGACATCATGGCCAATCTGCGCAAGACCATATCGCGCATTCAGGCGCGCCAGGCCGAGCTCGGCACCGAGCTTCTGGTCTTCACGGCGACCGGTGCGCGGGTCAGGCCGGAAGCATTTGTCGATGATCTCTCCGAACTCGCCAACCCCGGCGGCGAAGGCGCACTTGGCAAGCTGCGGCGGCTGGTTGCGATCCTTCGCCAGGATTTCCTGGCGGGGCTCGCCGACCAAAGCGTCAGTACCCGGCAATGGATCGCCGGCCAGCGCGACAGGCACATGGCAGTTCTGGTGGATGCGCTGAAGACGGCGCTGCCGACGGCGAGGTCGCGAGAAGATGTCAGCCTGATCAAGGAGGCGGCGCTCAGAATTTTCCGCGAGGCGCCGGATGACGAGAACATTCGTCGTATCCTTCTCGAGGCCTACGAGTCCGAGGGACAGCTGGAGAAAGCGCGCCGGCTTTTCGAGACGAACAAGCATGAGCTGGGAAGCGCATTCGATATCGGCCTCGACGTCCAGGCGCTGGGAGAGATCCGCAAAATCTTTGCCGGCGGCCAACCGCCGCAAAGCGCTGCGGTGCCGCTGAGCGACGGCGGCGTTCGAATTCCCGGTCCCCTGCCCCGTCTGGTGCTGCTGCCGCCGGGCGGAACGGATGCGGTCGGTGTCCTGCCGATGCTCTCCGGAGCGCTGATCGAGGACGTGACCATCGGTCTTTGCGCGCTGAATACGGTTTCGGTGGTGGCGCCCCATACGGCCGATCGGATCGCACGCAATGCCGACAAGGCCGAACTGATCCAGCGTCATTCGATTTCCTATGTTCTCGACACGAGGCTGACCGATCATGCGGGCGTCCCCACGCTCTTTGTCCAGCTGATTCATGCCGGCAGCGATGAGGTCATCTGGGCCGAGCGTTTCAGCCTCGAGAAATACGAATTGATAAGCCACCGGCGCGACATCGCCCGGCGGATCGCCAGAGAGCTGGCCGGGCAGGTCCGCCGGCATGAAACCATGCGCGATTCCTTCGAGGGCAATTCGGCCGCCTATCACAGCTACCTTCTCGGTCTGAGGGATGTGAAGCGGCTTGCCCTCCCCGATGTGCGCCGCTCCCGAAAGGCCTTCCGCGAGGCGCTTCAACACAGCGCACATTTCGCTCCTGCGCTAAGCGGATTGTCGCGCACGTTTCTCGTCGAGTGGCTGCTGACGGCGCGCGGCGACAGCGAGTTGCTCGGACTGGCGGAGGACTACGCAAACCGGGCGATCGTCGCCGATCCTTCGTTTGCAGCCGGCTTTCGTGAGCTCGGCGTTGCCAAACTTTATCTCGGGGACATTGATGAAAGCGTCCTGGCGTTGAAGCTCGCGGAAGAGCTGAGCCCGCATTATGCCGACGGTATTGCGAGTTATGCCGATACGCTCGTCCATGCGTCGCGCCCTGCCGATGCATTGGCCAAGATCGAGCGGGCCATCTCACTCAACCCGCTGAGCCCGACCGACTATCTATGGACGGCAGCCGGCGCGAATTTCGCCCTCGGTCATTATACCGAGGCGCTCGAGCAGATTTCCCTGATGGACGACCGCACGCCGGCAGACCGGCTTTCGGCTGCCTGCTGGGCCATGCTCGGCGATATGAAAAACGCGCGTATCTATATGCGCAAGGTGCGCGAGATCTATCCGGATTTCGATGTCGACAAATGGCTTTCCGTCGTTCCCTTCAAGGAGCAATGGCAGAAGGAGCAGTATCGCGAGGCGTTGCGCCGGGCCGGTTTCTGAAGTCTGACGCCGAAAAGTGTAAGCCGACAAATGCTGTCACGCCTCTGTCACGCGCGTCTTTCGCTCAAGAGGATTAAGCTGCCTTTGCTCTGTCGGCATGCGCCGGCAAGAGAAGCCGGGGAATTCCAAAGATGCACGACGCCGCCGAAGCAACGCTCACACCGAAAAGTGACGAAGAGCTCAAGGAGCTGGTATCGCTCGCCAGGCTGGTCGCCTATGCCAGAGAAAACGCCAGAGACCTGAACGCCGAATTCTCTGCCTATTGCCTGGACCTGGCGCTCGGCGCCCTGCTGCAGGACCTCGACAGAAGCGGCGTGTCCTTTTCCCAAGAAAGCGGCCAGGACGGTTACCTGCTCGGCACGCGGCACTGAGCGGCCGTCGCTGTCGGCGCCTCGCCGTTGCCGGTCCACCTCAGGCAACCGGCACATATCGATATTTCCATTCCCGCTTTTCCGATCGGCTATGCTGCCGATGCGGTCCTGTTTCGCCGATTCGGCCGGTAAATCGTGGTTTGGCGCGCTGACAGCGCCCCCGGCGGCATGTCCAAGCCTTTGAAAAAGATTGGACAACCCAGCGGTAGGGTCTTGTTAACCCTATTTGCCTTGCCACTCTTCCAGAATCGGCGCTAAATGCGCTTTCAAAGCTCGCAGGGCTTTTAAATCGCATTTTCGAGATTTCCATGAATATGGCACCGCAGATAGAAAAAGCAATTTCCGATGTCGACCAGTTGATCATTGGTCAGGCACAGGAACTATCCGACAAGCTGAAGCAGCATCGGCTCGAAATGTTCCCGCCGCGCGCGCTGAAGGGACTGCGGGAATTTCAGCTTGCCGAAGTGGCGCGTTTTCTCGGCGTGACCAGCGGCTATCTTCGCAATCTGTCGCTGGAAGGCAAGGGTGCCCTTCCTCAGGTCACACCGTCGGGCCGTCGATCCTATACGGCGGAGCAGATGGAGGAGATGCGTAGCTTTCTGGAGCACAATGCCCGCGCCGGAACACATTATATGCGCCATCGCCGCGGCAATGAGCATCTGCAGGTCGTCGCCGTCGTCAATTTCAAGGGCGGCAGCGGCAAGACGACGAGTGCCGCGCATCTTGCCCAGCACCTTGCCTTGACCGGTCACCGTGTCCTTGCCGTCGACCTCGACCCGCAGGCGTCTCTCTCTGCCATCCACGGCTTTCAGCCTGAGTTCGACGTCAACGAGAATGAGACGCTCTACGCCGCCATCCGCTATGACGATCAGCGGCGGCCGCTCAGAGAGATCATCCGGCCGACGAATTTCCCGAACTTGCATCTGGTGCCGGGCAATCTCGAGCTGATGGAATTCGAGCATGATACGCCGCGCGTGCTTGCTCAAGGCAAGGCCGGCGACTATGGGCGCGTCTTCTTCGCGCGGCTGGACGAGGCGCTGTCCTCGGTCGCCGACGATTACGATGTCGTTATCATCGACTGCCCTCCCCAGCTCGGATTTTTGACGATGAGCGCCATTTGCGGCGCAACGGCGGTTCTGATCACCGTTCATCCCCAGATGCTCGATGTCATGTCGATGTGCCAGTTCCTGCAGATGCTCGGCGAGGTGCTGAATACGCTGAAAGGCGCCGGCGGCGACATGAACCTCGACTGGCTGCGTTATCTCGTGACTCGCTACGATCCGCAGGACGGGCCTCAGACGCAGATGGTCGCCTTCATGCGCTCGATGTTCAAAAACCATGTGCTGACCAATCCGATGTTGCGCAGCGTGGCGATCTCCGATGCGGCGATGACCAATCAGACGCTTTACGAGGTCGAGCGGAGCCAGTTTACCCGCGCCACCTATGACCGCGCCATGGAGGCGATGGATGCCGTCAACAATGAGATCGGCGATCTCATTCACAAGGCCTGGGGGCGGAAATGAGCGAGAAGTTTACTGCGGTAAACCGAGGCAAGGAGCGGGCTGATGGCGCGTAAGAATCTGCTTTCCGGCCTGATGGACGATTCCAAGAAGTTTACTGCGGTAAACAATGAGGACGAAGCCCTCCATAGGGACGAGAGACAGCAGATCACCTATAAGGGGATCGGCGCTCTCGGTGCCGTCACACGCAGTATCGATGCGCTGGCTGCTAAGGCGGATGCGGCCAAAGTGATCGAAGAGAAGCTGGCGACCGGTGAGACGGTGATTGATCTCGACCCTGCCTTGATCGAAGATTCCTTCGTGACGGACCGGCTCGCCCATACCGACGAACAGTTTCGCGAATTGGTCGAGGCGATCCGCCTGCGTGGCCAGGATTCGCCGATCCTCGTTCGCCCGCATCCTGAGAAGGACGGCCGCTATCAGATCGCCTTCGGTCACCGTCGCGCCCGGGCCGCCAAAGAACTCGGCAGATCTGTCCGCGCCGTGGTCAAGAAGCTCGACGATCGCGACCACGTCATCGCGCAGGGCCAGGAGAATTCGGCGCGCGCCGATCTCTCCTTCATCGAGAGGACGATGTTCGCCGACAAACTCGACAGGTTGGGTTTCGACAGGGAAACGATCATGTCGGCGCTCAGCGCCGACAAGACGACGGTTTCCAAGATGCTGTCCGTCACCAAGCGGATCCCAGCCGAAGTCCTGACGGCGATCGGTGCGGCAAAGACCACCGGCCGCGACCGTTGGCACGATCTTTCGGTAAAATTCGAGACCGAAAACATCTCCGCTCGGGCGATCGAGTTCAGCAGATCGGCGGAATTCGAGACGGCGGAGCCCGATGCCCGCTTCGATATGCTGGTCGCCTTCATCGGCAGGAGGCAACAGTCGGCGGCATCCCTAGCCGCGCTTCAGCCCGCAGCTCGCGCTTGGCAGCGCAAGGACGGCGCGGTCAAGGCGAAGATCAAGGATGACGGGAAACAGTTCACCATCGCGCTAAAGGCGGAAAAGGCGTCGGCCTTTGGAGCCTATATCGCCAGCAATCTGGATCGCCTCTACGAGGCGTTCGAGAAGACACAGGATTTGACGAAGAACGGAGATCAATAAGCAAAAGAAAAGGCCCCCGAACGTTGCCGTCGCGGAAGCCCTCTCTGATCTAGACACCCAGAGAATCACATTTCCGCGAATCATAGTCAAGAGTCTTTGGCACCGAATTTGGTGAGCCGTGATCTTTTGCCTTGAAGAAGGCAAAGAAAATGGAAAGCGGAAGTGTGACGACGCCCTTTGGGCGGCGGCCGATGACGCTTGGCATGTTGGCAAGCCAAGCGTCGGCTCGAAAAATCGAGCCCGGCCAATCAATTGACAAATGGAAGCTCTATCGTGCTCTGTGCGAGGCTAGGCCGATGCTCGGGGTCACCGATCGGGCGCTCGCCATCCTGAACGCCTTGCTGAGCTTTTATCCGAAGGGAGAGATCTCCGAGGACAACGGGCTTGTGGTGTTTCCGTCCAATGCACAGCTCTCCTTGCGCGCCCATGGAATGGCGGAGCAGACGATCCGCCGCCACCTGGCGACGCTGATCGAAGTCGGGCTGCTGATCCGCAAGGACAGCCCGAACGGCAAGCGTTACGCCCGCAAGGAGCAGGGCGGCGAACTCCGCGAGGCATTCGGTTTCTCGCTGGCGCCGCTGCTTGCGCGCGCCGAGGAGATCGAGCGGCTGGCAGCGGAAGTGGCCGCGGAACGATTGCATCTGCAACGGCTCAGAGAGCGCCTGACGCTTTGCCGGCGCGACGTCGCCAAGCTCATCGAGATGGCATTGGAGGAGGGTGCTGCCGGCGATTGGAGCAGGATCCATCTGCATTTCCGCGATGTCGTTGAGCGGTTGCCGCGGTCGCCGTCCGCCGAACAGGTCGCCGCGGCGCTCGGCGAATTGGAGATGCTGCGCGAGGAGATCGTCAATCAATTGGAAATGCAGGTTAAAACTCAAAATCAAAGCGGCAATGCCCAACATTCTGAGCGGCACATACAGAATTCAAACCCACATTCCATTACTGAACTTGAACCAAGCTTCGAACCGAAGCAGGGCGCGACAGTGGATGATCGATCGGCAGATCGGGCCGAGCCGATAGGCCGAGGAGGGAAAAATGAAGAGGAGAACGGGCATGTCCCAGCCGCAAGATCTGCCTCCGCTGCCAATAGCGCGCTGAAATCCTTCCCGCTGGGGCTGGTGCTGCAGGCCTGCCCTGAGATCGCTGCCTATGGACCCCAGGGCTCGGTCGGCACTTGGCGCGATCTGATGGCGGCGGCCGTGGTCGTCCGTTCGATGCTCGGCGTCAGCCCGTCGGCCTATGAGCAGGCCTGCGAGGTCATGGGGCCCGAAAATGCCGCCACCGTCATCGCCTGTGTCCTCGAAAGGGCAGGGCACATCAACTCCGCCGGCGGTTATCTCCGCGATCTGACACGCCGTGCCGAAAGAGGGGAATTTGCTATCGGACCGATGCTGATGGCCCTTGCCCGGACCAATGCCGCAGAGAGGCAAGACAGGATGAAGCTACCTTCGCAATCTTTCCAAACGAAACTGTCATGGTTAATGAAATGTAACGGAAATGAAGGGGGAGATAACTTCTGATTGGGGGCTTCTCGCTTTGAGATCACGGGGTTAGATACCGCGCATACAAGGGACAGATCGGTGATCAGCCAAGCCCGACTATAGAGAAATCACGATATCCTGCAGTTGACGCGAAACGCGTTTTGACGATACGGCAGGGCGATGGCGAGGCAAGGGAAGAGCTGCGGAAGATGGGGTTGAAACGGGCGGTGGATTTTTTTCTGGCTGTCGTTGCGTCGGTAATCCTGCTTGTTCCCATCCTTATTGTCGCTCTTTGCGTCCGCCTTACCTCGCCGGGACCGATCCTCTATTGGTCAAAACGTGTCGGCCGTTTCAATCAGATCTTCCTGATGCCGAAATTCCGCAGCATGCGCGTCGACACGCCGACGGTCGCTACGCATCTGCTCGAAAATCCGGACCGGTTTTTGACCCCCATCGGCTCGTTTCTGCGCAAATCCAGCCTCGACGAGCTGCCGCAACTCTGGTGTATTCTCAAGGGGAAAATGAGTTTCGTCGGCCCCCGGCCGGCGCTCTACAATCAGGATGATCTGATAGAGTTGCGGACGGCCCATGGCGTCGACACGCTCCTGCCCGGATTGACGGGGTGGGCGCAGATCAACGGCCGCGACGAGTTGCCGATTCCGGAGAAGGTGAAATTCGACGTCGAATATCTCGAGCGGCGTTCATTCGGCTTCGACATGCGCATCCTGTTTCTGACCGCAGAGAAGGTCATACGCCGGAAGGGAATACGGCATTAAGCTACCTACTTCTGATAGATAAGCGGTGCGGAAGACCTTGATTTCCGATTATTTCAGTTGCGCTCATTGCAGAAAGCGACAAGAAGGTGGTTGTCTGTTGATCTGCGAGACGCTGGTAAGCAATGCCTGAAAATTCTCCCTCTGAGACACGGCGCTCAGGATGGTTCTTAGTGCCGATGCAAGCGCTCGTCGCCCCTTTGCTGGCGATGCCGCGGGTTGCCAAACGCGCTCTGGCTTTGCTGGTGGATTCCAGCTTTTGTGTTCTGACGATCTGGCTGGCCTATTGCTTCCGGCTGAACGAATGGACGGTGCTGACCGGCGTCCAGTGGCTGCCGGTCCTCGTGTCGTTGTGCATGGCACTTCCGATCTTCATCGTCATGGGCATGTATCGGGCGATCTTCCGTTACGCCAATCTCGCTGCTTTCATTACTGTTCTGAAGGCGATTGCGATCTACGGCTTCGCCTTCATGACGATATTTACGGCGCTCAGCGTCCCGGGTGTTCCGAGAACCGTCGGTATTCTCCAGCCCTTCCTGCTGCTGATTGGGATCGGTCTGTCGAGAATAGGTATCCGCTACTGGCTCGGGGATGCCTACCAGCGGATCCTTCACAAAAATACCCTCGCGAAGGTGCTGATCTATGGGGCAGGGAAGGCCGGCCGGCAACTGGCCGCTGCCTTGGTCAACAGTGCCGAACTCAATGTCGTCGGCTATCTGGATGATGATCCGCGCCTCAAGGGCGGCGTCATGGGTGGCTTGCCGATCTACGACCCCTCGGATCTTCCGGTGCTTACCGAAGCGCTTGGGGTGCACAATGTGCTTCTTGCTCTTCCATCGGCATCGCGGCAGCGGCGCAACGAAATACTGGAGCATATCCGCAAAGCCAGGGTGAATGTTCGCACATTGCCGGACCTCACGGCGCTCGCTCAGGGACGAGTCGCCGTTTCCGACATTCGTGAGCTGGAGATCGAAGATCTGTTGGGCAGGGAAGCGGTCGCGCCGCGGCAGGAACTGCTCGACAAGGCAATGCGCAACAAGGTGGTGATGGTCACGGGTGCGGGCGGTTCGATCGGCGGCGAGTTATGCCGGCAGATCCTGCGCAACGAGCCTTCCAGTCTGATCCTCCTCGATCAGAACGAGTTTGCGCTTTACAATATCGATGCCGAATTGCGGAAGCTCGCCGAACTGTACGAACATGAAAATCTGCAGATCGTACCGATCCTCTGTTCCGTCCGCGATCAGGATCGCATGGAGCATATCATGCAGAGCTGGCGACCGCAGACGCTCTATCATGCCGCCGCCTACAAGCATGTGCCCCTTGTCGAACATAATGCCGTGGAAGGCATCAAGAACAATGTCATGGGGACGCTGGTCACCGCCCGCGCGGCGCATAAATGCGGCGTCTCGAATTTCGTGCTGATCAGCACGGATAAGGCCGTGCGACCGACAAATGTGATGGGCGCCAGCAAGAGGCTGGCGGAGATGGTTCTGCAGGCGCTTGCAGCAGACCTGACGACCGACAGAATACGAACGAATTTTTCCATGGTCCGCTTCGGAAATGTCCTCGGCTCCTCCGGGTCCGTCGTGCCGCTTTTCAGGCAGCAGATCAAGGACGGCGGCCCCGTTACGCTGACGCATCCCAACATAACCCGCTATTTCATGACGATTTCGGAAGCCTCGCAGCTCGTCATACAGGCAGGCGCGATGGCCGAGGGCGGCGATGTGTTCCTGCTCGATATGGGAGAGCCGGTTCGCATTGCCGATCTTGCCCGCAAGATGGTGGAGCTTTCCGGGTTGGCCGTCCGCGACGAGAACAACCCCGAGGGGGATATCGAGCTTTCCGTTACCGGTCTCAGGCCCGGCGAGAAGCTCTATGAAGAACTGCTGATCGGGGACAATCCGGAAACAACCGAACATCCCCGGATCATGAAAGCGCGTGAAGATTTCTTATTGTGGCCGGAGCTTTTGAAAAAGCTCAACGCGCTCAATGCCGCATTGGCTCGGAACGATATGCTCGCCGCACGTGCGACATTGGCGGAGCTTGTTTCCGGCTATTCGTCAACGGGTGAGGTCTCGGATCTCGCTTTCACCGGCGCCGAAACCAATACAGCCGCCTGAGACATCGATCATCCTGCGCTGAATTCAATAGACCAGGATCTCGTTCGAAAACCGCTCATACTTTCGGCATCATGCTCTTGGTGCCAAACGTCAGTTGCGAACAACGGGCGCAAAGCCTGTGCTGCCGCGATCCACGCAAATAAGGGCGACCAGATAGGCAAAGATCGGATCCAAGGCCTTCTGATTGAACATGATGCCAAAGCTGCCGGTTATGACATAGCTGCTGACAAGCAGCAGAGCGAGCGCAATGGCTAAGTCCCGGCCCGGCCCAGCTTCCTTTCTCCACGCGCCTATCACGGGTGTGGCGAGCATCATCGAAAGCGCTGCAATGCCGAAAATGCCGGCGTCGATTCCTGCGGTGAGAAAACCATTGTGGACATGCGAATAGGTCAGTTGCGGCCTTATGCTATCGGGCAGCTCTGCCAGCACCGAAGCCATCCGGTTTTGCGGGCCATACCCTGTCAACGGGTCCTTGCTGATCGCCGATACGGCACCCTTGTACAGAGCGAACCGCGCACTCAGCGACGTGACTTCGCCGTCGCTGCGTTCGAGCGATGCCATATTTTCCTGCAGCGCCTCGATGCGATGGAGGATTTGGCCGCTGCCGAGAGCAATCAGCCCGGCAAACAGCAAAGAGCCGGTGATGGCGAGGCTGCGCAAACTCAGATGGAAGCTGTGTTTGCGGAAGTACCAGAGAAAGATGACGATATGAATGGGTATGACCAGCCAGGCCGAGCGCGTTCCGGAAAGCAGGACGCAGCCCAGACCGGCAGCATATCCCAGTATGGCAATTCTTTGCTCGACACTCTTGGGTGATTGAACGTTCAGAAGCGCAATACCGCCGAAAAGAACGCCAATCACGCCCAGCAGTGCAGCGTTCGAGGTCCCCGCCTCTGCCCTCTCCATCAGAAACAGGATCTGCAGCAGACTAAAGAGGAAGGTAATGATCATGCCGATACCGGCGCCGAGGATAAACAGCGGCACGAGGCTGCCATCGGGAGATTGGCGCATTCGCGGCAATATCAGCCAGACCGAAAAGAACGGCAGCAGCCGGAATATCCAGTCCAGTTCTTCGGAGTAGGGCGGATTGATGAATATGCTTGCGATCATCACCAGCGGGTAGATCGACATGCCGATGGTAACCACCCGGTCGGATCTCGACAGGTTCAAGGCAAGCCGGCCTGTCGCCAGACAGTAGATGCCCCACACCATCGATGCCAGAAGGATGAACGAGTTAAAGTTCGGCGAAAGTCCGGGAAGGATTGCAAAGACAAAGACCGCCATGCGGTTGGTTCGATCGCGTGCGCTTCCCGCCCCACTGTCGGGATGAAGCAGTACCATCTTCAGTTGTCTGAGGTATTTCACTTGCCGATCCTGACCATGCCGATGCCGTCTCGCTAAGGATCGTGGTCACGGCTGTCAAGCCGGGGATTGCGTGCAATCTATGGCTTTATCCGTCGTGGTATTCCAGCAACAGGATCTTCGGACGGACGTGGTTCTATGAAAGGACGGGATGCGACACAAGGCCAGCTTCAGCAGTAAACACGTCTGAGGTGCAGGTTTAGCTCGCAGGTTTGATCGTCGAGCAAGTGTTTTTGGCAGGAGCTCGCCGAGCGCGGTGTCACGCCCGGGGATCGAAGGGCGGCTGCGAAGCACTGACGAAATGATGCGATAGGCCGCGTCGAGACGACCGCTGGGGGGCGCCACAGATGTTTAATTCGGCGAGCCGCTCCTTGAATGTCACCGCTATCGCCAATATCGGCCTGTCATACTTTCGGTCGATGATCGACCGAGGAGATAACCGAGGCCGAATGCCAGAATGCCGGTGCCGAGCAACAATGCGCTTGCAGTGTGCGGGTGAGCGCGAACGCCGGAGGCAACTGCGTAGACCTCACGCGTCACCCCATCGGCCGCCGACTTTGCCGCTTTGGTCAATCCCTCCGGCTGCTCAGCCGGTGTTCCGGTAAATCCGGCGTTCAAGTTTTGTTTGTCGGTCATGTCGGGACCTTTCCTGAGATGGCTTGGGGCGGAGTTCAACGTTGCTCGCGCGTGCCGGGGGAGGCTTCGCGTTGATCGGCATCTTCGAGATCGGTTTTGACGAGGAATGCGTCGGTATGTTGGCGCGAGGCCTCTCGCAGTGCCGCGAGATTTGGAGGATTGCCGGTCTCGCCCCGTGAATCGAGTTCTCGGGCCTCGAATTCTTGGGCCTCGAGTTCATGCTCAGCCTGGCTCCAATGATGCCGGTGCTGGCCTTCTGGCCTGCCTTCCTTTTCCCACAGGGAATATGCCCTTTTCCGGATCTTCTCCTCGCGGGTGGCTGCCGGCGATCCGCCATTCTGTCCGTCGATTTCGTTCACGGCGCGCCGAGCCGTCTTCTGTCCGCGTCCGTCCGCGGCAGATGAAAATTCCGGCCGGGCGCTGCCGGCCGTGGTTTCGTTTGTCTTGCGTCGTGCCGGGTTTTTCATGAACGTCTCCTTGGGGATTTCAACCAATTCGGCCGATCTAAGTTCCAAACGAGAGTGACTTGATGCGAAGATCTGGGCTTCCCGCGTTGGCAACGTGGAATAACTGGTATACTAGTATGCCTCAAAATCTCATTGTGCTGGTATCCTTATGCGGCAGGCATCAGAAACCGAAGTTTTGGCCGTCCCGGCCTCGCCGGAGATTGGCAGGCTGCGTCGTGTCACCACGGCCGGCGCCATCTATGAACGCCTGCATGCCAATATCGTGTCGCTGCGGATGCCGCCTGGCATGCTGTTGCAGGAAAAGCGTATTGCCGACGATTTCGGCGTCAGCCGCACGCCGGTGCGTGAAGCGCTGCTCAGGCTTTCCGAAGGCGGACTGGTCGACATTTACCCGCAGTCGGGCACCGTCGTGTCGCGCGTGCCGGTTTCGGCGATCCCCGAGGCGGTCGTCGTGCGCAAGGCGCTCGAAGGCACGACCGTCGAGACTGCGGCCCTGATCGCCACCGTTGCAGACATTGCTCGCCTCGATGCGATCATCGCCCGCCAGCGGTCGCATGCCGCGACCGGCAATACCTCGAGCTTCCATGAGGAAGACGAGGCCTTTCACGAGGCGATCGCACAGATATCGGGCTATCCCGGAATCTGGACGATTCTGAAAACGGTCAAGGTGCAGATCGACCGGGCGCGGCGGCTGACGCTACCGGTGCTGGCGCGGATGGATAATGTGGTGCACGAACATAGGATCATCCGCGATGCGCTTGCCGCCCATGATGCGACGGCGGCCCGAAACGCGATGATCCATCACTTGAGCGCCGTCATTCCCGATGTCGACGAGCTGCGCTCGCGCTACCCCGATTATTTCTGCTGACGGCAGGACCGAACACGAAACGAAAAGGCGAGAGAAGGAAGAAGAATGCGGCAAGGTTGGAGATGGTTCGGGCCGGAAGCGCCGGTGACGCTGGATGATGTCCGTCAGACGGGTGCGACCAACATCGTCTCTTCGCTGCATCAGGTGCCGATCGGCAGGGCCTGGACGGAAAAGGAAGTGCGCGAGCGCCAGTCGCTGATCGAGACGACACCCGGCGACCGTTCGGCCCTCGTCTGGTCGGTGGTCGAGAGCATCCCGATCCCTGACGCCGTCAAGCGCAAGGGCGGGGAGGCGAAGGCCGAAATCGAGGCGTGGATCGCCAGCCTCGAGGCGGTCGCCGCCTGCGGCATCCCGATTGTCTGCTATAATTTCATGCCTGTTGTCGACTGGACCCGCACCGAACTCGATTTCGTGACGCCGACGGGTGCGACTGCCATGCGCTTCGATCATGAGCGCTTCGCCGCCTTCGACCTCTTCATTCTGGAACGGCCGGATGCGGCGCAGCACTATTCCGCGGAAGACCGCGAGCGGGCGCGTATCGTCTTCGAAGCCATGTCGGACGACGAGATCGCCGACATCACCCGGATCATCACTTCGGCTCTGCCCGGCTCGACCACCGAACCTCTCACCATTCCGGCCTTCCGGGACAAACTGGTGGCCTATAGCGGCATCGATGCGGCAAGGCTGCGCCGGCACCTGATCGAATTCCTGGAGGCGGTGACCCCGGCCGCCGAAGCTCGCGGCGTCAAGCTGACGCTGCATCCCGACGATCCGCCGCGTTCGCTGTTCGGCCTGCCGCGCATTGCCTCGACGGCCGATGATTATGCCGCTCTCTTCGATGCGGTGCCGTCGGCGGCGAACGGCATGTGTTATTGCACCGGCAGCCTCGGCGTACGCGCCGAAAACGACCTGCCGGCGATCGCCCGGCGCTTCGCTTCGCGCATCCACTTTGCCCATCTGCGCGCCACGACGCGTGAAGGCGATGGCCGGACGTTCCATGAAAGCGCCCATCTGGAAGGCGACGTCGATATGGTTGCCGTTCTAAGCGAGCTGGTTGCCGAAGACCGCCGCCGCGGCCCCGAAGACACGATCGTCTTCCGCTCGGACCATGGCCACCGTATGCTCGACGATCTCGACAAGGTCGTCACCCCAGGCTACCCGGCCATCGGCCGCATGCGCGGCCTCGCCGAACTCCGCGGCATCCTGCATGCGCTGGGCGCCCCGCCGACCTGAGGTGTTGTCTTTGGTTGAGGAGGGGCAAGGCGCCGCCACGAATCTCTTCTCCCCAGCGGGGAGAAGTGCCGGAGCGATAGCGAGGCGATGAGGGGGCCACACGGCACACCGCTCAATATTGCGCTTCGCTTGCGCTCAGCGCACTCGCTCCTATCGTCGCTCGCCCCCTCATCTGCGCTTCGGACATCTTCTCCCAGCTGGGGGAAGAAGGGGGAGCAAGCCGCGCCCGTAAACAAAAACCACCCCACTCTGAAGCCCGAGCGATGCTTCAGAGTGCGCAACCCTTCAGAAAAAGATCGGCGCACATCTTCGCCCGCGTCTGGATCACCTCGATCGTCGGCGGCGGCTCCTGACGCAGGATCGCCGCGCGCTGCGGCTCCATGGCCATCATGCCGCGCAGCATGCCGCAGGCTAGATGCGGATCGTCGAGCGCAATGAGGCCGCGCTCAACCTGCCGGCGCAGCCAGTCCTCCATCAGCTCATTGGTACGCAGAATCGCCTGTTCGTAGAAGGACGTGGCGATCTCCGGAAAGCGATCCGACTCGCCGATGACGAGGCGCATGATGGTGACCGTATCCTCCGACAGCGACAGCATGCCGTAAGCCATCAGCATGCGCTCCAATCCTTCCCTGAGATCGGCAGTGGCGAGCGTTGCCGGATCGAGCGCAAGCAGGAAACCGAGGATACGTTCGGAGATCACGCTGGCGAAGAGATCGGCCTTGGTCGGGAACAGCCGGTAGAGGGTCTTTGTGGAAACCCCAGCCTCCTGGGCGATCGTGGCGATGCTTGCCGCCGCGTAGCCATTCTCGTGAAACTGGCTGTTCGCCGCCTTGACGATCAGGCCCCTGGTGTCGTCGTCACAGCGGATCTGCGGCCTGCCTCTCGGCCTCTTCTCGATTTGTTGATTTTGGACCATCGTTATTTTCCAAATTCCCATTGACTTCCATTTTATAGAGCATATTTTGGAAAATATCAAGTTTCCTAAATTGGATCACCTGACTTCAGAGGCCGCAGCCCAAGAGACGGCGACCGTCATCCGGAGAGAGACAATGACCATCAAGACGCTGCATGCCCTCAACAACAACGCTGCTCCCGAAACTGTTGCCGAAGCTGCCCCAGCCAACCTGGACGCCGGCCAACCGCCGCGCATCGCCGAGGCTGCCGCTCCCATTGCCGAGGAAAAGCCCGCCCGCAAGCGTGGCGGCCGCTCTCTGCTTCTCGGCGCCACAGCACTCGTGCTGATCGCCGCCGGCGCCTATTACGGCCATGATTACTGGACGGTCGGGCGCTTCCATATCTCAACTGACGATGCCTATGTGAAGGCCGACAACAGCACGATTGCCCCCAAGGTCTCCGGTTATCTCGCCGAGGTCCTCGTCATGGACAACGAGACCGTCAAGGCCGGCCAGCCGCTTGCCCGGATCGACGACCGCGACTTCAAGGCGGCTCTCGATCAGGCCAAGGCTGATGTCGCCGCCGCGGAAGCCACCGTCAACGCCAAGCAGGCTTCACTCGATATCCAGCAATCGACGATCGCCGCTGCCCGCGCGACGGTCGACGTCGATCGCGCCAACGAGACGTTCGCCGAGCAGAACAACAAGCGCTATTCGAACCTTGCCACCAGCGGTTATGCCCCGGTCCAGACGGCGCAGCAGGCCGCCTCGCAGATCGCTGCCGCCCAAGCCACGATCGTCCGCGACAGCGCCTCGCTCGACGCTGCCGTCAAGCAGGTCGATCTTCTCAACGCCGAGCTTGCCCAGGCGAAGGCGGCACTTGCCCGCAGCCAGGCCGTTCAGCATCAGGCTGAGCTGAACCTCTCCTATGCGACGATATCAGCCCCTGTCGACGGCACCGTCGGCAACCGGACGCTGCGCGTCGGTCAATATGTCCAGACCGGCACCCAGTTGATGTCGGTCGTGCCGACGACGGCTGCCTATGTCATCGCCAACTACAAGGAAACGCAGCTGACCGATGTCCGGGCCGGCCAGCCTGTCGATATCGAGGTCGATATGTTCCCCGGCCGCACCTATCACGGCCATGTCGACAGCCTTGCGCCGGCGAGCGGCCAGGAGTTCGCGCTACTGCCGCCTGACAATGCTACCGGCAATTTCACCAAGGTCGTCCAGCGCATTCCGGTCAGGATCGTGCTCGACGGCGACGCCGCCGCAAATGGCGATCTGCGCCCGGGCATGTCCGTCCAGCCGAGCATCGATACCAAGAACGACCGCAGCTAGGCCGGGGGACGAGGAGTTCGTGTCATGTCCACCATCACAGCAACTGCAATCGCCGTTCCGCAGCCAAGAGCCGGGGCAAGCACCAGAGACTGGATCGCCGTTCTCGCCGGCATGATCGGCGCCTTCATGGCGATCCTCAACATCCAGATCACCAACGCCTCCCTCCTCGATATCGAGGGCGGCATCGGAACGGGCGTCGACAACGGCGCCTGGATCTCGACATCCTACCTGATCGGCGAGATCGTCGTCATTCCGCTGACAGCCTATTTCAGCAACGTCTTCTCGTTCCGCCGCTATATCCTCGTCAACTCAGTCCTGTTCCCACTCTTCTCGATGGCCTGTGCCTTTGCCCATGATCTCGGCACGATGATCCTGCTGCGCGGCCTGCAGGGCTTTGCCGGCGGCGTGCTGATCCCGATGGCCTTCACCATGGTCCTGACCAAGCTGCCGAAGCCGCAGCAGCCGCTCGGCCTCGCCATCTTCGCGCTTTCGGTGACCTTCGCTCCGGCCATCGGCCCGACGATCGGCGGCTACCTGACCGAGAATTACGGTTGGCAGACGATCTTCTTCATCAACACGATCCCGAGCCTCATTATGGCGGCGGCTCTCGCACTGACGCTGGAGAAGCAGCCGATGCAGCTTCATCTTCTGAAGGAAGGCGACTGGGCCGGTATCTTTACTATGGCAATCGGCCTCTCGGCGCTGCAGACCGTGCTGGAAGAAGGCAACAAGGACGACTGGTTCTCGTCGCGCTTCATCATCAAGCTCAGCATCGTCGCCTTCGTCTTTCTCGTCGCCTTCATCTGGATCGAGCTGACGGTGAAGAAACCATTGGTCAAGCTTCGCCTGCTGACGCAGCGCAATTTCGGTATCGGCGTGCTGGTCAACGTGCTCGTCGGCGTCGCGCTCTTCGGCACGGTCTATATCCTGCCGCAATATCTCGGCCAGGTGCAGCGCTATAATGCCGAGCAGATCGGCAACGTGCTGGCCTGGACCGGCCTGCCGCAGCTCCTGCTCATCCCGCTCGTCCCGGTTTTGATGAAGCGCTTCGATGCCCGTTACATCGGTTTCCTCGGCATCTCGATCTTTGCGATCAGCTGTTTCATGAACATCATGCTGTCGGCTGACAATGCCGGCGATCAGTTCTGGATTCCGAATATCGTCCGCGCCATCGGCCAAGCTTTGGTGCTGACGCCGATCACCGCCATCACCACGGCCGGCATTGCGCCATCAGATGCGGCCGCCGCCTCGGGGCTCACCAACATGCTGCGCAATCTCGGTGGGGCGGTCGGCACGGCAACGCTCGGCACGGTGCTGACCAAACGCGAGCAGTTCCACTCCAACATCATCGGTCAGTCGGTGACGCTCGGCCGCGACGAAGTCCGCAACCGCCTCGACCAGCTGACCGGCTACTTCCTGTCGCACGGCGTCTCCGACCATGCCGTCGCAGCCCAGAAGGCAGTCGTGGCGCTGGGACAGGTCGTCAAACGCCAGGCTTTGATCATGGGCTTCAGCGATACTTTCGCCGTCATCGGCGTAGTTCTTGCCATTGCAGCCGTCGCCCTGCTGCTCACCCAAAAACCGCGGGCCGGTGGTGGCGCCGGCGCCCACTGAAACAGAAGCGCTCGCCCGGCTTCCCGGCGAGCGCTTTCTTCATTGCGGAATTTCGACCGTAAAGGCGAAGCGGGCCACCGCACCCGGCGCCAGGATCGTGGTGGACGGCCGCGCCGACAACTCGCTCGACCCTCCAGCTTCCGCGGCCGTTCCATGCCAGGGCTCGATGCAGAGGAAGGGCGCACCCGGCTTGGTCCAGAGCGCAAGATTGGGCAGGTTTTCGAAACGGAACTGCATGGCCGGTCCGCCTTCGGCGCCATAAGTTAAACCTTCGCCGGCATCCTTCGGGAAAATCATCGCATCCTGTTCGAACATCGTATGATCCAGCACCAGACGGCCGGCATCAAACGGTGAGGGCAGAGGCACCGGGTTGATCAGGCCGCCCGCCAGCCGCACAAGCGCCGGCTCGCCTTCATTGTCGAGCGTCACGATATGGTCGCGCCCGGAAGCACCTGGCAGCGGCCAGGCGAAAGCCGAATGGAATCCGAGGCCGAACGGCATCGGCTTCTGATCGCGATTGGTGACCTCCGCCGTCACCGTCAAGGCGCGGCCCTCGACCGCATGCACGACGGCCAGCTGGAACTCGAACGGATAGACCGCCCGCGTCGCCTCCGAAGCAACCAGTTCGAACCGGCACATCGTCTCGGTGGATGCGGCAAGCGCGAATTCGCTGCGGCGGGCAAAGCCATGCTGGGCCATCGGATAGACCGTGCCGTCGATCGCGATCTTGTCGTCAGGCGCCTTGCCGACGATCGGAAACAGGATCGGGGACCGCCCGGTCCAGAAGGCTGCGTCGCCCGTCCACAACCAGGAGCGTCCGTCGCTTGATGTGAGCGCCTGCATCTCGGCGCCGAGGGGAGAGATGTCGACGGTGAGGTCCTGATTGCCGATCCGGATTAAGGTTGGCATCGCAATTCCCTTTCGCACTGGTTGGTATCAAGCCATACCTTTCCGCACCGGGGATTTCCAGCCAATAGGTGGAAGGGCCGTGGTGGCGGTGATCAAAGCTTGGGCGGAGGCTATTTTCGCATCGCGCCCAATCTTGCGATCACTTCATTCGGGATGCCGTAGCGCTGAATGGCATCGCGATTGTTGCGCAGCCCGCAGATCTCGCGCTGGATGAAGAATGCCCAGACGGCGTCGGACGCTTCATTGAGAAGCCGCTCGCGCTCCTCGGCACTCTGGCGCTCGGGAGTCCAGGCCTTCAGGTCGGCGAGCGCCGCCTCCACCTTCAGCCCGTGACGCCCGAGTGAATCGGCGCGTTCAGACATCAGCTCGTATTCGAGGACGTTGAAGCCGTTTCTATCCTGCTGGGATTGTCTGAAGGACTGCGGCGGACGAACGCTCATTGGCACGAATTCCTTGTCGGCGTAGGCCACGATCTTAGCCAATCCGGCTCGACAGATCGAGAGGGTTCGAAACGGGCCTATCCCGGCATTTCCATGCGTGGCATAAGGGCGCCGAAACCTTTCCCCCTAGACCCAGCGCGCATCATGATTCGTATCGAAAATATCAGCAAGCAGCTCAGCCACCGGATCCTCTTCATCGAGGCGTCGGCAGCCCTTAACAGAGGCGAGAAGATCGGCCTCGTCGGCCCGAACGGCGCCGGCAAGACGACGATCTTCCGGATGATCAACGGCGAGGAGCAGCCCGACGAAGGCCAGGTCTCCTGTGAAAAGGGCGTTACCATCGGCTACTTCAACCAGGACGTCGGCGAGATGGCGGGCCACAGCGCCGTTGCCGAGGTGATGAACGGCGCCGGCCCGGTCAGCATCGTTGCCGCCGAGTTGCGGGAGCTCGAAGCCGCCATGGCCGACCCCGAGAGGGCCGACGACATGGAGGAGATCATCGAGCGCTACGGCGAAGTGCAGGCGCGCTACGAGGAACTGGACGGTTATGCGCTCGAAGGCCGGGCCCGCGAAGTGCTCGCCGGCTTAAGCTTCAGCCAGGAGATGATGGACGGCGACGTCGGCGCGCTGTCGGGCGGCTGGAAGATGCGTGTGGCGCTTGCCCGCATTCTGCTGGCGCGTCCCGACGTCATGCTGCTCGACGAACCGAGCAACCATCTGGATCTCGAAAGCCTGATCTGGCTGGAAGAATTCCTGAAGGGCTATGAGGGCGCGCTGCTGATGACTTCGCACGACCGCGAATTCATGAACCGCATCGTCAACAAGATCATCGAAATCGACGCCGGCACGCTGACGGCCTATTCCGGCGACTACGAATTTTATGAGCAGCAGCGGGCGCAGAACGAAAAGCAGCAGCAGGCCCAGTTCGAGCGCCAGCAGGCGATGCTCGCCAAGGAAATCAAGTTCATCGAGCGGTTCAAGGCGCGCGCCTCCCATGCCTCGCAGGTGCAGAGCCGCGTGAAGAAATTGGAGAAGATCGACCGAGTCGAGCCGCCCAAGCGCCGGCAGTCGGTCGCCTTCGAATTCCAGCCGGCGCCGCGCTCCGGTGAGGATGTGGTCAGCCTGAAGAACGTGCATAAGAAATACGGCAGCCGAAGCATCTATGAGGGGCTGGACTTCATGGTGCGGCGGCGGGAGCGCTGGTGCATTATGGGTATCAACGGCGCCGGCAAGTCGACGCTGCTGAAGCTGGTGACCGGCACCGCCGAGCCTGACCAAGGCAGTGTCGCGCTCGGCGCCAGCGTCAAGATGGGTTACTTCGCCCAGCACGCCATGGATATTCTCGACGGTGAGCACACCGTCTTCCAATCGCTGGAAGACCGGTTTCCCCAGGCAGGGCAGGGGCCTTTGCGGGCGCTCGCCGGATGTTTCGGCTTTTCCGGCGACGATGTCGAAAAGCGGTGCCGTGTGCTTTCGGGCGGCGAGAAGGCGCGCCTCGTCATGGCGATGATGCTGTTCGACCCGCCGAACCTGCTCGTGCTCGACGAGCCGACGAACCATCTCGACCTCGACACCAAGGAGATGCTGATCAAGGCGCTCTCGCAATATGAGGGCACCATGCTGTTCGTCTCGCACGACCGGCATTTCCTGGCGGCACTTTCCAACCGGGTGCTGGAACTGACGCCCGACGGCATCCATCAATACGGCGGCGGCTATACCGAATATGTGGCGCGCACCGGCCAGGAAGCGCCTGGTCTGCGAAGCTGACCGGTTTTTTGCCCGGCATGTCGAAACCGTCAGCGTCGAAACGACCAGTGAAGAGCCGACCAGCGATATCGGTTGGCCACTCGAAGCAACGGAGGATGAATGCCCATGCAGTTGGATCGGATCGAAGTCGTCACCCTGTTCGTCGATGATATCGACGAGGCCAAAGCGTTCTACCAAAAGGTCTTTGCGCCCGACGTCGTCTATCAGGACGCGGTATCCTCCGTTCTGAAATTCTCGGGAACAATGATCAATCTGCTCGATGCCACCCAGGCGCCTCAGCTGGTCGAACCTTCGGCGGTGTCAGCCCTCGGTTCCGGCGCGCGCGTCCTGCTGACGATCAAGGTCGATGACGTCGATGCGGTTTGCGCCGAATTGCGCAAACTCGGGGTCACGTTGCTCAATGGTCCGATCGATCGTCCCTGGGGCCGCCGCACGGCAGCCTTTGCGGATCCATCGGGCCATGTCTGGGAGGTCGCGCAGGAATTGCGCTAAGCTGGTGTCGCCGCGTTCTGAGGTCGCCTTCAGATTTTGCGACTGTGATGCGCCTCGGCAAGTTTCGTTCGCGCAAAGAACGGATTCGGCGGTCATCGCCACGATGATGACCAAATTCCGTGGTGTTCGGAGCCCTCTTCAGACAATCGGGCGGGCGCATCGGCATGGACTGGATCAATCGTTACATCGATCAGCCGCTGCTGCATGGCGCGGCGGGCTTGCTGCGGGGCTGGCACATCCGCACGCGGCAACCGCCGGAGCTGCTGGAGCCGACATGGAATCTCGTCGTGCTCTCCTTTCTCCTGATCGCAAGCGGTCAGGTCATGGCTGGCAGCCCCTTCGCGCTCAGTGTTGCCGCACTGATCATGCTGGCGCTGCCCTCAGTACGAAAACTGCTTTCGGCGGTGAAGGCGAGGGGAGACGGTTATGGCGCCCGGGAATACAAGTCGTTGAGGGCGCGCGCCATCGCCAAACGTGAGGCGGAGTGGTCGGTGCGGATCATCGTCCTGTTCGCCTCCGCCTGCCTACCCTTCATCGCCCGCATCGACGATCCAGTCGGAGCCTGTTTCATGCTGGGAGCAAGCATCTGGTTCGTACTGACCGGACCGCTCAAGGCCTATCTCGATGCGGCCGAGCCTCCCGAGCCGAATGAAGGCGACAGAATGTATAGAGGCGCCTTGCATTTCGGCTGAACAAAGCCGCTGCGACGTCGCATGTGCCGGCCGTGAGAGGGGCAGGGAACCAAATGGCGGTAGCCTCCGTTATCTCCGCAGCAACGTAAAAGGAGATTGCGATGCTTTATTACGCTCTGGTGTTTCTCGTTGTAGCCTTGATTGCCGGCGTCCTCGGATTTGGCGGTATAGCAGGGGCTTCAGCTTCCATTGCCCAGGTTTTGTTCTTTATTTTCCTGGTGCTATTCGTCGTATCGATCGTCATGCGCCTGATGCGAAAAGTATAGTGCGCATAGACCAAGTATAAAAACCCGGCGAAATCGAACCGGCTTCCGAACGTTGGACGTCAACCTTCGGGGGCGGTTCAAGATATTGCCGGGTTTTTATGTCGCATCCGGTTTGACGTCTCCGTCACTGAAGGCTTCCGTCGCGATCGTGGTCGGCTGTCGCGAAATCCGCCATGACCCGCTGCATGAATTCGCTCCGGCTGATGCGGCCGTTGTGATTGGCGTCGGTCAGCGTGAATTGCTCGACTGTCAGGATTTAAACCGTTTCGTCGGATTGCAGACTGCCGTCCTTGTTCTTGTCGAGACTTCCGAAGGCCGTGCCCATGAAAGTTTCGTATTCCGCGCGATCGACCGTCTTGCTGGCATTGCTACAGAGACCGCGTGGCAACCTGTGCGTTCATCGATCGCCTAGGCAATAAGCGCCGGCCATTCGTCCGGAAAGACGGCGGCAAGCGGGATCGTGCCTTTCCGGCAACCATTCCTGACAAGATCATGAAATAACCGGATGACGCGAATTAGTGCCTTCGAAATGTCCCAATGGGGCTGAACCGTAGGCATGCTTGTCGCTTGTGCCCTCCCATGCGCTTCGACAGGCGATGCGAAAAGGATGCCGGTTCGGGATCGTTTTGCGGTTCCGTCCGTTATCTGTAGCCGAATCTGGTGGCGAGTAGCCGGGTATTTTGCTCCCGTCACGATTTGAGAAGGAGACACTTATGAATAAGACTTTTGCGACGGCATTTGCCGCGGTATCGTTGAGCCTCATCGGCGCGGGGGCGGTCAATGCCGCCGACCCCGTCACCAGGACCTATGAAGAGCCGGACCTGCGCAATGGTGTGAAGATCGGTTACCTCACCTGCGATATCGGCGGCGGCACGGGTTATGTGCTCGGTTCATCCAAGGAGGCCGATTGCATTTTCCAGTCGACCGTCGGTAATGAGCTTTCCGATCGGTATACCGGCGAAGTGAGAAAGCTCGGCATCGACCTCGGCTTCACCACACGCAGCCGGTTGATCTGGGCCGTGTTCGCGCCGACCGCCGGTTATCACCGCGGGTCGCTCGCCGGCCTCTATGTCGGCGCCACCGCCGAAGCGACACTCGGTGCCGGCGTCGGCGCCAATCTTCTGGTCGGCGGCACCTCGGGCTCGATCCATCTGCAGACGGTCAGCCTGACCGGCCAGCTCGGTCTCAACGTTGCCGCCGGCAGCGCATCGATGACGCTGACGTCAGCGAATTGACATGTCTTTTGACGCTCCCTGCCGCGCCGCGGCGGGGGCGTCACCTCATCCGAGACGCGATTTCTCATCCTCGCATGCCGAGAACATTTCCGTTTTATTCGCGCCATGGAAATGCTCTATCTCTTTGTCTTACGCAAAACGCTGAGCGTTTCTGCTGGACGTATTAGCCGGATTGAGATGATGGATATTCGCATGGCAACGCCCGGCGAGGACGAGGTCCTTGTGGGGCACTATTTGAAGATCTGGGACAGCTACGGCACACCACCGGAGCACTACCGGCCGGATGCGGCGGCGCGGATATTGTCTTTCATCAGGAGCGGCCGCGAGGAGCGCCGTCTGACCACGTTCCTCGCCGTCCTCGACGGTGAGATCGCCGGTTCCGTATCCTGCCAACTGCACCAATCGCCGTTTCCCGAAGTCATTCGGGAAGAACACCGGCTGCACGGTTATATCTGGTCCGTCTATGTTGTGGACGCCTTCCGCCAGCGCGGCATCGCGCAGGCGCTGACCAGCAAGGCGATCGACTATCTGAAATCGATCGGCTGCACGACCGCTGTACTCCATGCCTCGGATGCCGGCGAACCCGTCTATCGCACTGTCGGTTTCGAACTGGCGAAGGAAATGCGCCTGACGTTCCCAACGCAGTAGCGACTGGTTCGGCCGCGCCTGGATCAGAGAGAGTCAGGTTCTTAGAATGCTGCCGCTGCCTTCGCCGCCTATGCTTTCGCCCGGCCGGGCGCGGTAAAGGCGGCGATCGTCGCCTCGTCATGGCCGGCCTCGCGCAGGAAGCGGCCGGCAAATTCGATGGCCGGGCTTCTGAGCGCGTCGTCCGGCCGGATCAGGTGAAAGGCCACATGATGGTCGAGCGTCCGCTCCGACACGGCGACGACGCGCCCGGCTGCCAGCGCCGCATCCGATAGGGGCGGGCGGGCGAGCGCGATGCCGAGACCCTGCGCACAGGCATCGATTACCAGATTGTAGTCCTCGAAGCGCCGGTCCTGGCCACGCGGCGTATAATCGACGCCCTCGCGGGAAAGCCAGCGGCGCCAGCCTTCGATATTCGAATCGTGGAGGATCGGCAGATCGAGCAGCGAAAGGGCATCGGAGCGCTGCCCGAGCCGCTCCGCCAGCGCCGGGGCTGCGATCGGAAACGACTTCTCCTGCCACAGCGGCAGGGCGCGCACGCCGGCCCACGGCCCCTTGCCGCAGCGAATGGCGAGATCGGTGCCTTCGCCGAAATCCGCCAGCCGATGTTCCAGCGTCAATTCGACATGCAGCTCGTTTCCTTCGAGCTTCGCCAGGCGCTGAAACAGCCACAAGGAGGCGACGGACGGCGTCACCGAAAGGCGCACCACCGCTTTGTTGGGCCGGGGCAGCCAGCGTTCACCGCTATTGCCGAGCAGCGCAAGCGCTTCCTCCGCCCGCGCGAAAAACCGCATACCCTCCGGCGTCAGGCGCACACCGCGGGCCTCGCGGGCAAACAGGCGCACACCCATCCAGCGCTCCAAGCGCGAGACCTGCCGCGACACCGCGCCATGAGTGATGCCGCTTTCCTCGGCCGCGGCCGAAAACGATCCGAGTCGGGCGGCGCGGGCAAAGGTCTCGAGCGTGTCGAGCGGCGGAAGCACGGGCGAGCTGTGAACCATAGGCACATTTGATCATCGATTACGATGCTTTTCAAGCACGCATCGAAGGCTTAAGCCATTGTGCGCAAGCACGGATGGAGGTGAAAATGAGTATGGCGGCAAGCACACCGGTTTCGGCGAAGGAGCAGGGCAGGTTCGATCTGGTGGCCTTTGCGGCGATCATCGTCACCATCCTCTTCTGGGCGTCCTCTTTCGTGGTCATCCGCATCTGTCTCGGACCGCTGACACCGATCGAACTGGCGACGGCGCGTTATGTCGCAGCCGGCGCCATCGCCCTCGTCTACCTCACCATCTATCGGCCGATGCCGGAAAAACGAGATTTCTTCCGCCTTTCCGTTGCCGCCGTGCTCTTCATCGCCGCTTATGCGGTGCTGTTGAACACGGGAGAGCAGACCGTTGCGGCAGGGCCGGCGAGTTTCATCATCAACACCATGCCTGTCTTCACCGCCCTCATCGCCACATTCGCGCTCGGCGAGCGCTTCGGCCGCTGGGGCTGGGTTGGCACGGCGGTTTCCTTCGGCGGCGTGGCGCTGATTGCGGTTGCCTCCGATGATGGCTTCAAGCTCGATCCGAATGCGGTCATGATCCTTGGCGCGGCGCTCTGCTCGGCTATCGCCAGCGTGCTGCAAAAGCCGCTGCTCGGGCGGCTGCCGGCACTTGCCGTCACCGCCTGGATCCTGCTGATCGGCTCCGTGCCGCTGTTCCCGGCCATTCCGGCGACGATCCAGGCGCTAGCGACCGCACCGGCTGACGTGAACTGGGGCGTTGCCTATCTCGTCATCTTCCCGACAGCGATCGGCTACCTCACCTGGGCGATCGCATTGAAGCGGCTGACGGCCGCGCGCGCTTCGAATTTTCTCTACGGCGTTCCGCCGGTCGCAACGCTGATCGGCTTCGTCCGGCTCGGCGAGACGCCGACGGTGCTGGGTGCGGCCGGCGGCGTCCTGGCGATCCTCGGCGTGCTCGTCGTCAATGTGATGCGGAAGGGATAGCCATAAATTCGCAGGCTCTAGACCTAGCGGAGCAGTCCGTCCCGCCGAAATTCTTCCCAACCCCGCAGCTTTGCGGACGCTTCCTCGGTGAGGTCTTGCGGTGCCGCGGTCGCCTTGCTGATCTTCGTCAGTGAACGCGTCAGCTTCGCCTTGTAGGCCGCCCTGCGCCTGTTGTCTGTGGCGGCCGCGGTGTCCTCTTCACGCCACTCTTCGACAGCGCCCCGGTCGAGCAGATCCTCGACCATCCGTGGTTCGAAGACGTGGAAGGTGATCTGCCTGGCGCGCCCCCGAAGCTTCACCGTTCGCGTCCCGGCGCTGGGCAGGCGGCCGTCCTCCAGCCAGCGACGTCTCTCGGTCGTTGAGATCGTGAGGATGTCCTCGATTTCGCGCGGGATGACCGGCAGGCTTTCGATGCCTTCGATCGATTTCGCAATGACTGCCGAGGCATGACGAAACTCGCTCCTCATGCTTTCAGGCATTGTCAGCGTGAAACCGTCCCGCGGATGTCGAGCGATTTTCGGATGAACGACGGGAGACGCGCACGGATTTCCAAGAGGATTCCCTTGGCGCGCACTGAAGACCCTAGAGTGGCCGCGGGCGGTAGCGCCACGTTTCGACCAGTCCAGGAGTGTCATTGTTCTTGTTTTTCGCCATGCGCAAAGAGATGGGATCAAGGCGCAGCCCAGTCAACGATCACGTTTATACACTGACCTCGTCGATCCTCGCCAAAACAAGCAGCTCCTGCGCCACAGCGTGGTACGACGCCGCCGTTCATGGTATTTTTGAGAACGGTAAAGCGGGATCAACGTCGATGCAGACGATTGAGGATTGGCTAGGTCAACTCGGTCTCGGCAAGTACGCCGACGCTTTCGTCGAGAATGACGTCGATCTGAGAGCGCTCCCTCACCTTGCTGAATCCGACCTCCATGAGCTCGGCGTCTCGCTTGGGCACCGGAAGATTATTCTGGCTGCTATAGACCGGCTTGCGCATCAAGGTCCCGACGAACAGCCTCCTGCGTCGGCCCCTACCGAGGCCGTATCCGAAGCTGGGGCTGACCGGCGACTGCTTAGCGTGCTCTTCTGCGACCTGGTCGGATCGACAGCGCTATCAGCGCAGCTAGACCCGGAAGACATGCACGAGTTGACCCGCCGTTATCAGGATAGCGTCGCCGGCGCGGTTACGCGCTTCGGCGGCTACGTCGCCAAATATCTCGGAGATGGCGTGCTTGCCTATTTCGGATGGCCGATGGCCTACGAGGATCATGCAGAGCGTTCAATCCGGGCCGGCCTCCAGGCGATGGCCGCCGTTGACGCCCTGCAGTCGCCCAACGCGCAGCAATTGAAGGCTCGCATCGGCATCGCATCCGGGCGCGTGGTCGTTGGCGACACCGACGGCAGCGCGAAGGAACGCGCATCGATCGCGGGAGACACTCCCAACCTCGCCGCACGCCTGCAGGCTGCGGCCGCTCCAGGCCAGATCGTGGTCTCCGACAGCACCCGCCGCCTCGCCGGGCAGTCGTTCGAAATCGAGAGCCTCGGCACGCGGGAGCTCAAAGGCTTCACTTCGCCCATTGCGCTGTTCGAAGTCCAAGGTCAGCGAGATGTGGATAGCCGTTTCGAAGCCGCGCATGCCAGCGGACTTTCGAAATTTGTCGGCCGCGTCAGTGAGATCGGCCTGCTGCTCGAACGGTGGGAGTTGGCAAAGGCCGGGCAAGGCCAGGCGGTCTTCCTGTCGGGGGAGGCCGGTATTGGGAAATCGCGCCTTATCGATGCTTTCGAAGAGCGTCTGCAAGGGTCACAGCATGAACTCATTCGATTGCAATGTTCACCCTATCACGTTACCTCGGCCTTTTACCCGATCGTCGAGCGGCTGAGCCGGGTCGCGTCGTTTTCGCCGGCAGATGCCCGCAACACGCGCGTCGAAAAGTTTCTAACCCTTGTTCGCCGCTACGGCGAAAATCCTTCCGAAGTTGGCGCGATCTATGCCGAGCTGCTTTCGCTCGACGTCGGCGACGAGTTCAGGCCGCCGGATCTTTCCGCCCACCAGCGCAAGGAACTGCTCGTTCGCACATTGGCGAACCGTTTGCTGCTTGCCGCCAGGATCGCACCGGTGCTCATGGTTTTCGAGGATGCACACTGGATGGACCCGTCCACCAGCGAGGTGCTGAGAGAACTCGTCAGCCGGCTTCACGGCGCCGCCGCCCTTGTCGTTGTGACCCACCGACCGGAATGGAGCGCGGCCTGGGCAAGCGGACTGGCACAGGCGACGACGCTCTCCGTTGGGCGCCTGACCAAGCAGCAGATGCGCGAGCTGATCGAATCCATGGCTTCCGGCATTCCCGAACAGCTCGCCGAAAGGATTGCAGAGCGAACGGACGGAGTGCCGCTGTTCGTCGAGGAGTTGACCCGCTCGGTCGTGGAGAACGGAAAACCGTCGTTGCTCAACGCAGAGATCCCGGATAGCCTGCAAGGCTCGCTGATGACACGTCTCGATCATTTGGCGACGACCGCCAAGGAAATCGCGCAAATTGCCGCCGTCATAGGCAGGGAATTCGATCGCGGCCTTCTTTCGAAGATCGCAGGCGTCGACGACCGGGCGCTCGAGAAGGCGCTGAACCAGCTCGAGTCCAGCCAAATCGTCGTCGAAGGCGGCGTCTTGCACGATGCTCTCGTTTTTCGACATGCGCTCATTCAGGATGCGGCCTACCAATCGCTCCTCAACCGGCGCCGGCGGCATTTCCACGAGAAGATCGCCAAGGTACTCGTCGAACAGTATGACGGTGTCGCTGCCACGCAGCCCGAGCTCATCGCCCAGCACTACGAGAAAGCGCAACGGATCGAGCTCGCGCTTCCCTACTGGATGAAGGCTGGAGAACGCGCCCTCGCACGATCAGCCAACTACGAAGCGGTCGACCATTTCCAGAACGCCTTGGCAATCGCAGAGCAGTTGCCTGAAGGAACGGAGCGGCAAAGGGACCTGCTCACCGCGATCCTGAAACTCGGCGACGCTCTGTTCGCTGCGGGTCGCATGACGGATTCGCTGGCAAAATACCGGCTGGCCGCCCCACTGGCACGCAAAGCGGCCGACACCCAAGCCTTTGTTCGCGCGGTGATTGGTCTTGACGGCTCCAAATTCCTCTCCTCGAATTCGCTTGCCGAAACGGTGCCGCTTCTCGTGGAAGCCCTCGAGATGGTTGAACCAGCGGATAAGAGTTCACGGTGCCAGCTTCTCAGTCGCCTTGCGCGGGCATACACCTACCTGAGCGACAGCAAGAACGCCGCAAAATGCCATGGCGAAGGGATCGAACTGGCCCGACGGGTTGGCGACAAGACTGCGCTAGTGGAGCTCTCAGCATTGCCATTTCTGACGCCGGCACCGGTCAGGTCCGTTATGGAGAGAAACGACCGGATCGCTCGCATAGATGAAATAAGACGCCTCGCGGGTGAGATCGACGACGACGATGTGCAAAGCCGAGCGCTTTCAGTCGACGCCTATGTCTCCACGGAGCTCGGCGATCGCGCACGCGCCGATCGGGCAGTTGACGCCCTGGACGAACTTGGTACCAAGCGGCAGCATCTCAACGTCCAGTTCTACGCTCGCATCGCTAGAGCGATGATGGCCATACTCGATGGAAGGTTCGCGGCTGCGGAGGAGCTCGCTGAAGAAGCACTGAAGCTCGGCATGCGAACCCTTGGCGCTGCGCCCGAAGGCGTTTACGGCATGCAGATGTTCGCGATCCGACGGGAGCAAAGCCGCCTCTCGGAGGTCGCACCGGTCATGAAACTGTTGATTGAGGAACACCCGGAGGAAACCACCTGGCTACCGGGTTTTGCGTTGGTTGCCTTTGACCTGGGCTATCGGGATGCGGCCCAACGGAGGTTGAGCGAGCTTGCCCGCACCCGCTTCGCCCTTCCGCTTGACGGAAAGCGGAGTGCGTCCCTCTCGTTCCTGACAGAAGTCGCCGCTGGTCTCGGCGACGCGGACGCTGCTCAAACTCTCTATAAGCTTATGCTCGACTACAAGGAGATGACCGTCACGATCGGTATGGCAACCGTTTGCTTTGGCGCGGCCAGCCGCTATCTGGGAGTGTTGGCAGCGGCTCTGGGTGAATTCAACAGAGCGTCGGAGCACTTTGAGCACGCGCTCGAGATGAACGCGGCGATCGGGTCGCGGCCGTGGCTCGCGCACACACAGGCAGATTATGCGGACTTGCTAATGAAAATAGGTAGCCGGGCCGCGATAAAGAGAGCAATGTTGCTATCCGAGAATGCCCGGTCAACCGCAGCCGAACTGGGAATGGTCCGTCTGCAACAGCGACTGAAGCCAACGATTCATTAGGACCAACAGTTCGCTGCTTTGGTGGGAGGAAGGTCTCGTCATGCCACGCTATATCATTGAAAGAAACTTTGCAGAACAGCTCGATCTCTCGAAAGAGGGGGTCGAGCAAATCAACCTGATCAACGACCAGGAAGGAGTGAAGTGGATTTTTTCGTTCCTTAGCGCGGACAGAAAAAAGACTTACTGCCTTTACGAGGCGCCCAGTACGCAAGCCATTCTCGCCGCGGCCCGGAGGAACAATGTCCCTGCGGATGTAATCATAGAAGTTAGCGAGGAGATCGGTCCCAATATGTTTGCGTAGCGCTCCTCGGCGAAGCACAGGCGCTGCCGCGGAAGGCTGCCAGAAGGAACTGGTTGCCGGTCGACATCAGCCTTTGTGCCCTCTCACAGGCTGCGAGTCCAGAATTTCGGGTGGTCAGCCTAAAATCAAATGGAAGGCGAGATCAGGTAGCAGATAGGCATTGCGCAGGCGTTCGCTTTCTTTAAAACGAAAGCAGATCGAAAGGCGCACGCTCATGTTCTTGACCGACCGGCAAACCGAAATCGTAGCGATTGCGAAATCGAGCGGCAGGGTTCTGGTCGAGGAGCTCGCCTCCCGCTTTTCGGTGACGCGGCAGACGATCCGCAAAGACCTGAACGATCTTTGCGATGCGCAGGTGCTGACGCGCATCCATGGCGGCGCGACATTCCCGAGCGGCACCGAGAACGTCAAATACGAGGCGCGCCGCCAGATCGCCGCCTCCGAGAAACAGGCGATCGGCATTGCCGCGGTCGAGCTGATCCCGAGCGGCGCCTCGCTCTTCATCAATATCGGAACGACGACCGAGGCGGTGGGCGAGGCGCTCGCCAATCACCACGAGCTGATGGTGATCACCAATAATATCAACGTCGCCAACAGGTTGCGCTCGTTCCCGGCGATCGAGGTGGTGATCGCCGGCGGGGTCGTGCGCGGTTCGGACGGCGGCATCGTCGGTGAGGCGGCGGTCGATTTCATCCGGCAGTTTAAGGTCGACTACGCCGTGATTGGCGCGTCGGCGATCGACATGGACGGCGCGCTTCTCGACTATGATTTTCGCGAGGTGAAGGTGGCTCAAGCGATCATCGCCAATGCAAGGCACGTCATTCTGGTTGCCGATTCGACGAAGTTCGAACGCACAGCACCGGTCAGGATCGGCCAGCTTTCCCAGGTCCATACCTTCATCACCGACCACTGTCCGGTGGCGTCGATCCGCAATCTCTGCCTCGAAAACAATGTGAAGCTGATCGAAACGAACGGCAGATCGCGCTAGCGGATATTGTTGAAAAGCGTCTGCCCTTTTCGAAAAGGCATATGCTCTATGCCTTTGATTCAGATAGATATTCCAGATTTATCTCGATCTGGTCTCAAAATAGTCCAGATCCAGGCTGCGATCTCCGCAACATTCGTTTGACATTCGTATTCCTTTCGTTTTAACTGATGTTACTTTCGCAATTGTGCAAGTTTTGTGCGATGCGAAATCCGCAGCAGGGCTCGGAGGGGATATTGGGCCGGGAGATTCACGACATATTCGTCATCGGTGGCGGCATCAACGGCTGCGGCATTGCGCGCGATGCCGTTGGGCGCGGTTATTCCGTGGCGCTGGCGGAGATGAACGATTTCGCCTCGGGCACCTCGTCGGGCGCCACCAAGCTGATCCATGGCGGCCTGCGTTATCTCGAGCATTACGAGTTCCGCCTGGTGCGCGAATCGCTGATGGAACGCGAGATCCTCTGGGCGATGGCGCCGCACATCATCTGGCCGTTGCGCTTCGTGCTGCCCTATCACAAGGGCGGCATCCGTCCGGCCTGGCTGATCCGGCTCGGCCTCTTCCTCTACGACCATCTCGGCGGCCGCAAGCTGCTGCCGGCGACATCGGTGCTCGACATGCGCCGCGATCCGGCCGGTAAGCCGCTGAAGGCGCTGTTTGCCAAGGCTTTCGAATATTCCGACGGCTGGGTCGACGATGCCCGCATGGTGGTGCTGAACGCCCGCGACGCCGCCGACAAGGGGGCGACCATCCTGCCGCGCACCAAGGTGGTAGCGGCACGGCGCGAGAATGGTCTGTGGCATATCGAGACCACCGATACGGTCACCGGCCGCACCGACAGCCATCAGGCCCGCATGCTGGTCAATGCCGCCGGCCCCTGGGTCGACCACGTCATCCGCGCTGCCTTCGGCCAGAACGAGGCCCGCCATGTCCGTCTCGTCCAGGGCAGCCATATCGTCGTGAAGAAGAAGTTCGACGATCCCAGAGCCTATTTCTTCCAGAATCCCGACAATCGCATCATTTTCGCCATCCCCTATGAGGGCGACTTCACGCTGATCGGCACCACCGACCGCGACTACACCGCCGATCCCAAGGATGTCCGGATCTCCGAGGAGGAGACCGTCTATCTCTGCAATGCGGCGTCGGAATATTTCAAGGAGCCGGTCAAACCGGAAGATATCGTCTGGACCTATTCGGCGGTCAGGCCGCTTTATGACGACGGCGCCTCGAAGGCCCAGGAAGCAACGCGCGATTACGTGCTGAAGCTGGAAGGCGAGGGTGAGGCGGCACCGCTGCTCAACGTCTTCGGCGGCAAGCTCACCACATATCGCCGGCTTTCCGAACATGCGCTGGAAAAGATCGGGGCTGCAATCGGCGTCAAGGGTGCGCCGTGGACGGCCAAGAGCCATCTGCCGGGCGGCGATTTTCCGGTCAAGGGTTATGAGGCCGAGGTCGTCAAGCTGAAACGGCGCTATCCGTTCCTGGCCGATCCGCATGCCCGCAGGTTGGTGCGCCGCTATGGCACGAAGGCCGAGGTGCTGCTTGGCGATGCCCGCGGGATCGACGATCTCGGACGGCTGTTCGGCGGCGATCTCTACGAAGCAGAAGTCAAATATCTCGCCGAACATGAATGGGCCCGGCACGGCGAAGACGTGCTGTGGAGGAGAACAAAGGATGGTCTGCGCCTTTCCAAGGAGCAGGCTCAGTCACTGGAGGAGTACATGGCTGCCATACCGGCAATGGCCGGATAAAGGCGGCGTGTGGTCCCCGCTGCGTGGAGGCACGGGAACAGGAATGCTGGAACTGCGAAACGCCGCCAAGATGGTGGGGGCGGACTATCACATCTATCCGACCGATCTGGTCCTCGAGCGGGGCACGCTGAACGTCCTGCTCGGGCCGACGCTGTCGGGCAAGACGTCGCTGATGCGACTGATGGCCGGGCTCGACAGGCCGACCGGCGGCTCTATCCATTTCCACGGCGCCGATGTCACCGGCATGCCGGTGCAGAAGCGCAACGTCGCCATGGTCTACCAGCAATTCATCAACTATCCGGCGCTGACCGTTTACGAGAACATCGCCTCGCCGATGCGCATATCGGGCAAGGATGCCGCGACGATCGACCGTGAGGTGCGCAAGGCAGCCGAGCTTCTGAAGCTCTCGCCCTATCTCGACCGCACGCCGCTCAATCTGTCCGGCGGCCAGCAGCAACGCACTGCGCTTGCGCGCGCGCTCGTCAAGAATGCCAGCCTCGTGCTGATGGACGAGCCGCTCGCCAATCTCGATTACAAGCTGCGTGAAGAGCTGCGGCAGGAATTGCCGCGCATCTTCGCCCAGTCCGGCGCGATCTTCGTCTATGCCACGACGGAACCCTCCGAAGCCTTGTTGCTGGGTGGCAATACGGCAGCGCTCAACGAGGGCCGGATCACACAGTTCGGCCCGACGATCGAGGTCTATCGCAATCCGCTCGATCTGACGACGGCGAAAACCTTTGCCGATCCGCCGCTGAATTTTATTGATCTCATCAAATCGGCAGGCAATTTCCTGCGCGATGGCGCTGTGATTTTTGCCGTGCCGCCGCATCTTCAGAACGTGCCGGACGGGCCGGCAACGATCGCGTTTCACCCGCATCATCTTGCACCAACCGCCCAGACGGCTGATTCGGCGCGGCTGACAGCACGGACACAGATTTCGGAGATCACGGGGTCGGAAAGTTTCGTGCATCTGCAATTTGCCGACACCCGCTGGGTAATGCTTGCGCACGGCATCCACAATATCGACCCGGACACGGATCTCTCCGTTTTCATCGATACGCGCCACCTGATGGCGTTCGGCGCGGACGGCCGGGCGATCACCACCGCCGGGCAGAGGGGCTAGGAGAAGATCATGGCACGGATCACCCTCGATCATATCAGACATGCCTATGGGCCGAACCCTAAGAGCGAGAAGGACTACGCTCTCAAGGAAGTGCACCACGAGTGGAACGATGGCGGCGCCTATGCGCTGCTCGGACCTTCAGGCTGCGGAAAGACCTCGCTGCTCAATATCATTTCCGGCCTTATTCAGCCGTCCGAAGGGCGAATTCTCTTCGACGGACAGGATGTTACGAACCTGCCGACGCAGCAGCGAAATATTGCGCAGGTATTCCAGTTTCCGGTCATCTACGACACGATGACCGTCTACGACAATCTGGCTTTCCCCTTGCGCAACCGCGGAGTGGCGGAGCCTGATGTTGATCGTCGTGTCCGCGAAATCTTGGAGATGATCGATCTTGCAGACTGGGCCAAGCGGCGCGCGCGCGGTTTGACGGCGGACCAAAAGCAGAAGATTTCGCTCGGCCGCGGCCTCGTGCGCTCGGATGTGAACGCGATTCTCTTCGACGAGCCGCTCACTGTTATCGATCCGCATATGAAATGGGTGCTGCGATCGCAGCTGAAGCGGCTGCATAAGCAGTTCGGTTTTACGATGGTCTACGTCACGCATGACCAGACGGAGGCGCTGACCTTCGCCGACAAAGTCGTGGTGATGTACGATGGCGAGATCGTGCAGATCGGCACGCCGGCCGAGCTCTTCGAGCGTCCGAGCCATACTTTCGTCGGCTACTTCATCGGTTCTCCGGGCATGAACTTCATGCCGGCCAAGGTGGAAGGCCGCACGGTTCGGGTCGGTGAGCACGCGCTGACGCTCGACTATGCGCCAAAGACTTCGGCAGCGGCCAGGGTAGAGCTTGGAATCCGGCCAGAGTTTATCCGGGTCGGCCGCGAGGGCATGCCTGTGACGGTCAGCAAGGTGGAGGATATCGGCCGGCAGAAGATCGTCCGCGCGCAGTTCGCCGGCCAGCCGATCGCGATCGTCGTCCCTGAAGACGGGGACATTCCGGCTGATCCCCGGGTGACCTTCGAGCCATCGGGTATCAGTATCTATGCCGACTCTTGGCGCGCCGGACCGGAGGCTTGATCATGGAAAAAACCTGGAACAACAAAGCGTGGTTTCTGGTCCTGCCGGTCCTCGTGCTGGTGGCATTCTCGGCCGTCATTCCCTTGATGACGGTTGTGAACTATTCCGTTCAGGACACTTTCGGAAACAACCAGTTCTTCTGGAACGGAACGGACTGGTTTACCGAAATCCTGCATTCCGACCGTTTCTGGGCCGCCCTGCAGCGAAACCTGATTTTTTCGTTGATCATTCTCGCTCTTGAGATCCCGCTCGGTATCTTCATTGCGCTCAACATGCCGAAATCGGGCATCGGCGTGCCGGTGTGCCTGGTTCTGATGGCGCTACCACTGCTGATCCCGTGGAACGTTGTCGGCACGATCTGGCAGGTGTTCGGCCGCAACGACATTGGTTTGTTCGGCTATTCCCTCAATGCCATCGGCATCGATTACAACTATGTGCAGGATCCGCTCGACGCCTGGGTGACGATCATCATCATGGATGTCTGGCACTGGACGAGCCTGGTCGTCCTGCTCTGCTATGCCGGCCTCGTTTCCATTCCGGATGCTTTCTATCAGGCAGCCAAGATCGACGGTGCGTCCCGTTGGGCCGTGTTCCGCTATATCCAGCTGCCAAAGATGAAGCGCGTTCTTCTGATCGCCGTGCTGCTGCGTTTCATGGATAGTTTCATGATCTACACCGAGCCGTTTGTCGTCACCGGTGGCGGTCCCGGCAACGCGACCACTTTCCTGTCGATCGATCTGGTCAAGACCGCGCTCGGACAGTTTGACCTCGGTCCGGCCGCTGCCATGTCGCTGATCTATTTCCTGATCATCCTGCTGCTTTCGTGGGTGTTCTACACCGTCATGACAAGCCACGACGCGGAGAATTGAAATGAGCGCCTCCAACGAAACGACAGCGAGCCGAAAAATCTCAGGCGTTACTAGTGTCGCAGGCGGTCTCTCCTCCGATGAAGTCAGCCATCTGATGCGCCGGCGCGGCGAGGAATCGCGCTGGTGGTGGCTGGTTCCGACGATCTATATCATCGTGCTCCTGTTGCCGATCTATTGGCTCGTCAACATGAGCTTCAAGACCAATGCGGAAATCGTCAATTCTCTGACGCTTTATCCTCATAACCCGACGATCGCCAATTACGTGACGATCTTCACGGAGAAGGCGTGGTATTCCGGCTACATCAATTCAATCACCTATGTCGTGATCAACATGGTGATCTCGGTGGCAGCCGCGCTGCCGGCGGCCTATGCCTTCTCCCGTTATCGGTTCCTTGGTGACAAGCATCTTTTCTTCTGGTTGCTGACGAACCGGATGGCGCCGCCGGCGGTTTTTGCCCTGCCGTTCTTTCAGCTCTACTCAGCCTTTGGACTGATCGATACGCACATCGCCGTGGCATTGGCGCATTGCCTCTTCAACGTGCCGCTTGCGGTTTGGATCCTTGAAGGCTTCATGTCCGGCGTGCCGAAGGAAATCGACGAAACGGCCTATATCGATGGCTATTCGTTCCCGCGGTTTTTCCTGAAGATCTTCACGCCGCTGATTGCGAGCGGCATAGGTGTCGCCTGCTTCTTCTGCTTCATGTTCTCTTGGGTCGAGTTGCTGATCGCACGAACGCTGACGACGACCGACGCGAAGCCGATCGCTGCCACCATGACCCGTACCGTCTCCGCATCCGGCATGGATTGGGGCTTGCTCGCCGCCGCGGGTGTTCTGACCTTGATCCCAGGGGCGCTGGTGATCTGGTTTGTGCGCAATTACATCGCCAAGGGCTTCGCCCTGGGGAGGGTTTGATGGGCTTTTCACTTCCCGATTTTTCATGGATGGCATGGACCTGGCCGACGGCCGCGTTCTTCATCGTTATCGCATTGCTGCTGATCGGCATGGGGGTCTGGGAGTATGCCGTGCCCGGCGGCAACCCGCGGATCGGAATCCTGCGCTTCGAGACGACGCGCGGTGACCGGCTTTTCCTTTCGCTGCTCGGCAGCGCCTTTATCCATCTTGCCTGGCTTGGTCTCGCTGGATCAAGCCTCTGGTGGGCTCTCGCTCTCTCCGTTGTCTACGCCGTCGGCGTATTCCGTTACGTGTGAGGCAAGTTGATGCAGACGGCCGGGTTTTTTCTGGTCGCCTGAGACGTGAAGACTGCAATCGCAAACCCTGGGAGGATATCATGCGAAGGCATTTATTGACGACGACAGCAGCGGTACTGCTGGCCATGACCGGGTCGGCCTATGCCGGCATGGACGAGGCAAAGACTTTTCTGGACAAAGAGATCGGCGACGTTTCGACGCTCTCTCGCGCCGACCAGGAAAAGGAAATGCAATGGTTCGTCGATGCGGCGAAGCCTTTCCAGGGTATGGACATCAAGGTTGTTTCGGAAACCTTGACCACTCACAAGTATGAGTCCGAGGTTCTGGCTCCGGCCTTCACTGCGATCACCGGCATCAAGGTCACGCACGACGTCATTCAAGAGGGTGACGTTGTCGAGAAGATCCAGACACAGATGCAGACCGGGCAGAACCTTTATGACGGCTGGGTCAACGACTCCGACCTGATCGGTACCCACTGGCGCTATCAGCAGGTGCGCAACCTGACCGACTGGATGGCCGGCGAAGGCAAGGACGTTACCAACCCCGGCCTCGATATCGACGACTTCATCGGCACGAAGTTCACGACCGCGCCGGACAAGAAGCTCTATCAGCTTCCCGACCAGCAGTTCGCCAACCTCTACTGGTTCCGCTACGACTGGTTCAACGACGAGAAGAACAAGGCCGATTTCAAGGCGAAATACGGCTACGATCTCGGCGTGCCGGTCAACTGGTCGGCCTATGAGGACATTGCCGAATTCTTTACCGGCCGTGACGTGAACGGCAAGAAGGTCTTCGGCCATATGGACTACGGCAAGAAGGACCCGTCGCTCGGCTGGCGCTTCACCGACGCCTGGCTTTCGATGGCCGGCAATGGTGACAAGGGCCTGCCGAACGGTCTTCCGGTCGACGAATGGGGCATCAAGGTCGACGAGAAGTCGCGTCCCGTCGGTTCGTGCGTCGCGCGTGGCGGCGATACCAACGGCCCGGCATCGGTCTATTCGATCCAGAAGTATCTCGATTGGTTGAAGGCGTACGCACCGCCGGAAGCTCAGGGCATGACTTTCTCGGAATCCGGTCCGGTGCCGGCACAGGGTAACGTCGCGCAGCAGATCTTCTGGTACACGGCGTTTACCGCAGACATGGTCAAGCCTGGCCTGCCTGTTATGAATGAGGACGGCACGCCGAAATGGCGCATGGCACCGAGCCCGCATGGCGTTTACTGGAAAGACGGCATGAAGCTTGGTTATCAGGACGTCGGCTCGTGGACGCTGATGAAATCGACCCCGACGGACCGTGCGAAAGCTGCCTGGCTCTATGCACAGTTCGTGACCTCCAAGACGATTGACGTGAAGAAGAGCCAGCTCGGTCTCACCTTCATCCGCGAATCCACCATTCGCGACAAGAGCTTTACGGAGCGCGCTCCGAAGCTTGGCGGTCTGATCGAGTTCTATCGTTCGCCGGCCCGCGTTCAGTGGTCGCCAACCGGCACCAACGTTCCCGACTATCCGAAGCTGGCTCAGCTTTGGTGGCAGGCTATCGGTGACGCCGCTGCCGGCGCCAAGACACCGCAGGAAGCCATGGATTCTCTTTGCGGCGAGCAGGAGAAGGTCATGGGCCGTATCGAGAAATCGGGCGTCCAGGGCGATATCGGCCCGAAACTGGCCGAAGAGCATGATCTCGCTTATTGGAACGCGGATGCGGTGAAGAAGGGCAACCTTGCGCCGCAGCTGAAGATCGAGAACGAGAAAGAAAAGCCGGTCACCGTCAACTACGACGAACTCGTCAAGAGCTGGCAGTCGAAGTAAGGCGGACCTCGGCCGGAGGCAACGAGGCTTCCGGCCATCACTTCCCGCCACCGGCTACGGCCGGTGGCACCCACAATCTTTCTCTCATGAAACCTCCGCGTCTGCCCTCCCTGCCGGGCGGAGCGGTTTCGTGCGAGCCGGAGACGGATATGAGCGGCTATATTCTTTCAATCGACCAGGGCACGACGTCTTCACGCGCGATCATCTTCGACGGCGACATGAAAATGGCCGGCTCGGCCCAGGCGGAGATCACCCAATATTATCCGCAGCCCGGATGGGTGGAGCACGACGCCACTGAGATCTGGCAGTCCGTCGTCGACACGGTGCGCAAGGCGATCGCCGATGCCGGTCTCGATGCCACCGACATCACCGCGATCGGCATCACCAACCAGCGCGAGACCGCTGTTGTCTGGGATCGCCGGTCCGGAACGCCGCTTCACCGCGCGATCGTCTGGCAGGACAGGCGCACGGCCGAAATGTGCGAGAGCTTGAAGGCCGATGGCTACGAGAAGTTGTTCAGCGCCAAGACCGGCCTGCTGCTCGACCCCTATTTTTCCGGAACGAAGCTGCGCTGGCTGCTCGACAATGTCGACGGCCTGCGGGAGAAGGCGGAAGCGGGCGACGTCTGCTTCGGCACGATCGACAGCTGGCTGATCTACAATCTGACCGGCGGCCGTGTGCACGCCACCGATGCGACCAATGCGTCGAGAACGCTGCTCTATAATATCGATGACGGCGCATGGGACGAGGAGCTTCTCGGCATTCTCGGAATCCCGGCCGTCATGCTTCCCGAGGTCAGGGAATGCGCCGATGATTTCGGCCGCGTCGACCAGGCGCTGCTCGGTGCGGAGCTTCCGATCCTCGGCGTTGCCGGCGACCAGCAGGCGGCGGCGATCGGCAATGCCTGCTTCGAGCCCGGCATGATGAAATCCACCTACGGCACCGGCTGCTTCGCTCTGCTGAACACCGGCAGGGATCGTGTTTCCTCCTCCAACCGGATGCTGACGACGATCGCCTACCGGCTCGACGGCGAGACGACCTATGCGCTCGAAGGCTCGATCTTCATCGCCGGTGCCGCCGTGCAATGGCTGCGCGACGGCCTCGGCATCATCGGTCAGGCGTCGGAGGCAGGGGTCCTTGCGGCCAAGGCCGATCCCGGACAGCAGGTCTACATCGTTCCGGCCTTCACCGGCCTCGGCGCGCCTTATTGGGATCCGGCCGCGCGCGGTGCGATCTTCGGTCTGACGCGAAATAGCGGGCCGGCGGAATTTGCCCGCGCCGTGCTCGAATCCGTCGCCTACCAGACACTTGATCTGCTGGTGGCGATGAAGAAGGACTGGGGCGTCAACCAGCTGGAAACCGTGCTGCGTGTCGATGGCGGCATGGCGGCTTCGGACTGGACGATGCAGTGCCTGGCCGACATGACGGGAAATCCCGTCGACCGCTCGGCGATCCGCGAGACGACGGCGCTGGGGGCCGCCTGGCTTGCCGGCTCGAAAGCCGGCATCTGGCCGGGCAGGCGGGAATTTGCGCAGGCTTGGGCCTGCGACCGCCGCTTCAGCCCGTCGATGGAGGAGACCGAGCGGCAGGGCAAGATCATCGGCTGGAAGAATGCCGTGTCCAGAATGATTTCCGACGCCTCGGCGGGATAGAGCAGCTTCCCCGGCTACGACCGCAATGGCGGCTGCTTTCACGCGCCGCCGGCGGCCTTCCTGTTGATGAAACTTAGGGCGAGCACCGCGAAGATCAGCGTTCCCGTACCGACCTGCTGCCAATAGAAGTTCAGATCGGTCAGCAGCAGCCCGTTGGCGACGATGCTGAGCAGCAGCGCGCCGAGAACAGTCCCGCCGACATTCGGCCGCCCGAGCGGGCTGAGCGTCGTGCCGATGAAGGTCGCGCCGATGGCATTGAGCAGGAAGGCATTGCCGGAGGACGGAATGTAGGTGGTGACGGTCGCGGTCAGGATCAGGCCGGCGATGGCCGCGATCAGCCCGACCAGAATGAAGGTCACGGCGACATAGGCGGGCGCGGCGATGCCGGAATAGCGCACGACGCCCGGCTGGATGCCGATCGACAGGACGACGCGGCCGAAACGCGTGCGGGCAAAAACCACCGCAGCGGCGGCGATGACGATGATGGCAACGGCCAGCGGCACCGGAAAGCCGGCAATCGTGCCGTGGCCGAGGAAGCGGAAGGCGTCCGGCACGCCGTTCGGCGGCAGATAGACCGGATTGCCGCCATTGGTCAGCAGCTGCTGAACGCTGCGGCCGATGAACAGCGTGCCGAGCGTGGCGAGGAACGGCGACACGCCGATCCCGGAGATCAAGAGCGCGTTGAAGGCGCCGACGACTGCCCCGGCCGCCAGTCCCGCAAGTGCGGCGAGTGCCACCGGCTGCCCGGCGAGCACGAGCGAGACGAAGGCGAAGCTGGCGAAATCCATCGCCGTTCCCACCGAAAGATCGATGCCGCCCGCCGCCACGGCAAAGGTCATGGCGATGGAGACGATGGCAAGCAGCGTGAAATTGTTGACCAGGATGCTCTGCAGGTTCGCAAGCGTCAGGAATGTTGGCGTCGCCACGGAAAAGGCGGCGAACACCGCAATCAGGGCGAGGATCAGCCCATAACGCACCAGGCTGCCGGCGATTAGACGCGGCAAGCCTGTCGTGGTGAGGGTAGGGGTCTGGAGCGACATGGTCAGGCCTCCTGCCGGCGCAGCAACGTGGTCGCGGAAACGACGATGAGTATGAGCACGCCCTGGACGCCGCTGACCAGCGTGCTCGAAATATTCAGCAGCTGGAAACCGTTGACGAGGAAGCCGACCAGCAGGGCTGAGAGCAGCGTCCCGGTGATCGTGGGAACGAGCCGGCGCGAGAAGACAGAGCCGAGCAGGGCGGTCACGACGACGGGCAACAGCATCTCGCCGGAGCCGGTCGTGCTGCCGCTTAGATAGGAAACCGACAGGATGCCGGCGATGCCGCCGGAGAGGCCACTGGCGACGAAGGCGCCTGATAGTAGCCGGCGAAGCGGCAGGCCGGCGGCACGCGCCGCATCGGGAAACTCACCGACCGCATAGAGGCGCAGGCCGAGCGGGGTATATTGCACGATCGCCGTGGCGATCGCCGTGAAGCCGAGAAGCACATAGGCAAGAACCGGTATGCCGAACGGATCCGAGGCCGAAAGCGCCGATAGGAAAGGCGTCGAGGCCGGCAGGACGGTATTGCCGGTCAGCACCAATTCCAGGCCGGCGACAACGTTCATGACGGCAAGCGTGGCAAGCAGCGGCACGATGCCGGCATAGACGACGGCAATGGCATTGACCGTGCCGATCAACGCGCCGGTCGAGATCGCCGCCGCAATCGCCGTCGCGTCGCCGTAGCCTAGCTGCGTCAGGCTGGCATAAACGGCGGCGCTGAGGCCCATATTGGCAGCGAGCGACAGGTCGATGCCGCCGGTGACGACATTGGAGCCGCCGGCGATCAGCACGATCGTCAGTCCGATGGCAAGCACGCCTGAGATGGCCGATTGGCCGAGCACATTGCCGATATTGCCGATACTGAGGAAATAGGGTGCCGTCAGCGAGAAGATGATCAGGATGGCGGCAAATGCGATCAGCGATCCGAAGCGCAATGCCGCAGCGGCAATATTGCCAGCCGGCCGCGGAGGCGGCTCCGCAGCGGAAAAACCGGAAGGCGCGAATTCCACTTCAGCCGACATGGCGATGTCCCTCGGATGATCCTGTGGATTGCGCCAGCACGGCATCCGCCGTGGTCTCCGACGAGATGAATTCCCGCACCACGCGGCCACGGAAGAGCACGAGGATGCGATCGGTGATACCGACGAGTTCGGGCAGGTCCGAAGACAGCACGATGACGCCGGCGCCGCGCGCTGCGAGTTCGCCGATCAGCGTATAGATCTCGACCTTGGAGCCGATATCGACGCCGACCGTCGGCTCGTCGAGGAGATAGACCTCGGAGTGGCGGCTCAGCCATTTGGCGATGGCGATCTTCTGCTGGTTGCCGCCCGAAAGCGTGCGCAGCAGGGCATTCCGTCCATTGGTTTTTACCTGCAGCCGGGCAATCAGAGCATCGACTTCCCGCTGCTCGGCTTTTCGGTCGAGAAAGCCGAAACGCGTGAAGCGGCCCAGGCTCGAAAGACTGGTGTTTTCCGTAACGCTGAGGTCGAGCGCGATGCCATGGCGACGCCGGTCTTCCGGCACCAGCGCAATCTCGCGCCCAGTCGCCTGCGTCGGATTGTTGAAACGGGCAGCCTTGCCGCTGATCTCGATACGGCCGGAAGCCGGGGTCTCCAGCCCGAAGAGGGTGCGGACCAGCTCCTTGGCGCCGGAGCCGAGCAGGCCGGTCAGACCGAGCACCTCGCCGCGGCGAAGCGCGAAACTCACGTCGCTATATTTCCCCGGCGCCGACAGCTGCTCGACCTTGAGGATTTCCTCGCCTGATGTGACCTGCGGCTTCGGGAACATCTCCTTGATGTCGCGCTCGACCATCAGCCGCGCAATCGCGCTGGCCGAGGTCTCGCCGATCGGCAGCAAGGCGACGTCGAGCCCATTGCGCAGCACGGTGACGTGGTCGCAGAGCTCTTCGATTTCGTTCAGGTAATGCGAGATATAGATGATGGTGACGCCTTCGTCGCGCAGGCGGCGGATCAGCCGGAAGAGGATATCGGCTTCACGGCGCACCAAGGCGGCCGTCGGCTCGTCGAAGACCAGCACTTTCGGCTGGTTGAGGAGGGCGCGGGTCATTTGCACGATCTGCTTTTCGGCGGTCGACAATTCGCCGATCAGGGCGCTGTTCGGCAGGCGGATACCGAAATAATCGTTGAGAATATCGGATGCGCGCCGCTGCATCAGCCGCCGGTCGAGGAACGGCGTACCCGATATCCGCGGTTCCCGGCCGAGGAACAGGGCTTCGCCGACGGTGAAGGTCGGCACCAGCAGCCGGTCCTGGTGAATGAAGTGGATGCCGAGATCTTCGGCAAGATGCGGCGTCAGCCTGTCGAATGTGCGCCCTTCGATCTCGATCCGGCCGGCATCCGGCTGGTGAAGACCGGCCAGCAGTTTGATCAGCGTCGACTTGCCGGCGCCGTTCTGGCCGACGAGACCGTGGATGGTGCCGCGCTTGACAAGCAGCGACGCACCGGCAAGCGCCTGCGCCCCGCCGAAATGCTTGACGATGCCTTCGAAGCGGATAATGTCGTTGCCCGCCGTCACCGGCTGCTTCAACGAAATGGCCGTCATGTCGATCTCTCCGGGCAGGTTCCGAGCGACCCGGTCATGGCCGGATCGCTCGGGAGCCTTGTCAGCCGATGCCGAGTTTCTTGGTGACTTCGCCGACATTGGTCTTGTTGGCGAGCAGGGCTGAAACATAGGTCTCGCGCGGCAGCGTCTGGCCGGCGAGCAGCTTGGCGACGTTGCGGATGGCGGTGCGGCCGATTTCCGCCGGCTGCTGGGCGACATCGGCGCCGGCCGGCGAATTCGGATCGGCGATCAGCTGCAGCACCTCAGGGCTGCCGTCGACGCCGTAGGTGCGGATCTCGGTGCGGCCGGCAGCCGTCAGTGCCTGGGTCGCGCCAAGCTGCGGAATGTCCCAGGCCGACCAGATCGCCTTGATCGAACCCTTTTCCGGATATTTGTTGAGGATTGCCGTGATCTGCGTGAAGGCGTCCTGGACGGTATTCGGGATGACGTCGCGCAGTTCCGGCTGGAGGATCTTCACCTTCGGGAAATATTTGACGACATTGACCAGCTGATCGTAGCGGATCGCGCAGGGGGTCACACCGTAGAAGCCGTTGAAGACGACGATATTGCCTTCGCCGCCGATATCGGAGACGAGCTGCAGCGCCAGATCCTTGCCGATGCCCCAATTGTCGGACGTGGTGTTGTTGATCGAATTGGTCGAGCCGACGTCGACGGTCAGAACCGGGATCCCGGCATCGCGCGCCTTCTTCAGCCAGGGATCGATGACGCTGAGCGTGCCGAGGATCTGCACGATCGCATCCGGCTTCTGGGCGATCAGCGTCTGCAGCTGCGACACCAGCTTGCCGTCATTGCGGCCGGCATCGACGGCGATCGGCTCGCCGCCGAGGCGCTTTACCTCTTCGATCTGGGCATTATAGGCCTGCAGGTCGAAGAAGTGATCGGTGCCGGTGGCGCTGATGGCGATGCGCTTGCCTTTCAGCGACAGCTCTTCGGCTGCAAAAACCGGCTTCTGCCCGATGAGCGAAGCACCGGCGACGGCAACCCCGGCCGCTGCGGACAGTTTCAACAGGTCTCGTCTTCCGAGACCGCTTCCGGATTTTTCAGTACTCATTGCCATTCTCTCCAATTAATTAAGTCTATAGATTAAATGGATTAATGCGGATGGGGAGGAACGAATTTCCAAAAGAACGATCTCCGGAGAAAAGAGTGGAGGGAGCGAAAGCGCATCCCTGGCTGCGGTTTCCCGCGATCGATCCGCTGGTGGGACGGCGTGCGGGGCAATCGCTGCTACCGACGATAACCGCAAGGCACTATTGAACATCGGCTCACTTGAGGCTAAATATAACCTCAAGTGAAAAGGATCCATGACCATGATGGGATTTGCTGCCGTCGCCGATGTTCTCGGCCTGCCCGCCAGGGAGCCGGCGTCGCGCTCGGCCTTCGGCCTGCTCTCCAGCATCGAGGAAGGCCTGCCGGTCAAGGCGCTTGACCGCATGGCGCTGCTGCTGGCGCCAAGCGACGCCCAGTTCAAATACCGCCTCGTACCGAAGGCCACCTATGAGCGGCGTAAGTCCAAGCATCGGCTCTCCTCCGACGAGGGCATAAAGCTCGCCCGTCTTGCACGCGTCTGGGGTCTGGCGCTCGATGTCTGGCAGAGCGAGGCCGAGGCACGCGATTTCCTGTTTCGCCCGCATGCGATGCTGGAGGACAGGCGGCCGATCGATGTGGTCATTCAGAGCGAGATCGGCGGCGAGCTGGTGCTCGATATCCTCGGAAGCCTGAAATATGGCAGTGCTACTTGAGCGCACAGCATCTCGACCGGACGCTGACATCCGTCCGCATCGGTGATCCCGCCGGGACCTATCCGATCTTCGACGCCACCGGCTCGACCATCGCGCCGGGACGGTGGAACACATCGGGCAGCCCGATCATCTATACGAGCGAGCACTATTCGACGGCGCTGCTCGAAAAGCTCGTCCATGGCAGCGGGCGGCTGCCGCCCAACCAGCACTATGTCACCATCACCATACCGCGTGGGCTAAGTTACGAGGTGTTCTCCGAGCCCGCGCTGCCCGGCTGGGACAGCATGCCGGCTGTTGTCAGCAAGGCCTTCGGCGAACGCTGGTGCCAGGAGAAGCGCAGCGCCATCCTGCTGGTCCCAAGCGTCGTCGCCCGCGTCGACAACAACATATTGATCAACCCGGCCCACCCGGAATTCCCCTCGATCGCGGTCAGCCTTCACCAACCCGTCTTCTGGGATCGCCGTCTGTTCGGCGTCTAACGACCGCTCCCTCCCAGTGCTGCAATCGCCCGGAGGTCGGCGAGGTCCGAACCTCGTCATCATCATTTACCTTAAAAACTAGGGTAAATTTGGTGCGTAGCTATGACGCACGGCAGTCCAATTGACTTCTAAAACTTGGACATGTAATTGCTAATCTAATTTTGAAAATGCAAGTAGAATATATGTATCATCTGGGCGAAGTTGTAATACGGCGACAGCAAGAAAAGTTGATTAGATCGGTAAGGAAATTTGTTAGTAGAGGGCAGCCATACATTATAATGGATTTTCCATCCACTAAAGATCCCGGTCACCACGCAAGTTGGTTGGGGTTGGTTAATGTATTGTACGGTATAACAGGGCGCCTGCCGGTGCTTGCCGGCGGCTCTCCCAAAAGTATTGACGAAGTAAAATCCACTCCTGGCGACGCTCCAATATTCATTTGCGGGTGGTCAGACTTCGGAGATGGCCGGATCGGCAGGGATGATATTCGCTATCGTCTGGCTTGCAGATATCCGGATCGAACCATCGTTCAGATGCCTCAAACCATCGATTTCGCGAACGAGTCACTGAAGGAGTACGCGAAGCGTACGATTGGAAGGCATCGCAAATTTTTCTTTATGACGCGCGATGAGCAGAGTTTCGAGCTGGCAAAAGCCAACTTCGATTGCGATATCGAGGCCGGCCCGGACACGGCATTCGGCATTGAGCTGCCTAAACCATTCGAAGCCGACCCTCTCAGGGTCTTATACGTCATGCAGCCTTTTGGAGAGGACGACGTCGATATCGCCGAAGCGCGAGCGATTGTTGACGGCCCCCTTACCAATTGGATTAACGGTCCGGACAGTTTGTCGCGCATGCGCAAGTCGAGTGTTGTTAAGGCAGCCATGCGGTGTGGCTTCAGCCGCGCCGAGATGGTGGCCCAACATCACGAGGATGTCGCTGCCCGATATGTCGACTACGGCGTGAAGATGCTGTCCGGCGCGCAGCGGATCATCACCAACCGTCTGCATGGTCATATTCTCTGTCTTTTGCTCAACAAGCCACATGTCGCGGTTGCGAGAAGCGGAAGTAAGCTGCACGACGTCATCAGTAGCTGGGCTGGCGACACCCCTCTGGTGGAGAAAGCGACAAATTCCAGTGAGCTTTTAGCGGCAATGTCCCGCCTTCCGTATGAGATGAACGGAACTTGGTACAGGTCAAGTATACCCATGGATCTAAGCCACAGCCTACCTGCCAGAGATCTCGTACCTCATCCCTCGATAGTTTGATTCCCAGTAGGAGCTCAGTTTTGTCGGTTGCACGAGACGATGATATTCTATTCAGCCATGTCAACAAGAACCGATCCGCGGCTGCTGTAACCGGCGCCTTCTGGTCGGCGATGAGTACGCTTATTCCGACGGTCCTCACTTTCGCAGTTTTCGTGGTGACGTCTCGAGTCCTCCAGCCTCAGGATTTCGGTCTCGTCGCGCTGTCATTCAGCATCGTGTCGTTTGCGGGCAGTTTTGGACCGACTGCATTTGGGGAAGCAATCATACAACGATCCGAAATAAGGCGAAGCCATCTGGATACGATATTCCTGCTGTCGCTTGCTTTCTCATTTTTGGTCTACGGAGTCTTGTGTATCGCCGCTTCGCCAATCGCGGCATATGTGGGACACAAGGAAGTCACCTCCCTTATCTACATCATGGGACTGAAGGTGTTCTTCGACTTCACCGCCATCGTTCCGAACGCGATCGTCAACAGGAAGATGTCATTCCATCTGGTGGCCGTCCGCACAGTTATAGCGACCGTCACGTCTGCTTGCATTTGCCTTGTTTTGGTTCTCGCGGGTTTCGGCTTGTGGGCGCTCGCGATTGCACAGATCGCGGCCACGGCGGCATCATGCGGCGCTGCTTTCTGGGGTGCAGGGTGGTCGCCCGGACTTCACTTGAAGAGACAAAGCCTGAACGACCTCCTGCACTACGGCTTTTTTGCATCCGGCACTCGGTTTTTGCAGACGATGAGCTTGGACAACTTGATCATCGGTGTGCTCTTAAGCCCGTCGGCGCTCGGCATTTATAATTTCTCGAAGCGTTTGTTTGATATGATCAACAACGTCATCGCCGGGGGCTTAACATCTGTCACCCACGTCTTGCTGTCGTCGTTGCGGACCGATCCGAAGAAAGTTCGAGAAGCATTTCTCATGGCAACGTTTGGATGCGCTCTGGTTTCCTACCCCGTATTCATTGGCCTTGCCGCAGTTGCCGATGATGCGATCGCGACAATTTTCGGTGCGCACTGGATCGAGGCCGTCTGGCCGGTCCGGTTCTACTGCGTTATCGGGTTGATGGCCGGGATCGGCTACGTGCAGGCATCCTTGATCAAGAGCCAAGGAGAGATGGATTGGTGGTTTTACTACCAGCTGGCACGAAACCTCCTCACACTCCTGACGATCGCAATTCTCTATCCTTATGGCGTCACGACGATTGTTTTCGCCATAATGATCGAAGTTTTGTTGTTTTGGCCAATCACCAGCTGGAAGGTTTCGCAGCATATAGAGCTGAGTGTCGGAGCCTATCTCAGGCAGTTTCTTCGGCCCAGCCTGGCTTGTGCAGGAATGGTTGCGGTGGTTTTTCTCCTGCATGAAACGCTCATTCATTGGTCGCCTTATCCACGTTTGGCTGTGGAAATCGTTGCAGGCGGAATTGCATATTGCTGCCTGATCTTTGTTCTGTGCAGGTCGCGTCTCAATGTCTTGATCGGCAGCATAAAGCAGGTACGGCAGCGCAAAACCAATAGGGACGCGCCTGTCGAACCTGTGACACGACAATCGTGATATCGGTGCTCCTCCGCAGCAACCTGCGTTGCGGAGGAGCCGATTGATACTTAAAGCAGTAAGTCGGCACGACGTCACTTTCCCCACCGCGTCTGAACGCCACTCAGACGCAAGCGAAAGAGGATAATCCATCAGATGACCAGTCTGGACCGCGGTTATTCGCCATCGACGATTGACGACGCTGGCGTCTCGATTCCCGACCGCAGCCGTTACTATTCTCTGGATGCGATGCGTGGGTTTGCCGCTATCTGTGTCGTCGCTACCCATTTCCAGGAACGATATGCTCCATCGGCCTATCTGGCAGTCGACTTTTTCTTCGTTCTCAGCGGGTTCATTATCGCGGAGATTTATGGAAAGCGGCTTTCGCGTGGTCTGCCATTCCAGGGGTTTATGACGGCTCGAATCAAGCGCCTTTATCCGCTCTATTTGATCGGAATTTTGGTCGGTCTCGTCCAGATCATACTGTTAACAGGCTGGGGTCTCAGAGATCAAAGTGTCGTTGACTTGCTGGTGTCGACCGTGGCCAACGGGGTTTTTCTGCCCAGCCCGATGTATTTCCTGCAGACGAAGCCGATGCAGGGGATGTTTCCAATCAATGGCCCGGCATGGTCGATGTTCTGGGAATTGTTGGTGAATATTGTCTTCGCGCTATGGCTTTTCCGGCTCTCCGTCCGCGCCCTTTGCGGCGTTGCGTTGGTTTCGGCTGCGCTTTTGGTTTTTGTGGGCCTTCACTACGGTATGTTGAATATCGGCTGGGAGTGGCCTTCAGCGGTGGGTGGTCTCCCAAGGGTGATGTTTTCATTCACGGCAGGGGTCGTGATCAGCCGTCTGTTCGGTGGCATGCCCGCCTGGAGGAAGGGTTGGGTGGCCATCGTGCCGTGCCTTCTGCTGATGATTTGTATTGCCGCGCCGGTTCCTCTCCTGCTGCGGCCGTACTATGATTTGATGTTCGCGATGGCCCTGGCGCCGCTCATCGTGATGCTGGGCCTCTTTCTGGAGATGCCAGCAAAGGCAGAGACGCTGGCAACGTGGGTCGGATATATCTCCTACCCTGTCTACATCCTGCACCGAGGTGTGATCGGTGTTTTCAAGCCGGTCGCCGGGTGGATTGGATTGAACGGCCCTCTCGCCTTCTTCGTGCTTCTGAGTGCCGTCGTATGTTTCGCTTATGTAACGGCTCGTCTCCTAGACAGAACCATGGCCATGCAGACTCGGCCAGCTCGATAACCGTCACACCCTCTGCCGTGGCGAGCGGGCCATCAGACGGGCATAGGCGATGGCCGACAGCATGTTGACGTGGTTGGCCTTGCCGGTGCCGGCGATGTCGAAGGCGGTGCCGTGATCGACCGAGACGCGGTCGATCGGCAGACCGAGCGAGACGTTGACCGCGGTCTCGAAGGCGACGAGCTTGATCGGGATATGGCCCTGGTCGTGATATTGGGCGATGACGAGATCGAAGGCGCCGTTATAGGCGCGGGCAAACACCGTATCGGCCGAGATCGGCCCGACGACGTCGATGCCTTTTGCCTGCGCCTGCTCGACGGCGGGCGCCAGGAATTCCATGTCTTCGGTGCCGAACAGGCCGTTTTCGCCGCAATGCGGATTGAGGCCGGCGACGGCGATGCGCGCGGTCTTGCCGAGGCGCAGGAAGTGCCTGTGGCCGGCTTCGATGGTGGCCAGCACCCGCTCGGTCTTGGCGCGCTCGATCGCGCCCCTCAGCGAAATATGGGTGGAGACGTGGATGGTGTTCAGCCGCTCGGAGGCGAGCAGCATGAAAGAACTCTTCGAGCCGGTGAGATGGGCGAGCAGCCCGGTGTGGCCGTCATGGTGATGGCCGGCGAGGTTCATCGCTTCCTTGTTGATCGGCGCGGTGACGATGACATCGGCTTCATGAGACATGGCGAGATCGACGGCGCGGGTGATATAGCGCACCGAGGCATCGCCGGCGACGGGGCTGACCTTGCCGATCTTGGGCAGGGCCGCGCCGAGCGCGACTTCATCGACGGCGATCCTGTCGTCGCCGGCGGCATCGGCGGGGCCGAACCGCAGCCCGGCGCCGGTGACGCGGTCGGCGCGTTCCAGCGCTTCGACATTGCCGACGATGACGAAATCGCGGCGCTCTTCCCTTGGAAGGGCCGCCAAGGCCTTGACGATCACTTCGGGGCCGACGCCGGCGGGATCACCGAGCGTCACGGCGACTTTCGCATTCCTGTCCATCATCAAGGTCCCTTCTGAAAATCGTGTCGCCTAAAAGGCGGCTGCATAAATCGAGCGAATGTCGGCGCGTGAGAGGTCCCGCGGATTGTTGTCGAGCAGACGGCGGATAGCAAAGGCGTCGTCGGCCATGGCGTCGAGATCGCTTTCCGGCACACCAAGGCCGGACAGCTTCATCTCGATGCCGAGTTCGGCGCAGAAAGCGTAAGCCGCATCGAAGACCGATGCTGTGTTTTCCGAGGTCTCATAACCGAGCGCTTCCATCACCGCCTTCGTCTTTTCCGGGGCGGCCGGTGTGTTGAAGGCAAGCACATGCGGGAAGATCAGCGCATTGGCCGCGCCATGGGCCACATGCCAGCGCGTGCCGAGGGGATAGGCGAGCGCATGGCCGCCGGCGGTATTGACCGGGCCGAGGCAGAAGCCGCCGTACAGCGAGGCGAGCGACAGGCCGGCGCGCGCCTCGGCATCGTTGCCGTCCTTGACGGCGCGGGCGAGATATTTGCCGACGAGGCGCGTTCCCTCGATCGCATAGATGTCGACCATCGGATGGGCCTTGCGGTTGGTGAAGGCCTCGACGCAATGGGCCATCGCGTCGACGCCGGTTGCCGCCGTCGTGCGGGCCGGCACGCTGAAGGTCAGGGCCGGATCGATGACGGCGATATCGGCGAGCATATGCAGGCTTTCCACCGCAAGTTTTGCCTTCGTGGCGGGATCGGTGACGAGCGCGCGGATGCCGGCCTCGCTGCCGGTGCCCGATGTGGTCGGCACCTGGGCCAGCGCCACCTTGCGTGGCCCATGCACCTTGTTCGGGCCGACGACCTCGTGCAGCGTCTGCGCGGAGCCGGCAAGCACGGCGGCCAGCTTTGCCAGATCCATGGCGCTGCCGCCGCCGAAGCCGACGATCAGCTCGGCATCGGCGGCGTTTGCCGCTGCCAGGACTTTTTCGAGATTGGCGGTATCCGGTTCAGGCGTCACCTCGGAAAAAACAGTGACCTCGCCTTTCAGTTCCAGCACGTCGATGCGCGAGGCGTTGAAGGCATCGGAGATGACAAGTGTGCGCCGATAGCCCTTTTCATCAGCCCATTTGCCGAGCTTTCCCGCCGTGCCGACGCCGAATTCGATCAGATGCGGCCGAATTATCGTGATTGGCGAACCCAAGCTGGCCATGAACCAGTCCTCCCTGCAATATCGTCGCTCTCTTTAATGTAAAGTTGTAAGATCAATGTCAAGCCGGCATTCCAAAGGGCGGAGATTTTTATCGGCCGGTATGTGGTCAGGCCACGCTTCAAGGCAGGTTGCTGCGTGAATATCCATAAAAATATCAGTAGCTTATGGAATTTGTCATCGATGACGGCTGCATTTCAGCGCAACGGGCAAGCCGCCACTCCGATGACGGCGACGCATCCGAACCTGTTGTCAACTGCCATCCTGCTGCCGCCCGGCAGCCGTTGTATCCCGCATCCTTTCGCAGCCGATCGGATGCAGGTTTACAATTTTCCGGCTGTCGTTTTGCTCACGGCAGCGATTGCGGGGCGAGGCCGATATATTTGATGGCGCGCCGGTAGTAGGTGTAGGCGATATGGAGCGTGCCGTCGCTGCCCTGGATCGCCGAGGGATAGGAGAATTCGCGGTTCAGCGAATCCTTCGAATTGTTGCTGAGGCAGAAGCCGTCGCCGGTATCGAGATCGACGCGGTGCGGAAAGCTCTTGCCGCCATCCCTCGATATCGCCAGGCTCAGCGGCGCACGCGGAACACCCCAGACCGCCTTGCGGCCGTTATCGGCGACAATGGCGGTCTCTCCCGCCTCGCTGCCCTCGATTTCGTCATAGAGCGACTGGCGCCGCGCATCCGACATGCCGGCATTCGAATGGTTGTAAACCATTGCGATCGCTCCATCATTGAGGATGGTGGCCTGGATCGATGAGTTGTTGTTCGGCAGGTCGGTGGGCGCGGGCACGCTCCAGGTCTCGCCGCCATCGGATGATCGGCTGGACAGGATATTTTCGGCGAAACGGTTGCGGTAGAAGGCGATCATCTCGTCGCCGCCGAGCGGCAGGATGTTCATGTGCACGGCGCCGATGCTGTCCGGAATATCGTGCATCTGCCAGCTCGCACCGCCATCACGTGATATCAGCACGGCAGCCGTGTCGGCATCGCCGCTCCAGCGCTGGCCGTTCAGGCCGACACAGCGGAAGATCGGAAGCAGCCAGTCGCCCCTGCCGTTGACGACGATCTGCTGGCGAACGAAGGTGCCGGGGCTGTCGCAGAGGATCCGGACAGAGCCGAAGCTCCGGCCGCCATCATTTGAAATCCGGCATTTGACAATGGAGCCGTCCTGATTGCCCGAGGTTTGAGAGGTATAGAGCAGCCAGATCTTTCCGTCAGGGGCATTGAAAATCAAAGGATTCTGCTCGGATTTCTGCGGATCGTCGCTCATCTTTTCCGGTTCGGACCAGCGCTCGGAGCCGGGCGCCAGCCGCGACATGTAAATCGAGATGTCGCCCATGCCCTCCATCGTGCCGCCGAACCAGACGCAGGTCAGCGTGCCGTCGGACAGAAAGGCAAGATTGGCGGCATGGTTCTGGATGCAGGGGGAGGGCAGATAGGCTTCCGTACGACCCTCGATCGTGGGGTGAGGGGCGGTGGCCCCGGTCATCAGGGCCGGAACGGCTTCCGGGGGCAGGCCGGTAAAACGCATGACGGATCTCCTCAAGGCAGTTTGGCGTAGCTTTCGGCGAGCGCGGCATAATCGGCATCGCCGAGCGGCATCAGCGGCGCACGTGTGCGCTTCCAGGCAGAATTGCCGGTCTTCAGCCCCACCATCGCCTTGATGGTCGGGATCTGGACGTAGGAATTGGACAGCGTGCGATAGGCGTTGATGCGTGCCTGCGCCGCCTCGACATCGCCAGCGCGCGCCTCGTCATGGACATGGTCGTAGACGGTGCGCAGCGAATTCGCCACCAGATTGGAGGTGGCGGTGATGCAGCCGGCGCCGCCGGCCTTCAAGAGCGGCAACAGCAGCGGATCGGCGCCCGCCAGCACCGAGAAACCGGGATAGGCGGCGATGATCGCCTGCATGTTGTTGAAATCGCCGGCAGATTCCTTGATGCCGACGACCGTTTCCGGGAAGGCGGCAATCAGCCGTCCGATCAGCGGAATGGAGAGCGGCACGCCCGAGACCTGCGGAATATGATAGAGGATCACTTGCAGGCGGGTATCGGCGACCTTTTCCAGTACCTGCGAATAGGCGGCGAAAAGACCGTCGTCGGAAACGCCCTTGTAGTAGAAGGGCGGCAGCATCACCACCTTGGTGACGCCGAGCGACAGCGCGTGCCGGGTCAGTTCCACCGTTTCGGGAATGGCGACGACGCCGGTGCCCGGCAAAAGCCTGTCGGCGGGAATGCCGGCCTTCAGCGCCGCTTCCAGAATCGTGCGGCGCTCGGTGCCGGAAAAGGAATTGGCCTCGCCCGTCGTGCCGAGCAGCGCCACGCCATGGCATCCCTCGGCGAGCAACTGCCGGCAATGATCGGTGAAAAGGGCGAGATCAGGTGTATTGTCTGCCGTCAGCGGCGTTGCCGATGCGCTGAAAACGCCTGTGATCCTGTGATGGCTCATTCCGCCCTCCTCGGCGCGTCCTGTCTGGGGGCGATGAACCGCCCGATGGCGCATGGAAATGTCATTCGTCTGTTGTGATGGAGTGCAAAGAACTTTTCCATTGCAGCGCTTTTGTCAAGAAGACAAAATGCGGAAGCGAAGAGACGAAAACTTATCTGATTGTTATTATTTATTTATTTTTACGTTGAAATTTTGTTCGGATGAAAATAGCGATTTTTTGTTGACATATTTACAATAACGAGAGAACGATACGGGACGGATTGTGCTGCGCCTGGAAGGTGCAGGGAGAGCGCTGCCGAATTCACCGTGGGAGGGAATGCCATGTCTTTTGATCAATCGGATAAAACCAATCTATCGCGCCGCAACGCGCTGAAGCTCGGTCTTGCGGCCGGCGTCGGCCTGACCGTGTTCGGGATGAATGCCCGCATCGTGCTGGCCGATGAAGGGCAGGTGCTCAAGGTCGCGCATCCGGCCTTCGACCAGGACTGGTCGCCGCTGCGCGGCGGCGGCAGGACGTTCCGCTGGAATTCGATCTGGTGGGCGGCGCCGATGTATTTCGATAGCCAAGGCAATATCAAGCCTTACGTCTTCACCAGCTGGGAATCGGCCGACAACACCGTCTGGACCTTCAAGATCGATCCTAAGGCCGTCTTCTCCGACGGCAGCAAGATCACCTCGGCCGATGTCAAGGGATCGTGGGAAGTCGCCTCGATGCCGAACACCAAGAGCCAGCGCGCCGACCAGGTGCTGAGCAAGGTCAAGGGTTATGCCGAAATCGCCGCCGGCTCCGGCAACGAGCTGACCGGTGTCGCAACCCCCGACGAGGGGACTGTGGTGGTGACGCTGGCTGCCGCCGATCCGATCTTCTTCATGCGGCTGGCAAACCATATCGCGCCGATCACCAAGGCGTCGCAGTCGCGCGGCAGCGACGGCGAGGAGATCATCGACTGGTACAAGCCCGATAGTAAGCCGGTCTTCTCCGGCCCCTTCAAGCTGACGAGCATCGATATCGACGCCGGCAAGCTCTCCTTCGAGCCGAACGAGAATTTCTTCGGGCCGAAGCCGAAGCTTGCCCGCATCGACATCACCTCGATCGAGGACAATGTCAGCGCGACGTCGCTGATCAAGTCGGGAGAGTTCAACGCCCATACCGAACTCATCACCTCGACCATCATCCAGGATCTCGGCCCGGAATTCTCGGCCGGCCCGCTGATACCCACAAGCCAGCATTTCTGGTTCAACATCTCCCGTGCGCCGATGGACGATCCGAAGGTCCGCCAGGCGCTGATCATGGCGGTCGATCGCGATGGCCTGTTCAAGGCGTCCTATCCCGACGGGCCGCACAAGAAGGCCGATCAGATCCTCAACTCGGTTCCGGGTGCTGATAATTCCGGCTTCGAGCCCTATCCCTATGATCCCGCAGGCGCAAAGAAGCTGCTTGCGGAATCGACCTATGGCGGTCCGGAGCGGCTGCCGAAGATCCTGTTCGTCGGCATCTCGGGGCCGGCCATTCAGGCTGCCGCCCAGTTCATCGCCGAGCAGTGGCGCCAGAATCTCGGCATCACCGCCGTCGACATGAAGCCGCAGCAGGATTCCTATGCCGGTCCGGATCAGAACTCGGTCCAGATCTTCCGCGACGATGTCGGCACCCGTGTTCCCGATGCCGTCTCTTATCTCGCCGGCTCCATCGCCTCGACTTCGTCGAACGCCCAGAACAAGCTTGGCGGATACAAGAACGACAAGGTCGACAGCGCCTTGGCCGAAGCGACAACCAAGGCTGCGGATGATCCGCAGCGCATCGCTCTCGCCCAGCAAGCCCAGAAGGCGTTCCGCGACGATTGGGCTTTCATCCCGTGGTATTCTCAGGCGATGTCGCGCTGGGCCACCAAGGAGGTCAAGGGCCTGGAGAAGAATCTCGACTGGCAGGTCGTCGAACCCTGGAACATTTCCATCGGTTGATTGGGAATGAGCGTTCCTGGCAATAAACGCGCGAAGGCCGCAAGGCCTTCGCGCACGTGTCAAGAAGAAGAGATGCGATCGCAGCCAAAAGCGGGAACGCATCGAACAACAGGCGGGAGGTAGCCTTGCTGCGCTACGTGCTAACCCGGTTTGCCATCTGGATTCCGTCCGTTCTGGTCGTGATGCTGGCCGTTTACGCGCTGGCCTTCTATGGCGCCGGCGATCCGATCAAGCTGATCTTCCTGCGCGCGCCTGGTGATGTCGCCTATAATCCGCAGCGCATCGAAGCCATTCGCGAAAGTGCCGGCCTCAACAAGCCCTTCATCGTCCAGTTCGGCCTTTACATCTGGAACCTGCTGCACGGCCAGTTCGGCAATTCGCTGACTTCGGGCCGCTCCGTCTGGGCCATGGTCTCGGCCGCCGCACCCGTCTCCTTCCAGCTTGCCCTCTGTTCCATCATTCTGACGGCTGTCGTCGCGATCCCGCTCGGCATGATCGCCGCGCTGAACCAGAATTCGCGCATCGACTATGCCATTCTGGGCTCGGCGCTCTTCCTCTGGGCGATCCCGGCCTATGTCGCCGGCCCGCTGCTGATGGTCGGCCTCATCGTGCTGCTGCCGGGTGCGAGCGTGCCCTATGGCTGGGGCGGCATCCTCGATGTCAGGATCCTGCTGCCACTGCTCGTCCTTTCCTTCCAGCCGATCGCGCTGATCGTGCGTCAGACGCGTGCCGCCGTCATCGAGGTCCTGTCGGAGGATTTCGTCCGGACTGCCCGCGCCAAGGGCGTGCCCGAAATCATCGTGGCGTTGCGCCATATCCTGCGGCCGGTGCTGACGCCCGTCGTCACACAGCTCGGCCTGATCATGATTACCATCGTCAACGGCGCGATCTTCGTCGAACTCGTTTTCGGCCTGCCGGGCCTCGGCCGGCTGACGGTGCAGGCGCTGATCAATTCCGATTATCCGGTCATTCTGGCGATCACGCTGATCGGATCGTTCCTGGTGATGGTGTCGAACCTGCTGGTCGACGTGCTCTATCCGCTGCTCGACCCGCGCGCCAATGATTCAAGAAGGAGCCGCTGACCATGTCCGCAATCCCTCTTTCCACCGCTGAAACCGCCGAGGAACCGCCGGTCAGCCTCTGGCGCGACGCCTGGTATCGGCTGAAGCGCAACAAGCTCGCCGTCTTCGGGCTCTGCGTTGTGCTGATCCTCGCCTTCACGGCGATCTTCGGGCCTTATCTCACGCCCTATGACTATCTGAGCCAGGACCTCAACGCCCGCAACGCGCTGCCGTCGATGAGCCACCTCTTCGGCACCGACGATCTCGGCCGCGACGTCTTCAGCCGCGTGGTCTTCGGCACGCGGACTGCCTTCCTCGTTGCCGTCATCGTCACCTTGTTCGCGGTGGTGATCGGCCTCACGCTGGGTGCGGTGGCCGGTTTCTTCGGCAATCCCTTCGACCGCGCCATCATGTGGCTGACCGATGTGACGATGTCAGTTCCCAACCTGCTGCTGGTCGTCGTCATCAACGCCTCGCTGAAATCGCCGATCAGCAAATGGATGGAGGCGCGCTACCTCGAGACGCTCAATCCCTTCTACCGCCAGACGATATGGGTGGATTTCATCCTCGTCTTCGGGTCGATGGCGCTGATCTCCTGGCCGCCCTATGCCCGTCTCGTGCGCGCCCAGGTGCTGTCGATCCGCAGCCGGCCCTATATCACCGCGGCCCAGGCGCTTGGCCTTTCGAACTGGATCATCATCAAGCGTTATGTCGTGCCGAATGCGCTGGGACCCCTGATCGTCTCCGTCAGCGCCGGTCTAGGCACGGCGATGGTGCTTGAAAGCGCCTTCAGCTTCCTCGGCGTCGGTGTCAATCCGCCGACGCCGAGTTGGGGCAATATGATCTCGGACGGCCTCCGCGTCTGGCAGCATTATCCGCATCTTCTCGCCGCTCCGGCGGCCGTGCTCGGCCTTGCCTCGGTTGCCTTCAGCTTCCTCGGCGACGGCCTCAACGACGCGCTCAATCCGCGGGGCAGCAAATGATGGACACCATAAGCACCGACCGCCTGCTCGATGTCAGGGGCCTCACTGTCGAGATCGATGGCCGCAATGGTCCGGCCGTCGTTGTCGACGGCATCGATCTCCATGTCGACAAGGGCGAGACTCTCGGCGTCGTCGGAGAATCCGGCTGCGGCAAGAGCCTGACCATGCTGAGCCTGATGCGGTTGCTACCGAACAAGATCAAGGTTACCAGGGGATCGGCGACCTTCGACGGCCGCGACCTGCAGACGATGTCCAATCGCGAGCTGCGCAAGGTGCGCGGCGGCGATATCGGCTTCGTCTTTCAGGATCCGATGACCTCGCTCAATCCCGTCATGCGCGTCGGCGACCAGATCTGCGAGCCGCTGATCTATCACCGCGGCATGAAAAAGGCCGAAGCCCGCACGCGCGCCGTCGAGCTTCTGCGCCTGGTCGGCATCCCCGGCCCGGAAGAACGGCTGCAGGCCTATCCGCATGAGCTTTCCGGCGGCATGCGCCAGCGGGTGATGATCGCGATCGGCCTTGCCTGCAATCCGAAGCTCCTGATTGCCGACGAGCCGACGACCGCGCTCGACGTCACCATCCAGGCCCAGATCGTCGATCTGGTGAAGGACCTCAGGACCAAGCTCGGCATGTCCGTCGTCTGGATCACCCATGATCTGGCGCTGATCGCCGGCCTGGTCGATCGCGTCGCCGTGCTCTATGCCGGCACGGTGGTCGAGGACGCGCCTGTTGATGAACTCTATGCCCGCCCGAGCCATCCCTATACGCGCGGCCTGCTGTCGTCGATCCCGAAACTCTCGGACCCGCCGGCAAGCCGGCTGAGCTCGATCGGCGGCACGCCACCGGAGCCTGGCCGCCGGCCGAAGGGCTGCCCGTTTGCGCCGCGCTGTCCGCTTGCAGAGGCGATCTGTCAAGAGAAGGTGCCGCAGCTCGAACCGTTGAGCGGCAGCAGCAATCATCGCGCCGCCTGTTTCGTCGTCCAGAGAATGCAGGAGGCCGCATGATGGCTGCCGAACCGCTGCTCAAGGTCGAAAACCTGGTCAAGCATTTCCACGTCAAGCTCGGCGCCTTCGGCGAACGCTCGGCGACGGTCTATGCGCTCGACAATGTCAATCTCGATATCATGGAAGGCGAGACGCTGAGCCTCGTCGGCGAATCCGGCTGCGGCAAGTCGACGACCGGTTTCACCATCCTCAATCTCTACAAGGCGACCAGCGGCAAGGTCGTCTACAAGGGCCAGGATCTGGCGACGCTCGATGAAAAACAGATGCGGCCCTTCCGCCGCGACCTGCAGATCGTCTTCCAGGACCCGTATTCGACACTCAATCCGCGCATGACGGTGGGCGAGGCGATCGGCGAGCCGATCCTCTTCCACAAGCTCTGCACCAAGGCCGAACTGAAGGAGAGGGTGGCGACGCTGCTCACCGATGTCGGCCTGCCGACCCGGTTTGCCCAGCGTTACCCGCACGAGCTTTCCGGCGGCCAGCGCCAGCGTGTCGTCATCGCCCGCGCGCTTGCCTGCCAACCGAAATTCATCGTCTGCGACGAGGCGATCTCGGCGCTCGACGTGTCGATCCAGGCGCAAATCATCAACTTGCTGCTCGACCTGCAGGAAAAATACGGGCTGACCTATCTCTTTATCGCCCATGATCTGGCGGTCGTGCGCCATATCAGCACCCGTGTCGGTGTCATGTATCTCGGGCGGCTCGCCGAACTTGCCACCCGCGAGGAACTCTTCGACAATCCGCTGCATCCCTATACCAGGGCGCTGCTGTCGGCCGTTCCGGAGACCGATCCGGGGCACGAGCGCACCCGTCAGCGCCAGATCCTGCAGGGTGATGTGCCGAGCCCGCTGAACCCGCCGACCGGCTGCCGTTTCCACACGCGCTGCCCGATTGCCATGGATGTCTGCAGCAAGGTTATCCCTGCGTGGCAGGAGGCTAAGCCCGGCCATCTCGTCGCCTGTCATGCCGTCAACACCGGACAGACCGCATGACGTTGAAGGCCGCCATCATTGCCGATGATCTGACAGGCGCGCTCGATACCGGCACGCCCTTCGTCGAAGCCGGCCTTTCGGTTGCGGTCGCCGTCGATGTCGAGGCCGCAGAGCATGCGATCGCCACCGGCTGTGACGTTGTCGTTATCAATACCGCCTCACGCGCGCTTGGCGAGCGCGAAGCTGCCGAAAGGGTGCGCTTGGCGACCGAGGCGCTTTGCGGCGTGAAGCCCGCAGTCGTGATGAAGAAGATCGACTCCCGCCTGAAGGGCAATGTCGCGGCGGAAAGCCTGGCGCTCGCAGATGCGCTCGGCCTGAAGAATATCCTTGTGGCGCCTGCCATTCCCGATCAGGAGCGCCTGACCTACCGAGGCTGTGTCGTCGGCCGTGGCGTCAACAAGCCGCTGCCGATCGCCAAGCTGTTCGAGGGCAGCGCAGACAATGTTGTCGTTGCCGATGCCGAGGACGATACCGATCTCGACCGGATCGTCGAAGGTCATGACTGGCTGAAGACGCTTGCGGTCGGTGCGCGCGGCCTCGGCGCGGCGCTCGCCCGTGGGCTCGGCGAAGCGGGGCGGCCGGTGACGGAATTTGCGGCGACCCAGCGCACGCTGTTTGCCTTTGGCTCGCGCGATCCAATTACGACAGCCCAGATGAACCGGCTCGAAGCCTCGGGCGCCTTGCGTATGGTAGTGGACGCGCCGATGGGGCAGGTCGAAGGCGGGGAGGGCGGAGCGCTGCCGGCGCTGCTGCGCTGCACCGGCGATATGGCAGCCGATGCAACACTTGTCGCCCGCCGCTTTGCGGCCGGCGTCAGAACGGTGATCGATGATACCAAGCCTGATATGCTGATGGTCGGCGGCGGTGATACCGCGCTTGCCGTTTTCCAGGCGCTCGGGGTCAGAGTGCTGGCGCCGCAGGGCGAAGTCGAAGCCGGCGTGCCGTGGTTCGATGTCACGGCAGCGGACGGGCGGCATTTTCGGTGCGCCGTCAAGTCGGGGGGCTTCGGCACTCCCGATAGTTTGATAAGACTGGTTCTTTGGAATCGGGCGGCATAGTAAGATACCGTCGGGGAGAATGACGTGGTTGAAGTGAATGGCGAATCTTTGAACGCGGAAGCCGGCCCGCCGGGCAAGCCCGAACGCGGCAAGGCCGTCAAACTGGTCGATCGCGTCTTCGACCAACTGCTTGAGCGTATCCGCGGCGGAAACTATCCGCCGGATTCCCGTCTTCCCGGCGAACATGAACTTGCCTCTATGCTGGGTGTGTCGAGGCCGATCGTCCGCGATGCGCTGGCCCGCCTGCGCGATCAGGGCATGGTCTATGCCCGGCAGGGCGCCGGCACCTTCGTCAGCGCGCATGGGTCGCCGACGACGCAGCTCGCCTATTCGCCGGTCAAGACGATCGCCGACATTCAGCGCTGCTACGAATTCCGCCTGACGATCGAGCCGGCCGCCGCCTATTTCGCCGCCAAACGCCGCAATGAGCAGGCGATCCAGAAGATTGCCAGCGCGCTTGCCGATCTGCGCGAGGCGACCAGCCATCAGCTTCATCGCACCGATGCCGATTTCATCTTCCACCGCGCGGTGACGGAGGCTGCCAACAATCATTATTACACGGCCTCGATCGATGCGCTGAAAGCCCATATCGCCGTCGGCATGCATCTCCACGGCCTGTCCCTGCTTGGTCCCCGCCAGGGGCTGGAACAGGTCTATGAAGAGCATAACGCCATCTACAAGGCGATCGCCGATGGCCGGCCTGACGATGCGCAAAGACTGATGAAGGCGCATCTCGAAGGTTCCCGCGACCGTCTGTTCGAGGGCAGGGCGCTCGACCTGTCCTTCTGAAGCGCGCGGGCCGACAGCTTCACTCAAGCTGCCCGGATCGTCGGGATGCCGGAGACGTCCACCTCCCGTTCGGCGTGCCAAGCATCATAGGCAGCCTGCATTCGTAGCCATATTGCGGGGCCATCACCGAACAATTTCCCAAGCCGAGCAGCGACATTGGGCGACACCGGCTTCTTCTCGTTCAGGATATCGTAGAGTTGCTGACGCGAGATTCCGAGCAGGTTGGCAATCTCCACCTTGGTTTTTCCCGTTGCGGGGATGATGTCCTCGAGCAGCGCCCCAGGGTGGGAAGGGCAGCGCATCGTCTGCCTCGTCGTTTCATATACGCGCATTAAGTCATTCCCCAGTCCGAGCCGCCTCAGTGATATTGCTCGAAATCGACGCGGGCGGCATCGTTGCCGTCGAACTCGAATGTAATGCACCAGGGGCCGTTGACGTGAACGGTGTACCGGGTGGGATGATGACCCTTCAGGGCATGGAAGTCGAACCCCGGGAGGTTCATGTCATCAGGCTTTTCGGCCTGTTCCAGGCGGTCGAGCCGGATCAGAATGCGCATTTGCAGCTTGGCATCGATCTTTGCAGTTTTGCCTGTCTCAAAAAGATCTGCCAGAGCTTTGTTTCTGAACGACTTGATCATGATCGACGTGTAAACTTTTAGCTGACAGATGTCAATATTTAACTTACAAGCAAAATGATAAGATCACGTCGACCTTTTGATGCCAGAGATCGATTGTCAGACGGATTTCTGCTTCTTGATGATGCTGATATTGCCGCTCACTTCGAGGATCGCAAATTTTATCTCCGTCACGCTCTCGACGCCTTCCTGGCTTCGCGCCGCCTGCATGACATCTTCCTTCTGCAGGCGGGCGCCTTTGAGCGCGCGTTCGTCGTAGACGCCATCCGTCACGAGAACGGTCGGAACGCCCTCGATGATATGCGCTGCGCGAGGCCACCACCTCTTGACATAGGACAGGCCGATGTCGGTCGTAAACAGCGTCAGGATCAAGATGACGGCGTTGGTGATCGAGAAGTCATCGCCCAGCATCGCCTGCTGCGTGGTTTCGGAGATCACCAGCACGATGACCAGATCGAACGGCGTCATCTGGGCCAGTGTCCGTCTTCCCGACAAGCGGATGATCACGAGCAGCGTGAAATAAATTGCCAGTCCGCGTAATACCGCATCCACCGTGCTGCCCTCATGGAAAAATGAAAGTGGACTGGGCGCGTGTCTCCCCACCGATGCCGACGGTGGCGCGATGAGCGCCGGGAAGCTGAGTCTGCAGACGAAACACGATCTGCGTCGAGCCCGCCGGATCGGCGGGGAAGACATAACCTATCCGTCCTTCCCGCGCGAAAGTCGCCTTTTGGGGCGGGTCGATGCCCTGGATCGAGAAAGTTTGAAGGAAGGCGGCATCGATCGTGAAGACCCGGTCTTCGGACGACGGCGTGAATTTCACCGTCATATCCTCGGGCGCATTCCATCGGGAGATGACGGGAAAATCGATGGAGCCATCGGGCAATAGGAGTGTTTGCCGTGAAAACGGACCGCCCCTTCCGAGCAAGCCCAGCAAGCAGGTCGCCAGAAGGAGCGTAAAGGCGACCCAGGAAATGCGTTGAACGGCCCAGAACCGTTGCTGGAATTCGCTATGATCAAGCACGCCTTCCGGCAGCGCGGGCGGTTTAGGTATTTTTCCCATGCCCCCTCCTTCAGCGTTTCGCGGAGAACTTTGCGCGGAGGCAAAAGTTCCCGGTGGTGATGGGGCCGGCGCCGTGTACATCGGATGTGCAGCAGTCCAGGCGTCTTCGCCGATCAGGGGAACGAAGCGCACCCCACCGAGATCTTCTTCCTCGAACGCGGTGGCCCCGGTGCGCGTGATGCGTTTCAGCCGCTGCTCTTCACTGCGGCCGATCGGGATGATGAGCCTGCCTCCAAGGTCCAGCTGTTCTTTCAACGCGGTCGGCACCTGGGGCGCGCTCGCAGAAACGACAATGGCATTGAACGGGGCGGCTTGCGACCAGCCTTTGCTGCCATCGCCAACACGAACGTCAATGTTGCGATATCCGAGTTTCTCGAACCGTTCGCTGGCCTGAAGCGCCAGGCTTTCATGTCGCTCGATGGAATAGACCTGCCTTGCTATCCGGCTGATGAGGGCTGAAGCGTAGCCGGAGCCTGTTCCAACCTCGAGCACTTTGTCGCCGGCAGCCAGCTTGGCCTTTTCGAGCATGAGGGCCACAACGAACGGCTGCGAGATTGTCTGGCCCTCGCCGATCGACAGCGGCGCATCCTCATAGGCGAATTCCTCGCAGCCGGGAGCGACAAATTTTTCGCGTGGCACTGTGCGCATCGCCTCGGTGACGTTTTGATCGCGAATGCCACGACCCGTAACGTGGTGCTCCACCATGTGATCTCGGATTCGCGTCATATCCATGGATCAGTTCCACTGTCCCGATTGCATCCTGGCAAACTTCTGGGCGGTGCAGAATGTAAAACAAATCGGCGACCGGGGAGTTCCTGGGATCGGCAGGTTTTGGCACGCGGCGAGGCTGTCAGATTCGATGCCCGACACGTCGAGGAACCTTTTCCGATCCGATTCAAGGGGTGCTCAACAGGTCTTTCTTCCGAGGTCCGTCATTGCGGTGCTTTTGCTCAGTCCATTTGGAGAACTTAGTGTGAGGAGGGAAGTTCGACAGGCATGTGCCAACCAGGAACCCTGGCATGAACATCTTCTTCGAGAGATTGGGGCATCGGCGCCCGAAGCGGAAAGGATCAGTGCGAGGAACCGGCTGGCCGACATCGGCCCCCTGACGACACCACCTAACTCGGCAAGGCGTCATGCCCGCCGGCGGCTCTTTGAACTAAGCGGGCAACCACCTCAGTGCGGTTCTGCGCCTGCAACTTGCGCATTATGTGTTGCAAATGCATCTTCACCGTATGCCCCGACAAATTGAGTTTGCCCGCAATGACCTTATTTGAGCAGCCGCATTGCAACTCCGCGAGGATATCCGTCTCCCGGGGAGTGAAATCGGCAATCGCCAGGTACTGCGTCCTGTCATCCAAGCTTTTTTCGGCCTCATTTCTGGGTGGGCTATCGTTTGAGCCTGCTGTAACAGCTCCCAATAGCTGCGGGAAAAATGTTCCTCCAGCCAGAACGAGACGAAGACCGGCAAGGGCAATGTCAACGGGCAGGGAAGTCGAGAAAAAGCCGCGGATGCCCATCGTGAGCGCCTGACGGGCTATGATGGCGTCATCCGTGCCTGAGAGAAACGTGACCGGAGCCTCAGGAAAACGTGCAGCAATTGCCGCGAGATCATCACGCAGGCTGGTGCTTTCGACACCTCTGCCGGCCAGATCCAATGCAATCAAACGCACCTCAGCTCCAAGAGCTCGATCGAGACTCTCGGTAGAGATTAAATCTATAAAGTTCCAACCGGCGAGTTCACCCTGAAGAAGCTTCACCACGGTCGTGCGCGCGAGAGTAGAGTGCTCAATGATGATCACAGTTGGTGCATTGCGCCCCAGACGGCGCTTAGTTCTAGCAATGTCGGACACTTGCGTGCTCCCCAGATATTTGCAACGCAACAGCTATTCATATTATTCCTCTTCTCACTACATGTCATGATAAAAAGCGAGTGTATTATTGATATCAATAGTCTGATCTCTCATGATAATTCTTATAGTCTATAAGATTTCATCGATAGATAACTGGGGATGCGGAGCATATTGAAGGGCTTGTTCATGCGGGTACGCTGGTTCGACTTGTCGCTGCAGACTTTCCAGCTTTCGCCGAATTCACGTATGGCAAGCGGGTCAACAAAGCTTTCAAAGGCACTGAAAAGGCAACCGATCTGCCGCAGAACCATTGAGGAAAGAGCCATTGGATATCACCAGCTGGCGATCGGCTCGGCTTTGTTTCCATATCTCAAATCAAAGCGGTCGCAGACCCCGGTAGCAAAACGACAAAGGGGACAAGCGGCAAAAGTACAAAGATCGCCGACTACCCGTTATGATTAGTGAAACTGCGCTTTAATGACGCATAATACCAGTTAACATTGTTCTCACTCAGGCAACACTGCCCTCCGGCACCGCCAGACGCCGGCCGCGAACGGCCTCTGGTGGCCGAAATCGGCGAGAATGCGGATGAGGTCAGAGTGGGATGTTCGGTATCTCGGTGAACCGGTCCGTTCCGTGCCATATCGGCCCAAGAGACGAAAGCCGGGCGGAGCAAGCGATTCAACATATGGCTTGAAAATGACACGAAGCACAGCCTCGTGCAGTTGAACCTCTGCAATGCAAGTCGGAGTCTATCCGCTCTAGCTATTTGTTTTCACGCAATTCCCGGCAAAAGCGTTTCACGCTTTGCCTGGAAAACCGCGGCACACTTTTGCTGGAATTGCTCTAGCTATGCATGAAGCTCAGAATGTCGTCGACGAGAGCCGAATGCGCGTCCGTGAGGTTGCCTTCTCCACCGTGGCCTGCGATACCGGCCAGTTGCAGCGCTTGCTGATCATAGAGAACATGATCGGTCTGTTGGGCGTCCGCCGTCCCGCCGGCGGGAACGGCAATGTTGATGGGATGGAAATAGCCGAAATTGACGTCTACCATGCTGCCGGTTGACGATCCGTCCCCACCGCCGCCACCTGCGTGGTTGCCGGTAAAAATCGTATCTGACGACAGGTTGAAGCCTCCGCCATTGCCGCCGATGCCTGCGATCTGCACAGTGCCCTGATCGAAAATGACATTGTTTGTCTGATGAGCCTCTGCGGAGCCGCCTGCGGCGCCCACGGCGATGTTGATCGGTGAGAAAATGGCGATACTCACGTCGACCATGCTGCCGACGAAATATCCATCGCCGCCGTGGCCCGCATAAAAGTCGCCGGTCAATGTGAGCGCAGTTCCCGGGCTCATCGACGCGCCGTGGCTCGCGACGTTATGGTCTCCGCCCGAGCCGCCCATGCCGCCAATCTGGGTCGCGCCCTGCAGGAACAGTGCGTTGTTCGATTGCTCGGCGTGAGCCTCCGCGCCGGGGCCTGCAGCCACAGCAGTATTCACGGGGGTAAACGCCGCGACTTCGGTGCTGACGAGTCCACCGTAGAAGAGCCCATTGCCCCCGGTGCCGGCATGATTGCCGCCATCGCCGCTGCCGATGGCAACATTGCCGCTTCCACCATTGCCGCCTATCCCAGCCATTTCGGTGGGATGCTGATTGATGAGCGCGTCGTTGCCCTGGAAGGCGCCGGCACTGGAATGAGGTCCCGCAATGGCGGCATTGGACGGCGCGAAGACGGCCAGTGCGTTGCTGCTGACCACGCCTTCGCTGATCCCGTCACCGCCGCTGCCGGCTGAATTATGGCTCGGACCAGAAGCGACATCCAATGGAAGCCAAGTCGGTACCAGCGCCAAATGCCCCGCGGCCACGTTGGAGGCGAGGTGTTGATCGGTGCCCGTCTTGGGCAGGTTTTCCGATAAGGGACGAGTTTCCGCCATTACGGTCTCCATTCGCGGGCGACTGCACGTCCACCGAGCATGCGGCGCTATGCAGCCTGAGTTGTTCAGGCATTGTGCATCTGAACGTGGGAAAAGCAGAGCCTGCAATTCGTCTACATCCTGTCGGCTAGTTCTGTAGCCATTTGGCTGTCATGGCCGCAGCGCCTCTTGTGCGAATAGCGAGCGCTAAATCCGCCTTTGGATCAAAGGCTCTGGCGTCGCTTCGACGAGCTCGCAGACAGGATCGTGACTATGCCACCCTGCACCAAATCGCTAAGTGCTAATCCAAATAACGCTCCGCTACCTCCAAGTATACGCCCGAATGAATGTCGCCGAATATCTAGATAGGCCACAGATTAAATCGCAGGCAATATTCGCCTGCGGTTGTATTGGCTGCGGTGACATGCTGGGACGCACACCGCAGGGGGACGCCGTAAAACGAACACGGATGAAACCAAGTAAAGGAGTGACATCAATGCCTATTCCACAGATATCCGACACGATTCACCTCAACAACCCGGATGCGGGTGATGCGAATGCCGGCAACGGCGGTGATGGCCACAACAATGGGAACATCAACTACAATCCGGTTGCGTATGTAGACCCCGTGCAAACGGTCTACGGGGCAGAGACCCATCTGCACAACGGCGATCACGTTTGGCAGAAGGCAGGTTGGGACGCCGGCAGTGGCGGAGACGGTGGCCTTGCTCAGGCCAAGAACGGCTTCCTGGCGGCGGTCACGAACAGCGGCGACGGCGGCGCGGGGGGCGATTCCCACTCCAACGGCAGCCAAGGAAACACGAGCGGCCACGACACGGCTTCGGTAGCTGCGGCTACGACCGCGACACAATATACGCAGCTCGTGGCCGATCAGCATGCCACCATCCTCGCCGGCGTCGGCGGCAATGGCGGCAACGGAAACAACGCTCTGGGCGGCGATATCTCGTCGGCTTTGGTTCACTCGGATCCCGAAACGACGACGGTGAACAATTCTCTCGATCACTTCATAAACGCCTTCGGCCATATCGACGTCGACCATCTCGGCTCATGAACTCTGACTCTGAGGGTCGCCGGTTTCGGCTGGCGACCCTCCTGAATTGCTGAATCAGCACGCAGCCTCTTCTTGTCAGAATCAAGTGCAGCGAGATCTGATAATGACAACGATTTCCATAAAGCCACCGCGCCCGCCGACACAGCTTGTTGTTGCGCTCAGGGCTTGTGCCGGAGCCTTCGGGTTGGTCTTCCTCTACAGCTGCGGCTACAATCTCTTTCTTCTCGCGCCTTCCATCTATCTCCTGCAGATCTATGACAGGGTGCTGTCGAGCCGAAGCGCCGACACGCTCCTGATGCTGACGATCATCATCGCCATCGCCGTGCTGGTCGGGTCCATGCTGGATATCGTGCGCAGGGCAGCTCTTTCGCGCATCGGCAGTTGGCTGGACCACAGGCTACGGCCTATGGTTCTCACCGCATCGTTCGAATATGCCGCTCGCGCTGATGCGGGAGCCGCCACGGAATGCTACAGGGACCTGGCCGCATTGCGCCAGTTCCTCGATTCACCGGCTAGTTCCCTGTTTTTTGACGTTCCCTGGGCGCCGCTATTCCTGCTCCTGCTCTTTCTTGTGCATCCGCTGCTCGGGACCATCGGTCTTCTGAGCGCAGTTGCACTTCTGCTGTTTGCGTTCATGACGGAACTGGCGACGCGCGCGCCGCTTGCCCACGCCAATCTTGCCCTTTCGAAGAGCTATCTGCGCTTTGCGACCGCCCTCAAAAACATCGAGGTCATCCGGGCAATGGGCATGCAGGATGGCGCAGCGCTGATCGTCTATCGCGATGCGGAAATGGCAAGACGGGCGCAGGATATCGCGATGCATCGCACCGAGATCATTCTTGGTTTCTCCAAATCGATCCGAACACTCGCGCAGATCCTCATGATGGGATCGGCGACCTGGCTGGTGCTCGTAAACAGCGGCAGTCCCGGGATCATCTTCGTTGCGAGCCTGCTGCTCGGGCGCGGGCTCGCACCGATCGAGGGCGCAATAGGGGCATGGCGCTCCTTTACCTTCGCCCGCAATGCCTTCAATCGCCTGAACAGAATGCTGATAACAGTTGCATCGGATTGCGATGCCCGAATGGTGCCGGTGCCGGAACCCAGTGGCCTCATTCTCGATAACGTCAGCTATTTCAAGCCCTTCGCCAATCGGCCGATATTGACTGACATCACCTTGCGCCTGGCGCCTGGCGATTGCATAGCGCTCATCGGTCCGTCGGGATCGGGAAAATCGACACTGGGTCGCGTCATGGCAGGCGTTGTGCCGGCAACGAGCGGATATGCTCTTCTCGGTGGGGTCGATATCTCGGCTCTGCGCCTTTGCGGGGGAACCTGCCACGTCGGTTACCTGCCGCAGGACATCGAACTCTTCGGCGGAGCGATCAAGGATGTGATCGGTCGGCTGGACGGAGGAGATCCCGGCAAAGCGATCGACGCCGCAAAGCTGGTTGGATTGCATGAGGCGATCATGCGGCTGCCGCAGGGCTACGAGACCGATATCGGTGAAGGTGGAAACCTGCTGCTTAGGGCTCAGCGCCAACAGCTGGGACTGGCGCGGGCGGCCTATGGAAATCCGTCTCTGATCGTTCTCGACGATCCGAATTCGAGCCTGGATTATGACGGCGAACGCATGCTGTTTGCGGCAATCGAGCGCATGAAATCCAGGGGGATGATCGTCGTTGTCATAACGCACCGGATGGGGATCCTGCCGGTCACCAACAAGATTGCCATCATGCGTAACGGGACGGTGGCTGCCTTCGGCGACAGCGAGCGGATTTATGAAGCTTATCTTCAACCACCGTCTCGAACAGGAACCTAGGGAGGGACGCCGCCATGACCCTTGTTCCACTGGACACAACGCCGGCGAGATTTTCAAATTCGCCAGGGACGGGCCAGCGGCTGGCTCAGATACCGACAGCGACATCAAGGCAACAGGCGGCCTATTCGCCGGTGATCGAGTCGAAACAGCGCGGACCCGCCCCGCCTTCGCCGATGCCGGGGCTCAGAGGCGTTGTCTGGACGGGGAACCTGTTGATCCTGGTTTTTATCGTCGGATTGGGAATCTGGTCGGTTCTGGCGCCGCTGAAAAGCGCTGCAATTGCATCGGGCGTGATCGAGCCGGAGTCCAGCCGTAAGACCATTCAGCATCTGGAAGGCGGGATTGTCCGACGGATCCTCGTCAAAAACGGCGATGCCGTCATGGCCGGACAGATCGTGATAGAACTCGACGACACGAAGTCTCGCTCAGAGCGCGACAGCATTCAAGGGCAACTTTGGGACGCCGAAGGAAGCCGCGCCCGCCTGCTTGCGGAGCAGACGGGCGGCGACCATGTCACCTATCCTGAGGACCTCAGGGCAGCCATGGACAGATATCCTTCGGTCAGCGCGATTCTGATCGGGCAACAGAAAATCTTCGAGGCCCGTCGCCGGGTCATGCAGGCGGAAATTCAGATCGCCAATGAAAAAATCGCGCAGGTGCGGCAGGAAATCGTCGGACTTGGCGCGCAGAAGGCAGCACTGGCCGACAGAGCCGCAATCTCGAGCGAAGAACTGGATCAGGTGACCGTCCTCAATGCCAAAGGACTGGAAAGAAGGAGCAGACTTCTCAACCTCGAGCGGGAAAAAGCAGACCTCGATGGCCAGCAGGGTCAAGTCGAGGCACAGATCTCGCGCGCCTACCAGGTGATCAGCGGCTCACAGGCCGATCTTGCAAAGCTCGAGAGCGACCGGTTGAGCGAAGTCGCCCAAGGCATGCGCGATACGGAAAGCCGGATTATACAGCTGCGCGAGCGTTTGCGGGCGATCGACGACCAACTCGCAAGGACCGACATCCGCGCTCCCGAAGACGGAACGATCATGAACCTGCGCGTCCATACGTCAGGTGGGGTGATCGGCGCCGGCGAACCGCTCGTCGATCTTCTGCCCCGCGCCGATCGCCTTATCGTCTCTGCCCATGTGAGACCGGAAGACATCAATCTCGTCCATGCGGGGCTCGAGGCACAGGTTCACCTCCTTCCCTACAATCAGCGGCGCGTTCCACTCCTCAAAGGTCGGGTCGAGTATGTATCAGCAGACCGTCTCACCGATACGCAGAGCGGCCAGCCCTACTTTGCCGCGACGATCCGCGTAACGGATGAACGGTTGGCGAAAATGCGCGATGTCGAACTGGTTGCAGGCATGCCAGCACAGACACTGATTGAAACGGGCAAAAGCAGCGTGGCGCTCTATGCTGTCAGACCACTTCTCGACAGTTTCAATAGAGCATTTCGTGAGGACTGAAGCGGTGATGGGCAAGAGGAAATTCGACGATGAGCAGATTACGGTCATTCTGAAGGAGCACCAAGCCGGAGTGACGGTGGCGGATGTTTGCCACAAGCACGGCATCAGCGAGCCGACCTTCTATCGGTGGCAATCCCTGCAGTACGGAAATGTTGGTCTCGAGGCCAGAAGGGTACGAGCGCTGGAGGAAGAGAACCAGAAGCTCAAGAAGCTTTTGGCCGAAGCCATGCTCTCGGCGGCAACGCTGAGCGAGATGCTGGCGAAGACATCGAAAGGGCGAAACTAAACAGAGGGTTGGCGGAGCACCATATTTTGGACGAGTGAGCCTCTCCAAGCGGGGAAAAGGGTGACACGGCGTCAGGCGTCCGCCGTGAATGCGGTCCATCCGGCGCCGCCGCTGCGGCTGTTTTCCGTCCATCACGGCGTCATAGCCGATCCGCGAAGAACTCGATTTCCGTCGCCCCGGCGTGAGGCCGCTGACGGTCACGCTGGAATCCTTCCTACGGGAAGGGGATCGCATCGCTTGGACGGTCGAAAATGACGGCTGTCAGAGGATATATAGTATACCCTATCGTACCTTGTGGCGGAGGAGTTGGAATGTCCGCTTTTGTGCAAAGTAGAAATGTCACTTTGGGCTTCGGCACGGTACGACGACCAGCCCCGATCTGAGCGGCTGGTCCGGGTTGCAAGATCAGATCGGGGCGGGTGAGGGACACCTCTCGGCTCATATGCGCTAGGTTTAGGACTGGACATGAAGAATCTGGTTGTGATTCAAGCTTAGGATGAAGATTCGTCCTGAGATTTTGGATCATTGGCCGGAAGTCAGCGCGCGGTTTCCGGCGGGTTTTGACCTGGAGGCAACGGCGCGGTCGCGCGGTGTGCTTTCACGCGGGTGCGGGAGATCAAGAACGCCGCAACGCTGTTGCGGCTGGCGCTTGCCTATGGCGGCCTTGGTATGTCGCTGCGCGAGACCTGTGCCTGGGCCGAAGCGGGCGGGATTGCCCGCTTGTCCGACCCATCGCTGCTCGAGCGGCTGTGCAAAGCAGCGCCTTGGCTTGGCGACATCGTGGCCGCGCTGATTGCCGAACAGACCAAAGTGCCGGCGGGGCGCTGGTCGGGATATCGCTTGCGGGTGCTCGATGGAACGTCGATCTGCCAACCGGGCGCCGACCGCACGACATGGCGGCTGCATGTCGGCTACGACCTGGCAACGGCTCAGGTCGATCAGCTTGAGTTGACCGACATCCATGGTGCCGAGAACCTTCAGCGCCTGACCTACGCACCCGGCAATATCGTGCTGGCCGATCGCTACTATGCAAGACCGCGCAATCTCCGGCCGGTGATCGACGCCGGCGCAGACTTCATCGTGCGGACCGGCTGGAACTCCTTGCGCCTGCTGCAGACGAATGGCGAGCCCTTTGATCTGTTTGCTGCGCTCGCCGCTCAGCAAGAGCAGGAAGGCGAACTCAGGTCCGTATCCACGAAGGCGTGACGGCGGCGACGCCACTGGTCCTGCGCCTGGTTGTCCGGCGCAAGGATCCGCAACAGGTGGAAGCCGAGCACAAACGCCTGCTCAAGGACGCCAGAAAGCGCGGCAAACAACCCGATCCGCGCAGTCTCGAGGCGGCAAAGTACATTCTGCTGCTGACTTCGCTGCCGGCCGCCACCTTCCCGCCAGCTGATATTCTCACCCTCTATCGCTTCCGCTGGCAAATCGAGTTGGCGTTCAAACGGTTCAAGAGCCTGGCCGGTCTCGACAGCTTGCCGGCCAAGAAGCCGGAACTGGCCCGGGCATGGCTCTACGCCAGACTGATCGTTGCCATCATCGCCGAACAGATTGCCGGGCAAGTCCCGGACTCTCCCCCCTCTGGATACGCCAATCCCACAGGCTAGCCTCCCACAGGCAAGCCCCTCGCGCTGGCGTCTCATGAAGATAGCCCTGGCCACCATTTGCGCCGCCATCCGCGGACCGCTGCTGTGGCAGGCCGTCTGTAAGCTCCTCACCCGGCGGCGCGTTTTGCTCGGGTCAAGCATGATGGCGATCAACGGGCGGATCCAACGGGAAGGGGACGTCGTGCACCTCATCGCCCAGCAACTGTTTGATCTGTCGGGCGACCTATCCGCCTTGGCTGATCGTGATGGAGAATTTAAACTGCCGACGGGCCCCGGCGACGAGTTCGCTCACGGGTCGCCGGGGAGCCCGGATTCGCGGGATCGAGCGCCGACGGTCAAGCCGAAGGATATTTTCATTCCAGACCTTCACATCGATACTCTGAAAATCAAAAGTCGGAATTTTCACTAAAGAGAATGGTGCTTCGGCAAGAGTGGGCCAACGGTAGAGTCATCAAATGCCCGGTGTGTTTACATCTTCAACGCCGCCATTAGCATTTCCACAAACGCTGAAACCTTAGGCGGACGAAAGCGAGCTGCAGGATAGACCGTGTACACGCCGCCCGATGGTAGATGCCATTCAGGGAGAACATGAACCAAGCGCGCATCGGCCAGATCGGCGGTCGCGAGGAAATCCGGCACGATAGACAATCCGCCACCTTGGCGAACCGCTTCCAACACCGCTGGCGTGGTGTTGATCGCGATGTCCGCCTTGAAACGCACAGTGCGTATTCCTCCATCACCGCGTTTGAAGGTCCATTCCAAAGGCTCTTTCAGCGCGTTGTTGGCAACAAACGGTAGGGACGGCATGTCGGACGGTTCGCTGTATGCAACTATTTTGTCGGCGAGCGACGACGCACCGACCAGCAACTGCCGAAACGAGCCGATCCGTCGTGCCTGCATGCTTGAGTCAGCCAACCAGCCGACGCGAATGGCCAAGTCCATGTTGTCGGCGACCAGATCGACCACACTGTCGCTCAGGTTAAGCTCCACCTTGCAATGTGGATAGCGGTTCGCGAAAGCGGTGACCAGGGGCACGACGACCGAGGTACCGTAATCATAGGGTGCCGTGATCCTCAGCAAGCCTTTAGGTTCTGTCCTGGCTTGAGCCAGCTCTCCCAGGGCATCTTCGGCCTCGCGCAGGATCGATACGCAACGGGCGTGAAACATCCGCCCCGCCTCGGTGGGTTGGAGCCGCCGCGTTGTGCGCATTAGCAACGTAATGCCGACTTCCTGTTCGAGCCTTGCAACTTGCTGGCTGACGACCGCCTTGGTGATGCCGAGATACTCCGCTGCCCGGGTGAAGGATCCCGCATCGACGACGGCGACAAAATAGGCGAGTCGATTGAGATTTGTCGCTTCCTGCACGAAGGCACTCCCGTTTGATCATTTGCTTTTAACATACATTCTGTCGTTTTCGTTGGCCTTATCGTTTCAATCTTCTCATGCCATTTATGACTTCACAAGGAGCGAGACATGCGCCACAAGGCCCACATCACCTATCTCTTCGATCCCCTCTGCGGCTGGTGCTATGGTGCCTCGCCCGTGCTCCGGCAGTTAGCCGCAATTCCGGGGCTGACTCTCGTGCTTGCGCCGACAGGCTTGTTTTCCGGAACTGGAGCACGGCGAATGGACACGCAGTTTGCCGCCTTTGCCTGGTCCAACGACGAGCGTATTGCGCAATTGACGGGACAGCGGTTCACCGACGGCTATCGCAACCAAGTGCTTGCAAAGGGCGGCATGCTGGACTCCGGCCTGGCGACATTGGCGATCACAGCAGTGGCGCTGACAGTTCCGGCACGCGAACTCGATGCGCTCAGTCAGATTCAGGAGGCTCGTTATGTCTCAGGTCGCGATATCACTGACATGCCCGAAATTAGGAACATCCTCGAGAATGCCGGTCTCGGCGTAGCCTCAGGCCGCCTTGAAGTACCGGATGCGGATCTTCTCGCCGCAAACCGTCAGCGCATTGAGGCGGCCCGCGCCCTGATGAAGGAATTCCACATCGATGGCGTACCGGGATTGGTTGTCGATGATGGACAGCGCCGCAGATTGATCGGGGCACGTGATCTGTTCGGCAACCCCGATCTGATTGCCAGGCTCTCGGACATGGGCGCTTCTTTGTCCGAGGCCACCACGCATTCCTGAACGAAGGATACCACGATGATGATGAAGCGAGCGATCCGTTCCGCACTGGTCTTGGGTGTGCTTGGGGTTGCTATGCCGGCCACTGTCTCGGCCCAGAGCGCGCCGCCCTATGGCGCGCCGATCACCGTCGAACGTGCCAAGCAGGCTGCAGCGGCGGCCGTCGCCGAAATGCGCAAGCGCAATCTAGCGATGACCATTGCGGTCGTCGATTCCGGCAGCAATTTGGTCTACCTGGAACGGTCCGACCAAGCCGGCATCGGCACGATCGACGCGGCAATCGGTAAGGCGAAGGCCGCCAACGGCATCAAGACGCCGACCAAGGCAATCGAGGACATGATCCTCAACCACAATCAAAGTAACCTGCTTGCCGTGCCGGGAGCGTTCCCGGTCGAAGGCGGCGTGCCGATTGTCGTCGACAATCAGGTTATCGGTGCGATTGGCGCTAGTGGCGGTATGCCTGCTGACGACGGTGCGGTTGCCGATGCTGGTGCGAAAGGTCTCCATCCTTGAGGTGCAGCCGCCAATCACGCAGACGAAGTTTCACGATCGGGCTGCCAGCCCGAACTTGACCGTCTGACAAACATCGAGAGAAACACCAGGAGACAACTATGTTTACAAGGAGAACCATCATGAAAACCACTCTCGCAGCCGGTGCTACCGCCGTCTTTGCTCCAGCTGGTCTTGGCCATGCTGCCGCGGGGCTGACCTGGAAGCATTTCCCCGCCGGACAGAACGGTTTCTTCCGTGCCCCGGTTCTGGTTTCCGGCGCGACGGAAACCGTGCTGATCGATGGCGGCTTCACGCTTCCCGATGGCAAGGCGGTGGCCGCAGCGATCAAAGCTACGGGCAAGAGGCTCACCGCGATCTATATCAGCCAGAGCGATCCAGATTATTACTTCAGTCTGGGTCCGATCAAGGCTGCCTTCCCGGATGCAAAGGTTATCGCTGCCTCCGCCACGGTTGCCGCCATCAAGGGCAGTGTCGAGAAGAAGCTTTCCGTCTGGGGTCCGCAGCTCAAGGAAAATGGCCCGCAGACGCTGACCGATGTCGTCATCCCCGAAACTTTCGATGACAAGGCGCTGACGGTTGACGGCGAGACCGTCGAGATCGTCGACGCGGAAGGCCTCCCCAACCGGCGCTATCTGTTCGTGCCGTCCATCAACGCGGTATTCGGCGGCGTGATGATCTTCAACGGTGTTCATGTGTGGACGGCAGACACAAACAGCGCCGAACTCCGCGCCGCCTGGGTTGCCAACCTCGAAAAGATCGCGGCGCGCAAGCCGGCGGTGGTCGTCGCCGGACACATGGCTCCCGATGCCAAGACCGATCTCTCAGGCGTCGAACATACCATCGCCTACCTGAAGGCGTTTGAGGAAGAATTGGCCAAGGCCAAGGATGCCGCAGCTCTGAAGGCCACCATGGAAGCACGCTTCCCGGGTCTCGGCATGGGCGTTGCGCTCGATATCGGCTCCAAGGTCGCCACCGGCGAAATGAAGTGGGGCTGATCGCCGTGGGCATCAACCTCGATCTCATCCGGGCCACCTACGAGGGTTCGTCGGAAGACAATGGTCGCAACCTGCTTGCGGCCCTGGCACCCAATGCGAGGTGGACGGAAGCCGCTTTCCCTACGCTGTTGCACGTCGCGCCGGCGCGGTGGTAGGGTTGCGTTTCCGAGGGGTGCGTTGGTTGCCTTGCCGAACTTCGAAATGAATCGACCCGGCGCCGTGGTGCTAACTTAGGTCGAGAAATCGGAGGCCACCTTCGGTGATGCCGACAGAAGTCCGGCTTCCTTGCGTCAAGACCGGATGATTGATCTCGACGAGCTTATAAGTCCGGCAGGATCCGCAGGCGCCGCCATTGCCGGCCCTCGGGCCCGAGAGCTGCTTGTGGTTGTGGGCGCGACAAGTCAAGGGCGTCATTTACGGCTTGATCGGCACAGCCCTTGCCCAGGCCCTCTACGCGCTGATTGCTGTGGGCCACAAGTGACGAAGTGGTGATCTGCGATATCAATCATCCGGCCCAGACAATTGCGAAACACACGACCTGTGGGAAAACTGCTCAGCGCACGAGCCGAAAAAAGCAAAGGAGAAAACCGAGACCTCAAATACAGACCCGAAACATACATAGAGGGCGGTCAAATCTCTATGGAAATGCCGGTCAGTTTTCTCACTGGAAATCAACAGATATGAATGTCACTCTCATTTGAACGTGGATTCGCTTCATTCAGCACAGTTCAGTAAACACTTGCCGAAACTGAGCTTCCAGGACAAGCGGCATTTGCCCTCTGAAAATCGGACAACAGGCGCGACGCGCCGTTCGCCAGCAGGCTGACGTCGTTGCCGATGGCGACGAAGGTGGCGCCGAGTTCGAGGTAGCGTTTAGCAAGCGACTGATCGGCAGTGAGGATGCCGGCGGCCTTGCCATGCGACTGGATACGAATCAATGCCGCTTCCACTGCCTGTTGCACCTCTGCATCGCCTGGCCTGCCGAGGTGGCCCATGTCGGCGGCGAGATCGGCCGGCCCGATGAAAACACCATCCACGCCGTCGGTGGTAGCGATGTCATCGAGCGCGGCCAGCCCGGCGCGGCTCTCAATCTGCAGCAGCAAGCAGACCTCGTCATTGGCGGTCCGGAGGTAATCGGGAATACGATTGAATGCCGATGCACGGGCAAGCGCTGCCCCGACACCTCGCACGCCGTGCGGCGGATAGCGTACCGCGCGCACCATGGCGCTTGCCTGGTCCCCACTCTCGATCATCGGAACCAGCACCGTCTGCGCGCCGATATCGAGGATCTGCTTCAAGAGCCAGGCCTCGCCGATCGGTGCCCGGATGACCGGGTGGCTCGGCGAACCCTTGAGCGCCTGCAATTGCGCGGTCATCAGAGGTATGTCGTTCGGCGCATGCTCGCCGTCTATCAGCAGCCAGTTATAGCCGGAACCTGCACAGATCTCGGCCGTATAGGGATTGGCGAGCGCCAGCCAGAGGCCGATCTGCGGACGTTTCTCGGCCAAGGCCGTCTTGAACGTGTTCTTGGGCGCGGGCATCGGCACTCTCCTATGCGAAATAGCTGCTGACCGTTCCATAGGGGCCGAAATCGGCGATGATGGTGTCGCCGTGACGCGCCTCGATCGGTCGGATGAAGGATCCGGCGAGGACGACCTGGCCTGCCTCGATGCCATCACCATATTGTGCCAGCCGGTTGGCAAGCCAGGCAATGCCTCGCGCCGGCTGGTTCAAGACACCGGCACCCAGACCGGTCTCTTCCACCTCTGCATTGCGGCTGACGATAGCCCCCATCCAACGCATGTCGACGGTGTCGGGCCGCGCCATGCGCCCGCCAAGCACGATGCCGGCATTGGCCGCGTTGTCGGAAATCGTGTCGACGATGGTGCGGGCCTTCTTTGTTTCGGGGTCGACCCTGAGGATTCGCGTATCAAGAATTTCCAGGGCCGGGGTGATGTAGTCCGTGGCATTCAGCACGTCGAACACTGTGACGCCGGGTCCTTTCAGGGGAGCTTTCATGATGAAGGCGATCTCCGCCTCGATCCGGGGCTGGATGAAGCGATCAGCAGGGACCGTCGCACCGTCCTCGAAGAGCATGTCGTCGAAAAGCACGCCGGAATCGGGAGTGTCGATGTTCAGCGCATATTGCATGGCTTTCGAGGTGAGCCCGATCTTCCAGCCGATCACCTTGCGCCCGGCTGCGAGCTTCTTCTTCACCCAGGCCGACTGCACGGCATAGGCGTCGTCCATCGTCATGTGCGGATACCTGAGCGACAGAAGCTCCGTCTGTTCGCGCGTCCGCTCGGCGATATCGAGACGCTCTGCCGCCTGCGTGATCTCCTCGGATGTCAGCATCTCATACCTCGTCAGCGATCGTGTTGCGCAAGATGCCGATACCATCGGCTTCGACCTCGACGAGGTCGCCGGGCTTCAGCCAGATCGGCGGATCGAAGCGTGCACCAGCACCTGTCGGCGTACCGGTGACGATCACATCGCCGGGAACGAGCGTGGTGAAGGTCGAGATGTAGTTGATGATCTTGCGGAAGGAGAAGATCATCCGGCTGGTGCGATCGTTCTGGCGCACGTCGCCATTGACCCGCGTCTGAAGCTTGATGTCGGCAAGCTGGCTCTCGTCGCGATAAGGCACGAGCCAGGGACCGATCGAGCCGGTGCGGTCGAAGTTCTTGCCCTGGGTGACGTTGAACTTTGCATGGCGGACCCAGTCGCGGATCGTGCCTTCGTTGCACAGCGACAGCGCAGCTATGTGGGAGAGCGCCTCAGCCTCGGGAATCCGCCGGCCACCCTTGCCGATGACGATGACGATCTCGCCTTCGTAGTCGAGCTGTGGGCTTTCCGGTGGACGGATCAGCGGCTGGCCGTGGCCGGTAAACGAGCGCGGGAAGCGGATGAACAGGGAGGGATTGGAAGGGGCTGCCTGCCCATCCTTGTATTCTTCGTTGCGGTCGGGGAAGTTCACGCCGACGCAGATGATTTTTTCCGGCGCGGGCACGGGGATTTCGTAGCGGATCTCCGAGACCGGAAAATCGGGCTGCAAGCCCGCCGCTTCCTCAGCGAGCGTCAGCAGCGCGCCGGCCGCGATCACCTCGCGCAGCGTTAGCCACTTGGTGCCGTGGCGCGCGAAAAGATCGACGATACCGTCTCCGGCAAGCAGACCATATCCGGTGTGTCCGTTGCGAGAAAAGTTGACAATTTTCGGGTGGGACATCGTTCTCTCCCTATTCAGTTCAGCCGATGCCGCCGAGGCAGACATATTTGATCTCGGTGAATTCCTCGATGCCATATTTCGAGCCTTCGCGGCCGAGACCCGACAGTTTGACGCCGCCAAACGGCGCCTCCGCTGTCGAGATCAGCCCAGTGTTGACGCCGACCATGCCGTATTCCAGTGCCTCGGCCACACGAAATACCCGGGCGAGATCCTTGGCGTAGAAGTAGGAGGCGAGGCCGAACTCGGTGGCGTTCGCCTGCTCGATCACATCTTCCTCATCCTTGAACCGGAAGAGCGGCGCCAGCGGACCAAAGGTTTCTTCTCGTGCGACCGCCATATCCTTGGTGACATCCGTCAGGATGGTCGCTTCGAAGAAGGTGCCGCCGAGCGCATGTGGCTTGCCGCCCTGCAGGATGTGCGCACCCTTGTCCAGCGCATCGGCGATATGCTCTTCAACCTTGGCAAGGGCCGCCTTGTCGATCAGCGGTCCGAGGATGACGCCCTCGTCAAAGCCGTTGCCGGTCTTCAGCTTGGCGACCGCGGTTGCCAGCTTTGCTGCAAAAGCGTCGTAGACGCCGTCCTGCACATAGATGCGGTTGGCGCAAACACAAGTCTGGCCGTTGTTGCGATATTTGGCAATTAGGGCCCCTTCGACTGCCGCGTCGAGATCGGCATCGTCGAAAACGATGAACGGCGCATTGCCGCCGAGCTCAAGGCCGAGCTTCTTGATTGTCGGTGCGCTCTGCTTGTAGAGTTCGGTGCCGATTTCGGTGGAGCCGGTGAAGGTCAGCTTGCGCACGACGGGGTTCGAAGTCATTTCGCCGCCGATCGCCGCGGCGGAGCCCGTGATGACGCTGAAGAGGCCCTTCGGCAGGCCGGCGCGTTCGGCCAGGATAGCAATCGCAATCGCCGAGAACGGTGTCTGCGAGGCGGGCTTCAGCACCATGGCGCAACCGGCTGCGAAAGCCGGGCCGGCCTTGCGGGTGATCATCGCATTGGGGAAGTTCCACGGCGTGATGGCCGCGACGACGCCAATCGGCTGCTTCATCACCATGATGCGCTTGTCGGGCTGGTGGCCGGGGATCAAGTCGCCATAGATGCGGCGGCCCTCTTCAGCAAACCATTCGACGAAGCTTGCGCCGTAGACGATCTCGCCGGTCGCCTCGGCCAAGGGCTTGCCCTGCTCCAGCGTCAGGATGCGGCCGAGGTCTTCCTTGTTCTCGATCATCAGGTCGAACCACTTGCGAAGCACGGCGCAGCGTTCCTTTGCCGTGCGCGCTGCCCAGCCCCTCTGCGCCATGCGGGCGGCCTCGATGGCCGTCCTGGTCTCGGCAGCACCCAGCTTCGGCACATATCCGATGATCTCGCCGGTCGCCGGGTTGTTCACCTCGATCGCGTTGGGGGGATCGGCTGTGATCCATTCGCCGGCGACAAGTGCCGCCTGATGGAAAAGTGAAGGGTCTTTCAAGAGCATGATCAAGGTCCGATCGGTTGATGTGAGCGGATAGGCGGCTTGGCCCAGCCGGTTTAGCGGCTGAGCCGTCGGGTCGTCACGGCGCGACGATCGGCTGCGCCTTCAGGACAGAATCCACCACTGGTGCTCCAACAAAAAGGCTGCCTTCCTCGAACCAGGACTTTGGCGCCGGCGCACCCCAGAGTGTCTGGCGCTGCGGATCCTTGAGATCCCATTTGATCGGCTCCAGGTCGGGATCGACCGTTTGATAATCCGAGCAGTAAATTTCAATTCGGTGGCCGTCCGGATCGCGAATGTAGAGGAAAAAAGCGTTGGAAATGCCGTGTCGTCCCGGCCCGCGCTCGATATTCGCAAGCCAGCCGGTGGTCGCCATCAGGTCGAGCAGGTCGATGATGTTGAGCGGCGTCGGCACCCAGAACGCGGTGTGATGCAGGCGGGGGCCGCGGCCGTTGGTGAAGGCAATGTCGTGAACCCCACCCTTACGGTGTGTCCAAGCGGCCCAGAGCCTGCCCGTCTCCTCGTCGGCGGTATATTCCGTCACCCGGAAACCGATCTCATTATAGAAGGCAACGCTCTCGTCGACATTCGGCGAAAAGCAGTTGAAATGGTCGATCCTCAGCGGCTTTACGCCTTTATAGAGGGCGTATTTCTGATGGATCGGCGGTAGCCGGTCCATCTTTGAATAGAATTCCAGCGGAATGCCATGCGGATCGCGGGTCCGGAACGTGCGCGATTGATAAGGCCGTTCGATCCATTCTACGGGCAAGCCCTTGCCCTTGAAGAACTGCTCCGCCTTGTCGAGGTCCTCGTCGGAAAATACCTTGAAGCCCAGGTCCCCAGCTTCAGCAGTTCCGGCTTTCTTCAGGATGATGCAGTGATGGCCGCGCTCTTCGAGTGCGCGCAGATAGATCGTGTCTGCCGTCTCATCGGTCACCTGCAGGCCGAGCGTATCGACATAAAAGGCGCGAGACCTGGCAAGATCGGTGACGGCAAGCTCGATATGGCTGAGGCGCACGATGTTGAAGGGCGGGTAGAGATTGGGCGTGGGCAAGGGCATGAAGGGTTCCTCCGAAGTTTTAAATGTGCGCCGTGCGGTCAGCCGCCGAGCTTCTGGATCGCATGCGCCGCGGTAGCAAAGGCAACGTTCTTGGTTTCCATGTAGAAATCGAAGGACCAGTCACCGCCGTCTCGTCCGATGCCGGAATTCTTGACGCCGCCGAAGGGAGTCGGCAGATGACGCACATTTTCGGAGTTCACCCAGATCATTCCGGCTTCCAGCGCATCGGTAAAACGGAAGGCGCGAGTGACATCAGAGGTCCAGAGATACCCGGTGAGGCCGTACTGTACGTCATTGGCAAGCGCCAGCGCATTGGCCTCGTCCGTGAAGGGGATCGCGGTCAGCACGGGACCAAAGATTTCCTCCTGGGCAATACGCATCCGGTTATTCGCCCCGGTGAACAGGGTCGGAGAGACATAACATCCGCCGCCCGGCCCATCGAATTTTGCGCCGCCGGCGGCAAGCGTCGCACCGTCCTCTTTCCCGATCGCGATATATTCCAGCACCTTTTTTTCATGGACGGGATGGATCAACGGGCCGATGACGGTTTCGGGATCGAGCGGATGGCCGACCTTGATGCGCTTGGCCTTCTCAGCGACCATCGCGGTGAACCGGTCGTAGATGCCTTCTTCCACAAGCAGGCGGGAGGAGGAAGTGCAGCGCTCGCCGTTCAGCGAATAGATCATGAAGACGGCGGCGTCAGCTGCGCGCTCCAGATCGGCATCGGCAAAGACGATGACGGGGTTCTTGCCACCAAGCTCGAAATGCACGCGTTTCAGCGTATCTGCACCCTGTTTCATGATCATTGAGCCGGTCCGGCTCTCACCGACAAAGCCGATCGCCTTGATGGCAGGATGCTCGGTCAACGCCTTGCCGGCATCCTCGCCGAAGCCGTTGACGAGATTCCAGACACCCTTGGGCAAGCCCGCCTCTTCGGCGATCTCGACCAGCAACCGCGCCGTGAGCGGTGAAAACTCCGCCGGCTTGTGGACGATGGTGCAGCCGGCGGCGAGTGCCGGTGCGATCTTCCAAGTCGACAGCATGAAAGGCGTGTTCCAGGGCGTAATGACGCCGACCGGGCCGATCGGCGCGCGGCTGGTGATGTTGACCTGGCCGTTCGCACGCAAGCTCTTTCCATCGCGAGCATCTGCGGCGCGATCGGCGAAGAAACGGAAATTTTCTGCGCCACGCAGCGCAGCCTTTGCCATGAATTTCAGCGATTGGCCGGTATCCATGCATTCCGTGAAGGCGATCTCCTCGGCGCGCGCGACGATGGCATCAGCTATTTTGTGCAGCAGCGCCTTGCGAGCATCGCCCGGCATTGCCGCCCAGGCTGGGAAGGCCGCCTTCGCTGCCTTCGCTGCCCGGTCCACATCCGCCGCCTTGCCATGTGCGACCTTTGTCAGCACCTTCAGATCGACCGGAGAAATGACATCGAAGGTCGTACCGTCGGCGGCCGGAACCGCTTCGCCATCGATATGGTTCAGTACACCTTGCTCACGGAAGCGGGCCAAATAGGCCTCTGCCTTCGCAATGTTGTTTTCAAATGTCGACATTTTCTTCTCCGATATTGCTGATCTTTCAGCGCCGGAAACGAGGCAGCTGTGCAACGTTTCGCTGTCTGTCACGTCTGGATTCTGGCTGGACGGTCTAGCTATTCGTTTTGCGAAGGCGCGGATGAATGGCGTTCTTCTTCCAGCTGAGCGCCGGATCGATCTCGCGGATTTCGAGGGTCAGGGCAAAGTGAGGCGTCTGGAAAAGCGTATTCAGGTGCTTCGTCACCGCCTGGAAGATCGCCTCGCCGGTCCGGCGCTTGTCATCCTCGCTCCGCCCCTCGCCGATACGGAAGGACATGTCGATGAAAGCGTTCTCAGCAAGAAGATCCGCGATCGCATAGGCTTCGCACCGAATGGCGCGCACCCGCACCGCGCCGACCTCGAACAGGCCCGTTTTCAGGATTTCCGCATGAACCACGCGACAAAGCGCGTCGAAGTCCACGCTTCGATCAAGATTGGCCGAATAATCCATCGTGAAATGCGGCATCGTTCCTCCCGCGCCACAGTGCCTTATATATTTAACATGTTAACAATATTTGTGGCCTTGTCAACGGTGACGGGCACGCGGCTCGTTGCGCGCCGCAAAAATTTGATCCATAGAACCCTTATGACGAGACAATCCCCTGAGACGAACGGCATAGTGCAGGACGCTCTTCTTCCCCGTGACACTCGCCGTTCGTTGCCCATTGCGCTGCTTCGGGCGCGTGAGGCGGTGATGGGGCATTTCCGTCCGATGCTCGCGCTGCATGACGTAACGGAACAGCAATGGCGGGTGATCCGCATTCTGGCGGAAGCCGGAACATTGGATGCCTCAGAGCTGTCGGAACGAGCCTTCATTCTAGCGCCTAGCCTGACGCGAATCATCCGGTCCCTGGAGGAACGTGGCTTCATCACCAAGACCAAGGATGCTGAAGACGGTCGCCGCATTCTGCTCGAGATCACAGCCGCCGGGTTGAAGGTCATCAATGAAGTCAGCCCCGACAGCCAAATGATTTACACGGCGCTGGAGCAGCGGTTTGGTCGGGAACGGATCGATATGCTGCTGGATATGCTCGACGAACTGGCGACGTTGAACAAGTAGTCGGATGCCTGCCGTGCCTTGGTAAAACAAGGCGGCAGACAACTCATCCCCCGAAGCTGCCAAGTTGCGTTGGAACATGGACGTAGTTCCGGTCAAAGTAAAGCAACGCATCCCCATCGGGGCGGGATCTGATGCCCGCGATCCGCCCAATGAAGATGTGATGACTGCCAACGAGTCTTGCCTCCGACAGTTCGCAATCAAACGAGACGATCGCATCGGCGAGAGCATCCGTGCCTGAAGGCATTGCGATCCAGTCCGCAGAGGCGTAGCGCGCCTCCATATCGGCGGTTGACCCGGCAAATTTCCCTGCCAGTTCTCTGTGGTCATGGCTCAACACGTTCACGCAGAACCGGTGGTTTTCCAGAAACAGTGCAGTTTGGGCGGATCGGCTATTCATGCAGACGAGCAGCGTCGGGGGCTCATCCGTGACGCTGCACATGGCCGTGGCGGTGAACCCGCCGCGACCGGCAGGACCATTGGTGGTGATGACGTTGACCGGCGCGCAAACGCGCGCCATGGCGTTGCGGAACTCGGTTTTGGAAAAGGCCTCCTCCATGGTCGCCTCCTATTCAGCAGCGGACTTGAACTGGTCTGCATTGCCGATCGGCGGCAACCATGTGTCAGCGGTCCAGCCGTTTTCGTCGTAGTCGCTCATGCAGGTATCGACCAAGGCCTCCATTTCGCGCAACCGTCCGCCACGCTCGGCCCCCTTCAGCACCTGAAGCCGGACTTCTTCCGGCGCTCCGGCATAGTTCAATTCGTAGAGCGCATGCCGTCCGCCGAACTCGCTCCCAGTTGCGTCCCACAAAAGCTTCATGATCTTGATTCGCTCGATATGGCCCATATCGTTGGAGCCACGCACATATTGGCTGAGATAACGATCGATGTCGGGATTGCCGAAATCTTTAGCCGAGGACGGCAGGTAGATCAGTCCCGAGGCGACAACCTTGCGGACCGTCTCGATGACGCGGGGATAGGCTTCGGACATGAAGGTACGATAGGCAAGAGCCGCCTCCAGATTGGGAAGCACTGCGCCGTTCGCCCAGGGGATCGGATTGTAGGCCATGGCGTTGGAGAAGCTCCAGAACATGTGGCGCAAGGCGATGACTTCGCCAAGTGCTGCCTGGTTGCCACGGAAGGCATCGCCGCCGGTCGCCCGCAAAGCCTTGGCGAGCAGGCCCGCCAGGAAGTCGAGTTTGACGGCGAAACGCGTGCAGCCCTGGAAGCAGTAGCCATGCATGAAGCCGGAAGCGGGATGAAAGGACAGGATCTTCGGCGCATCGCGCAGGACCAGCACGTCCTCCCAGGGGATGAAGACATTGTCCAGAACGAGGATGGCATCGTTCTCATCGAAGCGGGAAGAGAGCGGGTAGTCGAACGGCGTGCCGACACGGTTTGCCGTTTCCTCATAGGAGACGCGGCAGAACATCTTGATGCCGGGCGCATTCATCGGAACGATGAACATCACCGATAGCGACGGGTCTTCCGTAACCGTCGCCGAGCTTTGCGCCAGGAAATTGTAATGCGTCAGCGCAGAGGACGTCGCCACCACCTTGGCGCCCGAGACGTAGATGCCTGCATCGGTTTCCTTGGTGATATGAACGAATACGTCTTTTACGGCATCCGCTGGCTTGTGGCGGTCGATCGGCGGGTTGACGATCGCGTGGTTCATGAAGAGAGCCGCTTCCTGGGCGCGCTTGTGCCAGGCGAGAGCATTGTCCTTGAAGGGACCGTACCAGTCGGCATTGGCGCCCAGCGTATTCATCAGCGCCGCCTTGTAGTCGGCGGTACGGCCCATCCATCCGTAGGACATGCGGGCCCAATCGGCGATAGCGCCCTGCTGGGCGACTAGATCGGCGGAGGACTTTGCGACGCGGAAATATTTGTGGGTGTAGCCTCCAGAGCCGGTGTCGGTCGGCGATGTCAGGCGCTCTTTCGTCTTCTCCGCATGCAGTGCATCGTAGAGCCTTGCAAGCGATCGCACCGAATTGCGCATCGACGGATGCGCCGTCACATCGTTGACGCGCTCGCCGTTGATGTAGACCTCGCGCCCGTCGCGCAGGCTGGCGAGATATTCCTCGCCGGTGAAAGGCCGCCTGGTATCGGCCCGAAACTCTTCTGCTCTCATCGTCTCCTCCTATGATGTCAGTCAAAGCTAGTCCTTGCATACGTCCTCCACCATGGACAGAATAGGGAAATCACTTGTACTTTTTTCGGCGGCCCGCATGAGCGATATCGTCCCAAGCTTCTTTGTCTACGGCGAACCGGATCGCCCTTTGGAGATCGGGTTTCTTCATGTCGAAACGGTGATGTCGCGAGCAAATCTCCATTCCGGCCAGGTCAAGGCGCACAAGCACGATAGAATGATGCAGGTCACTTTCTGGACCGGCGGCAGCGGATCCTATTTCATTGAAGACCAGCGTTTGGACTTTTTGGCACCTGCCGTCAGCGTCGTGCCGAGCGGCGTCATCCACGGCTTCAACGTCGACCCGCTTGTCTCGGACGCGACCGTCGTGTCGATCGCAGACAGTCTGCTGCCATCGATCGCCGGCCAGACGACGCTCCCGCTGGATCGCCCGGTCATGGTGACAGGGCAGGGAGCAGAGGCGCTCTGGGACAGGCTTCGGCGGACCATGCAATTAGTCCTGGAGGAGTACGCCGAGGGGAGGGGCCAGGCCGACACGATCATTGCACCATTGACTGCCGCCCTGCTGACCCAGATCGGACGCCTGGCTTCGGACGCGCCGAGGCTGGCGCAATCGCCGCAACGCTTGCTTGCTGGCGAGCTTCGACGGTTGATCGACCGGCATTTTCGTGAGAACTGGCCGGTCGAGCGTTACGTTTCGAGCCTTGGTACTACGCCGCATCTTCTTGCCAAGGCCGGGCATATGGCTTTCGGCCAGGGCGTGAAGGATATGATTGCCGAGCGTCGTCTGATCGAGGCCAAGCGGCTGTTGCTCTTCACCATCCGCCCACTTGAGGACATAGCCTATGAGGTGGGCTTGAAGGATGCCGCCTATTTCTCGCGCTTCTTCCGCACGCGAACCGGAATGCCGCCCAGCGAATGGCGGCGGCAAAACATAGTCGATGAGCATAGACGCGAATGACGGACTCTGTTTAACATGTGAAGTATATTGACAGCACGACGGATCTTCGACACTCTTCGATTTTACCAGTCTCAGGCGGTTGCCGCCTTTTTGCGCTTGTGGGAGATTTGCGCGAGACGGACATGTCGTTGACTGACACTGTTGGGAGGCAGAGTTGGAGCTCTTGAACAATCAGACCCTGATGCAACACGCATGGGCAACCGTTTCCTATGATCAATGGACCAGTGATCTCCAATCGATCTGCGGCAACTTCAATCCGAAAGCAGTGGAGAGCGTCAAGGCCGTAACGGGGGCAGCCCGGCGTATCGATGTCTGCGGTATGGAGTTCGCCCATGTTTCCAATGATCTCGATCGCGTCCATCGAGATTGGGATGACATTCGCCGAGACGCCAATGAACACCTTTTTCTCATCATGCAGCTCGAAGGGTCCTGTGGTCTCGAGCACGTCGGCCACCAGGCAGTCCTGGATGTCGGTGATTGCATTCTCGTCGACTCGACCCGGCCGACGACATTCCATTTCGGCGGGCAGTTCAGCAATCATCTGTCGCTGCATTTGCCGCGCCAGATCATGTATGCCGAAAGCCCGATCGATTTCGACATCGCCCGCAAACTGGAGGCCTTTGACCCGATGGCAATGATGCTGCGTGCGCTGGTGGCGAAGATCATGTCCAATTCGGCATCGGATGCCGCGTCTGCCAATCTGCGGCACCTGATGTTCAATGCGACGCGACAGGCCTTCGTCTCAAACGGCGACGCCATGTCCGCGCTCAACGACAGCGCTTCGCGGCGGCTGGAAATGGTCGACATACTGATCGACCGACACCTGACCGAGAGCGATCTCAGCGCCAAGTGGCTAGCGACACGGATCGGCGTATCCATCCGCACGCTGCAGCAGGATTTTCAAGGTATCGGCATGACCTGCACCACGGTCATCCGTGACAAGCGGTTACGCCTCGTGCGTGAAAAGATCGCACAGATCAAAGATCAAAAGAGCGCAAGAACGATTGCGGAAGTCGCCTATTCGGCCGGCTTCAATGATATTTCCTATTTCAATCGCAGCTTCAAGGATCTGTTCGACTGCGCGCCGACCGATCTGCTCAGACCGCTGTCAACCGCACAATAGCGCGACATGAATACTTGACGAGCCCACGACCTGTTGCGTTTCAAGCCAAGTCGTGGCGCGCTCCTGCCCAAGACGGTTTTCTTCTACCCCGCCATACTCCTTCCAAAGCTCAGGGAGGAGCCAATCGTGAAGCAGTACAGTCTGTTCATCGGCGGAACACGCATCGAGACCGCAAACTATGCCGACGTTCGCAACCCATCGACCGGCGAAGTCGTCGGTCAGATGCCGCTGGCGACGTCGGCGGATCTCGACCATGCCGTTGCCGCAGCCTCAGTCGCCTTTCGCACTTGGAGCCAGGCGTCGGAAGAAGAGCGCCAGGCAGCCTGTCGCGCCATTGCCGAAAAGATCGCAGCCAATGGCGAGGAACTTGCACGCCTTTTGACGCTGGAGCAGGGCAAGCCTCTCAATGGTCTCGGTTCCCGGTTTGAAATAGGCGGTGCACTTGCGTGGACACGCCATACGGCAGAGCTGAATCTGCCAATCGAAATTCTGCAGGACGACAATGAAGGGCGTGTCGAATTGCATCGCAAGCCGATTGGCGTCGTCGGTTCGATCACACCCTGGAACTGGCCGGTGATGATCGCTTGCTGGCATATCGTGCCAGCGGTGCGAGCCGGCAATACGGTCATCATCAAGCCGTCGCCGCTGACGCCACTTTCGACGATCCGTCTTGTCGAGATCATGAATGAAGTGCTGCCGCCCGGCGTCGTCAATGTCATCACCGGCGAAAACAGCATTGGTGCAGCACTTTCCGCCCATGACGGCATCGCCAAGATGACCTTCACAGGCTCGACCGAGACCGGCAAGAAGGTCATGGCTTCGGCTGTCGCGACGTTGAAACGCCTGACGCTCGAGCTTGGCGGCAATGATGCCGGTATCGTGCTTCCCGATGCCGATCCTGCGCAGATCGCCGAGGGCCTGTTCTGGGGAGCCTTCATCAACAACGGCCAGACCTGCGCGGCGCTGAAGCGCCTTTATGTGCACGACAGCATTTATGAAGACGTCTGCGCACGGCTTGCCGACTACGCCGGCAGGATCGTGATCGGCGACGGCCTTGACGAAACCAGCATTCTTGGCCCGATCCAGAACGAAATGCAGTTCAACAAAGTTCGCGAACTCGTCGATGATGCGCGCGCCAATGGCGGCCGAATTCTCGCCGGCGGCACGCCGATCGATCGGCCGGGTTACTTCTATCCGATCACGCTTGTTGCCGACGTCGATCATGGTGTTCGTCTCGTCGACGAAGAGCAGTTCGGGCCGGCACTGCCGATCATTCGCTATACCGATATCGATGAGGTCATCGCTCGCGCCAACACCAATCCCGCCGGGCTTGGCGGCTCTGTCTGGTCGGCGGACGCCGAAAAGGCCAAGCGCTATGCAATGCAGCTCGAATGCGGCTCGGTATGGATCAACAAGCACGGAACGATCCAGCCGAACGCCCCCTTCGGCGGCGTCAAACAATCGGGCATCGGTGTCGAGTTCGGCGCCGAAGGGCTGAAGGAATTTACCACGATCCAGACGGTGTTGAGCTGAGCCATGACGAACTTCGACTATATCATCGTCGGTGGCGGATCGTCCGGCTGCGTGCTGGCAAACCGGCTCTCCGAGAACTCGGCCAACAAGGTTCTGCTGATCGAATCCGGCCGGCGTGACGCCGACCCCTGGATCCATATTCCAGCGACTTTCTTCAAGGTTCTTGGCAAGGGCGTCGACATTCACCCCTACGCATCCGAACCAGAGAAAGGCCTGAACGGCCGCCCTTGCATTACCCCGCAAGGAAATGTGCTTGGCGGAGGCAGTTCCGTCAATGCGATGATCTACATCCGTGGCAACAAGAACGACTATGATACCTGGTCGCAGATGGGGTGTCACGGCTGGTCCTACGACGATGTGCTGCCGGCCTTCCGGTCACTTGAGAACAACGAGAGCCTCAATGGCGAGTTCCATGGCCGGAAGGGTGGCCTGCACGTCTCGAACCCCCGTCACCGTCATCCGCTGAGCGAAGCCTTCGTTCAGGCTGCGACGGAAATCGGCATCCCGTATAATCCGGATTTCAACGGCGCCAGTCAGGAAGGCGTCGGATTCTACCAGAGCACGACTTACAAAGGGCGTCGTTGGAGTTCCGCGCAGGCGTTTCTGCGCGACGCGGAGACACGGCCGAACGTCACGGTCCTGACCGAACGAAAGGTCGCCCGCATCCTGTTCGAAGGCCGGCGGGCGACGGGTGTGGCGTTGCAGGACGGGACCATATTCACCGCTTCCAAGGAAATCGCCCTGACAGCGGGTGCGATCGCGACACCCAAGATTCTGCAGCTTTCGGGCATTGGCGAGGCCGAGCATCTCCGCTCTCACGGCATCAATGTGGTGGCGGACCTGCCAGGCGTCGGCGCAAACTATCAGGATCATCTCGAAGTGCCGGTTCAAGGCGAAACGCACGAGCCGATCTCCATTCTCGGACATGACAGCGGGATTCGCGCGGTCGGACATATGGCGCGCTACCTGCTGTCGCATCGCGGCCTGCTTGCCTCGAACGTCGTCGAATGCGGTGGTTTCGTCGATACTGCAGGTACGGGCCAGCCGGATGTTCAGTTCCATGTCCTGCCAGTTCTGGTGGGCTTCGTCGATCGCGATCCCGAGCCCGGTCATGGTCTCAGCATCGGGCCCTGCTACCTCAGGCCGCGCTCGCGCGGCACCATTCGCCTAAGAAGTACTAATCCGAACGACAGGGCGGATTTCAACGCCAATCTTCTCTCCGACCCGGCTGACCTCGATACGCTCGTGCGTGGCGTCGAGACAGCGATCCGCATTCTGGATGCGCCAGCACTTGCCAAGCTGGTCAAGCGACGCATCCTGCCGAAGCCGGGGGTCGAAAACGATCCCGCGGCATTGCGCGACTATATCCGACAGACTGCCAAGACCGTTTTCCATCCGGCGGGCACGGCGCGTATGGGCCGAGCAGACGATCCGATGGCGGTCGTCGGAGCCGATCTGAAGGTGCGCGGCGTCGAAGGGCTGAGGGTATGCGACGCGTCGGTGATGCCGACGCTGGTATCGGGCAACACCAACGCTCCGGTGATGATGATCGCAGCCCGCGCCGCCGCCTTCATGACAGGCAAGGCGATCGCCGGCTGAGGCAGGGGTTCCACGATGGAAGACGTCCGCGGGGAGTGCGGACAGCAACGAAAACTGGAGGAGGAAACGATGAGAATAGATATGAGGGGGCTGGTCGTCGGTCTAGGCCTGACGCTACTTTCGGCGTTCAGTGCCCATGCAGCTGCGTCCTGCGGAGACAATACCGGCAAACCGGCGACCGGCGAGCCAATCGTCATCGGTGCGATAACCGGCAAAACCGGTCCGGACGATTTTTCGAACTCGACCAGGGCCGCCAAGGCTTATTTCGACTGCTTGAACGCCAATGGCGGGATCAAGGGGCGACCTGTCAAATATCTGGTGGAAGACGATCAGTGGAATCCCGAGACGGCCGCTCAGCTGGCCGCCAAGCTCGTCAACGATGAGAAGGCGGTGCTGATGGTAGGCAATTCGAGCTTTGTCGAATGTGGCGCAAATGCCGATTTCTACAAGAAATCCGGCATCGTCGTCGTCGCTGGCGTCGGTGTTCCTCGCGAATGCTTCTTTGCCGAGAACTACGCTGCCACGAATGCCGGACCGCGCGTCTCCACGCTGGGCGCCATGGGCTATGCATTGGATCATCTCAAGGCGAAGTCGGTCGTTTGCATCGGTCCGAACATCCCGAACGTCGGTACGTGGTCCTGCGAAGGTATTGCATCGCTGGCCAAGGAAAAAGGCTTTACGGCCGAAACGATCCTGATGGATCCCGGTACGGCCGACTCGACCTCGACCATACTGCAAGCCGCGGCTTCCAGGCCTGATGTGATTATCCTCGCCCTTCCCAAGGGCGTCACAATCCCGCTTCTGACCGCGGCCGAGGAACAGGGGCTCAATCAGACCATCAAATTCCTGAGTGCAGCGTCGGCTTACGATCTTTCGGTGCCCGGCACGATCGGCGCAGGCTGGGATGGAAACTTCTATGTCAACATGGAGTTCAACGATCTTGAGGCCGCGACGCCCGACAATCAGAACTGGCTTGCCGTCATGGATCAATATGGCCAGCCTTCCGATCCGCGCGACACGTTCGCCCAGGCCGGATATCTTGCCGCCCGCATTGCGGAAAAGGCACTGACGTCACTCGATCCCAAGGACATCACGCGCGAAAGCACCAGCGCCGCTGTCCGGCAGGTCAAGGGCTTTGCCAGCGATATTTTCTGTGCGCCCTGGTATTTCGGCGATGGTCAGCCGCGCCACAATGCGAATTCAACGACGCGCATGGCGGTCAGCGAAGGCGGCAAGTGGAAGGTGATTTCCGATTGCGCACCATCACCCGATCCGGAATTGGCCGACATCCGCGCCTTTGAAAAGAGCGCCGGATTTGCTCCGTAAATCGAGGCATCACGCATCATCCCGTGGTCTGGGCCACGGGATGATGCTCGCCGTCTCCTCGGCCGCAACATCGGAATCGGCTCATGACCTTCTTACCTTTTCTCATATCGGGTCTCGGAATTGGGGCCGTCTATGCCCTCTCAGGCGTCGGCCTCGTCGTTCTTTTCCGCGCGACCGGGGTACTCAACTTCGCCTTCGGCGCGTTTGGTGCTATCGGCGCGCACTGCGCCTGGCAGCTTCTCGAATGGAAAATGCCGCTCGCCGTTGCTATCCTGGCAGCCGTCGTGGTGTCCACGGCAATAAGCTTCCTTTACGGGCGCATCTTCGCACCCATGCTGTCGCATCGCGACACGGTCGTGCGTGCCGTCGGGACATTGGCGCCGGCCCTGGTGCTAATCGCCTTGATGGGAATTATCTGGGGTGAGCTGCCGCGTCGCCTGCAGTTTCCGACCGATCAGATGTTCGTTTCCCTCTTCGGCGTTCGCCTGACCTACACGCGCATCATCGCCATCCTGCTTGCAGTCGTCATGGTCGGCGCGATCACGCTGCTGCTCAATCGAACGCGCCTTGGCCTTGACATGCGAGCCTTGGCGAACGACCGCGACCTGAGCGCAATCCTCGGTGTTCGCATCCTCTACACCGAGACGGCCGCCTGGGTCATTACTGGCGTCTTCTCCGGTTTTGCCGGCCTGCTACTTGCCGACCTCGTCCGCCTCCAGGGCACGTTCCTGACGTTGTTGGTGATCCCGGCGATCGCCGCCGCAATTCTCGGTCAATTGCGCTCGCTTTGGGAAACGGCTGTCGCCGGGCTTCTAATCGGCATTGCCGAAGCTGCGCTCACTCCGCTCGGCTGGATATCGCCCTATCGCGCTGCCGCGCCCTTCATTATCGCGCTCGTCGCGGTCACTATTTTGGGGAGTACGGCCAAGGCCGTGTTGAAGGACCGATGATGACTTCGCAGCAGACGATACAGGCATTACCGGAACGCGTCCCGGTGACGCGCTTTCCCAAACAGCTTCTCCAGGTTCCCGCGACGATGGCGCTGTTTGCCGCCGTGGTCATGTGCTTTGCCAATTCCTATTGGCTCTCGGCGGCGACGTCTGCGGTGGCGCTGTCGCTCTCGGTGGCGGGTCTGGCGATCCTTTATGGGCAGCTCGGCCTCGTCTCGCTTTGCCAATTCGCGCTCGTCGGGGTTGGCGGCTGGGTAACGCTTCGTGTCGGCCATGCCTTTCACCCGCCGTTCGAAGTCAGCCTTCTGGCCGGAGGTATCATCGCTTCCGTGGTCGGCCTCGCCTTCGGCTTGCCGGCGCTGCGCCTGAGAGGGCTGTATCTTGCCCTTGTCACGTTGATGCTGGCGGGCGCCTTCCAGATCATCATCAGCGCCTGGGGATTTCCAGACGGCGGCGACGGTTTCCTCGGCCGCGCCGACGGTTCCGGCCGCGCCATGTTGCCTCGGCCTGAGATTGCCGAGGGAGCGGTCGGCTATTTCCTCTATGTTTGCCTTGCCGCGACGATCGCTCTGTTGATCGCACAATGGCACAAGTTGGGACGACCCGGCCGCGCCTGGGCTCTGATCCGCAAAGGCGAGACGGTTGCCATTGCAAGCGGCGTTAATGTCCTGACTTACAAGGCGTGGGCGTTTGCGCTTAGCGGCTTCCTCGCAGGCGTTGCCGGTGCACTTCTGGCCGGAAACGTCGGTCAGCTCGATGGTCGTGCCTTTGGCGCCTTCGAGAGCCTGAACCTCTTTGCGCTGGCGATCGTCGGCGGCGTCTACAACTGGTACGGTGCGCTGATTGCCGGTCTGTTGCTGCGAGCGGTGCCGGCGCTGCTGACCGATCTCGGCATTGATGGATATGTGACCATCGGTATTTTCGGTGTCGCGCTGTTCCAGGCATTGGCCACCGCACCATCCGGCATTGCCGGGCAGATCGCCTCGCTGATCACCCGGCTTCAATTCCGTTCGGCAAAGGAGAGCGCGCGATGATCGCCATCGACAATCTCGTCGTCCAGTTCGGCGGCGTCAGGCCGATCAATGAATTGACCGCAACACTCGCCGCGCCGATTGCCGGCCTGATTGGCCCGAACGGTGCGGGCAAGACGACCCTCCTCAATGTTCTCTCCGGTTTTGTCACGCCGGCTCAAGGCAGCGTTGCGCTGAATGGCGATCAACTCCTTCATCTCGCTCCGTTGCAGCGCGTGCGTGCCGGCCTCCGCCGGTCCTTCCAGACGGAGCAGGTCGTCGAGGACCTGACAGTGTCGGGCAATCTCGCCGCGATTGCGGATCATGTGTTGGCACCACTCCATCGCAGTGCGGCTGTCGATGCCGCCCTTGCCTTTATCGGCCTTCGCAGCGTAACCGATAAGCTTGGCCAGTCGCTCAATCTGTTCCAGCGCCGTTTGGTCGAGCTTGGCAAATGCGTAATCGGCAATCCTAAACTCATTTTGCTCGATGAGCCAGCAGCTGGCCTGACCGAAGAGGAGGGCGGCATGTTTCGCGAGCTCGTCTTGCGCATCCCCGCCGAAGTCGGGGCGCAAGTGTTGGTGATCGATCATGACGTCGAACTCATTCGCGCCATGTGCAGCGAGACGATGGTGCTCGATTATGGAAAGCTGCTGGCGCTGGGGCCAACGGAAATCGTGCTTGCCGACCCGAACGTCCGTCGCGCCTATCTGGGGGAATTCTGAGATGGTAGCGATCTCATCCGTGGTCGTCGAAAACCTCGCCGTCGAGCGCGGTGGCAAAAGGGTCATTCACGGTCTCTCCTTTGCAATACGGCGCGGAGAAATCACGGCATTGCTGGGAGCAAACGGCGCCGGCAAATCCAGCACGGTCATGGCGCTCGCTGGCGTTCTGCCTGTCGCTCATGGCGCGATACGGCTCGACGCTATGTCACTAAAAGGGCTTTCGCCCGATCGCATACGCCGGGCCGGCCTGGCGCTGGTGCCGGAGGGGCATCGGGTGCTCGGCCAGCTCTCGGTGGAAGACAACATTCTCGTTGCCGCGCTCGACGGGTCGACATCCGCCCGCCGCGAGGGGCTCGAAACAGCCTACGAGATATTTCCGGAACTTGCCCAGCGCAAACGCCAGCTGGCTTCCGATCTCTCAGGGGGGCAGAAGCAGATGGTCGCGATGGCACAAGCATTCATCGCCAAGCCGGGCTTCATGGTGGTCGATGAGCTTTCGCTTGGGCTGGCGCCGACTGTCGTCAAACGGCTGGCGGAAGCTCTGAAGATGGCGGTCCAAAACGGCATTGGTGTGCTTCTGATCGAACAATTCGCCAATCTTGCTCTCGATCTTGCCGACCACGCGATGGTCATGGAGCGCGGTCGGCTGGTCTATGACGGTGCCTCCGCAACGTTGAAGGCCAATCCCGAAATCCTGCACGGCGCCTATCTCGCCAGTGATCTCAAGGAGAGACGATGACCTTTGCCAATGATCTTTTTGCCGGCCGCACGGTCGTCATTCCCGGCGGAACATCGGGCATTGGGGCTGCGACGGCTGAGCGTTTTGCTGCGCTCGGTGCCCGGGTCGTCTGCTGCGGCCTCGGCGCCGCCGGCGGACCACGCAGCGAGCGGATCGAGAGCCGGGACATCAACGTCCTTCAGCCCGGCGCTCTCAACGATTTCTTCGCGAGCCTCAATCAGATTGATGTGCTCGTGAACTGCACCGGCGTCAGCCGCGATCGCGACGAATGGAAGAAAGAGAAGTTCGATGAGGTCATAGCAATCAACCTGACGTCTGTCATGGATTGTTGTCGCTTGGGCCGCAGCCGGATGAAATCCGGTTCGTCCATCATCAACATTGCGTCCATGTATTCGACGTTCGGCGCGGCCGATCGGCCAGGTTATTCGGCCAGCAAGGGAGCGATCGTACAACTGACAAAGTCGCTGGCGCAGGAATTTGCGGCGGAGAATATCCGCGTGAATGCTGTCGCGCCGGGCTGGATCGTAACGCCGCTGAGCCGAGCATTGTTTGCCGATGACGTCGTTTCGGCGCCGATCAGAAACCGCATACCGGCGGGACGATGGGGCGAGGCAGCGGAAGTCGCCGACGCGATCGTCTTCCTGTCGTCCGAGGCAGCACGCTACATAACCGGCGTCTGCCTTCCGGTCGACGGCGGCTACCTGACCTCATGAGGAAGACAGCATGGAACCGGTTTTCTCATCCGTCAACGTTGCAGGGGGAAGGGATTTTCCGAGCGTTGCCCGCAGCTTGTTCGGCAATGTGCGGCTCGATTTTCAATCGGGTGATGAAGATCAAAGCAGGCTGTTGTCGGCAATGCTCGGCACATGCCGTCTGACGCTGCTGGAAGCCGATACGCACACGGTTTTTGGCGATCGCGTGACCCTCGGCTCGGACACTCCCGATGCCATCAAATTGGTTTTCCAGACACATGGCTTTTCGTCCCTCAACCAAAATGGCCGTAGTGTTCCCGTCGGCGCCGGCGCGAGCATCATGTATGATCCAAGCCGTCCCTATGTGCTGACCAATAGAACGGCTGTCCGCCTGCTTCTCCTGCAATTGCCGCGTCGCGCGCTTCCAGTTCAAGCGGTCAACCGGCTGATGGAGCCGTTTGTCGCCATGCCTGAACATGCGGGGATGCAGCGCATCCTACTTTCGCTGATGGATTCGACAATCCGGGAGATCGGCAGTTTGGACGACACGGCACGTGCCAGCCTCGGCCAGACGATGATCGAGCTCGTTCGCACGATGATCGGCGTCGATCCGCAACGGGAACGATCAAGCGCCCATTCCCTTGACCTGCTGCGTCGGCGTGTGAAGGACTTTGTCTCGGACCATATCTCGCGGCCCGATCTCGATGTCGGCATGATCGCGCGCCGTATGGGTTGTTCCATTCGCTACGTCTATCGTGCATTTGAGGCCGAGGGCACGACGCCGGCCGATCACATCTGGAGCCTGCGGCTGGAAAGAGCCGCGTCCCGACTACGGGACGCTACATGCCGCCCGGGCGCAATATCGGAGATTGCCTTTGCGCTTGGGTTTTCTTCGAGCGCGCATTTCTCCCGGGCGTTTCGTGGCCGCTATGCGCTTTCGCCCTCCGATTGGCGAAAGGGCGGCCCGGCGTGAATCCGCGAGGCCGCCACGCGTTTATCGCATTGCGTCCGCCACACGCAGCGTGTCGGTGAATTGCTCGAAGCGCCGGATCTTGCCGTCTGCGACGCTCCAGACGTGAACGACACGCGCCTTGAAGGACTTGCCGGTCTGTCTGTAAGTCCCGGCATAATCACCGATTCCGATCACGTCGCTGCCTGCGTCCAGCAGCCGTTCCAGGGCGAACGTGTAGCCGTCGAAGGCTTCTCCGAGTGCGAAGAAAACGTTTTTGAAAACCTCTTGCGGACCGACATAGGTGCCGGCACAGGGAAAGCCATCCATTTCCGTCCATCGGCAATCGGCGGCGATGTCGGCAAGCATGCCGTCCATATCCCGGCGCGCGTTGGCGTCGTAGTGTGCCTTCACGATTTCATAGGCTGTGCGCATCGTTCTGCCTCAAACTGGTTCCTGCCCCGGGAGATAGTAGGTCATCGATGCCTTGCGGATGAAGGCGCCGGCTGGGCTGTTCTGGATATGGCCATCACCAGTGATGCCAAGGAATTTGCCTGTCGAACGCATATCCTTGAAATTGTAGAAGAATGTCGAGGCGACAGCGATCTTGAATTCCCGGAAGGTGAAGATGTACTGGTCCTCGTCGAACTTATAGGTGGTCGTCAGGTCGACGTCACCGTGCCCCCGTTGCACGCCGACAAGGCATTGCCACGCATAGCGTTGCGACGAGAGATAGGTATGTTCGTAGACGTGGTTCGGGCTATAGGTGAAATGCGCCCTCAGCCCGATCAGGTCGCGGCTTTCGGCGGGAACCGGTCCGCTGACCGCACCGCCTTCGAGAATACCGGGTCGGAAAATCTGCGCCACCTGCGGCTCGCCGACAGATTCCTCTTTTTCGCGCACAATCGAATAGATCGAGAGAACGCGGCGGCTGGAAACGTTCAGGATCAAGGTCTCGGCTTCTTTGGGTCGACCCGCGAAAATGACTTCGACGAAGAAGGTGTCGGGTGCGACCTCGATGACTTCGACCTTGTCGGTTGCGCTGTCATCGCCGTCCGACCATTGCACATTGTTATCGTGGAAGGTGAGTTCGAGTTTGCGGCCATCGTCAAAAGCAATCTTGTGGGATGAGCCGGAAAGGGCATTCGTCGCCGGCAGTCGGTTCGCATCGATCCCGTATGCGAACTGATCGTAAGTTTTCCAATCTTTCGGATTCTGGTTCATTGTTGTCTCCTCCTCAGGTAAATGCGAGCGTGGGCAGATCGACGGTCCCGGCTCCGCCGTCGACGGTCAGGATGGCGCCGTTGACCATCGCGGCTTCCGCCGAGGCCAGGAAGCAGACCGCATTGGCGACATCTTCAGGCTTTGCGGGGCAGCCAAGCGGCACGTCCTTCGTCACCAGGGCATAAGCGTCCTCGATGTTCTTCAGCTTGAATTTTTCCATGATGAATTCCATCTGCTCGTCGGCCATCGCGGTCGTCACCCAGCCGGGGCAGACGGTGTTGGTCCTCACGCCAAGACGGCCGTAGTCCCGAGCCAGCGACTTCGCTAGGCCGATACACGCATGTTTCATGGTGACGTAGCCTGCGGCATCCGGACCGGCAAAAAGCCCCGCTATCGAGGCAAGTACGACGATATTACCTTTGCTCTCGATCAAATGCGGAAGCGTTTCGCGCGCACTGACGAAGGCCGTGTTGAGGTTGAGCCTGGTCGCCAGATCCCAAGTCTCGTCCGACATACTGACAGTAGGGCCGACACCATGGCCGCCGGCATTGGCCACGAGAATATCCAGGCTGCCGAACTGCTCGGCGACGGCAACGACCGCAGCCTTCATGCTGGTGCCGTCAGCTGCATCGGCTACAACGACCGCGGCTCCGATCTCTTCGGCAACGGCGTGAAGTGGGTCCGGACGCCGCCCCACGAGCGCGACGTTTCCGCCTTCCAAGCGAATGCGGCGCGCGACCGCCGCTCCAATCCCTGTTCCTCCGCCCGTAATCAAGGCGGTCTTGTTCTTGAAGCGCATGAAATCTCCTCTCACCCTAGAGGAAACATCATGGCCGAAAACGGCGCAGCCGTCGTGCCTACCTCTGCAGTTAGTTTTGACTGAGAGTGCACAGATGGTGGTGGGTGCCGATCCGATGAGTCTCGGCGAACCGGGCGACGCGCAATTTTGGAGTTTCTGCGTGGCGACCTTAGCCCTTAATCGAAGACCTCCAGTTTTCCCAGCCACTGTTCAGCGTAGCTATACACCCAGTGCACGGATAGCACGTTTATCTTTGCCAATGATCAAGCCATCTTTGCCAAGCAAGAGGTAAGCCGGAGCATGCCTATGACTTTTTCAGTCCAAATCAACGGACGTACCCACGTGGTCGACGTGGACGGCGACACTCCACTGCTGTGGGTTCTGCGTGATGTGCTCGGCATGACTGGCACCAAGTTTGGATGCGGCCAAGCGCTTTGTGGCGCCTGCACCGTTCACGTCGACAGTGCTCCGACACGTTCATGTATCACTCCGATAGAAATGGTGGGAGACAGCCAGATCACCACGATCGAAGCTTTGGATACGCTTGCGCACGGCAAGGCGCTTCAGGAGGCCTGGATTCAGCTTGAGGTCCCACAATGTGGTTACTGTCAGTCGGGGCAGCTGATGTCCGCCGCCGCGCTGCTAACCGAAAACCCCAAACCGACCGACGAGGACATCAACGATGCCATGTCGGGAAATGTCTGCCGCTGCGGGACCTATCAGCGCATTCGCGCCGCCATTAAACAGGCAAGCGCGTGAGGGGAGAGAAGATCATGTCTAACAGCACTCTCGGCTCTCGATTGGATCGGCGCCAATTCCTCAAGGCCAGCGCTGCAATGGGGAGCGGTCTTGTGGTCAACCTCACTCTCGGCCCTGCTTCTGCCCTGGCCGCGGCCGACTTTGTGCCCAACGCATTCATTCGTATCGACCGCGAAGGAGCGGTCACGTTTGTCATGCCGCAAGTGGAAATGGGCCAAGGTATCTACACTGCGCAAGCGATGTTGCTCGCCGAGGAACTTGAAGTCGCCCTTGATGCCGTAAAGTTAGAACCTGCACCCGTTGACGAGTCGCTCTACGGCCATCCGATGCTCCGACGTCAAATGACAGGCGGTTCCACGTCGATACGCGCATTCTGGACGCCCTTGCGTATGGCGGGAGCGAAGGCCCGTACCTTACTCATTCGGGCAGCCGCCAAGGATTGGAATATTGATCCTGCCACATGCCGCGCCCAGCTGGGTTTCGTTATCGACCAGAGTGGAACGCGAAAACTGGCCTACGGGGAATTGATCGACGTTGCCGCGTCACTTCCTGAGCCGTCACCGGACACCGTAAAGCTCAAGGCTCCCGGCGAATTCAAGCTCCTGGGGACCGCTGCAAAGCGGCTGGATACGCCTGGCAAGGTCAACGGATCTCTCAAGTACGGTATCGACGCGTTTCCTAATGGCACCAAGATAGCTGCGATTTCCGTCTCGCCCGTTCTCGGTGGGAAGCCCAAGTCCGTCGACGAACAGGCTGCGCTTAAGGTCAAGGGCGTACGACAGGTGGTGCTCACTGACAGCGCGGTGGCGGTCTTGGCGAATCATACCGGAGCGGCCAGAAAGGGGCTGGAGGCGGCGGCGATCGAGTGGGACGACGGCCCGAATGCCCAGGTGTCCAGCGCCGACATTAGACGACACCTGGATCAGGAATCCCTCAAACCCGGTGCCGTAGCGCGTAGCGAAGGCGACGTTGCGAAAGGACTGGACAACGCGGTGGCGCGGGTCGAGGCCATATATCAACTGCCCTTTCTTTCCCACGCGGCAATGGAGCCGATGAACTGCACCGTTCACGTACGGGAGGACTCGTGCGAGCTTTGGGTCGGAACCCAGAATCTCTCCGCGGCCAAACAAGCGGCAGCCACGGTTACGGGACTGGCGCCCGAAAGTATCATTATCAACAATCACATTGTTGGCGGCGGGTTCGGACGCCGCCTCGAGGTCGACGGCATCACCCATGCTGTCAAGGTGGCAATGCAGGTTAAAGGGCCGGTGAAGGTCATCTGGAGTCGCGAGGAAGATATCCAGCACGGCTATTACCGGCCGTACTACTATGATCGAATGTCAGGCGGGATCGATGCCGACGGAAACCCAGTCGCTTGGAAGCATCGCGTTTCCGGATCTTCGATCTTCGCTCGAATTGCGCCAGGCGCGATGCAGAACGGCGTTGATCCCGATGGGGTAGAGGGGGCGGCCCATCCTCCCTACAAGCTCCCAGCGATACACGTCGAATTCAAGCAGGTCGAACCGCAGGGCGTTCTCACAAGCTGGTGGCGTGGTGTCGGCCCCTCGCACAATGTGTTCATGGTCGAAAGCTTCGTTGATGAACTTGCCGCTGCCGCCAAGGCCGATCCAGTCGAGTACCGCAAACGGCTCCTTACGGAAAACCCGCGCGCGCTAAAAGTGTTAGAGCTGGCCGCGGAGAAGGCTGAGTGGGGCAAACCAATGCCGAGCCGGCGGGGCCGTGGGGTCGCCGTGCAATTCGCATTCGGCACTTACCTCGCAATGATTGCCGACGCCACTGTGGGAGCGGACGGCACTGTCCGGGTTTCACGCATCGTCACAGTTGTGGACTGCGGTTTGACCGTGAATCCGGATACGATCGCGGCGCAGATGGAAGGCGGCGCCCTCTATGGTCTGACGGCGGCTCTCTACGGCGCTATCACGCTGAAGGACGGTCGTGTCGAACAGAGCAATTTCGACAACTACCAGCCGCTACGCATCGAAGAAGCGCCTCACATTGAAACTCACATCGTTCCAAGCGCCGAGCCCCCGGGAGGAATAGGCGAAGCTGCAACCTCGACAGTCTTCCCGGCGGTCACCAACGCCATCTTCGCGGCTGTCGGCAAGCGGGTGCGGACACTTCCGGTCAATACCGATGAGTTGAAGGCCTAGATTGTCATGCAGGTTCTGAGCGTCCTTATTTCAGTGTCGATTATTAGTCTCGTCTGCCCCGCAACAGTGCTCGCGGAAGGAGATGCCGCTCGTGGCAAGCAGCTCTTCAGCCGGTGTGCAGCTTGCCATTCGATCGAAGGGAAGAACAAGTCAGGGCCCGCCTTGAATGGCGTGTTCGGCAGAAAAGCCGGCGCTATGGAAGGCTATCGCTATTCGACAGCCCTCTTGAATTCGGCCGTCGTCTGGAGTGATGAAACGCTCGATGCCTTCTTGTCGGGACCGTCTAAAATGCTGCGGGGCACACGCATGACGACGAGTGTTTTGAGCGAGGCCGATCGTGCGGACATCGTAGCGTACCTCAAGACACTTCCCGCTCAGTGAGGTGGCATTATGATGCATCCGCTAAGCGTTGATGCGGTGTGAGGCCCGCCCTCCGCTACCGACCACGATATCCTTTAGATTTCGCTACCGCAAACACGCTCCAAGCTCGATCTTCTTTCAAGGAAGGACGCAACGTGCACATGGCCCCTATGAGTTGGGCATATCCCGAGTGGCCCATGTTTGGACTTAAGGACGACGCGTTGCAGTTTGCGCTCTCGAACTTGACCGGCGGGAGAAAAATTGCGCTCGCTACCATCATCCATTCCGATGGAGGAGGGCCACGCCCTGCGGGCACGCAGATGGCTTTTACGGATCGCCAGATGACGGGGTTTCTATCCGGCGGATGTATAGAGGCGGATGTCGCCCTTCATGCCAGGGCAGCGCTTCTTGATGGACACCCACGGAGATTGATCTATGGGCAAGGAAGCCCATTCCGCGACCTCCAACTTCAGTGCGGAGCCTCTATCACTATTGCGGTAGAGCGCGTTCTCCCCTCGGATCCCGTCGTTCATAGCCTCCTTGAAGCGATAGCGAGGCGAGAGGAAGTGATCTGGATTTCCGATGGCAGATCCAGGATAACTACTCCATGCCAGAGTGATCCGTCATTTCAGTTGGTTGGCGTCGAACAAAGTCATTTGGCGCCGCGGCAAGCAGGCCGGATCGACGCTGAGCGCTATTGGGTGCGATACCGCCCTCAAACAAGACTTATCGTCATAGGATCGGATCCGACCGCCCTCGCGATCGCGCAACTTGCAAAAGAGGCCGAATTCGAGGTCGTTTTCGTGCGGCCGCTTGGACCGAACTTGCCGCCCCCTATCGCGCCCCATCTCTATCGTACGACGAACCCTCAGAAAGTATTCGAAGAGTTCCGGCTTGATCATCGGACAGCTGTCATTTTTGCCAATCATGATTTCGAGGCCAGCAGAGAAGACGTGGCCCGAGCGCTGAGGTCGAAAGCCGGTTACGTTGGCATGGTGGGAGCTAGGAGGCAGCGCCCTGCGAAAGACAGGTGTTTAAGGGAGTTCGGGCTGAGCGAGGCAGAGATTGCCAAGTTCAAATCACCCGTTGGGCTGCCCGTCGGCAGATCAAGTCCCTTCGCCATTGCTATCTCTGTGATTGCGGAAGTTCTCCGCGTGATGAACGAGCATTGAAGGCGTGCCTTTGGTGGAGGGGTCTCAGAGTTCCCAAAACATCGAGGTGTCGATCATCTTGCTCTGCGCCGGCAGATCAACCCGCATGAGTGACAATCATCAGCACAAGCTCTTATGCGAATTCGATGGCGTATCGCTCGTTCGCAGGTCCGCGAGTGCCGCCAGCGCGAGCCAAGCCTCAACAGTCTTTGCGGTCACTGGTCACCGCCGTTTCGAGATAGAAGCCGCGCTCGAAGGGGTCGATATAGCGGTGATATTCAATCCGTTTTTTGGATCTGGCATTGCAAGCTCGATCACAGCGGGTTGGCGGGCCGCGCAGGCAGGCGGGGCCGACGGATGCCTCATCATGCTCGCGGACATGCCGTTCATATCGAGCTTCGATCTCGATCGACTGATCGCTGCTTTCAAAGAGGCGGGGGGACGTGCGATCGTGCAAGCTGCCGGGCAAGGAAGACCAGGCAATCCGGTGATCCTGCCAAGGTCGCTGCATCAGGGGATCTTAGAACTGCAGGGAGACCTCGGCGCCCGCGGGATCATCGGGCATTCCAAACTTGCTCGCATCCAAGTTGATATCGGGCAAGGTGCGCATATTGACGTTGACACTCCCGAGGCCATCGTTGCCGCAGGCGGCATGCTCAAGGGCTGACTTCACAACTTTCGCCAAACAGCTGCGCCGTTCGAGGCGTCTTCACTGCGAGTTCAAAGTGACCTACAAGCCCCTCAGTTGGGAACATGTGTCAATGAACGCACGTAGCTTCGGCTGGTGTTGCTTTGTCTTGGTAAAGTATAGAAACAACCCGTCGCTTCCCGGCGAATAGTCGAGCAAGACGGGTTCAAGCTGCCCGTTCGCGAGTTCTCTTGATGCGTGGAAGGTTGATGAGTAGATCAGGCTCAAGCCTTGCGACGCAATTTTCCGCATAAGCTCCCCGTCGTTCACTGTAATGGGCCCGTTCGGCTCTATGCTGATATTTTGTCCATTTTCGATGAACTCCCACCGATAAATGTCGCCTTTCTCCGGCCGACGAAATCGGACACATTGGTGTTTGATAAGATCACTTGGTACCGTAGGACGGCCATTTTCTTTGAAATAGTCAGGTGAACCGAACACCGCCCATTTAAATGAAGGTGAAAGCCTCACCGCTATCATCTCCTTGGCGATATATGATCCGATCAGGATGCCGGCGTCATACCCGCTGGCAACAATGTCGCCGTGCAAATTGCTTACAGTAATATCGACTTTTACGTTTGGCCACGCTTTGCGGAAAGCCGGTAGAATCGGCTCTATGACATGGGGCAATGCGAGGCGCTCGACGATGAGTTTCAGGGTGCCGGACGGTTTGTTGGAAGACTGAACCGCATCCCCTAAACTCGTCTCGATCAGTTCCGCCGCAGGGGCTATTTTTGCGAGCAAAGCCTCCCCCGCCTCCGTCAACGCAATGCGGCGGGTGGTGCGGTAGAAGAGGGGGACTCCGAGACGCCGCTCGAGCTTCTGCAGCGCTTGGCTGATAGCACCCGGCGTCACTTCAAGCTCGAGCGCAGCCTTCCGAACGCTCTGCCGCTTTGCGACAGCCAGAAACTCGGACACACCATCGAATGTCTTTTCGCGACCCATTCGGTCCCTTTTCTCAGCGGCTCGTTCACGGGTCTCTCGAAAGGAAACACCAGTGACTTTTATCTAATGCCACGGCCACTAGCATTCAAATCTAAACAATATATCAGGCGACGCTCGCAGCAATGGCAACTTACGATGATCGCTCCCATACGGAGAAGCGGGCTTCCCTTGCTATTTCGTTGTCGCCGTCCGCAGCTCATCGCGATCAACCCGATCGCCGTCTTACTTTTCGACGAGCTTCTCGGCTGGCATCAGGCGGTTGGCGTACTCCTCGGGATAGCATCAATTACGCTCATGGTGATCGGATGAATGGCTCTCAGCTACGTTTCCTTGACTACGGCGGATGGCAGTCGTAGGGCGAACTCTTATGGACCCACAACGTCATGCGGCGATGTGACCGCGATATTGGACAAGAGGCTCGGCCGAAATCAGGCTTGGGTGCTAAGGCGACCTGAACATGTACGACATCATGCTTCTTTTCGTTGCTGGCTTGGTGGCAGGCAGCATGAATGCGCTGGCGGGCGGCGGGTCGTTCGTATCCCTGCCTGCGCTGATATCCGTCGGAGTACCGTCCGTAGCCGCAAACGCGACCAGCACCTTAGCCTTGTTCCCCGGCGGTATGACGAGCTCGTGGGTCTATCGTGACGGTGTTAAGAGTGTGTGCGGCGTCAACGTCGTGCCCATTGCTGTGGTGACAGTGGCGGGCGGTGTGGCCGGAAGCGTTTTATTACTTCTAACTCCATCCAAGATTTTCGATGGTATCCTGCCATGGCTTTTGCTCGTGGCGACATCGATGCTAGCTGCGGGTCCGAGGCTCAGTGCCCGGTTTCGGGCGCAGGCACGTCCGAGTATTCTGGCCTTCGGAACGGGTCAGTTCTTTCTCGGTCTTTATGGCGGCTATTTTGGCGGCGCAGTCGGTCTTATGATGCTCGCGACATGGAGCGCGCTCGGGGGCGGGGACATCAAGAGCCTGAATCCGACGAGAATGGTGATGGTAACTTCCGCAAACGCGGTCGCCGTAGTCGTCTTCGTACTGGCCGGGGCAATCGTATGGCAAGAGTGCATTTCCTTGACGATCGGAGCCGTTATCGGCGGGTGGATCGGAGCGCATGTCGGGCGTAAGCTGCCATCATCGGTCGTCCGGGTGCTAACCCTCGCTGTCGCCTTGTTGATGACCGCGGTGTTCTTTTCGCGAGCTTACCTTTGAGTGGAGGTCCGGGCCTCCACGGATCTGAGGTACTGAATGCCAAAGTCCGAATTGATTTGAGACGCTCTTTCTTCAGCGCTGAGGCGGCCATGTCCTTGAGCGTCATGGCCCATTTCAGAAAACATGCGTTCATGGGAGGGTGACGTCCGATCAGCCGAACTTCACGAGGTTCAGCGCGCCAGGAGCGGCCCACCGGGGAATTGGACGAGGCGTCCGCCGACCGAGACGGGACGATCGATGCTCTTTCGCCATCGCGGCGGTCGTCTATTGGAACTCGATCTATTTGGCCGACGCCGTGGTGCACCTGCGGTCACAACGCGAAATCGTCCGGGACGATCTCGACCCATATCTCACGGGCCGGATGCGAGCACGTCACGTTTTCCGGAGATTTCCTCCGGGATCGTGCCGCCAGAGCGACCAATCGGACCCACGTCAACTTGGCTGGAAAACAGCAGGCAGCGTGACGGTTTCATGCCCCATTCTGCCTTCGCGTGTTGAGCAAGGGCTGTTCCACCGAAGTTTTTGACCCGGTCTGATTGCGGGGGCAATGGAGTGACTTTCAAGCAACAACACGTTGAATTAAATCACGATAATCGCGACAACTTAAACTAAGCAGTGAGATTCTGATTTACGTTCGCGCTGTTTTCTGCCTTTTTCATAAAGCTCGATTCTTCGAGAAAGGCGTTGTTAACCAATATCTTAAGTGAGCGATGGCGTGGTGCAAGTAGCCAATGGCCTTTCTGATCACAGCATACAATTTCGCAGGAGGCGGGGTTCCTTAAGCGACGGCACCGCGTTCATTTACGCTTTGGGAGCTTTTCGAAAAAAACCTCGATACGGATGATCGGTCGACGCTCTTGTCGCGGGCTTCTGCCCGTCGTTGAGCAACCCGCCCCAATGCAATCAACACAGCAGGATCGAAAAAAGTCATGTCTTCGACGAAGATCGCCGTTGCCGAGCGCAAGAGAGCCAAGAGCCGTAGCGGCAATTTACACGCCGCGCTTTCTTCATCTGTAGCGCTGATCGTGCCGATGGCGATACTGACGTTCCTACCGCAAAGCGCTGACGCGGCCAATGAATGCGGCGCGCCGGTCGGCGGCGTGGTCACTTGCACCGGCAGCAGCTATCCGGCGCCGAACGGTATCCTCTACACGAACACGACCGGCCTGACCCTGACGCTCGACAATCCCAATCTGGTCGCTCAGCGAACGGGTGGGGGTAATGGCGGCGTCTTCGTCAGCGGTTCGGTGGGCAATACCAATGACATCGTCATCAATGCGCTTCGGTTCCAATCGGTCACCTCGGCGGTGCTGTTGACGAGCGGCATTGGCGCGTCGAATCAGGGAACCGCCGGCAACGCCATCCTCCGGATGGACACCGGCATCGCGACGGTGAATACGAACACCCTCGGCCAAGGCGTCCTTGCGAACATCACCAACGCTGCCAACGCCGGCAATGCCCTGGTCACCCTCAATGGCGGGCAGGTGATCAATAACGGCGCCGGCAATGGCGTGAACGCCCAGAATGCGGGCACGGGCAATGCCGGCGTCACGATGACCGGTGGATCGGTCAGCGTCACAAACCCCGCAATCCTAAACACTTCCCTGCTCCCTAACGCCGTCCTGCGCGCCCTGATCTCCAATACCGCCTCGTCCGGCTCAGCCAGCGTCAACATCAGCGGCGGAACGGTCGCGGCAGGATCGGGCAGGGCCGTCCTCAGCCAGTCGGAGCGGGGCAGCGCCGGCATCACCATGACGGCCGGTACGGTCGAGGTCCAAAGCGGCACCAGCCCGGCGCTGAGCGCGGTGGTCAACAACGCCGCCGGCACTGGCACGGCCAGCATCGCCATGAGCGGTGGCACCGTCACGAACAGCGGCAGCGGCGACGGCATATTCGCTAACAACAAGGGGACGGGGACTTACGACATCAGCGTCGCAGGCGGCACGGTGACCGGCGGTTCCGGCGCGGGAGCCGCCGTTCATGCAGCCGCTGCTTCGGGCGGCACCATCAACATCGGCTCGGGCGCCACCGTCAATGCCGGAGCCTCGGGCATCGCCCTCAGCCAGACCGGCGGCGCGGCCACGATCACCACCGCCGGCACCGTGAGCGGAAACGTCAACCTCAGCGCCGCCGGCAATACTCTTTCCATCGCGGGCGGCACCATCGCCGGCAACATCAGCGGCGGGGGCAATACGGCGCTGAGCTTTGATCTCGGCACCGGCAGCTTCACCTACGACTCCGCCTATGCGATCAGCGGCATGGGCAGCGTCGCGATGAATTCGGGGTCGGCCGAAATCGATGGCAGCCTCGCCACCAACACGCTTGCGGTCAACGGCGGCAGCCTGCTCCTCAACGGCACTGGCATGGCCTCGGGCGGCACCACCGTGTCGGGCGGCACTCTGATCGTCGGCGACGCCTCGCACGCCTCCGCCACGCTGACAGGATCGCTCGACGTGCTCGCTGGCGGCCGGTTGCAGGGCTTCGGCACCATCATCGGCGATGTCGGCAACGCCGGCATCATCGCCCCCGGCAATTCGATCGGCACGCTGACGGTGAGCGGCAACTATGCCGGCAATGGTGGCACGCTGGAGATTGAGACCGCACTGGGGGACGATGCCTCGGCCACCGACCGGCTGGTCGTTACCGGCAATACATCGGGCAGCACCAACGTCAAGGTGATCAACGTCGGCGGCGGCGGCGCGCAGACCGTCGAAGGCATTAAGATCGTCGATGTCGGCGGGACCTCCAACGGCACTTTTTCGCTCTTGGGCGACTACATCTTTCAGGGCGACCAGGCGGTGGTCGCCGGCGCCTATGCCTATCGGCTTTATAAGAACGGCGTCAGCACGCCCAGCGACGGCGACTGGTATCTTCGGTCGCATCTGATCAATGATTCGGGTACCGGCTCATCGCCGCTTTATGCACCGGGCGTGCCGCTCTACGAGGCCTATGCGGGTGTCCTGCAGAGCTTCAACCAGCTGGGCACTCTCCAGCAGCGCACCGGCAGCCGCTCCTGGACGGCCGGCGACTCGACCGTTAACGTCGACGAGAGCACGAGGGCGCAGGGCATATGGGGACGGATCGAGACTGCGCATAGCCATTTCGAGCCGGCAACATCGACGACCGGCGCCGATTACGACGCGAACGTCTGGAAGTTGGAAACGGGCGCGGACGGAGCGTTGGCCGAAAGCAAGGCCGGCGCCCTGATTGGCGGGTTCAGCGTTCACTATGGGACGGCTTCCGCAGATGTATCCTCTCTGTTCGGCACTGGCGACATCCACACCACCGGCTATGGCCTTGGCGGCACACTGACTTGGTACGGCAATAGCGGCCTCTACCTCGACGCTCAGGGGCAGCTGACTTGGTATGACAGCGATCTTCATTCCGACGACCTGAGCAGAACGCTGACAAAGGACAACGACGGCTTCGGCTATGCAGTGAGCATCGAAGCTGGACAGAAGATCGGTCTTGGCACCCATTGGTCGCTGACGCCGCAGGCCCAGCTTTCCTACTCGTCCGTGCGCTTCGACGACTTCACCGATCCTTATGGCGCCGCGGTGTCGCTCAGCGATAGCGACACGCTGATCGGTCGCCTTGGAATCTCCGCCGATTATGAGAACGAGTGGAAGGATGCCAGCGGTCGGGCGAGCCGCGCAAGCGTCTACGGGATTGCCAATCTCTACTATGATTTCCTCGACGGATCCGATGTCGACGTCTCGGGAACGCGGCTCGTCAGCGAAAACCGGGCGCTTTGGGGCGGAGTGGGCCTCGGTGGCTCCTACAGTTGGTCGAACGAGCGCTATTCTATCAACGGCGAAGCATTCGCGCGCACCAGTCTGCAGGACTTTGGCGACAGCTACTCGATTGGCGGAAAGGTCGGCTTCAATGTGAAGTGGTGACCGCGGAGACTCCTGTTAGATTGTGCCGCAAAGTCAAGGACTGAAAAACCATTCCACCTTTCTGCAATACACTGGGTCGCACACGCGTACATCGTTCGTTCTATTAGCATTGTTCAGCGGGAAACCAGCGCTCGTCCTCGAATAGCGTTCGGCGGTTGGGTGCAGATGTGGCAGTCGTCCCTATTGAGACCAGCAAAGGGAATCTGCATGCATAAAGAGCCAAATTACATTGTCGTCGGCTCGATCGTACTGGTGATCCTCGCCGCTGCTGTCTTTCTCGGACTTTATTATTCGAGCGTCTGGAGTCGCAGTTAGTCACCGCTTCTCGGTTTTGAGGGTCGTTTGGTGAGCATCCTTCTCGGGGCCGGCGGCCCGGTTGCGGGCCTTTGGTCCGAAAGCCGTCTGTAGTCGCTGCTATTCTTTATTGAGGAACGATGGAGATCGGGGCATCTGGCCCATTGGGCTGTCCCGACTGTGCCGGCGCATAGCTGGGTTGGCAATAAAGTAGCCAAAACATCGCCCGCAAGCAGAGATCCTGACGGTTCGGGTCGAGTCGCTGAGCCGGAGCGGCACCACTTTTACCTATCGCGTCCGTCAAAAACTTTACCAAAACTCGACAAAGGGTCGAATCGCGACCCTTTCTGAGTGTATACTGTTTCCAAATCACATCCTGCGTTGCATTGCGGGATGGGCAGATGGTCCGGCGAGTCGCCGTCATTCGATAAATGCAAGAGGAGCATTGCCTTGATTCAGTCCGCCAGAATTATTCGTTCCTCGCAACCTCTGATTATTCTCGCCGGCAGCTTTGAAGAGGTGGCGCCTGTCGCCGTCAGACTCCGAGAATTAGGATGGTCATGCGTTTGCTCGCCAGATTACCGGACCTTCGATCAACAGGCGCGATTGCTCAAGCCGGACCTCCTATTGCTGGATAGCGGCGTCTCCCACGCATTCCTGCGCGATGAAAAGCGTCGCAAGGAGATTGAAGGCGTTCCAGCGATACATCTGGTCCAGACAGCCGCCGACAGGCCGCCGGCATTCGCCGCCGGCGCGGTGGACTGTGTCGTCAAACCTATCCTGTTGGAAGAACTAGTCGCGCGTGTACAGGTCCGCATCGAGTTGCTCCGGACCCAGAAACAGCTTGACCAGTGCAACGAGCAATTCACCACCATACTGGAAAGTATAGGTCAGGGTGCCTGCTTGTTCGACGCTGACCAGCGGTTGGTACTGTCCAATCGCCGCTATGCCGAAGTATATGGCCTTGCCCCGGAGATGATCAGGCCTGGAATGACTTTGAGCGAAATAACCGAGCTTCGTTATTCCGTCGGCGCTTGCCCCGTCGTGGCGTCCGACGAATATCTGGCCTGGTGCGACTCGATCAATTCCCGTTCGTCGTCCCAGGACTGGTCGATGGAGCTGAAGTCGGGCAAAGTCATTCGCGTTCACCACGAAAGAACATCCGATGGCGGTTGGGTTTCTACGCACGAGGATATTACCGAGCACCGAACCGCCGAACGCCAAATAGTTCATTTAGCGCTGCATGATCCGCTAACCGATCTGCCCAACCGTGCCGCACTGAAGCCGAAACTCGACGCGATGCTTGAACAGCACCGCACGCAAGGATCGTCGTTTGCGGTGCTGTGCCTCGACCTAGATCGTTTCAAGGAGGTCAACGACGTATTCGGCCACAATGTCGGAGACTTGGTTTTAAGCCTGGCAGCCAAACGACTGAGCGAGGTCGCGCACGGTGCCTTCGTCGCACGCTTGGGCGGTGACGAGTTCATGGTCCTGGTTGAAGCTGATGCCAACTCCATAGCGCAGCTCGCCGACGTGATTATCTCCGCTCTGAGCGAGGACGCCGACATCGAGGGGGCCCGGATCCGAATGGGGACGAGCCTTGGCGTAGCAGTCTATCCAGCCGATGGGGACAGTGCCGCCGACCTCATGGGCAACGCTGACGCCGCTCTCTATCGCGCGAAAGCTGACGGACGAGGCGTCGCCCGGTTTTTCGAACCGCAAATGGATAAGTGGCTGCGAGAACGCAGAGCATTGCAGCGTGACCTGCAGGCTGCGATTTCGCAGCAACAATTGTCGGTCTTTTATCAACCACAGGCTAATATCGGCGGGGACGTCACTGGTTTCGAAGCCTTGCTGCGGTGGAATCATCCGAGCCAAGGCAATATCCCGCCGTCCGTCTTTATTCCGATTGCAGAGGAGAGCAGTCTGATGATCGAGATTGGCGCGTGGGTATTGCAGGAGGCCTGTCGTGAGGCGGCCTCATGGCCGCGAAAGCTTTTTATCGCCGTCAACCTCTCTCCGGTGCAATTTAAGCATGGCGATCTGACCGGGCTTGTAAGGTCAGTGCTGATTGAAACCGGACTCGAGCCCGAACGGTTGGAGCTCGAGATCACCGAAGGCGTGCTAATTGATGATCAAGAACGGGCCATTTCGACGTTGGGACACCTCAAAGCGCTGGGCGTACGCATCGCCATGGATGATTTCGGAACCGGTTATTCGTCGCTGTCCTATCTGCAGTCCTTTCCATTCGATAAGATCAAGATTGACCAGTCTTTTGTGCGCAACATCGGGCTTTCCCAATCTTCGGCGATCATACGAGCCGTGATCGGGCTTGGGCGCGGACTGGATCTGCCGATTATCGCCGAAGGCGTGGAGACAACGGATCAACTGGCGTTCTTGACCCGTGAGTCGTGCGATCAAGTGCAGGGCTACCTGGTGGGCCGCCCCCGCCCGATCTCCGACTACGGCAAGCATGTCGGGCGAGCGGACGAGCAGCCAGTATCCATTCCTCCCGATATGCCGCGCAATACGGTCGAAATCGAAACCCAGAAAGGCAGATCGAAAATTCTCTCGCTTGGCCAGGATCGTGCGCCAACTCAAACATGATTGGATGCCTTCAAGGCACAGCGTCTCGGGGTCCGCGGACTTCTCCGGCACGCCGCTCGACGGCGCGAGACCGCGGGATGCGTCAGCTGCTGGATCCGGGCAGCTGGAGTTTCCGGTGTCGTCATCGAGAGCGTGGCCGCTGCCAGCGTAGCTGACCGCGCCGGCCTTCGCGCCGGGGATATGGTCATTGAGCTCAACAGAATCCTGGTCACTTCGGTAGCCGAGTGCGCCGAGCCACCAACTCAAGGCTAGCCGCCCTTGAGCTGTTCCGTGACGGGGCTCGCTTTCTGTTGGTCATCACGTAATCCGGACACAGGGCCGCGACAGCCTGCAGTCAGTGTTAGCGGCAGAAGTCATAGATTGGCAAATCGTTGCAGCGACGGAAGCCATCAAATCGGACGCAGACTATGTCGAGATATCGCGACCGTTAGACGTATTGCCCGCCTAGCCCGCCTCGCACTCAGCGAAGACGAGGCTGAAAAAGTGTGCGGCGAGCTGAACGAAATTCTGACCTTTGTCGAGCAACTTTGGGACGTTGATGTCGAAGGTATCCCTCCGATGACCTCGGTTCAGGCCTCGACTGGCGTCGGGTCCGCTGCGTGGAGGCGAGAGCACCTGATGCTATCGAATAGATGCGGCACGATGACTCGGACGGCGGGTTCCTACGGCGAAGCGCGGCTGGGATTGATAGACTTCCACCATGTTGGACGCCGTCGACCTTCCCTGTGATGTTGCTGCCCTGAGGCGATGCTGATCGCGGCGCAAGCCCGTGAGGTTCGTAACGACGAGCGGATCGCAAGGCTGGAGAAGCTGGTCGCCGCTTTCGAGCAGGCCGCCTTCGGCCGCAAGTCCGAGAAGGTCAACCCCGAGCAATTCGATCTTGCGCTGGAAGACCTGGAAACGGCAATCGCGGCCGTCCATGCCGAAGATGCGGCCGATAGCCTTCCGGGCAAACCGCGCCCCAAACAACGCGCCGCTAATCGTGGCTCTCTTCCCGCCCATCTGCTCGTATCGAAGAGATCATCGAGCCGGAAAGGCTGACCTGCGCCTGCGGCGGAGGCCTGCATTGCATCGGCGAAGATGTATCCGAGCAGCTGACGTCATTCCCACGCAGTTCCGGGTCATCGTCACCCGTCGTCCCAAGTATGCCTGCCGCGCTTGCACCGACGGCGTTGCCCAGGCTCCAGCGCCTGCACGATTAATCCAGGCCGGGTTGCCGACAGAGGCGAGCATCGCTCATGTATTGGTGTCCTAGTACGCCGATCATTTGCCCCTGTATCGGCAGGCCCAGATCATGAGCCGCCAGGGTATCGATCTCGACCGTCGCAAGCGTGTTCTTCACGCGGTGATTGAGTTGGTCGATCAGGAGCTTCTGTCTGTTCTCCGCCTGCTTGCACTCCGTGATGTTCACCAGCATGTTGATCGCACCGATAAGCTTGCCGCCGGCGTCATGAAGAGGTGTGGGGTAGGGGATGAACGGGATGCGCGTGCCATCCGACCTTTCAGCAATGGCCTCCGCGCCGCGAACGGGCCGATTTTCCTTCAACGCGACCGCCATCGGACATTGGTCGTGGGGAAGCAGCGTGCCGTCAGTATCGTAAAGACGCCAGGTTCCATCTTTTGCACGCAGGCGTGCTGGATACCTATTCAGCTTTTCGCCGCAGGAAAGCTTGTGGAGGATGTCGCCGATGACGGGGCCGTCCACATGGAACTCAACGATATGGTGGCCGACATATTCCTCGGCCTTATACCCGAGAAGAGAGCAACTTCTGCCTTGTTCGCACGCTGGATAATGCCGTCGCCACCAACGATATGGAGACCGATCGCGCTATTCTCGAAGAAATCCTCAAGACCGGCGTTCTTCTGCTGGATCGTTTCTTCCAGCTCCTTATGCGCGGAGATGTCCTGAAAGCAGTTGATCGCGCCCTGGATACTGCCCTCATGGTCCTCAGAGCCCGGATATTGACGAGCGCCGTGAAGCGAGAGCCATCGGGGCGTGCCATGACGACTTCAGCATTGCGGGTCGAAGTGCCGGCAAAAACGGCGGTTGCCATAGGACAAACGTCATGGGCAAGCGGGGTGCCATCGGGGAGAAAGAGGGCATGCGATCCGCAGAAGCGGTGGCGTGCGTCGCCCACTGGAGGACTTTGCCCCCACAGCTCCGCTGCCTCGGAATTATAGCGGACGAGCCAGCCATCGCGGTCGCAAAGGTAAACCGCGCCCGGAATGGCATTCGAGAACAGTTGGGGCAGCTGCCGTGAGCGCCTCGAACTCGGTCAGCCGTCGCGGGGCATGAGGAAATTCTTCGATGTTGGACATGCAATATTATCCCCTCGGACCGTGAGTCCGGAACAAAGCGCCAGCCGCAGCCACACCAAATTCCGCTCCGCTGGGAGCGTAACCCCAACAAACGCTACAATCGAAAATGGTTCCACGCGCCACGAACAGGCGACCGCGTGCTTATTCCGGTGCTTTACATCATCATTATACCTTGGGGATTACCGACACACCACCGAGATTCGGCCAACGGGTTAAGGCACTCGACGGCTGCCGATAATGTTCCTATGTTCCACTGCGTGTGGTGGCAGGAAGCCCACGAGGAGCGGCTGGCGCTTGTACCGAAGTCGGAGGGATTATGTCTGTTATCGCACGAAACAATGTCACCGTGCGGGGCGAAGGACGGCGCGCCATGGTCTTTGCACACGGCTTCGGCTGCGACCAGAACATGTGGCGGCATGTCACCCCAGCCTTTGAACAGGACTATAGGGTCGTCCTCTTCGACCATGTCGGCTGCGGCAAGTCCGACCTCAGAGCCTATGACCATGCTAAATATTCCAGTCTTTCGGGCTACGCTGCCGATATCGTTGAGATAGGTCAGGCCCTGGATATCACAGGTGGTATATTCGTCGCACATTCCGTCAGCGCCATGATCGGCATTCTGGCCTCTATCAATGCGCCTGACCTGTTCGGCGAGCTTGTGCTAATCGGGCCATCACCCCGATACATCAACGACGAAGGGTATGAAGGCGGCTTCAGACGAGAACAGATCGAGGAATTGCTTGAATTCCTGGACGATAATCACATGGGATGGTCTGCCGCCATGGGCCCGGTGATCATGGGCAACCCTGATCGGCCCGAGCTCAGCGAAGAGCTTGTGAACAGTTTTTGCCGTACCGACCCGGATATTGCCAAGGCGTTTGCGCGCGTCACCTTTCTGTCCGACAATAGAGCGGACCTTCCACACTGCCAGGCACGGGCGCTTGTGATCCAAAGCAAGCAGGATGTCATCGCCCAGCAGGGGGTGGGGGAGTATGTGCGGGACCATCTGCCGAACGGGGAAATGATCGTGATCAACGCAACAGGGCATTGTCCGAACTTGAGCGCGCCTGCTCAGGTTATTTCCGCGATCAAAGCCTTTGTGTAAGGCTGGGCCTCAAGGAGGGCTGGAGGGCACCATGGAGGATCTGGACGACCTCTACGAGAATGCCCCGTGTGGCTACGTCTCCCTCGCAGCTGACGGCGTGATCGTAAAAGTCAATCGAACGCTTGCAGGATGGTTGGGTACGCAGAGTTTTGAGCTCCTCGGCAAGCGGTTTTACGATCTGCTGAACGTGCCAGGCAAGATTTTCTACGAGACACACTTTGCTCCTTTGTTGCGAATGCAGGGGTACTTCAATGAAGTCGCACTGGACCTCGTCGGTCCGGACGGGCGGAAGCTGCCTGTCCTGGCCAATGCGGCCGAACGCCGATCGAGCGACGGAGGTGTTCAGTTTACGCGCATAACCCTGTTTCAGGCGGCGGATCGACGGCGATACGAGCGCGACCTGGTGGACGCGAAGAACGCCGCCGACCGAGCCCGCCGAGAGCTCGAGGAACTGAACAGAACTCTGGAAGAGCGTATCGATGCAGGTATTGCCGAGCGGCTCCAGCTTGAGCAAGGGCTGCTTGCGGAAAAGGAGGTGGCTCGCTTAAGGGAGCAGTTTGTCGCGATCCTGGGCCATGATCTGCGCAATCCGCTCGCGTCGATTTCAGGAGGGCTCAACATTCTGTCGCGGGAACCTCAGACCGACAAGGCACGGCGCGTTCTGACGATGATGAGCCAAAGTACCGAGCGCATGTCCAGCCTGATCCGGGACATGCTCGACCTTGCGCGCTGCAGAGCTGGCCAAGGCATCGCTATCAATCCGAACCCGACCGACTTGCGGGCCGTGCTTGAGCAGGTTGTCCACGAATTACAGACCGCACATCCCGGCCGAGACATCCAGAGCTCGCTTGATATCGGGATCGAGGTACGTTGTGACGGCGGCCGGGTCGCTCAGCTGGTATCCAACCTGCTGGGTAACGCATTGGCGCATGGGGCCCCCGACCGGCCGGTGAAGGTCGTCGCGGTATCGGCCCTGAATGAAATCCTGATAACGGTTGCGAATGAGGGCAAACCGATCCCCAAGCACGTAAAGGACCACCTGTTCGAGCCCTTCTTCCGGGTCACAAGCTCTGCGGAGAAGCAGGGGCTTGGCCTTGGTCTGTTCATCTCATATGAGATTGCTCGAAGCCATGGCGGTAGGCTTGAGGTCCAGTCGGACGACAACCAGACCGAATTCCTGTTCCGGTTGCCGGTCTAACAGCGGCCGCAGAAGATATGCGCGACAAGGGCGGGAACGACTCGCCGCCTTGGCATTGCGCGTCGGAGACAGATAGAAATCCATCGTGTTGCCGAATTTGCCGACGGCTCGGTAAAGGTACGTCCATTGCCACCAACCTCCACATAGGTCTCATCGACCCGCCAGCTTGTTGACTGTGGCCGTCGCCAGTGCTAGCGCAGCCGCTTTTCAATCTCTGGCGCGTATTTCTGGACCTAGCGATAATTGTCGAATGATCGACAATCACGCCCGATTTGCCCATCATTTGTCCAGGATCGCGGTAGCTGACGCCATAGCGGCAATACCACCGCACGGTCCACAAAATCACATCACCCTGAAAATGGCGCTGCTTGAAATCGCTCATCAAAAATCTCGCTGAAAATCTTCGGCGCTCTTTCAAACATCAATGGGATTTTTGCAACAGAGCCCATTTGCAGGCAATCTCTTTGCCCGTGCGGTCACCTCCCGCACGCGATGCCGTAGAGGCCGTCAAGGGAGGTACGTCACAACCATTGCCGAGGCCACACTGCGCCCTAATTGAAAAGACTTGGCGAGAGCGACCGACACATCGATGTATTGGAGCAACGCCAAGATCACGGAGGCGGAATTGGAAAATGACCCCGGCCCCCGTCGCGTCTATTCGACCTCGCCATCCTCCCCTTCACGCATGCCTGCTTTTGCGAGTGTACTCGCTGTTATTGCTATTCTGTATTTCGGCAAGGAAGTACTTCTTCCTCTAGCAATCGCAGTCCTGTTGACGTTCGCATTGGCTCCCATCTCCTCTCGTCTTCGAAAGCTTGGCCTGCCCCGTATTCCGGCTGTAATATTCACTGTCGTGCTCGCTTTTCTTGTCCTCGTCCTGTTCGGGCTGGTCGTAGCGGGACACATTGCCGAAGTCGCCCAAAACCTTCCGGCCTACCAGGGCAACATCATAGCAAAAATTCGGTCTCTCCAGGAAAGTGGAACGGATAGCGGTATTGTGCGGCGCCTGACATCCGTCATTGAGAGCGTCGGTCGTGAGCTCAGCAACGCCGAGGAGCGCCCAGTTGCTCCAGGTACCGGATCAAGACCAAGGGAGCCCGTGCTTGTTGAAATATTCGCGCCTAGCAGACCAATTGAAACGCTTACTAGCCTGATTGGTCCTCTGCTTGGCCCCATCGCCTCATTGGGTTTGATCATCGTCGTCGTAATATTCATGCTGTTAGAGCGGGAAGAGCTTCGCGATCGGTTTATCCGGCTCGTTGGCTATGGCGATCTGCATCGCACAACAGAAGCCATCCAGGAGGCGGGAAGCCGCGTCGCGCGGTATCTTCTAATGCAGTTGGTGGTGAACTGCGCTTACGGCGTTCCATTGGCGCTCGGACTGTGGGCGGTTGGCATTCCAAATCCAGCGCTCTGGGGAATGCTGGCCATCGTCCTTCGATTTGTCCCCTATATCGGGCCTGTAATCGCGACAGTTCTGCCGCTGTTCCTGGCCTTTGCAGTTGACCCTGGCTGGAGCCTGGTTCTGTGGGTTGCGGCCATCTTCGTCGCGCTGGAATTGACCAGCAACAACGTCATCGAGCCTTGGCTCTATGGTTCTCGTACTGGACTCTCTCCGCTGGCAATCATCGTCGCGGCGATTTTTTGGGCATGGCTGTGGGGGCCAGTCGGTCTTGTTCTGTCCACGCCGCTGACCGTGTGTCTTGCAGTCCTGGGGCGGTATGTCCCGCAGTTTGAGTTTCTTGAGGTGGTTTTTGGTAGTGACCCGGTGCTCGATCCTAAGGAGCGGCTGTACCAGCGGCTTCTTGCCGGCGATCCCGACGAGGCGACCGATTACGCTGAGGAATTCCTAGAGCAGGATTATCTGGAAGATTACTACGGCAAGGTCGCCATTCCCGCCCTTCTACTCGCCGAGAAGGATAGGCGTCGAGGCGTGTTGACTGCGGAGCAGATGGAACAGGTGTTCGGGACCGCCATCACGCTGGTCTCGAACCTTGCGGAAATTGCGCAGGAAGAAGAACAAGAAGACGTCGAGGAAGAGGAAGAACCGAAGGAGAAGGAATCGGCAGGTCCGCCTAGCACCCCGCCCAAAGAAGGCAATGGAGATGAAAGCGAACTCCCTGACGGACGTGGCAAGACCGTCGTCTGCATCGGAGGCAGGGGTCCGCTCGACGACGCGTCGGCTGCGATGCTCGCCCAGGTTCTTCAGGTACAGGGAGCCGAGGTGGTCGCAGCGAGGCATTCTGACATTTCCAGTCGCCGCGCCATGAGCCTCGTTCCGAAACGATCGAACGCCATCGTGGTTTGCTTCCTCAACGAGGACTCGGCAAGGCACGCCCGCATACTTATTCGTCGGTTCAAGCGCATATACCCGGCCATTCGCGTCGGCGCGGTCCTTTGGGTCGAAAACGAGAAGGAAAGGCAACCGCCTGCGCTTCGGGAGGCGGATTTCGCTGCCACCACCTTGACCTCGGCTGCCCGCGAGGCACTCGCCGATGCACCAGCATCATTGGTGACGCCCGCGCGCAAGATTCGTACCAGGCGGTCCTCGAAAAAGACAGGCATAACCGCCGCGCGGTCCGAGCTTTAGCGGTCAACTCCTGGTGGCGTCCAGCGGCCGGTGAGAACAATGGAGCTCATCATAAGAATAGCACATTCGCCGGTGGAAGGCTCGCAGCCGTCACTCTTGAAAACGATCTCATCGTCCTCCGCAGTGACTAAGTCGCTGCCTTATTCTAGGCTGGCGATCTGTTCGGCTGGTTATCTCTCGGAATTCAGCCGCAATGCCTGCCGCGCTTCATCGTGCGACCAGGAGCCGCGATAGTTCGGCTTGCGACGTGCAATCCAGGCATCAAGCCCCTCTCGCAGATCAGCGGTCGGGGCCATACGGGCGAATTGTTCTCCCTCGATCAACAGCCCCTCCGCGATGCTCTGGTTGATACCGCGCGTCACCGCCGTCAGAATGCTCGCAGTTGCCAGCGATGAATGACGCAGGATGCGCCGTGCGAGTTCATGCGCCGCCAGCATCAGATCGTTATGCGGGACCACTTGGTTGACAAGGCCGAGTTCAAGGGCGCGCTGCGACGAGAACGTATCACCCGTCAACAGCACTTCGAGAGCGCGCTTGCGTCCAGCCAGCCTCGGCAAGCGCTGTGTTCCGCCAAAGGTCGGCGGCATTCCGAGATTGATCTCGGGTTTGGCAAACAGGGCGCGTTCGCTGGCAATGGCGAGCGGGACGGCCTCGGTGATCTCACAGCCCCCGCCAAAGGCAAGACCGTTGACGGCCGCAATGACAGGTTTGCGGAACGCTTCCAATCTCGCTGTCAATCGCTGCCCGCGCATGACGAAATCGCGCATGGCGACATCGGCGCCGCGCGCCACACTTTCGGAGAATTCGTGGATATCGCCGCCCGCCGAGAACGCTCGCTCGCCCGCGCCGGTCAGGATAAGCGCACGGATCGAGCCGTCAATTTCTATCGCATCGAGGATCGCGAGCAGACGGTCTATCAGGGCGTAGTTGAGCGCGTTGAGTTTTTCGGGACGGTTAAGAGTGAGGATGGTTACTCCATCGCGGCTCTCGATCAGAACAGTGTCGGCCATTCGGTTTCCTTTCCGGCATGCTGCACCCGGAGAGTATGTCGTTAGTCGACGCTTGTGTATATTCACTAGTCGGTATACATTGCTGCATGGCCTCACATACGATCCCGACACGCGAACGCATTATCTCGGCGGCAGCCAAGCTATTCTACAACGAGGGGATCAGAAGCGTCAGCGTCGATGCGGTGGCCGAAAAGGCGGGCGTCACGAAGCGCACCCTCTACTATCATTTCGCGAGTAAGGACGACCTCATAGGGGCTTATCTCGAAGCGCGCGACCCGCCCAATCTCGCCCTGTTCAAACGCTGGTTCGCGGAAACCGAGGGTAATCCGGCGGACAAGGTGCAAGGCATCTTTCGCAATCTCGCCTCATCGGCCCGTCATCCGAAATGGAAGGGCTGCGGCTTTCTACGCACCGCGGCGGAACTCGCTAACATGCCCGGCCATCCGGCAATGAAAATCGGGACTGCCCACAAGAAGAAAGTCGAGGACTGGCTGCGGGTCATGTTCGAGGCGGCAGGAATTGGGACAGGAGCGCCACAACTCGCCCGCCAGATCGTCCTCTTGCTGGATGGCTCGTTCGCCCTCGTTCTGTTGCATCGCGACCCGGCATACATCGAAGCCGCCGGGGACGCGGCCCGTTCGCTGATCCGTACCGCGAGTGCAGGGAAGTAGTCGGATTTTCTACGCCTCCCTCGGGGGCGAAAACCGGCATCACGCAGGATCGAGTGAACTTCCGCTCTTTGCTCGTTCCGATGGGCGAGTCGAACTGCAAAGTTCCACCGGTGCTGCCGATCGACCGCGACAAGCTCGCCGAGAGCCTCACCGACCAGGACGTCGCGACACTGCGCCATCTCGTCAACCAGGGCATGGGCGACAACACGCTCAGGGCGCTGACCTCCGACCTCGGCTACCTCGAAGCCCGGTGCCTGGCCGCGACCGAAAATCCACCGCCTGGCCGGCGCCGGAAGCCCTACTGTTGAAATTTGTCGCCCACCATCTCTGGGATCCGGCCCGGCGCGACCACTGATCCGGAGCATGGCATGCCTGATGAGATCGACCAGGTGTTGCGGACTGGCGGTTTTCTGAGAACGTCGGGACCGCATGCGCCGGCGACCGTCGGACGACGGCTCGCCACCTGGTCGACGCTGACCAGGTGGCGCGGTAATGGCCGTGGTCTCAATTCGTTCCGTCATGCGCGTCTCGCGCGGCATCGTCTCCCTTTCAAACGGCATGAATGCTTTGGCTGAGGGGCGAAAGAAGGTCGAAGCGCCGCGTTATACCGGCACGGAAACAGAGGTGGCGCGTCTGCTCCAAGCCTTCCGCGCGTTTCGGGAGAGCGTCGATCGCGTAACGCGGCTGAGACGCACGACGGAAGCAGCCGCCCGCACCATTCGCTCCACCTTCCGCAGCATGAACGAAGGCATTGCGCTGTTCGATCCGCGCGGCCAACCGATTAGCATGAACCGCCGCGTCATCGCGCTCCTCGGCTGGTCTGGTTTGGCCAGAAAACTGCCACTCCGCAGCTTCGTCATGCCGCTGCCCGAGATCGATCTGGCACCCCTGCCGGCCGAGAACGATCCTGGCCTGCTAGCGGACCGGTATGTGCTGCGCCACCGCACTGATGCCGGACGCGTGACGGAAGTGTCGATATCCCGGCAACCGGATGGCGGCATCGTGCTGCTGGCGCGCGACATCACCGAAATCGACCGGCAAGAAACCGAGGCAGCGAAGATCCAACGGCTGGATGCCATCATGCGCATGACCCACCAGGTTAGCCACGAGGTGGGCAACATGATCGGCACCGACGCGGAGGGAGGCGCGGGTCTTGGCCTCGCAGTGGCCTACGGCTTCGTACGCCAAAACCCGAGCCGCTCGCCTCAACCGCCGCCAGAATCCGAAGCTTGTCCTCGTCCCTCCAGACACAGCTGCGCTCGACGCCTGTTAGAATCTCAACCCGCCCCACAAGTTCACCCTTGGCTACGTCGCTAACTACGGACTTAGCGATGTAACTTCAAACTACTGGGCAAAATCTCACAGGCTGCTTCATCGGACGCTTACGATTGACGCCGGCCTTCCACTGCATCTGATAAGGCGTCGTCATGCGGCGACATCTTCCTGATCGCGTTCGGAACCTGCTTAGAGCGACACGCACCGTTTTTTGGTGTCCGAAGGGGTTTCGCCGTAACGCGTCCTGTAAACCGATGAAAACCGTCCGGTATGAAAGAAGCCCCACTTCAGGCAGATTTCCCGCACCGTTTGGCGGTTCGTTGGGTCCAGCAGATCCTCCCGTGCAGCCCGCAGACGAATGTTCCGTAGATAGCCCGACGGCGAAGCTTCCCTAAACGCGCGAAAGCCGGTTTCGAGGGCGCGAAGCGAAACACCGGCCGCGTTAGCGACCGCTGCCATTGTGATCGGCTGATCTATGTTGGCGCGCATGAAATCGATTGCGCGGCGGACATGTACCGGCGCAATCAGGAAGGGGCGTTTGTCGAGAAGGTGGGAGAGGCGATGCGGTACTGTCCGCACTACAAGGTCGGCTAACGCCTGCGCGAGGTGCGACCTGGCGATTGGAGAGTGTAGCAGCGGTCCGTCATTTCGCACGCCATCGATGATTGAGCGGGCCAGATTGGCTATCAGTTGACCGGCGGGAGAGACCAGATCCAGCATGGGAGATAGCGCCAGCGAACCGGTCTGCGGCGTTTCGAAAAGTGCCGAAAGGGTCTGAACAATCACGGCCCAGTCCAGCCGCAGTACATCCGACAAATGCGGATCGCCTCTGACAAGAAAGCGCTCCGCCTCATGATTGTTTACCAACAGCAGCTTGCCGGGCGTGCCTTCGATCGTATTGCGACCAAGCGCCACGTCGACCGCGCCGGTGCGCGGTACGATGAGCGACAGCCACTCTGATGTTTCGGATACTGCTTTTACGCTCCACCCGGTGAAATACTGACTGGTCACGAGAGTTAATGTGCGATCCGTCCAGAAATCGGCCTTCCAGTGAAAATCATGCACTCGGCCGACAGGAGAAGCATCGAACGGGCCGAAATTTCCTGCGAAAATTTCGGCCATCTGCTCAAAATTTGAGCCTTGAAAGCGCGGATTAAAATCGAATGATGTATTTTTTTGATGCATTGCAAAGTCGGTCGAATCCACTGGAGAACTACAAAACAACAGAATGAGGGGTGCGCCCCAGAATAGGTATGTCGCTGTTTGTAGCAAGTTCCGGGCCAAAGACGCATGAATCATGCATAGGGTGATCACGCTGCCAGTCGCCGGCGACGAACCGGACTGCCGCTCAGGGGCGGTGACTGTTCGGGTTTTTGTGCCGGAAAGATCAAGGATGCATGCCTGACCTCCAGGGAAGGCGGTCCAATCCCGCTCTCTGGTGATGGCTTCCTGGTCCGGCCCCCGGATCTTCCACCATCAACCCGCTTATTTGGAACGGCCCGCGGTGCAAGATGCATTTTCCGATTTCATCAGACGGGAACGGTGCGGTCATGTGTCCGGCCTTCTTGCGCGGCTTATGACCGCTGGCCTCGATGAGGTTCGCGAAGCAAGTGGCTTTATCAGGGGTGCGTGCTGTGATGCACGTCGCGGGTTTCGGCCTGGCCTGCTTCGGGGTGTTGTCCCGGTTAATTCATCGTCTTTTATGCACCTCGACCTGCCGGCCTCTGCCGGTCAGCTCTTCTGCGCGGTTTTGCTCATCACGTGGGAACGCGCTCCGCGGCTAATCTTATAGGACCCCGGTATGTTCCTCCTCGGACCAAGAGAGCCCAGATCATCCTCGCTGTCTTGTTAGCGAGGGCAACGGAAACGACCTTGTACGGCCGTCGTGCCATCGGAGGCACGCCTGCGTCATTTTCATCCCGAACGATCGCTGCCAACGGCTTTATGTTAGCGATCCCCGTTGTCGCGATGATGCCAAGCCCACCCATGTGAGCGCGCAAGGCATTGATCTAATGTCCAAGGATCTCACTCTTGCACAGAACCACGCCTTCCAGCTCGCCCGCACCCTTATCGTTCCGGCGACCCTTTTCAGGTCCGGCGACGAGTTCGGCGTTCTTCCGAGCGACGAACTCGAGACTATCGCCGAATTCGCTTTGCTCTTCGCCGGCCACCGGGAAGGGTCTCGGCAAACTGCGGGGAGAAAAGAAACGGACAAGAAGGGCGAATGCGAGAGCGCCGGAGGAGATGGTTAGCGAAAGGACATCTCATGAAAATGGAAGCATCGACGCAGGGAACATGGCGCCATTTTGGCGCGAACGCTTGCCCCGGCGGCCATCGGCGGACGAGTGCGAAGTCGCCGTCGTAGCAGATCGGCTTCCGGTCGGCTGATATGATCTGGCAGGAGACCTCTATGGCGCCGTATTTGGCTTTCCAGTTATAAAACGCCGCTCTAAGCGAAGCGCCCTGTATCCTCGACGATCTGCTTATGAACGACGCCGGCCGCCATATCCGCGAGCAGTCGCTGGTGCAGGCGGCTTCACCGATCACGTGTTTGCAGTGTTCTATAGCAAGCCACCAATGGCAACTTCCGCCCTAAGCTGACTTTGTCGCCGATTGCGACCGAACACGCCAGCCTGTCGAAATTAGCAGGTCTTCGCGCTCATCCGCCGGCATGGCTCTGATCCGGTGTCGCGCTGTCAGCCATATCGCCGCAAATCCGGCGATGGACAGTATCGCTTTGCTGGCGATTCCGAATATCGTCATCGTCAGAGCCCAGGTGGCGAAGTCTGTGCTTACCGCAAGGTATGCATTCAGAATGGCCGAAATGAACATAAGACCGGACCATGCAAAGCCCACATAAGTGGCGATATCAGATGCGGTAGCCTTGGCAATTGCGGGCAGGTAGCGATTCATCCAGCCGCGTCTCAGCATCACAATACAGATGATTGCGTAGATCGCGATTGGCTTGAACAGCACGAAGCGCGGGTCATCCGTCAACACGGTTGCCGTGCCAGACGCGATGACCAGAAAAAGGCTTAGCCATTCCATGACTTCGATTAGCTCTCGCCGGCGGAACTGCATCGCGATCTGAAGGAGGCCGAGCAACATTCCGAGGCAGGCGGATAGAGCGGCATTGTGCGTAAGGGAGAAAAGGAGAAGGAAGAGTAGGCTCGAAGCGAGATCGCTCAACAGCAATCTGACTGTTTGCAGAAAGGCTTTCATTTGGCGTGCGCCCGCTCCCGATGCAACGTAAGCGCTGTTGCAATCACACACGTTTTTTGACGCCCTTGGGCCGAGCTTGCTATTTGGCTGGAACTGACGCCGCAAACGGGGCCGTGACTTTCCACATCTCAGGATTTGGGTGAGCCTTTGCATCGAACGCAGAGCCGTCAGCTATATGCTCTGTCTTCATTCGAAGATAGTAGGCGTAAATGAACAGAGCATCTGTTGATTTGGGCGGCAAGGTACATATGGTGCTGCACCAGAATCGCGGAGAACGCCCATGTCTAGTGATATCCTAGCAATCGCATACAGAGAGCGGGAAAGGCTCCAAGCGGAACTGAACGCCACTCGGCAGAAGCTCCAGCAGGTGCAAAGACTTATTTCTGTTTACGAGGTTGGCGACTCCAACAACGCTAAGCCCGCTGCAAGCAGTTATCGCCAAGGCTCAAAGGCCGCGTTGGTTGATGAGATTGTGTCCAAGCACTTAGCGCAGACAAGGGTGAGAGCATCCTCCGGCGAACTTCTTCCGATTGTCCAAGATGCCGGGGTGACAATGACCGGCAAGATTCCGGCAAAGACACTCTCTGCTTTTCTGGCCACCTCTAAGCGATTTAACAACCTCAAGGGATTTGGATACGGCTTGACCGAATGGGGAGAGAGTCCACAAAAGCCAAGCCATGACCTTGAAGAATGATGGCAAGCGATGCGAGTTGTGGCGGGTTTAGGGCCGCTCACAGCGCCCTGATCTCCAGATGCTTTCCTCTGTCATGGCCCAACTCCATCTTCCTTTTATTGGCGTATTTTATCGGCCCGGTATGACCAGGGCAATAATTCGTCGATCTGACCGTTGGGATGGCCGTTGACGATCTTGGCGAGGACGTCGGTGAGATAGGCATGTGGCTCGACGTTGTTGAGTTTGGCAGTTTATGCCGACCGTCGAACTATGCCGATTAATCAACTTTTTGCCAACGTTTCCGGCATCATAGCGGGCAGCTAGTCGGCATAGTTTAGGGTCTCTCCGTCGCAGTTGACGCGAAGGAGAGGACACATGAACGCAACTGACTATTTGAATCGCAGCGCCCTATACCGGAAGCTGGTCTATGGTCCGCATCGGGAATTTGCGGGCGTTTACGCCGCCAAAATGTCGAACGAAGGTTTGGGTCAGCAATGCACGTGGCGCTCGCTGAGCCTGTTTCGGGATCTGATGGACTGGCATGTTGGCAATGGACATGCTCCGCAGGATTTGAGCGAGGTTCACGTCGACCGCTTTCTTGAGCATCGTTTCAAACACTGGAAGCCCGACTCGGGCGATCGATCGGCGCTCCGCCGCTTGCTTT
>NZ_NWSQ01000074.1 GCF_002531725.1 Rhizobium sp. L43
TGTACCCATCCGGCGAAGGCCGTCTGCCGCGATTTGCTGATTGGCTTTAAGTGCATGCCTTATGTCATGCGCTACAATTATTTCCCCCATTGAGGTCTTGTCCGCCGATGATCTTGGTCGCCGGCGGGATTGGTCGGACGAAGAGAAAGTTCGGATCGTCGAGGAAAGCCTGCAAGGTTTTCGTCAGGGGTCAGCGACGGCGCGACGATATGGATTGTCGCGATCTTTGTTGACGGCCTGGCGTCGACAATACCGCAGCGGCCTTCTGAGTGTTTCAGCGTCAACGGGTTTCGTGCCGCTTACGATTTCGCCACCGCCGCCGGCGGCATCTGCGGAGATGACCGCGCCGCTGCGTTCTGAAGACGACATGACGATCGAGATCGGCCTGCCGAACGGCCGACGGCTGACGATCCCGGCCTCACTTGATCCGATCGTCCTCGCCCGGCTGTTGCCGATTCTGGATATGTCATGATCGCATTTCCCGCGGGGGTGAAGGTGTGGATCGCGGGCGGCGTGACAGACATGCGTTGCGGCATGAACAGTCTGGCGCTGAGGGTGCAGGAAGGCCTCGGCCGCGATCCTCATGGCGGTGAGGTCTTCTGCTTCCGGGGTCGCAAGGGTGACCTGATCAAGGTCCTCTGGCATGACGGCGTCGGCATGTCGCTTTACCTGAAGCGGCTGGAAGCTGGAAAATTCATCTGGCCGGTCAGCCAGAATGGCTCCGCCGTGTCTGTATCGTCGGCGCAGCTCGGCTATCTCCTGGAAGGGATCGACTGGCGCAACCCGCGCTGGACGCAGCGGCCTTCGAAGGCAGGCTGATCGCCTGCATTGCTCTGTTTTTGTTGGGCTTTCGACATGCGGCATGGTAGCTTTCGGCCATGGATGATGCTGCTTCGGAGATAGCCAGACTGCGCGCCGCGCTTGCGGCATCGGAAGTGCGTGCCGCCTCTGCCGAGTCCGACCTCGCACAGGTGCGCGCCTTCGTGACGACCTCCGAGGCGATGATCCGGCACCTCAAGCTCGAGATTGCCAAAATGCGCCGCGAGCAATATGGCCAGAGTTCGGAACGGCGCGCCCGGCTGATCGACCAGATGGAACTGCAGCTCGAAGAACTCGAGGCCGATGCCACCGAGGACGAGATCGCCGCGGAACGCGTGGCGGCGAAGATCACAAATGTCTCTGCCTTCGAACGCCGTCGCCCGGCACGCAAGCCGTTCCCGGAACATTTGCCGCGCGAGCGCCTGATCATCGAAGCTCCCTCGATTTGCACCTGCTGCGGCTCGGCGCGGATCGTGAAGATGGGCGAAGACGTCACTGAGACGCTGGAGGCGATCCCGCGCCAGTGGAAGGTGATCCAGACGGTGCGCGAGAAGTTCACCTGCCGGGATTGCGAGAAGATCAGCCAGCCACCGGCCCCTTTCCATGCGACACCGCGGGGATGGGCGGGACCGAACCTGCTGGCGACGATCCTGTTCGAGAAGTTCGGCCAACATCAGCCATTGAACCGCCAGGCCGAGCGCTACGCCAGGGAAGGCGTCGATCTCAGTCTCTCCACGCTGGCCGATCAGGTCGGAGCCTGCACGACGGCGCTGCAGCCGATCCATGATCTAATCCGCGCCCATGTGCTGGCCGCCGAGCGGCTGCATAGTGACGACACCACCGTGCCGCTTCTGGCCAGGGGAGCAACAAGGCAGGCACGGTTATGGACTTATGTGCGCGATGACCGTCCCTTCGCGGGCGGCGCGCCTCCCGCCGCACTCTTCCATTTCTCTCCCGATCGCGAGAAGACCCATCCCAACACGCATCTTGCCGGATGGCATGGCACACTGCAGGCCGATGCCTATGGCGGCTACAACGACCTCTATCGTGCCGATCGCCGCCCCGCGCCGGTCAGGAGCGCGCTCTGCTGGAGCCATGCGCGACGCAAGTTCTTCGAACTCGCTGACATCGCCGGCAACGTGCGCAAGGGCAAACCTGCCCATGAGATATCGCCCGTCGCGCTTGAGGCCGTGGCCCGCATCGACGCGCTCTTCGACATCGAGCGCGGCATAAACGGAATGCCTGCCGAGGATCGGCTCACAACGCGGCAGCAACATGCTCGTCCGCTCGTCGAAGAACTGCACGATTGGCTCATGGCTCAGCGTGGGCAAATGTCGAAGCACAATCCCGTCGCCAAGGCGATCAACTACATGTTCGAGAAGGAGGGTCGCTGGGAAGCCTTCACCCGGTTCCTCGACGACGGCAGACTGTGTCTGTCAAACAATGCCGCTGAACGAGCCCTGCGCGGCGTTGCTCTCGGAAGAAAGGCATGGCTATTCGCCGGTTCCCAGCGCGGAGGCGAGCGTGCTGCCTTCATGTATTCCCTAATCGTCACGGCAAAGATGAACGATATCGATCCGCAGGCCTGGTTGGCGGACGTGCTCGCCCGCATGCCCGGCATTCCCGTATCACGGCTGCCGGAGCTGTTGCCGTGGAACTGGCCCGCCGGAAGCGCCCGGCAGATGGCGGCGTGATGGCGCGCCCGACGCATGTCTACACGATCGACTATGTCGCCATGCTGATCGGCGAGAACCTCGAACTCATCCAGGAAGTCGCCAGCAACTCCGACAACATCGACTATGGTGAGACGATCCATGCCCATGACGGCAGCGAAGAGGGCATCACGACCTTCACCGACCGGGGCATCGAAAGCTTGAAGGAGTTCCTCGCCGATATCCGCACCTGGGAAGGAGGTCTTCGCCAGTTCCTTGTCGACGAGCAATGTGATCCGGAAAAGATCGAACGCATCATGGCAGACGAGCCGAAATCATAAGTGCCGCGGCCTTCGCCGGATGGATACG
>NZ_NWSQ01000075.1 GCF_002531725.1 Rhizobium sp. L43
GTAAGCGTCCGGCGAATGCATTTTTTGCGTCAACGAGGCACGGTTTAGGACTTGCGGATTAGCTCATCTGCCATGACGCGCTCGATCACCTCGGGATCGCATTGTTCATCGACGAGGAACTGGCGGATTCCACCATCCCACGTCCGTATGTCGGCCAGGAGATCTCGAAGGTCGTCAATTCCATTTTCGGTCAGGCCTTTTGTGCCATCTTCACTGCCATCGCGGACATATACCAATTCGCCCTCGGCGATATTGTCCGAGTTGGCGGTGACTTCCTCGAGTAGTTCAAGGTTCTCGCCGATCATGACGGCGACTTCTTTGAGCGTGTAGATGAACCTCGAGCGTGCCATCACGCAGCCTCGTATCGGTCTTTCGCCGGCACCCACTGCCACGGCAGCAGTTCCTGGAGCCGATCCTTGGGATGGCTCGGGATCCGGGTCAGGACGTCTGTGAGATAGACCTCCGGATTGTGGCCATGGAGTTTGGCAGTCTCGATGATAGTCAGAATGTTGGCGATGCGCTCACCGCCCTTGTCTGACCCGGCGAAGAGCCAATTTTTTCTTCCGATTCCAAGCGGACGCATGGCTCGCTCAGCTATGTTGTTATCGATTTCGACACGGCCATCGTCGATGTAAACGCTCAACGCTGCCCATCGCGAGAGGGCATATCGCATCGCTTCAGCCAGCTTCTGCTTCTGTGGTACCGCCTGCAGCTTTTCCTCGATCCAGCTCTTGAAGTCTGCCAGAAGGGGCCTGGCGTGTTGCTGGCGCAGTGTACGCCGCTCGTCAGCCGGCATGCCGCGGATACGATCCTCGATATCGTAGAGCGCACCGATGCGCGAGAGCGCTTCGTCAGCGATTGGAGATGGCTTCAGCTTGATCACATCGTGGAACTTGCGGCGCACATGGGCCATGCAGGCGGCCTCGACGATCTGGTTGCCGTAAAGCTTCTTATAGCCACCATAGCCATCCGCGTGCATCACGCCGCTGAAGTTTGCGAGATGGTCGGCTGGATGCGCGCCCTTGCGGTCGGGGCTATAGTAGTAGGCAATGGCTCTTGGAGTGGGATCTTGATAGCCGCTGCCATCGAAGACATAGACCCAGACCCGCCCGGTTTTTGTCTTTCCTCGCCCAGGGTCGAGAACATCGACCGGGGTATCGTCCGTATGTATTCGGTCGACCGCCGCGATATGGGCTCTGATCAGCAAGATGAGAGGAGCCAGCAGAACTGACACGCGGCCGACCCAGTCGGCCATCACGGATCGGGAGATATCTATCCCCAGCCGGTCGTACATCTCGGATAGACGGTAGAGCGGGATGTGATCGTCGAATTTGGCGACCATGATATGGGCCAGCAACCCCGGTCCGGGCTTGCCGCGCTCGATCGGCAGGGTCGGCATTTCGCCTGCCACCGTCGTATCGCAGTCCCTGCAGATCATGCGCTTTTCGACGTGGCGGACAATCTTGATGGACGCCGGCACGTGCTCCATCACCTGGATCACCCTGTCGGCGGCCTTCAGGAACGATGTGCCACCACAAGTCGGACAACTGCAGGGTGCTGCATAGACCAGTTCTTCGGTTGGAAGACCATCGGGCAATGGTTTACGCTTCGGCTTGTCCGGCGCGTCGTCCAACTCCGGCAAAGGAGCTTTCCCGGAGCGCATCTCAGCCTCGGCGCGGGCGGCTTCGATCTCCTCCAGCATCAGTTCGAATTGCTCGATCTTCCGGTCGATCTTTTCCGAAGAAGCGCCATGCTGCCGATGGCGGAGCAAATCCAACTGCGCGCGCAGGAGCCCGATAATGGAGTCTCGCTTGCTGACTTCGGCTTCTTGGCGCTCAAGTTTCGCCGCCTGTTCAGCGACGAGCGCGCGCAAAACAGATAGCTCCTCCTGACTGTCCAGCGGCGTTATTTCCATACCCGCATACGTAGCCGATTTGCGCCGGAAGCGCTAGCATTATGCTCCGGATGTCCTTGCAAAATATAGCTTTTAACCCGTTCGACCGGGAGCGGAAGTCCACGCAGGTCGGCGCCAGTCGATCCCCTCAACAAGCATCGACAACTGAGCTTGCGTCAGATGCGCAACCCCATCTTTCGCTGTCGGCCAGGGAAAGTATCCGCGTTCCAAAATTTTGTAAAACAGGCAGAACCCTTGGCCATCCCACCATAAAAGTTTGATCCGATCAGCGCGTTTTCCGCGGAAGCCGAAGATTGCGCCGGAGCCCGGCACCTCCTTGATAGCCGTCTCGACAAGCGCGGACAGTCCATCAATGCCACGCCGCATGTCGGTCACCCCGCAGGCCAGATAAACCCGCACATTCCCCGAAGGCCCGATCATGCCGCCTCCACACAAGCGACCAGTGACGATAGCACTTCGAGATCCATGTCCGCTGCAATTCTCAGTAAGCGGCCATTCCTCAGGACGATTTCAACGTCTTTGCATCTCGGCCGAGCACTGCTCCTCTTAGAGCCTTCACTCACGCACTCCGACGCTCCGATAAGCGATACCGGGATGAACGATGCGGTCTGGGGAGATTCGGGTGGCAAGAGCTTCTTTCGCCAGGCGTAAATCTGCTGCGGAAGAACGTCGTGCCGGCGCGCCACATCCGAAACGGTGCCATCCGCGCTGAACGCTTCTTGCAATATCGAAAGCTTCAGTTCCGTCGACCATCGACGTTGTCGCTCGGCACCCGTCAGGATCTCAACCTTGGCCATTCATACCCTGTTACGTCACAAATGAATCATCTGTGTCGTAACTTGCGCCAATCCCACACCTAACCAAAATCCGCTCACCGGACGCTCAC
>NZ_NWSQ01000076.1 GCF_002531725.1 Rhizobium sp. L43
GTCTTTCTTGAGATCATGCGCAGACGGCGGCATGTTCAAAGCCGAGCCGGCGCACGCCATTGGACCCTCACGCGCGACGTTCAGCAGCCTTCGCGATGGCTCGAGACCTTCCGGACGCCGACTCGGGTTGATTTTCATCGCCTTAATCACCGCCTCACGGCAGCGGACAAGCGCTTGGACGATGAGCTGAAGGGGTTGAGCGCAGCATGCAACCTGCCACGGACGACCATTTTGGTGGAGCGCCCGCCAGTTGCGCGCAATTCCCCGCCAGATCCCTACGTATCGCAGAAATGAGCAATTGCGTCTCAAGTGGTTCATTCGGAACAAGGCTCGCACAAGGCAGAACTCTTGTTGAGATCTCAGGATCGACGGTGGTCTCCGGAAAAGACTCCATCTCGGTCGGCGAGGATAATGACCGCGTATTCGGTAGCATGGGCAATGATCACGTCTTTGGCGACGAGGGCAACGACTACTTCTACGGCGACATGGGTCGCTTTAAGCCTCGCAACCTGGATGCGGCCCTCCTTGGTGGGGACAACGACAAGCTTTATGGCCGCGATGAGGCGACCTCACTCGCTCGCGTGGTCCACGGGTTCCCCCGCGACGCACGTTCCCGTGAAGACGCATTCGTCGCAGTAAGCCGGCCGAAGGCATCGCACAGGCGGCTGTCACGGTGACTTAGATTTCATCTCGGCCTATGGGTGCAAATAAGGCAATAGGGTTGGACGGCTCACTAACATTCCGCTTCTAAACAAGCGGACGTCTCCTTTGCCGCGGACAGGTCTGTGGGTTGTGCGCGTGTCATAGTGGCGCCCCCATTGGCACGCGCACCCCGCGGGCTGACTTGCTTCTAAAGCAAGGACTGAATCTCTACGGTTCGTCATAAACACTTGCAAAGCCTGGGTAACGCTCGAGGTCTCGTAGCGTCTTGACAAGACTCTGGCTTACCCTTGAGCTGAGCCCCTTAATTTTCTTCCTTACATTTCCCGGTGCGGGTACCTGCCTAATATAGCGGATAAGTAATTGGGCTGCGCCAGGAGTGATATCGTGACGCTTCTACGCTAACTCCTCAATCAGCAAAAATATATGCTCAACATCCTGCCCCATCCACGAAACGAGGCGGTGCAAAGGACGTTCTGCCCAACAACTGCCCTCCCAAGCATCGATTCGAGCTGTCGCCGCAATCCACCATCCTTCGAAAGGATTAACGATAGAGTCCCGAAGAGATAAAAGGCTTTTCGCGACTTGACGTTGCCAGAGAAGTTGCCCTCGCGAAATGGCATTGTCCGCGCTTGCTCCAGAACTCACTAAGGGCTCGCGGATTATTTGATGATGCGTCAATCATCTTCCCGCAGATACGTTCAGCTTCCGGAAGGTTATATGTGAATTCCATATTGTACCATCGACGCATCATGAAAATGTCGTGGTATCCGATACCTTCGGCCTGACGAAAAGGGGATCGCATCCTCCTCGATGCGAAAGCCGGCTTTCGACTGGCTGGCGATTTCGTTCAGGGTAGCGGCGATGCCGCCGCGCGTTGGATCCGCATCAACCGGATATGCCTCCCGCCGCCGCGACCATCACGGCTACGAGCTGGTGCAGCGTTGCGCTGCGGAGACGATATCTCTATCGAATTCCAGGTTCTCGCGCTTCGACATCACGGCGACACCGTGGTCACAGATGGAGTCTGGGATGATCACAGCATCGCCCAGCCGGGCCGCATCGGGACGAAAATCGAGCCCGTCGGGAGCCATGCCGACACCCGCCGTCGAGATGAAAACGCAGGAGGACCGAATGAACATTTACAAGAATGCCCGTTTGACACCGCGGCGTCGAGAGGAGATGGCGCGCGCCGTTATTGAGGGCGCTTGTCCCAAAGCCGAGGCTGCGCGGAGTGCCGTCGAAGGTGGTCGCTCGTTGGAAGGCGCGATTTCTGGCGGATGGCGCCGCCGGCATGGCGGACCGGTCGTCGCGGCCGAGGACAAGTCCGAGACGCACCGCGGCCAACATTGCCGGCGAGATTGCAGTGTTGCGCCGACAGCGGCTGACGGGCAAGCACATCGCCAAGCAGACGGGCGTGTCGGCGGCAACGGTGAGCCGGGTTCTCAAGCGCGCCGGTCTTTCCCGGCTGAAGGATATCGAGCCGGCCGAACCGGTGTGACGCTATGAGCGCGAGCGGCCTGGCGAAATGATCCATATCAACATCAAGAAACTTGGCCGCTTCAGCCAGGTTAGCCACCGCATCACGGGTGATCGAACCCGCCAAAGTTCGCGCAGGGGCAAAGGCTGGGGCGCCGGCTGGGAGTACGTTCACGTCGCCATTGATGACGCCTCGCGCATTGCCTTCTCGCAGATATTGCCAGACGAAAAGAAGGACAGCGCGGTCGCCTTTCTCAAGGCGGCACTGACCTACTATAATAACCTCGGCATTACCGTCGAGCGCGTCATGACCGATAACGGTCCCTGCGACATTAGATAGAGACAGCCCCAGACGAACATACGGAAATGCGGGACCCAGCTCGCGCATAAGAGTATGTCAGCCGTCGTCAAAATGCCCTGTCTCCCTCGTTTGCTCAATAGTTTCACGCTTTGCTTCCGTCGTCAAAGCCGGAAGGAAAAAGCATGACAAAGAGCTTGCATACGACATAAGAGAGATGCGACAGTCGTCGCCTCTTGGGATGCTGGCCAAACGTCAACGTTTTGAAGGAAGACTGGCGACGTGCACATTCGATGTCGCCCCC
>NZ_NWSQ01000077.1 GCF_002531725.1 Rhizobium sp. L43
CTGCAGCGCGACAACCAAGATGAGACGAAGCGTCGATCAAGATGAGACTCGGCAGCAGCGGTGGAACGCAGAGAGGGCGTAGCCCGAACGGAGTTCTACCGCTGCTGGCGCGCCGATTCATCTGGTGATTGCGGTTCGACCGGTACGTTGGGTTCTTCGAAGAACGGGGAACCACCTTTGTGCCAGGTCGTCACATAACCGATCATCAGATGAGGCTTTTCATGAAGTTACGACAAGAGCACAGGGTTGAGGTCGCCGCCGCGAAGGCGTCGCTCAGCAGAGCAACGGCCTATCGCATCGAGAAGAACGCGCAACTGCCATCACAAGTGAAAAAGCCGCGCGGCCGTCGGCGTCCCGACCCACTCGCCGACATCTTCGATGCCGAGGTCGTGCCGCTGCTGAAGGCGGCACCTGGCATTCGTCCGGTCGCCGTCTTCGAGGAGATGTTGCGCCGCCATCCCGACCTCAGTGAAGGCGTTCGCCGGACAATGGAACGGCGGATCCGTGCCTGGCGGGCCATCAATGGCGACGAGCAGGAAGTCATCTTTCGCCAGGTTCATGAGCCCGGCCGACTGGGGCTTTCCGACTTCACCAACATGAACGAACTGGGGATCACGATCGCAGGCCAGCCGCTCGATCACCTGCTTTATCACTTCCGGCTCGCCTATTCCGGCTTCGAACACGCCCACGTCGTCCTCGGTGGCGAAAGCTTCGTGGCGCTGGCCGAAGGGCTGCAGAACGCTCTCTGGTTCCTCGGCGGCGCGCCGCTTTACCATCGCAGCGACAGCCTGTCGGCAGCCTTCCGCAATCTCGATGGCGATGCCAAGGAGGACCAGACGCGGCGCTACGCAGAGCTTTGCGCGCACTACCGGATGACGCCGACCCGCAACAACAAGGGCATTGCCCACGAGAACGGTGCGATTGAGAGCCCGCATGGCCACCTCAAGAATGCGATCCGCGATGCCCTGTTGCTGCGCGGCACCCGTGACTTCGACGATCTCAATGCCTATCGCGGCTTCATCGATGAGATCGTCAGCCGGCGTAATGCCCGCTACGGCAAGCGCATCGACGCCGAGCGGGCGGCGCTGCAGCCATTGCCGGGAACGCGCACCAGCGATTTTGAGGAGGTTGTCGTGCGGGTCTCGCGCAGCGGCGGCTTCACCTTGCGCAAGGTCTTTTACACCGTGCCATCACGGCTCATCGGGCACCGGCTGCGCGTGCGCCTTTACGACGAGCGTCTTGACCTCTTTATCGGCGGCACGCATCTGATGACGCTCCAAAGAGGGCGTGCGCATGCCAGCGGCAAGCACGACCAGGTCGTCGATTATCGGCATGTCATCCATTCGCTGCGCAAAAAGCCGATGGCGCTCCTTCAGCTTGTCTATCGCGACAAGCTGTTTCCGCGGCAGGAATACCGAAGGGCCTTCGAGACCCTGCTCGACCGGCTTTCCGACAAGCAGGCCTGCAAGATCACCGTCGAGCTCTTGGCCTTGGCCCACGATCGGGGCTGCGAGCGGGAACTGGCAGAGCGGCTCGCTAAAACACTCGATGCGGGCGAACTGCCGGACATCATCGCGCTGAGGACTTTCTTCGCGCCCGATCCGGCACAGTTGCCCACCGTCAACGTTCGTCTCGCCTCCCTCCAGGGCTATGAGGCCCTGATTGACGCGCGTCATCTGGAGGACGCTGCATGAGAAACGCCCCTGCCATCGACGCCGCCACGCTCAGCACGCTGCTCAATGAACTCCGCCTTCCGGCCATCAAGGTCCTTTGGCCGGACTTTGCCGAACGGGCCGACAAGGAGGGGTGGCCAGCGGCTCGGTTCCTGTCGGTGATCGCCGAGCACGAACTGGCCGAACGCGATCGCCGCCGCATCGAACGCCATCTCGCCGAGGCGCGATTGCCACCGGGAAAGACGCTCGACAGCTTTGACTTCGACGCCGTGCCGATGGTCTCCAAGGCACAGGTCATGGCGATCGCCGCCGGCGATAGCTGGCTCGCCAAGGGAGCGAACATCCTGTTGTTCGGCCCGCCCGGTGGCGGCAAGAGCCATCTCGCCGCCGCAATCGGCCTCGCGCTCATCGAGAACGGTTGGCGGGTGCTGTTCATGCGTACGACCGAGCTCGTTCAGAAGCTGCAGGTGGCACGTCGTGAACTCCAGCTCGAATCCGCCATCGCCAAGCTCGACAAGTTCGATCTGCTCATCCTCGACGATCTCGCCTATGTGACTAAGGACCAGGCGGAAACGAGCGTGCTCTTCGAGCTCATCTCCGCGCGCTACGAGCGGCGATCGATCATGATCACTGCCAACCAGCCGTTCGGCGAATGGAACAGGGTCTTCCCCGATCCCGCCATGACACTCGCCGCCGTCGATCGTCTCGTCCACCACGCGACCATCTTTGAGATGAATGTCGAAAGCTACCGGCGTCGATCCGCGATGGAAGCCAAACGCCAGCGCGGCAGGCCGGCCTTCTTCGCGACAATGAAAAATGCCGCCGAGATTGACGCTGCGCGACAATCAGAACCCGACGAAGCCCTTGCCAGCGACAATCGCGATGATACCGTCGCCGACGACCGCGATACCAGAATCTCATCCAGATTGTCGCGCTGATCTCATCCAGATTGTCGCTCTACA
>NZ_NWSQ01000078.1 GCF_002531725.1 Rhizobium sp. L43
TTGTACAACACGACGACAGAACACCCACGGGACCGAGGTTCGCGAGCTTCTGTATCCGTGGCATCCCTGGTCCGGACGGCTTGTTCACGTGCATGAGGCGGTGTCTAAAGGGACGCATATTTTCCGCTGCAGCCTTTCTGGTTCTTCTTCTGGTCGACTTCTTGAGGTCCCGTCGTGGATGTTCGACCGATCAGTGAGTGGTTGTTGGCGCAGCCTGGCGGTCCCGCACGTCGATCTCGCAAGCCTGCATTCTTTGGCAAGATTGCTGAAGGACGCTGATGCCTCATCGCAATCTTCGGTAATGGGCGCAGCATTGGTCTCTCACGAAACGAGTCGGAGAGATGTTCATGCCTCGCCAGCCCATGACATGCCAGTTCGATCTGTTCTCGGCCCCGCAGCGGGGGAAGACGGCAGGGACGCCGCAATGGCCGGAGTTGCCGGAGGAGACCCGCCAAGCGTTGACGGTGCTCATCGTGCGGCTGTTCGTCGATCACGCAAAGTGCGGACATGCCTGCCAACAGAAGGAGGCCGGTCATGATGCATGAGAAGATCGCGCCGCATCATCTGGAGCGGAAGGCCATCCTCTATGTTCGGCAGTCCTCGGCTCACCAGGTTCTGCACAATCGAGAGAGCAGCGCCCTCCAGTACGCCATGCGCGACCGTCTGGCAGCGCTTGGATGGTCACATATAGAGACGGTGGATGACGACCTTGGTCGTTCGGCCGCCGGCGGCGTGACCCGCGCTGGATTTGATCGGATGGTGGCGGAAGTCTGCCTTGGCAAGGTAGGCGCCGTGGCCGCGCGTGAGGTATCGCGCTTCGCCCGGAACAGCCGCGATTGGCAGCAACTCATCGAGATGTGCCGCGTTGTCGATACCGTCCTGGTCGACCAGGAAGCAGTTTATGCGCCCCGCCAGGGCAACGACCGCCTGCTCTTGGGTTTGAAGGGCAGCCTCAACGAGTATGAACTCGATCTCTTGCGTCAGCGTTCCCTTTCCGCCCGCTATGAGAAGGCTCGCCGCGGTGAACTCGTCGTCACTGTTCCGGCCGGCTTCGTAAAGGCCGGTGACAGGATCGAGAAGGATCCCAATCGGCGCATCCAGGAAGCCATCGCACTCGTCTTCGACAAGGTCACCGAACTCGGGAGTGCCCGGCAGGCCTTGCTATGGTTCCTTGAGCAGGGATTGGACCTGCCCGTCAGGTGCGCCAACGGTGACGTCATCTGGCGCAGGCCAAATTATGCCACCATCCACCGGATGATTGCGAACCCGATCTACGGCGGCGCTTATGCTTATGGTAAGAGTCGTTCCGTACCAGGATACGATGGCCGATCTGGAATTCGCCGCAAGGCGCGTGATGAATGGCTGGCGCTGATCCCGGATGCGCACGAAGGTTACATCAGTTGGGAACGGGCGGAGGAGATCCGCAAGATGGTCAGCGACAATGTACCGGCCAGTCGCCATCATGGAGCGCCGAAGCATGGCGACGCTCTGCTTGCCGGCCTGTTCCGCTGCAAAAGGTGCGGCCGGAAGCTGACGGTTCGTTACACAGGAGCCAACCATAACATCCCGCGCTATTCCTGTTGGCGAGGGTTGCTCGACAACGGCGAACCACGTTGCATCGCCTTCGGCGGTCTGCGGGTCGATGACGCGATCGAAGAGGCACTTCTCGGCGTGGTCGAGCCAGGAGCCATTGCCGCCGCCGTCGAGGCGGAACGCAATATGGCCAACCAACGCGATCAGGTTCAGGATGCCCTGATGCGCGACCTCGAGGCAGCACGCTATGTAGCCGACCGGGCATTCCGGCAATATGACGCGGCCGATCCAGAGAATAGGCTGGTGACGTCGGAGCTGGAAGCACGCTGGAACAAGGCGCTGACTGGCGTCGGTGAGATCGAGGCCAAGATTGCCAAACATCGGACAGTTACGCCGCATCCGTTCCCCATGTCCGCATCACAGGTAACCGCACTTGCGGGAAACCTTCGCGCCGTCTGGACGGCGCCGACAACCGATGCAAGGCTGAAGAAGCGCATCGTGCGCACGCTCATCAATGAAGTGGTCGCCGATCTCGATGATGGAACCTCTGAGATCGTCCTCGTCATTCATTGGGTTGGAGGCGTCCACACCGAACTGCGCCTGCCGAAGCGACACCGTGGCCAAAGAAATGCGACCCCTGACGACATTGTCGACGCTGTGAAACAGCTCGTCTTGATCGCCAATGATGATGTGATTGCCGGTGTCCTCAATCGCAACGGACTGACGACCGGCAATGGCAATCGCTGGACACGGGAGCGGGTCACCGCGCTGAGGTCATATCGCAAGATTCCGGTCTTCCGTCCGCAGATCGACGGGGTTGAGCCATGGCTTAATCTGGGCGGTGCGGCGAAGTTACTCGGGATATCGCCAAAGACGCTGCGTCTGGCGGCCGAGGCTGGCGATATTAAGGGGGCTCATCCGCTACCCGATGGCCCATGGATCTTCAGCCGTTCCAAACTCGCGACCCCGCAAGCACGTCAGATTCTCGATCGTGCCCGGAAGAACCCTCGCCACCCCGCGGGATCGCCTCCAGATCAGGAAAATCTATTCCTTTCAATGACATAGAAAGATGGGTGTTATGAAACAGGATTGTA
>NZ_NWSQ01000079.1 GCF_002531725.1 Rhizobium sp. L43
TGTCAATCAGCACCGAACATTGACCCCTTTTGCTTATCCAATTTTGACCCCCCTGTGCTGTAGATCAGCGCTTGGCCTGCCCGGCGCTGGCCGGGGTTGCAGAGGGTAGGCCAAGTGCGGGTGATGGGGCTCTTCGGCTTTAGCTTTGAGAGCGGTTCTTGAAGCGCCAGGATTCGTTTCCGGTCTCGACGATCTCACAATGGTGCGTCAGGCGGTCGAGAAGTGCCGTCGTCATCTTGGCATCGCCGAACACCGTCGGCCATTCACCGAACGCCAGGTTCGTGGTGACAATGATCGACGTGCGCTCGTAGAGCCTGCTGATCAGATGGAATAGGAGTTGGCCGCCGGCCAGGGCAAATGGCAGGTATCCGAGTTCGTCGAGGATGATGAAGTCGAGACGATTGAGATAGTCGGCCGTCCGCCCTTGCTTGCCGCTGCGCGTTTCCGTTTCCAGCCGATTGACCAGATCGACGACGTTGAAGAAGCGCCCGCGTGTTCCGTTGCGGATCAGTGCACGGGCAATCGCGATGGCGAGATGGCTCTTTCCGGTTCCCGTGCCGCCGACGAGGACGACGTTACGCTGATCGGCGACGAAGGTGCCGGTAGCCAGCTCCCGCACCAGGGATTCATTGACCGGCGTATCGGTGAAGTCGAAATCGTCGATGTCCTTAGCGAGGGGCAGCTTGGCGATGCTGAGTTGGTAGCGAATGGAGCGGGCCTGCTTCTCGGCGATCTCCGACTGCAAGAGATCACCGACAATGCGCGGCGGTTCGTGCTGCCGTTTGATGCCGTTGCCCATGACCTCGTCGTAGGCGCTGCGCATTCCATAGAGCTTCAGCGTGCTCATCAGTTCGAGAACCTGTGTGCGTTCCATCAGCTTGCCCTCCTGAGGCTGTCATAGCGTGCGCAGTCGGCGACCGGTTCATGGGTCAATCGAAGCGCATCCGGGGTTTGCAGGGTTGCGGCCGGAGCCGGGTCACGACTACGAGCCAGAATGTTGATGATCACCGAGGCCGAGCAGACGCCTTGGTCCAGCGCCTCCTGACAGGCCGCATCGACGGCCGTCAGACCATCGGTGGGAACGCATGCAAGGATTGTGACCATTTGCCGATCACCGTCGTGGACGCTCTTCAGGCGCTTGCGGACCTTCTCCATCGCCGCTGGCAACACCCAGTCCCTGAACGGCGCACCATTGCGCAAAGCGCCGGGTTTGCGAGCCAGAACGGGTACATAATGCCAGGGATCGTAGATCGTCTCGCCACGGCCAAAGCAACGCGGATGCTCACCGACGTTCACGCCGTCCTGCCTGATGACGATCTTCTCGGCATAGGCGTGAACCTCAACAGGGCGGCCGACCGCAGTCGAGAGGACGGAGTATTTGTTGTTGTCGAAACGGACCGTGCAGGTCTTCGACACCGAGGCCGGGACGCTGTGGAAACCATCGAACGGCCCGACGTAATGCACGAGGCTGCCGCGTTCCTCCTCGAACACCTGCCAGATCATTCGCTCGGTCTGTTCAGGATGACGGTGTGCCTTGGCGTAAGCGATGCACTTATCGAGCAGCCAGACGTTCAGCTCTTCCAGGCTTTTAACCCGAAGACGTGGTGTGAAGAAGCGTTCTCGAACCAGTCCGACCTGGTTCTCGACCTGTCCCTTCTCCCATCCGGATGCGGGCGTGCAGGCAACGGGATGGACCAGATAGTGGCTACACATCTGCAGGAAGCGGCGATTGTATTGTCGCTCCTTGCCGACGAACACCGCCTCGACCGCAGTCTTCATGTTATCGTAGATGCCGCGCGTACAGGTGCCACGGAAGAAGGCGAAGGCCTTGTCATGGGCATCGAACACCATCTCCTGGCTCTCACGCATATAGGCTCGGGCGAACATCATCCGGCTGTGGCAGAGCCGGACATGCGCGACCTTCACGGTCGTAGTCACCCCGTTGATCAGAATGATCTCGTGGCTCCAGTCGAACTGGTAGGCTTCGCCCGGCGCGTAATAGAGGGGCACATAGGCTTCCGCCGTCACGGCTCCCCGGTTCTTCGCCCAGGTCTTGGCATATCGCCGGATCGCGTCATAACTGCCGTCGTAGCCGAGTGCCCGAACCTCCTCGTAAATCCGGATCAGCGTCAGCCGTTCGCGCGATGCCTTGCCTTCGTTGGCAATGAGGAACCGTTCAATATCACCCTTCCAGGCTCCGATCCTGGGCAACGGTTGATGTTCTCGTTTGTAGACAAAATCAGTCGCATCAGAACGCAGGATTTTGCGAACCGTATTACGCGAAACATTCAGCTCTCTGGTGATCTTCTTCACCGACCAGCCCTGAACATGGAAGGCTCGTCGGACACGGGCAATCGTATCCACTCTCTTCAACTCCCCACCCCATCCACTGGCAAAAGCCGGATGGTCGGATGAAATCCAAGGGGGGTCAAAATTGGATAAGTATCACCCCGCCAGAGGGGTCAACATTCCATGCTTAAACACAC
>NZ_NWSQ01000080.1 GCF_002531725.1 Rhizobium sp. L43
TCCGGCCGCAAGGCCGGCGTCAAGGTCAAGTCGGTCGCCGAGTTGGTCGACAAGCTGAAGAACGAAGCCGGCGTGCTCTAAGGTTCGAAAGGAATTATCACCATGACCATTCTTCTTCTGGCCGATCACGACAATCAAAGCCTTTCCGACCAGACCGCCAAGGCGCTGACGGCGGCAAGCCAGATCGGCGGCGATATTCATGTTCTCGTCGCCGGCAAGGCTGCCAAGCCTGCTGCCGAACAGGCGGCCAAACTCTCCGGCGTCTCCAAGGTGCTGCTGGCCGAAAGCGACACCCTCGCCAACAATCTGGCCGAACCGCTGGCCGAGCTGATCGTCTCGCTGGCCGGCAGCTACGACACGATCCTGTCTGCCGCCACCTCGGTCGGCAAGAATGTGCTGCCGCGCGTCGCTGCGCTGCTTGATGTTGCCCAGGTCTCGGAGATCATCGAGGTGATCTCGTCCGATACCTTCAAGCGGCCGATCTATGCCGGCAATGCCATTCAGACGGTGCAGGCAAGCGATGCCAAGAAGGTCATCACCGTGCGCACCTCCTCCTTCGCGTCGGCGGCGGCAGGTGGCTCCGCCTCGGTCGAGGCCATCCCCGCCGTTTCCGATCCGGGCCTGTCGACCTTCGTCAGGGATGCACTGTCGGCCTCCGACCGTCCGGAACTGACCTCGGCGAAGATCATCCTCTCCGGCGGCCGGGCGCTCGGTTCTGCGGAGAAGTTCCGGGAAGTCATCCTGCCGCTTGCCGACAAGCTCGGTGCCGCCGTCGGTGCATCCCGTGCCGCCGTCGATGCCGGTTACGCGCCGAACGACTGGCAGGTCGGCCAGACCGGCAAGGTGGTGGCGCCGCAGCTTTATATCGCCGCCGGCATCTCCGGCGCCATCCAGCATCTGGCAGGCATGAAGGATTCGAAGGTGATCGTCGCCATCAACAAGGACGAGGAGGCGCCGATCTTCCAGGTTGCCGACTACGGACTGGTCGCCGATCTGTTCGAAGCCCTGCCGGAATTGCAAAAGGCGCTCTGACGAGGGAGACCGAACGTGGCTCGCGCGGTGGGACGTCCAATCAAACCTGGTGCTGACCTGCTTCTGAACGATGACGAAAAGCCGGCATATATCAGGCTGCACGACATCGGAAGGGAAAGGCGGCCCCGGCCGCTGCAGGAATTCCTCAATGACGTCGGCGGGCTGATGTTGTCGGCGGAGGCTCCTGCCGTCGCCAGCTTCGTCGCCGGCAAGGTCCTCCAGAGGCTGCTCAAAACAGGCAAGGTGCGGTCGGAGGGCGGGCCTCTTCCCGGCGCGCCGGAAGGGCTTGATGACGTCATTGGCCATCTTGCAAAATCAGGACGGAAATACGAGGCGATCGCCAGCCAATTCCATAGTCTCGCCGATAAGTTGCTCTGGAGACGCGGCCGCTCCGGCCCGTTTGCAAGTTTGAATTTCGGCAATACGCATTCCCATGCGGTCGTGGTCGGCCCTGGAGGCCTGGAGGAGCGCGCCGATCTCAGGGTCGGCGTGATCTATATGGATCGCTACACCCGCTTCCCCGATCATGTTCAGACGCAGCCCCGCGCCTTCCTTCTATTTTCTCCGGCTGAAATCTGCCTTGGCGATTCCCAATGGTTTTCTGCCGCCACCGGCACGGTCTTTGCAAACGATGCCGGCCAATCTTTCGCGATAAGATGCACGGCCCGTCCGCTGCTGGCAGTCTGGTGCCAGGTCGAGCGGGAGACGTGACAGGGCTCTGGCCATGAGCAAAAGCTAAAGGCGAGAGCGTGGAGTGTGATTTCGGATCGTGGGGCGCGCGCCAGCCCTGTCGGTCTATCCGAATATGTAGCCATCAGAATTCGATTTAAGAGGAAGGATATCAAGATGGACGTTCGCGCCGCCGTTGCCGTTCAGGCAGGCAAACCGCTTGAGGTGATGACCGTGCAGCTGGAGGGACCGAAGGCCGGCGAAGTGCTGGTCGAGGTCAAGGCGACCGGCATCTGCCACACCGATGATTTCACCCTGTCGGGCGCCGATCCCGAGGGCCTGTTTCCGGCCATTCTCGGCCATGAGGGCGCCGGCATCGTCGTCGATGTCGGTCCCGGCGTCACCTCGGTGAAGAAAGGCGACCACGTCATTCCGCTCTACACGCCGGAATGCCGCGAATGTTATTCCTGCCTTTCCCGCAAGACCAACCTCTGCACCTCGATCCGCGCCACCCAGGGCCAGGGGCTGATGCCCGACGGTACCAGCCGCTTCTCGATCGGCAAGGACAAGATCCACCACTATATGGGCTGCTCGACCTTTTCGAACTTCACCGTGCTGCCGGAGATCGCCCTTGCCAAGGTCAATCCCGACGCGCCCTTCGACAAGATCTGCTACATCGGCTGCGGCGTCACCACCGGCATCGGCGCCGTCATCAACACCGCCAAGGTCGAGATCGGTTCGACCGCCATCGTCTTCGGTCTCGGCGGCATCGGCCTCAACGTGCT
>NZ_NWSQ01000081.1 GCF_002531725.1 Rhizobium sp. L43
TGTGCGCCAGGCATGGCGCGTGGTGCGAGAGCACCGTTTGATCGGGCTGGTATCCGGTCGATGACTTGGAGGTGGAAGTCCTTTACGGGCCCTGGTGATGGGAACCGTTAGCCGAACAGCAAGGGCGTCGTCGCGAGGCGGGGTCTGAAGGAAGCTGGAGGCAAAGTGCCGGCCTGACGAACAGGAAGCGCATATGAGGCGACCGCATCCGGGCGAGGGAGCATGCAAACTCGAAGCCCGACATCACCCGGAGGGTGCGGGCGTAGATGCGCCAGGTATATGGCACGAAGGTCACGCGCATTACCCTGGGAGGTCTGCCGGCCTGCCCCTGGAGACAGATGTGCTACCGGCGTCGAGAGGTGTCGGGATGGGGCGGCAGGAGTCAGCAGAGGCCGTAGTAGCCGGACCCAGCGGTGAAGGGCTGAACATGGAGTGCTGGACGGAGGCCGGTCTTTCGATGGTGAGAACAGGGGCAGAAGACGGAGTTGAGATGCTCCGTGCCCATGCCGAGAGTAGCGGCCGGAAGCCGCGAGGGCAGGTATTGGGTGCATCAGACACCACGGCAGGACCGCAATCCTCTCGACCGGAGGCGAATGAGCGACTGATGGAGATGGTCCTCAGCCGTGAGAACATGATGGCGGCTTATTGCCGGGTGGTAGCGAACAAGGGTGCACCGGGCATCGATAAGATGACGGTGGACCAACTGAAGCCTTACCTCGCGACGCACTGGCCACACATCAGGGAAGACTTGCTGGCGGACCGTTACAGGCCGGCGCCGGTGCGCGGGGTGGAAATCCCCAAACCCGGCGGCAAAGGGATGCGGCAATTGGGCATCCCGACCGTTCTGGACCGGCTTATCCAGCAGGCGATGCATCAGGTGCTGATGCCGATCTTCGACCCGGACTTCTCTGCCTCCTCCTACGGCTTCCGGCCGGGGCGGAGCGCCCATGATGCGGTTCTAGCCGCTCGGTCACATGTGGCCGACGGTCGCCGTTTCGTGGTCGATCTTGATCTGGAGAAGTTCTTCGACCGAGTGAACCACGATGTCTTGATGGCACGCGTGGCGCGCAAGGTCGCAGACAAGCGGGTGCTGCGGCTGATCCGCCGTTACCTGCAGGCCGGGTTGATGACGGGTGGAATCACGACGGCACGCAGCGAAGGTACCCCGCAAGGCGGTCCACTCTCGCCGCTGCTGTCGAATGTCCTGCTCGATGATCTCGACAAGGAGCTGGAACGGCGTGGTCACGCCTTCTGCCGCTACGCCGACGACTGCAATGTCTACGTGCAGTCCCAACGTGCCGGTGAGCGGGTCATGGCCTCGCTTACCCGCTTCCTCGCCGAACGGCTGAAGCTCATGGTCAATGGCGCCAAAAGCGCCGTGGACCGACCGTGGAAGCGCACTTTCCTTGGCTATACCATGACCCTCCACAAGGCGCCGCGTCTGCGGATTGCGGCGTCCAGCGTGACGCGGTTCAAGGGGAAGCTAGAGGCGGCCTTCCGTGCCGGGCGCGGACGCGCCCTTGGCGCCACCATCAAAGACCTCTCCCCGATCCTGCGGGGTTGGATGGCCTACTTCCGTCTGACCGAAGGCAAGGGGGTTTTGGAGGAGCTTGATGGCTGGCTGCGGCGCAGGTTGCGCTGCATCCTATGGCGGCAATGGAAGAAGCCGGCCACGCGCGCCATGCGGCTGAGGCAACGAGGCCTGACGCAACAGCGTGCATGTGAATCGGCCGGCAACGGCCGCGGTCCCTGGTGGAATGCCGGGGCCAGCCACATGAACGATGCCTTCCGAAAGGCCTTCTTCGATCAACTCGGGCTGGTCTCACTCCAACAGGAGCTCCGACGCCTAAATCACGCTCGATGAACCGCCGTGTACGGAACCGTACGCACGGTGGTGTGGGAGGAGGGGCGCCGTAAGGCTCCCTCCTACCCGAT
>NZ_NWSQ01000082.1 GCF_002531725.1 Rhizobium sp. L43
AAGCCCGACTCGGGCGATCGATCGGCGCTCCGCCGCTTGCTTTTGGCGTTACGGGAGAAAGGCTTAATACCAGCCGCGCTTCCGATTCAGCGCAGTGAGCACGAGATGATCGTCGATGTATTCGGGCAATATCTCTCGAATGAGAGAGGGCTCGCCGCCGCGACAGTGGGGAGCCACAAGCTTCTGTCGCTTCGATTTCTCCGGGAGGTGTGTCCTTTCGGCGCAGACGAGTTTGCAGCGCTCACCCCGGAGATCGTTATCGGTTATGTCGAGCGACATGCGCTCGACGGTTCCGCCGACAGTGGCAAAGCCATGTGCGGGGTTGTGCGTGCTTTCCTGCGCTATTTGCATCTGAAGGGCTTCATCTCGACGCCGCTCGCTGACTGTGTGCCGTCCATCCGCCGCTGGCGACTTGCCGGCCTTCCAACCTTCCTGCCGCCCGAGAAAGTCCAGAAGGTTCTCGATGCCTGCGATCGGACGACGGCAATGGGTCGTCGGGACTATGCGGTTCTGATGATCCTCGCCAAGCTCGGTTTGCGCGCCAGCGAAGTGGCCACCCTCAATCTTGACGATATCGACTGGCAGTCGGGCACGATCCTCGTACACGGAAAGGGACGACGACAAGCGACTATGCCGCTGCGTCACGACGTCGGAACAGCGATCGTCGCTTATATCCGGCATGGGCGCCCAGCTTCGGCATGTCGGCGAGTCTTCTTGCGAACACTTGCGCCGCATGTGGGCTTTGCCTCCGGCTGCGCCATCACGATGATCGCGAAGCAGGCACTCGAACGGGCAGGCATTGACGGCTATGCGCATCACGGTGCCCATCTTTTCCGCCACAGCCTTGCGACCGACCTTTTGCGGTCGGGCGCCAGCTTTGCCGAGATCGGTCAACTGCTCCGCCATCGAAGCATCGACAGTACAAGAATCTATGCAAAGCTCGATATTGAGAAGCTGCGGGAACTGAGCCTACCCTGGCCGGGAGGTGTCCAATGAGCCGGCTTCGCACCGCGCTTGAGCGCTACATCGGCATGCGCCAAGGGCTGGGATACAAATATGACGGTCCGGCAAAACGATTGTCGGAGTTCGTCGCTTTCATGGAAGCCCGCGGCGCCGAGACCATCACGGCGGACCTGGCAATGGAGTGGGTCACCTCGATGGGCCGGCAGCCGAGTTGGTCAATCCGACTGGCTGATGTGCGCTGCTTTGCCCAGCACCTCAGTCATTTCGATCCTTTGACGGAAGTGCCACCGAGCGACGCTGTGGCGCCGGCACGGCGGACAAAACCCTACATCTATAGTGAGGTCGAGATTCAGGCACTTCTGGCGGCAGCACTGTCGTTGCCGCCGGCCAACGCCCTGCGGCGCTGGACATATCACTGCCTGTTCGGGCTGATAGCGGTCGCCGGACTGCGCCATTCCGAAGCGCTCAGCCTGCTCCGGGCCGATGTAGATCTCGACCAGGGCGTCCTCACCATCCGAGAGACAAAGTTTGGCAAGTCACGGCTGGTGCCGCTGCATGCCACGACAATTGCTGTCCTTTCAGGCTATGCCGCCCGACGCGATGCACACCTTGGTACGCCGCGTAGTCCCTATTTCTTCGTCGCCGAACAGGGCGGCAGATTGCTGCATCAATACGTGCACCGCGTGTTCTGGCGACTATCTCGGCAAATCGGATTACGGCAGGAGGGGAAACGAGATGGCCCACGGATTCATGATCTTCGTCACCGTTTCGCCGTCCAGACCCTGATCAACTGGCATCGCGCCGGCGA
>NZ_NWSQ01000083.1 GCF_002531725.1 Rhizobium sp. L43
CCGTCCTCCTGGTACACCTCGATCACCAATATGGCGATCTTCGGCTTCCTCTATGTCGGCATCTGCCTGGCGCTTGGCCTGCTGCTTGCCATCCTGCTCGACCAGAAGATCCGCGGCGAGGGGATACTCCGGCCGATCTTCCTCTATCCGATGGCGCTCTCCTTCATCGTTACAGGGGTGGCCTGGAAATGGTTCCTCGATCCCGGCCTCGGGCTCGAACAGACGCTGCACCATTTCGGCTGGACAAGCTTCCACTTCGACTGGATCAAGAACAAGGACTTCGTCATCTACACCGTCGTCATCGCCGGCGTCTGGCAGGCATCCGGTTTCGTCATGGCGATGTTTCTGGCCGGTCTTCGCGGCATCGACGGCGAGATCATGAAGGCCGCCCAGATCGACGGCGCCTCACCCTTCCAGCTCTACCGGCGCATCGTCATTCCGCTGTTGCGGCCGATCTTTCTCTCCGCCTTCATCGTGCTCGCCCATATGGCGATCAAGTCCTATGACCTGGTGGTGGCGCTGACTTCGGGCGGGCCCGGCGGCTCGGCCTGGCTGCCGTCCAACTTCATGTATGAATACACCTTCAAGCGCAACGAGATGGCCGTCGGCTCGGCCAGCGCCATCATCATGCTGATGACGATCTCGGCGATCATCGTGCCCTATCTCTATTCCGAACTGAAGGAGAAGGCGCGATGAGCAGCGTAACCTCTCCGGCAATGGCGACCTCGCAGGCCAGCGACAACAGGAACAGCAACACCCGCTGGATCGGCCGCCTGGTCATCTACGGCCTGCTGGTGATCTTCGCCGTCCTCTATCTGATGCCGCTCTTCGTCATGCTGACCACCTCGTTCAAGACCATGGACGAGATCCAGAACGGCAACATGCTGGCGCTGCCGCAATCACCGACCTTCGATCCCTGGATCAAGGCCTGGGGCGAGACCTGTGTCGGGCTCACCTGCGCCGGCATCAAGGGCTACTTCTGGAACTCGATCAAGATGGTGGTGCCGGCTGTGGCAATCTCCACCATTATGGGGGCGCTCAACGGTTATATCCTGACCAAATGGCGCTTTCCCGGCCATACGCTGGTGTTCGGGCTGATGCTGTTTGCCTGCTTCATCCCGTTCCAGTCGGTGCTGCTGCCGATGGCGACGATCCTCGGTTCGCTCGGCCGCTTCGGCATGACGCTGCAGGATGCCACCGGCTTTGCCTTCGGCTTCGGCAATCCCACGGTCAATCTGGTCTTCGTCCATGTCGTCTACGGCCTCGGCTTCACGACGCTGTTCTTCCGCAATTTCTACGAGGCCTTTCCGACCGAGCTGGTGCGCGCCGCCCAGGTCGATGGCGCCAGCTTCTTCCAGATCTTCCGCCGCATCATGCTGCCGAACTCGCTGCCGATCATCGTCGTCACCGTCATCTACCAGTTCACCAATATCTGGAACGACTTCCTGTTTGCCTCGGCCTATGCCGGCACCGGCGACTCCATGCCGATGACGGTGGCGCTCAACAATGTCGTCAACACCTCGACCGGGGTGGTCGAATACAATGTCAACATGGC
>NZ_NWSQ01000008.1 GCF_002531725.1 Rhizobium sp. L43
GAGCGGAACACTTCGCCGCCCTGGAACCAGGAGATGAACACCGTTTCGAGCGGCTCCGGCACCGAGAACTGCTCACCGTACATTTCTTCGTTCTCAAGCTCGAAATGCTCGCCGATGCCGGCGGCGATCGGATGGCGCTGATTGATCGTCCACAGACGCTCGCGCTCGCCCGCCTCGCGCCATTTCAGCGCGCAGGGCGTACCCATCAGCCGCTTGAAGATCTTGGAGAAATGGCCGGAATGCAGCACGAGCAGGCCCATGCCCTCCCAGACGCGCTTGGCAACACGCTCGACGACGACGTCGGAGACCGCGCCGTGGTCCTTGTGGCCCCACCAGGTCAAGACGTCGGTTTCGGCAAGGCGGGCTTCGCTGAGGCCGTGTTCCGGCTCCTGCAGCGTCGCCGTCGTCGCCGAGATAGCGGGATCTGTATTCAGCGCGTTGGCGATCGTCGCATGCATGCCTTCGGGATAGATCGCCCGGACGATTTCATTGGTATTCTCGTGGATGTTTTCACCCCAGACGATGGTGCGGATAGTCACGTCGTTCACTCCTGGTAGTTGAATGGATCGGGTCTTGTTGGGAACACCGACCCTCGGAAGATCAGGCGGCCTGCATTATTACCCGCTCCAGAGCCCGGCCAGACCGGTCGAAACGGTGGACATGACCGGCAAGCGGCGCAAGGCCCAGCACCTGACCCGGCTCATGACGAGAGACGCCCGCCTCCCGCACGATGAGCGGCTCATCCGCCCCGATATCCACATAGACGAAGCTATCCGAGCCGAGGATTTCCGAATGGATGACCGTGCCGGTCCAAACCGGCGGCTCGACCGTGATGCGAACATGCTCCGCGCGCACACCGATCGTATGGCTGTCATAGGGTTGTGCCAGACCGCCCGACAAGAAGTTCATTTTTGGCGAACCGATGAAGCCGGCGACGAAGACCGAATTCGGGCTTTCGTAAAGTTCGAGCGGCGTGCCGATCTGCTCGACGACGCCATCCCTCAACACGCAGATCCGATCCGCCAGCGTCATGGCCTCGACCTGATCATGCGTCACATAAATCATCGTGGTGCCGTGCATGCTGCGATGAAGCTTTGCGATTTCCAGCCTCGTCGCGACGCGAAGCGCCGCATCGAGGTTGGACAGCGGCTCGTCGAACAGAAAGACCTTGGGATCGCGTACGATCGCCCGGCCGATTGCGACGCGCTGACGCTGTCCGCCGGAAAGCTGTCGAGGCAGGCGATCCAAGTAGGGTGAGAGCTGCAGCATGCCGGCGGCATGTTCAACGCGCCGGCGGCATTCCTCTCTGGTGCTCCCGGAAAGTTTCATGCCGAAAGCCATGTTGTCGAAGACCGTCATATGCGGGTAGAGCGCGTAGGACTGGAACACCATGGCGATCCCTCTCTTGGACGGCGCGTACCGGTTCACGGTCTGGCTGTCGAAGGAGAGGGTTCCCGAGGTGATGTCCTCGAGACCGGAGATGAGCCGCAGCAGCGTAGACTTGCCGCATCCCGACGGCCCCACGAACACCATGAACTCGCCCCTGCGGATGTCCATCGTTACGCCCTTGATCACCTCGAAAGCGCCGAAGCTCTTGCGGATATTCTCCAGTCGGATTTCTGCCATGTCCTACTCCCTCAACCCTTGACGCCGCCGGCGGTCAGCCCAGAAATGATCCGGCGCTGGAATATCAAAACAAGCACGACAACCGGCACGGTGACGATCACCGAAGCCGCCATGATGTTGCCCCAGGGGATCTCGAATTCGCTGTTGCCCGAAAGCAGGGCGATCGCAACCGGGACGGTTCGCTGCGTATCCGACGATGTAAACGTCAGCGCAAAAAGAAACTCGTTCCAGGCGGTGATGAAGGCGAGCAGTCCGGTCGTCACCAGCGCCGGCCACATCAACGGCATGAACACCTGGGTGATGATGACCCATGGTGAGGCGCCATCGACGATTGCCGCCTCCTCGATCTCGATCGGCAATTCGCGCATGAAGGTCGTCAGCACCCAGACGGTGAAGGGGAGCGTGAAGATCATGTAGGAAAAAATCAGCGCGAAAGGCGTGTTGAAGATGCCGATCCAGCGGATGAGTTCGAAGAGGCCGGCAAGAACGGCAATTTGCGGAAACATCGACACCGAGAGGATGGTCAACATCAACAGTGCCCGGCCGCGGAAGTGCACCCGGGCCAAAGCGAAGGAAGCGGTGATCGAAAGGAGCAGCGATGCTGAAACCACGACACAGGCGATCATCGCGGAATTCGCCAGACTGCGGACGAAACCGCCCTGGCCCATCACGGAAGTGTAGTTGCCGAAGGAAATCGAGGTCGGCCAATAATCGACTTTGAAAAGGGCCGTGCCGGTCTTCAGGCTCGTGAGGATTGCATAGTAGAACGGAAATACCGCAATGATGACGATGATTGTGACGAGCAGGTAGAAGAGCGTATTCTTGGCGATCGAAAGCAGCATCAACGTTCCTCCCCGCCGAGCCTGACGCGACCGAGCCAGATATAAAGGACGGTGACGGAGGCAATGATGAGGAAAAGCACCGTCGACGCGGTGGCGCCGTAGGCGAACTTGTCGAAGTCGAACAGGTTCTCGCGCGCCATGACCGACATGGTCTTCGTCTGCGCATTGTTGGGCGTCAGAACATAGATCAGGTCGAAGATGCGCATCGCATCCAGCATCCGGAAGATCACGGCAACCATGATAGCCGGTCGGATCAGCGGCAGCGTCAGACGCCAGAAAACCTTGACCGGATTGACGCCGTCGATCTTGGCAGCCTCATAGATGTCTCCCGGAACCATCTGTAGTCCCGCAAGAATCAGAAGCGCCATGAAGGGCGTCGTCTTCCAGACATCGACGATCAGCACTGCAATCATCGCCGTTTCCAGATTGGCGGTCCAGGCAATCTTCTCGCTGATAAGACCAAAGCCGAGCAGAATATCGTTCAGAATGCCGAACTGATCATTGAGCATCCAGGCCCACATCTTTGCTGAGACGATGGTTGGGATCGCCCAAGGAATGAGGATTGCGGCCCGTACGATCCCACGCCCGACGAACCGTGCGTTCAGCACCAAGGCGACGATCAGCCCGAGCACGGTCTCGATCACCACCGAAAGGACGGTAAACTTTGCAGTGTTCCAGACGGCATTCCACCAGACCGGATCGGCAAGCAGCCCTCGATAGACGGTCCTTCCGCTCTTCAGTGTCACCCACGACAAATAATTGTCAAAGCCGACGAACCGCGCATTGCCAAGGTCGTTCAGCGACGCATTCGTAAAACTGAAATAGATCGTTCTGAACAGCGGCCAGCCAGCGACGATTGCCAGGATCAACAGCGTCGGCGCCAGAAACATCCATGCCGATCGAATGCGCTCGGACCGCAGTTCCGTGGAGGCTCTGAAATGGGAAACCCTGGGCTTGACTGCTTGTGGAATTACGATTTCGCTCATGAAACGTCTATCCCTCGTTAGCTCGTCCGAAGACCGGACCGGCGGCCTGACAGCCGCCGGTCGGATACTCACCAAGCGTCGCCTTTGAGGGTCGTCAGGTCGGCTTCGAGAAGCTCGAGGTTCTCGGCAGCTGAGCCGCTGCCGGACAAGGTATTGTGCACTGCCGTCCAGAACTTCGAGGACACCTCATTGTACTTTACCTTGGCCGTCGCCGAAGGGCGTGGCACCGCGTCCTGAAAAATGGGTTTCCAGTTCGGCATGAAGGGCTGCGCGGCGGCAACATCCTTGTCGTCATAAAGGTCGGTCAGTGTCGGCAGATTGGACAGTTCGATGGCGCGAGCCTTTTGAACGTCTTTCGACGCCAGGAATTTTACGAGCGCGATGGCTGCATCCTGTTTTTCGGAATATTTCGACACTGCCAGGTTCCAGCCGCCAAGTGTCGAAGACGGCTTATCGCCGACGGCCGCAACCGGCAGCGTCATCACGTCGAACTTGCCTTTCACGGCGCTGTCGGCACCGTTGCCGAGGGAATAGGCATAGGGCCAGTTGCGCATGAAGACGGCGTTTCCGGTTTGCCAGACGCCGCGCGATTCTTCTTCCTGATAGGCGAGCACGCCGGGCGGCGAGATCGTGCCGATCCAGCCCTTGGCCCGTTCAAGCGCTGCTGCCGCCTTCTCGTTATTGATCGAGATCGTCCCGTCCGGCTCGACGATCTGGCCGCCGCCCGACGACTTCACCCATTCCAGTCCATTGCAGGTAAGCCCTTCATAGGAATTGCCTTGGAAGACGTAGCCCCAGAGGTCCTTCTGTCCGGCCTGGCGTTCCTTATCCTGAATCTCCTTGGCGGTTGCGGCCATCTCGTCCCAGGTCTTCGGCGGCTGCTTGCCGTATTTCTCAAGCAGGTCCTTTCGGTAAAACAGCGCCGGAGCATCGGTAAACAACGGCAGCGCCACGAGCCGGCCATTGACCGTCTGCGAGGCAACGATCGACGGGAAGAACTGGCCGACCACGTCTTTGGTGGCTTCCTTGAGATCAATGAACTGGTCGGCAAGCTGCGGCGCCCAGATGACGTCGGTCTGATAGACGTCGATGTCCTTGTTTCCTGCCGCAAGCCACAAGCGATATTGCGAGAACTGCTCGCTGCTCGATGACGGCATGGTGACGAGCTTGACCTGATTGCCGGTGTCTTTCTCAAAAATCGCAAGCTGCTTGCGAAGAAATTCGACGTTTTTCCCCGTGGTGTTCGCGGCAAACGAAATTTCGGCCGCATGGATTGGGCCGGCAGCGATGGCGAGGCCAAGCACGGACAAGGCCAGAGCAAACTTTTTCATAATCTCCTCCCAGAAATTGAAATCGATTTGGCGAACGGAACATCGCAGAAGGTTTCAGCGGCGTCAAGCCACCAAGGACAGCATCTATTAGTTGTATTTCAGTGGAAAAGTAGCTACGTTACCAAGTTAAGGCCGCATTTTCCGGTCTTCACAGGCAGGCATTCAGAGCAATAAATTGAAATCGCTTTCAATTTTGATCGAATTGACACTTGTCCGTTGCGCATCGCCAACGCTTCGTCCATTGATTGCCGGGACAAAGAAGACATCCGATGAAACTTCGTGAATTTGCAAAGCAGCTTGGGCTCTCTCCGACGACAGTCAGCCGTGCGCTCAGTGGCTATCCCGAGGTGAGCGAAGCCACGCGCGCCCGGGTTGCGAGCGAAGCAATGCGGCTTGGCTATCGCCCCGATATCAATGCCGTGCGGCTAAAGACCGGGCGAGCTGGAGCGATAGGCGTGATGATGGGGCGCTCAGGAGAAATCCATTTCGCTGAATTCATGGCGGGGATGGCGCAGCGCCTGGAAACGGCCGATACGGACATTCTCATCACGCCCATTACCGCGCACAATGACGACGATGAGATACAGGCCTACCGACGCCTGGTCGAAAGCCGCCGGGTGGATGCAGTGATCATCCATTCGCCTCGCCCCAGGGACCCGCGCATCGAGATGCTGAACAGCTTGGGCCTGCCTTTCCTGGTACACGGCCGCTCGGAGACGGAGCACGTTCACGCGTGGCTCGATATCGACAATGAAAATGCCGTGCGCAGATCCACCGAACACCTGCTCGATCTCGGGCACCGGCGCATTGGCATGATCAACGGACTGCGGGGCAAGACCTACTCCATCCATCGCGAACAGGGTTTTCGGATAGCCCATCAGGAGCGCGGGCTGGCGGCGGATCCCAACCTGATGGTCTGCGATAAATTCTCCGACGAGAGCGGCTTTCGCCATGCCCGCTCATTTCTGGAGAGCGCCAATGCCCCGACCGCCATCGTTGCCGGTTCCACCATGACAGCGCTTGGTGTCTACCGTGCCGTCCGTTCGCTTGGAATGACGGTGGGCCAAGATGTTTCCGTGATCGCCCATGACGACGTCTTCCCCTATCTGACGGCTGAGAATATGGTTCCGTCGCTCTCGAGCACGCGATCCTCCATGCGTGCTGCGGGCGCACGTTGCGCCGAGCTAACACTGCAACTGATCGCTGGGCGCGCCGCAGACGATATCCACGAATTGTGGCCGGTCGAGCTGATCCTGCGGGAAAGTACTGCGCCGCGCTGACTGAGCAACCTGTCCGCGTGGCATCAAACTTGATTCATGCGACGCGCATCGGCGGACGTCGGCATCGTCCTCGACCACTTGGGAGTAAGCGGAGAGGAACTGGACTCATCGCCCGGCCGGATCGCTTCTCCGATCTGCCTGCCCCCGATTGTCACCCAACGTTCCATTTCCGCAGAGCATCGCAGACCTCGGCTCTGGCGGGGGCACCGATACGTCCACCGAACACCTGGCATTTGAGTGCTGCCGCCATGGATGACAGGCGCATCGTCTCTACGATCGGCAAACCTTCCGCGATAGCCAGCGCAAAAGCGCCATGGAAGATATCGCCTGCTGCGAGCGTATCGACGGTCCTCACCTTCGGAGCGGCAAGATGGAAGATCTCGCCGGTTGCGTCATCGAACCAGAAGCAGCCGTTTTCGCCTGCTGTAACGCTGATGAAGGCATGCTCGAAGTTTCGTTTCAGAAGGCCGACGGCTCTGACCGGCTCGGCCGTTCCGGTAAGGCGCTCGGCGGCCGGCTGTGAGAACACGATGTGGCTGGCGGCCGGTGCAAGCATCTCGATCACGCCCTCGCCCGCAACGTCGCCATCGAGAATGGCCGGTTTGCCCGCCTCTACAGCTGCCGACAGCGTCCGCAGCGCAAGCTTGGGCCACCGGACGTCGACCAGCACCGCATCGAAAGCAGAAAGCTCCTGCTTCGTGACCGGTTTGACCGTGTCGTGCAGGCCCGCATCGTAGAAGGGCACAATCAGGCGCTCGCCCTGATCATCGACAAGGATCGTCGAGACGGCCGAACGGGCGCCTGCCACACGCACCATACCGCTCGTATCTATGCCGCTCTCGCTGAGCTCGGCAATGATCCGGTCGCCGGTGGCATCATCGCCGACCGCACCCCAGAGGCTGGCATCGCCACCCAGCCGTGCGACGGCAAAGGCGGCGCTCGACGCCATGCCCTCGGCGACCTGCAGCATATCGTAGGGCAGAATTTTGCCCTGGCCGGTCGGTAACGAACGCACGCGAAACAGCGTGTCCAGAACCGCAGCGCCGACACACAAAACGCTGCGCGCCGGACCGGCGGGCGGGTCGAAAGCAGAAGAAACCCTCAAAACCGTCGTCTCACCCGCTTACTTGACGGCGCCGGCCGTCAGCCCGGCGACGATCTGCCGTTGCGCAAACACCGTCAATATCAGCACCGGCAAGGTGACGATCAAGGCGGCGGCGGCCAGCGGTCCCCAGCTGACCTGTTCGAACGACAGCATGTTGTAGACGGCGACCGGAAGCGTGCGCGTCTCGCGGCTGGCGAGCACAATGCCGAAGACGAAATTGTTCCAGGAGAAGATGACCGACAGGATGAAGGCGACGACGATGCCGGGCTTGGCGATCGGCAAGGCAACCAGGCGGAAAACCTGCCAAGGTGTGGCGCCGTCGATGCTTGCAGCCTCTTCCAGCTCCATCGGCGTCGTCTCGAAATAACCGATCATGATCCAGACGACGATCGGCACGGTGACCACGAGATGGATGATGATCTGCGGCAGGAGCGTACCGAGCAGGTTCAGCCACTGGAACAGCAGGAAGAGCGGGATCAGGAACGAAAGACCCGGCGTCATGCGCGCGATCATGATGACCATCGCCGATTTCTCCGCCTTCAGGCGGGCGATGCCATAACCGGCGGGCACGCCGATCAGGAGCGCCAGAAGCGTGGCCGCACCCGTCACCAGCACCGAATTCCAGAGATAGAGGAAGAAGTTGTTCTCCTCGAAGACCTTCAGATAGTTCGACCAGGCGAAACGCTCCGGGATGAAGATCGGCGGATAGGCGCCGTTGTCGATCTCATATTTCAGCGATAGCGAGATCATCCAGAGGAAGAACAGGACGACCGGCGAGATCATCACCACTGCAACGAACAGCAGCCCGATGCGATCGAGCGTTTTGCGCTTCATCAGCGTGCCTCCCCGTCGGACCAGTTCACGCGCTGCCGGACCATCATGAGGACAAAGGAGAGCAGGACGATGAGGATGAAGAAGACCACCGCCATGGCCGAGCCATAGCCGATATCGTAATAGGCGAAAGCGGTGTTGTAGAGATAGATGTTGATCGTTTCCGACGCCGTGCCGGGGCCGCCCTGGGTCATGGCATAGATGATGTCGAAGCTTTTCACCGCGTCGATGCTGCGGATGATCACGGCGATCATCAAGAACGGGGCGATCATCGGCAGCGTCAGATAGCGGAATTTCTGCCAGACATTGGCGCCGTCGATCTCGGCACTTTCATAAGGCTCGCGCGGCACCGCCGCCAAGCCGCCGAGCACGATCAGCATGACGAGCGGCGTCCATTGCCAGCTTTCGACCAGAACCAGCGAGGGGATGACGCTGCTCTGATTGTAGATCCATTCCTGCGGGCCGATGCCGACGAAGGAGAGGAGATAGTTGAGCACGCCGAGCTGCGGATGGTACATCATCGTCCAGACGAGCGCGATGGCGACCGGGGTCGCCATCATCGGCATCACGAATATGCCTCGAATGAGACCGCGCAGCGGGAATTGAGCATCGAAGATCAGCGCGGCGAGCGTCCCCAGGAAAAGCGGAACCACCACGGAGAGCGTCGTATAGAGCACCGTATGCCAGAGCGACTCCCAGAAGCGCATGTCGACGGCGAGGCGCAGGTAATTGTCCAGCCCCGCAAACACCTGCGATTGGCCGAGCGTCCAGCTGTTGACGCTCATCCATATCGTAAACACCCATGGAAAGACGATCACGGCTGAGATGACGATGAGCGCCGGGATGACGAAGGGCCAGTAGTTGGGAGCAAACCGATCTGGTTTGCTCCCTCCTTTCGACGCCTTGGCCGCTGTTGATGTTTCGATGCTTGCCGAGGCCATTATCCCTCGCTTTTCGCCAGGACGGGTTCGAATTGCGCCGTCGCGGCCTTGAGCTCGGTTTCAGGATCGGCGCCGCCGATCATGTTGGTGAGACCGACGCCATAGATGTCGCGGAACTCGGTGACCGGAATGATGACCGGCAGCGCGAGCTGCGAGATCTTGCCGGAACCGACGACCGCATCCAGCCATGCGGCCGGCATCTTGACGCCTTCCCGGACCTTCGCATCCTCGAGCACGGACTGGCGGAAAGGAACGCCGGCGCCGGCTTGCAGCAGGCGTGCGCCCATCTCATGCGAAATCGCCCATTGGCAGAAGAGGTAGGCGGCTTCCTTTTTCTGGCTTGCCGCGACGACGCCAAGACCGTCGCCGAAGGTGCCGGCGGCCTGTGCCTTCGGGCCTTTCGGCATGATGCCGTAACCAACCTGGCCGACGACGCGCGATTTTTCCGGATTCTCGATCGGCGGCGCAAAGCCGACGCCATCCAGCCACATGCCGATCTTGCCCTGCAGGAAGGCCGACTGTGCCTCGGCCCAGTTGAAGCCGGAGACGCCGGGAGGGGCGGTCTTGGTCATCAGTCTCTGGTAAAGCTTGGCCGCATCGATCGCTTCCGGCGATGTCGTGCGCAGCTTGCCATCAGGGCCGAGCGGGCTCGAACCATAGCCGAGCAGCAGCGACGTCCAGACCGGCGTATTGGCGTTCTTCAGGCCGCGGGCAACGAAACCGTAGGTATTGGTGGAGGGATCGGTCAGTGCTTCCGCAGCACTTGCCAGCTCTTCGAAGCTCGAGGGATAGGCAAGCCCCTTCTTTTCGAACAGCGTCTTGTTCCAGTAGATGATCCAGTAATCGACCGAAAAGGGAAGAGAACGCAGAACGCCGCCGGCGTCCTTGGCGAAGGCGAGGCCTGCTTCGGCGAAATCGCCCTCCGTCAGCGATGGGTCGGTCAGCGAGGGGTCCTTAAGGAAGCCGCTGATATCGGCAAGCCAGCCGCCCTTTTCGAACTGCCGCTTCTGCACATGATAGCTCATGTGCACAACGTCGAAGCTCGGTTTGCCGGAGCTGAGTTCGATCGTCGTCTTCTGGCGCTGCTGCTGTTCGGGCGTCGCTTCGGCATTGACCTTGATGCCGGTGAGCGCCTCGAATTCGGACAGGTACTTCAGAAGTATTTCGCTGCGCGGGCTCTTGACCAGGTTGACTTCGAGCGTGCTGCCGGCGAAGCGCTTCCAGTCGACCGCGGCAAATGCCGAGCGCATGCCGAGCATGCTGCCGGCCCCGAGCGCGGCCGTCCCCGCCAGAAAGCCTCTCCGCGTCGGATTCAAAATAGATGGCATGTGATTCCTCCTCCTATTGCCGGCGGTCTCCTCACCTCCGGCTGATTATTCCCGATTATATCCTCAGCGCACGATCCCTTGCACCGTTGATGTGTGCGACAAGGCTGTTGACGGCGTCTTCCGCCGATCGTCGTTCGATCGCCTCGAGCACTTTCAGGTGCTCGTCCATGACGGGCCCGACGTGACCCTCGATGCGGAACCGATCCTGACTGATCAGGCGCATCTTGATTGAGTTGACGCGGTAGGCGTTCGAAATGATGGTATTGCCAAGCGCATCGATAAAGGCGTCATGCATGCCCCAGTCGACGGCCTGCGCGTGCACTTCCAATTCGTGCGATGCATCGCCGCTCCGGATCGCATCGGCTATATCGCGATGCTGCTTCAAAAGCCCGGCGATCGTCTCGTCCGACGCAGACCGGGTGAAGAGCGCCACAGCCTCCTTCTCCAGGAAGACGCGCAACTGGAACGCCTCACGAATAAGGTTGAGATCGATATGGGCGATCTGCAAACCCCGCTGCGGCACGGTCTTGATCAGCCCTTCGGCTTCAAGCCTGGGGATGAGTTCGCGGATGGCGCCGAGCGTCAGTCCCGTCAGTTCCACCAGACGGCGCTGGGAAACGAACTGGCCGGGACGCACGTCACGCGCAAGAAGATGGCGCGTGAAGCTCGCATACGCCTTTTCCCGCAGTGTCGGCTGCTCGTCCGTTTCGTCCATCGCCTCTTCCCGAAACATGCCTGACCTATGCCGCTTTCGACTGGAAAAGACGATCGAAAGCAAGGGCCAGCTGCGCCTGCCCTTCGGCGGATATTGACGCGAGCGGCGGGCGCACCGCAAGCCAGATCTCTTCCGACGCCACGTGCGCCACCATGGCTTTCACGGCCGGGACAACAGGATATTTCAGCAGTTCGGCCACGAAACCCTCGATGCGGGGATCGTCCTTGCCTTCTTCGGCCATCAGCTTGACGTCGCGGGGGACAAAATTCGCCATGCCGGAGATCGCCCCCTGGCCGCCGAGCCGCACGCCCCTGGCGAGATGGCGTTCATCGCCCACCAGGATAATGAGATCGCTATGCGCCTTGAGCAGGCTTTCGGTATACGGCCAGTCGCCGGACGAATCCTTGACGCCTGTCACGATATTGGGGAAGGCCGTCCGCAGCCGGCCGATCAGCGAAACGCTCAGCGGCACCATGGTGAGCGAAGGAAGATTGTAGACGATGATATCACGCGCCTTGTCTCCCAACATGGCGAAGACGGCCGAAAACCACTGGAAGACACCGTCGTCGCTGACATTCTTGAAATAGGACGGCGGGGCAAGCAGGATATTGCGAACGCCCTGGGAAAGAGCATAATCCGCCTGAATCGCCGCATCCTCGGCGGCATCGACCAGCACACCGACGATGATGTTCTTTGCCGTGATCCCGGCATCGAGGAAGGCCGCGAAGACTCGGTCACGTTCCCGGCTTCCGATGGAGGAGCCTTCACCCGTCGTTCCGAACAGGGTTACGCTGGAACATCCGGCAGCAAGGCTTCGCCGGGCCTGCACGATCATCGCATCGATCGCAATATCACCGTTGCTGTCGAACGGCGTCGCAAGAGCGACTGACAGCCCGAATTTCTGGGTCAAATATACTTCCTCCCAATTGTTGGAATTAGATGTAGCAGACTGACATGTTAGCTGTAAAGAGATGATTGCAGACCACCTCGTCCGCCCCGAGTCACTTTTCGCAGAGCCGTCGGCCGCCGGAATAGGGCTGATAGGTACAATCGGACGGCCGGAAGGAGCGGTAACTGCGCGAGCAGGCGGTGATGTTACAGGACTGCGGAGCGCCTTGACCATCGCTTGCCGCTTCCGTCGATCGCACTCCATTCAACGTAGGTTCGGCCGTCGCCTGACGCATGAAATCCCGCCAAATATGCGCTGGCAGGGCGCCGCCCGTCACCCCCTTCATCGGCGCGTCGTCATCATTGCCAACCCAGACACCGACGACCAGCGATTCCGTGAAGCCGACGAACCAGGCATCACGATTGTTCTGGCTGGTGCCGGTCTTGCCGGCCGCGAACGTGCCGGGATCCGCTCCACGTCCAGTACCGCGCTCGACCACCAACTGCAGGAGGCCGAGGAGATCGGACTGATAGGGCGAAAGATCGACGTTCGGTTTTGATTGTGCGCCAACTCGAAACGTCTTGGGCTGCCCTGCCGCTTGAAAGTCGATGATGCCCCAGGGCTTGACAGGTGCCCTACCGAGTTGGACGGACGCATAGGCGCTGGTGAGATTAAGCAGATTTACCTCAGATGTGCCGAGCGCCAAAGACGGCGTGTCGGCCAGTGGCGCATCGATGCCGAGTTCGCGCGCTGCGGCAATCACATTGTCCAGACCGACTTCTTGGGCAAGCGCCACTGACGCGGCATTGAGCGATCGCGCAAACGCCTCGGCAAGCGTTACCCAACCGCGATAGTTGCCGCCGGAATTTTCCGGCGACCAGCCATCGATGTCAATTGGCGCGTCCAGAACCTGGTCAGACAAGGTGAACCCGGCCTTCAATGCTGCGTAATAGACGAATAGCTTGAAGGTGGAACCCGGCTGGCGCATCGCTGCGACGGCGCGGTTGAACTGGCTTGCCTTGTAGTCGCGCCCGCCAACCATCGCGACGACCGCGCCATCGGGCGTCATCGCAACCAACGCGGCCTGTGATGCTCCGACTGTCTTTCCTTCACCGTCCAAGGCTCCTTTCACGACCCTTTCGGCGATTTGCTGCAATTGCGGCACCATCGTGGTTCGCACCGTCGTCGACCCTGGCGAGGAGCCGGCGATTTCGCTCGCTTGCGGCGAAATCCAGTCAGCAAACCAGCTTCCCGAGCGCGGCGTCGGCGTCGTTGGATGCAGCTTGGCAAAGCTCGCCTTGGCCTCCGCCGCCTCTGGCCCGGTGATCTTTTTATTGGTCGCCATCGCGTCGAGAACGACTGTGGTGCGCTGCCGGGCGCCTTCGAAATTATCGATGGGATTCCATTGACTCGGCGCCCGCAGCAATCCCGCCAGCATCGCCGACTCGGGCAGGTTAAGGGCGCCGATATCCTTGTTGAAATAGATTCGCGCGGCGGCAGGCATGCCGGTAGCGCCCGCACCAAGATAGACGCTGTTGAGATAGCGCGTCAGGATTTCCCGTTTGCCGAGCTTCCACTCCAGCCAGACTGCGATCACAACCTCCTGGATCTTGCGCTTTATCGTTCGATCGCTGTCGAGGTATTGCAGCTTGATGAGTTGCTGGGTGATCGTGCTGCCCCCTTCCACCACCGAGCCAGCCTCCAAATTCCGGAGAAACGCCCTCCCGATCCCTCTTGGATCGACGCCGAAATGATCCATGAACCGGCGGTCCTCAATCGAAAGGACGGCATCGATCAGACGAGGCGGGAATTGGTCGTATTGCGCATATGGCCCTTGATAAGGTCCCTGCCTTACCAGCGGCGCACCGTCAGCGGTTTCCAGAACTACGATAGGCTTCAACGTTCCGTCGCGGATCTCGCTCCAGGGCACGTCTTTCAGTGCCCACACCAGCACGCTGCATATGAGGAGGCACACAAGCAAGGCCGACCCCATAGCGAATTTCCACCGGCTCGCCGGAATTGATCGGCGCCGGCGGCTTTCGCGCGGCTTGGTACGCCAATCGCGAATGCCGCGCCCGACTTTTACCAGAGCAGTCCTCATCCATTTGGTGAGGGCTGATGTGGTTTCCAGCCGCATCAACCTCCTTAGCTTCGTTCTCAAAAACGAAGCCGTCGTTTTGGTCTTTGCCAAAACAGAACTTGCCTGCAAATCGTGGCGCAGCGCACGTAATAGACTGCTCGCGGCCTGTCGAGTTTGAACGAAGGGTCCGTGGCGGAGTTGCGGGCTGTCGGCCTGAGTGGTTCCCGGCGAATCCGAGGCGGTCACTTGCGTTGCCGATTCTGCTGGCTGGTTGCGACCCGTACTCGAGTTGCCAACGCTTTCGCTTGAGGATTCGGGAGGATTAGGCATCGGTTACCGCCAAAAGGCCAACGTGGCTTGAACTTTATAGCCGGGCGATGCTGCGTGTTCTACCGCAAAAGGTTCCAATCGCTCCGAGGAGTTAGCAGCCTCCGCTGCAGCGCATACACTCTGTTGGCCGGAACAAACCCCCGATCGATCAGGCGCTGTAGACTTTCAATGCGGCGCTTCGTCCAGGGCTGACCTGTTTCTGCTGAACCCATACGACCATCACTTGTCTGCTAATTTTCAATGCGCTAAATTATGCAAGAATTAGTTGCACCCGTTGTGCCCGCTCGACAGGGACGGATGGCTGCGGAAGCGACACCTTCGGATGTCAACATGATCTGGAACCATCGCATCACACGCATCGTTGTCGGCCTGCTGCTGCTGGCAATCGTGACTGTCGTCTCATTGCCGACGATTACCGGCTTTACGAGCCTTGATGGCACGGTCAATGCGCGGTTTGCGGTCGTTAATGCCCCAATCGACGGCACGATTGCGGAAGAACCCCTCAAGGTCGGCAGCCCGGTCAAAGCGGGACAATCGCTGGCAGAAATCAGAAATACGCGCGTCAATCGCGCAATCCTCGCTTCGCTCGAGGCAGATCGCAACACGGCGCTCGACCGAGTGGCGGCACTTAAAAAGGAACGGGAGGAGCTTTCCGCGCTTCGCGAAGAATTATCTGCCAGATTGGAAGTCTACAAGCAGACCACCATTGCCAATCTCGAACGCGAAGTCGAAATCCTGCGGAAGAAAGTCGAGGTGTCGCAAGCGCAGGATCTGGTCGCGCAGGTCGACTTGAGCCGCCGGATGCAGCTCGAGTCAAAAGGCATTCTTACGCAAAAGCTGGTCGAGGCCGCGCGTGCCGCGGGCGCTGCGACCGGCGGTGAGGTCGAAATCAGCAATCTGACTGTCGATCAATTGCAACAAAGGCTCAATGCGGTCCGTCAGGGTATCTTTGTCTTCGGCGACGGACAGAATGACGTGCCTTATTCGCGACAGCGCGAGGATGAGGTCGTCGTTCGCATCAACGACTTGAACTCGCGCATAGCGGAAAATGGGACACGAGCCACCGAAGTTCAAAAGCAGCTGGTCAAAGAGGCAAACCGTGTCAGCAGCCTTGAATCCGCAACCGCGATAGCGCCGTTCGACGGCGTTGTTTGGACGAGGAGTATCGTCAGCGGTTCCAACGTCGTGCTGAACGACGAGCTGATGCGCCTTCTCGACTGTCGCGAGCTGTTTGTGGATATCCTTGTTCCCGAGGTCAATTATGACGAGATCTATCCGGGACTTGTCGCGCAGGTGCGCTTGTTCGGCCGCAGCGATGTCTTCAAGGGCACGGTTATCGCTGTCAGAGGCAGTTCAGCTTCGGTCGAGTCCGATTCCTTTGCCGCCAGTTTGCCGCCGTCGACCCAGCGCAATGCCCGCATTCGGGTTCGCCTTGAACCATCCTTCATGAATGACGACTTTGCGAACTCCTGCCAAGTGGGGCGCACAGTGCAGGTACGGTTTTCCAAGCACGGCATCGATGTGTCCAATTGGGTCAAAAGCCTGTGGTTCAGTATCTTGTAGCACTGGTGCCGACCTTTCTCGTTTTGGCCTTCTTTTTCCTAGGCCCGTTCAATTGGTCGCGCCGTCACACCTGGGCACGGGCGGTAACCTGCGCGTTTGTCGCAGCAGTCGCATTGCGATACATGTTTTGGCGCTTAACGGAGACAGTGCTTCCCTATCCCAACGACGGTGCGAGTTTCTATTGGGTCTGGATCCTCTTCGTCGTCGAGATTCTGGCCTGCGTCGAAGTCATCCTTTTTTTGGTATTGATGAGCCGCTACGTCGACCGGAGCGCAGAAGCGGACAGGCTGGCTCGCGTTTTCTTTGCGCGAGAACAGCGTGACCTTCCGACTGTCGATGTTTTCATTCCCACCTATAATGAGCCGCTCGACGTGCTCGAGCGAACCATCATCGGCGCCCTCTCGCTGGATTATCCTTCCGACAAATTGAATGTGTATGTGCTTGACGATCAACGCCGAGACTGGCTGAAGGCCTATTGCGAAGAGAAAAACGCCATCCACGTGACGCGCGGCGACAACAAGCACGCCAAAGCGGGCAATATGAACAATGGGCTGAAGGTCAGCTCGGGCGAGTTTATTGCGGTCTTCGACGCCGATTTTGTTCCCTATCGACATTTTCTTCGCCGAACGCTGCCCTTCTTTAGCGACGAAAGCATCGGCATCGTCCAGACACCTCAACATTTCTTCAATGTCGATCCGGTGCAATCAAATCTGGGCCTGGAGAATATCTGGCCGGACGAGCAGCGCTTGTTCTTCGACGAGATCGCGCCCAGCCGAGACGCCTGGGACGTCAGTTTCTGCTGCGGGTCATGCTCGATTGCCCGGCGCAAGGCCATTGACGAAATAGGCGGGTTTCCGACAGAGTCGATCACAGAAGACCTGCTGACAACTCTTTCGATGCTCAACAAAGGCTACAAGACCCGCTACTTGAACGAGCGGCTATCGATGGGACTGGCCGCCGAAAACCTGACCGGTTATTTTGTCCAGCGCGAACGGTGGTGTCAGGGAGGTATTCAAACCCTTTACCTGTATAACGGCCCGCTGCGCGGCCCCGGATTGACGCTGTTTCAACGGATCATGTTCCTGCCAGCGTCCTGGCTCGTGCAGTATCTGGTCCGCTTCATGATATTGCTCGTCCCCATCGTCTATCTCTGGCTCGGCCTGATCCCGCTTTACTTCACTGATGTAGCCGATTATGTGGCTCATCAGGTGCCGCTGCTGGCGGCGTATTTTCTGCTTATGCTGTGGATCACCCCGACGCGCTATCTGCCTGTGATATCAAGCGCCGTCGGGACCTTTGCGACATTTCGCATGTTGCCTACCGTGGTCTCCAGCCTGGTGCGACCATTTGGCAAGCCGTTCAGGGTGACGCCAAAGGGCAGTGGAAACGAGTCGAACCAGTTCGACCGCTACAGCTTCGCCTGGATCGCAGGCATGATCGTGATCACCGTCCTTGGTCTGCTGGTCAACCTCGTACCGGAAACGTCGCATGTACAAGGCCAGTTTTCGCCGGTCGCGGCCTGGTGGTCAGGTATCAATATCGTCGTCCTGCTTATCGCGTCACTCATCTGCTTTGAGAAACCCCGGCGCCTGTTTCATGCGTTCAAGCTAGATGAACCCACTGTAGTTGACGATGTCCCTGGCCAAATCGTAAGTTTGGCACTGGACAAGGCGGTCGTCGCGGTCCCCACCATGTCCCTATTTCAATCCAAATCCGTCGTGCTTAAACTGCCCGGCTTTGCTCCGTTCAAATCAGAGCTCAGACAGGTCACCCAACGACGCAGGAGCATAAGTCGCGGCGGTGACAAGCAATCTTACTACCTTCACCTGCATTTCGAACTCAGTGGCTCTGCTCGCGACAGCATGATTGTGAAACTCTACACTGGTCAATATTCGCAGGACATTCGCGACATCGATAAAGTCGCGGTCTCTCTTAATCTTCTTCTGCGTTCGTTCGGGCGAACGCGCACGTTGTAGTCGACAGTCAAAGCGCGGATCGTCCGGCCGGCGTCCTTTCGAGTGTCGCCGCAGCAGAGCCGGGTCCTTCCATCGAAGGGAGTGCCAACCAAACCCGCCCTTACCGGCGGGTTTTTCTTTGCCCTGTTGCCGCTTAATTCAAAAGGAGGGCCATCGATATAAGTGCGAAAACCATGTTTTCGGTACGGACAGCTAAAGCGGAATGAGTAAAATCAATGAGAAACATGAGGCTCCGGGACATTGTCAGCGTTCCGGATCATTGTCGTAGTCGCAGCTTCCTTACGATCAACCGGCATGCCTTGCTGTCGGTCCGTTTGCCCGCACGAGCGCCATCAGCATCGGGCCGATCGCAAACTCGCCCCTTTCGGTCCTTCGGGTCAGATCTCTGAGATAGCCGCCTGGCGAATTGATATGCCCGCCCCTTTCCAGGATGCAGCCGATCACCGTCGCGGCGTTTTCCGGCCCCATGCCCGAGCAGGCTTCCTCATAGGCCGAGGGACTGACGCCGAGCATCGAGCGCACGATCACGGCAGCCGACATCAGATCTCGCCAGTTGCCGATCATTCCACCCGGGCCGTAGTCGAGAATTTGAGGGCAGGCCTGGAGGACGAGGCCGAGCGGGAAGGATTTCAGGCTATTCCCGGCCCCTGGATCGGCCGCGCCCCCCGCCTTGTTGCTCATCCTGCCGGAAGGCTTCGGCTGTTTCAATCTTCGCTCGTCCAGCGCCCCGGCGTTCGGCTCAATATCGACCGCTGCCCTTTCGCCCTGCTTCGGTTCGAAGCTTGGTTCAAGTTCATAAGTGGAGTCGGGGTTTGAATTCTGTTTGTGACGCTCAATCTGAGACTCATTGGCGTCTATTTTTTGTGATTTTACCCGACTTTCCAATACGTTGACGATCTCATCGCGCAGCCGTCCCATCTCGTCGAGCAGCGGCGTCAGCGCTTCGGTGCTCGCAACGCGCGGAATCCGGGCAACGAGCGTTCGAAACATCGCCGAAATGGCTTCCCAATCCCCCGACACCTCCTCTTCGAGGGCTGCCGCGATCAGCTTGGATATATCGCGCCGGCACACCGTCAGGCGTTCCCTGGTCATCCTGAGCAATTCCCGGTCGGCAACTGCCTGGGCGGCCAGGCTTTCAATTTCAACCGCGCGCGCCAGCAGCGGCGCAATACTGAAGCCGAAGGCCTCGCCGATGGCCCCTGCCCTGTCGCGGCGGGCATAGCGCTTGCCATTCGGGCTGTCCCTGCGCAGGATCAGGCCGGCTTCGACCAGCACGGCGAGATGCCGCCGGAGGGTGGCCGGCGTCATGCCGCGGGCGCGAAGCGAAAGCTGCGCGTTCGACGGGAAGACGATGAGGCCATTCTCTTCGGAAATCTCGTCATCGGGGTAGAAGGTCAGTAGCGCGTCGAGCACCGTCAGCGCCCGATCGGTCACGCCGAGCGCCGGCCGCGCTTCGCAGATCGCCCTGAACAGTTTCCACTTGCTGCGCTTCATTCCCGGCTCGATCGTCTCGGCCAGTTGCTGGCTTGCCAGCATGCCAAGTGACATCGGCCGCCGCCCAAAGGGCGTCGTCACATATCCACTCTCCATTTGCCTTCACCTTCGTTCAGGCAAAAGAAAACCATCCACCAATTTGGTGCCGAAGACGCTTGACTGTGATTCGTGGAAATGCGATTCTCGATGTGCTTAAGATCTGAGAAGGGCTTCCACGACGGCGTCGTTGGGGGCCTTTTTCTTTTGCGCGCTACGCTCCTCTGTCCTTGTTGAACTCCTGGAACAGGCCCTTCAGCCTTTCCTGGACGAATTGATCGAAACCGGGTGCGCTCTTGCCGTCGAACACGAAAGTTGCACCGGATGCTGTCTTCTTGATCATGACAGGCACGCCGCTGACCTCGGTTTTCTCTATCGCCGGCTTCGGCGCCGCCGTATTCTTCGTTGCCAGAACGAGTGCCCGCTGAAACCGCTCGTCGCTCGATATTTTGCGCGCGTCGTCCGCGGACAACTCGGCGATGATTTTCTCGATATCGGTGCCGTCCAGCCGCTCGCCCAGTTCCAACCACCGCCGGCGGCCGATATCGGGCGCCGCACCGATGGCGTTGATGAGATCAAGGGGGACCTGTCGTATGACGATCAGCATTCTCGACAGCGCCGCCTTATCGACGCCGAGGGCAGCCATGATGACATCGCGGCCGAAGCTGCGTTCTTCGAGCCTCGATGCGAAGAGCGCACGCTCGATATAGGAAAGATTGGTTCGGGCGCTGTTTTCCTGCCCCTGGCTGACGACCAACTGACCGTCGGTGAGATCGCGGACGACCGCACGCACCCTGATGCCGATCTCTCTCGTGGCCGCCAGGCGACGATGACCATAGGCAACCTGATAGCGTCCCCTGGTTTCGGGATGCGGACGGACGAGGATCGGAACCTGCTGCCCATGCTCGCGGATCTGCTCGACAAGCTGTGCAAGTTCGGCCGCGTCGATCGCCAATCGATCGCTGACGAAGGAAGCGTCGATCAGGCCCGGATCGAGCTCGACGATGGTCTGGCCGGCGGCGAGCTGCCGTTCCAGTTCACTCGCCCGCTCCATTTTCTCGGTAATGTTGCCAAGCGTCTTGGTAATGCCGCCGACCGGTGCGGCACTGCGCTCCTGCGGCACGAATCCGGCGATCGGACGATTGTCGCGCGGTGCGACTGTTTCCACCCTTGCCGGGCTCGGAGCGGAGATTTCGATGAGGTTCTTCCGCGCCATCGATTATTTCCTTCCCCACGTCGAACGAATATGCGCTTCGATCTCGCTATTCACCAGGTTGAGGGACTCGAGAGCCCGGTCATAGGTTCCGCGTGTGAACTGCGACCGCTCGACCTCGTAGAGGGTCTGTTTGGTGACGCCGGCGTCGGCGACCGCCGTCGATTTCACCATGGCATTGTGCAGCATGCGATTGCCGAAGATCGCCCGCATGAAGCCGGTCATCTGGCTCTGCGGCCCGTCGTTCGGCTCGAACCGGGTCACGAGATAACGCATCCAGTCATAGCTGGTGCGACCGCCGGCCTTCTCGACGACCGACATCAGCTCGCTGGTCATCGTCAGGAACTGCGACATCGACATGACGTCAAGCATCTGCGGGTGAACCGTGATCAGGACCGAGGTCGCCGCACAGAGCGCCGACATCGTCAGGAAACCCAGCTGCGGCGGGCAGTCGATGACGACGACGTCGTAAAGGCTTTCGATCTCCGTCAGCACCTCGCCGATGCGAGCAAAGAACATCGTCTCCGCCGTGCCCGACGCCATCGCTTTCGGTGTCTCGTGCTCGAACTCCATCAGCTCGAGATTGCCCGGAATGAGATGCAGATTGGGTGTATAGGTGGCGCGCACGATATCGGCGATGGGGCGCGGATCCTCATATCGGATCGCGCCGTAGATCGTCTCGCCCTCGCCAACGTCGAATTCCGGCTGATGGCCGAACAAGGCCGACAGGGAGGCCTGCGGATCGAGGTCGACGGCGAGCACGCGGTAGCCTCTCAGCGCCATGAACTGCGCCAGATGGGCCGCGGTGGTGGTCTTGCCCGAGCCGCCCTTGAAATTCATGACGGAGACGATCTGGAGCTTTTCCCCCGGCCTGCGGGCCGGCACATATTTCGGCGTCCCGTTTCGCTCGTCGAGGACCCGGCGAATCCGGTCCATATCCGTGGCACTGTAAAGCCGCCGTCCGTTGGCCAGCGGATCGGGCCCATGGCCGTCGGCGGCCACCTGGCGGAGATAACCTTCGCCGATGCCGATGAAGGCTGCAGCTTCCGCCGGCGAAAATGTTCTGATCGTCTTTTGCGACAGCGGGGGGAAGATTTTTGCCTGATGCTGCTGAAGCTGATAGGACAACTCCTTCGCATCCGTTGCCAGAAGCGACGGGAGATGCTCTTGATCGTCTTGAAGAGCAAGACTCGGCTGCATGATCTTTTTCCCAAATAACTGCGCAATTTTGAACGAAAGCGCTTCAGTTGCGCAGTTACTATATGCCGCGATTCGTGACCGAATTACAAATGCTTAACCAAAAGGCAGGTCGAGGGAGGCGAAACGAGCGCGGCAAGCCGGCGGTTTCCAGGTCCGATCGCCGGGTGATTCGCGCCCGCCCGAAGCGCTGGCGAGCAAGGCCTATGCCTTCGTTATGCACATGAAATTCATTGAATTTTTTGCGACGCCGCCGGCGGGCCGGAAAGGCCTCGACCTGACTATTCTCCGTCATCTCTCAGGTAGTTGTTTCCGTTGATCACCAGGAGCCCGTCGGAGCTTTTGTCGGGTTCGAATATGCTCATGCTTTCCGTCTTGCCGCTCTGATCGGTCAGGTCGAGACGGTAGCCGGAAAGCGTGTAACGGCCGCTGGCGCCCGGCCGGCTGCCTGACGTGGTGACGCCGGATTGCGATCCGTCGATATCATTCGTCATCGAGGCGCCGGACCAGCCGGTCCGTTCGAAAGTGCCGTTTTTGTGCAGCGTCAGCGTATGGCTGGAGGCGACCGATCCGGATGAGGTCGCGGTCATACCGCTCGAGGCGAAGCTATAGACCCATTCGCCGTCAAGCGTCGCGCCCTCGTCAAAAGGCGGCACGGCCCGATAGTCTGCGTCTGAAATCACCAGGTCTTTTCCCTTTTCCGCGAATGATTTCGTCTCGATCTCGATCGTGCCGTACGGAGAGGTGACGCTGCGCATTTCGATCGACCGGGCAGATGAGAAGAGGCCGCCGCCGGCAAGTTTGTAGAGGCCGCAATCGGTGGGGGTTTCCTTGCAATGTTCGGCGATCGTCCGGCCGCCCTTCGGCAGTTCCGTGCTGAACAGGCCCTTCGGGTCGAACATGCTGATCTGGCTGTCGGAATAGAAATCCATGCCGCCGAAGACATTCGGCCGGATGCCGGTATCGAGATGGGTGAAGACGCCGTCGAGTCCGCCGTCGCGGCCGGCCGGCACAAGATCGAAATCCTTATCGGAAGGATCGAGCTTCACCGATCGCACGAGCGCCTCGAAATCGGCTTCGGCGCTTTTGCTTCTATCGCCGTTTAGGTTCAAGAGCACGAGCTGCAGATAGGCCTGCTGCTTGTCGCCGGCGATGCCGACGACAATCTGGCTGATGCCGACATTGTTCTGATGGACGCAGCAGCGTTCCTCCACGCGGATGTCGTGGCCATTCACGGTGACCCCGTAATGTTTGATCAGGGTATCTTCCTTCGCTATCTCGGGCAGCGTCGCGACGAAGGTCTTCATGCCGGCCGGAAGCGAGTTGCGCGCAGCCAAGAGCGGTTTTGTGATCTGGATTAGGGCGCTGCCGCGCTTGTCGTCCTCGGTTTCCGGAAAGTCCTTCTGCAGCATGAAGAGATTGCCCTTGCCGGCCTTCCGCCAGCCGGAGGCAGGCTCGGGCAGGCTCACCGTCAGGCCGCCGATATCGGCGGGCGCTGCCAATGCCTGGGAGCAGGAGAGAAGGCAGAAAAGAGCGAGTGCGAAACCCAAAGCTGATTTGACTTGGCCAATCCGATCGATATGCGCCCCTCCCCTCTTGTTTCCACAACTGCCGACGGGATTTGGAGCCGCGCGCAACCATTTCAACCCTGAGCTTTCATGAAGGTTTTTTGAAAGGCGATTAGGCAACGCAACCCCCGGCGAAACGCCGGTCGGCCGAACTAATCCGCCATCGATTGGTAGAGCCATTCGGAGAGCTTCTCGGACGCCACCCGCGCGCCGGTGCCCGGAAGCAGTGCATCATCGGTCAATTCGACACCGAAATACGACGTGGACGGATCCGTTATCACCTGCCGCTCGTCTTCGTTTGCGGCGAGATAGATCCGTGCGACTTCATCGACACCGAACTGTTCGGGGCCACCGATCTCGACGATGCCGCCCAAAGGCGTCGAGACGGTCAATTCGGCCAGGAAGGCCGCGACGTCTCCGGCTGCGACCGGTCTCATCAAGGCTGGCGGCAATCGAAAGACATCGCCTTGCGCACCAATGTCGATCAATCCGCTGATGAACTCGTAAAACTGCGTGGAGCGGAGGAGCGTATAGGGGCGATTTGACGCCCGGATAAGATTTTCCTGCACCATTTTCGCGCGAAAATAGTCGCTTTCCACGAGCAGGGGCGTGCCGACGACGGAAAGAGCGAGATAATGCCCGACACCGGCTGCAGCGGCAGCCGCAAGCAAATTCTTCGTCGATGCCTTGAAGAAATCCAGTGCAGCGCTGTCGCCGAAGGATGCGGCGTTGGTCACATCAACGACGATGTCGGTTCCAGCCATGGCCGCTTCGAGACCCCTGCCGGTCACCGTATCGACGCCGAGTGACAAGGATGCCGCCATTACCTCGTGGCCTGACCGGCGCAGGCTTTCGCTGAGCCGCGTTCCGATGAGACCGCTTGCTCCCACCACAGTTATTTTCATGCCAGCATCCTCGCGAACGATTGGATCGACAATGACCGGAAGGCCAAAAACCTTCCATCATACGTGGGGGTGGCGACCCTAGCCGTAGGTATAGCCGAGCAGACCCAAGGTTTAGGATGGCTCACCCGCGAACCGAACAGGTCTTCCCGCCTCACTCGCACTGAAGATCCGGCGGGCGGACGCAGCGCTACCTCTCCGCGCAATGTATGGATTTCCATGAGTTGCGGCTGTGGTGCGGCGGGATTACGGTTCGAACATGAACGCGCCGGCCCCGACATCGAAAACGAGTACGACGTCAAATGCTGGCGATCCCCGGCCTTTGTCTGCCCGACAGGAGCGGTTGATGATCAGCGTCTGGTCGCACCGCCCCCGCGCCCTGTATCTGGGGCTTTTCATCATCGCCTATGTGCTCGCCTGCGGCTTCGCCCAGTCGCTCGCGATCGTGCCGGGAACGGGTATTTCCATCTGGCCTCCGGGCGGACTTTTCATCGCGACGCTCATCCTCGCCTCCAGGCGCAGCTGGCCGTGGTGGATACTGGCGGGCTGCCTGGCCGAGCTGTTCAGCAATGCGCTGTGGTTTTACAGTCCGCTGCCCGCGGCCTTTCTGATCTATGTCGGCAACGCTCTTGAAGCGGTGGTCGCGGCATGGTTGGTCAATCGGGCCTTGAAGCGCCCGGCCCAGCTGGAAACATTGCAGGAGGTTCTTGCATTCGTCGTGCTCGGGGCCGGAATTGCGCCAATCGTGGGCGCGACGGTGGGAAGTGCGACGCTCGCGTGGTTCGGCATACAATCGCAATCCTTCGTGACGGCCTGGCCTCTCTGGTGGATCGGCGACGCGACCGGTGTCCTGATCGTCGCGCCGCTGGCGCTCACCGTCTTCCACAACTGGCGCGACAAGACCCGGCTTACGGCGGCGCAATGGCTGGAAGCCTGCGTCCTTGGGATGATTTTTCTCGGTGTCGCCGCTCTTTCGCTCAGCGGCTACCTGCCTTTCGCCTACATCATCATGCCGCCTCTTCTTTGGGCCGCAGTCCGTTTCGAATTCAAGGGCGCGGCCATATCGCTCGCACTCCTCGCCTTGATCACTGCCGTTTTCACGATCACAGGCGCCGGCCAATTTATCGGCGATCCCGAATCCCAGAAACACAAGCAGATCATGCTGCAGCTTTTTCTGGCCATCTCGGCGTTTTCGGCGCTGATCGTCGCCGCCATATCCAGGCAGCACCAGCTGGCCGTGCTCACATTGCGGCAAAGCGTGGAGACGTTGCGCGAGCGGGAGCAGGAGCTCTCGCAGCTCGTCGACATGGTTCCGAGCCACGTCTGGCGTCTGACACCCCAGGGCGAACCGACCTTCTTCAACAGACGGATGGTCGATTTCCTCGGTCTCGATGTGGCGGATTCGGACAGGCCTGACATGAGCCGGCTGGAAGCGCTCATCGAGACCGTCATTCATCCCGATGATGCCGCCGGCTTCAGGGAGTCGCTCAACCATTGCCTCGCCACCGGTGAGAACTTTGCCATGCGGTATCGGCTGCGCCGCGCCGACGGCATCTATCACTGGATGTCGAGCCGTGCCGAGCCGATGCGGGATCAGACCGGCAATATCGTCCAGTGGTATGGCCTTTGCCACGATATCGACGATCAGGTCCGCGCCGAAGAGGCGGTGCGCCAAAGCGAGCGAGCGCTGCAGCAGATGATCGACGCCGTGCCGGTTCGCGTCTGGAGCGTCGAGCCGACAAGCGGATCGGTCTATTTCAACAAACGCTACCAGGATCATTTCCGCTCCGTCATCGCCAATTTCGACGCTCTCGGCGCGCCGCGCATCGAAGAGCTGCTGCAGCAGCTGATCCATCCCGAAGACGCGCCGGACGTTCAGCGCACGCTGCGGAATTGCTTCGAAAGCGGCGGCGGCACCGCGATGCGGTTTCGCTGGCGCGAAAAGGACGATGTCTACCGCTGGGCGGAATGCAGGGTGGAACCCCGGCGCGATGACGATGGAACGGTTGTGCAATGGTACGGTGTTTCTCTCGACATCGACGAGGAGGTCCGCGCCCTCGAGGCATTACGTGATCGCGAGCGCGAACTCTCGCAGCTCGTCGACATGGTCCCGGTTCATATTGCCCGCATGGCGCCGAACGGCGAGCCGACCTTCTTCAGCAAGCGCACCCTGCAATCCATTGGGTTGAATGACGTCGCAGCCTGGGACAAGCCTGATATCAGCCGGTCGGCGGCCATCATCGGGGCAACCGTGCATCCCGAGGATGGACCTCGGATGAGCGAGGTTCTCGGTCACGCGCTTGCGACCGGCGAGCCCTATACCATACGGTACCGCCGGCGCCGCGCCGATGGCGTATATCGGTGGATGGAAGGTCGCGCAGAGCCGATGCGGGATCAAAATGGGGAGATCGTGCAATGGTACGCGGCTGCGATCGACATCGACGACGAGGTGCGTGCGCAACAGGCCCTGCGTGAGCGGGAACGGGAGCTGTCGCAGCTCGTCGACATCGTGCCGAGCCTTCTCTGGCGCTTGAACGCGGATGGCGAACCGACCTTCTTCAACAAGCGGCTGATCAATTTTCTCGGGCGGGACATTGCAAACACGGATAATCCCGGCACGAACCGGCTGTCCGCCATCATCGAAGCCGCCATTCATCCCGACGATGCGCAGAGCCTTGCCGCGGCGCTGAAGCATTCCTTCGCCACCGGCGAGCGCTTCTCGAAGCAGTATCGCCTGCGGCGCGCCGATGGCGTCTATCGCTGGGTCAAAGGCAGCGCCGAGCCGCTCAGGGACGAGAGCGGGCAAATCATTCAGTGGTACGGTCTCACCCATGACATCGACGATCAATTGCGCATCGAGGAGGAGTTGCGCGAGCGAGAACGCTCGCTCTGGCAGATCGTCGAAACGCTGCCGGCAATGATCGATTGCGCAGCACCCGATGGGGAACCGGTATACCGCAACCCCCAGCTCCGCGACTTCCTCGGATACAAGCTCGAAGAGCTGGATGGAACGGGGAAAACCCGGCTGGACGGCACGCTCGATGCCGGCGTTCATCCCGACGACGTGGCGGGGGTCAAAGAGAATTATGCCCATTCATTGTCCACCGGCGAGCCCTATGCGCGCCGGCATCGTCTGCGGCGCTTCGACGGCGAATATCGCTGGGTCGAGACGCGCGCTGCGCCGATGCGCAATGCCGAAGGCGTCATCGTCCAGTGGAATGTCATCTGCCTCGATATCGACGGAGAGGTTCGGGCGGAGGAGGATCTGCGTCAGGCGCGAGAGGGCCTTGCGCGGGCGAGCCAGGTGGCAAGCCTCGCCGAGCTTTCGGCCTCCATCGCCCACGAGGTGAACCAGCCGCTGGCGGCTGTCGTCGCAAATTCACATGCCTGCCAGCGCTGGCTCCTGGCCGAACCGCCGAACATGGAGCGGGCGCAAAGGACGGTCGAGCGCATCATCCGGGACGCCAACTCGGCCGCCGATGTCGTCAGCCGCATCCGTGCCCTGTTCAAACAATCCGCAGACAGGAGAGCTCATACGGCGCTCTCGGGCGTCGTCAACGAAGCGCGCAACCTCATGGCCGAGGAAGCAGCGCGCCGTCGCGCCCGGATGGAGGTGGAGGTCGATGCCAACCTTCCGCTCATCGCCATCGATCGCGTCCAGATCCAGCAGGTTCTGATCAATCTCATCCGCAACGGCATCGAGGCGATGGACACCATTGCCGGCGACAGGGTGATCGAGATGCGCTTGCGCCACATGGGGAACGCCGTCCAGACCGAAATCAGCGATCGCGGCCAGGGCATCGCGTTTCCCGAGAAGATGTTCGAGCCGTTCTTCACGACGAAGGAAAGTGGCATGGGCATGGGTCTGGCGATCTGCCGTTCGATCGTCGAGCTGCATGGTGGACGATTGTGGGCCGAGAAGAACAATCCGCACGGGGCGACGTTGATCTTTACCTTGCCCATAGAAACGAAGGCGGAGTCATGACAGCCGATGACCATATCGTCTTCATCGTCGATGACGATGAACGTATCCGCGAGGCGCTTGGCGAGCTGCTGGACTCGCACGGCATGCGCGCCATCGCCTTCGAATCGGCCTGCGATTACGTGAGAGCGGACAAGCCTGACGTGGCTGCCTGCCTTATCCTCGATATCGAACTGCCTGACATCAACGGCCTCGATCTGCAGAGCCAGATCGCTGACAGGGACCATCCGCCGATCGTCTTCATCACAGGACATGGCGACATCCCCTCCTCCGTGCGTGCGATCAAGCATGGCGCGGTGGACTTCCTGACCAAACCCTTCAGCGATGCGGACCTCATGGCGGCAATCCACGCGGCGATCGCCGAGGATCGGAAAAAGAGATCGGAACGCGCCGAACTCGACATGCTCAGACGACACTACCTCGACCTGACGCCGCGAGAGCGCGAGGTGCTGCCGCTCGTCGTCAGCGGCCTTCTCAACAAGCAAGCGGCAGCCGAATTGGGGATCAGCGAAGTCACGCTGCAGATCCATAGAAGAAATGTGATGCAGAAAATGGCGGCGGCATCGCTCGCCGATCTCGTCCGGATCGCGGAGAGATTGGAAATACCGATAACCCACTCGCGCCGGGTGGGAGGGAATTGAACATGAACAAGACAAGACACGTCGTGGCAATTGTCGATGACGATCCAAGGTTGCTTGAATCGATGGGCGACCTTCTGGAATCGGCGGGCTATGTGGCCCGCGGCTTCTCGTCGGCGGGCTCGCTGCTCGTCAACGGGCTGTCGGACCTCGACCTGCTCATCACCGATATCGGAATGCCCGGCATCGACGGCTTCGAGCTGCGTGACCTTGTGAGCAAGTCACGCCCGGAGCTGCCGGTATTCCTGATCACGGGGCGCCACGAGATAGCGGATCAGGGCCGCGCTCAAGGCGCGGGCGGATTTTTCCGCAAGCCTTTCGATGCCCAGGCCCTGCTGGCGGCAATCGCCAATGCTTTGCATAAATCGACAGATGGAGGGTAACATGAGAGTTGACCAGCCGTTGCTGCGGAGATCGGCGCCGTTATCATTGCAGTGCAGATGTGAAGAGGTTGAGCCGCTCGTCATTATCGTCGATGACGACGTATCGGTTCGCGAGGCGCTGTCGGAGTTGATCCTGTCGGCGGGTTTCCAATCGGCCAGTTATGCTTCAACCCGCGAACTGCTTGACGCCGATATCCTGGATAGTCCCGGCTGTCTGATCCTCGACGTGCGCATGCCGGGGGCGAGCGGCCTCCATCTGCAGCGTCATCTGGCCGAAAACGGCATTCCCAAGCCGATCATCTTCCTGACAGGCCATGGCGACATCCCGATGACCGTCCAGGCAATGAAGGCCGGCGCCGTGGACTTTCTCACCAAGCCGGTGCGAGACCAGACGCTGCTCGACGCCATCACGGCGGCCATCGCGATGGATGCCGAACGAAGAGCGCAAGCCGCGGTCGCCAAGCGCAATATCGACCGCTTGGAGACGCTGACGCAGCGTGAACGCGAGGTTCTGCATGAGGTGGCGCACGGACGTCTCAACAAGCAGATTGCCTTCGATCTCGGTATCAGTGAAGTGACGGTCAAGCTGCATCGCAGCAATGTCATGCACAAGATGGAGGCCGCCTCGATCGGCGAGCTGATCCGGGCCTGGGAGACATTGCCGGCGCAGATGCGTCAGGCTGGGTCGCGTTAGTTTTAGCCGCGCGCCTGAAGGGGCGAAGGACGCCGGCTGTCCATTTTCATGTGCGCAGTATCCGATTCGCGCCAAAAAACACGATGGGACGCCGGCAAAGGGTTTCGGCGCCGCACCCTTGCGTTATCTCTAAATTAAAGCTCGGGGATATGACCTGGTGCCCGGCTTTGGTTCCCCAAAGGAGATCTCGCCTTGAACAATCCATCGTCAGCCGCACCTTCCCCCGAAACCGACGCCTTCGGCAACGAAGCAAACTTCCTGTCGGCGATGGGAAATGCCAAACGGCTTCACATTCTGCATCTGTTGACCGCAGGAGAAATGTCCGTGACCGTCCTGGCTGACGAAGTGGGATTGAGCCAATCTTCGACGTCCCAGCATTTGGCTATTCTTCGAGAACAGGAACTCGTGCAGACGCGAAGGGCTGCTCAGACGATCTACTATTCACTTCAATCCAGAGCGGCCAGAATGATGCTCGATACGCTCGCCGACATCTTCGGATCGTATCCTCCTACGGCAGTAGAACGTGTCCGAACCGTGGGCACCTGACGTAAAACGGGCAATGTCTTGCCGCTCATGATCGCTTCCAATCCGGCACTGCGACGATCAGGGGCAAGCTTAGCGAGCCATGATTTTGCTTGGTATCATCCGGAAGTATCGAAACGCCTGAGCTTTGGTATCGGGACTGTAGGCATGCAGGCGGCATCCGGCTGATCCCATGCCAATGCGCATTGACGGCACGATGCCATGCCTGCAGTCCTTACGAAGAACCGGCCGGCAGACATAGGCTTTGGTTTGCCGAGCACGGTCCGGCGGTATGACTGGGCGAAGTACGCGGATTCTGGGAGGTTCGGGCCGTGAGCCGTGTTAACCGAACGCGACAGGGATGATGAACACAGGGGTTTTTTCGGTTTCACCCTGTGGCCGACGAATTGGCAGGCGAGCGTCCCACCTGTCCGGCTCCACCTCGCACAGGATCGGCAATAAAGAGCGGCCGCGCCGTCGGCAACGGCCAGCTCGTCATTCGATAGATGTCGCCATCAGGCGAAGGCGTAAGAGCCGTCCGGCCGCTTCGGCACGCGCCGCTGCCAATGGATGTAACCTTCCTCCTGCATCGCCTTCTCGTCCATTTCGACGCCCCAGCCGGGCCGGTCGGGGCGCAGTTCGAGATAGCCGTCCTTCGGCAGATAGGGATCGACGACGTAGCGGGTTTCCCCTTCACGCTTCTCGATTCCGAGACCGCCATAGACATAGGCCTGCCCCTTCGGCAGCCGGTATTCGAGGAAGCGGAAATTCTGCGCCGCAGCCGAAAAATGAACGTTGACGGCCGTCGCAAGCGGCCCCATCGGGTTATGCGGGGCGACGCCGACGAAAAAGGCTTCGGCGAGCGTGGCAATGCGGCGCATTTCGCTGATGCCGCCGACGACGCAGATGTCCGGCTGGATAAGGTCGGCGCCCTTGACCTGCAGCAGCCGCAGGAACTCGTTTCTGTTGTAGAGCGACTCGCCGGTCGCCAGCGTGCAGTTGAGCCCCTGTTTCAGGTCGCCCCAGGCCTCGATGTTCTCCGGACGCAGCGGCTCCTCGAAAAACAGCGGATCATACGGCGCCAGCGCATTACCGAGCTGACGCGCGGCGACCGGCTCGAAAATCTTGGCGTGGGCGTCGAAAGCGATCTCGTATTCGTCGTTGACCGTCTCGCGAAGCGAACGGAAATAATCCGCCGAGGCTTTGACGACATTGCCCCATCGGTTGGAATGCATGTCGATCCGCCAGGGGCTGAGTTTGAAGGCGGTGAACCCCCACCCCTCCTTCAGGCGATCGAATTCGTCGCGGGCCGCCGGCGCATCCGGTGCGGTGTAGACCCCGGCATAGACCTTGATACGGTCGCGCACCTCGCCGCCGAGCAGCTTGTAAACCGGGACGTTCGCCGCCTTGGCCGCAAGATCCCACAGGCAGTGGTCGAGCGCCGAGATCGCGGCAAGGCCGAGCGCGCCCGGCGGGAACCGGCTTTGCTGGATCAGCAGATTGACGAGATACTCGACGCGTGTCGGGTCCTGGCCAGAGATAAATCCGTAGAGATAATCGAGCAGCGGCGGCAGTGCCTTGTCGGGGCCGTGATTGTAGCATTCGCCCCAGCCGGTCAGCCCGTCATCGGTATCGAGCGCGACGATCACGCGCGGACGGTCCTTGTCGCGGGTCATGAAAACCCGCATGCGGTCGATCTTCATCATTCTGTCCTTCTAGCGATTGAAATAGCTGCGGCGCGCCACGCGCGTCTGCACGTAGACATGCTCATGGTCGGTTCCGGGATTATAGGCGCCGGCGGCTTGCGGCACCGAGACATTGCCACCGCTGGGGAAGCGCGCGACGAAGGCCTCGTCGATATCGCAGCCAAGTCCCGGGCCGTCGGGAACGGCGATCAAGCCATCGACCTGTTGCGGATGCGGCACGATCGCCTGGCGACGGCCGTCCCAGTCGTCGTCCAGGCGCTCGAGGATGAGGCCGTTCGGGATCGCCGCCAGCAGATGCAAGGCGGCATATTCCGCCACTGGCCCGAGCGAGCCCGAATGCGGCGCCATCTGGATATGATGGGCCTCGGCCATGGCGGCGATCTTCTTCATCTGGGTGATGCCGCCTGCCCGGCCGGTATCCGGCTGGATCACGTCGACCAATTCCTTTTCTATGAGCTCGCGCTCGCCGAAAATGGTCGCCGAGCGCTCACCGGCGGCAAGCGGCACATGCGCTGCGTCGCGGATTCGCCGGTAGCCATCGACATTCTCCGGCGCGATGGGATCCTCCACCCACATCAGTTCGTAGGGTTCGAGCGCTCGCACCAGGCGGCAGGCATCCGCAGGCGTCAGCCACGGCGGCCCGTGCAGATCGATGGCAATGTCCATGTCGTCGCCGACGGCGTCGCGGAGCGCCGCGACTTTGCGAACGGGATCTGCGACTCCGCCGCACTTGATCGCCTTTATGCCGCGCTCCTTGAGGGCAAGCGCGCGCTCCGGCGTATTGGCGTGCGAATAGATCGGGATCCGGTCGCGCACCTTGCCGCCGAGCAGCATCCAGACAGGCACGCCGAGCGCCTTGCCCTTGATGTCCCATAGCGCCATGTCGATCCCGGTCATCGCACCGCCTCCGACCGTTCCGAGCATGCCATGGCCCATCATGGCAATATGCATCTTCTGCCACAACCGCTCGGTATGGGCCGGATCTTCACCGATGAGGAGGGGCGCAAGATCATGGATCGCCGTCTCGACGACACGTGGCCAGCCCGAGCATTCACCGATGCCGGTGATGCCCTCGTCGGTGTCGATCTTCAGAAAGAGCCAGTTTCTGGTGCCTCCGAACTGCTTGGAGGCGCCATCACCGGAACGTTGGTCGGCAGCCCAGTTCGAGGGGTCTGGCTGACCGACATGCATGAGAAAGGTACGGATCCCGGTGATTTTCATCGCTGAAAACTTCCATTCTTCAGATTGTCTGGCTTCAGAATGTCGGGCGCAACATAACGGAACCGCCTGGAATGATCGCGGTCCCGCGGATCGGGACGCGGGATCGCCGATATCAGCGCCTGCGTATAGGCGTGCTCGGGTGTGCGGCAGACCTTCTCGGCATCGCCGATTTCGACGAGCTGGCCTTTGTACATGACGCCGACACGGTCGCACATGTAGCGGATGACGCCGATGTCATGGCTGATGAAGATATAGGCGAGGCCGAGTTCGTCCTGCAGGCGCATCAGGAGATCGAGCACCTGCGAGCGCACCGAGACGTCGAGCGCCGAGGTCGCTTCGTCGGCGACGATGACACGCGGATTGAGGGTGATGGCGCGGGCAATGCCGATGCGCTGGCGCTGACCGCCGGAGAATGCATGCGGGTAGCGTTCGCGCGCCCTCGGATCGAGGCCTACCTGTTCCATGAGGTGGCAGACGCGCTCCTCCAGCGCCCGCCCCTTGGCGACGCCGTTGACGAGCAGCGGCTCGCCGATGATCTGGGAGACGGTCATGCGTGGGTTCAGGGAGCCGAAAGGATCCTGAAACACCATGCGCAATTCCCGCCGTGCAGCGGCCAGCGTCTGACCTTTTGCCGTTGCCAGATCGATGATGCCGCCGTCGGCGCGGCGATAGAGGATTTCGCCTGCCGTCGGATCGATCAGCCGCATGATCGAGCGACCCATCGTCGTCTTGCCGGATCCGCTCTCGCCGACGATGCCGAGCGTCTCACCCGGCAGAAGCGAAATGGAAACATCGTCCAGCGCTTTCACCTCGCCGAAATCCATCGAGACATTGCGGAGTTCGAGGATCGGCGCTGCGGTCCTGTCGAGCGGCGCGCGTGCCAGCCGGATTTCAGCCTTCGCTTCCAGCTTCAGCACCGAGCCGATCAGCATGCGGGTATAGTCGTCTTGCGGCGCATGAAAGATCTGCTCGACCGGTGCATATTCCTTGGCGACGCCGTTATGCATGACGAGCACATCGTCGGCGATCTGTGCCACGACGCCCATGTCATGGGTGATGAACAGAACGGCCATGCCGTTGGCCTTCTGCAGGCGGGCGATCAGGTCGAGAATTTCGGCCTGCGTCGTCACGTCGAGGGCCGTGGTCGGCTCGTCGGCGATCAGGAGCTGCGGTTTGCAGGCGAGCGCCATGGCGATCATCGCGCGCTGGCGCATGCCGCCGGAATATTGGAAGGCATAGCGATCCAGCGCTTTTTCAGGCGAAGGAATTTCGACCTGCTTCAGCAGCGATATGGCTTCAGCCCGCGCCTCCGCCTTGCTCATTCTGGTGTGAAGGCGAAGCGCCTCGACGATCTGGTTGCCGACCGTGTGGATCGGCGACAGCGACGACATCGGCTCCTGGAAGATCATGGCGATGTCGCGGCCGCGGATCGCTCGGATCTGGCGCCCGCGCGGGTGGAGGCTGGTCAGATCGGTCGAGCCGCCGTTCTGATCGTTCAAGACGATCGATCCGCCGGATATGCGGCCGGGCGCATCGACGATCTGCAGGATCGAACGCGCCGTCACCGATTTGCCGGATCCGCTTTCGCCGACGACACACAGCGTCTTGCCCGGTTCGATCGAGAAAGACAGATCGCTGACGGCGCGAAAGACGCCGGTGCGCAGAGGGAACTCGACCGTCAGATTTTTCACCTGGAGCAGCGGCCTGCCGGCAATGGGAACGAAATCGGTCATGCCGGCCTCATTTGTTGTAGGGATCAGCCGCATCGCGCAGGCCGTCGCCGAGAAGGTTGAGCGCCATCACGGCGACCACGACGGCGCAGCCCGGCATGAAGAGCCATGGCGCGGTGGCGATCGAGCGAATGTTCTGGGCCTCGCGCAGCAGCACGCCCCAGGAGATGGTCGGCGGCTGCAGTCCGAGCCCCAGGAAGGACAGAGAGGTTTCGGCAAGGATCATCGCCGGCACCGCAAGCGTGATCGACGCGATAATGTGGCTGGCAAAGCTCGGCAGCATGTGGCGAAAGATGATGCGTCCTTCGCGAACGCCGTCGAGCCTCGCGGCGGCGACGAATTCCTCGGTGCGCAAGGACAGGAAACGGCCGCGAACGACGCGAGCGAGCTGCGCCCAGCCGGTCAGCGACAGGATGATCGTGATCATCATATATTGCAGCGTCGCCGGCCAATCCTGCGGCAGGGCCGCAGCCATGGCGAGCCAGATCGGGATCGTCGGCAGAGACAACACGAAATCGATCACACGCTGCATGAAGAAATCGATGCGGCCGCCGTAGTATCCCGAGATGCCGCCGATCACGATGCCGAGCATCAACGACAGGAAGACGCCGACGAGGCCGATCGACAGCGAAACCTGCGAACCCTGCACCGTCCGGCTGAAGACATCGCGCCCGAGCCGGTCGGCGCCGAAGAGAAGCAGCGGCGTCGTCTTGTCCGGCGAGGCGATCAGATGGATGTTGGTGTTGAACAGCCCGAACACCGAATATTCATAGCCGCGCCCGAAGAACTGGATGTCGACACGCTTCGTCGTGTCTTCCTTGAAGATGGCGGCCAGCGTTTCCGGATCGCGGGTCAGCTTCATCGGGTAATAATGCGGACCGAAGGAAAAGCCGTTCTCAGTATCGATCAGATGCAATCTCTGCGGCGGATGAAAGGTCGCCCGTGCATTTTGCAGGTTCGGATCGTTGATGGCAAAGAAGCCGGGAACCAGAGCAACGATGTACATCAGCACGGTGACGACGAGCGCCACCGTGGCCAGCCGATGCCGGCGGAAAGCCCACCAGATCAGCTGCCATTGCGATGCGACGGCGGCGCGATCCGGCTGAATATTCGTAACGGTAATGTCGGCCACGTGAGGCTCCTATTCCAACCGGATGCGGGGATCGACCAGCGCAAGCAGGATGTCGCTGATCAGAGAGCCTATCAGCGTCAGCGCGCAGATCAGCAGAACGAAGGCGCCCGCCAGATACATGTCCTGGGCCATCAGCGCCTGCAGCAGCAAGGGTGCGGCCGTCGGCAGGTTGAGGACGATGGCGACGACGACCGAGCCGGAGATCAGATTGGGCAGCAGCCAGGCGATCGTCGAGATGAACGGATTGAGCGCGATCATCATGGGATATTTCATCAAGAGCCGGAATTCCGACAGGCCCTTCGCCCGTGCCGTGGTCACGTAAGGCTTCGGCAGTTCATCGAGCATGTTCGCGCGCATGACGCGGATGAGGCTCGCCGTCGAGGAGACGGCCAGGATGATGACGGGAAGCCAGAGATGCGAAAAGAGGTCGCCCATCTTGGCAAAGCTCCAGGACGCGTTCTCATATTCCGGCGAAAACAGCCCGCCGACATCCTGGCCGAATTCGACCGCCGCGATATACATCAGCACCAACGCCAGCAGGAAGGACGGAACGGCCAGGCCGAAGAAGGTGAAAGCGGTGAAGAAATAGTCGCCGATCGAATATTTGCGCACGGCGGAATAGACGCCGATCGGCAGGGCGATCGCCCAAGTCGCGATCAGTGTCGACAGGGCCAGAACAAGGGTCAGCGCCATGCGCTCCCAGATAAGATCGGAGACGGGCTGCTGCCATTCGAAGGAAATGCCGAAATCGCCGCGCGACAGGATGCCCCAGATCCATTTGAAATATTGGACGAGCATCGGATCGCCGAGGCCGAAGCGCTCGCGCAATTGTGCCGCCGTATTCTGATCGACGATCTCGTTGGAGGCAGCCAGCGTCGCGATATAGGTCGTGACATAGTCGCCCGGCGGCAGCTGGATCAGCACGAAAGCGAGGAAGCTGACGGCAAAGAGCGACGGGATCATCCATAGGAAGCGTTTGGCGATAAAGACCAGCATAAAGGCGCCTCTTGTATTGAACGCCGCCCTCCGAGCCTTGTCGGCCGCCGGGGCCGGCAAGGCATCTCGGAGAGCGGACTGAAAGAAAGCGCCGTACCGTCGGCACGGCGCTTAAGATCCAAATCAGCTCGTGAAGGTGAATTGCTGCGGCAGCGCAGGACCCGGATTGGGCCAGGACCAGCTATCCGGCTCCTTCTCCGGAACATTACGCAGGTTGTTGCGAATGATGCCGAAGCCGCCGACGGCAAGGCAAAGGCCGACGGTCTCGAACTCTTCCGCCGCGATGTCGAAGATCTGCTTCATGATCGCGCCGCGCTTATCGAGATCGGCCGTCGAACGCGCTTCGTCGAAGAGCTTCATGCGCTTCTTCTGGCTTTCCGGCGGCTCTTCACCTCGCGCACCGTTGGAGGTGTACCAAAGCGTCCATGGAATGGCGTAACGCGAGCCCTGCGGATGGAAGGCGAAGAAATCGCGCGGATCGAGCATCGGATCGAGACCGCCGGGGCCCGGCCACACCGCCGCATCATGGGCGTTATCGTCGCCGCGGGTATAATAGAGCGCCCGCTCGATCGTGTTCACCTTCATATCGATACCGATCTGGGCCCAATGCGTCTTGACCAGTTCCAGGGCATCGACGAGGTCGGGATAGAGCGTTGGAATGACGTCAATCGAGAAGAATACCTTCTGGCCGTCGGGTCGGAGGCGGAAACCGTCGCCGCCTTTCTTGTAGCCGGCCTCATCGAGCATCGCGCCTGCCTTGTCGGCGTCATATTCGGTGAACTGGCGCGCGTATTTCTCGTGATACCACGGATGGGTCGGACGCGGCCCGGCCTGGTAGGGCTCGCTCTGTCCGAAATAGACGATGTCAATGAGCTCCGGGCGATTGATGCCGATCGAGAGCGCTTGCCGGAACGCCTTATCCGCAAACATCTTGCGCATGGCAGGATCTTTGTGGGTGATGTTGAAGTAGATCTGGCACTGTTGCGAGGCCGAAGGCACGAGCGTCAGCAGCCGATAATCGCCCTTTTCCATGTTCTTGGACAGCGTCGGCTTGTTGGCGAGCACGCTGATATGGCGCTCCTGGATGTCGATCTTTCCGGAGATGACGTTCAGCATCAGCGATTCGACGTCCTGCGAGATGCCGAAGTTGATTTCATCGATGTAGGGAAGCTGGTTGCCCTCGGTATCGACCTGCCAGAAATAAGGATTGCGGGTCATGACGACGCGCGTCGCGCCACCGGCATAAGGCTCCTTGATCACCCATGGATCGAGTGTCGGCTTGTCGACATTGCCCCATCGCGACGGGATCTCGATGTCGCCGCAACGGCTGCGGAACAGCTCCGTCCAGCTGGTGACGCCGGCCTTCTTCGCGTCGGCCTCGATATTGGGATTATATTTCGGCAGGAATTGGCTGCAGTAATGCTTCGGAAACAGCGTCGGATGCTGGCCAAGCGGTGTGGCGAGGTTTTCCAGATAAAGTGCGTTAGCCGCGGCAAAGGTGAACTTCACCGTGTAATCGTCGATCTTCTCGACCGTGACCGGCTTGCCGGCGACAGCAAGTTGCGCCGGTGTCGAGCTGTAGAGCTCGGTGTTCTTGACGCAGTCCTCGATCGCGAAAACGATGTCGTCGGCCGTGAAGGGGTGACCGTCGGACCAGCGTACGCCTTCGATCAGATGGAAGGTGAATTGCGTTGCATCGTCGCTGACTTCCCAGCGCTCGGCAAGGTTCGGCTGAACGGCGGTAAAATCGAGGTTCCAGCGCACCAGGCTCTGGTTGCCGACCATACGCAGAATGCCGTTATGGTCGGATGAACCGCGAAGGCCCCGGCGCAGCGAACCGCCGTAGGTGCCGACTTTCTCGAACGGCGTCACGACCATCGGCTTCTTCGGCAGGCGCTCGGCGAGCGGCGGCAGTTTTGCATCTTTCACAAGCTGTGCAAGTGCGGGCGCCTCACCACCCGCGGCGGCGGAGACGCGACCAGCGATGGACAAGGCTGCGACGCCGGCCATGCCACCAAGCACAGTGCGGCGGGTAACGCCACGCGACAGTATTTCATTGGGCATCGAGTTCCTCCCTTTCTACGCCGGTGCAATTTTTGAACCGGCTGATGCGGCGGGCTCCCGACCTGCCGCTTGCGCCCTCCTCGGCGCTGCGACCGAACCATAGACACGTTCCCAAATGATTACAAGAGTTGACAGATAATTACAAATTTCGTAGCGATGCATCATCGGTACCGGGATTTTCTGGCCTGAAACCACGGTTGCAGCAGATAAGTGCCGATGATCTGTCAGAATCTGTACGCTGCCATCATCGGCCGCCGACAGCAAGAGCCCATAGCGTTCAGAGAAAAGGACGATAATGACATTCGCGGTCGACGCCGTTTCGAACAGAGGCGCAACGCGCTTCAGTGACATCATCTACGAGAAAATCGTGGGGATGATCGCCGACGGCAACTTTCCGGTGAACGAACGGCTGCCGTCGGAGACGAAGCTCGCCGCTGATTTCGGCGCTTCGAGACCCGTCGTGCGCGAAGCGCTCGAACGCCTGAGGGCCGATGGCCTGATCGTCTCGCGCAAAGGCTCCGGCTCCTATGTCCGGCAACGACCGGATTCGTCGATGCTGAAAATGGTGCCGGTCGGCTCGCTCGCCGATGTCCAGCGGTTTTTCGAATTCCGCGCCGGCCTCGAAGCGGAGGCGGCGGAGCTTGCCGCACGAAACTGGCAGCCGGACGACCGGGAGAGAATAACGGCAGCGCTTCTTTCGATCGAGCAATGTCTGCGCAACGGAGAACTCGGCGCCGAGGAGGACCAGGCTCTGCACGATGCAATCGCCATGGCGACCGGCAATCAGTTTCACATCACCGTGCGCGAATGGTTCAGACCGCATTTCGCCATCGGGCATTCCGTAACGCGAAGCTTGAGCCTGAAACGGACGCTGGAGCAGATCCGCAGCGTCCAGGATGAACACGCGGTGATCGTGGAGGCGATCTTTGCACGGCGGGAAACCGAAGCTCACGATGCGATGAAGAAACACATACTGAATGCTCGCGCCCGCATGTTCCAGGGCGTTTGAGCGGGAATGGGAGGAAGAACGATGAAACGGATCGCTGTGACGGGTGCTACCGGACGTGTGGGAACGCTGCTGCGACCGCTCCTTCGCGCGCATGGCGAGCACATCAGGCTGATCGATCTGCAGGAGCCTGCCGGGCTTGGCGAAAACGAGACGTTCGTCAGGGCCGACCTTACAAAACTCGACGAGGCAACGGCTGCGCTGAAGGATATCGACGGCGTCGTTCATCTCGCGGGTATCGCAAGCGGCATCGATATGAACGCCATTCTGCACGCAAATGTGCTTGGAACCTACAATCTCTACGAAGCCGCCCGGACCAACAGGGTCCAGCGGGTCGTCTATGCATCGAGCAACCATACGACCGGCTTTTATCCGCGTGGCGAAATCATATCGCCGCTCGATCCCATGCGCCCTGACAGTCCGTATGGACTTTCCAAATGCTGGGGCGAACTGGTGGCGGGGCTTTACTACGACACGGCGGGCATTCGCTCCCTTTCCATCCGCATCGGCAATGCCGGCACCTATCCCAACAGCGAGCGATCGATCGCGATCTGGATCAGCGCGCAGGATCTGGCGCAACTGGTGCGGATCGGGCTGAGCCACCCGTTGATTGCCGCAACGGTCGTCTATGGCGTTTCCGATACCGACGAGAAATGGTGGGACAACGATCTGGCGACAAGGCTCGGCTACCGGCCGCAGGACCGGCCGCGCGACCACGCCCGCATCGAACAGGGATCCGAAGGACCGGTTGCGCTGGCGTTCCAGGGTGGCGGATTCTGCGAGATCAATCATGACGGCACCATCCGCATGCGTGACGCCGAAGGCTTGGTCGAGAGCCGGGAGGCGGCCGAATGACGGCGCCCCGGATCATCCGCCCGGACGTCCGTTCCGTGATCCAGCAACCGCTGACGGTCGGTGAATCGCCGGTATGGGACGATGAGACCGGCACCCTATGGCTGGTGGATATTCTGGCGCCGGCAATTGTCCGCATCTCCGCACAAGGGAAGATCGACCGCTTCGACATGCCGGCCGCAATCGGCAGTCTCGGGCTTTGCCGCGATCACAGGATCGTCGTGGGCCTCCAGACGGGCGTCCATCTCTTCGATCCCGTCTCCGGTGATCTCGAATTTTTGTGCGATCCGGTCGGGCGCGATTTCAACGGCCGCCTCAACGATGGCAAGGTCGGCCCCGACGGACACTTCTGGGTCGGCTCGATCAGCGAAGCCAAGCCGCAGATCGATGAGGCCGCACTTTACCGCGTGGGGGCCGACGGCGGCACGCGGACCGTTGCAACCGGACTGACGAGCTCCAACGGCCTTGCCTGGTCACCGGACGGCCGGCGGATGTATCACTCCGACAGCCGGCAATGTTTCCTGCAGGTATTCGACTTCGATCCGGCGACAGGCGATCTCGGCGACGTGCGCCGGCTTCGCAGCTTCACGGAAGATGACGGGCGGCCGGACGGCGCCGCCATCGATCGTGACGGCTTTTACTGGAGCGCCGGCGTTTCGGCCGGTCGCCTCAACCGCATATCGCGCGAGGGGGAAATCGTCGAGATCTACATTTTGCCAGTCGCAGCACCGACGATGCCGTGTTTCGGAGGGCCGGATCTCAGGACCCTCTTCGTCACCAGCCTGTCGACGGACCGCACCGGACGTTTCGAAGCAGGTACGGTCATCGCCTTCGATGTGGATGCGGAGGGCTTGGCGCCCTTCCGCTTCGGATGACGATCATTTTGATGGAAGCTAACGGGGAAGAAAAATGAGCATCGCGATCATGCGCAAGGCGCTCACGGGCGTGTCGGGCGTTCCCGTCACGGCCTATGACGGTAAAGGCGAAGTCGAACCACGGATAACCGCCAAGGTCTATGCGCGGGTGGCGGCGGCGGGCATTCACAACATTGTCGCTGCCGGCAATACCGGCGAGTTCTATGCGCTGACGCCGCAGGAGATCCGGATCGTCCACGAGGCGGCGGTGTCAGGTGTTGACGACAGGGCGCCGGTGACGGCAGCGATCGGCCGCTCGCTGCGCGAGGCGATCGGTATGGCGAAGGATGCAGCCGCGATCGGCGCGTCGGCCGTCATGTCGCATCAGCCTGTCGATCCTTTCGCGGCACCCTCGGCCCAGATCGACTATTTCTGCAATCTTGCCGATGCTTCCACCCTGCCGCTGGTCGCCTATGTCAGGGCCGAGGGCTTCACCGTCGCCGAAATCGTCCGCCTCGCAAACCACAGGAATATTGCCGGCATCAAGTTTGCCACAACAGATCTGATGCTGCTGTCGCGAGCGATCCCGGCGGCCGATCCGGCCGGCGCGCTGTTCGTCTGCGGCCTGGCGGAGAGCTGGGCGCCGACGTTTACCGCTGCCGGCGCGCGCGGCTTCACATCCGGCCTCGTCAATGTGGCGCCTCAGCTTTCACTCGCCGTTCACGCTGCGCTCGAAAAAGGTGATTTCGCCGCGGCACGGGCGATCGTCGACCGGCTCGAACCATTCGAGCGGATGCGGACCAAATTCCGCAACGGCGCCAACGTGACCGTCGTCAAGGAGGCCGTCACTTATTCCGGCCTCGATGTCGGTCCCGTGCGCGTGCCGGGATTGCCGCTGCTCGACCAGCATGATCGCGAGGAACTTCATCGACTGCTTCGAGGTTGGGAGGCCGATGGCAGTATTCAAACTGATCCGGACCGGCAGCAGTCTGCCAAGGCGGCCGGCTGAGTTCGACACTATTTCCGCAAACAACAGGATTGGGAGGTCTAGAGATGCTGAAACAGCTACTGACAACGATCGCAATTACCGGCGCCCTGATGACGACGCAGCCTGCCTGGGCGGCATCGCCGCCCAATATGCTGGTGATCGGCACCAATCTCACCGGCATCCGGACGCTCGATCCCGCCCAGAACAATGCCCGCACGGTGTCCGAGCTGATCTCGAACCTCTACGACAACCTCGTGCAGCTGTCGCCGGATGACTTGAAGACGCTGAAACCGATGCTGGCGACAAAATGGAGCGTCTCGGACGATGGCAAGATCATCACGCTGACCTTGCGCGACGACGCTGTCTTCCAGAGCGGCAACAAGGTGACGGCCGAGGATGCGGCCTGGTCGATCCAGCGCGTCATCAAGATGGGCCAGGTAGGCTCCACCGATGTCGCACTCTGGGGCTTTACATCGGACAATGTCGAAAAACTCGTTCGGGCAAAGGACGAACATACGCTCGAGATCGAGCTGCCGCAGACCGTGAACACCGACCTGGTGCTCTATTCTCTGGCCGGCTCGTCGCTCGGCATCGTCGACAAGAAGACGGTGCTGTCGCATGAGGCGAACGGTGATTTCGGCGGCGCCTGGCTTTCCGCCAATTCCGCCGGCAGCGGCCCGTTCAGCCTGGCGCAATGGCGGCCGAACGACGTCGCGATCTTCAATGCGCAACCGAAATATTGGGGCGGCAAACCCGCCATGGCTCGCGTCGTTGCCCGCCACATCCCGGAATCCGGCAATCTCCGGCTGCAGCTTGAAGCGGGCGACGTCGATGTTGGTCAGTATGTGGCAAGCGGCGATCTCGATGCGCTCGCCACCAACAAGGATATGGTGATCGAGAACGTCCCGGGTCTCGGCTTCTACTATATCGCCCTGAACCAGAAAGACCCCGACCTGCAGAAGCCGAAGGTCCGAGAGGCCTTCCAGCACGCCTTCGACTGGAAGGCAATCTCCGGCAACATCATGCGCTATACAGGCTTTCCCTGGCAGTCGATGATCCCGCGCGGCATGATCGGCGCTCCGGAGCAGGCAGACGTCCGCTACGATTACGATCCCGCCAAAGCCAAGCAGCTGCTGGCGGAGGCCGGATATCCCAACGGCTTGAAGAAGGTGCTCAATCCCTCGGGAGCCGCGACCTTGCCCTTCGCCGAAGCGCTGCAGGCGAGCGCGCGGGCCGCCGGCCTCGATCTCGATCTCGTGCCCGGCGAATTCACCCCCGCTTTTCGCGAGCGTAAATTCGAAGTGCTGCTCGGCAATTCCGGCGCCCGTCTGCCCGATCCTTTCGCCGTCGCCACGCAATATGCCTTCAACCCCGACAATAGCGACGAGGCGCGCCTCGGCAGCTATTATCTCTGGCGCACGGGCATGAAGGTGGACGACCTCAATACGCTCATCGATCAATCGATGAAGGAGCGCGATACGGAAAAGCGCACGGACATTTTCAAGAAAATGGACGGGATCTACGCCGGCATGGCCGCCCCGCTCGTCATCTTCTTCCAGCGAACCGACCCCTATGTCATGCGCGCCAACGTCAAGAACTATCACGGGCATACGACCTGGTCGACGCGCTGGCATGACGTGACGAAGGAGTAGAGCGCGTGGCGAGCGCCGAGCTGACATCGAAGCAGGAGAGCAGCCGTCATTCTCAGGCGGGCGGGTTCGCTGAAGCGGCCCCGCATCCGTTGATGGGCTTGCTGCGGCGCCTGGCGGCGCGCGTGGTGGCTGTCGTGACCACGCTGCTCGGCCTGCTCTTCCTGACCTTTTCGATGGGCCGCCTGCTGCCTGCCGACCCGGTGCTTGCCATCACCGGGGCGGAGGTCAGCAAGGAGGTTTACGACCGCGTCTATCACGAGCTGGGGCTCGGAGAACCGATCTGGATGCAGTTCCTCGCCTATGTCGGCAAGATCGCCACCGGCGATCTCGGCATGTCGGCGACAACAGGCCAGCCGATCCTCACCGATCTGATGACGATCTTTCCCGCGACCATCGAGCTTGCCATCATCGCCATGATCATCGGGGCGATCGTCGGCATCCCCCTTGGCATCACGGCTGCGGTCAGGCGCGGGACGATCATCGACCACGTCGCCCGGATCGTTGCGCTTGCCGGCCATTCCATTCCGATCTTCTGGACCGGGCTGATGGCGCTCTTCATCTTCTATGCGAAGCTGAAGCTGGTCGGCGCATCCGGCCGGATCGACGTCTTCTACGAGGGCCTCGTCACGCCGATGACCGGCTTTCTTCTGATCGACGCGGCGCTGCAGCAGCAATGGGAGGTGTTTCACAACGCGCTCGGCCACATCATCCTGCCGGCGGCGATCCTCGGCTATTACTCCGTCGCCTATATCAGCCGCATGTCGCGCAGCTTCATGCTGGAACAGCTCAGCCAGGAATACATCATCACCGCGCGGGCAAAAGGGCTCGGCACCCGCAAGGTCGTCTGGCGCCATGCGTTCAGAAACATTCGCGTCCAGCTCCTGACGATCCTGGCGCTGACCTTCGGCGGGTTGCTCGAGGGGGCGGTGCTGATCGAGACGGTCTTCGGCTGGCCCGGGCTCGGCCAATACCTCACCCGCGGGCTGCAGATGAACGACATGAACGTCGTCATGGGTTCGGTGCTGACGATCGGCGCCGTCTTCCTGACCATCAACATCCTGTCGGACTTCCTCTATCGCATTCTTGACCCGAGAACACGGTGACGCCATGACGATCTCCACCGAAGACGCAGACCGCGCCGACGCCGGCGGTTTTCGCAAATGGCTGCTGGCACCGGAGCCTCAGGGCTGGGTTCAGTCGTCGACGCAGCAGATCCATCAGGGCTGGCTGAAATTCAGCCTGCACCCGCTTGGCCTGGCCGGCCTCGTCATCATCGTGCTCCTGATCGTCGTGGCGCTGGCCGCCCCTCTGCTCACCGGCTACGATCCGATCGTGCAAGACATGGCCGGGCGGCTTGCGCCCCCCTCGGCAGCCCATCTTCTCGGCACCGACAATTTCGGCCGCGACGTCTTTGCACGGGTGATCTACGGCGCACGCACGACGCTCTACATCATCATGCTCGTCACGATCATCGTCGCGCCGCTCGGCCTGCTGATCGGCACGTTCTCCGGCTATTTCGGCGGCATCGTCGATGAAATCCTCATGCGCATCACCGATATCTTCCTCTCCTTCCCCGGGCTGGTGCTGGCGCTGGGTTTTGCCGCAGCCCTCGGCCCCGGCATCACCAACGCAATCATCGCGATCTCGCTGACAGCCTGGCCGCCGATCGCCCGCCTGGCACGCGCCGAGACGCTCAGCCTGCGGAAGGCGGACTATATTGCCGCTGTGCGCCTGCAGGGCGCGACATCGATTGCGATCATCACCCGCCACATCCTGCCGATGTGCATTCCCTCGGTGATCGTCCGTGTCACCCTGAACATGGCCGGCATCATCATCACTGCCGCCGGCCTCGGCTTTCTCGGCCTCGGCGCACAGCCGCCCTGGCCGGAATGGGGTTCGATGGCCGCCAGCGGCCGCGAGTTCATGCTCGACAGTCCGTGGGTGATCGCCGCTCCCGGCATCGCCATCGCGCTGGTCAGCCTCGCCTTCAACCTCGTCGGCGATGCACTTCGCGACGTGCTCGACCCGAGAGGTTCGGAATGACAGAGCCGCTGATCGATATCCGCAACCTCGAAATCGCCTATGGCGGCGGCGGCATGCGCGCAGTGCGCGGCGTGAGTTTCACGCTCGGACAGGAAAAACTCGGCATCGTCGGCGAATCCGGGTCGGGCAAATCCACTGTCGGCCGCGCGATCATGAAACTGCTGCCGCCGACCGCGATCGTCCGCGCCGAGCGCATGGCCTTTCGCGACGTCGACCTCATCAAGGCAGACGAGAAGACGATGATGACCATCAGGGGGCGTCGGATCGGCCTGATCCTGCAGGACCCGAAATATTCGCTCAATCCGGTCATGCGGATCGGCGAACAGATTGCTGAGACCTACCGCTTCCATCATCCAAAGGTGAGCAAGGCAAAAACCGACAGCCAAGCGCTCGACATGCTCGAAGCCGTCCAGATCCGCGATCCCGAGCGCGTGGCCCGCCTCTATCCGCACGAGATATCGGGCGGCATGGGCCAGCGCGTGATGATCGCCATGATGCTGATTGCCGAACCCGAAGTGCTGATCGCCGACGAGCCGACCTCGGCGCTCGATGTCACGGTCAGGCTCGAGATTCTGGCTCTACTCGATGAACTTGTTGCCCGCCGCAATCTCGGCCTGATCTTCATCAGTCACGACCTCAATCTGATCCGCAATTTCTGCGACCGCGTCCTCATCATGTATGCCGGCCGCGTCGTGGAAGTGCTCGATGCGCGCAATCTCGACAAGGCCAGACACCCTTATACGCAAGGGCTGTTGGCATCCCTGCCGACGATCGAGGATCCGCCTGCCCGGCTGCCGATCCTGAAGCGGGATCCCGCCTGGCTTGACGACCTCGCATTGGAGCCGCCGCGATGATCAGGATCGACAATCTCACCATCCGTTTCGCACACGGCCAAAGGCCTGTTGTCAAAGACGTAAACCTCGCCATCGAAAAGGGAACGGCGTTCGGCCTGGTCGGCGAGTCCGGCTGCGGAAAATCCACGGTCCTTAGAGCTCTCTCCGGCCTCAACGCCAATTATGACGGCCGCATCGAACTTCAGGGCGAGACGCTGGACCGGCAACGCAGCCGTCCCTTCTTCCGCCGGGTGCAGATGGTGTTCCAGGACCCCTACGGATCGCTCCACCCCCGCAAGACCATCCGTTCGCAGCTGAAGGAACCGCTTCGCAACCAGGGACTGGATACGAACTCCGTCGATATCAACGCGGTGCTGCGATCGGTCGGGCTCGATCCGGCGCTGAGCTACAGGTTTCCGCATCAGCTCTCCGGCGGGCAGCGCCAGCGCGTCGCGATCGCCCGAGCCTTGATGCTCAACCCGGACATTCTGCTTTTGGACGAACCGACATCGGCGCTCGATGTGTCGGTGCAGGCCGAAATCCTCAATCTCCTGCAGGATCTGCGCACCGAGCGCGGCCTTACCTATCTGCTGGTCAGCCACGATCTCGCCGTCGTCTCCCATATGTGCAGCCGCGTCGCCATCATGGAAGCCGGCGAGATCGTCGAACAGGTCGATATAGAGGCATTGCGCAGAGGTGCTGTCGAACATCCCTATTCGCAACGTCTGCTGCGCGCGAGCCGGATGTATGGAAGGGCGTAACCGCCTCGGCATGTGAGGTCAGACCGATCCCCGAGCTACGCACCCAAGTGGGTGTCGATCGCAGAAATGATCTCTTCCCAATCGTTGGGATGAATTTCGTGGCCGCCACCTTCAAGCCGGATGAGCTTCGCGCCCTTAACGGTTCGTGCCAGCAGTTCGCCGTGCTCAACCGGATAAATCGGGTCGGCCGTTCCGTGTATGACAAGGAGCGGCACGGCCAGTTCAGCCAATTTTCCTTTCAAGGTCTGGCCGCCCTTCAGCATGAAATGATTGGTGGCGCTGACGAAGTTTTTCGCCCGCCGGACGTCCTGTTCCACCAAGCTGCGCGCCCGCCGCTCGTCATAAGGATGCGCCGAACCGGCGATCATCCGCGTATCCCTGACGACAAAGTCGATCATCTGGGCATAGTCCGTCCAGTCGACGGTCTCGCCCGTCGCCGCGTGCTCCATGTAGGCGTCGGTGGTTTGCGGCAGAGCACTGATATCGATGCCCAACGGTGTGGTGGAAATCAGCGTCAGCGTCTTGACGCGCTCGGGATGCAACAGGGCTGCGATCTGGGCGATCGTGCCGCCCAGCGACATTCCGATCAGATTGGCTCTGTCGATGCCGTAACCATCGAGTATCCCTATGGCGTCCTTCGCCATGTCGTCCATCGTGTAGGGAGGCTCCCCCGGCGCATAGTTCGTTGAACGGCCGGTGTCTCGATTGTCGTAGCGAACGACATAAAACCTGTGATCGACAAGCTGTTGGCAGAACTCCTCCGGCCACCACAGCATCGACGCCATCGCGCCCATGATCAACAGGACCGGCTCATGCGCCGGGTTGCCAAATGCCTGTGTGGCGATCTCGACATCGTCAAACTTGATAATGCGTTCACTCACTTGGGGCATCCTTTATTTGATCGGGAGTCCTCGAAACGATCGTCGCCGCGCTGCGCCCCGGAGGGGTCTTCCTGGTGACGATGCACGCTGGAGATTGAGAGACGAGCGGCGCCGACCATATGACCTACTGGCGCCGGGACGACTTCGCACAGTGCATCAAGGCGGCCGGCCTGAAGCTTAAATGGGACGCATACCGCATAATCCAAACAACGAAGCATGGAACAGCGTTTTACGCACGGAAACCGGGATGACCCGCCGCGGCGCCGGCGCTGCTTGCCCGTTTCGGCGACGAAGCCCGGTCAAACAGCGCAGGTCATTTCTATTTCCAGCTGGTGTAATCGGCCGCCACGCACCCAAACGGCGCACGATCCTGACCAAACCGCTTCTTCAGCTGCTCGCATCCCCACTCGTTTAACGGCGCGGGCATCAGATTGTTGATGTCCATGCCGGGCGATTGGAATTGTGTCGAGGAGCTCGTCACGTACCAAAGCCAGAAGCCGACCACACCGACGAAAATCAGAAGCAACACACCGAAGAAAAGCTGCAGCCGCCTCCAGATCGATACCGTCCTTGCGGGTTCTTCGATCAACACCGGCCTGCTCTGATCGCCCTCTTGCTGATAGCCCAGGGGTGCAAGAGCCGCAGTGCGCTCGGCATCGGTCAGCTCGACGCGCTGCAGACGATCGTCCAGAAGCACCGGCAGGGCCGTGCTGCCGTGCCTGACGGCCAGTCCAATCGCCTTGCCATTGGCTTCGCCGACGATCAGCGGCTCCTGTCCGCTTTTCATGCGCGTGTAAGCCGATCGCCCCGTTTTGTCGGCGGCAATCTTGTCATTGTAGGTGATGGAAAGGACGCCGCGTTTGCGGTCGAATGCGCTAATCTCGACCGGGACGGGGATCAGCCTGGCAGGCCGGCGCAATTGGCCCTTGACCCGCCAAATGCGAATAGCGAGAAAAATCGTCCCCAGGCTCGTGCCGCCAAGCAGGATCACAAACAGAGCGAGCGTGATGATCCTGTTCCAGAGCATATCCAGACCCAGGCTCATCGTCGCGAGTTCCGGATGATCGGCCGAAATCACAAGACCGGTTTCGTAATCACCGGTGTGGAAATCGACGAACATGATCTCGACCTCGGTGTCATAGTTTCGTCCACCGTAGCTATAGACAAGGCGTGCCTCGCAGTCGGTAAAGACCGCCTTGCGTGTCGTGCATCGGCCGTTTTGGACGTCGCCATCTTCGAGCACCAAAGGATTCTGGCTGATCTGGAAATCGCGGATCACGCCCGGCGCTTCCCAGATGAAGAGAAAGACAGCCAATGCCAGGATAACGGGCGTTGCCCAGAAGTAAGCGTTCGGCGTGGAAATGACGTCGCGCGCCAATGAAAGCGGGCGGCTAGGGAGAACAAGCGAAGACAACGGCGCGGACCCCTCGTGTGACAGCGCAGCGCGCCGATAAAGCTTCAGACAGCGGCCGTGATGAGCGAGCGAGTGACGTCACCGACCGGCTTACACAATCCCCTTGTGCGATACCGATCTACAACCTGAGGACGGCGATCTGCAATCCCTTTCAGCGTGTGTGGTCACTATTCGTGCGTTGATCTTCTCGGAGGCGTGCGCGCCGCGGCGAGCCAACGCGTTGAGCCCCGATATGGACGGCTCGAATCCTCGGCGCCGGCGCTCGCATCTGCGCGGCAGGTGAAGTCTACAGCCGATTGGCGCGCAACAAGGTGTCACGAGACAGATATCCCGCTAGCGTTCCATCGGCGGCCCTGACGTGCAGGCCGGGCATCTCACCGGAGAGGATGAGCGCCAAGGCGTCGTGAACCGTGGCGTCGGCGGCGATCTCGGCATCGCCGTTGGACGGTTCCGGCGCGGTCATGATCGTCGATACGGCAATCAAGCTCAGCCTTTTTATGGCTCGGTCGGGACCGAGGAAACTCTCGACGAATTCATTGACGGGACGCGCGAGGATTTCCTGCGGGCTGTCATATTGAAGGAGGCGGCCATCCCGCATGATCGCGATGCGATCGCCCATCTTGATGGCCTCGTCGAGGTCATGCGTGACGATGACGACGGTCTTCTTCACCTTCCTCAGAATATCGCGGAATTCGTCCTGAAGCCGAACGCGGGTGATCGGATCGATCGCGCCGAACGGTTCGTCCATCAGCATGATTGCGGGGTCGGCGGCGAGAGCGCGGGCGAAACCGACACGCTGACGCTGCCCGCCCGACAATTCATGCGGCAGGCGCTGCCGCATGATGGCCGGATCGAGCCCGACGAGATCGAGGAGCTCGTCGACGCGGCGATCGCTGCGCGCCTTTTCCCAGCCGAGAAGCCGCGGCACGGTTGCGACATTGCGCGCAATCGACATATGCGGAAACAGACCGACCTGCTGGATGACATAGCCGATGCTGCGGCGCAGCTCCTTCTGATCGACCTGCGCGATATCCCTGCCATCGACCAGCACGCGTCCCGTCGTGGGGGTCTCCAATTGGTTGATCATCCGCATGGTCGTGGTCTTGCCGCAACCCGAAGGACCGATCAGGGCAACCGTCGTGCCGGTCTCGATCAGGAGATCGAGATTGTCGACCGCATGCGGGCCGCTTCCGTCGTACGTCTTGGTAACATGATCGAGATGAATCATCCTGATATCCGCTTTCGGCCGCTCAGCGCCGTTGAGTGAAGAGGCGCTCCAGGGCGCCGAACGCCAATTCCGCAAAGATTGCCAGCAGGGCGATCGGCACCGCTCCGACGAGAAGGCGCGGCATATTCATGATCGCAATGCCGGCATTGATGAAATCGCCAAGCCCGCCGCCGCCGATGAAGGAGGCCAGCGCCGCCCCGCCGATAACCTGGATGGCACTCGTCCTGACGCCCGACAGAATAGACGGAATGGCCAAGGGAAGTTCGATCTCCCACAGCATCTGCCCGGCGCTCATGCCCATTCCATCAGCCGCATCGATCACCGAGGCGTCGATCTCGCGAATGCCGATGATCGTGTTCAGCAATAGCGGCGGAACGGCGAGGACGATGAGGGCGATCACCGATGGCAGCAATCCGATGCCGAGAAAAGGCATCGTCGCCGACAGGATCGCCAGGCTCGGGATAGAGCGCAAGGCGCCGGCAATATTGACCACTGCAAAGGCGGCGCGCGGTGCCCGTGCGACGGCAAATCCGAGTGGCACGGCAATGACGAAGGCGATGCCGAGCGACAGGGCGCACATCAGCAGATGGCGATTGAACGCATTGAAGAAGGTGCCGGAATTGTTGAAGATCCAGCTGAACGCATCGATGACGATCATGCTGCCTTACCCCCGCTGCGCCGGCGCAGCAGTTTTTCGAACGATGCAAAACAGTAGTCGGTAAAGAGCGCCAGAAATGACGTCAGCAGCCCGCCTGCGATGATCTTTTCGGGAAAGCGCTGGTCGATGCCTTCGAAAATGATGACGCCGAGCCCGCCGGCATTGATATAGGCGGCAACGGTGGCAATGCCGATGACCGTCACCATGGCAATGCGGATGCCGCCGACGATATAGGGCATCGCCAGCGGCAGCTCGACTTCCCAGATCCGCCGTGCAGGGCCATAGCCCATGCCGTCGGCAGCTTCCAATATGTCACGCGGAATGGCCTGAAACCCCATGCCGATATTGCGGATCAGGATCATCAGCGAATAGGCGGCAAGACCGGTAATCGCGGGTGCCGCCCCGATGCCCATGATGGGGATCAGAAGCGCAAACAGCGCCAGGCTCGGCACGGCGAACAGGATACCGGTGAAGATGACGATCGCCGTAAAACTCCGCGGCCGCCTCGCCGCCCATATTCCGACGATCAGCGAGATCACCAGGGCAATGCCGACCGAGGAAAAAACCAGATAGAGGTGCTCCACCAGCGCGTCGAACAGCCTGTCGAGATGTTTGGGGACCCATTTCATCGTCGAGACCTCCGCATCGGGGCGCTCTTTTGCCTGTCTACCATGAGATCCCCAATCTGCGATCGGCGTCGTCGGCTCTTAGCGGCAGAACATCGTAGGCCGACGGAGCCACCGCCGAAAATCGCCTGAGGCCGAGCCGGTCCAAAACCGCCGCTCCCTCGGGCGTTTCATGCAATGTCGCCAGGTTCCGCTGCAACGCTGCGGCGATGTTCGACGGCAATGTCTGCGCGGCAACCAATAGCGGCGCAGGAAGCGGATCGGTCGTCGCCAGAATGCGGAGACCATCGATCGCGTCGGGTTCGTGCATCTGCAACAATTGGAAGGCGTAAGCGTCGATCGCGCCCACATCGATCCTGCCGTCCCTGAGGGCTGCGACGATGCCTGACGGGTTGAGCAGCGGTCCGACCGTTGCACTTTGCTTCATCTTGTCCGCAAATCGGCCGGCAAGGAAGGAACGCGCCGCGTGATAGCCCGATTGGGAATCGCGCACGGTCCAGCCCCAGCGCGCGGCAGCGAGATCCGCCACCGCCTTCACTGGCCCGGTGGAGGCGACAAGGATATGGCTGGCATAGAGCGGCTGATCCAAAGACCATGCCTCGCTCGAGACGGGTGCAGCAAGCACAGCCGGCCTGGCGCCCTCGGACATGCGCGAAAACGGATAGCCGCACATGAAGACCGCTCCCATGTCCGGCCTCGCCCATAACTCCGACAGAGGCGCCGGTGCTGCATGAGCAATGATCTCGAGTTCGACGCCGGAACGTGCGCCGACCAGCGCAAACAGCGCGTCCCACAGGCCGCGAATGCGTGGACTGAGATTATACATTCTCGAACAGGCGATCGGCTTGGACATGACCATGGCAATTATGCGAACCGCAGCCGCTGGCCGATCTTCATCTCTCTGGCCTTGTCGACCATGGCGGCGCCGAGCGCCACATCGGTCGTGCTGAGGCCGCGATGCCAGAACAGGATCGTTTCCTCATCGCTTTCGCGGCCGGGCTTCAGGCCGCAGACGATCTGGCCGATTTCGGCATGCAGGTTCTCGGCGGTCACCTTGCCCTCGTCGACGTGACGGCGCAGCGCTCCGAACGGTTTGCCGGGACCGCATTGCCCCCAATCGTCGACGACGACCTTGTCCATGATGTCGGTGAGATCGAATTCGAGCGCGCTCATCGTGCCATAGGGCACGACGAAGGCCCCTTTCTTCACCCATTCGGTCTTGAACAGCGGCGCCGGTTCCGGCAGGCGGCTGGCCTCGACCATGATGTCGGCGCCCTTGAGGCAATCCTCCCAATTGTCGGTGACGATGATCTTCTTGCCGATATCCGCCTCAAGACGCTTGGCGAAGGCATTGCGGCTTTCCGGGCGGCGCGAATGCACGCGGATTTCTTCGAAGTCGAACAGATGGTCGAGAAGCCGGACGTTCCAGTAAGAGGTTCCGCGTGCGCCGATATGGCCGAGCACCTTGCTGCTCTTGCGGGCGAGATATTTTGCGCCAAGCGCGGTCACGGCGCCGGTGCGCATGTCGGTGATATCGGTTGCGTCGATGATGGCCTTCGGCACGCCGGTGTTCGGGTCGAACAGGTTGAGCACCGCAAGCTCCGAAGGCAGATCGACCTTGTAGTTGTCGACGAAGTCGCCAACGACTTTGACGCCGGCATAGTTCAGCGCTTTGACATAGCCGCGAAGTACGTTGAAATGGCCTTTGTCGGAGCTCTCCGGCACAAGATGGACACGCGGTTCGATAACGGTTTCGCCCCTGCCCTGCGCCTCCAGCGCCATCGACACCGCATCGAGAATCTCGTCATTGGTCAGCGCCAGCGCCTTGGCATCGAGGGCGTTGAGATAATCGATCCAGATTTCCTGCATTTCCCGTTTCTCCACATTCCTGTCCGGCTGCCACCGGACGGATTTTCCAACAAATACCGGTAGGGATCGTCGCGACAGCCCGCGGCCGGATCGATACCCGGCCGCGGGGCATGACAATCATTTCGGCAGCAGGCCGTTTTCCTTGAGGAAATCGACCGCCACGTCCTTGGCTTCCTCGTGATCGGTCTCGACCTTGGCATTGAGGACCCGCATCTTCTCATTGTCGAGATGGGAGCCGACCGCTTCCAGCAGGTCTGCTACCTTCGGGTTGACCTTCAGCACGTCCTGACGGACAACGGGGGCCACATAGTAGGGCGGAAACAGACCCTTGTCGTCTGCCAACGGCACGAGGTTCTTCGAGCCGATCTGCCAGTCGGTCGCGGCGCCATTGGCGACGTCAATGTCCTTTTGTTCCAGCGCGTCATAACGAAGGCCAAGCTTGGCAAACTGCTTGAACTCCTTGAACTCGGCGTCGTAGACACGCTTGAGGCCGGGCAGGCCATCGGCGCGGTCCGGAAATTCAGCGCCGCCGCCGAAGACCAGGGTCTTCGAAACCTTGGCGAGATCCGACAGGCTTTTCAGATTGTTGGCCTGCGCAGTTTCCTGCCGGACCACGATGACATAGCCATTGTTGATGCCGCTCGGCTTCAGCCATGTGAGGTTGAACTGCTTGGCGTAGAAGTCCTTGACCTGCGTATAGACCTTGTCGGCATCGGTCGACATCTCGCCCTTGACGACGGAAGCGAGCGCCGTGCCGGTATATTCCGGATAGAGATCGATCTCGCCGGCTACCAATGCCTGGTGAGCAATCAGCGTGCCGCCGAGGTTGATCTTGCGCTCGACGGTGATGCCGGCATTTTCCAAAACGGCGGCATACATTTCGGCGAGGATGAACTGCTCGGTGAAATTCTTGCTGCCGACCTTGATGGTCTCCGCGGATGCAGACTGGAACATGCCGGCTGCCATGATGCCGGCTGCAAAGATGCCTTTTGTCCAATTTTTCATAACCATTCCCTCTTGTTGACTTTTCAATGAACGAACCGACGGCATTCCCCGGAATAACCGTCGGCATGACCGGTCGGCGCCCTGCCCTTCTTGCCGGGGCGGTGGCGAACCGGCTTATTGCGGGCCACGCCCGATCAATGCGGCAATCGTCGCAAAATCCGGCCCTTGCGCGCGATCCTCTTCAAGCGGCGGCACGTGGCTGCGCACGAATGCATAGGCCTCAACCGATCCCTTGCCCAATTCGCCCGAGACACCGCGCAGCTCGATGGCCTGTACTGAGGCGATCAGTTCGATGGCGACAAGATAGCGCAGGCGCTCGACGATCGCCTGGGTCTTTACCAAAACGCTCGGCGCCATCGACGCCTGGTCTTCGATGCCATCGGCGACAGGAAAGGGCGAGAGCGAAACCGGCATGGCGAGATGGCGGATTTCGGCTTCCATGGCCGAGACGGTCTTTTGCACGGTCGCAAAACCGGTCCGGCTCTGGCCCATCGGGGTCAGGAAGCGTGGGAGGTCGGACATGCCGGGCGACATGATTTTCATGATCCGATAGGCGGTGCCTGCCGCGCAATGCGCCATCGCCTGCCCCAGCCTTTCCCAGGCAAGCACAAAGGCGGTCATGTCGAAATTGCCGTGTGCAAGAATGACGCCCTCGGAGGCGATCACGACCGGATTGTCGCTGGAGCTGACGAGATCTATCTCCGTCGCCTGCCTTGCCTCGTCGATCGCATGCCTCAACGCGCCCCAGACCTGCGGCGTGCAGCGGTAGCTCAAAGGATCCTGGAGACGTCTTGCGGCATCGGCGGCAAGCAAGGAGCTTCCCGAAAGCAGCTCCATCAGTTGAGCCGCGACGCGGCGCTGCCCGAAGGCTGGTCTCGCAGCCAGGGCGCGATCGTCGAAGACGCTGACATTGGCCCGGAAGGCTTCGAAATTAACGGCAATCGCCTTCAGGGACCAATCGAAGAGCCGTTCGATATCCTCAAGCGCCAAGCAGGCAAGGCCGATGGAGAGGCTGTTGGCCACGACAAGCGCATGCCCGTCCTTCGGCGCCAATTCGAGAGGCTTCAGGCCGGCCCGTTCAAGAGCGGCGGCGGCCGGCAGCACGTCGCCGCCAAGCTCGATCTCGCCGAAGCCAAGCAGTGCCCGGCTCATATGGGCAAGCGGAGCCAGATCCGCCGCACCGATCGAGCCCAATGACGGGACGACGGGATGAAGACCTGCATTGATGGCGGCGATCAGACCTTGGAAGACTTTCAGCGAAACGCCGGAACCGCCTGCCGCCATGCCGGCGGCCCTGACGGCCATCATCGCCCGCACGGATTCCTGTGCTAGCGGTTGTCCGACGCCGACCGCGCGGGCTTGCGGCACACGCATCTGGAAGGCCACCAGATCCTCCGTTGCAAGTCGTGTATCGACCCCCGCTCCCAGTCCCGTCGTCAGGCCATAGACCGGCAGATCCTTTTCCGTATAGCGATCGACGACGGCGCGCGCCGCCGCAATCCGGGCCTCAACCTCGGCGGAGATTTCGATCCTGGCGTGACGACGGGCAATTGCTGCGATGTCCTCGATCGTCGGCGGCGCCGCGCTGAGGGTGACCGATGGAGAATGGGGGGCGCTCACTGTTTCTCTCCGAGAATGGCGACGGGTTTACAGGGACCTTTGGTCGAGCGTGCTTCGAGCCGATATTGCGCGCCGGGATAATACAGCAGCGCGCATGTCACGACGGCCTCGCCCGACCAAGTCCTTCGAAAGACACGCAGGCAAGGATGATCATTTTTCAGGCCGAGATATTTGCGGACCGCCGTATCCGGTTTGACGGCCTGGACGACATGTTCAAATGCCGTGATCGGCGCCACCTTGGTCAGATATTCGTTCGGCGTCATGCTGCTGAAATCGGTCGACAGATAGTCGGGCGCGATCAGCGGATTGACGTAGCGCTCCTCGACCTGAATGGGCTCATCGTTTTCCAGGTGCACGATCAGCGAATGCATCACCGCAGCTCCGAGGGGCAGTTCGAGCGCGTCGGCAACGTTGGCATCCGCCTTCATCGAGCCGGCCTTGACGATCGCCGCCTTATGCGTGTGACCCCGCTCCAGTATTTCGTCGGCGATGTTGCGGATTTGAAGCAGATCGACGTCGAGATGTTTTGGCGACACGAAGGTTCCGATGCCGGCGGATCGCTTCAGCACACCCTCGAACATCAACTCCCGCAGCGCCCGGTTCGCCGTCATGCGGCTGACGCCGAATGCCGCCACCAGTTCGCTTTCGGAGGATACTCGGTCTCCCGGCCGCAGCTTGCCCTCGGCGATGTCGGCCAGGATCCGCTCCTTGATCCTGATATAATGGCGCGCCTCGCGGCCGGCCGGTTTGACCGCTTTCGTCATGACAGCCTCGCCATGCCATTGTCGAGGATGGTCACGCCCCGTGACGCGACGATCCCCCTGAAGCGAATCTCGGCATCGTTCCGCCACATCTGCACGGTGATCGTTTCGCCGGGAAAGATCGGCGCGCTGAACCGCGCCGCGATGGCGCTCAAGCCGCTGGCCATGCTTGGATCGATAGCAGCGACAATGGCGTAGCCCGCATAACCGAAGCTGCAGAGCCCATGCAGGATCGGCCGGTCGAAACCGCTCCTGGCGGCTGCCTGCGGGTCGATATGCAGCGGATTGAGATCGCCGTTCAGGCGATAAAGCAGAGCGGCATTTGCCGGAATGTCGATATTGAATTCGAAGTCCGGCTCTCGGTCGGGGACTTTGGACAAGGGTTCAGGCGCAGACCCCGCAGACCCGCATCCACCGTCGCCGCGGCAGGCGTTCGTCTGGACGATCGTCGCGATCGGCTCGTCACCGTTTGCGGTTGCGATCAGCCGCTCGAAGCTGACGAACATGCCTTTCTCGACGCCGCGGTCGACCACCGACAAGACGTGCGACCGGGAGATCAGCGGTACATCGAGGGGGACCGGCCGATGGATCGTCAGGCGATGTTCGGAATGCACCAGACGCGCCCAGTCCACGCCCGTCTGCTGCATCCACGGGCCCGGATGCGCCACGATATTGGCAAGCGTCGGCGCGGTCACGAGATCGCGTTCATAGACGTAGTTCAATGCCTTCTCGTCGAGCGCGTTGATGCCGTAGCCGACCGACAGGGCATAGAGAATGGCATCCCTTGCGGTGACCACATGCGTCGCTTGCGGCACCGGAAAATCGAGGATGGATTGGGCCGACAGGGTCACGATGCGGCTCCGTCGGATGCCACGGGTTTGCGAACGCCACCGGACAGGCGGATACCGCCGTCGACGGAAAGCAATTCACCGGTGACGAAGTCTGCCCCCTGCACAAGCCAGACAATGGCGCCGGCAACATCTTCCGGTGTCGCCACACGGCCGAGCGGCGCGCTTTCCGAAAATCGCTTGGCAATGACGCCATAGGCATCCGGCCCGAGCGTGTCGCGCATCCAGCGCGTATCGATAATGCCAGGGCAAACCGCGTTCACCCGGATATCGGGACCGCAGGTGCGCGCCAGGGCCAAGGTCAGCGCATTGAGCGCGCCCTTGGAGGCCGTATAGGCAAGCGAGCTGCCGCCGCCGGTAAAGGCGACATTGGATGAGACATTGACGATCGCACCGCCGCCGCTGTCCCGCATGGCAGGCACAGCCGCCCGGCACATCTGATAGGCGCCGATGACATTGACGCCGAAGACATTCTGAAAATCTTCGGCCGACAATGTCTCCAGATCGAAAGGATCCGATTTAACCGTCATTGCGGCGTTATTCACCAGGGCGTCGAGCCGACCCCATCGTTTGACGGCAGTCGCGACCATGCGGCGGCAGGCCGCGTCATCGGCAACGTCGGCCTGGACGATTTCGACCTCCGCGCCGAGACTGCGGCAGACATCGCCGGTCTCATCGGCCTCTTTCTTGCTGCTGTTGTAGTTGACGACCACCCGGGCACTGCGCTCGGCGAATTGTTTTGCGCATGCGGCCCCGACACCCGTTGCCGACCCCGTGACGATAATGACGGCGCCATCGATTTTCATGGGGCAAAGTCCCTCATAGCCTGGTTCGAAAACAGGCGCGCATCCATCTGTTTCAGCTGATCCGACACCGCGACGCCTTTCGGCAGGCGGTCGAGAACATGGGCGGCAAGATCGATGCCGGGGGCAAACTCCATCAACGTCAGGCATCCGTCGATCACCCGAAAGACGGCACGCTCGGTGACGACGAGCTGTGACTGGCCTTCCGGGGCAAAGGCGGGGCTCGAACTGATCTGGTCGACCTGGTCGACGATCTTGCAGACTCTGCCGTCCCTGGTGATGTCGAGGCGGCCGTCGGCAACCGCAACTTCCGCGCCGCCGGCCGAAAATGCGCCGAGATAGACAACGTGCTTGGCCGTCTGCGAAATATTGGTGAAGCCGCCGACCCCGACGATGGAATTGTTGAAACGGCTGACATTGACCGCACCATGCCGATCCACCTCGGCCATGCCGAGGAAGGCGATATCGAGGCCGCCGCCGTCGTAAAAGTCGAACTGTGATGCCTGTGGGATGACGGCGCTCGGATTGACTGCGGCGCCGAAGGACAGCTCCTCGGCCGGCACGCCACCGATGACGCCGGATTCGATCGTCACCGTATAATCGTCGAATCCCTCTTCGCCGGCGATGCGGCCGATCCCGGCGGCGATGCCGATGCCGAGGTTGATCGTCGGACGATTGAGCGGCGCCAGTTCCAGGAAGGCGCGGCGCTGAATAATCTTATCGGCCGAGAGCGGTGCCGGCTGCAGACGGCTCAGCGCCATCCGGACGCGGCCGGTATAGGCGATATTGTCGGTCTCGGCGAAGCTGATGCCGTGCTCAGCCGGATCATCGCAGACCACGACATAATCGACCAGCACTGCCGGGATGCGAACGTCGTTGGGCGGCAGCGAGCCGCGCTCGGCAATCCGCTTGACCTGCACGACGACGATACCGCCGGAGTTTCGGCCTGCCTGGGCCATGGCGAGCACATCGAGCGGAAAGGCCTCGTCCTCGAGGGTGATATTGCCGTCTTCGTCGGCCGTCGTGCCGCGCAACAGCACGCAGTCGAGCGGCATTGACGGATAAAGCAGCCATTCCTTGCCGCGCAACGACACGCGCTCGACAAGCGCCCGCGGCGTCGTCGCATTCATGCGGCCGCCGCCATGCAGCGGATCCATAAAAGAGCCGAGCCCGATATGGGTGACCACTCCCGGCTGGCCGGCGGCAATCGCCCGGTAGAGCTGGGCGACGACGCCTTGCGGCCAGCAATGCGCTTCGATCTTTTCCTCGATCGCCAGCCTGCCAAGGCGCGGCGTACCGCGCCACCCCCCGGCGATCACGCAGGCGACAAGGCCTTCATAGCCAAAATGCCCCATGCCGCGCGTCTGACGATCGCCGGTGCTGGCAGCAAACAGAAGTGTCAGGTTGCGCGGTTTTCCGGAGGCGAGGAAGCGCTTCTCGACCGCCGCCGTGATCGCCTCGGGATGGCAGCATCCTCCAAAACCCGAAGCAGCGACCGTCATCCCGTCTTCGAGAAGATCCGCAGCTTGCTGTGAAGAGATGACCTGCATGACGATCTTTGCTTCCCCGGCCTGTATATACAGGCTAGCCGCCGATCGTTTGGAAGGCAACTGGAATCTTTGCCGGTATTTTGGGCAAGTTGCCTCGATCAGCCGATATTCAGCAGCCCGATCAGGCAAAGCCCAAGAGCTGCCAACGCCAATAGCGACAGCGCCGCCGCTGCGAGGACCCGACCGCCGGTATGGGCGACGGATCTGACATCAACGGAGAGACCCAAAGCGGCCATGGCGGTGACGGTGAAGGCGGCGGAGACAGCCGACATCCCGGGCAGCAACGGCGCCGGGATCGCATCGAGGGAACGAAGCGTCGCCATCGCTGCAAAACCGAGGATGAACCATGGGAGGACATGGCGGAGATTGACTGCAGAGCCGCCAGCACGGCGGCCGTGAACTGCAACGAGCAGAAGGATGACGGGTCCGAGCATCATCACGCGGATCAGTTTGACGAGCGTGCCCACCTGGGTGCTGACGGCGCCGGCAGAGGCCGTGGCCGCCAATACCTGCGGGACGGCATAGGCTGTCACTCCTGCGAAAACGCCGTATTGAACGGCGCTGAGACTAAAGAACAGGTGAAGAAGCGGCAGCGTCAGCACTGCACCGATGCCCAGCAGCGCGGTAAAGGCTATCGACGCGGCGATCTCGTCCGGTTTGGCGCCGATCACCGGCGCTGCAGCGGCAATTGCAGAATTGCCGCAGATCGAGTTGCCGCAAGCAACCAACATCGCCAGACTGATCGACAGCCCGAAGAGCCGCCCGATCAGAAAGCTGCCGGCCAAAGACAGAGCAACCAGAACGGCAATTCCGCCGACGAGCGGCAGTCCGGCCTGACGGACGGCAGCCGTGCTGAGCGAAGCGCCCAACAACACCACCGCAATCTCGAGAAGCGTCTTGGCGGCGAATTGAATGCCGGGAACGAAGGTCCGCGGCAGCCGGATCGAAGAGCGCACGACAATGCCGATCAGAATAGCAAGCACGAGGCTCTCGATCCAATGCGAGCCGAAAATCATGATCTGCAGCTGCTCAACCAAGTGTGCAATGAACGTGACTGCCCCACAAAGGACAAGGCCCGGCAGGACGGAAAGAAGAGACAGGGGACGTGAGGCAGAGATGAGCATCGGCAAGACCTTGCGGAATGCCGCACTGTCCCACACTCAATTGTCGACTTCTATTGAATAGTTTAGTAGGATTTATTCGGTAAAATCGAACGATTGAATCATGACCTTCGAACAGCTCTCCATTTTCGTAGCGGTTGCCGAACGCGAGCACTTGACCAACGCCGCCTCCGCGATCGGGCTGACGCCATCGGCCGTCAGCTCGGCTATCCGCAATCTCGAGACCTCCTATGGCGTCGAGCTTTTCCATCGCGTCGGACGCCGCATAGAGCTGACATCTGAAGGACGGGTGTTTCTGGGAGAGGCAAGAGCGACGCTCGCACGCGCAAAAGCCGCAGCGCTCGTCTTGTCCGATCTCGGCGGCTTGCAAAAGGGTGAACTGGTCGTTTTTGCCAGTCAGACGATCGCAAGCTATTGGCTGCCGGCGATGTTGATGCGTTTCAAGATCCGCTACCCCGGCATCGATCTGAAGCTGATGATCGGCAACACGACCACGGTGGCAAAAGCGGTGCTCGAAGGATTGGCCGAGGTCGGCTTCGTCGAAGGCAGCGTCGATGAGCCGGCACTGAATGTTCAGCCCCTTGCCGATGACGAACTCCTGATCGTCGTCGGGCCGCGCCATCCCTGGGCGCGCGGCAAATCAATTGCACCGGCGGACCTGGTTTCGAGCACAAAATGGGTCATGCGCGAAAAGGGTTCCGGAACCCGGTCGGCTTTCGAGGCGGCGATTTCCAGTCTCGGCATCGGCCCCGAAAATCTGGCCGTCGCGCTTGAACTGCCATCGAACGAGGCGGTCATATCGGCAGCAAGGGAAGGCCTCTGCGCGACGGTCGTGTCGGGCGCCGTGGCCGCGCCGCTCTTGACGCAAGGTCTGCTGGTCAAGGCGCGTTTCCCCCTGCCGTCCCGCCAATTTGCAATCCTGCGGCATAAACAAAGGCACCCTAGTCGCGCCTCGCTGGCACTAGAAACGATTTGCCGAGAGGATAAAGCCGCCGAAATTAAAAATTGGGATGATTGGGCGCTCTAGCGACTCGATCGAGTGCGCAGGCAATATCTGCGTGCCCAAACGATGCTTCGCGTATGGAACGAAATCAACGTGCGGCGGTTATATGACCGCCTTCCTCCTCAACAGCCGAGAGTGACGGTCCTGATGTTGCGCGGTCCGAATATGACTCACATGTTCAAGGTTTTTGCATGCGCTATCGCTGTTGCCACGGCGTCAATGGCAATGGCCGGCGTCGCCAATGCCGACGAATCGGCTTTTTTGAAAACACTTGCGGGAAGTTGGAACGGCAAGGGGACGGTGAAAGTGCGGACAAACGCACCCGTCATGAAAGTCACTTGCCAGTTTAAGTCGGATACGAATGCGAGGTCGCTTTCGCTCAATGGGCGCTGCACCAGCCTCATGGTTTTTTCCCGGGTCATCAGCGCCAACCTCAAGGCCAGCGGCGACAGATACACCGGCTCCTATGTGGGCGCCGGAAGCGGCACCGCGGGGCTTGGCGGGAGGCGCAATGGTGATGCCATAAACCTCGCGATAAAATGGGCGAAAGAGGTAAATGGCGATCGACGTGCCCATATGACGATCGAAAAAGTTGGGGCGTCCGGCATGCGCCTCACAACAGTCGACACCGATCCAGCGACAGGTCGATCGGTCGTTACGAGCCGCATTGAGCTTCGTCGGAGCTGATGCGGCGCTACGTTTAAATTTGCGCTGGCTAATGCAGGTTGATAGACGAGCGGCGGTGCTATAGTTTCGCCTTCGCAAATCGACGCACGATACAAGGAATGGTTATCTTATGCCGACAGGTACGGTTAAATTCTTCAATGACGACAAGGGCTTCGGCTTTATTACCCCGGAAGACGGCGGACAGGACGTGTTCGTGCACGTGTCTGCGTTGCAACGCGGCGGTTCGCTCCGCGAAGGTGACAAGGTCAGCTTCGAGGTCGGACAGGACCGCAAGACCGGAAAATCGAAGGCTGAGAACGTCTCGACCATCTGATCGAAAAACGAAGATTCCCAGCCCGCGTTGAGCGGGTTGGGCTCGTCGTCACGATTCCCAGGCGCGAATGCCTGGTTGCCTCAAGCCGTCACGACGGCGATCGAGGTTATACTGCCGTTTTTGGGGTACCCGGGACGGCAAGAATTTTCCGCGCATTCACATCTGACACATGGGCTATTTACGCCCCTGATACAATGCTCTCGCCCGACTTCTCGGCCCCGGCGAGGTGGTGCTGCTCGAGACGGTGGTCGGCATGATCGAGGCATCGACTATCCGCAGCTTCGCCGGCCCATGCAACGTTCGCTAACGCAGGACGCCGGCTTCTTCCGCCGCAACTTTGAATGCCAGTGCAGCCGCGGATGAATCGGCTCGCCCGTCGACGGCATCCGTGCAGATCCTCTTCGCCGCGGCGAAGGATGCCGCTTTCTTGCGCGGCCAACAGGTCATGAGATATGCGAGCGCGTCCCTGCTGCTGCGGATACTCTTGAGGTGGTCGCCATCCCCAATGATGACCTCAACCGGCTGGTCCCAAAAATCGTGGCGCATCGACAGCTCCTCAGCTCTTTCGGCTATCGGCTGAACGTCATCTGCGCAGGCTCGTTCCGGCATAGGGCTTTGGTCTTACATGGCCCAGGAGTCGCAGCGGCACGGCACGAGTGAGCGATCTCTCATCGCAGTCGCAGCGATCGTGTGCCGAACGGGGCTCGGCACACGATTGTTGGGGGCAGCAACCCGCCGTCAGACCAGACCCGGCACGACGAACACCAGCCAGGCAACGATTGGGCCGATGATCGCGATCAGCGCGCTGTAGATCAGCAGCTGTCGCAGCACCTGCTCTCGCCTGTCATCCGGCGCATTGGCGACGACAAGGGCGCCGTTGGTGGAGAATGGGCTGGTATCGACGATCGTCGTCGAGATCGCGATCGCCGCGACCACACCGATGGCGCTGACATGCCCTTGCAGGAGGAATGGAACGGCGAGCGGGATGATCGCGCCGAGCAGCGCGGTCGAGGAGGCAAAGGCCGAGACGATGGCGCCGGTAAAGCAAAGCAGGAGCGCCACCAGCAGCGGCATGCCGAGACTGGATATGCCGTTCGCCACGTAATCGACAGTCCCGGCCTTCTCCATGACGCCGACATAGGTGATGATGCCGGCAATCAGCAGCACGGTCGACCAGCTGACCTTGTCGATTGCCGCCTTCTGGGTCTTCGGTGACAAGAGCGCCAGGGCGACAGCCACGGTCATGGGGACGAGGCCGACGTTGAACTTGAAGACCAGGGCGCCGATGCCGAGCGCCGTCAGGCCGATCAAGGTGGTAATTCTCTCATTGTTGAGGCGCAGCGTCGTCGCGGTATCGGCAGCCGTTCCATAGGCATGTTCCCGGATCGGTTTTGCCGGCGTGCCGCCGTGACCTCTGATCGACGCCGATACGCCCTCGGGATGCAGTTCGGGCAAGGGGCCAAGCGATGCTGGATCTTGTTTCATCACCTTTGCGCCGCCGAAAATGAAGAAGACCAGCACCGCGATCGCCAGGTTGAAGAAGAAGCTGGAGAGAAACAGCGACGTCGGCGCGAAAGGCAGGCCGGCCTTCGCCACGATCTGATTGGTGATACCGCCATAGATGCTGATCGGCGAGAAGCCACCGGCCTGCGCGCCGTGGATCACCATCAGGCCCATCATGACCGGGTGAATGCGGTACTGCACGGCAAAGCTCAAAGCGACGGGTGCGAGAATGGCGACCGCGGCGGGACCCAGAGCACCGAAACCGGTAATGACGGCAGCGACCAGGAACATCACCCAGGGAATCAGGCCGATCCGCCCGCGCACCAGACGGACGGCACATTCGACGAGCCAGTCGATCGTGCCGTTGATCTGGGCTATGGCGAAGAGATAGGTGACGGCGACGAGCGTCAGGAACAAATCGCTCGGAAAGCCGGCAAATATATCGTTGGTTTTCATGCCGATAACAAGAGAGCCGAGCACGAAGGCGCCGGCAAAGGCGAGCGCACCCATGTTGATCGGCTGGATCGTCGCAATGATGAACATAGCGACCAGCAGGCCTATGGCCAGTAGTTCAATACCCATGATTCCCCTCCCTCCGACGCCTCCAGCGCCGTAGCTGTTGTGTTTCAAGCTTGATGCGGAATGTCGCCGCACCCTCCTCCCAGAGGGCGCAGCCGTCTTACTTCCTGGTATAAAGATCGGCGTATTGCTGCCGCAGGATATTCTTCTGAACCTTACCCATCGTGTTGCGCGGCAGGTCCTCGGCAAAGATGATGCGCTTGGGCTGTTTGTAGCGCGCGAGACGTTGCTGCAGGGCGCTGACGATGGTCTTTTCATCGAGGACAGCGCCGGGCTTGCAGACGACGACGGCGGTCACGCCTTCTCCGAAATCGGGATGCGGCACACCGATCACAGCGCTTTCGACCACACCCTCGATCTGGTCGATCTCGCCCTCGACCTCTTTCGGATAGATGTTGTATCCACCCGAAATCACCAGATCCTTGCCGCGGCCGACAATGTGGACATAACCGTCCCGGTCGATCTTGCCGAGATCGCCGCTGATGAAGAATCCATCTGAAGTGAACTCCGCCGCCGTCTTTTCCGGCATGCACCAATAGCCCTTGAAGACGTTCGGCCCTTTGATCTCGATCATTCCCGTTTCTTCAGGCGGCAGCTCGAGCCCGCTGGCGGGGTCGGTGACGCGCACCGTCACACCAGGCAGCGGGAAGCCGACGGTTCCGGCAATCCGTTTCCCCTCATAGGGGTTCGACGTGTTCATATTGGTTTCCGTCATGCCGTAGCGCTCGAGAATGGCGTGACCGGTGCGAGCCTGGAACTCGGTATGGGTTTCGGCAAGCAGGGGAGCCGAACCGGAAATGAACAGGCGGATGTTGGCGACCGCTTGCTCGTCGAGGCGCGGACTTTGCAGCAGGCGCACGTAGAAGGTCGGCACGCCCATCAGCATCGTTGCCTGCGGCATCAGTGAAACGACCTCGTCGGCGTCGAACTTCGACAGCAGGAACATCGAGGCGCCGGCGAGCAGTGTGACATTCGTGGCGACAAACAGCCCATGCGTGTGAAAGATCGGCAAGGCATGGATCAGCCGGTCGCCTGATGTGACGCGCCAATAATCCCGCAAGGTCAGGGCGTTCGAGAGCAGGTTCCCATGGGTGAGCATCGCCCCCTTGGAGCGTCCCGTCGTTCCCGACGTGTAGAGGATCGCAGCCAGATCATCGGCAGCGCGCGAGGCATCGACAAAGTCGGCCGGCTCATCGCGTGCGAGATCCAGCAACGAGCCGCTGCCATCGGCATCGAGCGTTTCGACGATCGCGCCGTGGGGCTTGGCGATCGTCTCCACGCCTTCCCGGGCAGCCGGCGCAACAACCACCAAACGCGGCTCCGCATCGCCGATAAAGTAATCGAGCTCAGCCAGCGTATAGGCGGTGTTGAGCGGCAGGTAGATGGCGCCGGTTCGAAGACAGGCGAGATAGAGGATCAATGCCTCGGCGCTTTTCTCGACTTGCACCGCCACCCGGTCGCCGGGGCGAATGCCGAGCGCGTCCATCGCGCTGGCGATGCGGCCGGAAAGAGCGAAGGCGTCGTCATAAGTCCATGTGCGGGTGTCATCGATCCGGATGAACGGTGCGTCACCGGGCGCAGCCGCCCGCATGGCGTCGAAAAGATGGTTGCTCACTTTCGCCCTCCTCCAAGCGTTGAGTTCACTATCTGTGCGAATGGCCGGGAGCCTTGCTGGCCATTGCCGCTGCGGCGGCTTTCGTCATTCTGGTTGAGCAGGCTTTTGACCGCAGGCGAGGCAATCACTTCACCGCGCTGCGCGAGAGCCTCGTGGTTGGCCACGATATCGTCGAGCTTGTAGAGGTAGTTGACCATCAGGCCGTGGGCCTGCTGCATCGCCTTGGCCGAGCGGTCGCCGAGAAAATTCAGTCTTTCCAGTCGAGCGCCGTTGCCGAGATGGAAGCGGGCGACGGGGTCGACGGGGCGGCCCTCCGGCGTCCGCTCGGTCAGGAAATAGCGCGCCGCCAGCGGCAGCAATACGCGCTCCACTTCGGCCGCTGTCTTCTCGTCGTCGGGCCAGTTCGGATCGTCCAGCGCCAACGGCGTTTCCGCGCGCGCCTTGGCAAGCCAACGGGCAAAGCCCGGCACCGGCGACAGCGTGACGAAATTCTTCAGGCCGGGCAGGTCTCTGCACAGATCGTCCACGACCTGCTTGATCAGGAAGTTGCCGAACGAGATTCCGCGCAGGCCATCCTGGCAGTTGGAGATCGAATAGAAGACGGCCGTCGTCGCCTCGTCGGCATTGATCTGCTCCCTGCCCTCGTCGAGCACATCTCCAATTGCGCGCGGCACCGATCGTGTCAGCGCCACCTCGACGAACACCAGCGGCTCGTCGGCCAGCCGGGGGTGAAAGAAGGCAAAGCATCGGCGGTCGGCCGGCGCCAAACGACGGCGCAGCTCCTCCCAGCCGGCGATCTCGTGCACGGCTTCGTATTTGATGATTTTTTCAAGGATGTAAGCCGGCGTCGTCCAGTCGATCGGGCGCAGCGTCAGGAAGCCGCGATTGAACCAGGAGCCGAACAGATGGGTAAAGTCGGCATCAAGCGCGTGATAACCCTCGGATTGGTCTTTGGAAGCCAGCAGTTGCTGGCGCATCCGGACAAGCTTGGCGGTGCCGTTCGGCGCGTGGTTCAATCGGCGCAGGTCGCCGCGGCTCGGCCGCCTGGTGAAGGGCAATAACCGCAGCCGAGCTTTTATCGGTGCGGTAGGTTTCGATCGCCTGGTCGAGCCTGGCCGTATCGGGTCCGAATTTTTCATGCAGCATATTGAGGAATGCCTGCGCACCCTCGCTGTCGAGCGCCTCCCAGCGATCGAGGATCTCGGCTGCAAGCGCCATGCCCGAGGCTTCGCCACGGCTCGACAGCAGCATTTCACAGAGCGTCTGGAGATCGGCCTTGGCTGCGGCCTGTGTGGCACGCGCGCCGGAAAACAGCAGCTGGCGCCCGCGATCGGTGATGCTCTGCAGCATGTCGGTGAAGAAGGAGGCCTCAGACATGCCATTCTCCTCTGTTCCGCTGGTCTCTTCTGGGTCGGCTGGGTTCGCGATGCTTTGACGGCTGCTTTCCATCGTCGGGTTTCACCGGTAGTATGTAGAATGCCACTCTTCGTACACGAGGTCAACAATCGTGTATACAAGAATCGCGTTTATGTATGAGGAAGTGAGACAAATGTCCGAAAATGCAGGCCGATGGCTTCGGGATGAGATTGAAAACTCAATTCTTTCCAACGAGTTCTCCCCCGGTGAGCGGCTCGACGAAATGGTGCTTGCGACACGTTTCGGGGTCTCCCGCACGCCGGTGCGCGAGGCGCTGATGCAGCTCGATGCGATCGGCCTCATCGAAATTCGGCCGCGCAGAGGCGCTGTTGTCATCGATCCTGGGCCGCACCGTGTCTATGAGATGTTCGAGGTGATGGCCGAGCTGGAGGGCCTGGCCGGATCACTCGCCGCACGACGGCTGGACGAGGCCTCCCGGGAAGCGATCACCGCCACCCACAGCCGCTGCGAGCAATCGGCCGCTGCCGGCGACAGCGATGCCTATTATTACGACAATGAGGAATTCCATAAGGCCATCTACGCAGCCGGCCGCAGCGAATTCCTGGAGGAGCAATGTCTGCAATTGCACCGCCGCCTGCGACCTTATCGCCGCCTCCAGCTGCGCGTGCGCAACCGCCTATCGACCTCCTTCTCAGAACATTGCGCCATCGTCGACGCGATCTTTGCCGGAGACGGCGACGAAGCCCGCCGCCTGCTGCGGACGCATGTCGGCATCCAGGGAGAGAGGTTCAGCGATCTGGTCGCCAGCATGGCGGCCAGGTGAGCTTCGTTAGGCGACAATACCGCGCATTCGGCAGCAGGTCTGACGATCCGTCTCTGCCCAATTTAAGGGCAAATGCTCTTCACTGACCATTGACATTGGAAGCGTTAAGGCCGAAGCCGCACTCGGCCGCGCATGCGCGGCCGCTTCGCGAGGACGGTAGAGATGAAGACCAAAGCGGCGATAGCCAATGCCGGAAACCTGATCATAACAGGTGTCGTGCTGATGCTGCTCGGCGATCTGCTCTTTGCGTTGAACGATGCGATGGGCAAGTGGCTGGTCGCAAGCTTTGCCGTCGGCCAGGTGTTGGTGATCCGCTCGGTCGGCGCTTTCATCTTGCTGGGACCCATGATCGTGCGGCAAGGACCGATGGCCTTGTTCCGCGTCGAGCAGAAAGGCCTCCAGTTCATACGTGTTCTCATGGCGACTGGCGATGTCGCGCTGTTTTACGCCGCCGTCGCTTATTTGCCGCTTGCGGATGTCATGACCTTCTATATGGCCGGGCCGATCTACATCGCGGCGCTCTCCCATTTCTTTCTCGGAGAAAAAATCGGCTGGCGGCGTTGGCTGGCCGTTCTGATCGGTTTCGCGGGCGTCGTCATCGCGCTGCGTCCGTCAACCGCAATGCTGTCGCTTCCGTCGCTCTTCGGCCTTGCGGGCAGCCTTGCCTTTGCGCTGTCGCTGGTCATGAGCCGCTATCTGCGCTCGACCAGCGATACGACGCTCGTGACATGGCAGACGGTTGCCGCCCTCATCACCGGCATCGTTTTGAGCGTCGGCCACTGGCAGCCGGCAACGCTCCTCGACTGGTCCGGCATGCTGCTGCTCGGCATCGTCGCCACCTGCGCGCATCTGCTCATCACGCGCTCGCTGAAGCTCGCACCGGCATCGCTGCTCGCGCCGCTGCAATATACACTGCTGCTCTGGGCGATCGTCCTCGGCTATATCTTCTTTAATGATGTTCCCGATGCGCAGATCATTGTCGGTGCGGCAATTATCGTCGTCGCGGGGCTCTTCATCTTCCATCGGAAGAATCTAAAAGAGACGGTTCCGGCTGAAGCCGTCCCGTGCGACGGCCATTGAAGCGATAGCGCTGCTTATCTTTAGCTTCGAGTCACCGCCCGGAGGGACATAAAGTCAGAGGGATAGAGACGTAGTCACGTGGACTTCCACGGAACAATCTGGACGCTTGCACGCTACTCCCGAGCATTCAAACATGGGAGATCGCAATGGCATCCATGACCCTGGAAGACCTATCCTCGCAACTGAAGAAGATCGATTTCTGCATGCTGTCTACGAGCGCCGGGGCGGGCCGCATCTCAACTCGACCGATGAGCAATAACGGCGACGTCGAATATGACGGGGATTCCTGGTTCTTTTCCTATGAAGACAGCAGGAAAATCGCCGAGATCGAAGGCATCGACGCCGTCTCGCTGACGTTCACGGCGCCTCCCAGCCTCCTCGGCAAGCCGGGGATTTTTATCGCTGTCGAAGGCTTCGCCTCGCTGGTACGGGACAGGGCGGCACTCGAAGAACATTGGGTCCCCGATCTCGAGCGGTGGTTTCCTGAAGGGGTGGACACTCCAGGGATCGTTCTCATCAAGATTTCAGCCTCCTCCATCCGCTACTGGGATGGCGAAGAAAACGGTGAGATCGCCCTGCCTGGCTCCGCGAGTTAAGGGCAAAGGCCGCCCTGCTCCCCTGCGTGTTTCGATGATGCAGGCGCCCCCGCGTGAGACGCGAGGTCGCCAGGCATTGGTCGGCAGTTGAATCCTAGACCTCATCCACCGGCGGCGGCTCCCAGCCGAAGACGCTGCGGCCGCCGAAATCGGCGGATTGGCGAAATTCGCCGGCGATGATTTCCTTGAGGTCGGGGCCGGTCACGTAGCGTTCCATCTGCCTGGATTGGTCGTCCAGGCGGCGCAGCGCCTGCAACTCCTCTTCCCGTCCGAGCTTGCCCTTCTGCACCGCCGATTTCATCACGGCGATGGTCTGGTCATAGACCTTGAGCGGCACCGGAAAGGGATGGCGGTCCTTGCCACCATGGGCAATCGAGAAGCGTGCCGGATCGGAAAAGCGGCAGGGGGCGCCGTGGACGACTTCCGCCACCATCGCCAGCGCCTTCACCGTGCGGGCGCCGACGCCTGGAACAAGCAGCAGCTCTTGGAAATCCGCCGGTCCGCGATCGGCTGCGGCGGCGAGATTTCCATGCAGGCGGCGCATATTGACGTCGCTCTCACGGACGTCGTGATGGGCCGGCATGATCAGGTGGGGCAGCATCGGCTGCTCGGCGGGTTCGGGCGCCGGCTCATCGGCACGCAGCAGTGCGGCAGCCTCGCGGATGATCCGGTCAGGGCCGAGCGTCGCCAGCAGATCGAGCTGGCCGCGCCGCGAGCGCTCGGCGCGCCTGTCGGCAAGATTGACGATCTCGCCCTGGCTCCTGCCTTCGATTGCCGCATGCGGTGAATCAACGAAGCTCTCCAGCCCTTCCGACAGCCAGTGATAACGCCGGGCCTGCCGCTTGTCGCCGTTCATGCCCTGCTGCACCACCACCCAATGGCCGTCGTCGGCGACGATGAAGCCGTGGAGATAGAGGTCGAATCCGTCCTGGAGGGCAGCGCTGTCGACCTTGGCGATGAGCCGGCTCGTCGTCGCCAGCCCCTCCCCGTCGAGACCGACACGCTCGCCGATCGACAGCAGCTCCTGCGGGGTCCTGCGCGAATGCGCGCCACGGCCGCCGCAGACATGCAGGCCGAGTTCGCCGGCACGCGGCTTCAGCCCGCGCTTCAGGGCACCGAGAACGCTGGTCGTGATGCCGGAGGAATGCCAGTCCATGCCCATGACCGCACCAAAGGACTGGAACCAGAAGGGATGCGCGAGCCTGCGCAGGAATTCGTCGCGGCCATAGTGATGGACGATCGCCTCGGTGATCAACGTGCCGAGCCGCGTCATCCGGTCGCCGAGCCAATGCGGCACACGTCCCCCGTGAAGGGGAAGATCGGCGCTGCCTGCTCGTTGTGACATCTCGTTTCCTTGCACTTTGCATTGCCGGTCGCCTCATCTGGCGCGACAGGGAACCCAAAAATATTCCAAGCGTTTGCTCTCCCAGTGAGAGGCCGAGGCAATCATGACGACATTCGAAACCATCTTCAATGACCCGAACTTACCCCAGACAAAATCACAACGACCAGGCGACCGCCAAAAACCGGAGGGCGGCGCGTTGCGCCTGGAAGGGAGCGCTGCCAAGGCAGCCTTCCTGATCAACGGCAACAGCTATTTCGCCGAACTGGCGCGCACGCTGCGGCAGGCGCGGCGCACCGTCTGGATCGTCGGGTGGGATTTCAATCCCGACATCCGGATGGAGCCCGAAAAATCCGACGAAACATTGGCCGATATCCTGCACGCCCTGGCAGCGGCAAATCCCGAGCTCGAAATACGCATCCTCATCTGGACGCTCGGGCCGATCTATTCGGAAAAGTCCCTGCAGGTGGTGCGGAAAAAGACCTTTCCCAGGAATGCGCGGATTGATCTGCGCTTCGAGCTTCAACCGACCTTACGCGGCTGCCACCATCAGAAACTCGTCTGCATCGACGATGCCGTCGCCTTCATCGGCGGCATAGACCTGACGTCGCGGCGATGGGATACAAGGCGCCATCGCGCCGTGGAGAAACTGCGGCGCGATCCCGAGGGCGTTTCCTACGATCCGCTGCATGACGTCCAGGCAATGGTCACCGGCGACGCCGCCAGGCTGATCGGCGATATCGCCAGGCAGCGCTGGGAAAACGCCACCGGCGAAAGCCATTTGCCGCTTGCAGGCAAGATCGCCTTTGCCTGGCCCGACGATCTCGCCATTTCCATGAGGGAGATCCCGGTCAGCTTCGCGCTGACGGAGCCCTCGACCGCTTTTCGCCCCGGCATCAGCGACGGCATCGCCATGACATTGGACGTCATCGCCCGGGCGCGGCGGCTACTTTACATCGAGGCGCAATATCTCGCCTCCTTCCGTGTCGCGAACGCCATTGCCGCGCGGCTGCAGGAGGAAGACGGGCCTGAGGTCGTCATCATCTGCACGCGCAGCTCTCACGGATTGATCGAAAAGCTGGTCATGGGCGGCAATCGCGACCGCGTCATCCGCCGCCTCATACGCGCCGATCGCGCCGACCGTTTGCGCGTCTATTACTCGGTCACGCCGGGAGAAAACGGCGAGGTGGAGGTGCTCGTCCATTCCAAACTGATGATCGCCGATGACGAGCTGGTCCGCATCGGCTCCTCCAATCTCAACAACCGCTCGGAAGGGCTGGATTGCGAATGCGACATGCTGTTCGAGGCGGGCGATGACGAGCACCGCCGCGCCATCGCGGATCTGCGCAATCGCCTGCTTTCGGAATATCTCGGAACCACCCCCGCAAGCTTTGCAGCAGCCTTTATGCAAAGCGGCTCGATCATCGCCGCGGTCGATGCGCTCAATGACGGGCCTCGGGGCTTGCGGGAATTCACCGTCGAGCTGTCGGGCAGCATTTCGCCGATTTCAGGCACCGCGCTCTTCGACCCGGTTCGACCCTTCGCCCCTTTAGACCGACTGGGCCTCGGCGCGCTCGTCCGCCTCCTCATCCGCCCCGCGTGATCTCCGCCGGAAGATCACCTCGCTGATGACGAAAAGCGTAGAGCCGAGTGCCAGCGGGATAAAGAAATAGGCGCACCGGAACGCAATCAATGCGCCGATCGACGCTTCCTTCGGCACGGCATAGGAGACGGTGGCCTCGAGCACGCCGAGACCGCCCGGCACATGGGTTGCGAGGATTGCCGAATTGGCGAGCACGTAAGCCGTCACCGACCGGAAGAAGGCGACGTCGCCGAAGGCCGAAAGCATCTGGTGCAGGCAGGCGGACACAAGCATGAAGTTGACTGTCCCGACCCCGACCTGCGCGAGCGCGATCGAAAATCGCGGCAGCTGAAACGACCAGCGCCACAGCCGCAACGTGCCGCGGATGAAGAACGCCAGGGCCGCATAGACAACCGGCACGACCAGCGCCAGCAAGCCGACGATGCGCACACTTCCCGAATCGATGCGCAGCAGGCGCCCGGCATCGCCGGGATTGACGATCATGGCGAGACCGCCAAGCGTGATCAGCCCAAGCCCCACCGTGGCGCCGCAAAACAGGATGATCTTCGCCACATCCTCCGCCGTCAGCCCCCAGCGCGAATAGAAACGATAGCGAAAGGCGCCGCTGCTCAGGCCGGCAAAGCCGATATTGTGGCCGAGTGAAAGGCTGATGAACGAAGCCAGCGCGATCTTCCGATAAGGCAAGGACTTGCCGAGTGAACGGATCGCCAGGAGATCGAAACAGCTGAGGCACAGATAGGATGCCGCGGCAAAGAGAAGAGCTGTGCAGAAGGAGGAAAAAGGAATGCTGCGAACCGACTGGACGATCTGGTCGAGACTATACTGTTGGAAAATCCGATAGAGGAGAAAGACCGCAAGACAAAGGGCGGCCACGAACAGTCCATTCCAGATTATGCGTTTCAAACTCATCGATTGTCCGTTTCCGAAGTGCGAGCGCCAACGCATAGCCCCGAAAATCGGAGTCGATTTTCGGAAAGCGCGATTCGTCGATTCAAGGAGCTAGAGCGTCCTCCTTGCGTCCCAAAGGACGCTCGGCGCTCCAGACCCGATCATTCGGAACGATCAAACGAGTTTTGTGTTCCCCAGAGGGAACGAGCTTTCAGCGAGGCCCATGCCGGATAAATCGATCAAACTCCTGACCTATAACGTGCACAGCTGCATCGGCAGCGACCGGAAGCTCGATCCCGGCCGCATCGCATCCGTCATCGCCGAGGCCGGGGCAGATATCGTCGCCCTTCAGGAGGTCGATGTCTCAAGGCGCAGGACCGGCGGCGTCGACCAGGCGCATGCGATTGCCTCGCTTCTGAAGATGCAGGCACATTTCCATCCGGCCTTGTCGATCGCCGAAGAGCAGTACGGCGATGCGATCATCACCGCACTGCCGACAGGCGCGGTGAAGGCCGGCCCGTTGCCGTCGATCGGCGAACAGCGCGGCGCCCTGTCCATCGAAATCCTGGTCGGCGACAGGAAGCTGCTTGTCATCAACACCCATCTCGGCCTTCGCGGGCGCGAGCGCATCCGGCAGATGACGACGCTGTTGAATACGGGCTGGCTGCGCGGGGCGACGGACGAGCCTCTGCCAAGCATTCTTTGCGGCGATTTCAATGCCATTCCGTCATCGGCGACCTACCGGCTTGCCGCACGGTCTTTGAAGGACGCCCAACTCGCAGGCACCACCGCGCCGAGAGCGACCTTTCCCGCCCGTTATCCCCTGATGCGTCTCGACCACATCTTCGTCACCGACGATCTCGTCGTCAAAAGAGCGGATGTCCTGGAAAACCGGCTGACGAGGGTCGCCTCGGACCACCTCCCTCTGCTTGTGGAAATCGGCTTCGCCTGATCACCGATGTCGTGCTCGTTCTGCATCCGTCTGAAAAGCGACATTCGCCGGCACCCGCAACGACATTGAAACGAATATTTCACGAATAATGTGATATGGAATATTCATTCCGCGGATATAGCATGTATCCGAGCGGGGCTGGGATGTGTAGTCGGTTCGAGCGGATCAGGACTTTCACTCGAAATCGACCGTTCTCCTGGGGGAAGAGGAGGGGTTGATGTTGGGTAGGCTGTTGTCGCGTGTGCGCATCCAGACGCAGGTGATGGTATTCATCGTTCCGTTCATCTTGAGCATCATGGCCGTCGGTGCGATGGGCCTTTATGCATCGAGCCTGCTTCAGGGGCGGATGGATATTTCCAACTCCGTCCTGCAGTCCTTGAGCGGCTTTCGCAACCTGTCTGCCGCGATGGCGGAGTTCCTTGCCAATGCCACGCAGGAAAACCGGGACCTTGTCACCGCAAAGCTTGCCGATCAGCGCAGCCTTTTGCAGTCCAGCCTCGACCGGCTTGCCGCAGATCGCAGCGGCCAGCAGGAGCTGGAACAGACGCTGTCTTCGATCGACGGAATTTCCGCGCGCATGGACTCGCTATGGCAGCTTCAGGAGAGCCGGGCCACACTCCTCGCCGATCTCCAGAAGGCGCAGAGCGTCGTCGTCTCCTCCCAGACCGATATTATCGAAGGCGCCAAGGTTCTCCAGCGTGCTGCCGACATGAAGGAAGATGAGGCCCGCAATACGCTTGGCGATGCACAGCGCATCTCCGACTTCGCCTCCTTCGCCCAATCGTTGAACGACAAGGCGCAAGCCGTCGGCCCGATCGACGGCCCCGACATGGAAGAGCTTGCCCGGCAGCAGCGCATCGTCGGAATGGCGCTTGGCGGCGAGGCATCGGAGGTCAAGAAGACGATCGACGATGTCATTGCTTCTTTGAAGCCGCTTGTCGAAGCCGGCCAGACCGAGGAACGCGCAGCCGGCCTCAAGGATGCGACGAGCCGGATCATCGGCAGGTTGCCCGAATTGCAGGCGGTCGCCGCACGGCGGCTGAAGGCGGTAACGGACAAGGCGGCCGAGACCGCCAAAACGGTCGAGCGCGCCAAGACCAGCCAGAGAGACGGCCAGAAACTGACAACCTCGGCCTATGTGATTCAGATCGTGATGGCGAAGCTGACGCTGGCGCCGACGGATGCCAATCTCCAGAGGCTTTCGCAGGAAATCACCGCGGTCAGGAAGGGGCTGGACACGTTGATTTCCAATGCCGGCGGCGTTGCGCAATTCGACAACCTCAAACCGAAGCTGCTGCCGGCGATGGATAAGATGCAGAAGGCGGCCACCGACCTCGTCCACGTCAGCGGGCAGCGCCTGGACGAATTCCGTGCCGCCGCCGCCGACGTCGACCGGATGTGGTCTCAGCTGACGGCTTTCGCCGAGATGCAGCGGCAGAATGCGGCTGCAGAACGCACCGACGCCAATTCCATGTCTCTCGGCACGACGATCCTCGGCGTGGTGATCGCAATCCTCGCCGGGATCGGGCTGACCGTTACGCTCAAGGGCCCGATCAATCAGATCACCTCAGCCATGCGGCGGCTCGCCGACGGCAAGCTCGAAACGTCGATCGTCGGTGATAACAGGGCCGACGAAATCGGCGACATGGCGCGTGCGCTCGGGGTTTTCAAGAACAATGCCATCGCCAAGGTCGAAATCGAGGAGCGCAGCGAGATCGAACGGACAAGGGCCGAGGAGGAAAGGCATCGCAACGACGCGGAAAAACGCGCGGTCGAACAGCAGATAGACTTTGCGGTAACGGCGCTGGCCGAGGGCCTCGGGCGCCTGGCGCGAGGCGATATTTCGCAGACGATCGCAACGCCCTTCTTCGGCCGGCTTGAGCAGCTTCGCAACGATTTCAATTCGTCGCTGCTTCGCCTGCAGGAAACGATCGACCAGATCCGTACCAATACCCGCATGATCGAAGGAAATGCCGGCCAGATGGATCTATCCGCAAGCAACCTTGCAAAGCGCACCGAACAGCAGGCCGTCGCACTGGAAGAGATCGCCGCGGCCATCGAGGAAATCACCACGACGGTTCGCTCGTCCGCGCTCTGCGCCGACGATGCCCGCCAGATCATCACCGACACCAAACAGACGGCCGATTCCTCATCCTCGGTGGTTGCCAGCGCTATCGACGCGATGGGCAAGATCGAAGCGGCTTCCGACGAGATCGTGCAGATCATCGGCGTCATCGATGAGATCGCCTTCCAGACGAACCTGCTCGCGCTCAACGCCGGCATCGAAGCGGCCCGCGCCGGCGAGGCTGGAAAGGGCTTTGCGGTCGTGGCCCAGGAGGTCCGCGATCTCGCCCAGCGCTCCGCCGAGGCCGGCCAGCGGATTAAACAGCTCATCGGACGCTCGCGGGCTGAGATTACCAATGGGGCGCGTGTCGTCCGCGAAACGAGCGAAGTCCTCGAAAGCATTTCCGCAAAAGTGGTCACCGCATCCGAACAGATGGACGTCATCGCCCGCTCGAGCAGGGAGCAGTACAACGCCCTGCACGAAGTCAATTCCTCGGTGAACCGGATGGATCAGATGACGCAGCAGAATGCGGCCATGGTTGAGGAAACGAGTGCGGCAACGAAGGAACTTGCCGACGAGACGAGGACGCTCCTGCAGCTCATAGACCAGTTCCAACTCGATGAAACGGACACGCAACGCGTCGCCGCTGCATAGAAGGGTCGGCCGCTCCGCATCGCTGCTTGCCCAGGCTCACAATGCGCGACGCGCCTCAGTGACGGCTGTAGAGCGGCGGCATCACCTCTTCGTCGGCGAATTCCGGGTAGAGATGCCTGCGCACCCGGTCGAGCGCCTCCGCCTCCCTGCGGTTCCGCTCCAGGAGAACGGCGGTAACATCCTTATAGGGCGCACCGTCCGACATGGCGACGCGGACGGTTCCGCCCTGCGAGAGGAAGTCGCAGAACGATCGTACCGAGCGAAGCCGCGTGGTAATCTCGACGTAGCGGTCGTCATGTCCAGCCATGCTCATCTCCCTTTCGAAAGTAAGATGTCACTAATACTTCGGCGAGAAGATGGCGCCCGCTTCATGGCGATACCGGAGCTGATCGGTCGAAGAGGGACGATCTCGTCCGGGAATCCCGCACGTGTTCCGGAGTCATCCTCTGGCGAGCTTCCGATTCATCACGGCAACGGCCAAGGGCATTGCCGTCGTCGCAACAGTCCCCAGAGGTAGCCGTCGGATGCCCCTCGTGACGATAAATGTTGCCGCCATTGCGCCTGCCAGCTTGAGCCAGGGTTGGGTGCCCAACTGCGCATGAGCGCTTGCATCGGCCCACCGGACGTTCTCCGCAACGACGGTCGCCGCCTGACGTTGGATCACGTGAAGCCGAGCACGGAGGTTTTCGAGCTCTTCTCTCAGATCTCGCAGACGGCTTTCCAGCGCATGATCATCGGAGACCAGGACGGCGGCTTCGACGACACCTTCAACCGGAACATGACCACCGAGCGTCGCAAGATATGCCCGATATTCGGCCTCGCTTGCGAAACCCTCACGCCTGATCAGATCGGGGTTGGCGTTCGCCTCTTCGACGGCGGCCGGCGCGGTGCCGCCATCGTCGCGCATATCCTTGTTTGTGCCGATGTTCCCGAGTTCGTCCTTGAACATGATGCCTCTCCAGTTGTTCCTGGCGATAGAACGCTCGACAGCTCAGAAGGATGCATCCCGGGAACGGAGACCGCGTCGTACTTTTCCCGGAACGGCTCTAATCATAGAGCTCGCCATGACCAATCTGCTCCTGCCTGGCAGATACGTCACTGATGACGGGATCGTCGGCCGGGTCGGGATCTTTGTTGTTGGCATCATTCAGAAACTGCGCAGCCTTCAGTAGCGCCGCGGCTATCTCTCCGGTTGCCCATCCGGCTTCATTGGCGGCTGCAATCAGCCTTTCCAAAGCGTCGCGCGCGGCATCGGTCGCCTGTTCAAAGCGTTGCGCGGGAGCTTCGGTTTTCGGCGGTGGAAAGGTCATCGGCATTCCCTCCATGGCTCTGGCTATTGGAGATGAACGCAGCCCGCGGGAAATGGATGCACGATCACGCCGATTTAACCAACGGATGCCTTGTCCGCGCGACGCAGACAACGGTCCGCGTGACGCAGACAAGGGCCCGCGTGACGCAGACAAGGGTCGCCGACGACCTTCCCGCGTCAGATGACCGTCTGCAACAGAAACGGGGAGCGCTCCAGCGGACGCTGCGCCAGAATCCTCAGCATCGCGGGGCCTTGTATGCCGCTCGTCGTTGTTGAGCGGCCGTCGTGATAGACCACCGTCATCACTCGGCTGAGGCTATCGTACCTGATCTGTGCGATCGTGCGTGTGTGAACCGGAAAGATGAATTCGTGGGGCTGAGATTTGCGCCCGGAGGTCTTCGAGGTCATCGTGATGCCTCGGCGAAACAATTGCAGGATTGACCCGGCCGTCCCCGGCTCGGGACAAGCATGATAGTCGGAAGCACATCCCTCATCGCGTGTCTCCAATGCACTTGAAAATCGATCAAACAATAGAGCGGCCAGTTCCGGCAATCGCACCGGCGGCCCTGAGACCTCGGCCTCACCCCAACGACGCCGATCAAGCACATATTGTTTCCATGGTCGCGTGACATCGGCGTGACACGCAGATCACGGCTCGAAAACCCGTCCGGAACGGCTTCGTGCAGTGTCAGCTCCCTGGAACAGGACGATTTTAGGCCGGCTCGGCCTAAAATCTGTTTCCTGTTTCAACCAAAGAGTATGAACAGGATGTCGCCCTAAAACCGTTCAGAGGCAACGGCAGTTCATCAATGCAATGTTCCTCGCATCTCGTAGGCCCGGGCGGCCTCCGGCCAGCAATCGACAGCGCGTGCGAGCGACCGAATGGCTTCGTCCACGACGAAAACCGCATCGCCGAGCCGTTCGATCTCGTGGTCGAGCTCGTACACCTCGATCTCGTCAAGGCCTTCACTGTCCTGCAGCCGCTTGCTTGCCTCGAGCAGGCGCTCGGTGCGCCCAACAATATCAAGAGCGTTTCGTATGATGGTGTCGAGCATGCAGTAGCCCTCCCTTTGATGATCAAGTGTCGGGCATAAACGGGATGCTGACAATCCTGAAATCTTGTCAGATGCGCTCGCGGATCGTGTCGTAGAGATCCGTCAACCCCCGCAGCACTGGTTGATGGCGATGGCGCGACGAGGCGCGGCGTGCAGCGAAGGCGAGCGCACCCGCAGCAGCCGCAACGAGGAGGATCGTCAGGGCCGGATAGAGCTTCACCGCCGCTTCTGTCTGCCGCATTGCCTTCCCGGCACCTCCCCTTACCGATCGGGCGGCATCGAGGACTTGCTTCTGGAGCGCGTCGATTTGCTGTCGCAGCGTGTTCAACTCCTCATGCAAACCGTGATTAGGCTGCCGGGGAATGCCGACGGAGGCCGTGACGGTATCGATGACGGCTTTCGGCACCGGCTCGCCAATCTTGGCGCCTTTGGTGTCGAGTGTCGTCGTCCCAGTGCTCTTGCGTCGCGGCATGATCAATTCTCCTTCCCAGGGCATGTCCGTTTTTTCTCGGAGTTTTACGCAATTCGGCGCGCAAAACCGCTCCCGCACTTTTGCTGGCTCTAGTCGTCGTCGAGCGAGAAGACCGGCCGGTAATGGCGCTCGGCGATCAGTAAGCTCCGGTCGGGGCGGATGATGTAAATCTCCTCGACCTGGCGTCCCCATTGATCTGTAAAGGTGTGCGGGAAGGACGAGCCCACGGGCGATTTCGTCAGCTTCGTGCGAGGCTGACCATCATACGTGATGCTGCCGAGAATCGGGGCCAGTCCCGCCGATGAGTAATTGCCTGCGCCGGTCGTGCAGCCCGTCAGCGCAACGGCGAAAACCAGCCCAAATCCTATGCTCCGCTTCATCGAACCCTCCAGCTGCTGCGTCCTTCACACTTCACCGATTTTATCGCCAAAGTAACAGGGGACGACAGACATTGTTCCAGAATTCGGCTGGAGGCCGGAACCGATCGCCCGGACTCTGTCACAGTGAGCGGCTCGGAGCCGTCATGGCGCCTGTCTCGAGAGAACCGATGGGCTGGCGTGGCTCGCTCCAGGCCGGCCGCAGCGCGTGTCTCACGCGACGACATCGGGAATAGGCAAGCCCAGGATCTCGGCATGTTGACAAAGCTTCGCCCAAGCCACGTCGCCGACCGGCACGCCCTCTTCCAACGCCGAGCGGCGCTTTCGGGCCGCGCTGTCACCCGGCATGCGGACCGGGCCATTGTTCCAGGGGGCGGGAGGGTTGCTGCGGCATGCAGCGGCGAGAAAATCGGACTGCGCCGTAAAGGCATCCAGCCCGGCGAAAAAGCCAGGGTCGATAACCTGGATAAAGGCGCTTTGCGAAAAGACGCCAGCCGGGGCGTTCGCCCGTCCCTTGCCGGAAAGGCCCTGCCCCAGCAATTCGACGATCAGCCCGAGGCCGAAGCCCTTGTGTCCCTTCAACTGGCCGCCGAGAGGCATCATCGTGCCACCACGTTCGGTCACCTCGCGCGGATCATCGGTCGGTTCGCCGGCGGCGGTGAAAGCCCAGGCCTCAGGAAATTTCTTACCGGCCTTCGCCAGGTTTTGCGTCATCGTCGTGGTGGTAATCGAAGCCGAGACGTCGATCAGGATCGGATCCTCAGACGTCGGGAAACCGGCAGCCATCGGGTTGGGCGTCAGGAGCGGCTTCGTACCGCCATAGGGCGCGACACGGCTTGCCGCGGGATGCGACACCGACAGCTGTACGATGAGTCCCCGCTCGGTCACCTGCCGCATGAAGGCTGAAAGGGCGCAGGTATGATGGCAGTTGCGGATCGCGGCGGTGACGACGCCATAATCAACAACGCGTTCGCAGGCCTGGTCGATCGCCTTGGTCAGCAGCCATGCGCCAGGCAAGGATTTGCCGTCCCAAACGAAGGCTGCGCCGCGGTCATTGACGACCTCATAGCTGCCCGACTTCGCCAGCGAACCGTCCTGCAGCGCCTCGACATACCAGTTGAGAAGGCTGACGCCATGCGTTTCGTGGCCGATCATGTCGCCCTCCACCAGCACGGCGGCCGTCGTTTCGGCCTTGTCGGGCTCCATGCCGGCCCCGATCAGTATCTGCTCGGCGAATTGGGTCAGGGCAATGCGGTCAATCAGAGGCATAGCATCCATCCGTCATGTCGTGGAAAGCGCGGGCCGCCATTGGCGGGCGGCCCGTGCCTGAGTCAGGTCGACCAGCTTACTTGAAGCGGATCTGCGACAGCTGCAGTTCGGAATTCGTCGCGATCGTCGGCTTGAAGTCGAGACGCGGGGAAACACGGGTGAAACCGACCATGTGAAACATCGGGATATCAGCAATGATCTCGGTGTTCACCTTGGCGAAAAGCTCCTTCCAGAGTTTCGTGCGCTCGTCGCCGGTGGCTGAGGTCGCGTTGGCGATGAGGGCGTCGACCGCAGGATCCCGAACCATGGAATGGGAGCCGTCGGTCGCGTATTTCACGAATGCGGTGAAGACGGGATCGCCGGTCGCATTGTCGTGCTGCGACTGAGTCAAGGTCGGACCGGAATCGGCGACGAAAGGTGCAACGAAATAGCCGTTCCAGACGGAAACGTCATACATATCGAGTTTCACGTTCAAGCCGACGTCCTGAAGCATCGCCATCATCGCTTCCATCGCTTCGGTCGCATTGGGATATTGCCCATTGCGGCCGATGATGCGGATTTCCTGATCGACCGGGACGCCGTCGGCCTTCGCCGCCTTGACCAATTCCTTTGCTTTTTCGGGATCATAGGGCCAGGCGGGGATATCGGCATTGTAGCCGATCGTTGTGGGCACGACGAGCTGCGTTGCGATCTTTGCCTGTTCGGGGAACAGCGTTCCAAGCATTGCCTGACGATCGATGGCGAGGTTCATCGCTTCGCGTATGCGCCGGTCGTTAAGCGGCGCTGCGCGCGTGTCGATGCGCAGCGATGTCGTTTCTGAATTCGGGTAGGCGAAATCGGTTTGCTTGTTGGTGGCATCCTGCACCGATACGGCCGGAACGATATCGGCTTCGCCGGCATCGACCATGGCGGCCGCGACCGCGCTGTCGGAGCGGAACAGATAGGTCGCCTGTTCCACCTGTGGCTTCTCGCCCCAATAATCCGGATTGCGCTTCAGCACGATCGACTGGCCGATCTCCCATTTGTCGAACGTATAGGGGCCGGTGCCAATCGGCTTGCGGGTGAACTCGTCCGCCGGTGTCGCCTCGGCCGGCTCCACAGCCATCACCGTCATCAGAAGCGGAAGAATCGGCTGCGCCGGTTTTGTCGTGATGCGGATCGTGTTGGCATCCGGCGTCTCGAAGCTGAACTCCGTGCCGCCGAAATATTTGCCGCCGGTCTCACAACTGAGCTTCTTGTTCTTGTTGCGCTCGATCGTGAACTGGACATCTTTGGCGGTGAACGGCTTGCCATCGTGCCATTTGACGTTCGGGCGCAGCTTGAATTCCCAGGTGTCGTCGTCGAGCTTCGACCATTCCGTCGCCAGGCGGGGCTTGAGGCCGCCATTGACGTAGTCAAATTCCACCAGCATCTCGTTGACGTTTTCAGAAATGACCCGGCCGACGTCCTGGCGCGCCGCCATGCAGGGCTCGACGACATCGACGGTTTCGGCAAGCACAACAGTGACGTTGCTCTTGGCATCCTCAGCGTGAGCCGAGCCGGCGCTCAGTCCGATCATCGTGGTTGAAAAGCAGGCCGCTAGCAAATGCAGTTTCATTTCGTTCTCCTCCCATGCGCCGTTGGCGCTCCTCACAGCAAATCTTCGTTATATGTCTGCTGGTCCGGCCCTCGCCTCCTCTTGCGAGAGCCGATCTAATTCGGTTTCAGTTGCGCAGCTCTTCGGGCAACAGGTCTTGGGGCAACAGGCCGGCGGGGAAATTCTGGTAGGCAACCGGGCGCAGAAACCTGCGGATCGACATGGTTCCGACGCTGGTCGCGCCGAAGTTGGTCGAGGCCGGGTAGGGTCCGCCATGCACCATGGAATCGACAACCTCGACGCCGGTTGGGAAGCCGTTGACCAGCACTCTGCCAGCCTTCCGCTCGAGGATTGGCAGCAGGTCGCGGGCAAGGCCCAGATCGGCATCGTCCATATGGATCGTCGCGGTCAGCTGTCCCTGAAAGCTTTCGGCAAGGGCGAGCAACTTTTCAGGCGTGCCGACGCGCACGACGAGGCCGAGAGGACCGAATACTTCTTCGCTGAGCGAGTGATCGGCAAGCCAGGCCGAGCCGTTGGTCTCGAACAGGTTCGGCGTTGCTTCGCGGCCAGCACTCTGTGCCGCGAGAACCGGCGCGACGGCATTGCTTGTCCGCATGCGCTCGACACCTTCGTGATAGGCCGTGGCGATGCCTTTGGTCAGCATCGTCTGCGGCGCCACCTTTTCAAGAGCCGCCTTGGCGGCACTGGTGAACTTGTCCGCCTCCGGCCCGTCGACGACGACGGCGATACCGGGTTTGGTGCAGAACTGGCCGGCACCAAGCGTCAGGGAACCGGCCCAGCCTGAACCGATCGCCTCTGCCCGGGCAGCGGTAGCGGCCGGCAGCAGGAACATCGGATTAACGCTGCCGAGTTCCCCGAAAAAGGGGATCGGCTCAAGGCGCTGGGCGCAAAGGTCAAAGAGCGCCCTTCCGCCGGCAAGCGAGCCGGTAAAGCCAACGGCTTTGATGGCCGGATGGGTCACCAGCGCCGTTCCGACATCACGGCGACCGCCCTGGATCAGGCTGAAGACGCCGGCCGGCATTCCGGTACGCTCGATAGCGGCTGCAATCGCCTCGGCAATTATCTCACCTGTGCCGGGATGGGCTGAATGTCCCTTCACCACGACCGGGCAGCCCGCGGCAAGCGCGGCTGCCGTATCGCCGCCGGCCGTCGAGAATGCCAGCGGAAAATTCGAAGCGCCGAAGACGGCGACCGGGCCGATCGGCCGCTGCACCAGACGGATCTCGGGCCGCGGCGCCGGTTGCCGGTCGGGTTGGGCTGCGTCGACGCGAGCGTCGAGATGCGCGCCCTTGCGGATATGGTCGGCAAACAGTTTGAGTTGGCCGGTGGTGCGAGCGCGTTCGCCGTTGAGTCGGCCCTCCGGAAGCCCGGTTTCCTGCGTTCCGATGAGGGTGACGGCCTCGCCGCGCTTGTCGATCTCCTCGGCGATTGCCTCGAGGAAAATGCCGCGCTCCTCGCGTGTCGTTGCCGAAAACGCTGCAAAAGCAGCTTCGGCGGCGCGGCAGGCGCGGTCGACCAGTTCCGTTGTGCCGACAGCAAAGTCATGTGCCTGCCCATGCGCCGGCTCTGACCGAAATGTCGTCGTTCCGGCAATCCACTCGCCGGCGATGAAATGCTTGCCTGAAGGGGTCCAGCTCATTGTTATTCTCCTCGGCGGAGCCTCGCTCCGTCCTGATGCGTGAAGTGTTGTTCAAGATGCGCCGGCTTAGAACAGGATGATTTTGGGCCAGGTCGGCCTAAAATCTGAATCCTGTTCTCAATTAAAGAGTTAGAGCATGATGTCGTCCAAAAACCGCTTTACGCTTTTCGGCATCATGCTCTAGCGGCCATTCACCTTCCGCCATTCGGCAAAGAGCGTCAGATTGCTTTCGTCGGTGGCCGGGTAGAGGCCGATGATCGTATGACCTTGCTTGACGCGTTCCGTCACGAAATCCTCGTAAGCGGTCATCTCCACCGCTTCATCGGCGATCTCGTCGGCGATCTCTGCCGGGATGACGATCACGCTATCGTCGTCACCAACCATGATGTCGCCCGGGAAGACCGCCACATCGCCACAGCCTATCGGCACATTGATGTCGATTGCCTCGTGCAGCGTCAGGTTCGTCGGGCTGGAGGGGCGGCTGTGATAGGCGGGGATATCAAGGCCACCGATCGTCATGGCGTCCCGGAAGCCGCCATCCGTGACGACGCCGGCGCCGCCGCGCATCATCAGGCGGGTAATCAGGATGTCGCCGGCAGAGGCTGCGCGCGGATCCTTGCGGCTGTCCATCACCATAACAGAGCCTTCCGGGCAAGTCTCGATGGCAAGCCGTTGCGGATGTTTCGGGTTGCGAAAGACGTTCATTGCATTGCGGTCCTCGCGCGCAGGCATGTAGCGCAGCGTAAAGGCCGGTCCGACCATATTGCGGCCCTTCGGCTGCACCGGCCGAACATCTTGGATCGTCTGGTTTCTCAGGCCGCGCTTGAACAGTGCCGAACACAGCGTCGCGACGGAGACGCCCATCAGCTTTTCACGGGTTGCGGGGTTCATATTTCCTTCTCCTCGTTCTCATTCAGACGCCGAAGCTGCAGGTTTCCACGGTCCAGTCACGGGCTTTGCCCGTCAGGCTGCAACCAAGCCCCGGACGGGCCGGCACGATCATCCGACCGTCCTTGATATCGAGTTGTTCGTTGAACAGTGGCGCCAGCCAATCGAAATGCTCTACCCATGGCTCATGTGCATAGGCGGCCGCCAGGTGCAGATGGATTTCCATGGCGAAATGCGGCGCCAGGCGCATACGTTTCGCCTCGGCGTGTGTGCAGATGCGCAAAAAGGGCGTGATGCCGCCGACCCGCGGCGCATCCGGCTGAATGAAGTCGACCGCATCGGCCCGGATCAGCGCCATGTGCTCGTCGGCGCTTGCCAGCATTTCGCCGGTGGCGATCGGCGTGGCGAGCTCGCGTGCCAGTGCCGCATGGCCCTCGGCATCATAGGCATCGAGCGGCTCTTCGATCCATTCAAGATTGAGCGGCTCGACCATCCGGCCGAAGCGCAACGCCGTCGTGCGGTCCCATTGCTGGTTTGCATCGACCATCAACGGAACACGGCCATCGATATGGCTCGTCACCGCATCGAGCCGACGAAGGTCGATCATCGGGTCCGGCTGCCCGACCTTGATCTTGATGCCGCCGATACCGGAGGCGATCGAGTGGTCGATGGCATCGCGGATTTCCTCGACGGTCGATGACAGAAAGCCACCCGAGGTGTTGTAGCAGGCAACACTGTCGCGATGGGCGCCAAGCAGTTTTGCAAGCGGCAGGCCGGTGCGTTTCGCCTTCAGGTCCCAGAGGCAGATGTCGATGGCGGCGATTGCCTGGGTTGCAATGCCGGAGCGGCCGACCGAGGCCCCGGCCCAGCAGAGCTTGTCCCAGATGCGCGCTGTATCGTTGGGGTCTTCGCCAATCAGATTGTCGGCAAGCTCGCAGGCATGTGCATAAAGGGCAGGTCCGCCTGCCCGCTTCGAGTAACTGAAACCGAGCCCACTATGGCCAGCCTCGGAGACGATCTCGCAAAACAGAAAGGCCACCTGGGTCAGCGGCTTCTGCCGGCCCGTCAACACCTTGGCATCGCTGATCGGCCGCGCCAACGGCAGGTAAGCGAGCGACAGGGTGACCGATCGGATGGCGTCCAGTTTGGACGGACCGGCAGCGAAGCCAGCCTTGGGCGGCTGTGCGGGAATCGTACGTCGATCGGGATCAAACATCGTCGTGCCTCAGTTGATGGCCGGTTCCGGCGTCTTGCCACCGAATTCCGTCGTCAGGAAATCAAAGTCGCAGCCCTTGTCGGCCTGCTCGATATGGCGGGAGAACATGAAACCATAACCGCGCTCGTAATGCCGCGTGGGCGCCACCCAGCCGGCCCGCCGCGCCGCGATCTCCTCTTCGGAAACCTGCATGTTGAGGCTGCGTGCCGGAATATCGAGCTCTACCATGTCCCCCGTTCGCAGCAGAGCCAGGGGGCCGCCGACATAAGATTCCGGTGCGACATGCAGCACGCAGGCGCCGAAACTGGTTCCGGACATGCGGGCGTCCGAGATGCGCACCATGTCGCGCAGGCCGAGCTTCAACAGCGCCTTCGGCATCGGGATCATGCCCCATTCCGGCATGCCGGGGCCGCCCTGGGGGCCGGCATTGCGCAGCACGAGCACAGTGTCCGGCGTCAGCGGATAATCGGGATCATCGATGATCTTCTTCATCTCCGCATAGCTGTCGGCGACCAATGCCGGACCACGATGGCGATGGAATTTCGGATCGCAGGCCGCTGGTTTGATCACCGCGCCATCGGGACACAGGTTCCCCTTGAGCACGGCCAGCGAACCTTCGTGATAGACCGGGTTCGACAATGGCCGGATAACGTCGTCATTGTAGATCTTCACCTGGTCGAGACCGTCCACCAGGGGTTTTCCGGTGACGGTCATCGCGGTGGGATCCAGTCTGTCGCCGAGCTGCTTCATCAGGGCGCGCAAGCCGCCCGCGTAAAAGAAGTCCTCCATCAGGTAGATCGAACCGGAGGGCCGGATGTTGGCAAGAACCGGCGTCGTGCGGCCGATGCGATCGAGGTCGTCGAGCTCCAGCGGGACGCCGGCGCGGCGCGCCATGGCGATCAGGTGAATGATCGCATTGGTGGAACAGCCGGTCGCCATGGCGACCGTGACGGCATTGTCGACGGCGGCCGGCGTGATGATCCGGTCCGGCGTCAGGTCCTGCCACACCATGTCGACGATGCGGCGGCCACAGGCCGCCGACATGCGCTGGTGATTGGCGTCGGCTGCCGGAATCGAGGATGCGCCGGGCAGCGTCAATCCCATAGCCTCGGCGATCGCCGTCATCGTCGAGGCCGTGCCCATGGTCATGCAATGGCCGTAGCTGCGGGCAATCCCGCCTTCGATGCCCTGCCACTCCTCCTTGGTGATCGTGCCGGCACGCCGCTCGTCCCAGTATTTGAAACCGTCGGTCCCCGACCCCAGGGTCTTGCCGGCATAATTGCCGCGAAGCATCGGGCCGGCAGGGAGATAGATAAAGGGAATGCCCATGCTGACGGCCCCCATGACGAGGCCCGGCGTGGTCTTGTCGCAACCGCCCATCAGAACGGCGCCGTCGACAGGATGGCTCCGCAACAGCTCCTCGGTCTCCATCGCCAGCATATTGCGATAGAGCATAGTGGTCGGCTTGACGAAGTTTTCAGAAAGGGAAAGCGCCGGCAGCTCCATGGGGAAGCCGCCCGATTGAAGAATTCCCCGCTTCACCCATTCGGCGCGTTCGCGGAAATGCATGTGGCACGGCTGGGCATCGGACCAGGTGTTGATCACGGCAATGATCGGCTTTCCCTGCCAATCCTCCGGCGCATAGCCCATCTGCATGGTTCGCGACCGGTGACCGAACGAGCGCTGATCATCCGGCAGCATCCATCGGGCCGACCGCAGTTGCTCGTAAGTTTTCCCAGCGGCCACGGCTTTCTCCTACCTTTTTTACCCGTTCATCTGCGCATGGCCATAACTGATATTTTAGTTTGCCATATATATCAACGGCAAGTTTGCATTCTTGTGCATTAGGTCACGCAAGGCTATGAATGGAGCAAAAGGATTGCCCCATATGAATTCCCAGTTCGCCTCCACATTCGGCCTGACGGCACCCGGTTTTCCGGTCGCGGCCGGCAGCACCGTCCAGCGGGTCTATGATGATCTCAGAAAGCGCATCATCACCATTCAGCTGCCCCCAGACACCACGCTGTCGCGCACCGAGCTGACGGAGACCTATGAAGTCAGCCAGACTCCCATTCGTGACGCGCTTCAGCTTCTCAAACAGGAGGGCCTGGTTCGCATTTACCCGCAGTCCCGCACTGTCGTGACCAGGATCGATGTGCTGCAAATTTACGAGGCGCATTTCCTTCGCGTCGCGCTGGAATCGGAAGTCTGCCGACGGCTCGCGACCGATCCGGATCCCGATCCGAGCGTCATCACCCGCGCCCGCTCGATCATCAAAATGCAGTCGGCAGTCGCCGACGACGTCGATCAGATTGCCATCTTCCAGGAGCTCGACGAGCTCTTTCACCAGACATTGTTCGCAGGCGCCAAGCGCAGCAGCCTGCATCAGCTGGTTCGCGAGCGGTCCGGCCATCTCGAGCGCATTCGTCGTCTGCATCTGCCCGAAAAGGGCAAGATCATGAGCATCCTCGCTGGCCACCACGCCATCATCGACGCAATTGCCGCCCGCGACGAACAGGGGGCCGTCGACGCGATCCGTGAGCATCTCAGCCAGACCGTCGCAAAGGTCGAAGAGCTCAGGAAGGAGTTCCCCGATTACTTCGTCTGAACCGGCCGCGCCGCGGGTTGCAGCCGGGGTCAATTGACCGGTGTCAGCAGCGGCCTGCCTGCGAAGAAGGCGGCGAGGTTGTCGACCGTCAATTGCGCCATCCTGTCGCGCGTTTCCTCGGTCCCGCTGGCGTGATGGGGATAAAGCACGACATTGTCGAGTGCTGCGAAGCGGGGATCGGGATTGGGTTCGTTAAGGTAGACATCGATGCCGGCCGAAGCGATCCGCCCTTCCTGCAGGGCCGCGATCAAGGCCGGCTCATCGACCACGGTGCCGCGGGCAATATTGATGAAGCTACCAGCCGGCCCGAGCGCATTCAGCACGTCCGCCGAAATCAACCCTTCGGTCGAGGGTCCGCCCGGCGTCGCCACGATCAGGATATCGGCCCAGTCGGCCAGTTTTACCGGGTCGGCGAAATAGGCAAAATCATTGTCGGCTTTCTTCGTCCGCCCATAATAGCCGACCGTCAGCCCGACAGCCTCGCATCGCCTGGCAATCGCCATGCCGATGCGGCCGAGGCCTGCGATGCCGGCCCTCTTGCCCGAGGTCGACGTCGTCAGCGGCATCATGCCTTTCAGCCCCCAGTCGCCGGAGCGCACATAGCGATCGCCCTCCGGCAGGCGCCGGCGCGCCGCCAGCATCAGAAGCAGCGCCATGTCGGCAACGTCGTCGCACAACACCTCGGAGGTGTTGGTGAGCTTGATGCCGCGCCGCGTCATCGCCTCGACATCCATCTGGTCGTAACCCGCCGAGGAACAGGCGGCGAGCTTCAGTGCCGGCAATTTCGCAAGCAGGGCTTCATCGATCGTTACATGGCCGTTGCACACCAGAGCCGTGCAGATCGGGCCGGCTTTCTGAAGCAGAGCGTCCCGTTCCCAGCCTTCTGCAAGATCCAGCCGGTGCAGCGTATAGGCCGCCTCCAGCATTGCCATCTGACGGGGCCGGAGCGGATAGGCGACGATAACATCGGGCTTCATGCGGAAACGAGTCCTTCCTGCTTATGACGTGCGGCGCGGCGCGTGGCCTGAACCTCGGGATCGGGATCGAGGCTCGCGGCAAGAAGCGCCTGGGTGTAGGGGTGGGAGGGCGCGTTGAAGATCTGGCCCACCGGCCCCTCCTCGACAATCTCGCCGGCCTTCATGACGATGACACGATCGGCGAAATCGCGAACCACCGGCAGGTCATGGGCGATGAAAAGGTAGGACAGGCCGAATTCGCGACGCAGGCCCTCGAGCAAGGCAATCACCTGCGCCTGGATCGACACGTCGAGCGCCGAAACCGCCTCGTCGCAGATGATCAGTTTCGGCTCCATCGCCAGCGCTCGGGCAATCGCGATGCGCTGCCGCTGGCCGCCGGAAAACTGATGTGGATACCGGTCCGCCATCTCAGGCTTCAAGCCAACCTTGACCAGCAGCTCGGCCACCCTCTCCTTCCATCTCGCCTTCGGCAGGATATCGGGGTGAATGACCCAGGCCTCGGAGATCAACCGGAACACGCTCATCCGCGGGTTCAGTGACTGCGTCGGGTCCTGGAAGACCATCTGCAAATCGCGGCGCAGCCCGAATATCTCCCGCGGGCTCATCGCCAGCAGATCGTTGCCGCGGTAGAGGACCTGGCCCGCCTGCGGATCGTCGAGGCGAACGATCGCCCGGGCCAGGGTCGATTTGCCGGAACCGCTCTCGCCGACAACGGCCACCGTCTCGCCGGGCATGATGACGAGGTCGACGCCCTTCAGCGCCTGGAATGCGCCAAAACTCTTCTTCAGGCCGATGGCGCGCAGCAGCGGTTCGCCCTGCCGGTCACGCTCTTGCGCCATTGCGCCCTTCCCGGGTGCGGCGGCAATCAGCTTCTTCGTATAGGGGTTCTCAGGGTTGCGATAGACGTCGGCCGCATTGCCGGTTTCGACGATGCAGCCGGAATTCATCACCACCACCCGGTCGGCGACCTCCGCGACGACGCCGAGATCGTGGGTGATCAGCAGCAGGCCCATGCCGGTTTCCTGCTGCAATTCCTGCAGAAGTTCGAGCACCTGTGCCTGCACTGTAACATCAAGCGCGGTGGTGGGTTCATCTGCAATCAGGATGTCGGGCTTGCAGGCGATCGCCATGGCGATCATCAGGCGTTGCCGCTGCCCGCCGGAGAACTGGAACGGATACTTTCGCATCGCCGCCTGCGGATCTGATATGCCGACCCGCTCCATCAGTTCCAGCGCCCTGGCACGGGCCTGCTCCGCGGATTGACCATGCGTCGTCATCATTTCGGTGATTTGCCAGCCGACCGTGTAGACCGGGTTGAGGTGGGCCAGCGGGTCCTGAAAGATCATGGCGATCTTGGCGCCGTTGATCGAACGCCGCTCCTCGGGCGTCATTTTCAGCATGTCGTGCCCATTGAGGAGAATGGTGCCGCGGGTGATCCTGCCGGGTGGGATGTCGATCAGGTTCATGATCGCCGAGGCGGACACGGACTTGCCCGAACCGCTTTCCCCGAGGATCGCCAGCGTCTCACCGCGATCGAGATGCCAGCTGACATCCTGCACAGCCTTGACCGTGCCGCTGACCGTATGGAACTCGACCGAGAGGTCACGTATTTCCAGAAGATGTTCAGCCATTTTTCCTGCCCCTCATTTCAAGGCGCCAGCGTTGCGTCGGATCGAGCGCGATGCGCAGCCAGTTCGACAGAAGGTTAAGCGACAGCGTCGTCAGGATGATCGCAAGACCCGGCCAGAAGGAAAGCCACCAGGCATTGGTGAGGTAGGGTCGTCCTTGAGCAACCATGAGACCCCAGGTGATCTCCGGCGCCTGAATGCCGATCCCCAGGAATGACAGGGAGGATTCCGCCAGCATGACGAAGGCGAAATCCAGCGTCGCGATGGTCACCAGCGTGGGGAAGATCACTGGCAGGATGTGATGGAAGACAATACGCCAGTACGATGCTCCCATGACCTTCGCCGCCTGTACGAACATCCGCTCGCGCACTTCCAGCACCTCGGCACGCGTGGTGCGCAGATAGATGGGAATGCGGGTGATCGCCAAGACGAGGACGATATTGGTGACCGACGGCTCGAGCATGTAGAGCACGATCACCGCCAGAAGCAGCGACGGAAAGGACATGATGACGTCGCCGAGGCGCATGATCCATTGAGCCGCGGAAGAGCGGCTGTAACCCGCCACCAGTCCGAGCCCCGTGCCGACGATCGATGATGCAAGCACCGCCGCCGCGGCAACCAGGATGGTGTTTTGCGCCGCCACGATGACGCGGGCAAGAAGCGGCCTGCCCAGCGCATCGGCTCCAAGGACGTAAAGCAATCCGCGGTTGATATCGAAGGGCGGCGCATTTCGGCCCCGCAGGTTCTGCTTGGTGGCAATGCTCTCCAGCAGAAACGGGCCAAACAGCGCACAGAGAAGAACGATCAAGAGGAACAGAGCGGCGAAGAAAGCGAGCTTATCCGCCCACAGCATGGTCAGCCAACGCCCAATCGGGCCGCTCGGTTTCTTCTCGATGAGGATCTGCGTGTCGGTCATCGTCATCGCTCAATACCGGATACGCGGATCGAGCAGCGCGTAAGCGATGTCGATCAGCAGGTTCATGATGAAGATCGCCAATGCCGAGACCATGATGACGGCCAGCACGACGGCGAAATCGCGAAGGAGGATGGAATCGATCATCAGCTTGCCGATGCCGGGAAAACCAAACACTGTCTCGACGACAACGGCACCGTTCAAGATGGCGGCCGCCTGGTCGCCGATGACGGTGATCACCGGCAACATGGCGTTCCGCAGCCCGTGAATGAAGATGATGGAGTTCGAACGGACGCCCTTGGCGCGAGCCGTCTTCACGTAGGCGGAAGACAGCACGCTGATCATCGAGCCGCGCACCACCTGCAGGATCAGGCCGAAGGGCCGGATGAACAGCACGCTGACCGGCAGGACCCAGTGCCAGAAAGTTCCCGTTCCCGATGTCGGCAGGACATGCAGCTTGACGGCGAAAATGACGATCGCCACGATGGCCAGCCAGAAATCCGGGGCTGCAGCGCCGATCAGCGAGAAGAAGGTGGCAAGACGGTCGAAGACGCCGCCGACGCGAAACGCCGCGAGCGAACCGATGACGATCGCAGCCACCGTGACCAGCGCCATGGTGATGACAGCCAGCCAGAAGGTCCAGACGAAGGCCTCGAGCACGACATCCATGGCCGGACGGGCCTGGCGCAGCGACTGGCCGAAATTGCCCTGGGCGAGATCTGAGACATAACGGCCGAACTGGATAATCAACGGGTCGTTGAACCCGTTCATCTCACGGAATTGCTGGCGCATCTCCGTGGTCGCGTCGATCGGCAGATAGAGGTCGGTCGGATCACCTGTCAGCCGGGACAAGAAGAACACGATGACGATAAGCACCACGAGCGAGACGCCACTGGCGATCGCGCGTTTGCCGATGAAACTTTTCATGCACTCCTCCCGAGTGAACCCATGCGGACCGTCAGGCCTGGTCTTCGCGTGTCCGAAGCCCCGCCCGTCGCCCCCTCCGGCGACAGGTTAACTGAAATATTAGTTTATCTAGAATTTTTGTGAACCCCCTTTCTCAAAATCGTCAGCTCTTATCAACCGGAGGCTTTCGTCGCCACGCCATGCCGCCCGTTGCAACAATGGTCGCGCCGATGATGACCGCTGCACCGATCCACGTCTGCGCCGCCGGAACTTCGGAGAAAAATAAGAAGGCCATGAGTGCCACGACCGGCAGCCGGAGAAAGTCGAGCGGCGCCAGAACGCTCGCAGCCGCCATACCGAAGGCGCGCGTGATCAGCGTCATGTTGAGGGCGCCGAGCGCCCCTTGCATGGCAAGCAGCCCGAGTTGGCTCCAGGTCGGCATTGACCATACCGGCAGCATGACGATGAGGCCGAGCGGCACGGTCGTTATCAGATTCCATGCAACCAGCCGGTCCGCACTATCCCGCAATGCCATCCGCCGCAGCATCAACTGGCTCGCCGCCGTCAAGACCGCTCCTGCCAGCGCAAAAAGCAGCCATTGGTCGAAACCGGATGCTCCCGGACGAATGATGATCATGACGCCGATAAAGCCTGCGGCAATGCCGGCGACGCTGGAGACGCCGACATCTTCCCTAAGCACGAGCCACGCACCGAGATCGAGAAACATCGGCATGGTGAAATTGATCGCCGTGGCATCGGCCAGTGGCGCGTGCGCAAAGGCGATGAACACAGCAACCAGTGAGGCAAGCTTCAGACCCGCACGCAGCACATGCAGAAGACGATAGGGAGAGGCTTTCAGATCGACCCGCGACACCATCCACGGCGTGACGACGAGAAGTCCGAAAAACGACCGGAAAAAGCCGATCATCAACGGATGCACGTCGCCAGCCAACAAGCGCACGATGATGGCATCGAGACTGTTCAAAAAGGCGGCGGCCACCATCATGCAGACGGCAAGGCCTGTGCGACCGGGCTGCATCACGCTTCTCCTGATTGAACGAATGCAGGCCACGCCCTATCGGTCGTTCGATCCATTATCTGTCTGTAGCGCGAGCGTCTTATCCCGAACGATCAATCATCGTCCATGCTAAAATACAAATATATTAGTTGAGAACCGAAAGCGAAGAGCTGGCTCTGCCGCTTAGGGCATTGAAAAAGGCGCAGAAATCCGACGGGTGATTTCGCTTGGCAATCGGAATTTGAGGCTTGCAAGAATCGCAAGAATACAATTCATGTGTGAGAATGAACCGAAAAACTACCTTTGATAGAGAAAATGCTGCCGTTAATCCCCGGCGGAAGGTTGGCTATGTCTCTTCAGCCCGACGGTTCCGACGGAACCTGACCTCCTCACCCCCCAATTAGCCGACCAGATGAACCGCGACCTCCAGCCGCTCTCACGCCTGGGAGCGGGCGGGTATGTCCGGGAATTTCTCAAATCCCGTATCTACTTTCGACATAAGGATATCTCGATGAAGCATATGCGCAGTCTCCACCTGATGATGGCAAGCACCGCCTTCCTGACGCTCGCCGGCCCGGCGCTTGCTCTTGACGGCACTGACATGATGAAGAAGCTCAATGCCGCAACCAGTGCCGGCGGCACGGTCATCACCTTCGAGAAGGCGGATGTCGATGGCGACACGGTAACGGCTACGGGCGTCCAGGTGGGATATGCAAACCTGCCCGGCGATACTTTGAAGATCGGCGAACTCACCTTCGAGGGCGTCGAGGAAACCGAAGGCGGCGGTTACCACGCCAAGACCGTCTCTTTCCCGGATATCGACATGAGCCAGGAGCAAGGTCGTTTTTCCGCCAAGGACATCGAGATCTCCGGCCTGACGATTCCAGCCAATGCAGCGGGCGACACGCTGAACGATATCCTCCTGTATGAGACGTTCAGCACCGGCCCGATCGCCGTCAATGTCAAGGGCAAGGACGTGCTGGCGATCGAGGGCATCGAGTCAAACCTGGGGCGCGAGGACGGCGGCTTTGCCTATGACGCCAATGTCGCCGGCATCAAAGCCGACCTGTCGCAGGTCGAGGAGGCAAGTGCGAAGCAGGCCATCGAGAAGCTGGGGCTGACGACGCTCGACGGCACGGTGACAATGAAGGGCAGCTGGGAGGTCGAAAGCGGCAAGGTCGCCGTCGACGAATATGCTTTCGACTTCAAGAATATCGGCCGGCTGAACGTCGCCGTCGACTTTTCCGGTTACACGCTCGGCTTCATCAAATCACTGCAGGAGGCGGTGAAGACCGCCGAGGCCAATCCGAACAAGGAAGAGGCCAACCAGGCCGTCGGCCTGGCGATGTTGGGGCTGATGCAGCAGTTGACGTTCAACAGCGCGTCGATCCGCTTCGACGATGCGTCGATCACCAAGAAGGCACTCGACTATGCCGGCTCGCAGCAGGGGGTCACGGGAGACCAGCTGGCGCAATCGCTGAAAGGTCTGGTACCGATCATGATGGCGCAGCTCAACCTGCCGGAGCTGCAAAACCAGGTATCGGCTGCCGTCAATACCTATCTCGACGGGCCGAAAAGCCTGACAATCAGCGCCGCGCCGGAAAAGCCGGTTCCCTTCCCAATGATCATGGGTGCTGCCATGGGCGCACCGAACACCATTCCTTCGGTGCTCGGCGTCAAGGTCACGGCGAACGACTAAGCTGCTCGCAGAACAGCTGCAGCCAGAGGCGGGTTTTCCAGCCTGCCTCTGGGTCCATTCCCACGGGACGGCCAAGCAGCATTAAGGCCGATGAAAAAGCTGACCCTTTGATACCGTGGCTCTAAAACTCGTCGCTGCGACGCCTGACGGCGTGCTTCACGGCGACCAGATGTCTTCGCCGCTCCAGCACATAATCGGCATAGCCGACGCAGATGAACAGCAAGGTCGGGCCGGCGTAGATGATGATCAGAGCCAATGCGATAAGGATGATTGCGGTCGTCATGATCTTGTCCCACCATATTGGTCGCGCCGCCTTTAAAGCGGCGAAAGCGGATAGGCCCTCATCTTAACATTCCTGTCCTTATTCGTGTAAATTCGCTAGCTTCCTATTCGTTCCTCCGCGATCGATTTCCCTTGGCGGCAGATCCGATCGAACGACGATCACGAAGCTGACGGCTCGCTCGACCTCAATCACTCCCGCGGCCTTTCCTCCCGCATTGCCGCCGCTACGCTCTTAAGCAGCGGGCTCGACATCAAATCCTCCAGCAAAACCGATAGCTTCGGCTTCCAGTTCGGATAGCTGTCGCTGGTGCCCGGAATATTGGTCGGTCTTTTCTCGTCAGTGAGATCGGCAAGCCGCACGGCGGTCAGAAGCGATGGAGTCCGAGCAATGAAACGGTAGGCGCTGACGGTCAGATCTTTCAGCGTCTCTTCGCTTGCCCGCGCCGCAGTGAGCCGGGGCGGCAAGTCGAGGCCGGCGGCCTTGAATGCCGCTTTCAGGTATCTCCGCTCGCGCTTGCGGTGTTCAAGATGCTCTTCGGTGAGATCGGGCGGCACGATGCCATGTTCGCAACGGTCCTGAATGTCGGCGCCGCGCCACCAGCCGGCAAGGGTCTGATGGTCATGCGTCGAAATGCAGGCGAGCGCGAGAACGGGGTAGGCATCGGCCGGCTTGAAGCCCTTCTTGTCCTGTTCATAGGAAAGGATCCGATAGGAGAGGATGCCGGCGGCGGCCAGATCCTCCTGCAATCCCTCCGGGATCATTCCGAGAGATTCTCCGATGACCAGGCATCGATGTTCGGCGGACGCCTCCGCGAGGATCTCCAGCAGCCGACCCTCGGGATAGCCGACATAGGCGCCGCTATCCGGCCTGTCGCCCAGTGGAACCAGGAAAAGGCGGCGGACGGCCGGGGCGTGGTCGATGCGAATGGCGCCCGCATAGCGCATGGCGGCGCTCACCATGCGCCGGTAAGGCGACACCCCGCCTCCGGCAATTTCGGATGGCAGGTATCCGGCAAGGTGCCAATCCTGCCCGTCTACGGCGAATGGATCAGGAGGGCTGCCGATCGTCGCCTTGGAGACATAGATATCAGGCTCGCTCCACGTCGCCGAGCCGTCGACCGCCTCCCCGACGGCAAGATCGAGATAGAGCCCGAGCCGCAGGCCGACCTTGCGCGCCCGCTCTGCCGCCTGCATCAGTTGCCGGTGGGCGAGCCACTGCAGCCACATGTGGAAGCGAACATGGCCCGCATGCTCGCGCTCGAAATCGGCGACAGCGACACTGTCGAAGCGCTGGAACTCGACCGGCCACCGCTGCCAGCCGGCACCCGCGCCGCGCGCGTTCATGGAAAACGAGAGGCATTCGAACAGCGCATGCCGCCGCAGGCTGTCGCCGCCTTGCGCGACAAAGGCATCGAAATCGGCCGGATCGTCATAGCCGGTCTTGTCACCGGCGCGTCGCTGTTGCCACACCGACCAGAGATCATGAAGGGCTCCAAGCTTGGTTCGCGCGACGCCGATGTAGTCAACGAGATCGGATTGGCGAAGGCGCTCCAATTCCCGTTCGAGTTCGGGACTGCCGGCAAAACCCGGCACCTCATCGACCGCGATATAGAGCGGGTTGAGATGCTGGCGGCTCGAGGGTTCATAGGGGCTGCAGCGGTCGGGATCGGCGAGAAACGGTGCATGAAGCGGGTTGAGGCCGATGAAATCGGCCCCCAGCGCTCCGGCCAGATCGGCCAGATCAGACAGATCCTTGAAGTCTCCTATGCCCCAGTTGCGTGCCGAACGGAGCTCGTAAAGCTGCAGGCTCACGCCCCAGACCCGTGTGCCGGAAAGGAAATCCGGCAGAAATGACACCGGGATCGTCCTGCCGTCCGGCTTGACTTGCCGCCGCAGCGCGCCGGTCTCCAGATCCGCCGTCCCCGTCAGCTCGACATTGAGCGCCGAGAGTATCTTGCGCTTGGTCGCGGCGGAAATCATCACTTCCCGGTTGTCGGGGCTGGGCCTGGTCGGACTGATGCCGTGGAGCCGGGCGAGCTTGTCGAGCGCAGCGGATTTCATCATTCGATCCTTCCTCCCACCGCCGTCACGCCTCGCTGATGCTCCAGATCACCGTCCAAGGCGCGAGATCGCCGCCGTCGCTGCCGCCGAGCCGGAATATCGTCTCGGCGTCGTCCTGCTGCGCGGCGAGCGGCGGCGCCGCCGCATTGCCGAGGTTGGCGCGCAGATGAAGACGCCGGCTTTCCGCCAGGGTCCAATCCACCGCGATCTCGTTGCCCGCCGCGCGGTAAACCGCGCTTCCGGCGGGGGCACCTTTCAGCAGAGGAACGATCCGCCGGTGCCGGAGATCGAGAAGTGTCCTGTAATATTCAAGCACGTCAGAGGCGGCGAGTTTCGACCAATCCAGTTTGGCCGCAGCAAAGGTCGAAGGCGCCGTCGGGTCGAGAAGGTCGTCGGCGTCGAAGCCCGGCAGACGGGAAAGCTCCTCGCGGCGGCCTTTCCTGACCTTCTCGTTCAGCTCCTCATCGAAATCGCAGAAAAAGGGAAAAGGCTCTGTGGCGCCCCATTCCTCGCCCATGAACAGCATCGGTATCTCGGGCGCCAGCAGATAGATTGATATGACGGCCTTGACGGCGTCGACCGGGCTTGACGCCAGAACCCGGTCGCCCAGCGCCCTGTTGCCGATCTGGTCATGGTTCTGAATGAAGGACACGAAGGCAGTGGGCGGCAAGTGGCCGCTCGGCCTGCCCCGGCTTCCGCCACGGTACGGCATATGTTCGCCCTGGAACACGAAACCTTCCGCCAGCGCCCTGCCGAGCTTGCCGGTGTCGCCGGCGTAATCGGCATAATAGCCGAAGGTCTCGCCAGTCGCGGCGATGTGCAGCGCGTGATGCACGTCGTCGTTCCACTGGGCAGTGAACAGCCTCGCCTCCCCCTTTTCGTCACGCTTCAACAACTCGCTGTCGTTTTCCTCGTTTTCGACGATCAGGTGCACATGCCGGTTGCCGGCCGCCGCCCTGACGCGGCGGGCGAGTTCGTGAAGCAGATGCTCGGCGCTGTCGTCCTTGATGGCGTGAACGGCATCGAAGCGCAAACCGTCGAGCCTGAACTCGGTGATCCAATAGAGGGCATTCTCGATGATGAACTTGCGGATCATCTCCGACCCGTCGCCGTCGTAGTTGACGCCATGGCCCCACGGCGTCTTGTGATGGTCGGTAAAGAGCGGCGCATAGGACGGAATATAGTTCCCGTCCGGCCCGAAGTGATTGTAGACGACATCCAGGAAAACGGAGATGCCGCGCTGGTGTGCTGCGTCCACCAACGCCATGAAATCCTCCGGCCGGCCGTAGCTGCTGTCGGGAGCATAGGGAAGCACGCCGTCATAACCCCAGCTGTAACGGCCCGGAAATTCACTGAGCGGCATGATCTGCAACGCCGTGATACCCAACGCTTGCAGATGGTCGAGCCGCTCGATGGCGGCCCTGAAGCTGCCCTCCGGCGTGAAGGCGCCGATATGCATCTCGTAGATGACCATCTCCTCCCAGGGCCGGCCGGTCCAGTCGCCCGTCTTCCAGCGATAAGAGGGAAGATCGATCACTTCGCTCGGACCGTGTGCATCCTGCGGCTGGAACCGCGAGGCGGGATCGGGAATTTCGAGGCCGTCGGGCAAGACGAAGCGGTAGCGCGCCCCGGGACGAGCATCCGCAACGGTGCACCGGTGCCAGCCGTCTTCAGCCGCCTGCATTGGCCGCGGGCCAGCGCCTTCAAGCTTCAGCGACACGCTTTCATGCAAGGGAGCCCAAAGGCGAAACAGAATGCCCTCTTCGGTGAATGCGGGGCCGAACGTCATTTTGGTCAAGGGAAAGCCTTTGGTGAAGGGATGGGATTTGGGTAACTTTTGTCAGCACAAAAAGTTTCGCCGGCGCGAGCGCAAAGCGGATGCCGCCGCGGCTCCGCATCCTCTATGCCGGGCGGCGGTTTAACAACGACTAGAGTGAGAGCCGGCCCTAACGCAATATAAGCAGCGTATCCTCGCCTCGATCGTCAGGCTGCTGCGACCTTGCCCGAGAGCGCTTGATCCATGGCCGCCCGAAGCTGTTCCTGCGTGAACGGCTTCTTCATCCGCAGCATCCGGCCGAGGCCATGGTCTTCGGAAAACTCGGCATAGCCGGAAGCAAGGATAATGGGCAGGCCGGGAAAAACCGAACGAAGGTGACGCGCAAGTTCCGCGCCCGTCATGCCGGGCATGGCATGATCGGTGATGACGAGATCGCAGTTCGGTCCGTCGGCAAGGAATTCCAAAGCCTGGGAAGCCGAAGACGCTTCCCGCGGCAGGTGCCCGAGATCTTCCAGCATCGCCACGGTTCCCGTCCTGACAAGCGCATCATCGTCGACGACGAGAATGGCGAGCGGCCGCGACACCGGTGTCAGAGTCTCCGCCGCCGGAGGCTCGACGACCGGCTGCGCCTTGACGACGGTCTCGGCGACGGGCAGCCACAGGGATACGGTCGTGCCCTTGCCCATCGTGCTCGATATCTGGATCGAACCGCCGGATTGCGCCGCCAGGCCATGAACCATCGACAGGCCGAGGCCCGTGCCCTTGCCGACTCCTTTGGTGGTGAAAAAGGGTTCGGCGGCACGCGAGACGGTCGCCTCGTCCATGCCTTCACCATCGTCCGACACCGATATCCTGATATAACTTCCGCCCGTAAGACCGGCCGGCCGGGGCTCTTCGGCCTGAGCGGCGGCAACCGTCACGGCGCCGCCGCTTTCGAGTGCATCCCGGGCATTGACGAACAGATTGAGCAGCGCCAGTTCCAGCTGGTTGCTGTCGACCAGCAGAGGCGCGAGATCTGCCGGAATGCTTTTCCGGATTTCGATGCGCGGCCCCACCGCTTTGGCGAGAAGATCCTCGACGTTTTCGAACAGCATGAGGAAATCGACCGCCTGCGGCTTGAGCTCCTGGCGGCGTGCGAAGGCAAGCAGGCGCTGGGTCAGCGCGGTGCCGCGCTCGGCCGCCTGGATCGCGTTCGTCACCAGTCGTTCGCTGCGTTCGTCGGCTGGCAGCCGCTTCTTCAGAAGGTTGAGGCTGCCGAGCACCGCCATCAGAAGATTGTTGAAGTCGTGGGCCACGCCACCGGTGAGATGGCCGATCGTGTCGAGCTTCTGCGCCTCGAACAGCTGCGCCAGCGCCTCCTCGCGCTCGCGTGTTCTCTGGTCGATCCGATGTTCGAGCTCTTCGTTGAGCTGGCGCAGCTGGTCCGCGGACGCCTCGAGTTCGGCGGTGCGCTGGCGAACCCGAGCCTCCAGATCGGCGTTCAGACGCTCAAGCTCCCGCGTCTTCCGATAGAGATCGGCAAAGACCCTGACCTTGGCCCTCAGAACCTCCGGAACGATCGGCACGGATACGTAGTCGACGGCGCCGACGGCATAGCCGCGCAGCCGGTCCGGCTCCGCCAGCATGACGGCGGAAACGAAGATGATCGGCGTATTCTGATAGCGCGGATGCTGCCGGATCATGCTGACGAGCTCGAACCCGTCCTGTTCGGGCATACAGACATCGACGAGAATGACAGCGATTTCGGTGCGCAACAGATGCTCGAAAGCTTCGCGAGCGGATTGCGCTTTGATGAGGTTCTCCTCGAGTTCTTCGAGAATGACCTCGTAACTCAGGAGCTTTGCCGGCTGGTCGTCGACGAGGAGGATGTTGACAGGGTTCATGGCCGGATCCTCAGCGGTGCAGCCACATGCGCAGAGCCGACAGGAGCTGCTCGGTATTGACCGGCTTTGCCAGGTAGTCCGACGCGCCGGCTTCCAGGCATTTCTCCCGGTCGCCCTTCATCGCCTTCGCCGTCAGCGCCAGGATCGGCAGCCGCCGGAACCGGGGCTCCGAGCGAATGACCTGCATCGTCTCGTAACCGTCCATTCCGGGCATCATGATATCCATCAGCACGATCGCGACCGAGGGTTCGTTGTTGATGACCTCGATGGCCTCACTGCCGGTCGTCGCGGTCAGGACCCTCATTCCCCGGCGCTCCAGCACGCTGCTCAGCGCGAAAATGTTGCGGGCATCGTCGTCTACGAGCAATACGGTCTCGCCGACGAGATCTTCGTCCGAGCTGTGCAGTTCCTGCAGCGTCGCCTGCTTTGCCGCCGGCAGGTCGGCGACGACGCGATGCAGGAACAGCGCCGTCTCGTCGAGCAGACGCTCGGGCGACTCCACACCCTTCACCACAACGCTTCGGGCCATGCTGTGCAGCGTCGCATCTTCCTCAGGCGAGAGCTCCCGGCCGGTGAAGACGACCACCGGCACTTCGCCGATCTCCGCGTCGTCGCGTATCTGCTCCAGCACATCGAAGCCGGACATGTCAGGCAGCGTGAGATCGAGCACGACGCAATCCGGCGGGTCCTGCCTAAGAGCGGCGAGCGCTTCCGATCCGGAACCGACGCTGGTGATGTCGATGTCGTCATGCCCGAGAAGGGCAGTGACACTCATACGCTCGGCCTCATTGTCTTCCACCAGCAGCAATTGTTTGCGGCGCGGCTCGGCGTAGGCTTTCAGCCGCGACAGCGCCTTTCCAAGTCCCTCAGGCGTCGTCGGCTTGCTCATGAAAGCGAAGGCGCCGCGGGTCAGCCCATGCTGGCGGTCCTCGTCGAGACTGATGATCTGGACGGGAATATGCCGCGTCTGCGAATTCTGTTTGAGCTGGCTCAGCACCGTCCAGCCGAGCATGTCGGGCAGGAAGATATCGAGCGAGATCGCCGACGGCTTGTACTCCTGCGCAAGAACAAGCGCATCGCTGCCGCGCATCGCGACCAGCACCTTGAAGCCATTGTCGCGGGCGAGATCGACCAGGACGCGGGCGTAATGCGCATCGTCTTCGACGACGAGCAATACCGAGTCGCCGACCGCTATCCGCTGACGATCGTCTGCGACACGTTCGGCGGGTTTCTCGGCGCGGCGGGCAGCCGCTTCGGCAAATTCCACGACGTTCGCCGGCGTTGGGGCGGGCCTGGGTGCAACCGCACCGGCACCGACATATGTCAGCGGCAGGTAGAGAACGAAGGTGCTGCCGACGCCCGGCGTGCTGCGCAATTGGATCTCGCCGCCGAGCAGGTTCGCCAATTCGCGGCTGATCGCCAGGCCGAGGCCGGTGCCGCCATATTTGCGGCTTGTCGAAGCATCCGCCTGCTGGAACGCCTCGAAAATGATGCGCTGCTTTTCCGGCGGAATGCCGATACCGGTGTCGACGACTTCGAAGGCGATCACCGAAGGCGCATGCCGCAGCGACGGATGATCGGGCGACCAGCCGCTCGTGGCCAACGCGACGCGAAGCGTCACGCCGCCCTGCGCAGTGAATTTGAAGGCATTCGACAGCAAGTTCTTGAGGATCTGCTGCAACCGCTTGGAATCGGTAATGATGCTCTTGGTGACATCGCCGTCGACCTCGACCGCAAACGACAGGCTGCGGTTTTCGGCCTCATGCCGGAACGGCCGGGCCATCATCTCGAGCAGGTTGCTGACGAAGATCTCCTCGGCATCGACCGAGACCGTTCCGGACTCGATCTTCGACAGATCGAGGATATCGCTGATGAGGTTCAGCAGGTCGGTTCCCGCGCCGTGGATGGTCTTGGCGAACTCGACCTGTTTGCCCGACAGGTTGCCATCCGGATTTTCTCCCAGCTGCTGGCCGAGGATGAGGATCGAATTCAAAGGCGTGCGCAGCTCATGCGACATGTTGGCGAGGAATTCGGATTTGTATTTCGATGTCAGCGCGAGCTCGGTTGCCTTTTCCTCGAGCGCACGCCGGGCCTGCTCGATCTCCTGGTTCTTCGCCTCGACTTCAACGTTGCGTTCTTCCAGCTGCTGCGCCTTCTGCCCGAGCTGTTCGTTGGTCTGCTGCAGCTCACGCTGCTGCGTCTGCAGCTCGGCGGCGAGCTGCTGGGATTGCTTGAGCAGGCCTTCGGTCTGCATGGTCGCTTCGATCGAGTTGAGAACGATGCCGATCGATGTCGTCAGTTGGTCGAGGAAGGAGAGCTGCAGCTCGGTGAATTCGCCGGCGGAGGCAAGCTCGATTACCGCCTTCACCTGCCCCTCGAAATGCACCGGCAGCACGATGGCGCTTCTCGGCAGGGTCGTGAATACGCCGGAGCTGATCGGAACGACGTTATCGGGAAGGTCGGTGACCAGGATGCGGCGGGCATCGCTGGCGCACTGGCCGACAAGTCCCTGGCCGAAGTCGAGCCGCAGCGGATGCGCCGCCTCGACGCCTTGCGCATAAACGGAAAGCAGCGACAGGAACGACTGCTCTTCGTCGGCATCCACCTGGTAGATGACACCCTGATGGGCGCCGACCAGAGGCGCCAGCTCCGACAGCAGCATCTTGCCGACCAGCGTCAGATCGCGCTGGCCCTGCAGCATATTGGTGAAGCGCGCCAGGTTGGTCTTCAGCCAGTCCTGCTCGGTGTTGCGCTCCGTCGTCAGGCGCAAATTGTCGATCATCGTGTTGATGTTGTCCTTGAGCTCGGCCACTTCGCCGCGCGCATCGACCTTGATCGAGCGCGTCAGGTCGCCCTTGGTGACGGCGGTCGCCACCTCGGCAATGGCGCGCACCTGCGTCGTCAGATTGGCGGCAAGCAGGTTGACGTTGCCGGTCAGGTCCTTCCAGGTGCCGGCGGTGCCGGGTACGTTCGCCTGGCCGCCGAGGCGGCCTTCGACGCCGACTTCACGCGCCACCGTGGTCACCTGATCGGCGAAGGTCGCGAGCGTGTTGGTCATATTGTTGATGGTTTCGGCAAGCGCTGCCACCTCGCCCTTGGAGGCGACGGTGAGGTTCTGCTTGAGGTCGCCGTTCGCGACCGCCGTCACCACCTTGACGATGCCGCGCACCTGCTCGGTCAGGTTGGCGGCCATGACGTTGACCGTGTCGGTCAGGTCCTTCCAGGTGCCGGCCACACCCGGCACCTGCGCCTGGCCGCCGAGCTTGCCTTCGGTGCCGACTTCGCGGGCAACGCGGGTCACTTCGCCGGCAAAGGCGTTGAGCTGGTCCACCATCGTGTTGATGGTGTTCTTCAGTTCGAGGATTTCGCCCTTCACGTCGACGGTGATCTTGCGCGAAAGGTCGCCGCGCGCCACAGCGGTCGTCACCTCGGCGATGTTTCGCACCTGTGTTGTGAGGTTGGCGGCAAGCAGGTTGACGTTGTCGGTCAGGTCCTTCCAGGTGCCGGCGACGCCGGGAACGACCGCCTGGCCGCCGAGCCTGCCATCCGTGCCGACCTCGCGGGCCACACGCGTTACCTCGCCGGCAAAGGACCGAAGCTGGTCGACCATGGTATTCAAAGTGTCCTTCAGGAGCAGAATTTCGCCGCGCACGTCGACGGTGATCTTGCGCGACAGGTCGCCGTTGGCGATCGCGGTCGCCACTTCGGCGATGTTGCGCACCTGCGCCGTCAGGTTGCCGGCCATCGAATTGACGCTGTCGGTCAGATCCTTCCAGGTGCCGGCGACCCCGGAGACCTGCGCCTGGCCGCCGAGCTTGCCTTCGGTGCCGACTTCGCGGGCAACACGCGTGACTTCGCCGGCAAAAGCGTTGAGCTGATCGACCATCGTGTTGATAGTGTTTTTCAGTTCGAGGATTTCCCCCTTCACGTCGACGGTAATCTTGCGCGAGAGGTCGCCGCGCGCCACAGCCGTCGTCACCTCGGCGATGTTGCGCACCTGGCCGGTGAGGTTAGAGGCCATGGAGTTGACGTTTTCGGTGAGATCCTTCCAGGTGCCGGCGACGCCCGGCACCTGCGCCTGACCGCCGAGCTTGCCTTCGGTTCCCACTTCGCGCGCGACGCGCGTCACCTCAGAGGCGAAGCGGTTCAGCTGGTCGACCATGGTGTTCAGCGTTTCTTTGAGCTCAAGGATTTCGCCAGAAACCGACACCGTGATCTTCTTCGACAGGTCGCCATTGGCGATCGCTGTGGAGACCTCGGCGATGTTGCGCACCTGCGCCGTCAGATTGCCCGCCATGGAATTGACGCTGTCGGTCAGATCCTTCCAGGTGCCGGCGACGCCGAGCACGTTCGCCTGGCCGCCGAGCCGGCCTTCCGTGCCGACCTCGCGCGCCACGCGCGTGACTTCACCGGCAAAGCCGTTGAGCTGGTCGACCATCGTATTGATGGTTTCCTTCAGTTCGAGGATTTCTCCCGACACGGTCACAGTGATCTTCTTGGAAAGGTCCCCCTGGGCGACCGCGGTCGCCACCTCGGCGATGTTGCGCACCTGTCCGGTCAGGTTGGAGGCCATGGAATTGACGCTGTCGGTCAGATCCTTCCAGGTGCCGGCGACGCCGCGCACATTGGCCTGGCCGCCGAGCCGCCCCTCGGTGCCGACTTCGCGGGCGACGCGCGTCACTTCCGAGGCGAAGGCGTTCAGCTGGTCGACCATCGTATTGATGGTTTCTTTCAGTTCGAGGATCTCGCCCTTCACGTCGACGGTGATCTTCTTCGACAGGTCGCCATTGGCAATCGCGGTCGAGACTTCGGCGATGTTGCGCACTTGCGCCGTCAGGTTGCCGCCCATCGAGTTGACGTTTTCGGTCAAGTCCTTCCAGGTGCCGGCCACGCCGCGCACATTGGCCTGGCCGCCGAGCCGGCCTTCCGTCCCGACTTCGCGCGCCACACGCGTCACTTCCGAAGCGAAAGCGTTCAGCTGGTCCACCATCGTATTGATAGTTTCCTTCAGCTCGAGGATTTCGCCCGACACCGTCACGGTGATCTTCTTCGACAGGTCGCCATTGGCGATTGCCGTCGAGACCTCGGCGATATTGCGCACCTGTGCCGTCAAGTTCGAGGCCATGGAATTGACGTTGTCGGTGAGATCCTTCCAGGTGCCGGCGACACCGGGCACCTGGGCCTGGCCGCCGAGGCGGCCTTCGGTGCCGACTTCACGCGCCACGCGCGTCACTTCGCCGGCGAAACCATTGAGCTGATCCACCATCGTGTTGATGGTTTCCTTGAGTTCCAGGATTTCGCCCGAGACGTCGACAGTGATCTTGCGCGAGAGGTCGCCGCGGGCGACCGCCGTCGTCACCTGGGCGATGTTGCGCACCTGGGCCGTCAGATTGCCGCACATGGCGTTGACCGAGTCAGTCAGATCCTTCCAGGTGCCGGCCACACCCGGAACCAGCGCCTGGCCGCCGAGCTTGCCTTCGGTGCCGACCTCGCGGGCGACGCGTGTCACTTCCGAGGCGAAGGAGCGCAATTGGTCGACCATGGTGTTGATCGCTTCCTTGAGCTGCAGGATCTCGCCGCGCACGTCGACGGTGATCTTCTTCGAAAGGTCGCCGTTCGCAACCGCGATCGTCACTTCCGCGATATTGCGCACCTGCGCCGTCAGGTTCGACGCCATCGAGTTCACGCTTTCGGTCAAGTCCTTCCAGACGCCGGTCACCTCGGGCACTTGCGCCTGCCCGCCGAGCTTGCCGTCGGTGCCGACTTCGCGGGCGACGCGCGTCACCTCAGAAGTGAACACGCTCAGCTGCTTGATCATCGTGTTGACGATATCGGCCGAGCGCAGGAATTCGCCTTTCAGCGCCCGCCCGTCGACATCGAGCGGCACGGTCTGCAGCAGGTCGCCCTTGGCAACCGCGGTGATCGTGCGCGTGACCGCCGTCGTCGGCCACAGGAGATCGTCGATCAGGCCGTTGATCGAACCCTCCATTTCAGACCAGGAACCATCCGACAAACCGAAGCGCACCCGCGTGCTCGTTCGCCCGTCCCGACCGACGACCTGGCCGACATGTTCGAGCTGCTGGGCCATGCGTTGATTGGCGGCGATGATGTCGTTGAGAGCGTCGGCGACCTTGCCCGTGACGCCGGTCAGATCCGACCGCATCCGCACGGAAAAATCGCCGCGCCTGACTGCGACAAGGACCTCCAGAAGTGCGCTGGCGTCGTCGAACGCCATCGTCTTGTGGTCGTGCCCATTGATGCTGTCTGGCGTGACGCTATCCCGCGAAAATTCACTGGTTTGATTGCTCACGAAAATCCCCCCTGCTCGACTGGAGATAATTTAGTGCTCGAGTGGAAAAAGGGTATGGCTGAGCCGCGCGGTTGTACAGACCCATATACCGTCAGCCGTAAACTTCGCCTGCGCGGGAACAGTTTCCCGCCGGGCGTCGTTTCCGTCTTGATGATGGAGAGCGACATGTCGAACGTCTCAAGGACAGGCAGGGAAGAGACCAACAACGCGACCAATCCGAACACCTTCGGAAGGTCGGTCGAGAGCCAGGCGCAAATGCAGGATGCGGCGGCGGAGGCGTCACCCGAAACCGGCGGCGAGATGCTCAATATCTACCGGCTGGAACCGATCGCCAAACCCGATGATCCCAGATGGGACAATGCCCCGGGACACGGCATCGTTGTCGTGGCCGCCAGAACCCCGGGCGACGCCAGAATCGTCGCCGCAGCGCGCGAACTCGATTTCATGGAAGTCGATGCGGCGCCCGCCGAGGATGTGACGACGGTCAATGCCAGCGCCTTCCGCGACGACAAGCTCTACACCGTGATCGAGATCGATCGGAACAGACGTGATATAAAGCGGGGTATCCTCGACGGCACGGTCTCGGTCGACACGATCCGACCGGTCGAGGCGGACTAAATCTCGCTCTTCACCTGGGAGTTCCCATGAATACCGCCAATCTGCAGCTCAAAGGCCTGATCATGGCGATGGCCTCGATATGCGACGCCATCGCCGAGAAGGAATTGCTCACGCGCGGGGAAATCGGCGCCGCGCTCTCGAAGGCTCAAAAGGCGATCGAGGAGGACGACGACCACGAGCTTTCCGGCGCCAACCGGGCGGCGATCCTGTTTCCGATCCGCGTGCTGCAGCTTGCCGGCGAAGCCGGCCGCAAAGGCGAAGGAGCCACGTTTTCGGACTATGCCAAGCTCGTGGGAAAACTCACCTGACCAAGCTCAAAGGTTTTGCTTGCGACGTCGGAGATCGTTACTCCGGCCGCAACATCCGGCACTGTCGATTTTTTGCGAAAAGTTGATCATTTTTGTCTTGTTTCCTAGCCGCTCCTGCGGCTATACCCCGGGCGCATATATTCACGCACCGGGATTTCTTCGTGACCAGCCTCAAATCGCTCCTGGCCGCCTGCGGCCTCTCCGCCCTGATCGGCCTTGCCGCAACCCCGTCATTGGCCGGTTCGACCACCTATCCGCTGACGCTGGAAAACTGCGGCGCTGAGGTAACCTTCAAGAAGGCGCCCGAGCGGGCGATCGGCCTCGGCCAGAACAGCGCGGAAATCCTGCTGCTGCTCGGTCTCCAGGATAAGATGGACGGCACCGCCTTCTGGCCGAGCAAGGTTCTGCCGGAGCTCGCCGAGGCCAATGCCAAGGTCAAGCTTCTCACCGTCGAGATGCCGACCTTCGAGTCGATCCTGGCCGAGAATCCCGACTTCGTGGCCGTCGCCCTGCCGAGCCTCGTCGGGCCGAACAGCAAGATCGCCAAGCGTGAGGATTTCGACAAGGTCGGTGTTTCAACCTATCTCTCGCCCAGCACCTGCCTCAGCACCAAGGACGTCAAGGACCAGTATGGCAGCCGCGGCGAGCTGTGGAACATGGATCTTCTCTACAAGGAAATCGACGAACTCTCTGAGATTTTCGACGTTGCCGATCGGGGCCAGGCTGTTATCGCCGACTTCAAGGCGCGTGAGGCCAAGCTTCGCGCGAGCGTTTCCAAGGGCGGCAAGAACCTGTCCTACGTCTTCTGGTTCTCCAGCCCCAGCCCATCAGCCGATGCCTATGTCGGCGGCAAGAACAGCGCCTCCGGCTTCATTGCCGACCTGCTCGGCGGGCATAATGCAATCGACGCGGCAGCGGAATGGCCGACGATCGGCTGGGAAGGCATCATCGCCGCCAATCCCGACGTCATTGTCGTCGCCAGCCTCGACCGCAACCGCTGGGAACTCGACAAGCCCGAGGCGAAGATCAAGTTCCTGAACACCGACCCCGCCGTCAGCCAGATCCCGGCCGTCAAGAACAAGGCGCTCGTCGTCATGGACGGCCAGGCCATGAACCCGACCATCCGCACGATCTACGGCGCCGAGCAGGTAGCCGAGCAGCTGAAGGCGCTCGGTCTGCGGAAGTGACCGACGCAGGCCGTCTCTTCCGGCAGTTGGGGGCGGTCACGGCACTGCTGCTCGCCTCCCTCTGCCTGATCGCGGTCGCCGTCGGCGTCAGCGTCGGGATCGGCGACCTGCCGATTCCGCTGGCGACCACCTTTTCGGCCGTCACCAACCGGCTTGGATGGACCGCCATCGAGCTGAACGGCATCCACGAGACGGTTATCTGGGACTATCGCCTGAGCCGGGCGCTCGTTGCCGCCTTCTGCGGCGCGGGCCTTGCGCTGTCGGGCGCGATCATGCAGTCGCTGCTGCGCAACTCGCTTGCCGAACCCTATGTGCTCGGCATTTCCGCCGGCGCCTCTACCGGCGCCGTCGCGATCGTCATCCTGGGCATCGGCTCGGGCGCGGTCTCGCTCTCATCAGGCGCCTTTGCCGGCGCCTTCGCAGCCTTCTTCTTCGTCGCACTGCTGTCGAACGGCACACGCGGTGGCGCCGACCGCACCATCCTTGCCGGTGTCGCCGCATCGCAGCTCTTCAACGCCTCGACCTCCTATATCGTCACCACCTCGGCCAATGCACAGCAAGCCCGCGACGTCATGTTCTGGCTGCTCGGCAGTTTCGGCGGCGTGCGCTGGCCGGAATTCGCTTTGGTTTCGATCGTCGTCGGGTTCGGTCTCGCCGCCTGTCTGTTCTACGCCCGCGTGCTCGACGCCTTCGCTTTCGGCGACGAGGCGGCATCCTCGCTCGGCGTCAATGTCGGCCGCGCCCGCATGGTGCTCTCCGCGCTAACCGCCATGATGACCGCGACGATCGTCAGCATGGTCGGCTCGATCGGCTTCGTTGGTCTCGTCGTGCCGCATGTCGCCCGCTTCGTCGTCGGGCCGCTGCATATCCGCCTGCTGCCGGCCTGCGCCATCGGCGGAGCGATCTTCATGGTGCTCGCCGACATTGCCGCGCGCGCCCTCATTCCCGGTCAAATCCTGCCGATCGGCGTCGTCACGGCGCTCGTGGGTGTTCCCTTCTTCTCGATCATTCTCTACCGGTTCCAGCGCGCGTCATGAGCATCAAGGCCGACAACCTCACCTGGAAAATTGGCAGGAAGACCATTCTGGACGGCGTTTCCCTGGAGGCGCAGCCCGGCCGTATGCTCGGCCTGCTCGGGCCGAACGGCTCGGGCAAGACCTCGCTGCTGCGGCTTCTCGCCGGCCTGAAGCGGCCGCATTCCGGCCGTGTCACGCTCGACCGCAGCGACATCGGCGCAATCAGCCGCCGCTCGATCGCGAGGCGCATCGCCTTCGTCGAACAGCACGCGACGACGAATGCCAATCTGAAGGTCGTCGACGTCGTCAAACTCGGACGATTTCCGCACCGGTCGATGTTCTCGGGCTGGACGAGGGCCGACGAAGAGGCGGTCGAAAGTGCGCTCGCGCGCGCCGGCATGGCGGAGAAGCGCGACGACCGCTGGCAGAACCTGTCGGGCGGTGAAAAGCAGCGCACTCATATCGCCAGGGCGCTCGCCCAGTCGCCGCAAGAGATGATCCTCGACGAACCCACAAACCACCTCGACATCCAGCACCAGATCGGCCTGATGCGGCTCGTCTCCGGCCTGCCGATCACCAGCATCGTCGCTTTGCACGATCTCAACCACGCGGCCATGTTCTGCGATGAGCTTGTTATCATGCAGCAAGGCAGGATCGTCGCCTCCGGCGCGCCTGAGGACATATTGAGCGAAGACCTCCTGCGCGAGGTCTTTTCCATCGAAGCCCGCATCGAAGCGTCGCCCTACCATTCGCGCCCGCACATCCACTATCTCAAGTAAGAGCGCGCGCTTCTCACGTCACGATCTGCAGCGGCAAAGCGGTGGTCTTTTTCAGTGTCCTGAGAACGATGCTTGACTTGACCAACGCCAGATTGTCGGTGACACGGATCATCCTTTCGAGAAACTGGCTGAGATGTTCGAGGTCGCGCGTCATCACCTTCATCAGAAAGTCGGCGTCACCGGTCTGCGAATAACACTCCAGAATCTCCGGCGCGGTCTCGATGAAGCGATGAAGCTGCTCGTTTCCGCCTTCGGTATGTGCTCTCAAGCTGACAAGCGTATGAGCGACGACCGTGAAACCCAGTTTTGCGGGGTTGAGGATGGCGACGACGCTCTGGATATATTGCTCGTTGCGCAGCCTTTCCAAACGACGTGCGCATTGGGTCGCGGAGAGATTGACCTTCTGAGACAGTTCGCTCTGTGTCAGCTCGCTGTTTTGCTGGAGTGCGGCAAGCAGTTTGATATCGAACTGGTCAAGCATGGCCCCTCCGAGATGGTGAATTTCTGCGCATCATAGTCGGATTGCGCCGATTGTCTGCACGCTTCCATCGCTACAGGAGGAAAATCGCAGAAATTCGGCATGACACTTCAGTTAATCTCCGACCCAGGATAGAGGAAACGAGGTGACTTGTGTTTAATGAACTGAACAACCGGCCGGCCGACAGCCTGCTTGCACTCATCAAGGCATTTCAGGCTGACGAGCGCTCGGGAAAGATCGACCTCGGCGTCGGGGTCTATCGCGACGCCAGGGGACGCACGCCGGTCATGCGCGCCGTCAAGGCAGCCGAGCAGTTCCTCCTAGAGAACCAGGACAGCAAGAAATATCTCGGCCCGGAAGGCGACCTGCAATTCGTGCGCCTGCTTGAGCCGATTATTTTCGGCGCATCGCCTAATTTCGCCAACCGCCTCGTGGGCATTCAGACGCCGGGTGGAAGCGGCGCGCTGCGTCTCGGCGCCGAGCTCATCCAAACGGCCAACCCGGCAGCAACGGTTCTGCTGGGGACGCCGAGCTGGCCAAATCACGCGCCGATCTTCGGTTCGGCGCGCTTGCCGGTCAAGCAATACGCCTTCGTCGATCTGGCCTCACAGCAGGTGACATTCGAAAGCGTCATCGCCGCCTTGTCTTCTGCTCGGGAAGGCGACGTCGTGCTGCTGCATGGTTGCTGCCACAACCCGACGGGGATCGATTTCACCATGGAGCAGTGGCAAGAGATTACCGATCTCCTCGTTGCGCATCGGCTGGTGCCCTTCATCGATCTTGCCTATCAGGGCCTTGGTGACGGCCTCGAACAGGATGCCGCTCCGACGCGCATGGTCCTCGACGCGGTCGACGAGGCGCTGATCGCCTACTCCTGCGACAAGAACTTCGGCCTCTACCGCGAGCGCGTCGGCGCGCTCTATGTCATGGCCCGCAATGGGGATGATCTCCGGAAGGCCGAAAGCAACATGGCGGCTCTCGCCCGTGTGAACTGGTCGATGCCGCCCGACCATGGGGCCGCCATCGTCCGGGCCATTCTCGAAAGCCCGGAGATGACGGCGATATGGCGCGCCGAGCTCGAAGTAATGTGCCTGCGCGTCAACGGCAATCGTGCGGCGCTGGCCGCTGCCTCTCCCGATCTCGCCTTTATCAGCCGGCAACGCGGGCTGTTTTCCAATCTCTCCATGCGAAAAGAAACGGCGATCGCGCTCAGGGCAAACCACGGCATCTACATGGCGGATTCCGGGCGCATGAACCTTGCCGGCATGCAGCCGGCCGACGCCGGCGCCATCGTCACGGCACTTCGCGCCGAAGCCTGCCTGAAATCATAACCGAACGCACCATCGGAGCCTCCAAATGAGCAGGAAAGAAACGACCGGCCAGGCGATCACCCGTTCGCTTGTCGCCCATGGGATCGACACGGTCTTCGGCATCCCCGGCGCCCACATGTACGATTTCAACGACGCCCTTTATGGCGCCGGCGATAAAATCCGGTTCATTCATACCAGGCACGAACAGGGCGCCGGATACATGGCCTACGGCTATGCCAAATCCACCGGCAGGATCGGCGCCTATACGGTCGTGCCCGGCCCGGGTGTTCTCAATTCTGGTGCGGCCCTCTGCACCGCCTACGGCGCCAACGCGCCGGTTCTCTGCGTTACCGGCAACATCATGTCCCACCTGATCGGCCAGGGCAGAGGACAGTTGCACGAATTGCCGGATCAGCTCGCCACGATGCGCGGGATCACGAAGACGGCCGAACGCATCGATCACCAGTCCGAAACCGGCCCCGTCATATCAGGGGTCATCGGCAAGATACTCTCCGGCCGTCAGGGCCCAGGAGCGGTCGAAGCGCCGTGGGATGTGTTTGGACGATCCGGTCCCGAGGTCGATCTTCCCATCGGAGTGAGGGCGCCTCATCCGGCCGTCAACTCAGACGAGATCGCCGCCGCGGCGGCGCTGATTTCAGGCGCCCGGAATCCGATGATCATGGTCGGCGGCGGCGCAGCAGATGCGGGAGCCGAGATCGCAGCCCTGGCAGAACTGCTGCAGGCGCCTGTGACGTCCCACCGCTCCGGCAAGGGCATCGTCGCCGACGACCACCCGAACTATCTGAATTTCGTCGCCGCCTATGAATATTGGAAGAAGGTAGACGTGCTGATCGGGATCGGCAGCCGGCTCGAATTGCAGTTCATGCGATGGAAGTGGCTTCCCAAAGATCTCAAGGTCATCCGCATCGATATCGATCCGACCGAGATGGTCCGCCTCAAGCCCGATGTCGGCGTCGTCGCGGATGCGAGGGATGGAACGCAGGCGCTGATCGATGCCCTGGCCGGGTCCGGCCGCGAGGACCGCACGCGCGAATTCGCCGAGCTCAACGAAGAGGCCCGGTCTTGCTTCCAGGCGGCGCAGCCGCAGCTCGCCTATCTCAATGCCATCCGCGAGGCTCTCCCGAGGGACGGCTTCTTCGTCGAGGAAATCTGCCAGATGGGCTTTACCGCCCGGTTTGCATTCCCGGTCTACGGCCCTCGCCAGTACGTGACATGCGGTTATCAGGACAATCTGGGTTTCGGCTTCAACACGGCCTTGGGGGTCAAAGTCGCCCATCCCGACAAATCAGTTATTTCTATCTCAGGCGATGGCGGCTTCCTGTTCGGCGTTCAGGAACTTGCCACCGCCGTCCAGCACAAGATCAACGTCGTCGCGGTCGTCTTCAACAATTCCGCCTACGGCAATGTGCTGCGCGACCAGAAACAGACCTATAAGGGCCGTTATCTTGGCTCGGACCTCACCAATCCGGACTTTACAGCCCTTGGCGAGAGCTTCGGCATTCGATCGTTCAGGGTGACGAGCCCCGGCGAATTGAAAGAGGCGCTCGAAAAAGCTCTATCTCTCGATGAACCCGTTTTGATCGAAGTTCCCATCGAAAAGGGATCCGAGGCGAGCCCCTGGCCCTTCATTCATCCGGCTCCGCACGCAGGGTGACCAGAGGGCCTTGAGCCTTCTCACGGCGATGGTCCCTTGAGAAAGACCGTCGCCAGCGGCGGCAGCGTCAGTGACAGAGAGACGGGCCTGCCGTGGGTGGGTATGGGTTCGCTCGAGAGCGCGCCGTTGACGAGACCCGCGCCGCCATATTCCCGGGCATCCGTCGTGATCTGCTCGACCCACACACCATCCCGAGGCACGCCGATCCTGTAGCCGTAACGCGGCACCGGCGTGAAATTCGAGACGACGAGGACGGACGAGGCGCGATCCGGGGCATAACGCAGTATGCCGAGAACGGAATTGACGGCATCGTCGGCGGTCGCCCATTCGAAGCCCTCGGGATGAAAATCGCCGAACTGTAAGGCCGGCTCCTCTCCGTAAAAGCTATTGAGATCCTTGACCAGCCGCTGAATCCCCGCATGCTGAGGTCGGTCCAGCACATCCCAGGTCACCGAACCGTCATGGTTCCACTCACCCGGCTGGGCGATTTCGCTTCCCATGAACAGGAGCTTCTTGCCGGGATGGCCCCACATGAAGCCGAGATAGCTGCGCAGATTGGCGAATTTCTGCCACTCGTCGCCCGGCATCTTGGTGAGCAGCGAGCCCTTTCCGTAAACCACCTCGTCATGGGAAATCGGCAGCATGAAGCGCTCGGAATAGGCATAGAGCATGCCGAAGGTCATCGTGCCATGATGATGGCTGCGATAGACCGGATCCTTCTCGATATAACTCAGGCTGTCATGCATCCAGCCCATGTTCCATTTGATGTCGAACCCCAGCCCGCCCTGCTCCGGCGGCTTCGTCACGCCTGGCCAGGCCGTCGATTCCTCGGCGATGACAATCGCATGCGGGCAGCGCTCGTGAATGATGCTGTTCAGGTGCTTGAAGAATTCGACCGCTTCCAGATTCTCGCGGCCACCATAGCGGTTGGGAATCCATTCGCCTTCGTTGCGGCTGTAGTCGCGGTAGAGCATCGAGGCAACGGCATCGACGCGCAGACCGTCGATATGGTAGCGCTCTAGCCATTCCAGGGCGCTGGCGATCAGGAAGCCTTTCACCTCGTTGCGGCCGAGATTGTAGATCAGCGTGTTCCAATCGCCGTGAAAGCCTTCGCGCGGATCTTCGTGTTCGTAGAGCGCCGTGCCGTCGAAGCGGGCAAGCCCCCAGACGTCTGTGGGAAAATGGGCCGGCACCCAGTCGAGGATGACGCCGAGCCCGGCGCCATGGCAGCGGTCGACGAAATAGGCGAGATCCTCGGGCGTCCCATATCGGCCGGTGGGCGCAAACAGGCCAAGCGGCTGATAACCCCAGGATCCGCCGAACGGATACTCCATGATCGGCAGCAGCTCGATATGGGTAAAACCCATGTCGCGGGCATAGGGAACGAGGCGCTGGCTGAGCTCGACCCAGTCAAGCGACCTGTTGCCGTCCTTCTGGTCGCGAAGCCAGGAACCGGCGTGCACCTCATAGACGGAGAATGCGCCCTCCAGCCTGTCTTGCCTGGATCGTCCTTTCATCCAGCCGTCATCGCTCCATCGAAACGGCGTCGACGATGCGACGATGGATGCGGTGGAAGGTGCAGCCTCGCTCGCCCTCGCCACCGGATCGGCCTTCTGCGACAGGCAGGTCCCCTGTGCATCGACGATCTCGAACTTGTATCTTTCGCCGGGGGCGAGGCGGGGAATAAACAGTTCCCAGACACCCGCCGACGGTCTCAGCCGCATTGGACTTCGCCGCCCATCCCAGGCGTTGAAATCGCCGACGACCGAGACGCGGCGCGCATTCGGGGCCCAGACGGCGAAACGGACGCCTGTTATGCCGTCGATCGACATATCAACCGCGCCGAGCGTCCGGCTCAGGCTGTAGTGGGTGCCCTCCGCTATCAGATGGAGGTCGAGCTCGCCGAGGAGCAGACCGAAACTATAGGGGTCCTCGGTGATCTGGACCGCATCCGGCCAGGTAATCCGCAGCCGGTATCCGCTCCTCGAGGCGGCCGCCGCCGCAAACAGACCGGACGGATGGGCGATGCTGAAAGGCGTTATCACCCGACCGCTCGCCGCCTCGATGAGATCGACCGCTTCGGCGCCGGGCAGATAGACCCGTACGATCGTCATGCCGCCGCTTTCGTGGGGACCGAGGATCGAGAAGGGATCGCCATGGCGCCCCTCGATCAAGGCCCATAACGCATCCTGTCCGATGCCTGAGAGAAGTTCCGAACGTTCAACATTCATGCCTTGACCCCCGCCAGACGCGATACGATTTCGGTAAGGCCGGATAGTGGGATCGGTAGCCATTTCGGCCTGTTGCGGGCTTCATAGGCGATCTCGTAGGCGGCCTTTTCGAGAAGAAAGGCATCGAGAACCCTCCGTCTTTGATCGGTTGACATGTCAAGCTCCTTCGATACGGAGACCGCCTGCGAATAGGCATCGAGAAAGGCCTCCTCGGCATGACGCCCGAAGCGGGCGATGGCGTCGCGGCGGACTTCATTCTCGTGTTCGATGACCGCATCATTGTCGAGCTGGGCGGTGGCCACGAGATAGCTCAGCGATCTCAAAAGCCCGGCGACATCGCGCAGCGGGTTGGTCTTGGCCCGGCGCTCGGCCAGGTTTTTCGCGGGCTCGCCCTCGAAATCGATAATGACGGCATCGCCCTCGCTGACGAGGATCTGACCGAGATGGAAATCGCCATGCGTGCGGGTCATCAGCGTATGGCGGGCGCTCTCCGCCAGCGTCGCAGCGAGCTCGACGAGCTCGGAACGACGCGCGAGAAGCGGGGCTGCGAGCAGGTCGATCGCGGGATCGGCATTCTCCTCGCGTTCTGCCAGTTTCGACATGGCATAGGCGACCTCGCCGGCAACGGCCTTTTTCATCGCCTCGACCTCGCTGTCGCCTGCGACCACCGCGCTGAAGGCCTCGTCCCCGGTCTCCCCGGCAAGTACGACATGCAGCTCGCCGAGCCGAAGGCCGACCATCGCGACGAAGCTGATCAGCGGCCGGAAGACGTCGTCGCCCGGTTGAACCGCCGGGTCATTCAGCACGAGTTCGTCTGCTCCACGGCGCAGATTGTTCAACATCCAGTTCCAGGCATCGCCCTGATTGCGGATTGCGCCCTGGACGATGATCAATGTCGAACGGCGTCCGCTGGAATCGGTATGTGCGACCTCGCCGAGCAGGGGCGCCGTGTGGTCATAGCCGGCGCGGGTGAGATAGCGCGTCATCTCGACCTCCGGATGAATACCGGGAAAGATGTGCCTGATTAGCTTGATCATCGCGAGGTCGCCGACGATCAGCGAGCTGTTGGACTGCTCGGCCGAGAGCCAATGGACCGGAAGCTCGTCGGTGATTTCGAGCCGGTCGAGCCGCTCGGTGCCGAGAAATTCAAGCGTGCCGGTGCGGCCGGTGGTCCGCGAGCGGTCTCCAAGCCCCCGCAGGATGCCGCGCGCCATCGCCTCCACGGCAAATCCGTCCGTCAGGAAGCCGACGCGCCGGCCTTGGCGCACCCGTCCGAGGGCAAGCTGCTGGGTCAGCACGGAGGGTTGGGCATCGTCCCAGGCGACCGCCAGCGGCAGCTGATAGGATTCGCTGTGGTTCGGCAGCACAGCTTCCAATTCGCCGAGGACGATACCGTCGGCATAAGGGATCGGCGTTGCGGAGATCAGCCGTGCCGCCTGAAGCGCCTGGTCCTTCGCCCCGAACCACCGCCGTTTGGCGAGATAGGCAGGCAGGATTTCAGTGCTGAGGACGCGCGCGAGCTTGGGTTCATCGACAAGATCGAGCAGGCCGCGGCGGATCACCATGGTCACCAGATCGGGAAGCTGCTCCGGCGGCGCGGTGCGCCATGCCGGCGGGTCGGCATCGGCCTCCAATTGGAACCAGAAGAAGCCGTAGGGCGGCAATGTCAGCAGATAGGTCAGCTGACCGATCGGCGGAAAGGGCGACATGCCGGTCAATTCGATCGGCACGCGGCCCTCGAAGCTCGATAGGTCGAGTTCGACGGCCTGTGGCAGCCGCGAGAGATTTGCGACGCAAAGCAGGGTCTCGCCTTCATATTCCCGGAGGTAGGCAAGGATCTTGCGATTCTCCGGAGAGAGAAACCGCAGCGAACCACGCCCGAAAGCTGGATGCCTGCCGCGCAGCGCCAGCATCTTGCGCGTCCAGTTGAGCAGCGAATGGGCGTCTGTGCTCTGCGCCTCGACGTTGACGGCCTCGAAACCGTAGAGCGGGTCGGCGACCGGCGGCAGGACGAGACGCGCCGGATCGACCCTAGAGAAGCCGCCATTGCGGTCCGGAGACCATTGCATCGGCGTCCTCACCCCATCGCGGTCGCCGAGATAGATATTGTCCCCCATGCCGATCTCGTCGCCGTAATAGATGACAGGCGTTCCCGGCATCGACAGAAGCAGCGCGTTCATCAGCTCGATCCGCCGCCGGTCGCGCTCCATCAGCGGCGCCAGGCGCCGCCTGATGCCGAGATTGATGCGGGCGCGCTTGTCGGACGCATAGGTCTCCCAGAGATAGTCCCGCTCGGCGTCGGTCACCATTTCGAGCGTCAGTTCGTCGTGGTTGCGAAGGAAGATCGCCCATTGGCAGTTGTCGGGAATCTCCGGCGTCTGGCGCAGGATGTCGGTGATCGGGAACCGGTCCTCCTTGGCGATCGCCATATACATCCGCGGCATCAGCGGGAAGTGGAAGGCCATGTGGCATTCGTCGCCCTCCCCGAAATATTCGCGCGTGTCCTCCGGCCATTGATTGGCCTCGGCAAGCAGCATCACGCCGGGATGGGTGGCGTCGAGAGCGGCGCGGATGCGCCTGAGGATTGCATGGGTTTCCGGCAGGTTTTCGTTGATCGTGCCCTCGCGCTCGACGAGGTAGGGGATCGCATCGAGACGAAATCCGTCTATGCCGGTTTCCAGCCAGAAGCGCATCACCCTCAGCAATTCCTCCATGACGAGGGGGCTGTCGAAATTCAGGTCGGGTTGATGGGAATAGAAGCGGTGCCAGTAATAGGCGCCGGCAACCGCGTCCCATGTCCAGTTGGATTTTTCCGTGTCGATGAAAATGATCCGCGTTTCCGGAAATTTCTGATCACTATCGGACCAGACGTAGAAGTCGCGCTCCGGCGATCCCGCCGGGGCCTGGCGGGCGCGCTGGAACCAGGGATGCTGATCGGAGGTGTGGTTGATGACGAGCTCGATGATGACGCGGATATTGCGCCGGTGGGCAGCGTCGACGAAAGCACGGAAGTCCTCCACCGTCCCGTAATCGGGGCTGACATTGCCATAGTCGGCAATGTCATAGCCGTCGTCGCGGCGCGGAGAGGGAAAGAACGGCAGGAGCCAGATGGCATTGACGCCGAGGGCTGCGATGTGATCGAGTTTCTGGTGCAGGCCGGCAAAGTCGCCGACCCCGTCGCCATTGGCGTCGTAGAACGACTTGATGTGCAGCTGATAGATGATCGCATCCTTGTACCAGAGCGGCTGCTCGATACCATCGGGGTTCATCGTGTCCATTCATGCCTCCGCTGCTCGAACGCGCCAGATCGCAAAGGGCAGAATCTCAGGGTTTAGGCTGACGGTCTGCCTTTTGCCGGTCCATTTGAAACGATGCCCGCCGATCAGATCCTCGGCATCCAGCGTGCCGTCGTCGCCGAGCGACCAGTGCCAGAGCGGCAGTTCGACATCGCTTTGCTGAAAATTGTGGGGGTCGAGGCTGATGGCGATGAGCAGGACATTGTCGCGGGCCTTGCTTGCCTTCTCGAAGAAAAGGATATTGTCATTCCACGCATTCAGCAGCGTCAGCCCGAGATGCGAATGCAGCGCGGTGTTTTCGTTCCTGATGCGGTTGAGCGTCCTGATTTCGGCAATGATATTGCCCGGCCGGTCGTAGTCCCAGGCGCGGATCTCGTACTTCTCGCTATCGGCATATTCCTTGCGCTTGGCATCCGGGCGCCCCTCGCAAAGTTCGAAACCATTATAGACGCCCCATAATCCAGACAGCGTGGCGGCAAGGGCCGCACGGATCAGGAAGGCCGGGCGCGGCGCGTTCTGCAGGAAATCCGGATTGATATCATGGGTGTTGACGAAGAAATGCGGCCGGAAGAACTCCTTCGCCGCCGTCTCGGTCAGCTCCCGCATATATTGCTCAAGCTCCCACTTGGCATTGCGCCAGGTGAAGTAGGTGTAGGACTGAGAGAAGCCGATCTTCGCCAGCCGGTACATGACCTTCGGCTTGGTGAAGGCCTCCGACAGGAAAACGACATCGGGGTGACGCGCCCGGATATCGCCGATCAGCCATTCCCAGAACGGGAAAGGTTTCGTGTGCGGATTGTCGACGCGAAAGAGCTTGACGCCCTGGTCCACCCAAAGCTGGACGACATCTCGGATTTCCACCCAGAGCGAAGGCAGCGCATCTTTTGTGTAGAAATCGACGTTGACGATATCCTCGTATTTCTTCGGCGGGTTTTCGGCATATTTGATCGTGCCGTCGGGACGCCAGTCGAACCAGCCGGGATGCTCCTTCAGCCAGGGGTGATCCGGCGACGCCTGGATTGCGAGGTCGAGAGCGATCTCCAGGCCATGCCGGCTTGCCGCCTCGACCAGCCGGCGGAAATCCTCGAACTCGCCGAGCTCGGGATGAATGGCATCGTGGCCGCCGTCCTCGGAGCCGATGGCATAGGGGCTGCCGGGATCATCAGGCGCGGCCTTCAGGCTGTTGTTGCGGCCTTTCCGGTTGGTCGATCCGATCGGATGAATCGGCGGGAAATAGAGCGCATCGAAGCCCATGTCGCGGATGGCGGGCAATCTCGATATAACGTCGTCGAAGGTGCCGTGCCGGTCCGGATCGCCGCTCTGCGAGCGCGGGAAGATCTGGTACCAGCTGGCAAAAGCCGCCGCCTTGCGCTCGGCATCGACGGCGCTTGCCCCTGAGCGAAGCCGAAACGGCCGCCTGTCCGCCCTGTTCATCAATTCGAATGTCTCGGCATCGAGCAGGATCGCCGTGCGCTCGGCATCGGACGCCCGTTCGAGACTGTCGGCGAGGGCCTTCAATTCGGTGCGGAGCGCGGCACCCGCATGTGTCTCGGCCGAGCGGACGAGGTTCAGCCCCTCCTGCAGTTCGAGCTTCAGGTCCAGCCTGGCGTCGTGTTTCTTCGTCAGTTCATAGCGAAAGATCGCAAATGGGTTTTTCCACGCCTCGACGGCGAACTCATAACGTCCGGTGCGCTCCAGCAGGAATTCGGCGCGCCAGCGGTCGTTTTCGACCAGCTGCATCTCCGTCTCGTTCCAGTCCGCCGCATCGACCGGCCGCCAGAGCAGGATCGCCGCGATCGGGTCATGGCCGTCGGCGACTATGTCAGCCTCGACGGTGACGATGTCGCCGGCCACCCGCTTGACGGGGAAGCGCCCGTCATCGACCCGCGGCATGATGTTTTCGATGGCAAGCCGCGCCGAGGCGACCGCCTGCTCGATCTCGAGGATCGGCCGGGCTGTGATCGGCGCCGGCGCCTTGCATTCGACCACCCGGGTCTCCCCTGCCCGCAGCCGTAGCGCCGCGCCATCGGCTGCGACGGGAAGAAAACCCGAAGCCGCTTCGCGAAGTGCGGTCACCGGCGCCGGCGCACTTTTCCGGAGGTCCCTGTTGAGCAGGATGAACCGCACATTCCCCGCGCTGCGCAGGTCTTCGGCCTCGGACTGCAGCAGTGCCGAGACCGGGCCATTGGCGTTGCGGATCAGCCGAAGCGATGCGGCATGCGCATGCGGGTTCTTGCCGATCTCGGTGTTCGCAAGGCGAATTTCCGAGCAGAGATCGAAAGCGAGGTCATGGCGCAGGCCCCGCAGGCCGGCTGCATTCCCATGGGTCGGATCGAGCGGCGTGGCTGCGCCATATTCGAAGCCCATCGGAACCATCAGGCCGCCGCCGAGCGTGGCGGCAAGGCGCAGCGCCCTGGTGGCGCGCCGTTCGAGGATTTCGCGGCTCTCGGTTCCGTGCGCAATCCGCCTGGCGAATGGCGGTTCCGGAAAAGCGATCTGCCAGCCGAGCGGCGCCTGGATGCGGTATTCCTCGATGAACCATCTCTCGTCGAAATCCCACCAGGCCATCGATGAAAAGCAGCCGTCGAAGCCTGTATTCTTGACCGCGTCCCTCGCCCCAAAATCAGTGCCGGGCGTCCAGGCGAGGAATTGCGCTTCTGCCTTCTCGCGCACCGCCGAAATCAGCGATTTGAAAACCGCCGGCGCAATGCGGTCGATGCCGAGCGCCCGGTAGCCGGAGACGCCGAGATCGGTCAGCAGTCGCAGCCGTTCGGTCCATTCCGCCGACAGTTGCGATTGGCGCTCCGCCTCTATCACCGATATCGGGTCTTCCGGGTCCAACGGCGAGCGCCGGGGGTCGACGGGATGAAAGCCCGCATGTGGATCCCGGGCTTTGCCGTCGAGCATCAGGTCCATCATCAAGGCGACACCGCTTTCGCGGGCGGCCGCCGCCAGACGCCCGACCCCATCCTCGACCTCGCTTCCGAGTGATAGCTCAGGATCGAGGCAATCCAGGTCCTGGGAGACAAAGACGCTGCGCTCCCCGCCCCGGTCGAAGAGAGGTGCGGTCAGCACACGGTCGAAATCCATCTCCGCGGCGTGGTCGAAAACCTCGCGCCACGCATCGATACCCTGAAGAAGGAGTGGATTGACGTAATAAATCCGCGGTGGGGTGCTCAACACACCCTGGTTTGGAGAGAATGACATCGGCCGCCGCCTCGATTTGCTTTAGAGGCAAACTTCTGTTGGCGGAGGTTGTTCCACCGAAACTGGCAATTCGCGATGCGCCATATCCCGTCGGCCGCATTGCCGCGGCTTGGATGAGACGTGTTCCAAGCGCTCGCGCTGCAGAGAGGCCTTGAAGATTCGCGCTATCTTTGGGTAGTCTTGCGCCTCCCGGGAGGGTGACCCATTTGACTGCTGACGGCGCACCATTGCTTCGATCGATACTCTTTAGCGCCGCCCTGTCGGCTTGCGCCTTGTGCCTGGCTTCCTGGAGCATCGAGACCGATCACTCCACGGAGGAGACGCATGGCCTGTTCGAAATCCGCGAGGAGGCCAGGCGCTTCATTTCGCAGGAGAACGCCAAGGGACCTCAGCAATGGGAGGTGCTGGAACCCAACCTGAAGACGCTGGTTCCCCGATGTGCGGTCCCGCTGGAAACACAGTGGACGCCGAAGAGCCTTGGCCGCTCGAAACCGAGCGTCATGGTGATCTGCACGGCCGCCGTGCCGAACTCTGTGATGAAAGATTGGGATGTCCATGTTCCCGTGGAGCGGAAGCCGAAGGCGGAATGAACGTCCGATGACGGCCATCGCAAATGCCAGCATCGCGGTACAAGTGCCGCAAAAGCGCGCGCCGTAACCAGAAGCCGCACGCCCGTCCTTGTCGCCATCGAAGAATGTGCTATTTATGTAGCACAAATCAGAGGCACTTAGATGACGAACACAGCAAAGATTCGCCGCCAGGGCGGCGCGACTGTATTTAGCATTCCCCCCGCACTGTTAAAAATGCTCGGGGTGGAAGTCGGCGCGGAGTTGACCTTGGTCGTAAGCAATGGAGCGCTTGTCGCCACGCCAACGGTGGCGAAGAAGAGATATACACTGGCGGAGTTGCTTGAAGGGGCAGATGAGATGTCTGCGCTGAACAAGCAGGCTGCAGCCTGGAACGTCAGCCCGCCTGTCGGCAACGAAGTGTCCTGATGGTTCGCAGCAACGTTCCCAGGCGTGGCGACGTCTTTCTCGTCGACCTGAATCCAGTCGTCGGGAACGAAATGAAGGACGCCCATCGATGCGTCGTGATCAGTCCTCGCGAAATCAATGTCGTGGGAATGTGCCTCACCGTGCCTATCACCACGGGAGGTGTGTTCACGCGCAAAGCTGGACTGGCCGTCAACATCTCAGGTCATAAGACGACAGGGGTCGCTCTCTGCAATCAGGTCAGAGCCCTCGACATTATGGAGCGAGTAAGGCTTAAAACCGCTCGGCTTGTGGATACATTGGACACCTCCACGACCGACGAGATCGTCGCACGAGTGGTCAGTATGATTGATCCGGCTTGATCGCACCGAGATGCTGCAGCATCTCAAAAATGACTTGGTCTGGTATAAAAGCGGCATTGGCTGCGCCAACCCGGTGGAACCGCTTCATTTGGCCTAGCTACGGTCTGCGGTTTTTTCTTCTATAACGACAATGCTAGCGGCATCACCAGACTTGATGATGCCGCATAGTTAGACTACCTTTTAGCTGAGAGTCGTATCATTCGGAGGGAGGGGTACGGCAGTTGGGAACCGGCGACGATGAACAATGTGGTTCACGGTTCCGACGTTCAGGCGAAAGACTATAGCAGCCTTGGTCTGAGGCCACCCCTTGATCAGAACTGCCCAAAGCACGTTGCATGCCTTTATATACGTGCTAGGGAAATGATCGAGTTCGACGCGCATGCGAAATCCTTTCGTGCTTGCGCTTGATGTTGAACCCGGTCAAGAAAAGGAAACCTGTGGCCTTCTCCTAACCGGGGTAGTCACAAGCCCGCATCGATCGTTACCAGCTTTCGATGCGGGTCCTATTAGACCGGTGTTGTCGGTCCATGGTATTTAGCCATGCCATCCTCCGTGTTTGGGCGCTTTAAACAGCGCAGGGTTGATAGAATTCAGGAGTGGCCACCATCCACTCCTGAATTGTTTTTTTCGTCGAGCATGGACATAGAGGGGCTCTGCTTCGCTGCAGACTGCAACAGGCCGGCTTTAGGCCCTAGACTATTGCCCCACTCAACGAGTCCGTATCCAAAACCCTTCACATTGTTGAAAAGTTTGGAACTGGTAAGGAAAGAAGAAAGTGTCTTTGCAGGTATCGAGCCGCCGATCTCTATACCGGCCGCCTGAACGATTGGCAGAAGATCACCAGAAGAAGCCCGATGTCCAGAGTCCAACAGATGTCTTGAGATAACCTCGTTGACCAGAGCGGTTTTGGAGCCCGCCCTTGACTGAGGCTGAACATTTACGACAACGTTTGCGTTAGAAGGCGGAATTTCAGAAGATGCCCTTGGCTTTTCTTCTACGTCTTCAAAGGCTTCGTAGGTAGCAATTAACTTCTGAAGCTGTTGCAACTTCTGCCAGGCTGGAACTCTCGCCAGCTCGGCCTGCAGCTTCTCTCTCTCTCTGTAGACATGGGCAAGAAGGTCGTTCGGCATATCTGGGCCTCTTGATTCGCAGCTACCTTATCTAGAGACCAATCAAGAGCGAAGTCAATGCGCTCTGCAAATCGGTCACAGAGTCCAGAACGGAGCAAGAATTCTTTCTCGGAACCTGTTTGCTTACATACTTTCTCAAAGACACGCTCGATACAAGGAGATCGAGTCTTGAGAGTTTCCTAGTAATAGATACACCGGCAAGACATCCGTGCTGCCAAGTAATCGTGAAGTGAGTAATACGGATCTTGGACACTTAGATGCAGAGACACGGTGCCAAGGCCACATGTAAAAGACAGGTAGAGGCTCGCCTTCAACCATCAGGCATCCGAACAGGATTTGATGTACTGGATAAAATCACCGCGATAACAACAGAGGCAGCCAGACGTGGATCCATCGGTGGAATTGTGCTCCTATCCCGGACTTGACGAGCGGATCGTGATCGTCAGGGCGGGTGACGAAGTGGACGGCGCGTTCGTTCGGACGGAGAGGTTCAATGTCCTGATCGATACGCTCGGCACGCCGGAGCAATGCAAGACGGCGCTCGATCTGCTTGGGGAAAAGGCCGAGGCCCGCCCCTTGATCGTCATCAATTCGCATATGGATTGGGATCACTTCTGGGGCAATGCCGCCGTAGCCGGGCGCGCTCCCATCATCGCGCATGCCGCGGCACTCGACCGCCTGCGTGATCCCTCCGCGCAGCAGGTGCTGAACGACAAGGCGGGCGAGGAAGCCCGGTTTCGCAATGTCGAACTCATCGGCCCCGACATCACCTTCTCCGGCTCGATGGTTCTGAACGGCGGCGATCTGACGCTGGAACTCATCCATACGCCAGGACACACGCCCGACCATGTCGCCGTCTGGATTCCAGAACTTCGCATCTGCCTGGCGGTCGATGCGGTGGAATATCCCATTCCCGAAGTCTGGAGCAGACGTGCCGATGATCTTCGCCTGATCCGCTCCTCGCTGGCGCGCATCCGCGACCTCGGTGCAAGATTGGTCATCCCCGCACACGGCAGGACATCTTCGCCTTCGGCGGTGGATGAGAACCTCGCCTACTTCGAAGCCCTGGCCGATCGTGTCGGCGATTTGAGCGAGAGCCGGCTTGCAGACCCGCAACTCGGCAGCGCCAGCGGATTCCGGCTCGAAGACTTCGTCGCCATCCCCGAGGGGATGCCCGCCGATATGGCGACGTTTTACCGGAACTGCCATGAGACGAACCTTGGCGCGACCGTTCAGGACCGTATCGGAAAGCTGAAATCCGCATAGAGGGATCGCACGCGGGAGGCCATGGCGTGAAACTGTTGGAGGGCGGACGAACCGGGCAGATCTGGCGCAACGGCGATACCGTCGTCAGGCCGTCGGGCGTGTGGACGCCGACGGTGCACCGGTTTTTGCGCCATCTCGGGAGCAGAGGTTTTCGGGGAGCCCCGGAACCCATCAAGATATCACGGGAAGGCCAGGAAATTGTCAGCTATGTCGCCGGGCGGGTCTGCGAAGACCTCGGCGATCCGTCTGTCGGATCGGAGCGCATGCTGATTTCGGCGGCCAGGCTTCTGCGGGATTTTCATTCGGCATCTGAAGGGTTTCTCGAAGGGGATGGCGAGGTCCAGACATGGATGCTACCGCCGCGGGAGCCGCGCGAGATCATCTGCCACGGCGACTATGCGCCTTACAATGTCGCCGCCGTAAATGATGAGGCTGTCGGGATCATCGATTTCGATACCGCCCATCCCGCACCGCGCCTGTGGGATCTCGCCTATGCGGTCTATCGCTGGGCGCCTCTGTCCGATCCCGCCAATCCCGGCGTGGCATTCGGCCTCGACGACCAGCTGCGGCGGGCGGAAATCTTCTGCTCAGCTTATGGCGCGACCGTGGAAGAAAGGCGCCAGCTTCCCGAGATGATCTGCAGGCGGCTTCAAGCACTCGTCGATTTCATGTTGGCAAGTGCCGCGGCCGGGGACGAGACCTTTGCGGAGGATGTAGCGACGGGAGACGCCCGGCTCTATCTGAACGACATCAGCTATGTCGGCATCCACCGGGACCGGCTGCTGGAAGCACTGTGCTGATTAGAGCCACCTCCTCCGGCGAAAGAAGCCGAAAAGCCCGAGGCACAGGACGGCGATGACGCCGAGCACGACGAAATAGCCATACTGGAATTTCAGCTCAGGCATATCGCTGAAGTTCATGCCGTAGATGCCGGCGATTGCGGTGGGCACGGCGAGGATCGCCGCCCAGGCGGCGAGCTTGCGGGCGATCGCCGTCTGCTCCGTCTGGCCGATCATCACGCTGGCCTCGAAGGCAAAGGCGAGAACCTCGCGCAGCGCATCGATATCCTCCTGAACCCGGCGCACGTGATCGGTCACATCGCGAAACAGCGACTGGAGCGTCGGATCCATGCCGGGAAGATCGATATGCTCGTAGCGCCGGCAGACGTCGACGAGCGGCACGACGGCATTGCGCAGCCGCAGCAGCTTGCGCCGCAAAAGGTAAAGCCGCTCGATGTCGGATTTTTCCAGCTGCTCGCGCAACACCAGGTCCTCGAGCTTCTCGACTTCCTCCTGCACGACCTCGATGACGGGCATGTAGTTATCGACGATGAAATCGAGGATCGAATAGAGAATGTAGTTCTCGCCGTGGGCAAGGGCGGCCGGCGTCGCCTCGCATCGCTGCCTGACCGCCAGATAGGAGGAGGATTCTCCGTGGCGAACGGAGACGACATAACCGCGACCGACGAAGAGATGCGTTTCGCCGAAGACGATTTCGTCGTCCTTCATGTGGGCGGTCCGGGCGACGATGAACATCGCCTCTCCGTAAATCTCCAGCTTCGGGCGCTGATGGGGCTGCGCCGCATCCTCGATCGCCAGCGGATGGAGATTGAACTCGGCCTGGATCTGGTGCAGCAGCACTTCATCCGGCTCGTGCAGGCCGATCCAGACGACCGCATTCTCCCGACCCCGCCATTCACCGGCCTCTTCTATCCTGATGTCGCGGATGCGTTGCCCTTGCTGGTAAACGGCGGCAGCGACGACGCCGGGCCGTTCATAGGGCGGCGATGCCGAACCGCTGCCTTCGCGCTTGGGAATAGTGTTCCGATCCTTCAGCTGCTCCAATCCTGCGTCCTCCCATCCCGCGCGGATCAAAGATCCACAACCAACGCCGGTAGGCGTCGCATCGATCATAATGCTATTTCGTAAAACATGCATCTGCCTCAGCGTGAGGGCTGAGCGGGTCTCGCGCCGCCGGCAAAAGCGCGGAACGGCGACCGAAATGCTTGAGACTCGTCTAATTTATCCGCGATCCGATAGCCATGCGCGGATATCCTCCAAGGAGCGAATGAGGATCGAAGAATTGTCACGCGACGATATGAAACGCCGAACGCAATACGAAGGAGGTTCCATCACCTTATCGAGGCGTTAGAAACATCAGGTGTCTGTAGTGATATCGTCCCAGTCCTGATCCATATAACCGATCAGCCAGTTGAGGGCGTAGTGCCATTCATAGACCACGCCTTTGTCCAATCCGGCAGGTGGCTCTTCGCCCTTTAGTCGCGCGTTCACGGCGGCCCAATCGTAGCGGTAGATCAGGTCGGCAGCGTCGAGCAGCTCTTTCTGCGGGCGCAGCTTGGCACGGCGCATCAGCCCGTCCGTCCCCAGTTCGCGAAGCGTATTCGCAATGGAGGGAACATCGCAAATATGGTCGGGACGTTCGAGCTCCGGCGAAATCCCCAGCGCCCACAGCATGACGTGGACACCCTCGTATCGCCAGGCGAAATTCGTCCGGTCCTGATCCGAGGGATCGGGATCATCCATGAACGCCTTTTCCCTAGGGGTGAAAAAACCTGCGGCGTCGAACTGCCGGATAAGAGCCTGCCCCATGGCGTGGTCGCCGGTTTCGCCTTTTACGGCAACGATCGCCAGTGCGATGGTGCGCTGGACGACGAATTTCGTATTTCGGCGGGTGCTTTCGCTCTCGGGCTCGATGACCGGCAGATGATCGATGGTCGGCACGCCCTCCGATTGAAGCTGGGCGATGGATCGGGCTTTGCGTGCTTGCCCCTCATCGGCGGATTGCGACAGGGTTGCCTGCACCGGAATGATCAGGGCAAAAAAGGCGGAAAATATGCGCTTCATCATGTCCGGCTCCTCTCATCTCCAGCGACGCAATCGATAAACATTTCCGGCGCTACCGGGATATGGTTTGCGCAAATGCGACGTCGGTTTTCCGGAAAAGTGGTAAACGGCATTTTACAGATGGAGCAAATCGTTAAATTTTTTTTGTTAGAAAACGCCTCATCCCGTCCGGTCTGAAGCCGGAAGTTCGATCGAGGACTTTCAATGCGTCGTCCAAACATCAAATCCAGTTTGCTGTTGATTTTCAGTGGCATAGCCATTCTTTTCGGTCTCGTCGCCTATCTCGCGGTCGACGGCCTTCGAAAGACGAACGGCTCGACCGAAGAGATTGCGACCCACTGGCTGCCGAGCGTGCAGGCCTCGCAGGCGATCAATCTCGCCATGACGAATTTGCGTCTCGCCTATCGTGATCACATCATCGCGCAGTCGGAGGCGGAAAAGAAAACGCGCGAAGAGGCCATCAAAGTCGCCGAGGATACAATTGGCAAATCGGTGGACGCCTATCTTCCGCTTGCGTCATCAGACCACGAGCGCGAACTGATCAAGACGATCAAGGAGAGCGTTGGAGGCTACATCGCCAGCAGCTCGCAGCTGCTCGCGCTGTCCCGCGCCAACAAGACCGAAGAAGCCGGGCAGTATCTGGGCGGCGAGATGCGCTCCTATTCGGATAAGCTCAAGGAAGCCACGACGACGCTGGTCGAATTGGATGTCAGCGGCAGCAACAAGGCCGCCGCCCTTAGCAAGGAAACCTTCGACTCCATAGAATTCTATCTGCTCGTCGCCATCAGCGTTGCAGGCTTGCTCGTTCTCGGCTCCGTCGCCTTCGTGCTGACGGGCATCGCCAATCCGATCACCGGCATCACCGCTTCGATGCGGCGGCTGGCCGACGGAGACACCGGTTCGGAGATTCCGTTTGCCAACCGGGCTGACGAAATCGGATCGATGGCAGGCGCAGTCGAGATCTTCCGCGAAGCCGCGATCACCAACAAGCGGATGGCCATCGAAGCCGAGGAAAACCGCAACAGGGCGGAGGCCGATCGCGTTGCCGCTCAGAAGCAGGCGGAAGCCGACGCATCGGAGCGGTTGCGCATCGCCACTTCGGGTCTTGCCGCCGGCTTGAAACGGCTCGCCGCAGGCGACCTCGCCTTCCAGCTCAACGAGGCTTTCGCCCCCGATTTCGAGGCGCTGCGCCATGATTTCAATCAGTCCGTCACCCAGCTCGGTGCAACGCTGAGAGCAATTTCCGAAAGCATCGGCACGATCGACGAAGGCACGCGGGAAATCTCCTCCGGGGCGAGCGATCTTTCAAAGCGCACGGAGCAGCAGGCGGCCTCGCTGGAAGAGACGGCGGCCGCACTGGAAGAGATCACCGCGAACGTGTCGAACTCCAGCAAGCGAACCGAGGAAACGCGTACGGTCGCCACCGAGGCAAATCGCAGCGCCGGCATCTCCGCGGAAGTCGTTTCCCACGCCGAAGAGGCGATGGAGCGCATCGAGACCTCGTCGCAGCAGATTTCCAACATCATCAGCGTCATCGACGAGATCGCTTTCCAGACCAACCTTCTCGCGCTCAATGCCGGCGTGGAAGCGGCAAGAGCCGGCGAGGCCGGCAAGGGCTTCGCGGTCGTCGCCCAGGAAGTGCGTGAACTCGCCCAGCGCTCGGCAAGTGCCGCCAAGGAAATCAAGGGCCTGATCCAGAACTCCTCCAAAGAGGTGGAAAGCGGCGTCAAGCTGGTGCGCGACACCGGCCAGGCCCTGAAGACCATCGGCGGCTTCATCACTCAGATCAATCACCATATGGATTCAATCGCCACCTCTGCGAAAGAGCAGTCCATAGGCCTCAGCGAAGTCAATGTCGCGGTCAACCGAATGGACCAGACCACGCAACAGAACGCAACCATGGTGCAACAGTCGACCGCGGCATCCGATTCACTCGCACAGCAAGCCCAGAAGCTTCGCGAACTCATCGCCCAGTTCAGGCTTGACGACGCGGCTTCCAGCCAGTCATCAGCCCTTCGCTCGACGGCGAGATCGATGGCGCAACCTGCAGCCCGTTCAGCGGTGCATGCCGTCGCCGCGCGCCGCTGAACCAGGCGTCAGCGGGAAACCCGCCATGAAAGGCGCCCGGCGATTGCCGGGCGCCTTTTCATTTGGTCATGACGCGAAGGCTGGATTGCGCCGCGCGCCCATTCTCAATACGAAATAGATCGCCCCGCCGATGGCGACGCCGAAGAACCAGCCATAGGTGCCCCACCAATCCGGCAGGATGCTGGTGAAGGTCGGCAGGATCGAGGAGAACAGCGCGCCGACCGCAAATGCGATGAAGGCATTGCCGTGCCATCCGTTCTGGAAGCGGAACTCACCATTCTCGTGGTAGAGCGCCTCGACGTTCAGCTGGCTCTTCCGGATGAGGTAGTAGTCCACCATCATGATGCCGAAGATCGGCCCCATCGTCGAACCGATGAAGTTGACGAAATGCGCCGCACCCGTCTCCCAGGGCGCGAAGGGATAAAGCACCAGAGCGATCAATGCGGCGATATATCCGCCGCGTTTGAAGTTGATCTGGCGCGGGAAGACATTGGCAAAATCGAAGGCCGGCGAGACGAAGTTCGCCACGACGTTGATGCCGAGCGTTGCGATCGCGAATGTCAGTGCCGCAAGCAGCGCCAGGAACCAGCTTTCGAATTTCGCCGATATCATTTCCGGATGCAGCAGCACCTCGCCGTATACAGTGAAGGCGGCCGTAGTGGTGACGCCTGCGACGAGGCAGAAGGCCAGGAGGTTGATCGGCAGGCCCCAGAGATTGCCTTTCCGCAGCGCCTTTTCGCTCGTTGCGTAACGCGAGAAGTCGCAGAAGTTCAGGTAAAGCGCCGCGAAATAGGTGATCCAGGTGGCGGCCACCGCGGCAAGTGCTGCGATCGATCCGGGTTCCCCCGGCACGCCGGCATCCTTGGTCTTTTCGATCAGCACGTCGCGCGGGATTTCAGAACCGAAGGAGAAGGTACCTGACTTGACGACCAGATAGACGGCCAGAATCAGCATCATGATCCAGACGGCCGGACCGGCCCAATCCTGGAACCGGCGAACCGTTTCCATCCCCCGCTGAATGATCAGCAGCTGCAGCGCCCAGACGATGACGTAGCAGATGAGTTCGAGGGTCGAGTGGCCGAGCATGTGGCTGTTCTGATGAAAGGCAAGCAGGCTCTCGTTCCTGATCAGCAAGGCGACGATGGCCCCGGATGCGGCGGCGGTCTGCGCGCCGTACCAGAAGCAGGCGACCACCGCTCGGACCAGTGCCGGAACGTTGGCGCCGAACGTGCCGAAGGAGGCGCGCGCCAGAACCGGAAAGGGTACGCCGGTGCGCACGCCGGCATTGCCGACCAGGCTCATCAGCAGGAAGATGACCAGAGAGCCGATGCCGATGGCGATGACGAAGTTCACGAAGCTGCCGCACAGCAGGAACAGGCTCGCCGCCAGATAATAGCCCCACAGGCTGTGAACATCGGACGTCCAGACGTTAAAGATACTGAATGCACCCCATTTACGCTCCTCGGCGGGTGCAAGATCCTCGTTGTATAACGAGGGAGACGGATTTCGAATGCTCATGAATGCCCTCCCATATCCCCTGAGGCCGACTCGACCACGGGCGGAAGTCTGCGCTTCATTTAGGCATCTGACAATTTAATAGTCACATTGTACACAATGCTGGCGGCCGCATGTACAGAGTGCTCCCAAGGCGTTCGGGTCATTGCGCGCCGACCACACGCCCGGCCAGCCGAAACGGACTAGCGACCGCGGCGCCGGCGGCATCGAAGACATAGGCGCCGACGTCGCCGGCGCTCGAACGCCGGCCGCTTTCGAGGGAGGCAAGCTGCGCGCCGAACTTGGCGAGCGATGCGTAGCGGTCGTGTCCGAGCCCATCGGATGCCTGGATCGAGGTGATGTCGATGACCCGCAGCCTTTCCCTCAAAGCAGCCTCCTCGATGACGGGATCGTCGATATCGAGGCGCCCGACGCGCGCCCGCTCGCCGGCGATGAAGCTCGAGGCGACCAGCGCCCGGTCGTCCTTCGAAACAAGAAGGGATATCGGGATCGGCATCCGCCCGATATCCTTCAGCTGGGAACGGAAAACATCGACGTCGATGTCGGGAGCGGCCAGGATCACCGCCAGTTTGGCGATGACGTCATCGCGATGCTGCAGCTTGAGCTGGCGCACCGTTTCCATGACAAGGAACCCGCCCATGCTGTGGCCGAAAAGAATGATGCGTTTCACCTTGCCGGACGCCGAGAGCGATGTGACGAGGGAATCGAGATCGCTGCGCGAGGAGAGTGCTGCATCACGATCGCCGACATAGCCGGCGACGGCTGCGGCCGAAGGCCAGGAAAACAGGATCGGCGCGCCCGGTATTTTGGCGTCCGCGGCGATCTGCGCGGTGCGATAGAGCGCCTCCTGGTAACTGTAATTGTAACCATGCACGAAGACGCCGATGGTGCCGTCGGGCTGCATGAAGGCGAGTGCCTCCTGCACGAAAGCGTCTTTGGGCAAGGGCTTGCGTCCGATGACGGCAAACTGCCGTTCCGGATCCGGCTTCGCGCTGGGGTAGGTGATGGCCGTGTCCTTCCTGCCGGGAGGAACCGAAAACTCGTACTGCTCGTAGGTTGGGTTCTCGGCCCATACACTGCCGAACCCGCCCCGCACGCTGTCGGCGGTTCTGTTGGTCACAGCCAGCACGCTCACCCTGTCCGGCGCCGTCTCGGAATGAACCGTTTCACTCAGATGAACGGGCTTCAAGACCTCAGGCGATGGTCTCGTGGCGCAGCCGGCAAGCGTCGCAAGGCCGATCGCAACGATGATGGCTGGGACTGTCTTCATGAGCCCTTGAAGCCCTGCCGTTGGTCGCCATCGCGGAGCTGCCGTTGGCAGCTCCGGAGAATGTCGTTCCGTCATCGATCCGCTCCCCGGAAACCAAAAACTCTCGGGCCGCATGGCTCTGCCCCTCTCCTCATCCGGCATGTCGTTCCCACTCCGGCGTGGGATGGCATCGCCTTCACCATCCCACCATTTTGTCACGGCCGTGTTGCAGCGGCCGCCGCGCGGCCATAGGCGATAGCCGTCGAAGCATGCCCTCATGCCTCTGCCACGGCATCGGCCTTGACATTTTCATCCCGCGGGATCCGGAACCACGCGACATAGAGCGCGGGCAGGAACAGCAGGGTGAGCGCGGTGCCGACGACGATGCCGCCCATCATGGCGTAGGCCATCGGCCCCCAGAAGATCTCGCGCGAGATCGGGATCAGCGCGAGCGTGGCGGCCGCAGCCGTCAGCATGATCGGCCGCATACGGTGTTCGGTCGCCTCGATGACCGCCTGCCACGCCGCCATTCCTTCGCTACGCAGATGCTCGATCTGCACGACCAGGATGACGGAGTTGCGGATCAGGATGCCGATCAGCGCCAGTATGCCGAGGATCGCGACGAAGCCCATGGGCGCATTGCTCAGCAGGAGTGCTGCGACCACGCCGATCAGGGCCGTCGGCGCAACCGCAAACACCAGGAACAGGCGGCTGAAGCTCTGCAGCTGGATCATCAGGATCGTCGCCATCGTAAAGAGCATCAGCGGAGCGACAGCGGCAATCGGCCCCTGCGCCTCGGCGCTGGATTCGACCGCGCCGCCGATTTCCACCTTGTATCCGACAGGCAGGGTTTTCTGGAACTCTTCCACCTTCGGCTTCAGCTGGTCGACGATCGTGGCCGGCTGCGTCGAACCGAGGACGGCTGCCTTGAGCGTGATGGTGGGCTGCCGGTCGCGACGCCAGATCGTCGGCTGCTCGAGCTCGTAGCGGAAATTCGCCACGGCCGAGAGAGGCACGACCTTGCCGTTGGAGGTGGAGAGCTGCAGATTCTGCAGCGTCTGAATGGAATCGCGCTCGGATGCCTTGGCCCGGCCGATGACATTGACCAGGTAGATGTCGTCGCGGATCTGCGTCGCCGTCGAACCTTCGACGATGCCGTTGAGGGCGGTTGCGATATCCTCGGAGGAGACGCCGAGCTGGCGCGCCTTGTCCTGCAGGACATCGACCTTCACGACGCGAGACGGCTCGTTCCAGTCCAGGACCATGTTCGACAGCAGCGGATGCGAACCGACGACGCCGGCAAATTGCTGCGAGATGTCGCGAACCTTTTGAATATCGGGGCCGCTGATCCGGTACTGGACCGGCTTGCCCACCGGCGGGCCGATATCGAGAAGCTTCACGAAGGCGTCGGTGCCGGGGAAGGTCTTCGTCAGATAGTCCTGCAGCTCCGCCCGCACCTTGTCGCGCACGTCGAGCCCCTTCGTGACGATGATCGTCTGTCCGAAGGTGACATCGGGCGTCTGCACGTCGAAGGACAGGATGAAGCGCGGCGCGCCCTGGCCGACATAGGTCGTCCAGTGATCGATATCCTTGTTGTCGGCCAGCATCTCCTTTTCGAACCTGGCCATCTGCCTGTTGGTTTCGGCGATCGAGCTGTTGTGTGGCAGGTTCCAGTCGATGACGAGCTCGGTTCTGTCCGAATTGGGGAAGAACTGCTGCTGCACCAGCCCCATGCCGCCGACCGAAAGAGCGAAAACGCCGATCGTCAGCACGATGGTGACCCAGCGCCAGCGCATCGCCAGCCCCAGAAGCCAGGAAAAGACGGCGGCGAAGCGGCCCTTCTTCTCGTGATGCGACTTCATCGTCTTCGGCAGAATGGTGACGCCGAGAAGCGGCGTGAAAAGCACCGCGACAATCCAGGAAACCACCAGCGAAACCGCGATGACCACGAAAAGCGTGAAGGTGAATTCACCGGCGGCGCTGCTGTTGAGACCGACCGGGATGAAGCCTGCGACGGTGACGAGCGTTCCCGTCAGCATCGGAAAGGCCGTCGACGTATAGACGTGGGTGGCGGCCTTTCTCAGATCGTCGCCCGCCTCCAGGCGGGCCACCATCATCTCGACGGCGATCATCGCATCGTCCACCAGCAGCCCGAGCGCGATGATGAGCGCGCCGAGCGAAATGCGCTGAAGCGAAATGCCGGAATATTCCATCACCACGAAAGTGATGGCGAGCACGAGAGGAATGGAGATCGCCACCACCATGCCGGCGCGAAGACCGAGGCTGATGAAGCTGATGACAAGCACGATGACGATGGCTTCGAAGAGCGCGCGGGTAAAGCCGGACACCGCTTCGTCGACGACAGCAGGCTGGTCGGAGACGCGGTGGACGTCCACGCCGATCGGAAGATCGGAAACGACCTGTTTCATCCGGGCGTCGAGCCCCTCGCCGAATTCCAGGAGATTGGCGCCCTGCTTCATGCCAATGGCAAGCCCGATCGCGGGCTGGCCCTTGAATCGGAACAGCGACGAGGGTGGATCGACGTAGCCACGCTTGATCGTCGCGACGTCGGTCAGGGGGAAGAAGCGATCGTTGATGCGAAGGTTGATTGCCCGGAGGCTATCCTCGGAGGTGAATTGTCCGCTCACCCGCAAGGCGATGCGCTCCGGCCCGGCATCGACGAAGCCGGATTGGGTGACGGCATTCTGCGCCTGCAGGGTCTGGATTACCGACTGCTGGTCGATGCCGAGAGCTGCGATCTGGCGTGTGGAGAATTCGAGATAGATCGCCTCGTCCTGGGCGCCGATCACATCGACCTTGCCGACATTGGGCACGGTCAGAACCTCGGAGCGGGCGTTTTCGACGAGATCGCGAAGCTGCCGCTGGGTCAGCCCGTCGCTGGTGAAGGCGTAGATATTGCCGAACACGTCGCCGAAGCGGTCGTTGAAGAAGGGACCGACGACTCCACTCGGGAAATCGCCCTTGATGTCGGCGATCATATTGCGGATGCGCAGCCAGGTCGGCGCGACATCCCTGGCCTTGGTCGTCGGCAGCAGCTCGACGAAGACGGTCGTCTGGCCGGCAACGGTCTCGCTCTTGGTGTAATCGAGCGATTCCAGTTCCTGGAGCTTCTTCTCGATCCTGTCGGTCACCTGCCGCGTCACCTCTTCAGCGGAGGCGCCGGGCCACTGGGCTGTGATCACCATCGTCTTGATCGTGAAGTTCGGGTCTTCCTCGCGGCCGAGGTTCAGATAAGAGAAGGTGCCGGCGAGAATGAAGACGATCATGAAGTACCAGACGAGCGAACGGTGTTCGAGCGCCCAGTCGGAGAGATTGAAGGACTTCACTGGCTGATCTCCTGGTCGATCCTGATGGCCTGGCCATCTTCAAGTTTATGCACGCCCGCCACGACCACCCTTTCTCCAGGGGCGATCCCTTCGGTGACGCGGACGGTGCCGCCGTCTTCCACGTCGCCGTCGATCTTGACACGGCGCAGCGATACCTTTTTGGCCGGCGCATCGACGATCCAGACGCTCGGGCCGTCGCTGCCGGCAAGGATGGCCGAGGACGGCAGGACGATCTCGGGATCGGCGGCAATGGTTGCAGAGGCGGTTATGACCGAACCGAGCCTGAAGGCTTCAGGCGGATCGGTGAGCGCGATCTTGGTCCTGCTCGTGCGGGTGGCGGTCTCCGCCTCCGGCGCGATTTCGCGCACGATCCCCGAGGTCCGGATTGAAGGATCGAGCTGCAGCGTCACGTCGAAGGGCGCGCCGATTTTCAATTTCTGGGCGGCGGCCTGGGGCACGTCGACCACGGCGTCGCGCTTGTCCGGCCGGGCGATGGTCACCACCGTCTGGCCGGCCGAGACGACCTGGCCGACCTCGGCCGAGGTCGCCGTCACGAGGCCGTCGAATTCCGCCTGAAGCTGTGCGTAGCCGAGCTGCTCCTTGGCCTTGTCGAGGTTGGCCTGCGCCTTGGCAACGGCAGCCGCGGCCGTCCGTCTCGCCTGCTCGGCCTCTTCGAGCGAAGCTTCCGTGCCCGAGCGCGATTCCACCAGCGCGCGCTGGCGCTGCTCCGTGGTCACCGCGTTTCTGAGCTGGGCATCGCTGTTTTCCACGTCCGACTGGGCGTTGCGCACGGCAAGCTCCAGCGCCAGCGGATCGATGGCGGCAACGACGTCGCCCCGCTTGACGATATCTCCGACATTGACGTTACGGGCGATCATCCGCCCGAGAATCCGGAAGCCGAGATCGGTCTCGATCATCGGTTCGATCGTGCCGGTGAGGCTGAGGCTCGTAGCGGGCGTCTGTTTGACTGTCGTCGACAGCACCGGACGGGGTGCTTGCTCCTTGCTTTCCTCCTGCTTGGTGCAGGAAGAGATCAGGGCCGTACCGATCATCAGTGCAACTATCTTGGGACGAATACTCACTTGGAAGCTTCCTTGACATAAGACACGATTTCACCCGGCCTGAGGAACTTGGTTCCGTCGGTCACCACGACCTCTCCTTCCGACACGCCCGCCTTGACGATGAAGCTGCCGGTCTCGTAGCCGGCGACATCCACCGCCCTTGCCGAAACGGCAGAGGATGCGGGGTCGACGATCCAGACGGCCGGCTTGCCGGCCTTGGAGGTCATCGCAGACCAGGGAAGCTGGATGACGTTCTGCGAGACGTAATTGAACCTGCCGACGACGGGAGCACCGAGGGGGATCGGAGCGTCGCTCGATATCGCGACCTTGACCTTGATGGTTCCGGTGGAAGAATCGATCGTCGGTGAAATCTCGCGCACCTTCGCCGTTATCTTCTGCGAGGGATCCGACAGCAGGGTCACGGTCCCGTCGCCGTCGATCGGGCGCAGGAATGCGCTTTCGACCACTTCGAAGACGGCATCCCGGTCGCCGTCATGGGCAAGGGTGAAGACGAGCTGGGCCGCCTGCGCCACCTGCCCGACCTCGGCATTGCGGGCAGTGATCACGCCGTCGGCATCCGCCTTCAGCTCCGTGTAGGACAGAGTATCCTGTGCGGTTTCCAGCAGCGCCTGCGCCGACTTCGTCGATGCCTGCGCGGTCAGAAGCGCCTCCTGCGCCTGGTCGAGTGCCGCGCGCGTCGTCACCTGCGTTCGAAACAGGCTCTGCTGCCGGTCATATGCGAGCTGCGCCTGGGTCTGCTGCGCCTCAGCCGACTGGAGATTGGCAGCCGCCACATCCAGTTCGGCCTTCTGCTCTTCCGGATCGATCCGCGCCAGCAGCTGCCCCGCCTTCACGGACTGCCCGACCTCCACCAGCCGTTCGATGATCTTGCCGCTGACACGGAACGACAGATCGGTCTGGACACGGGCGCGGACCTCTCCGGTGATCGCGCCGCCCTGAACCAGCGGCTCGGGTTTGGCGACGACGACGGCGACCTGCCGCGGGCTCGGCTCCGTCGGACCGCCCGCATCGCTGCATGATCCGAGACCGATGGCGCATACGATCGCTGTGGCGACCAGAATGGTTCTCATAGTTGACCTCTTGCTCTCAACGGCAGCTGCTATATAATTGACTGACGCATTAGTCAATGAAACTTTGTGCCGCAGGGACGAGGCGCGCACGACACGGGAGGCAAGGCAAAATGGCAGCTCAAAAGAAGCTCACCCGCGCGGAACAGAAAGCGCTGCGACCCATCCAGATTCTCGATGCCGCCTTCGAGGAATTCGTCAGATGCGGTTTTGCGGGCACGCGCGTCGAAGACATCGCCGATAGGGTGGGCGTCACCAAGGGCACGGTCTACGTCTATTTCGAAACGAAGGAAAAGCTTTTCGAAGCGATGATCAACCACTTCTCCGTGCCGTTCCAGGAACTGCTGGGGATCACCGAGAGCCTCAGCGGCAGCGTCACCGACAGGCTAACCTCCATTCTCGGGCTGCTCTACGAACAGATCGCCGAGGATCGCACGACCCGCGAGCTCACGCGGCTCGTCATTGCGGAGGGACATCGCTTCCCCGACCTGATCGACCAGCACCACGATCAGTTCATTGAGCCGATCATCGCCAAGGTCGACGCCCTCATTCTGGAAGGGGTTGCGTCCAAGGAGTTTCGCGAGGTTCCGGTGGAATTCTCCGACATCGTGGTCGCGCCCATCCTGACCACGACGGTTCTGCGGCTGATATTCGACGATCGCCGGGTGCCCGCTCCCAACAAGGAGGCCTTCCTGCGGACCTATTTCGACCTGCTGCTGCACGGCCTGCTTGCCAAGTCTCATTGATCACAGAATGACGAAAAATACCACGCGAAGCGCATAGATTTTCTCAAGTTTTTATGTAAAAACATTGAGTTAGCGATGCCTTCGAAGGCATGGCCTCAATTCGTGACGGAAAAAGTGGAACGCAAAGTCAATCTCAAGGATGTCGCGCGCGATGCCGACGTGTCGCTGAGCACGGCCTCGCACGCTCTCAACGGAACCGCGCCGCTGACGATCGAGGTGCGCGAGAGGGTTCTGGATTCGGCCAAACGCCTGGGTTACCTCGACCGGCGGCGGAAGAAGGCGACGATCGCGGCGTTGCGTGTGCTGCTTCTCGCCATTCCCGACGATGCCGCGCCGGAAAGCGACCTCAACCTGGTGAGCTGGACGATCCTCAACGGTCTCAGGAGGGAGTGCGAGCGCCGCGGCATCCGAATCGTGCCCTTCGTCAGCACCGGCCGGCGCATCGACGGCGCTCAGGTCAGACAGATCGCACTCGCCGAGCGTGCCGACGGCATCGTGGTCCTGAACGACGATCAGCCGGAACTCATCCGCAGCCTCGCCTCCCCTGATATGCCGGTTGTCATCGTCAATGGCGAGGATCCGGCCATGCTGGTCGATACGGTGACACCCGAAAACCGCTTCGGAGCACGGCTCGGCATCGAGCACCTGCTGGCGCTCGGGCATCGCCGCATCCTGCATCTGACCTGGAAGGGCCGCACGACGATCCAGCGTCGATATGACGGTTTTTCCGATGCCTATCTCGCCGCCCAGCTCCCGATGCCCAACGATATGATTCTGGAGGCCGAGGGATATGAGCCAAGACACGGCGAGGCGGCCATCAACGCGCTGCTCGACCGCGATCCCCAGGTGAAAGGCGCGACCGCCGTCTTTTGCGCCGCCGACAATCTGGCGCTCGGCTGCCTGAAGGCATTGGCCGATCGCGACATCCGCGTGCCCGAAGCGATCTCCGTCCTCGGTTTCGACGACATCGTCCCCGGCGAGTTCAGCCGCCCGCCGCTTTCGACGGTCAGCGTTCCCACCGACAGGCTCGGCGCCGCCGCACTCGCGCTTATCGAACAGCGGCTGATCGCCAACGATCCGCAACGGCCAGCCCATCGTCTGGAACTCGGGTGCCACCTCGTCCTGCGCGGCAGCATTGCGCCGCCGCGCATCTGAAAGATCACGCCGCGCTTAGCGCGGCGAGTTCTCCGCCCGCAGGCGCGTGTCGCGCGGGCTTTCTCCGAAAGCACTGCGATAGATCGCAGAAAACCTGCCGGGATGAAAGAAGCCCCACGTGGTGCAGATGTCGCGAAGCGTTTGCTGGTTGAAGGGATCCCGCAATTGGTCGTGAACGGCTTTCAGCCTGATTGTGCGCAGATAGGCGCCAGGTGACGTTCCTCGGAAGGCCTTGAAGCCCGTCTGCAGCGCGCGGAGTGAAATCCCGACTTGATCCGCAACCATCGACATGGTGAAAGGCTCGGCGATATTGGCGTGCATATAGTCGATGGCGCGCCGGACATGCCACGGTGCGACAGCCGACACTTTCTTCTTTTCGAAATGGCCTGAAAGACGATGATGGCCAAATCGAATGACGAGGTCGGCGAGCGTTTCGCTCATCGTCGATACGGCAAGCGGCGAGGATAGAAGCGGCCCGCCATTGCGCATGCCCTGCACGATGGTTTGCGCGAGGTTGCCGATAAGCCGGCCTGACGCTGTAGCGAGGTCCACGACGGGTTCTAGATCGATCGAATCGAGAGTCGGCGTTTCCAGGAGAGAAAAGAGCGTTCGCCTTACGACTTTCCAATCCAGCAAAAGAGCATCCGAACAGTGCTGATCGCCTTGAACCACCCGATCACCGGCTTGGTGGTTGTTGGCCATGAGAATACGGCCTGCCCTCCCTTCGACCGTCCGGTTCCCGACCGTTAGGCGAAGAGATCCTGAGTGCGGAATATAGAAGGCCAGGTGTTGCGGGGTTTCATCGAGCGTTCGAACTTCGAAGGAGCTCTGAAAAACCGAATGAACCGCCGTCAGCGTACCGCTTGCTCTCAAATCGGTGGCCCAGGCAAAGTTTCGATCGCTGTGCAGCGGTTTCGCGCCAAAGACCCCATAGCCTGTCGTAAAGGCTTGCACCATCGACTCGAAGTCACCACCCTCATGAGTTGGCGTGAAGCCGTAGTCACGTTCGCGCGGATACGCCGGCTTCTGAGATCTCAACCATACCATGCAGCTCGGTTCTTCTCCTTTTCACAGCCCGCCGATCCAAGCGCTCTCTATCCCCTCGGACACCGTCCCCTCGTCTCCACGAAATACCGTTCTCTCGGCTGGCTTGGCCGGCTTCGATGCGGTAAGCAGGACTTACAAATTGGGGACCGATCCTCGGTTTGGTAGAAGCAGGCCTTTCCCTCGGCAGGTTTCACACCTGCAGTGTAAATCAAAACGATCCGAAAATGAAGTACGTCCCTCTGAATCATGTTGCGAGGCAATTTTTGCGGGATACGCAACCTGCGCGCGTGGCCTCCCGCAATGAGCGGGACCTTTTGCGGCTGATCTGGAAATCCCCGGGGATCGAACGCTCCGATCTGACCGAGCCGCTCGATCTCACCCAGCAATCGTTGCACAGGATCGTCGGGCGGCTTCACGATCGGGGAATGATCGTCTTTTCCCCCTCGGAAACTCGACGTCCCGGACCGCCCAGTCCGGAGCTTAGCCTGTGCAGAAATTGGTGTTTGACGCTCGGTATCTCCGTCAATGTCGGCTCGATCGGCCTCTGCCTGATGGGTTTCGGAGAACCGTTGGAAAACATGGAAATTCCGCAGGCCGGATCGTCGCTCGCCGCGGAGATGGCGCGGATCGAAGCGGCAGTCGAAGAGCTTCTTGCCCGCCGGGATGCCAAGCGGCGCGATATCCTCGGTGTGGGTCTCGGCGTCGCCGGCCACCGCATGCTCGACACGGCCTTCAACTGTCCTCTGCCGCTTGCTCATTGGTCGTTGATCGACCTGGCGCCCGTGCTCGGAGAGCAGCTCGGCCTGCCGGTCTGGGTAGACAATGTGGCCAGAACCGCCGCTTTGGCGGAAGCGATTTTCGGCGTCGGCCGCGATGTCGCGGATTTCGCCTATATAGCCCATCTTCACGGCTATGGCGGCGGCCTCGTTTCCGGCGGAATGCCGTTCCGCGGCAGTTTCGGCAATGCCGGCGAATATTCCGTTCTCTTCGATCGTCGGGAATACGACGATCGCCCCGCACTCAGCCTCCTGCTTCAACATCTTCATGCCAATGGCCGCTCCGACCTGACGCTGAAGGACTTGAAAAACGAGGCTTTGGTGGATTGGGATGGCGTTGCGGAATGGGTCGACCGCGTCGCGCCGGCCCACAATCGCGCCATCAATGCGATCTGCGCAGTCTTTGACCCGGCCTTAATCGTGCTTGGCGGCGGGTTTCCGCATTCGCTGGCAAGAATGCTGATGGAACGGACCGAATTCAACAATCTGCCTCGGCACGGCGTCCTGCGTGACGTCCCCAGCCTTGCGGTGGCTGAGGTCGTCGATGCCCCCGGCGCCATCGGCGCAGCCTTGATCCCACTCTTCGAAACCGTTTTGTGACAACGAACTCCCAGGCCGAAAACCTCTGTACCGTGTCTTGAACGAATGCCGATCGCCTGGCCGACAAGCCGAAGGACCGGTGAGGAAATCAAACGGCTCAGGCGATCGGCCTGAACCGCTCCTGTGCGACGCGGGAAGGCCGAGCCTCCCCGCCGCATTATTGCATCTATCTTAGAATTCGGCCCATTCTTCCTGCTTCAGGGCCGTATTGCCGCGCGCGACCGGCGGCCGGCCGGCGCTGGCGCTGGGGTTGCGCACAGGAGTCGCCATAGCCGTGGCGGTTCTGCGGAGCGCCGCGACCTGGGATGACCCGCTGTCGCCGAGCTGGAAGCCGGCGATGAGATCACGAAGGCGGCCTGCCTCGCCGGCAAGCGTTGCGCTCGCCGCATTGCTTTCCTCGACCATCGCCGCATTCTGCTGCGTTACCTGATCCATCTGGTTGACGGCGGTGTTGACTTCCGAAAGTCCCAGGGATTGCTCCTTCGCGGATGTGGCGATCGCATCCATGTGCTGGTTGACCGTGACGATATAGTCTTCGATGGTCTTCAGCGCCTGGCCGGTTTCGCTGACGAGCCTGACGCCGCTCTCCACTTCGACCGAGGAGTTGCGGATAAGGTCCTTGATTTCCTTGGCGGCTTGCGCCGAGCGCTGGGCAAGCTCGCGCACTTCCTGTGCGACGACCGCAAAACCCTTGCCGGCATCGCCGGCACGCGCCGCTTCCACGCCGGCATTCAGCGCCAGCAGGTTCGTCTGGAAGGCGATCTCGTCGATCACTCCGATGATATTGGAAACCTGGTTCGAGGACTGCGCGATCTTCTGCATGGCATGGACCGCATCCGCGACGACCTTGCCCGACTGGACGGCGCTGGTATTGGCCTGCACCGCCACCGTGCGGGCTTCGTCAGCGCGTTTCGAGGAGTTCGAAACATTTGCGGTAATCTGGTCGAGGGCGGCGGCGGTCTCTTCAAGCGAAGCGGCCTGCTGTTCGGTGCGCTTGGCAAGATCCTGGGCGCTGATGCTGATCTCACGCGTGCCGCTGTCGATCTGGCCGGTCGATTGAGCGACGGCGCGCAATGTCTGCTGGAGCTGCGCGACGGCTGCGTTGAAATCGGCCCGCAGGCTTTCGAAATCCGGGGCGAAAGACTGGGTCAGTTGGAAGCCGAGGTTTCCGCCGGCAAGATGCTTCAAGCCGTCGGCAAGACCGGAGGTCGCCTGCGCCATCTGCTCTGCACGAAGGCGGTCCGCCTCCGCCTTCTGCCGGCGCTCTTCCTCGGTCATATTGCGGTTGGCGGCGGCCTCTTCCTCCAGTCGCTTGGCGGCCAATCCATTGGCCCGGAAGACTTCGACGGCGGAGGACATTTCACCGATTTCATCGCCGCGGTCGGCTCCGGGGATATCGAGGGCGAGGTTGCCGCCGGCGATGGCACCCATCGTTTCGGTCAGGCGGCGGATCGGCCGCACGATCTGTCCGAGGCTGACGGCAGTCGCGATGGCCAGCGAGACAAGCGCTGATGTCACCAGCACGATATAGCTCGTGACGATGGTCTCGTTGGTCACGCGCTTGCGGCATCGTTCTTCCGTTTCAGTTCCGCCTTTGCCCAGGCATAAAGCTCTGTTACGTCGGCGTCGAACTTCATTCTTGCGGGCTTGAAGCTGCCAATTGACAGATGCAGAGCGGTGGTATCGTCGCTCGCCAGCGACGCCGTCACGATGGGCGGCGTTATCGCCTGCAAGCCGCGCAGATCGGATTTAACCTCGTCGAAACGCGCCTTTTCGCCTGGATAATGGCTTGCCGCATCATCGATGAAGCCCGCGGTCTCATCAAACACCTGCGCTAGCTCGCTTTCCGACTTCTTGACGCTCTCCTGATCCGGCTCGGCAATGAGGCGGAAGAGAACGCGGCCGATCGAGTCGGAATTACCGGTGATTTCCGCAAGCTTGTTCGTCCCGCTTGCATCCACGTCCAGGAGCCTGCTGTAGGTGTCGTCGATCGACCGCAGCTTCGTGGAAACATAGACACTGACGCTGACCCCGACGATGACGGTGAAAACTGTCAATCCCAGCAGTTTCGGGCCTATTTTGAGAGACTTCAGGGAAATCATGATACTGTTCCAGTGCGTGCGTTAGATATTTACAGAAATCAAGCATCGTACTCGCTTCACATTCCGGCGTTTTGGCAACTCCAATCGGAAGCATGTACTATTGCGACGAAATATATCGCGCGATTATAGAGTATCCGAACAAGATTACTTATGAGTGTGATGAAATTACCCGCAAACCCAGGATGCAATCGAACATATAATTATAATTTTAGAAAATTACGGAGTATTTTCGGCGCATCATGGCCGGATCTATTGTTATGTCCGTCTGACACAAGAAATTGCATGCGGAAATTAAGATGGTGTAAACGATACAATAGCGTTGGCGCCGGCACTCGGAATTTTGCGCATTTCGGATAGTCACGCATAAACCGTACAGGCTGGCCGAGAAATTTCGCTCAGAAAATGCGCAATAGGCTTGGAAGCCATGCGCAAGACAAACGGCTGAAGCGCGCCGCATCGATCTACTTCGATGCGGCGCGCTTCAGCCGGCGCTCAGAGATGCGAATGCGGTTTCGCTTGGGAGGAGATCTGGCTCCACGTCTCCCCCGATTTCGGGTTATGCGCCAGCCTCGTTTACTTCATGCCGGTTCCGGCAATGCCTGTCGTGATGTATTTCTGCAGGAACAGGAAGACGACGGTGACAGGCAGCAGGCTGAGGAAGGTCATCGCCAGGATATAGTGCCACTGCACCGAGAACTCTCCCTGGAAGGCGTTGAGGCCGACCTGCAGCGTGAAATTCTCGCGACTGTTGAGAACGATGAGCGGCCAGAGAAAGTCGTTCCAGCGCCAGAGCACCGAGAATATCGCCAGCACCGCAAGCGCGGGCGCCGTCAGCGGCAGGATGATGCGCCAGAAGATGCAGAATTCGCTCGCCGCATCGACGCGCGCCGCCTCGATCAGCTCGTCCGGTATGGTCAGCATATATTGCCGCAGCAGGAAGACGGCGGTCGGAGAGGCGATCGTCGGCAGGATGACACCCCAGAGATTGTCGGCAAGCCCGACACCGACGATGACGAGATAGGCCGGGACCATGACGACTGCGAGCGGGATCATCAGGGTCGAGATGATGATGACGAAAACCGTCGTGTCGCCGCGAAATTTGTATTTCGACAGCGCAAAGGCCGCCATGGCGTTGACGATGAGCGTCAGAAGCGTCGCAACCACGGTGACGAAGACCGAATTCTTCAGGAAGGTCAAGAAGTTGAAGCGCGTCAGCGGATCGGTGTAATTCTCGGTGGCGACGGTCAGGTGCTGCACCGGCGTGATCCCCTTCACGTCGACGCTGACCGGCTGCCCCGGGTTTGCAGGATCAACCATCTGGGCCTTGAGGCCGATGCGCCGCACCATGGCCATTTCGCGCGAGCGGCCGTCGATGGTGACCTGCCAGAGGCTGAGCGGTTTGTCGAAGCCGGGCACGGTCTGCTCCACGGCGGCGCGCGGCAGCAGGGTCGGCGGAAAACGGGTGATTTCGGCCGCCGGCTTCAGCGAGGAGAGGCCGGCCCAGACGACGGGAACGAGCACCGCCAGTGTTCCGCCGATCAGCCAGACCCATGACAAAATATCGGTGATGTCGATGCGTCCGGCCCGGCGCGTGCGCGTCATGAAGCGGATCGGGTTCATAGAGCTGTTCATCTCAGGACTCCATTCGCTTGCCGAGGCGCAGCTGTATGAGGGTGAGGACCAGAAGCACCAGTCCCATGAGAACCGATGCGGCAGAGGCAAGGCCGAAGAGACGCAGATCGCTGCTGAAGGCCATCTGGTAGATATATTGGACGATGAAGCTGTTGGCCGTGCCGGGACCGCCGCCATTGGTCAGAACCCAGGCCTCGTCGAAGATCTGCACAGACTTGATCATCAGAAGGATGAAGACGACGAGCAGGTTCGGCGCAAGCAGCGGCAGCGTGATCCTGAAAAGGGTGCGGCGCGGCGAAGCGGCGTCGATGGAGGCCGCCTCGTAGAGCTCCTTCGGGATCGCCTGGAGGCCGGCGAGCAGAATGAGCGTGTAGAAGCCCATGTGGAACCAGACCGACACCACGACGACGAAGAAGCGCGACCAGCCGACATCCAACAGGAAGATTTCAGGAGGAACGCCAATCATCTGAAAGAAGGCGTTCAACAGCCCATTGCGATCGAGGAACCATTTCCAGATCAGGCCGATGACGACGGGCGACAGCAGCACGGGATAGAAGAACATCGCCCGGAAGAAGCCGCGCGCAAAAATCGCCCGATTGAGGATCAGCGCCGTAATCAGCGCCACCAGCAATGTGGCGGTGACGTTCAATGCCACGAACCAGAGCGTATTCCACACCGCCGTCCAGAACAGCGATTCCTGGCAGGTTCCCGGCTGCAGATAATTGCCGCAGGACAGCAGGGCACGGAAATTGTCGAAGCCGACGAAGGGCCGCTCCGAGACGAAAAGATTGGTGCCGCCGGTGAAGGCGTAACCGACCGCGATCGCGATCGGAAGGAACGTGAAGATGGCGAACAGAACGAGGTTGGGCGTCAGGAACAGCCAGGGCATGCGCTTGCGGCCGAAGACGCGCTCGACCGCATTCATCGGAGCCTCGACCACCCTCATCGCCGTTTCGCCCGCCTGGGAGAGCAATGCACCAGCCGCCATGATCAGCGCCTCCCCGGTCCTGGTCGACGGGCAAAAGCAAGTTCGCTTTTGGGATCGAACAGATGAATACGTGCCGGATCGGCATCGATCACGAGCCGGTCGCCCTGAACAGGTGCGAAATGGCCTGCCTCGTGGATGATGATCTGCTCGTCCTGTCCCTCGAGGTTGCCGTAGACATAGGTCTCGGTACCCAGGCCTTCGTGATACTGCACGACGAACGGCAGGCCCTGTCCGCTGGACCGGGAGAAATGGGCAGGCCTTATGCCGGCGAGAACTTCCTGCCCCACCGCAATGCCGGCGGGGTCGACATCGCTGACGATCCTGCCGCCGTTGGCGACATCGATGGCGATGCCGCTTTCCGTGACGGCCGCGACCTTGCCCTTGATGATGTTCATGCGCGGCGAGCCGAGGAAGCCGGCGACGAAGAGATTGCGCGGATGGTCGAAGAGTTCCAGCGGTGCGCCGACCTGCTCGACCCGCCCAGCGCGCAGCACGACGATCTTGTCGGCCATCGTCATCGCCTCGACCTGGTCGTGCGTGACATAGATCATCGTCGTCTTGATCTCGCGGTGGAGCTTGGTGATCTCGGCCCGGGTCTGGACGCGCAACGCCGCATCGAGATTGGACAGCGGCTCGTCGAAGAGGAAAATATCCGGTTCGCGGACGATGGCCCGGCCGATCGCCACGCGCTGGCGCTGGCCGCCGGAAAGCTGCTTCGGGCGCCGGTCGAGATAGGGTTCGATCGCCAGCATCCTGGCGGCCTCGGCAATCCGCGCCTCGATCTCGGCGCGCTTGAATTTCAGGTTTTCAAGGCCGAAAGCGAGGTTCTTGCGAACGCTCATATGCGGATAAAGCGCGTAGGATTGGAAGACCATGGCGATCTTGCGCTCGGCCGGCGAAAGGGCACTGACGTCGCGGCTCCCGATCGCGATTCCGCCCGACGTCACCTCTTCAAGGCCGGCGATGACGCGCAAAAGGGTCGACTTGCCGCATCCCGACGGGCCGACGAAGACGACGAACTCGCCGTCCTTGATATCGAGTTCGACGTCATGCAGCACTTTGACGGAGCCATATGACTTGTTGACGGTGGAAAGTTTCAGTTCTGCCATGTCCCGCTCCCATCAGGTGCCGCCGTTTCGAAGACGACGTCGATTGTGTTCCAGCCTTGCGGCCGAGGTGTCGGCCTATTGATCCGCACCTCGTTCATCAGGATCCCGGCAACATCAGCCACATAGACGGCCGGCATTCCTCCGGGATAGTGTTCCAGGCCGATCACCCGCCCGTCCGAGCCGCGCGTCCAGGCATTGGCCCGGCCGCCGCCGTCGGCCTTCGGCGCCAGATCCGCGTTCGTCGGCCGCAGGTCATAGAACTGAGCGGTGCCGAGCTGCCCCGGCTGCTGATCGATGCCGATGCGCGCCAGCGATACGTTGCGGATGCCGGCCGATGAGGTCGAAATGACGGTGATCGCCCCTTCCATGCATCCGGTGATGTCCTCGACAACGAGGTTTTCGATGGCGCCCGCCGTGCGTTCGGCGACGCGGTCGACGACGTTGACGGTCAGCGCCTCCCCAGAGCCCCAGAAACCATCGAGCGTTTCGCGGCACTCTACCGCAATCCGGGAAAACCTCACGTTCGAGATCCGGCCGCCGTCGCGCGAAAATATGCCGAGCGCCCGGTTGGAGGACGAGACGCTGCAATCCTCGAAGACGACATTGGTGACGTCGCCATGCGTTTCCGTGCCGATCTTCAGCGCGCAGCTGAGGCTCTGAACGGAGCAGCGGCGGACAAGAATGTTCTCGCATCGGCCGATGGCAACAGCCTGCGGACCGATGCTCGTCTTCAGGCATATGCCGTCATCGGCCGTCGATATCGTGCAGCCCTCGATGACGGCGCCGCGGCAGGCATCGAGGACGATGCCATCCGTATTGGGCAGGCGGCGGTCGTTTTCGATGGTGACGTTGCGGACCGCGACATCGGTGCAGTCGACGAAATGCAGCGTCCACATCGGCGAGCGGCTGATCGTGACAGAGCTGATCTCGACCTCGTCGCAGCCTTCGAAGACGACGACGCGGGGACGGAATTCGGCCGGGATGAAAGTTCCCACTGACTCGTCATCGCCAATGATGAAACTTTCGCAGCCGGCTTCGATGCGCCCTTCCCCCGTCAGGCTGATCCGGCGCACACCTCTCGCCACGATCATGCCGCGGTCCGATTTTTCCGCGATCACCGAAACGCTCGTGTGCGCGTAAGCCGCATAATCGGGAACGGGACGCAGGATCGCGCCGGCGGAAAGATGCAGATCGACACCGGAGCGCAGCCGGAGCCCCTGGCAGATGTGGATGCCTGCCAGGAGCTCCAGGCGTCCGCCGCCGGAAGCCGAAAGGCCGTCGATCGCCGCCTGCAGACGGTCGGTATTGTCGCTGTCGAGCGCCTCAATCGCGACAAGGGAGGTAGCACTCATTGGCGATGGCCGTTCTCGATGACGACTTCCGTCAGCAGCAGCATGGTCAGCGCCTGGCCATAAGGAGTGGGCAGGTTCGGGATGCGGCGGTAGAAATCGAGGTCATGGCCCATCGGCGTGCCGTCCGAGACGCCGTGGACGACGCCTTCTTCGTCGATCTGCGCCAGCACCGCCGCAAGCGCGCGCTCGGCATAAGCCTTGTCGCTTTCGGCAAGAATGCCGGCGTCGACGGCGCGCAGGATGCCATAGGCGATGCCTGCTGTGGCCGAGGTTTCCAACGGCGAGGACGGATCGTCCAGAAGCGTCGTGAACATGCCGTCCGGCCGCTGATATGCCTTCAGCGAGCGCACCTGGCTGACGAGAACGTTCGACAGGAAACGCCGGTCCTTCTCGCTGAGGTTCGGCACGATGTCGAAGAGTTCAGGGATCGCCACCGTGATCCAGGCATTGCCGCGCGCCCAGAAGGCATTGGCGAAATTGTGCCGGCCGTTGAAGGTCCAGCCGTGATACCAGAGGCCGCTCACCGGATCTGAGAGATAGCGGGTGTGGATCAAGAACTGATAGACGGCCTCGTCGATCCAGTCATTGCGGTCGCAGAGCACGCCCGCCTGGGCGAGGAAGAGGCAGGCCATGAACAGCGTGTCGTCCCACAATTCGCCGTCGTTGAGACGCTCCTTGACGACGTGCTGAAAGCCGCCGTCTTCGGTCTTCGGCAATTCCTTGACGAGCCATTCGGCCCAGTCCTCGACGAGAGCGCGGAAATCGGGGCGATCAACATGCTGGACGAGAATTGCGAGCGGCAGCATCGGCGCCGTGCTGTTGATCTGGCGCGGCGGAATACCGCGTTCGATCTGGGCGCTGTACCAGGCGACGAGCTCCTGCAGCGCCTTCTGGTCATTGGTGGCAACCGCGCGCCTGAGGAACCCATAGAGGCCGACACCGACTTCCCAGTCCCATTCGTCGAACTGGATTCCGGAGGCAGCGCTTCCCGTCACGAGACCTTCCTTGATGCCTCTGAGCCGGCTGAAAGCCGTCGCCACGCGATCGATCGTCGTCAGGAGAGCGGCGTTATCGACAGATGCTGTGTTCATGCTGGAGACCTATGTTTCAGGAGTAGAACGGCCCGTCAGTGCCGGCTTGGGACGCGGCGCTGTCGTGGGTGAGGATCGGGTGCGGCTGATCATGCGTGAACGGCCGAGGCTTGCCGGCGATTAAAAGACCGTCGGCATAGGAAAGAGAGAGCGCCGGGCCGCCCGGCGGCGTCAGCGCAAGATGCCGAAGCGCTGGATCGAAGGAAACCGTCGTCTGGCACAGGCGTTCGAGAAAAGCCTTGAAGGCGTCGCCATCGCCACAGCCAATGATGGCCGCCCAGCCGCAAAGCGACCCAAAGGAGCGTGCCTCTCGGCCGGCGGTCGGCCCGTCGGTGATCAATTCCAGGCCGTTCGAGGCCCAGAGGGCGGCAAATCCTCGGCCCGATCGCGCGATCAGCCACTTGTCTTCGACGATGAGATCGTCCAGGCCGTCGCGGCCGATATAGGCATGGGTCCACGCATGCCGTGCGTCGCTTGTGTCCTCGATCAGGAGGGCGACGTCGCGATGCTGGGCGACGCGCGGCAGGATGCCGTTGCCGGCCCAATAGGACGGCCTTTGATTGCCCCAGGGATCGTCCTCGCCGGGATGGTTGACCCACAACCTCGCCATCGGATGGCCGGCCAGTCTGACATCGAGGACGTGCTGCTGGTGGCCTTTCTGCCCGGTCTTGTGATCGACGACCGTCGAAAGCTGCGCCGCCTCGTTCTTGAACAGCACGAGTTTTCCACTCTCCAGCCCCTGGCTGTAACGCGCCTCGACGTTTCTGCCCCTGGGAAGAACGGCAAGCTCGGTCAGTTCGGCGGGCGGCTCGTAGCCGCCGGCGCAGAACATCGTCAATGCCGCCACGCCGTTGTTCAGCCAGCCGGTGCCGAAAGCGACCTGGGCGAAGGGCGCAAGCTCGGTCAGCGGGCCGGCGCGCAGTTCCTTGTCGTAGGCACGGCCCTGCGAGCCGGCGGGAACGCCGGCAAGCGTATGGAGGGCGATCATGCGGAAGATGAGATCGATCTGGCCGCGGGCGCGATCGGCGATCTCACTCTCGGCCCAGCGCTCCAGCGCAAGCAGGCCGATGAAATCGATCGGGTAATAGGCGGCCGAATTCCACTCCGCCAGACCATGAGCCTCGACACTGTCGAACCAGCGCCCGAGGCGCTCGACGGCAAGTTCCGCCTGCTGCCGTCCCGTCCGCGCAGAGGCCGAGAACAGCTCGTCGGGCAGAAGAAGCCCGGCCAGCAACTGGCTGGTATGAAAGCAGAGCACATGGTTCTCGCTCCAGAACCACATCGCATCATTGCCCGGCTCGTCGACCCAGTAGCGATAGGAGAGAACGGAACGGCGGATGCGATCGACCGTGGCCTTGGGCATCCGGTCGCCATAGGCGCCGAGCAGCCACAGGAGCGGCACCATGATGAAGTCCGAGCAATCCTCCCGCGAGTCGATCGAGGCGAGCGTCATGTCGACGATGCGGTCGAAGGTTTCCTGGTCGTCATGACCGGTTTCCATCATCGCGATCAGCCGCCCGGCGCGGTTGGCGCCGAAACGGGCGCTGTATTCCAGCGCCTGCCGCTTGCGGGCGGAAAGCGATGCCTCGGCCGGCAATGGCGAAAGGCTGCTCATGAAGGCGGCATCGATGACGCGGGTGACCGAACCCGGCCCGGAGCCGATCGTCATATGGATGCCGTGATAACCGTCCGCAATGCCGCAGACATCTTGCGCCGTCAGACGGCTCTGACGGGCATGCAGGGTCAGTTTCGAATGGGCGAGAACGGGCCGCTCATGGCCATGGCCGACAACCTTCAGTTCCACCGGCAGATCGCGCTCGGGCGCCGTGTCGAAGATGATCTCCAGCGGCTGGTTGACGAAGACGTCGCGGGCCGGGCGCACGCCGCGCGAAAGGGCTTCCAGCTCGCGCACCTCGTCCTGATCAAGCGACACCGGCAGCAGCACGCAGAGCGGCGCCTTATCCAGCATTTCGAGCTCGAAGAACCAGGTCGTGTCGCGCTCGGCAAGATCTTCGGTATGGACGAGAATCTCGTTGTCGCCGGCTTCGAGCGGCAGCGTTATCTCAGTCGCGCTTTCGACGTTGCGCTTAAAGGGCTCGAAGCGCACCGCCTCCTCTCCGTTGACCCAGATGCGAACGCCGCCGCAGGTCTTGAGCGCGAGATGGAGCGTGCACGGTGCTTCCGTCCTGAACGTGCCCTTCAGCCACCGTCTGACATGTGTGGGCACATGCCAGAAGCTGGTAAACTCGACGCGGCGGTTCGAGCCGGGAAGATAGAGGCTTTCGGTCGGCCAGGACGTGTCGGGCGCCAGCGCCCGCCCCACCATCGTCGACCAGAAGGCCTTGCGGCAAGGCAGGTCGCCGACATCGACGAAACCGTTGATGAAACGATAGTTCACGCGATCTTCGGCCGGGGCCGGCTCGCCGGGAAAATAGCTGGCGATGAGGCCGGAAACGGCCCATGCCGTTACCGTCTGCCCCTCGGCCACGCTGTATGCTGGCGCCATATCGCCCGGCTGCTTGATGCTTTCCGTTTTCACAGATCGCCTCCTCCGCAATCCTATGAAAATATTTTCACTAGGTCATTTGTGTGCGTAATTTTTGAAAATTGCTCAAAAACATCGCTATTCGCTTAGAAAATAGCTTGACGGAACGAATGTCAAGTATATGAAATTCACTTATCGATGGCTTATGCCGCGATTGATGAAAATGTTTTCATGGGAGGATGAAAATGAAAACGTATCTTTCAGGGGCTTTCGCACTGGCGCTGGCCACCGTTTCTTTCGCATGGTCCAGCGTGGCCATGGCGGAAACCCAGACGATCACCTTTCTCTTCACCGACGACGACCAGGCTTATGTCGAGCGGATGGAAGCGCTGAGCAAGGAATTCGAGACGGCGCATCCCGACATCAAGGTGAATTTCGTCTCGTCGGGCTATGATGCCGTCGCCAAGCAGCTGCCGGTGCAGCTCGCCATCGGCGAAGGTCCCGACATTGCCAAGATCACCGACTGGCAGCTGGCACCCTATTACCTCGACATGCGCCCGCTGATGAAGGATCCGGACGGCTTCGCCAAGCTGCACGGCGACAGCCTGAACACGCTTCGCTTCCCCGGCGTCAACGATCCGAACTCGATCAACGGCTATGTCGCCTCGCAGACCTTCAACCTGCCGTTCGTCAACAAGACGCTGTTCGAACAGGCGAAAGAACCGCTTCCCAAGCCGACCGCCACTCTGAAGGACATCGTCGAAGCTTCGGCGCGCGTCGCCAAGGCGACCGGCGCCCAGATCCCCTTCACTATGGACCGCTCGGGCCATCGCTTCTCGGGTGCTGCCTTCTCCTACGGCTCGAACTACGTCAAGGACGGCAAGTTCTCGTTCCCCGACGATGCCGCCAAGCACTACATCACCGATCTCTATAACTGGACGAAGGACGGCTCTTTCCCGAAGGAAATGTGGGGTGCGGCCGGCGGAACCCAGTACAAGAACATGGGTGACGAGTTCGTCAACGGCAATGTCGTGACCTATCTCGCCGGCAACTGGATGGTCAATCCGTTCCAGAAGAAGATCGGCGACGCCTTCGACTGGACGGCGATCAGCGCACCCTGCGGCGATGCCGGTTGCTATGCGATGCCGGGCGGCACCGCGATCGTCGGCTTCAAACGCACCAAGTACCCGCAGGCCGTGGCCTCATTCATCGAGTTCCTCGGCTCTGAAAAGGTCCAGCGTGAAATCGCCGAAAACTACGTCATCCTGACCGGTGCCGACATCAAGGACCCGCAGTACAAGCTCGAGAGCAAGAACGCCAAGGAGGCCATGGCCGTCTTCCTCGCAAGCCGCAACAGCGCACCGAAGGCCGCCCGCGACCTCGAACGCCTCAAGGGATCCTCCGCCATCTATCAGTTGATCGTCCAGAGGATGAGCCAGCTGATCGTCGGCGAACTTTCCCTCGACGATACGTTCAAGGCGATGAGCGCCGATGTCGATAAGGTCAACGTGGCCCTCGCCGCCAACAAGTAACCGGCCGCGCCTGTCTCCCACAGATTGCGCGCTGCATCAGCCACGGCCTCGCAACGGGCCGTGGCTGATCGTTTTTTTTGCGGCGATGTCGGCAGGCGCCGCCGCGCAACTGGTCGGAAGCGTCCTTATCAGCCGCTCGCTCTGACAGCCGGCCAAGCCGGCGCGGCACATCAGCGCGAATAGGCAAGATGGACAGTCAGGCGCTCGTGACACAGGACCCAGGAGAGGCTATAGGCGTTGTCGGCCTGCGCGGCGCGCCGGCTCAGGCTCAATTTACTAACGCCGGCAAATCGGCGGCAGTCCAGTCCATTGAGGTGCATTTTCATGCCACTCGGCTCCGAGCATCCGCTGCGAAGGGAACTTCACAACGAGCTCCACGCGCGCCCGTCACTTTATTTCGATGGCGACACCGATGTTTGGCACATCGCCATCGTCGGCGAGAATGGCGCTCCTTCGTTGCCCAAGTCCCTGCCGGGGTTGGAAGATGTCACCATGACCGGCGAGGGCAACCACGGCATCGGCCGCGTCGGCAACGGCCGGTTGAAATGGGAAGCCCATACCGAATTCCTGACGCTGACCTTCGTCGTGCCGGCATCGGCCGAACCCGGCAGCAATCCGCCTGAAGCCTTTCAGGCCTGCTGCCGCCAGATCGACGGAAAGGTCATCGCCGCAGTCCGGGTGCTGGTGCGCGACGAAACGGGCGGAAATCGTCCCGAAAAACCGAAGCTGGACTATGTCGCATCCGAGGTTGGCGGCGGCGATGCGGAAGTACATTCGAACTTCCGCCTGAGCGACAGCGGCTTCGTCGAGTTCCTGTTCTTCAACCGCAACCTCAACGCCTACAGGACCGGGCGCATGGTCCGGCGTTTCCTCGAGATCGAGACCTATCGGATGATGGCGCTTCTTGCGCTGCCGATGGCGCGCGAGACAGTATCGAAGCTTTCAACCTTCGACAGGCGCCTCGATCTCTTGATCGCGCATATGCAGAGCGCCGTCAAAGTCGACAAAGCGCTGCTGTCCGAGGTGACGAGGCTCTCCTCCGACGTGCTCAACTTCTCAGCGCTTGCCCGCCACCGCTTCGGCGCGACGAAAGCCTATGCCGAGATCGTGGCCAGCAGGCTGTCGGAGCTTCGCGAGGAACGCGTCGAGCAAAGGCAAAGGCTAGGTACGTTCATCGACAGGCGCTTCCAACCGGCTGTCCGCTCGGTCTATGCGGCAGAACGGCGCCTCGACGAACTGGCCGAGCGCGTCAGCCTCGCCGGCGACCTGCTCAGAACCACCGTGCAGGTTCAGCTCGAAGATCAGAACGCCTCGCTGCTGACCTCGATGGAGGAGCGGGCGCGCATCCAGGTGCATATCCAGCAGGCGGTCGAAGGCTTCTCCGTCATCGCCATCACCTACTACACGGTCGGCCTGGCTAAGATCTGCCTCGAAAGCATTGCCGAACTCGGCGTCGATCCGCATATGGCCAAACTCGCCGTGCTGGCCGCGATCCCACTGGTGCTCTTCGCCGTCTGGACCGCTGTCCGCCATGTCCGCAGGAGCATCGCTGGCGTCCCGCACGGTCCGGTATCCGGAAGCCACAACTGAGCGCGCGACGTTCGCCGGCCGTTCTCATTTTCAGTTTGCGCAAAAACCCCAAAGCGCGTCGCATGAATCAGGTTCGCGCACCGGGCGCCGCCGCACGTTCCGCATCGACCTTCGCCCTCCATTGCTTGACCAGATCGCGACGACGGCCGGGATAACGTTCCTCTCGCCGCTCCACGCGCATAACCCGATCGGCGCGGAACAGTCGGAAGTCTTGCCGCCATTCGCACCAGCCCGCGATGAAGCGGTTCGTCTGAACGAAACCGAGCATGATCGGCCAGATGATCCTCTCGGAGAGGGTGCCGTTCGGATCGCGATAACCGATGAGCAGCTTTCGCTGCTCCCGCATCGCTTGCCTTATGATCCCAAGATCGAATTCATTCGCCTGGGCCGGCGCCCGGCTGACGTGAAAGGCGTTTTCATGCAGCGCGGGTCGCAGTTCGGCTGGCAGCACGGCGCCAATTTTGCCGATCGCGTTTTGCGCGGCCATCGCCAACCCGGCATCCGTCTGTCGGCAGACCCACTGGGCACCCAAGGTCAGCGCATGCAGTTCCTCCTCGGAGAACATGAGGGGTGGCAGCAGGAAGCCGGGCTTCAGGACGTAACCAAAGCCCGGCTCACCGTCAATCTGGGCGCCTAAGGCCTGCAAGGCGGCGATATCCCGATAGATCGTTCGCAGGGATACCCCGGCTTCGCGGGCAAGCTCAGGCCCCGGCACCGGACGCTGGTGCCGCCGCAGCGTCTGCATGAGGTCGAAAAGGCGGTTACTCCTGGACATGAAACCAAGTTAGCACGAATTGTGCCAAAATTTGGCAGCATGCTGCCAGAAAAGCGTGCCACATCGACCGAGATTCATACGGCCCGCTTCAGCTATCGAACGACATGCCGTCAGTTCATGGAGACCAGCCCTTTTCCCTTAAGCTTCCGGCCAGCTTCTAGTGCGGTCACCAATGAGATCGCGTCCTCCAGCGGGATGACCTGGGCAACCGGCAGCTTCAATTTTCCTTCACTTGCCGCTCGGGAAAGACCGTCCAGAATATCGGCTCCCGCCGTGCAGATGATCGGCTTCAGCTGTCGATTGACGAGAGCACGGATGAATTTGACCGGCGTGGGGTTGATGTCGAGAAACACACCGCCTTTGCGAAGCAGGCCCAGCCCGGCCGCCACCGTCATCGTGGCTGCTGTGTCGTAGACGACATCGTAACGATCGCCGATCCTCGACAAATCGGTCGTCCGGTAGTCAAACACTGTCTGACACCCGAGATCGCGCGCGCTCTGCGCGCCTTCGGCACTGCAACTGCCCGAGACTATCGCACCGAGCATGCAGGCAAGCTGGACCGCCGATTGACCGACGGCGCCACCGCAGCCATTGACGAACACGCGTTGCCCGCGTTTCAAACCCGCTTTGTCGACGAGGCCGTTCCAAGCCGTGACGCCCGGGGGTCGCGAGGCAGGCTGCATCCTCAAAGGAAATCGAATCTGGCTTCCTGGAGACGAAAGCCTCGGGCGCGATCACGGCTTCGCCGATCGCCCCGCCCTCTTTGATCGGCGCCAGGCCAAATACCGCGTCGCCGGGTTTCACGCGCGTGACGCCGAGCCCGACGGAAATCACCGTGCCTGAGAAGTCGCTTCCAAGGGCGCGTGGGAATTTCTTCCCCGTCACCATCTTCAACGCGCCGTTGCGCACCTTCCAATCGATCGGATTAATGGCCGCGAAGCTGACCTTTACCGCGACCTCACCTTTGCCGGGCGCACGAAGTTCGAAGTCTTCCAGCTTCATCAACTCCGGACCGCCGTAACCGTCATACTGGATCCGTTTCATATCAACCCATTTCTCTTGAGGGTGGCGGAGACAACGTCAATCAGCGGTGTGCTTGGCCGGCCAAGAAGACGTTCCAGATCGGTGCTTTCGCTGAACCAGTCGCCACGCTGGGTGGCGAAACTCGCATCGGCGACAAGCTCCGCGAGGAAGCCCGGCAGGATGGTTGCCAGCACTTGTCGATACTGGTCGAGGGACATGTCCTGATAGACGAGCGGTTTGCTCGCGAGCTGCGAGATCGTGGCTGCCATGTCTTCCATGGTGAAAGCGGTGCCGCCGAGTTCGTAAACGGCGTTCCCCTCCAATTCGCTCGCAAGAACAGTTGCCGCCGCTTCCGCCAGATCCTGACGGCTCGCGCCGGACACATACCCGTTTGCGGCAGCACCTAGGAGCTCGCCTGTCATCAGGGCATAGCCAATGTTGCCAAGATCGCCGGCATAGACCTCGATATAGGCTCCGTTACGCAGAAAAATGTGAGGCAATCCGGTCGCGGTGATGAAGTCTTCGGCCTGCTTGTGCTCTTCGCCCAGCATCAGGGTGCTGGTATCGCTGTTGATGAACCCCGCATAAGCGATCGCGCCGACTTCCGCCTCCACCGCTGCCTTCGCTGCGCTCTTCATTTGCGGATACCGCCGCCCGAAATCAGCGGACGGAATGAGTAGGATCTTGTCTGCGCCGGCAAAAGCGGATGCCAGTGTTTCTGGCCGATCGTAGTCTGCTTCGCGAACCTGAAGACCTGCGGCTGCCAGATCCTGTGCCTTGCGCGGATCGCGAACGGCAGCGACCAGCTCATGGGCGGGTACGCCGCGCCGCAGAAGAGCATCGATGACGAGCCGACCATAACGCCCGGTCGCGGCGGTAATTATAATCATAGGCAACCTCCGCGATCCCGGTCAGTGCTGCGCTACGTTTTTCGCGTATTCCGCGAAGGGCGTGCCGTCATAGATCACTGTCGTCGACGCCAGCTTGCCGTCCCTGACCGTGATATGCTCGGCCACGATCGCGTTCGGAACCGGGTGGGTCTGCGCGTCGTAGACAATGACGGCGCGCTCCTCGTCGCCGAAGATGGCAACCAATGTCAGTTTCTCGATCATCCTGGCAAAGCCTTCCTGGAAACCACGGAATGCCTGCGCGCCTCGAATTTCTCCCAGAGGAGACGTGCAGACGACGTCCTCGGCGGCAACCGAAGCAATGGTTCCGATGTCCTTGTTGGCCATGGCGTCGAAATAGGTCTGGGCGATCATCAGGGCCTTGCCGTTTGTTCCAGCCATCGTTCTTTCCTTCTGTTGAGTGGCGATGGTCGGTGTATAGCGCAAGGCAGTGACAGATTTTGTCAGCATGATGCGCGCCGGGTTTCCCGCGGCGGGAACTGATAGCGGGCAGCATGGGACTTGCGGCGAAGGCGCTCCTTCTGACGCGCGAACGCCGCCGCCCCTTTCGAGGCGGCGGCGTTCGATGCAAGTGCTGAAACGTTATGGCAGATCTGGTCGGGCCACCTGCCTCAGCAGAACGTCAGGATGCCATTGCGTACTGGCGATGTTCCGATGCCCGGCCGCTGCTGGTCTTGAACCGCCGCAGCAGTTCGGCAAGGCTTTCGGTTTCCTGTGTCAGGCTCTGCGCGGCCGCCGTCGTTTCTTCGACCATTGCGGCGTTCTGCTGCGTCACCTTGTCCATCTGGTCGCCGGCAGCCGAGACCTCGCGCAGGCTCGTGGCCTGCTCGCGGGCGGCCACGGCGATCTCGGCCACGGTCGCATTCATCGCCGTGACCTGCTCGACGATCTGTTCCAGCGAGAGGCCGGATTCGCCCACCAGCTGGACGCCTGTCTTGACCTGGGTCGAGGAGGTGGAGATCAGTTCCTTGATCTCCCTCGCCGCATTGGCCGAGCGCTGGGCGAGCTCGCGGACTTCCTGGGCGACGACAGCAAAGCCCTTGCCCGCTTCGCCGGCGCGTGCCGCTTCGACGCCGGCATTCAGCGCCAGCAGGTTGGTCTGGAAGGCGATCTCGTCGATGACGCTGATGATGTTGCCGATCTTCGACGAGGAATTTTGAATTTCCGTCATGGCGGCGATGGCACGGGCAACGATCTCGCCACCCTTTTCGGCATTGGTGCGGGCCGTCGCCACGACACCCTGGGCGCGGCTTGCGCCCTCGGCCGTTCCATTGACGCCGCGGGTCACCTCTCCGAGCGCGGCTACGGTTTCCTCAAGCGAAGCTGCCTGCTGCTCGGTGCGGCGCGCCAGATCGTTGGAGGCTGTCGAGATTTCCGAAAGGCCGGACCGGATGGTGGCGACCGCGCGGATGACGGAGGCGACGGCCTCTTCGAGGCTCGCGACCGAATTGTTGAAGTGATCGCGAATCCTGACGTAGCGATGGTCGACTTCGCCGACGCGCACGGTGAGATCGCCCTTCGAGAGTGCATCCAGCCCGACGGAAATCTGGCGGAAGGCATGCTCCATCACCTGCGCGTCGGAGAGCCGCTCGGCCTCCTGGCGCAGTCGCTCTTCTTCGGCGGCGAGGCGAGCCCGTTCGGCATTGGCCTCGGCGATCAGCTTGGCGCGTCCCGTTTCCTGGAAAACCTTCAGCGAGCGGGCCATGGCGCCGAGTTCGTGGCGATGCTCGACACCGGTGATCATGATCCCTTCCTCGCCGCGGGCAAGCTGCTCCATCGACTGGGCCATGTTGCGCACCGCCGAGGAAATCAACCGGCCGACGAAATAGGACAGCACAAGTCCGATGACGATCAGCAGACCGCTGATAACCAGCGTCGCGCTGGTCGCGGAGGCGACCGTTGCTTCGACCGAACCGTCCAGGTTCTTCTGCGCGCCGGTGACGCTGGCCTGCAGATCCTTGAACTCGCCTGATATCTTCGGCGCCAGCACATTGAGCTGCGTCTGGCGGATATTGCCGCTCGCCTGCAATACGTCCTTCATGTCGCCAAGACGGGCGGTGTAGTTCTGCATGAGCTGACCGGCACCCATTAGGCGCTTCTTCTGCAGCTCGTTCTTGGCAGCCTTGGCAGCGGCGTCATTCAGCGAGACCGCTTCGGCGAGTGCTGCCTGCGCCGTGTCATAAGCGGCGAAATCGTCGGAATGCACGAAGCGTTCGGAGAAATAGAGGCTGCGGTTCAAGGCCTCGAGCGTTGCCGCCGTCATATGCAGCAGAGCCACGTCGTTCTGGCGCCAGGCGCTGCGCATGACGTCGTTGAGCGCAATGCTGGTCCACGGCCCGAATTCGGTGACCTTGGAAATCAGCGCATCGCGCCGGGCCTGCAGGGAGACGATCTGTTCGAAAGCCTTGCCATAGGCGGCAATATCCTGACGGATCGCCGAAAGGCCGGACTGCAGGTCCTTGTTGCCGGCAAACCGCGGATCGTCGGCGTCGAAGGCTTTCACGCCGGCGCGAAAGCTGTCGACGACAGCCGGTGTCGGCGTCGAGCGGAACGCTTCCGCCGACACCTGAATCTCGTGCAGCTGGTCGCTGTAGTCCGAGATGGCAAGGCTCTGGCCGGCCGTGGCGCGATAGGACGCGAAGATCGAGGCGAGCCCGTTCATGCCCGAAATCGCGCTGACGGTCAGCAGGCTCATCAACAGGATCAGCGGCACGAAGCCGGAGGTGATCTGCGCGCGAATGCCGAATTTATTCCAGAAATGCAACATCATAGTCCTCTTATGCTCACTGGCTTTTCGGCAGATAGCTGGCAATGTTCTCAGGTGTGACGAGTTCGAACGGAACGTTGTTTTCGCGCGGCACCTTCTCCTTTTTGATGAGCTTCATGGCGGCTTCGACCGCAGCCGCACCCTGCCCGACGGCGCTTTGGAGAACGGTGACGTCGAGATCGCCCGCCACCATCGCGGCGAGCGCGTCGTCGGTCGCGTCGACGCCGGCCACGACGACGTCCTTCATCGGGATATTGGCCTTCTTCATGGCGCGGATCGCACCGAGCGCCATCTCGTCATTGTTGGCGATCACAGCGTCGAACTTGACGCCGGCCGCCAGCCATTCCTGCATCTGCTGATCGGCATAATCGCGCGACCAATAGGCCGCTTGCTGCTCGACGATCTCCAGGCCTTTGCATTCCGGCGTCGCGATGACATCGGCGATGTCCTGGGTGCGGGTACGGGCGGCCACATGGAAGACCTCCCCCATCAGCACGACGACACGGCCCTTGCCCTTGAGGAGAGAGCACACTTGCTTCGTCTCGAGCGTACCGGAGTCTTTCTCATTGGAGGCGACAACGACCTGATTGTCCGGCAAGTCCGAGAGATTGGAGGGCGTCGTGTTGATGTAGATCAGCGGAACGCCGGCATCCGCTGCGATCTTGGTCATTTGCGGTCCGAAATCGCCATCAGACAGCATCATGATGATGGCGTCGACCTTGTCGGCAACGAACTGCTGAACCTGTTTCTTCTGCAGCTCATTGTCGCCGTTGGCATTCTCAGTGACGAGCTTGAGGCCTGATATCGTCTTCCCGTGCGAGACGACGCCGTTCAGAAGCATCTCTCTGAATTTGTCGAGATTGGTCATCGAAACCCCGATCGTCTGCGCATTGGCAACAGAGACCGATATCGCCAAGGCGATGGATGCAAGCGTGGCGGTTTTCATGAATTCCCCTGCGCGATTCGGATACGAATGCGTTATTTCAAATTTTGGTTAAATTTTACTTTTCGAGGTGAAGCGAAAGTTAAGCGCGCAGGAATGACCTAGCGGCGGCAGAAGCGCATTCTTTGGCGGCGCTCGGCCGGACTTGAATGACATCGAGCCGAACTTGATGCGACGGCTTCAAGTCTTTGTTTAACGAGAATTATCTTCCGCCGAAACCGGAGCCGACGCTGATACCCTTGTAGATCACCCTCTGCAGCACGATGGCGAGGATCACGCCCGGCACCATGGAGATGGTCGCACCCGCCATGATGTAGTTCCACGCGGTGCCCTGCTGTGTCTGGAACAGAGTGAGTCCGAGCGGCAGCGTCGCTCTTTCGACGCCGCTGGTGGCGATCAGCGGCCAGAGGAAGCTCTTCCACTGGGCGATGAAGGCGAAGAGTGACAACAGGCCGATGGCCGGCATAGCCAGCGGCACGATGACGGTGACCAAAATGCGCAGACGCGAAGCCCCGTCCATCATCGCCGCCTCGTCGAGATCCTTGGGAATGCCGAGGATGAACTGCCGCAGCAGGAAGGTGCCGAAGGAAGAGAAGGCGACCGGCAGGATCATGCCGTGATAGGTATTGATCCAGCCGAGCTTGCTGACGACGAGGAAGAGCGGGATGACCAGCATCACCTGCGGGATCATCAGCGTGCTGAGATAGGTCAGCAGCAGCCCTTCCCGGCCAGGAAACCGCAGCCGGGCGAAGGCGTAGGCGGAAAGGCACGACACCACAAGCACGATTGCCGTGACGCCGCAGGCGACGATGATGGAATTCAGCAGGAAGGTTCCGAACGGCAGTGAAACGAAGGCGTCGACGAAAGTTCCCCATTGATATTCTTCGGGGAAGATGCGGACCGGAACGGCCATCACTTCGGCGTTGGAGCGCACCGCGTTCGATACCATCCAGAAAAAGGGAAAGAGAAAAAGCAACGCGATCAGCGAAAGTCCCGCATAACTGATGAATGTGCCGATGCGCCGCAAGAGGCGGTGCCGATCGGCAGAGACGGAATCCGGATGCCGAGAGGTCGGGTCAATCGTCATAATGCACCCATTTGCGCTGCATGTGGAACTGCAGGATGGTGAGCGCCATGATCATGACGAACATCACCCAGGCGAGAGCCGAGGCATAGCCCATCTGGAAATTGGTGAAGCCCTTCTGGTAGATGGCGAAGCCGAGCGTCGCCGTCGCCGAGCCCGGGCCACCACGTGTCATCGCAAAGATCTCGTCGAAGACCTGCAGCGAAGTGATCGCCGTCATCACGGTGGCAAAGAAAATGGTCGGCGAGATCAGCGGCAGGCGGATACGCCAGAAGCGCTGCCAGACATTGGCGCCGTCGATCGTCGCCGCCTCGAGATAGTGCTTCGGCACAAGATCGAGCGCGGCGTTGAACATCACCACGTTATAGCCGACATTCGCCCAGAGGGTGACAAGCACGACCGCCTGCATGGCCCAGGTCGAGCTCAGCAGGAAATTCGGCAGGCCGAGGCCGAGCGAACGAATAACGCTGTCGGCCAGCCCGTCCGGCGTAAAGATCAGCAGCCACACCACCGAGGCGGCGATCGTCGGCGTGAAGGTCGGCAGGAAGAAGATCACCCGGAAAATCGCCTTGCCGCGCTTCAGGCTCGATATCCACACCGCAAGCGTCAGCGAGACGATGATATTCACAGCCAGATACTCGACGGCGAAGAACAGCGTATTGCCCAAAATGGTGTAGAACGCCGGATCGACGGTAAAGAGCTTGATATAATTCTGGAAGCCGACGAAGGACGGCGTCGAGATCAGCTGCCAATTGGTGAAGCTGAGCGCCAGCGACGCCACGATCGGCAGGGCCATGAAAATCATGAAACCGAGAAAGCTCGGCAGCAGGAACAGCATGGCCGTCTGCGTCTCAGGCTTGAAAAAGCGCCGTGGCTGTCTGGGCTGCAACGGAATTTCGGCGACGGCGCTTTGCGACATGTCTTCCTCCATGCGCGGCAGTTGCTGCCGCGACGAGAGCTGGCCCATGCCCCCGAAAACGAATTCGATTTTCGGGGGCATGGGCGGCGCTCTATTGTTGCGCGAGGCTCTGGATCGACTCCATTGTCTGCTTGGCGTCGGCGCTGCCGGCGAAGGCAGGTGGGAAATACTGGTTGAAGAGGTTTTCCACCGCCGCCCAGTTGCCGGTGATCACATAAGGTACGGAATGCGCGAGCGAGTAGTCGATGGCCTCGCCGCCATTGGTGATGTCCTTGGCCGCCACCTGATACCAGGAGGATTGCGCCGCCGTGCGCGCCGGCAACGCACGCCCTCCCTCGGCGAGGTAGGCTAGCGCTTCGGGGCTTGTCAGCACCTGAATGGCCTTCCAGGCCGCATCCTTGTTCTTGCTTGACGTGGAAATACCGAAACCGGAACCTGCGGTGACGGCCGAGAGCTCGCCTTCGGCGCGCGGCAGGGTGGTGAGGCCGATCTTGAACTTGGCCTGGCCCTTCATGCCGATGATCGACCAGGGACCATCGATATACATGGCGATGTTACCCGAATTGAACCGGCCCTGGACGACTTCGCCGGGATCCGCGCCACCCGAGGGAACCAGCGGCGCGATCTTATCCTTGGCGGCAAAGCCGATCAGCCTGTCGGCGGCGGCAACTGCGCTCGCACTGGTCAAGTCAAGCTCGCCGGCGTCGTTGACGTATTTATCGCCCCAGGCCGCAGCCAGGACCGAATAGTTGGTCGGCGTGATGCCGAAGCCATACTTGCCGTCCTTGGTCAGCTTCTTGGCGGCATCGGTGAACTCGGCAAGCGTCCAGCCCGGCTTCGGCAGCGGAATGCCCGCGGCTTCGAGGGCATCCTGGTTATAATAGATGACCCACGGACCGACGTCGTAGGGCAGGCCATAAAGCTGTTTGTCGACGGACATGCCGCCGATGATCGAGGGGGTGAAAGCGCCGACGTCGAACTTGTCGGCAGCGATCCGGTCATTCAGAGGCTCGAGCAGCGAATAGAAATTCGGCATGCGCAGCGACTGCATGGACACGATGTCGGCGAGCTGGCCGGACGCCGCCAGCACCGGCAGCCTCGTCCAGTAATCGACCCAGCCCGTCGTCGTCAGCGTCACCTTGATGTCGGGGTACTTGGCGGTCACCATGTCGGCCAGATGCTGCCAGCTCTTGGTGTCGGCTTCGGAGCCGGTCCACATCTGCCAGGTCAGGTTGACCTGCTCGGCCGATGCGGCTGTGGTAACGAGACTGCCGCCGATTGCGGCTAGAAAAAGCGCCTTCTTCAGAACCTTCATGGGTTTCTCCTCCCTCCATGAATGTAAAGGACACGCGAGTGCGATCGAGCTCACGCCTTGAGGATGATCTCGATCACCGGCACGGTAACGTCCGGGCGCCGGACCGGCAGTTCGAGCGTGATCATGCCTTCCGGCACCATCACGCCGATATTGGAATCCACATCCCTGGTATGGCTGAGCCAGCGCACCTCGCTGGCGTCGTGCAGGAACTGCGCATAGGCAATCCTGTTGGCGAGGCCCTCGATATGGATGTGGCGGTAAGGCCAGTTATAGACATGCAGGTAGAGGCGGTTGCCGCGCTGGGTGTAGCGGCAGCCGGCCGGCACCGGAAAATCGGACGCGCCGGCCCCGGAAATGGAGCGTGCGTTTACGGCCATCCAGTTCTGGTAGACCTCCAGCGCGTCGATGGCGCGCGCATCAAACGTGCCGCGGCCGGTCGGGCCGACATTCATCAGCAGGTTGCCGCCGAGTGCAACGGAATCGATGAGCAGCTGGACGATCTGTTCCGGGCTCTTCCAGCTATCCTCGTCGCGGTGGTAACCCCAGGAGCCGCTGAAGGTATGGCAGGCTTCCCAGAGCACCCCTTGGCTCGCGATGGCAGGCGCCACGCGGGGCGTATATTGCTCCGGCGTCGTTATGTCGGGCAGCTTGCTTGGCGGCAGATCGAGGCGATTGTTGACGATGATTTCGGGCTGCAGCTGGCGCACCAGTTCGAGCAGTCGTTCGCTCTCCCAATCGGCGCGCCCCTTGCCGGGCAGGCCGCGATATTCACGGCCGGGATAGCTGAAATCGAACCAGATGATGTCGATACGGCCGAAGCCGGTTAGAAGCTCGCGCACCTGTTCGCGCATATAGGCGGCGTAATTGGCGATGTTGCGGCCGGCATTCAGCGCCTCGGCCTGCGGATGGTTGCGCAAGGGGTGGTGGACGTCGATCGGGAAATCCGGATGGTGCCAGTCGAGCAGCGAATAATAAAAGCCGATCTTCAATCCCTCGGCGCGAAAGGCTTCGACCAGCGGCGTCAGCAGGTCCCTGCCGCAGGGCGTGTTCGGCGCCTTGTAATCGGTGACCTTGCTGTCCCAGAGGCAGAAACCTTCGTGATGCTTGGTCGTCACCACGACATATTTCATGCCGGCAAGACGCGCGCGGCGGGCCCACTCCTTGGGATCGTAGAGATCAGGATCGAAGTTGTCGAAATAGCGCTGGTAGTGGTCATCGTTCAGCTCTTCGCGGTTCTTCAACCACTCGTGCCGGGCTCCAAGAGCATAAAGGCCCCAATGGATGAACATGCCGAGGCGATCATGGCTGAACCAGGCGTGCTTACCCACTCCCGGCACCGAATTTTCCGGCTGGCGCTCCGAACTCGTCACAGGTTTCTCCTCCCTGTTTCCCGGCTTCACGTCATGTCGAACCGGTTCGGTGGGTGAACATCTTCCTTGATCCGGCGCCTGTCAAGCCGAAATTCGCAAATCGCTAAACTACCAATTAAGCCGCGCCACGGCGGCAGATGGAACAGGGTATGTTGCAACAATGAATAAAATCTGACAAAAGAAAGCTTTAGAACCGGTTCGATAGACATGACGACCATACGAGATGTCGCGCGCCTGGCGGGGGTTTCGATCTCGACCGTCTCGCTCGCGCTCAACAACCCGAAGCGGGTCGGCGCCGAGACGCTCGATCGCATCCAGCAGGCGATACAATCGACGGGCTACCGCATCGATCCGGTGGCCCAGACGCTGGCGCGCGGGCGCAGTTCGCTCATCGGCTTCGTCTCCGCCAATCTCGGCAACATGTTCTTCGGCGACATCCGCCGCGAGATCGAGCACCAGGCGCTCGACCACGGCTATTTCGTGCTGATCGCCGACTCCTCCGGCAGGGCCGATCTCGAACGGGCGCTGCTGGAGCGGCTGCAGGCGCAGAAGATCGCCGGCATCGCTTTGGCGGCTAACGGGCGCGGCGCGGAATACGCAGCCTTCCTGCGCGACTTCAAGACGCCGATCGTGATGTTCGACCAGAAGGTGGAAGGTGCCGAGCGCGATTTCGTCGGCTCCGACAATCCGCTGACCACCACCATCCTGACGGAACATCTGCTGCAGCTCGGCCACCGGCGCATCGGCTTCATTTCCGGCCCCGCCGGCCTGCACACCGCCGATGAGCGCCTGAAGGGCTATATGAACACGATGGCCGGCGCCGGCGTGGAGGTCGATCCTTCACTGGTGGTCGAGGGCGGCTACACCAGGACCGGCGGCCATGCACAGGCGATGCGGCTGCTCACCCGCCGCGACCGGCCGACCGCCATTATCGGCGCCAACAACATGATGGGGCTGGCAACCCTGCAGGTGATGCAGGAAATGGGCTTCCGCTGCCCCGACGACGTGTCGCTGGCGATGGTCGACGACGTACCCTGGAGCAACGTCATTACGCCGCGCATCACCATGGTCGTGCAGGATGCGCAGAAGCTCGGCGAACTGGCGGCAGAACGTCTTCTGGCAAGGATAGCAAGCCCCGAAGCCGCCGCTCAGTCGCCGGAGGATTTCATCCTGACGCCGAGATTTGTGCGTGGGGAGTCGACCAGGCGACTGTGAGCCGCCTGTCTAAAACTCCTCATCAGGCAAGGGAAGATGCGCTGCCCTGGTCCACATCGGCTAGCGCCTCCAGTGTCCGGCGCCGACGCTTCTCCTGCGCAGGCGGCACCGGAACATGCGCGGTCGGCCCCTTAATTTCCATTGAAGCTTCCTCGTCTTATAGCAAATACCCTATCCAATCGCAGCAGCCATGTCTGCAAACAGAGAGGAACCAGCGCCGCGTATCCATTGAAATAGGACGCAATTTGTCATACATGTGTGATGAATCGTGAATTTCGCAATGCCGCGCATTTGGCCGGCGTTCGGATCAAAGCCGACGCGGGGGTTAGGCGTGGCAATGCAGATGAAGGATCGCAGCAAAGGTTCCGGGTCGCTGGTTTCACAGGTCGGCGAAAGTCTCCGGCAAGCGATCTTGAGCGGCCAGTATTCGGCCGGCGACAAACTTCCCAGCGAACATGAGCTGACGGAGACACACAGTGTCAGCCGAACCGTCGTGCGCGAAGCCGTGGCCGCACTTCGTTCTGACGGTCTTGTCGAGGTGCGGCAGGGAGCGGGGATTTTCGTGATCGGCGCTGATCCCGCGCAATCCGGGCGGAAGGCCGACAAGGCCCGCGTCGTTTCCGACCTGGAAGTGCTCGAGATCAGAACGCCTGTCGAAATCGAGGCCGCCGGTCTTGCGGCCTTGCGCCGCTCGCCTGCGCAGGAAGAGGCGATTTTCGAATGCCACCGGAATATCCTCCATTGCATCGAGAGCGACCATTCCATTCGTGAGGCGGATCTCGAACTCCATGCCGCGATCGCCGAAGCCACGAACAATCCGCTGTTCAGGCAGTTCCTGGAATCCCAGGGCTCGGCGATCATCCCGCAGTCGCGGCTGGTCCCGGAATCGCGGACAGCCGAACAGACCGCCTACCGAAAGCTGATTCACAGAGAACACGAAGCAATCGTCGTTGCCATCTCCGACAGGGACGATCAGGCCGCCCGAAATGCGATGCGCGAGCACCTGGTCGGCAGCCAGACAAGATACCGCAACCTGCTGAAGGATCTGCGAAGCTTCACGAGCTGACAGTCGATCCCGGAATTGCCTGGAAGCGTCCGCGGCTGTTGGCGCGAATTGTCCGCTATTTGTCCGGCGCGCGCATTTTCCCACGCCATCAAATCGCCGAATATAGCTTCATGATCAACCGCCATGGAGCAAAAAATGTCCGGCCATGATACTGTCCTTCTCGTCATCGACGCCCAAGAGTCTTTCAGACAACGCGATTACTGGGATGAAACCCTGGCATCCGCCTACATCGATCGTCAGCAGGCTCTGATCGACGGCGTGCAAGCCGATGGAATACCCGTTGTCCAGATCTTCCATGTCGATGAAAACTCGCCGTTTTCGGAGGCATCAGGCTTCGTCAGGACCCTCGCGCCGCTCAGGATCGCGCCGAAGGCGACATTCAGGAAGAGCCGCCATAGCGCTCTGGTCGGTTCGGGCCTCGATGTGTGGCTGACCGAGAACGGCGTCCGTCGGATCCTCGTCTCCGGCATCCGCACCGAACAGTGCTGCGAGACCACGACCCGCCACGCCTCCGATCTCGGCTATCAAGTCGACTATGTCGGCGAAGCGACCCTGACCTTCCCGATGACCGACGCCACCGGACGCACCTGGAGTGCGAGGGAAATCCGCGACCGGACCGAACTGGTCCTGTCAGGCCGCTTCGCTCGGATCTCGACCGTCGAACAGGCACTGGCGGGGCGTGGAAAGCCGCTCGCCGCATGACGGACGCCGCGCAGCCCTTCGATATCCCGGTCTTCGTCGTCGTGCCGCCGCGCGTGCTGCTGCTCGACGTGGCCGGCCCGATCGAAGTGCTGCGCAAGGCGAACCTCGAACAGCGCAGGGTGCGCTTTACCGTCACCTATGTCGGCCCATCGGCGACGGTCGGCAGCTCGATCGGTCTTGCCGTTACCGGCGTCGCCGCATTGCCGGAACGTCTGCCCGATAGTGCGCTTGTCGTCATTGCCGGCAGCGCCGACGCGCCGATGGAAGGCAGCGGCCCACAGGACGGGCGGGAATGCGCCGATGAGGCCGCCATCGTTGCATGGTTGAAGCGTACCATCCGTCCGGGAATTCGACTGGTCTCGATCTGCTCGGGCGCATTGCTCGCTGCCGAGGCCGGAATGCTCGACGGCCGCGAGTGCACCACGCATCACGGCTGCATGGAAGATCTGATCAGGCTCGCGCCGACGGCGCGTGTCCGGGACAACCGGCTCTACGTCGAGGACGGAGACCGCCTCACCAGCGCCGGCATCACCGCCGGCATAGACCTCATGCTCCATATCGTCGCCGAGGCGGCGGGACATGCCTGCGCGCTTGCGGTGGCACGATATCTTGTCGTCTATCTCAGGCGCGGCGGCTCGGATCCGCAGCTTTCGCCCTGGCTCGAAGGCCGCAACCATATCCACCCGGTCATTCACCGTGCGCAGGACGCCGTGGTCGCCGATCCCTCCCGGGACTGGTCGGTGGCGTTGCTCGCCCGCCTCAGCGGCGCCAGCCCGCGCAACCTTTCACGGCTGTTCAACGAACAGACCGGCATGAGCGTTACGGATTTCGTCAACCGTATGCGTGTGGCTCTTGCCCGCGAGATGCTCGCCGGTTCGCGGCTGGACATGGAGGCCGTCGCCATGCGCGCCGGCTTCGGCTCGGCACGGCAGCTGCGCCGCGCCTGGAACCGTTTGAATGACGGCCCGCCGAGCGCGGCGCGCTCAAGGCTGCAGCTGAAAGCTAGTTGAAAGCTTCGACGTCATAGGAAGTTGGGCAGCATCGTGGAGGAGACACGGTCAAAGGTGGCAAGACGACGATGCAGCACACCACAAGGAGGAGATATCAATGCGTTCTTCGCGCAGCCTTTTTCACACCGTCGCTTTTTCTGCGCTTCTCACTGCCGCGTCATTGACTGCGAGCGCAGCCAGCGCAGCCGACAAGATCACCATCATGGTCGGCGGTTATGAGAAGCAGATCTATCTGCCCGCCAAGCTCGCCGAATCCCTCGGCTACTTCAAGGACGAGGGCCTTGACGTCGAGCTCCTGAACGAAGCTGCCGGCGTCGATGCCGAAAACCAGCTGCTGGCCGGCGCCGTCCAGGGCGTAGTCGGCTTCTACGACCACTGCGTCGACCTGCAGGCCAAGGGCAAATTCGTCGAATCCATCGTCCAGTTCAGCCAGGCGCCGGGCGAGGTCGAGATGGTCTCGAGCAAACATCCTGACATCAAGTCGCCGGCCGATTTCAAAGGCAAGACCCTCGGTGTTACCGGTCTCGGCTCGTCCACGAACTTCCTGACCCTCTTCATGGCCTCGAAGGCCGGACTGAAGCCCGGCGACGTCGTCACCGTCCCGGTCGGCGCCGGCGGCACTTTCATCGCCGCCATGCAGCAGGATCAGATCCAGGCCGGGATGACGACCGAGCCGACGATCTCGCGCCTGATCAAGACAGGCGAAGCCAGTGTGCTCGTCGATATGCGCACGGTCGAATCGACCCGAAAGGCGCTCGGCGGCACCTATCCGGCGGCCTCGCTTTACATGGAAGCCTCCTGGGTCGACGCCCACAAGGAAGAGGCGCAGAAGCTCGCCAACGCCTTCGTCAAGACGCTGAAGTACATCAACACGCATTCTGCCGCCGAGATCGCGGACAAGATGCCGAAGGACTTCTATGTCGGCGACAAGGACGGCTACATCAAGGCTCTCGACGAGGGCAAGGGCATGTTCACGCCCGATGGCGTCATGCCGGAAGACGGTCCGAAGACCGTGCTTGCGGTGCTGTCGGAGTTCTCCAAGAACGTCAAGGGCAAGCAGATCGACCTTTCCAAGACCTACACGACGGAATTCGTCAAGAACGTCCAGTAAGGCGTCGCGCCGCTTCCGGTCCGAACCGGAAGCGGCCTCCCTATCGATCCATGGGCATTGCGTGCACGCGCCCCAAAGGCACGCCTCAGGTATCATCATGCAACATGACAACAATCAGATCCCGGCGATCGAGCTGATCAATGTCAGCCGCCGCTTCGTCTCACCGACCGGCAAATCCCTGACTGCGCTCCGCGATTTCAACATGACGGTCGCCCGCGGCGAGTTCGTCGCCGTCGTCGGTCCGACCGGCTGCGGCAAGTCGACGACACTCAACCTGGTTACCGGCCTCGCACGCCCGAGCGCCGGCGAAGTCCGGCTGATGGGCGGCCCGATCACCGGCATCGACCCGCGTGTCGGCTTCGCATTCCAGACCGACGCACTCTTTCCCTGGAAGAACGTCATCGACAACGTCATGGCCGGGCCGCTGTTCCGCGGCAAGTCGCGCACCGAAGCTGAAAAAAGTGCCCGCGACTGGCTGGCGCGCGTCGGCCTTTCGAAGTTTGCCCACCACTATCCCCACCAGCTTTCCGGCGGCATGCGCAAGCGCGTCTCGCTGGCGCAGACCTTCATCAACGAACCGGAAATCCTGCTGATGGACGAGCCCTTTTCGGCGCTCGACGTGCAGACCCGTACGGTAATGCACGAGGAACTGTTGAAGCTGTGGGCGGAGCGAAAGGCCTCGGTGGTGTTCGTGACACACGATCTCGAAGAAGCTGTCGCGCTCGCCGACAAGGTCTATGTCCTGACCGCCGGCCCGGCGACGGTCAAGTCGGTCTACACGATCGATCTCCCCCGCCCCCGAGTCGTATCGGAGATCCGCTACGAGCAGAGCTTCATCGACTATTGCAAGACGATCTGGGAGGACCTCCGCCAGGAGGTCGAGACCAGCTACCGCCGCGCAAGCGAAGCGGCCTGAGGGAGGATATCATGGCACACACCACGTTCGAGGCCGGTTCGGCCACGCTGTTTCGCCCAGGCACATCTGATGCCGAAATCGAAGCCTCCGCGCTGAAGGCAATACGGCGGCGCAACACGCTCGTGCGCTTCTGGCAGATCGCCATCCTGGTCTTCGTCATCGGCATGTGGGAGCTCTCCTCCAACATGCAGTGGATCGACCCGTTCTTCTATTCGAGCCCGAGCGGTGTCGTTGAGCGCCTCTACGAATGGGCGACCGAGGGCACGACGGAAGGGTCGCTCTGGTATAATCTATGGGTGACGATGGAGGAGGCGCTGATCGGATTCTTCGCAGGCTCGATCACCGGCGTCTTCGTCGGCATCGGCCTCGGCCGCAACCGCTTCCTGTCGGACATCTTCTCCGTTTACATCAAGGCGATCAACTCCATCCCCCGCGTCGTCCTTGCCCCGATCTTCATCATGATCATGGGTCTCGGCCTGCCCTCCAAGGTCGCGCTCGCCTTCATCATGGTGTTCTTCGTCGTCTTCGCCAATGCCTTCCAGGGCGTGCGCGAGGCCGACCGCAACATGATCGCCAATGCCCGCATCCTCGGCGCCTCGGACTGGCAGGTCACCCGCACGGTGGTCATTCCCTCGGCGATGAGCTGGATCTTCGCCAGCCTGCACGTCTCCTTCGGTTTCGCCATCATCGGCGCGATCGTCGGCGAATTCGTCGGCGCCCGCTTCGGCATCGGTCAGCTCATCTCGATCGCCAAGGGCACGTTCGATGCCGCCGGCATGTTCGCGGCCATCCTTCTCGTCATGGTCGTCACGCTTGTTGCGGAATACATCATGACATTGATTGAGAACCGCCTTGCCAAGTGGCGTCCGCAGCAGCACCTCGATACGCAGTAATCAAATCCGCCTCCTCCCAAGGCAGATCGAAGAGAAGGCCGGGCTCTATGCCCGGCCTTCTTTCATTTGATGGACTTAAGCGAGCGGAAGCCGCACCGTCACGAAGAGCCCACCGCCTTCCGCGTCATCGAGCGAGACTGAACCTCCGGCGCCTTCGACGACCTCCCGAACGATCGCAAGCCCCAGACCGCTCCCCTCGGCTTCGGTCCCCATGATGCGGTAGAAGCGTTCGAAAACCTGCTCACGCTCGTCGCTCGGAATGCCCGGGCCGTCGTCCTCGACGGTGACGACGGCGTTACCATCAGCCTGCCCGATCGCGACGGTCACCCGTCCATCGGCACTGCTATAGCGGATGGCGTTGTCTATGAGGTTGACCAGCATCTCGCGCAGCATCGTGCCGTCGCCCTCGACAATGACCGGGCGATCCGCTTCCAACCCGAGGTCGATGTTGCGCCTGAGCGCCTCTTCGGCATGCGCTTCCAGGATCTCGCGGGCAGCCTTGCTGAGATCGGTCGTATCGCTGCGCGGACGGCGACTGCCGGGCTCGGCCCGTGACAAGGTCAGGAGCTGGCTGGCGAGGCGCGAAATCTGCTTCGTGCTGGAGCGCAGGGCGGCAAGCGCCTCGTCGCGACGTGCCGCATCGGTTTCGCGGGCCGCCACGCTCGCCTGCGTCGAAATCAGCGCCAGCGGCGTTCTGAGTTGATGGGCGGCATTCGATACGAACCGCCGCTGTGCGGCCATTTGGTTCTGGACGCGCTCCATATAGTCGTTCAGCGCCTGGACGAGCGGCCGCAATTCGCTCTGCACCATCTCGGGCGGAAGCGGATCGAGACGGTTGCGCCCGCGCTGGCGCACCGCGTCCCGCAGTCTGAGAGCAGGCGCCAGGCCGCGCTGAAGCCCGAGGATGGTCACCAGGCTGGCGACGAAGACGAGCACGAACTGCTTCGAAAAATCCGAAAGCCATAGCTGCCGTCGCATCGCATATTGGCTGTTATGCATCACGGCGACGGTCACCGAGATCGTGCCGTCATCGGGAAGGCCGACGACGGGATGGTCGAGCATCAGGACGCGCACATCGGCGCCATGGAAGGTGCGATCCTCGCCGGCCCGTTGGACGGCCGGCAACGGCAGGTCGGGAAGACCGCTCACCAGGCTGCCCCAGGCGGTGATCACCTGGTAAGATACCCGGTCGCCGAAACCCGTGTCGAACATTTCGAGCGCGGCCGGCGGCACATCCACCTGAACATTGCCGCCCTCGTCGACGCGGACGGCCTCGGCGATGACGCGGGCCGAGGCCAGAAGGGTTCGATCCGTCACCAGCTTTGCTGTCGCATCCGCCGTCCTGAAGCTGTCGTAAAGATTGAAGCCGATCGCGCCGAACAGGGTCAGCAGCACCCAGCAGAGCAACTGTACCCTCAGGCTCTGGCTGAGCCGCGCGATCGTCAAGCCAGCCTTTGTCACGACGCTATTCGACATGTCTGAGGAGATAACCGAGCCCGCGCAACGTCGCTATCTGAACCGAACTGCGCTCGAGCTTCTTTCTGAGCCTGTGCACGTAGATTTCGATGGCGCTCGGATCCGCCTCGTCGTCGAAACCGAATACGCTTTCGGAAAGGGCGGCTTTCGAAACCGTGTTGCCCAGCTTCATGGCAAGCTGTTCAAGAACGGCATATTCGCGCGGCGTCAGTTGCAACAGCTCGCCTGCGACGAAAAACTGCCGCGTCCCGCCGGAGAATCGGAGGTCACCGACGGTGATCTCGGACGATGCCCGGTCCTGGCCGCGACGGACCACCGCACGAATCCTGGCTTCGAGCTCGGCGATTTCGAAGGGTTTGGCGAGATAGTCGTCGGCGCCGCTGTCGAGCCCCGCCACACGGCCGTCCAGGCTCGCATTCGCGGTCAGGATGATGACCGGCAGCTTGCTGCCGGACTGCCTCAGCCGTTTCAAAAGCGTCAATCCGTCAAGCTTGGGCAGCGCGAGATCGAGGATCATCGCCGAATACTCCGCCACCTTGAGCATATGCTCGGCGTCCTCGCCGTCATAGGCGATGTCGATAGCGTATTGCGCCTGCCGCAGGGCCTTGCCCAGCCAGGCTGCCAGATCCTTGTTGTCCTCCACCACAAGCAGTCGCATCCGACCTCCTTAGCACGGGCAGACGGTCTGGCGGAAGCGGACACGGTTTCTGCCGGCCAGCGATTCCGATTTAAGAATTATGGAGTAGCGTGCTCGATCTTGTCTTCGGCGACCACGGCTGCGACGTTCCGGTCTCCGGCGTCAGGCGCCTCCGTTCCCCAGATTTCGATCTGCGTCAACGCCGGATAGGGCGAGCCGTCCTCCGCCTTGATCAGTCCGTGCAACTCCACCCATTCGACGATGCAGGGCTCGATGGAAAAACCCTGCGCGGCGCCCGATTTCACCAGCGGAAAAGAGGAAGTGCCGCCGTTCGAGAAGGTGACGCTGACCTTTTGCCACCAGGAGTCATGCGGGAAATCTGCCCGGAGGTAGAAGACGATCTCGTCAATCCGGACGGGCCTGCCGAATTCCACCGTCAGTGCGGCTTCAGGATCGCGATTGATGCCCCAACTCGTGTAAGGCCAGAAGCCGTGATTGTCGTTGGCCTTTTCGCCGTCGATGGCATTGCGTGCGGCAAAGACCGCTTCGCCGCGGGTTTCGACATTGGCGCGCGCATGCGGGAAAAGCGACCGGTTGGCGTGATCGTCCCAGGGGTTCACAGCAAGGTTTCGCCTTTGGGCGATGTCGTCAGGCCGCGCGCTTTTGGCAGAAAGCCGGTGAATATCGCCCCTGAAGGCGTTCGGCGAATAGGATTTACGCTTGTCGCCGAAGGGCACGGCGAACGCATAGGCGCTTTCCCTGATGTAGACGAGGCCAGCGTGGATCGCGTTATCAAGTGCGAGGAAGACATGTCCGGGCTCGGAAGCCTCGACGACGACGCAGTCGCCTTCGCTATAGTTCTGGCGGTAGACCAGAAACGTCTCGTCCTGCGCGGTGGCGCTTGCCAGCACGAACCCATCGGCATCCACGATCTTCAGCGTCAATTCCATGCTCGCCCTCCTCAGACGATCCGCAATCTCAAAAGCTTGCCGGTAAGCGGCACGCGCAGACGGAAGAGTTTTTCCGGCCAGGCCGATCTCAGCCTGATGTCATTCACCTCGATCTGGTCGATTTCGATCGAGCCGGCGCCCTCGACGAAAATGCTGCCGAGATCGCCGAGATCGATCCTCTCGGAGGTGACGTTCGGTGCGAGGCACGTCATCAGCGACAAGACCGCCGGTTTTTCTCCGTCATGAACGTCGGCTATTTCGACATGCCGGCCCCGCAGCAGGGAAACGGCGCGGCGATAGCTGCGGACTTTCGCTTCCTGGGGATAAGCGCCGGAAACATCGAGCGATATGCGCGCGCTGTCCTCGCCGAATTCGACCTCGACATCCCTCGCGCCGAAGGCTTCGCCGGCGGATTGCATCACGCCTTCGAAGGTCGGCAGGTTGTGATAGGCCGATTGCATCGTCCATATTTCGTAGCGCCGCGGCGAGAAGGTCTTGGCCGTATAGGTCTCGACGCCGACATCGATCAGCAACGGTCGTCCGTTCTTATAGAGTGTGACACTTCCGACATCGTTGTGATTGTGACCCTCGCCATTGTTGCCACCCTTGACCGCCAGCGAGAACCGCTCGTCGCGGGCGACGAACAGGCCGATGCCGGGATAGAAGATACCGCGCGGGGGTTTCGGACGTGTCTTCGCGACCGCAAGCGTTCCGACCAGCAGTTCCTGCACGCGATACCAGAGGTTCCATTCCCCGGGCAGGTGCGGATGATCCGCTGTCGCCCTGTCGGCTGCCGCAAACTCGGTCAGCCTGTCGGAACCGACCGCCTTTCCGAACAGATATTCGCGCGCGCTGCAGGGCTCGACCACGGCCGAGGAATCCGCGAAGTTGAAATAATAGTGGCCGGCCACGTGCATGGTGGCGATATATTCCGCCATGTTGCGGATCTTCGGCTGCCGCCAGATCCTGCCGAACAGGCCGGGCGCCGCGCTATCCAAAACGGTCAGCGCACCATGAAGGCAGAGCGCGGCATGGCGGTAATAGACGACACCCTCCTCGCAGGCCCCATCCTCGGCATAGTCCTTGAGAAATGCATCGAGACTGCCGAGCGCTTTTTCGACGACGGCGCGACGCGTCGGCTGATCGGTCTTCAGCGAGAAGACCGTCAACAGGACGTTCTGGCTGATCCAGGCCGTCCAGTTGTTCATCCTCTCCTCGCCGCGACCCATCCACCAGAAATGCCGGCCGAGATAGGGTGTAAAGATGCGGGCCTCGATCTCGCGCTTCACACGCGTCGTAATCTCAGAACTGATGCCGTCGAGCTCGTCGCCGAGCAGGGCGACGACAGTGGCTAGCAGGGCAGCGGTTTCGGCGGCGAAGAGATCGACGACCGGCTGCGAATTGTCGGGCAGCGGCAGCCGCGCACCGCTGCGCTCATAGGCATTGTGCGCCGGAAGCTGCCAGCCGCTCTCCTCGGCGATCAGGAAGAGACCGTCGACAATCCCAGGCAGGAAGCGTCCCTCCGCTTCGATAAGTTCGCCCAGCACCAGATCGTTGAGCATCCGCCGCCGCGTGAAATAAAGCGCCTCGAAGCGCGAGCGGTTGCCGGTCGCTGTATACTCGCGGTAATCGGCGGCCGTGATGAGGGGCCAGGCGCGTGCAAGAGTGGCTTCGGCCGCGCGAACGACCACATCCCGCGTTGCCTGCGGCACGGAATTCCATCTGGCGCGATCGGAGCAGACGGCGCCCGGCGTGAAATCGCCCAGTATGTCCGGCAGCTCCTCTGAAATCTCGCTGAACATGTCCTCCCCACACTGGAAAAGCCTCGACAAGCGCTTGGCCTGCATTTCCCCACCTATCATATGTTTTCGGCGTCTGCCATAAAATTTGTATGATCTATTCAGAACTTGTTTGACCAATACCGGAGATGTGCTATGTCCTCAGCAGGAGGAAGAATTGGCGGCATTCGACCGCCCGGATGTTCCGGATCGAGGATCTCCGCGAGCCGTCAGCTGCAGAATGTTCGCCCAGGAGGAAGCATCGGTGTCCATATCGAATTCGGTCATTGCTAGGGATGGCGCTCCGGCAATTTCCAGCCGGAAAGTCACGGTCCTGTCCAAACGCCAGCGCAAGCTGCGCAATGCGCTCGTCGCCTATTCCTTCATCGCGCCGAATTTCATTGGTTTCGCCGTCTTCACGCTCGGCCCGATCCTCTTCGCCTTCGCGCTCGCCTTCATGCATTGGGACGGCTCGAATGCGATCACATTTGCCGGGCTGGATAATTTCTGGCGCCTCTTCGAGGACAAGGCGTTCATCGCCGCGTTCTGGAACACGGTCATCTATACGGTCGCCTCGGTGCCGGCGACGCTGCTCTGCGCGCTCGGCCTCGCCGTTCTCCTCAACCAGAAGATCGTCGGGCGGAATTTCTTCCGCACGGCGATGTTCTTCCCCTATGTCGCCTCGCTGGTGGCCGTCGCCGTCGTCTGGAACATGATCTTCAATCCCGAGATGGGGCCGGTGAACATGATCCTCTACACGCTCGGCCTCGATCCCAAGAACATGCCGGGATGGGCGGCCGATCGCCACTGGGCGATGGTGACGGTGATCCTCTTCGGCATCTGGAAGAACATGGGTTACTACATGGTCATCTATCTGGCCGGCCTGCAGAGCATCAATGCGGAGCTCTACGAGGCCGCCGATCTCGATGGCGCCAACTCCTGGCAGAAGTTCATCCATGTCACCGTGCCGCAGCTCGGGCCGACAACCTTCTTCGTCACCGTCATGCTGACGATCCAGTCCTTCAAGGTGTTCGACCAGATCTACATGATCACCCAGGGCGGGCCCGGCACCTCGACGCTCGTCCTCGTCTACCACATCTACAACGAGGCCTTTATTTCCTGGGATCTCGGTTATTCCAGCATGGTTTCGCTGGTGCTGTTCTTTCTCGTGCTCGCCGTCACGGTCTTCCAGTTTCGGCGCCAAAGGGAGGACGAGGCATGAGGATTGCCGGACGCAAAGTCACCCTCAAGACGGTCCTCCTCTATGCCATCGTGATCACCGTCACGCTGGTCATGCTGATGCCCTTCGCCTGGATGCTTTCGGCGTCACTGAAGCTCAGCCGCGACGTCTTCGCCTTTCCGATCGAGTGGATACCATCCGAGCCGCAATGGCAGAACTACGTCGATATCTGGACGAAGATTCCGCTCGCCCTTTTCATCTACAACACCTCTAAGCTGACGATCATCGTCACGCTGCTGCAGCTGCTCACCTCCAGCTTCGCCGCCTACGCCTTCGCCAAGCTGAATTTTCCTTACAAAAACACGCTGTTCCTCGGTTACATCGCCACCATCGCCATGCCCTGGCAGGTCTATATGGTGCCGCAATTCCTGCTGATGCGCGAGTTCGGCCTCAACAACACGCATCTGGCGCTGATCTGCCTGCAGGCCTTCACCGCCTTCGGCGTTTTCCTGATGCGGCAGTTCTACATGTCGATCCCGACCGAGCTCTGCGAGGCGGCCCGCATCGACGGCATGAACGAGTACCAGATCTGGGCGCGCATCATGCTGCCGCTTTCGAAACCGGCGCTCTCGACGCTGACGATCTTCACCTTCGTCACCACCTGGAACGACTTCCTCGGGCCGATGATCTATCTCACCAAGACCGAGCTGAAGACCGTCCAGATCGGGCTGCGCATGTTCATCTCGCAATATTCGGCCGAATACGGGCTTATCATGGCGGCCTCCGTCGTCGCCCTCATCCCAGTTCTCGTCGTCTTCCTCTCTCTCCAGCGCTTCTTCGTCGAAGGCATCGCCTCGACGGGACTGAAGGGTTAAATCCATGAACGCCGTCTCGTCCGTCGCCCCGCAGCCGATCACCGATGAGGAAGTGAAAGCCGCGCTCGATCTTGCCGTCGCCCAGATCCGACGCAACCTTCCTGAGTTCACCTACGCCGCGCAGAACCATTCGAGCGTCGGCAATTTCTATCCCGCCGTGGCGAACACCCAATGGACCGCGGGCTTCTGGCCCGGAGAGCTGTGGCTCGCCTTCGAGCATAGCGGCGATCCGGTCTTCCGCCATGCCGCGCAGATCCAGGTCCAGTCTTTCCTGCACCGGATCCTCAATCGGATCGAGACCGATCATCACGATATGGGCTTTCTCTATTCGCCCTCGTGCATTGCCGCCTGGAAGCTCGTCGGAGACGAGGACGGCTGCAAGGCGGCGATCCTGGCCGCCGATCAGCTGGTCGAACGCTTCCAGCCGATCGGCCAGTTCATCCAGGCCTGGGGCCATAAGGGCAAGGCGGAGGAATACCGCTATATCATCGATTGCCTTTTAAACCTGCCACTGCTCTACTGGGCAAGCCGCGAGACCGGCGATCCGAAATACCGTGAGATCGCGCTCACCCACGCCCGCACCACGCTCGCCAATTCGGTCCGGCCTGACGATTCCACCTACCATACCTTCTACATGGACCCGGTCACCGGCGCGCCGGTGCGCGGCGCCACCAAACAGGGCTATCGGGACGACAGCGCCTGGGCGCGCGGCCAGGCCTGGGGCATTGCGGGCATGGCGGTCTCCTATCGCTATGAGCGGATCGAGGAATATCGCCAGACTTTCGACCGGCTGCTCACCTTCTATCTCAACCGGCTACCGGCCGACATGGTGCCCTATTGGGATCTGGTTTTTTCGGACGGCGACGGCGAGCCGCGCGACAGCTCCTCGGCCTCGATCACTGCCTGCGGCCTGCTCGAAATGGCCGAACTCGTCGAAGCCGACGCCGCCGAGCGCTATCGGACGCTGGCGCGGCGCATGATGAAGAGCCTTGCCGACCACTATGCCGTCAAGGACCCGACCATCTCGAACGGGCTGGTGCTGCACGCCACCTATTCGAAGAAATCGCCGTTCAATACCTGCCGCGGCGAAGGCGTCGATGAATGCGTCTCCTGGGGAGATTATTATTACATGGAAGCTTTGACGCGGCTGTCGCGCCGCTGGTCTTCCTATTGGTGACCTCAGGAGGACCCGATGGCCAGCATTTCGCTTAAAGAGCTGAACAAATCCTACGGCGCACTCACCGTCGTCCACGACATCGATCTGGAGATCGCCGACAAGGAATTCATCATCCTGGTCGGCCCCTCCGGCTGCGGCAAATCGACGACGCTCAGGATGATCGCCGGCCTCGAGGAAATCTCCGGCGGCGAACTCAAGATCGGCGGCGACGTGATGAACGACGTCCCCTCCAAGGACCGGGATATCGCCATGGTCTTCCAGAACTATGCGCTCTATCCGCATATGACCGTCTACAAGAACATGGCCTTCGGCCTGCAGCTGAGGAAAGTCTCGCGCGACTTCATCGATAAGCAGGTACAGGACGCGGCGAAGATCCTCGACATCACGCATCTCCTCAACCGCAAGCCGAAGGCGCTTTCGGGCGGCCAGCGCCAGCGCGTGGCGCTCGGCCGCGCCATGGTGCGCAACCCCGCCGTCTTCCTGCTCGACGAGCCGCTGTCCAACCTCGACGCCAAGCTGCGCGGCACGATGCGCTCTGAGATCACCAAGCTGCACAAGCGCCTCAACGCCACCTTCATCTATGTCACCCACGACCAGGTGGAGGCCATGACCATGGCCGACCGGATCGTCGTCATGAAGGACGGCCATATCCAGCAGGTCGACACGCCGCAGAACCTCTACGACCGTCCCGTCAACATGTTCGTCGCCGGCTTCATCGGCGCGCCGCAGATGAACATGCTGCCCTCGACCATCACGCGGCGAGGCGACCGCTATGTCGCCGTCTTCGACGGCAGGGAACTGCCGCTGCCCGATCATTTCGACAAGAGCCGGATCGCCCCCTATGAGGGCCGCGAACTGGTGCTCGGCATCCGTCCGGAGAACTTCCACGAACTGCCGCCGGCCGACATTCCGGCAGAAAACCTGGCGCCGCTGAAGGCGGTCGTCGAACTTGCCGAACCGATGGGCTCGGAAGTGCATCTGAACATGGTGGCGGGCGGGCGCAATCTCATCGCCCGTGTGTCGCCGCGCTTCCGGCCTGATATCGGCGAGGAGGCGACGCTGGTCGCCGACATGAGCAATGCGCAGCTGTTCGACAGGGAAACGGAACGCTCGATTCTTTACTGAGCGCTTGGGGAGACGGCCATGCAGTGGTTGCGGGATATGTGGACGAAGGAGGGGCCGGGCATTGCGAAGGATGCGCCAGCGAAGACCGGCCTTGCCCTGTTCGCCGACATCCTCGTCCGCGAATGGTGGGAGATAGTCAAGCTCAACATCCTGTTCATCCTGGCCAGCCTCCTCGTGGTGACGCTGCCGGCCGCCCTCATCGCCATGGCCCGGGTCTCGGTGGCGTTGGTGGAAGATCGCAACACCTATCTCCTCAGGGACTTCACGGAAGCCTTTCTGCGCTATTTCTGGCGCGCCACCGTTTGGGGGCTGGCGCTGACGGGAGCGCTTGCAATCGGCATCCATGCGATCGTCACCTATGCCGCCGGCGCGCGCGACAACCTGTTGCTGAGCGTGCCGCTGGCGATTGCCCTCGTCGCCACCGCCTTCGCAGCGGTTCTTGCCTGCCATCTCATCGTTCTGATGGTGATGCGCGATCTGCCGGTGCTGCGGCTCCTGCGCCTCGCGGCACTCGCATCCGTCATCCGTCCGCTCCCGGCGCTTGGCTCACTCGCCTTCGTCGCCAGCCTCTGGCTGGCGCATATCCTCTTCTATCCGGTTTCCGTGTTCATGCCGGCAACCTTCAATTTTTCACTCGGAATGTTCGCCGTCGCATTCGGCGTCCATCGGGCGGCGGTGCTGGTTCTGGACCTGCCAGAGGCAATGCAGCTGCACCGACACTTCATAAAATAACTGATCCAGAGATGATCCAGGGAAGGAGAACGGGAATGTATTTGGATAAATTCGGGAGGACGATGAAACTTGCCTTGGCAGGTTTCACCTTGGCCGCGACAACGGCCGGCGCAGCACTTGCCGAGGATGCCGTAACGCTCAAATGGGCTTTGTGGGACTGGGACAAGACCGCCTATTACAAGCCTCTGATCGAGGCCTATCAGGCCAAGCATCCAAACGTGAAGTTCGAGCCGATGGATCTCGGCTCGCAGGACTACCAGCAGATGATCTCGACGCAGCTGACCGGCGGCTCCAAGGACATCGACATCGTCACCATCAAGGATGTGCCGGGCTACACCAATCTAGTGCGCGCCGGCAATATCGCCGATCTCAGCAGCTTCGTGACCGAGCAGAAGATCGATCCGGCGCCCTATGGCGGCCTGATCGAGGAACTGACCATCGACGGCAAGATCTATTCGCTGCCGTTCCGCTCCGACTTCTGGATCGTCTATTACAACAAGGACATATTCGACAAATCAGGCGTCCCCTACCCCACGAATGACATGACCTGGGCCCAGTTCGACGCGACCGCCGAGAAGCTTACGGGCGGTATGGGCACCAACAAGACCTATGGCGCGTTGCTGCATACCTGGCGTTCGACCGTCCAGCTGCCCGGCATCCTCGACGGAAAACACACGCTCGTCGATGGCGACTACGCCTTCCTCAAGCCCTGGTACGAGCGGGCGCTCACCCTGCAGAAGGATGGCGCCATCCCCTCCTATGCCTTCCTGAAGACATCGAACACCCATTATTCGGCGCTGTTCTTCAACGGCACAATCGGCATGCTGCCGATGGGAACCTGGTTCGTCGGCACGCAGATCGCCAAGGTGAAATCGGGTGAATCGAAGAGCAAGAACTGGGGCATCGTGAAGTTCCCGCATCCGGATGGCGTGGCAGCCGGCACAACGGCTGCGCAGATCTCGGGCCTGGCGGTCAATGCCAATTCCGAGCACAAGGCTGCAGCGCTCGATTTCATCAAATTCGTCACCGGTCCTGAGGGCGCGGCAGTCATCGCGTCAACGGGCACCTTCCCGGCGCTCAAGACCGCCGACGTCAGCGCAAAGATCGCGGCAACGCCCGGCTTCCCTGATGACGCGGCCAGCAAGGAAGCGCTGATACCGTCGAAGGCCTATCTGGAGATGGCGGTCAATCCGAACGCCGCCAAGATCGAGGTCGTGCTCAATCGCGTGCATGACGCTGTCATGACCGACAATACCTCGATCGACGACGGATTGAAGGAAATGACCGAAGGCGTGAAGGCCATCAAGTAGACCTTACGAGATTGCTGACGGCCGCGGCCATGAACCTGGTCCGCGGCCAGTCCTGTTCCTATGAATTTCGAGCCTGACAATGATATATGATCCCATCAGGGCCAATCCGCTTTTCGGCAATCCGCTGAAGACACGCGACGACCTCGCCAAGGCCGTCATCGACCTGTTCGAGCCACTCCTGCCGTATTTTTCCGAAGGTGGCGCCCGCGTGCGCCTGGGTGCCGCCGGCGCGATCTTCGACCGTGCGGCCGCGGATCTGGAAGGATTTGCACGGCCGCTCTGGGGTATCGTCCCGCTTGTTGCCGGTGGCGGCGACTTCCCGCATTGGGATCTCTACCGGCGCGGGCTGGCGAACGGCACCAATCCCGCCCATCCCGAATATTGGGGCGATCTTGCCGACCGCAACCAGCGGCTGGTCGAACTCGCCGCCGTCGGATTTGCGCTGGCGCTGGTGCCGGAACACATCTGGGAACCCTTGAGCGATAGTCAGAAGAAGACAGTCGCAGCCTATCTTGTCGCCGCGCGGGACCTGGAATTCATCGACAACAACTGGAAATTCTTCCGCGTCCTGATCGATCTCGGATTGGAACGGATAGGCGTGACGTTCGACCACAGCCAAACCCGCGCCTATCTCGACGAGTTGGAAGCTTTCGACCTCGGGGAAGGCTGGTATCGCGACGGGCCGGTCCGGCGGGTCGATCATTACATTCCCTTCGCCATGCATTTCTACGGCCTGATCTATGCGGTGCTGGCTAAGGGCGACGAGGCGCGCAAGGAACGCTTCCGCGATCGCGCGCGGACATTCGCCGGGGATATTCGCCACTGGTTCGGCCCCGATGGCGCAGCCCTTGCCTTCGGCCGCAGCCAGACCTATCGCTTCGCGGCAGGCGGTTTCTGGGGTGCGCTTGCCTTTGCCGGCGTCGAAGCCCTGCCCTGGGCGGAGATCAAGGGCTATTACATGCGCCATATCCGCTGGTGGTCGGCGATGCCGATTGCCGATCGCGACGGCGTTCTCTCCGTCGGCTACGGCTATCCGAACCTCTTCATGAGCGAGAGCTACAACTCTCCCGGCTCGCCCTATTGGGCGCTGAAATTCTTCCTGCCGCTCGCCCTTCCGGGGGATCATCCGCTCTGGGCCGCCGAGGAGGCGTCGCAGCCGGAATTTCCGGAGCCGGTTGCGCTGAAGCCGGCGGGAATGGTCGCCATGCACACGCCGGGAAACGTGGTCGTACTCTCCTCAGGGCAGCAGCACGACAAGATGCTCGGCGCAAACGAGAAATATTCGAAATTCGTCTATTCCACGCGCTACGCCTTCAACATCGAAGCCGACGACCGGAATTTTTCGGCAGCAAGCTTCGACGGCATGCTCGGCCTCTCCGACGACGGAAGCCACTTCCGCATGCGGGAAAGTCTCGAAGAGGCGCTAATCGCAGGCGACCGGCTCTATTCGCGCTGGCGCCCCTGGAACGATGTCGCCATCGAGACCTGGCTGCTTCCGGCAAACCCCTGGCACATCCGCATCCACCGCATCGCCACGCCGCGCCCCCTCAGCACCATCGAGGGCGGCTTTGCGATCGAGCGCGCGGATTTCAATGCCGACCGCTCCGATGTAAGACAAGGCCGCGCCGTCTGGCACGGACAGACCGATGTCAGCGCGATCGTGGATTTATCGCCCGATCCGAGGGCCGGCCATGCGATGAGCCCGATCCCGAATACCAACCTCATCCACGCCAAGACCCTGCTACCGCAGCTGCGCGGTGACATCGCCCCCGGAACCACCGTGCTCGTGACCGCGGCGATGGCCCTGCCCAACCGCGAGAACTGGGCGGAGGCGCTCGACAACCCGCCTGCCTGCCCTCGCTTCGACCAGGTGGAGCGGCTCTTTCGCGAGGACGGCAGTCGGGTGCCGGCATTCGCCCTCCGGCAGTGACTTGGGATCGGGTCTTGAGCATGAGCACGAGACCCGCTGAAACAGTCCGGCCCTCCCTGCCTAAGGTTTTAGCGCGTCCATCAAATGCTTGCGGAAGAATGCCAGGACGTCAGCATTGAATTCCTTGTCGAACGCGGTGCGGTCGAAGTCTGGTCCAATGTCAGCAACGCGCATTCAATTTAGCTACGGATAATATTTTTCGAGTTACTCGATAGTTATATTTATATCTTCAACTAATGAATAAGAAAAATCCACTCTGCGCAACATTGCTGTAATGAATCCGGCAAAGCGCAGCAGCTACTCAGCTTTCATTTTCCGAGATCTTGAGAGGAGGATGCAATGCCTACCATAATGGTCTGTCACGACGTCAAAGACACGAAACACTGGCTCGCTTCACCCATTCGCAAACAGGTATTGGAACCTATCGGCGTCACGAACATTCGCACGTTTACAGACCCTCAAACGTCCAACCACGTTGGTTTGGTCATGGACGTTGCAGACATGGAAAAGTTGATGGCCTTCATGCAGACCCAGGCCGCGGCCGATGCCATGGCAAGTGACGGTGTCTTGCCCGAGACCATGATATTCCTGGTTCAATCGTAACGCACATCGCCACGAGGGTTGGCGGGAGGATGATATGACGACGTTATTCGTGAGGCACGAAGTCTCTGACTATGCCGCCTGGCGCAAAGTATATGATGCGTTTCACCAGGTGCAGAAGGCCAATGGGGTGACGGCGCAAGCCGTTTATCGCGCCATCGACAATCCGAACGACATTACCGTCACCCACGAGTTTGCCACGTTTGAAGCGGCTCAGGCGTTCAGCAAGCTCGACGAGTTGAAGACGGCAATGCGCACGGGAGGCGTGCTCGGCGCCCCGACGGTATGGTTTACCAACAAAACATGAAATTAGGACAGGGCCCCCGCTGCGCCCGGAGTCCGAGTTCCTATTGGCCATTCCTGATGTCGCGCAGCAGGTTGAGTCCGTGCTGATATTTTTCCGTTTTCTTACCGGCTTGTTCGGCCTGCCGGAGATTGTCTTCGAGATCGGCCTGTTTGACCGGCAAGGCCAGCGGGTTTGATGCCGCACGTCTGACGAAGTCGTCGTCCGGCTCGTCCGGCCGCCGTGTCAAAGCATCCACCGCAGAAATAATCGCCGGCGGAAAGCCTTCCTCCCTCAGCCTGTCGAGCGTCCACCCGCTTCCCTTCTCGACGACGTCATGAAGATAGGCGACCGTTCGGCTCTCGTCGCCGGAAACGAGAAGCGCCACCCGCTGACAGTGCTCGAAGAACGGCCGGCCGGTTTTATCAGCCTGCCCTTCATGCGCTTCGAGAGCGATTTGGATGGCGTGGTCGAGATGCTGCATGGGATTACGGCCCCTCGGTCTTCCTGATTTTCCGCTGGGACGGCTTTTCGCCGGTCGTCATCTCTATATCAGGCACGCGAGCCGCGGCGACCCGGCTGAACCTTGCTGGTCGCCGATCGAAATCGCCGCTCTCACCGGCGCCTTGAAGCAGCGCCGTATCATCCCTGTCGTCTTCATCGAGCAGGTCCTGCAGCGTCTGATCCTCGTCCTCGCCGGCCAGCTCATCGCAGGCTTGCAGCCAGTGACGCTGGTCTGCGCCATCCGGGCGGCCCTCGGCCTCCCAGATTTCATAGGCACGGCGACGTATCTGCTCGTGCTTGTCTATAGCCATGATCTCCTCCAGACACATTGGAATGAGCCGGTCAGGGCGTATTGATGGTTGGAAGAAAATCCTCTACCTGCTTCCGCTCATCCTTTGACAGCGTCTCCACCCTTTCCTGCCAGAACCGTTCTGCCTCCGGCGGATCCTCGTCCCATTGGCGAACATCGGTGATATTGTCGTCGATCATGGACCGGCGGCGGCCGCCGAGGCTCAGATATTCCTTCGCAAGCTTCAGGCTTGGGGTTTCAGTGTCGCTTCCGCCGCCTAACGCCGAACCCGCGTTGCGCCGAGCCGTTGCCAATGCCCGGTTGCGCTCGGTCTCGGCAGGTTCCGTGTCAGCGGAACGAGCGTCGTCGGTGCCGCTCTCGGGCGGTACGTTGGAGTTGGAAGTCGCCATGGATCACCTTTCGCTGTTGTGAACCGATAACCCCCGCGGGCGGCGAGAGTTCCGGGTGGGTCGCGTGTGATTTGAGAGCGATCGAGCCGGGACCGTCCGGCGGGCAATCAATGAACGGCCATACTCACCATGCGATAGGGGTGGACGGCCTCGAACTGCGAGATCATCGCCGTTGCCTGCTGCAAGACGAGTTCGGCATTCTCGGGATCATCGCGGGCGAGCTCATCGGCGTTGATACGGATCGCTTCGGCCATGTCGTTGGAAATTGCTGCGAAATGCGTATTGCCCTCGACCAACGCCTCACGCGCCGTACCCTCCAGCATACGCGCGATATCGACGAAGACTTCCTCGCGCTCCTCGACACTGAGGTCTCTGATGAGATTGGTGATTTCTTGCATTTCCGTCACTCACTCCAAGAGATGTGGGACGGCAACCGAGTGCATCGAGCCTCGATCACCAACGAGCTGGAAACCCCGAAATCCGGTTCAAGCCTCGGTACGGCTTGAACCTTTCAACTCGAGGGCGACAACCATCCATTATTGCGAACGCAGGAACCGATCTTCGGTTCCCTGGAGGGGGCTGACTGGTGTTGAGGCGGCGCGCGGAATCTCCGGAACGAGTGAGCGGTAACTCAATCCCGTGCCTTGGGGGCGGAGCTGCAGAGAGGCTTCAGCAAGCCGTCATAAATAAAGGATGGCGTCAGCGAAGGTGCGGTCCGGAAGTTTTCCCCCGGAAAACGGTCATCTGTTCCTGCTGCACTTCATTTTCATCGTTCAGAACGGCGCGCCAAAGCCTGTTGCCAAGCCGAAGCGACACCCGCTTGGTACCCTCGTGTTCGGCGGTACCGATTTCCACGGTGCTGACGACGGAGCCATGTCGCATGTGACGGCGCAGATCGGCCAGCGACAGTCCGAACCGTTCCGCGAGTTCGGATGAGTCGAGGATAAAATCCCCATTCGGATCGCGCTCGATCAACACCGGCTCATTCTTCCTTTTCTTGGCAATCTACGGTCACCGCTCAGACCACAGCCGAGATCGGGGCGCTGTCGTTCGGCAGCAGCCGCGCCACCGCGCTCAGGAGGTCGGTCTGCGAGATCAGGCCGAGGATCCGGTAATCGTCATCGACAATGATGACCGCGTGTGTGCGCCCATCCGTCAGAACGGGCAGCAGCGACAAGGCCGGATCCGAAGGTTTCGCGACCGCCGGTTTTGATATTGCGCCTGCGATCGTGTCGCTGATGGTCGACAATTCCCGCAAGCCGACGCTGCCGATCAGGCGCCCCTCCGGGTCCTTCACCGGCAGCGTACGGATATTATGCTTCAAAAGCAGGTGCCGTGCGGCATCCGGTTCTGCAGCTTCGCCGACGGCAATCACGTCCCGCGACATGATATCGGCACAATTGATCTTGCCGTTTGACCGGATCGCCGCTTGCAGTTCGACCTGCTGCAGCAGGCGGCCGAGATCGGCGCGATCGATATCGAAGGTTTCGTCGAGCGCTGCAAGCGCGGCATCGACATCCTCTTCGCGGAAACCCACCCGCACGGCGGACGGCAGGTCGACCGTGCGATGGGTGTTCTCAGCTGGTTTTGGAACGACATGCGGATAGTTTCGCCTGGAAAGCTTGTGGAACAGCAGACCAAGACCGACCAGGATGCAGGAGTTCAAGGCGACCGGCACGAAGGGAAAGAGAAATCCCCAGCCGGCAACGACAGGGCCGCCGAGGACGGCGGTAAGGGCCGCGGCTCCTCCCGGCGGATGAAGGCAGCGCGTGAAGGACATCGCGCCGATGGCAAGCGATACCCCGACGCCGGTCGCAATGATCGGGTCGCCGATGAAATAGGCGGCAATGATTCCCATCAGGGCGGAAATGGTGTTGCCGCCGATGATCGACCACGGTTGCGCAAGCGGGCTGGCCGGCACTGCGAAAAGAAGCACCGCAGACGCGCCCATCGGCGCGACGATCAGGGGAAGATGCGGTCCCTGCCCGAAAAGATAGCCGCTGATGACGCCGGTGAGGCCAATGGCCACCAAAGCGCCGAGACATGCGATCAACCGCTCCCGCAAGGTCGCGCCAGCCAAGATCGGTGAAAACAGACGGAAGCGACGGAAGCGGCTCGGTCCCACCTTCGGGGAAACGGGATACTGCATGACAAGACCAATTTTAGCGAGGATTATCTGGCGGATTGAGGAAAGACGTGAGGGCTAGTTTGTCGCCAGCCTGGTATCTCTGCCTTTTCTAGCGCTGAGGACTTCATGGAATGCGTTGAATGCGCTGGGACGATCATTTTTGCGGTAGACGAGCAGCGTCTCGACAGGCCCCAGTTGGTGGGTCTGGACAGGGGTCGGCCAGGGCATGAGGTCGAGCACGGATTTCGGCATGACGGCGGCGGTGTTGCCGGTCGCAACGCTTGCCAGGATCGCATGGTAAGAGCCGAGCTCGCTGGTCGGCAGGGCGCTCGATTTGCGCGCCCAGCTTTCGGCGATCCTGCGATAGGTGCAGCCGGGTTCCAAAGCGGCAATCGCGCCGACGCTAAGGTCGGCAGCGGATTTGATCGCTGGATGGCCGGGCGGCAGCACGATCAACAGCTCCTCGACAAAGACCGGCTCCATCTCCAGCCCCTTGAGCTCGGCATCGAAACCCATGTCTTCGCCGCGCATCGTCTTCGGCGGGCGGGCAATCAGCGCGCAATCCAGCGCATCGGCCACGACGGCGCGGGCGAGATCCAGGGATGCGCCCATCGTCAAATGAAGCGACACATCCGGCCACATCCGCTTGAATTGCGTCAGCGCCGCCGGCAGCCTGCTCGCCGCCGTGCTTTCCATGGTGCCGACACGCAATGTTCCCGTGGGGACGCGAGGCCGCACGGCCTGGCGCGCTTCAAGCGCAAGCGCCGTCAGCCGGTTGGCGTAGGCAAGGAACGTCTCGCCCTCCCGTGTCAACGTCATCTTCTTACCGTCACGGCTGAAGAGAGAAACGCCAAGATCCTCCTCCAGCTGCTGGATGCGCGTCGTCACATTCGACGGCACCCGCCCGACGGCCCTGGCGGCCTTGGTAACGCTGCGATCGCTGGCAACGGCGAGGAAGATTTCGATCGACGAAAGGTCCAATGAAAGGATCTCGTTTCCGGAATTAAGGAGAAAGATAATTCTCTATATAAAAATCATCTCCATAGCTCAAGCCGGTTTCATCGCACTATCACCTTCAGCTTTTATCGTGCTTTACATCCGTATCGCGATGCGCATCGCTTGCTCGAGCGAAGCGGAGCGGTTGCCGAAAAAAGGATCGCGACGCCGAGGAAATAGCCAGGCAGGCCGCGACATTGCCTCTGCCGCATGACGAACCAAGCGTTTGAGGCTGGCACGGGGTTTGCATCTGCAATTCCATCTGCAGATCGATCGGCGCCGACCCATGTTGCATCTTGTCTTGACCTGTCTTCTTCTCAGCATCGCTTCCGGCTTGAGCATGCGGCGCTTTCTTCTGCCGTATTTCCCGGGCGGCGATCTCGCCGAGAAGTCTGCACCCGTCACGATCGTCGCAAGCGCCGTGTTTCTGGCGACACTGGCCTTCACCGTCTCCGATCAGGACCTTTGGGCAAAATCCGTCATCCTGATAATCGGCCTGTTGCTGGCGGCCATGTTCGACGATGGGCGACCCAAGCTGACCATCGCGCTTTCCACCCTCAGCCTGGCGATCTATCTGGGCTTGCGTTCGATCAACTGAGCCATCCGCTTTTCCAGGCGACGGTGCCACGGAACGCTTTCAGGAGCTGCCGCAGCGATGCCCAATCCGCGCAGTATCACGAAGCCGTAGCCTGCGGCTCCGCGGTAATGACGAAGAGCTGTCGCCCGGCGAAGGTGCACGCTGGATCCGGATGCCAGTGCATTTACCCTCGCCCGCCTGCGCATTTTTCGCCAGGTCGCGATGAGGGATGGGCACCCGGAACGTCTCGATCCAGACTAGTCCAGATCGTTCGATACAATTGACTGGCGATGCCTCAGCAAAAACAACGATCCACCAAATCCAGGCCGCTTTCGGCAAATAAAGCCTGAGCCTCCGTCTACAGTGAGTGCCGCGGCGCAACGCTGACCGCCTGCATCGACAAGGCACCAGCCGCAAAGCCCATCTCCCGAACGCATTCGCAAGAGCTTGCTCATCAGCCTGTGAGGACCTGCCATGAAGACCTACAAGATCGCCCTTTTGCCAGGAGACGGCATCGGCCGCGACGTGACGGAAGCAGCCAAGGCAGTGCTCGAAAAGGCGGCGGCACGAAGCGGATTTTCGTTCGCTGCATCAAGCTATCCCTGGTCCTGCGACTACTATCTCGAGCACGGCAGCATGATGCCCGCCAATGGCATCGAAACGCTGAGCTCCTTCGATGCCATTCTGCTCGGCGCCGTAGGATGGCCTCGCAAAGTGCCCGATTCCGTGTCGCTGCACGGACTTCTGCTGCCGATCCGCAAGGCTTTCGTCCAATATGCCAATATCCGTCCGCACCGGCTGCTGCCGGGTGTGCAGGGACCGTTGCGGTCGGAGAACTTCGACATCCTCTGTATTCGTGAAAATACCGAAGGCGAATATTCCGGCGCCGGCGGCCGGGTTCACCAGGGTACCGACAGCGAGGTGGCTGTGGAGACCTCGATCTTCACCCGCAAGGGGGTCGAGCGCATCCTGCGTTTCGGCTTCGAGCAAGCGCGTGCGCGACGCGGCAAGCTTGCCTCGGTGACAAAATCCAACGCCCAGAGATACTCGATGGTTTTCTGGGACGAAATCACCCAGAGGCTTTCGGCGGAATATCCCGATGTCGAGGTGACCAGCTACCATATCGACGCCATGGCCGCCCGCATGGTCATGGCGCCCGACAGTCTCGATGTCGTCGTCGCTTCCAACCTGTTCGGCGACATCCTGACCGACCTTGGCGCCGCCATCCAGGGCGGACTGGGCTTTGCAGCCTCCGCCAACATCAATCCCGACCGCTCGGCGCCGTCGATGTTCGAGCCCGTCCACGGCTCGGCGCCGGATATCGCCCATCTCGGCATCGCCAACCCGATCGCCGCCATCTGGTCGGGCGCAATGATGCTGGAGCACCTGGGAGAAACGGCTGCCGCCGCAAAGGTGATGGCCGCAATCGAGGCGACGACGGCACGCGGCATCGGCTCGGTTCCCGGCAAGGACAGGACCGACGCGATCACGTCGGCGGTGCTTTCGGCGCTCGACTAGAGCGCCGCGGCAATAGCGTGCAGCGTACGCTTGGAAGTCAAGCGACAGCGTCAATCATCGTCGTGATGGTGATGCGATGGAAGGTCGAGGCCGAAGGTGTTGACGAGATCGGCCACCTCAGCCGGGCTGAGGAAACGCGGATTGAGGTTGCGCAACAGCAGATAGAGCTTCGCCGTTTCCTCCAGTTCCTCGGTGGCAAAGACCGCCGCTTCCAGGCTGTCGCCGGCAACGACGGGTCCGTGATTGGCCAGAAGCACCGACGAATATTTGCCCGCCAGCCCGCGAATGGCGTCGGCCACATCAGGATCGCCGGGACGGTAATACGGCACCAGCGCGGTTTCGCCGGCACGCATGAGATAATATGGCGTCATCGGCGGCAGGGCGGCGCGCGGATCGATCTCCGGCAGCATGGTCAATGCCACTGCGTGGGTGGAGTGAAGATGGACGATGGCGCGGGCGCTGCCGCGCGTATCGTAAAGTGCCGTATGCAGTGGAATTTCCTTGGTCGGCTTGTCGCCGGACAGGAGCCGGCCTTCGGCGTCGAGCCTGGAAATACGTGCCGGATCGAGAAAGCCGAGCGAGGCGTTGGTCGGCGTGACCAGCCAGCCGCCATCCTCCAGCCGCAACGATATGTTGCCCGACGAACCGGGCGTCAGCCCGCGCTCGAACAGCGAGCGGCCGTATCGGCAGATTTCTTCACGCAGACGTGCGTCGGACATGACAGTTCCTCCAATATTACGCGGTTGCCCCTTCGATCAGTTCAAAGCCGAGATCGACGGCCTGCGGTGGCGCATTAGCGACGACCAACTGCGCGGCGATCTCCCCGGTCGCCACGCGCGGCGTTCGGATGGTCGACAAGGGTTGCGGTGTTGCCCGGCCGATATCGAGGCCGTTATAGCCGAAAATGGCGAGCTTCGAGGGGATCGCGATCCCTTGAGCCAGACAGTGAAAATAACCGCCCAGCGCCATGTCGTCGTTGGAGAAATAAACCGCATCGAGATCCGTCGTCCGGGCGAGTAGCCGCTCCAATCCCAGCCTGCCGTTTTCCACAGACGAAGCGCCTGGGAGAATTTCGCGGGCGACGAGCGGGGCGTCATGCGCGCCGAGCGTTTCGCAAAAGCTGGAAAACCGCTTGCCGGCACGGGTATCGCGGTTCAGGTCGTGACCGACATAGCCGATCCGGCGATAACCCCGCTTCAGCAGGAAGGCAGCGCTCTCCCGCCCGGCCGCGCGGTTCGAGAAGCCGACCGCGATATCGAGAGCATCGCCGTCCAGATCGAGCAGTTCCACCACCCGGCAGCCGCTGGCGCGCAGCATCTTCACCGTGCCCTCGGTATGCTCGCATCCCGCCAGCATGACCGCCGCCGGCCGCCAGGCGAGCATCGCGGCGGCAAGCGCTTCCTCCTTGCCCGGATCATAATCGGTGACGGAGAACACCGCCTGGTACCGGTTTTCCTCCAGGACGGCGCTGGCGCCGCGCAGCACATCGGGAAAGACGATGTTGGAGAGCGACGGAATGACGAAGGCGACAAGACGCGAACCGGTGGAGGCCAGCGTTCCGGCGATCCGGTTCGGCACATAGCCCAGCCGCTCGACGGCAGCCATCACCCGTTCCCGCGTCCTGCCGGAAAACGAACCATGGTTACGCAGCACGCGCGACACCGTGCTTTCGCCGACACCGGCCGCTTCCGCGACCTCGGCAAGCGTGACCGTCGCCTGATGTTTGAATTCCATCGTTACATCGAACCCAGCTTTTCCCTCACCATTTTTCATTGCTCGCACCAAGAAGCAAGATTTTTTTGGCAGCGCTACCATTTTGCTGTTGGCAGCGCTGCCAAAATGAATTATTGAAAATTGGCAGCGCTGCCAAAGACGGCGCGACGAGCCGCGGGAGGATCGACAGGGACCGCGGCAACAATCGGAGGAGAAAATCATGACACTAGAGACGCAGGCGCCAGTCGCTGGCGCATATACCGCTGAGGCGGCGGAAGACCGTGCCTATGGCAAGGTATTCTGGCGCATCGTACCTTTTTTGATGCTGTGCTACGTGGTCGCCTATCTCGACCGCGTCAATGTCGGCTTCGCCAAGCTGCAGATGTCGAGCGAGCTCGGCCTCTCGGAAGCCGCCTATGGCATCGGCGCAGGCATTTTCTTCATCGGCTATTTTCTATTTGAAGTGCCGAGCAACATCATCATGAACAAGGTTGGCGCGCGGGTGTGGATTGCCCGCATCATGGTCACCTGGGGCATCATATCAGCCGCCTTCATGTTCACCTCCTCGGAAACCGTCTTCTATGTCCTGCGTTTCCTGCTGGGCGTTGCCGAAGCCGGATTTTTCCCCGGCATCATTCTTTATCTGACCGCGTGGTATCCGTCCCACCGCCGCGCCCGGATCATCACCACCTTCATGTCCGCAATCCCGATATCCGCCATTTTCGGCAATCCGCTTTCAGGTCTCCTGATGGACAGTTTTCACGGCACGCACGGGCTTTCCGGCTGGCAGTGGATGTTCCTGATCGAAGCCATTCCCGCCCTTCTTTTCGGCGTCGCGACCTTCTTCTATCTTGATGATACGATCCAGGGCGCCAAATGGCTGAGCGATGAGGAAAAACGCGTGCTGACGGCCAATATCGAGGCGGAGAACCTGACGAAGACAGCAAGCCCGCACAGCATCGGTGCAACGCTGACCGACCGTCGCGTCTGGCTGATGTGCCTGATCTATTTCTGCTTCGTGCTCGGGCAATATGGCCTGAATTTCTGGATGCCGACCATCGTCAAGGCCTCGGGCGTCAGCGGAAACCTCAATATCGGCCTGATTTCCGCGATCCCCTATATCTGCACATTCGTCGCCATGCTGGCGCTCGGCCGTTCCGCCGACAGGCTGCGCGAACGCCGCTGGCACCTCGTCGTCCCCGCTCTCATCGCCGCCGGTGGTTTTGTCGCCGCGACCATGGCGACCAGCACCACGGTCTCGATTGTCTGCCTCTCGCTGGCGGCGGCGGGTGCGATCAGCTGCGCGCCGCTCTTCTGGTCGCTTCCGACAGCTTTTCTGGCCGGCACGGGCGCTGCGGCCGGCATCGCCTGGATCAATTCGGTCGGCAACCTCGCCGGGTTTCTCGGGCCGTTTCTGGTCGGCTATCTCAAGGACTTCACCGGCACCAACAGCGCCGGCATGTATCTGCTGGCGGCTGCGCTGGTCATTGGTTCGCTGGCCGTGTTGACGGTTCCGGCGAAAAGCGTCAATCGCTGAATCACAGCCCCTCCGGGACGGTACCCCCCGGAGGGGCGCAAAGCCTTCCTCACAAGACTGGAGAACTCCTCATGTCACCGCTTGCTGAAAACCCGGGCTCCGCCGTTGTCGCGGCCGTCATCGGTCTTGGTTCCATGGGGCTTGGAATGGCCCGGTCGATGAAGCGCGCAGGCCTAGACGTCGTTGGATATGACATCACGCCGGCGGCGGTGGACCGCTTCATCACCGAGGGCGGGCGTGGCGCGGCAACCCCCGCCGATGCGGCAAAGGATGCGGACATTGTCGTCTCCGTGGTCGTCAACGGCGCGCAGACCGAGGCCGTGCTGTTCGGGCCAGAAGGTGTCGCGCATGTGATGAAGCCCGGCGCCGTCTTCATCTCGTCGGCCACCATGGATCCCGCCGTCGCGCGCGATCTGGCGCAACGGGTAGAGGCTCTCGGCCTGCATTATCTCGACGCGCCGATTTCGGGTGGTGCTGCCAAGGCGGCGCAGGGGGCCCTGACGATCATGGCGTCCGGCTCCAGACAGGCCTTCGACACGGCGCGCCCGGGGCTCGAGGCTATGGCCGGCAAGGTCTACGAACTTGGCGACGCCGCCGGCAAAGGTGCGGCCTTCAAGATGATCAACCAGCTTCTCGCCGGCGTGCATATCGCCGCTGCCTGCGAGGCGATAAGCTTTGCCGCCAAGCAGGGCCTCGACCTCGACAAGGTCTATGAGGTGATCACGGCTTCGGCCGGCAATTCATGGATGTTCGAAAACCGCGTGCCGCATGTGCTGGCCGGAGACTATACGCCGCTCAGCAGCATCGAGATTTTCGTCAAGGATCTCGGTATCGTCCAGGACATGGCCCGCTCCGAGCGCTACCCGGTGCCGCTTGCGGCAGCCGCCCTGCAGATGTATCTGGCCGCCGCAGGCGCCGGCATGGGGCGTGACGACGATTCCTCGCTTGCGCGGCTCTATGCCCAGCTTTCCGGCGCAGAATTGCCCGGCTCCGCCAAAGAGCCACAAAGCCTGTAGAGGGAACGCTAGACATGCCGGTTTTCGCCGCCAACCTGACGATGATGTTCAACGAATGGGCATTCCTCGACCGTTTCGATGCCGCAGCCGATGCCGGCTTTGCCGCCGTCGAATACCTCTTCCCCTATGAAGCCCCGCCGGAGGCAATCGCCGAACGGCTTGCGCGCAACAATCTGCAACAGGCCCTGTTCAACCTGCCGCCGGGCGACTGGACAGCCGGCGAGCGTGGCATCGCCGCCCTTCCCGGACGGTTCGATGCGCTGAAAGCCGATGTCGAGCGGGCGCTGGATTATGCGGCGGCGACGGGTGTCAAACGGTTGCATTTGATGGCCGGCATCGCCGACCCTCATGACCAAGATGCCTCCTCCTGTTATCGGCGCTCCGTCACCTACACGGCCGAACGGCTTGCGGAAAAGGGCATCGATCTCCTGCTCGAGCCGATCAACGGGCGAAACATGCCGGGATATTTCCTCAACGACTTTGGCGCGGCCGAGCGGCTGATTGCCGAAAGCGGCTTGGCGAACCTGAAACTCCAGTTCGACATCTATCACCGTCAGATCATCCACGGCGACGTCGTCATGGCGCTGCGGCGCCTGCTGCCGATCACCGGCCATATCCAGATCGCCAGCGTGCCGTCCCGCAACGAACCGGACGGGGAGGAGCTGAACTATCCCTATCTGTTCGGCGAGATCGACCGCCTGGGTTACGACGGTTTCATCGGCTGCGAATATATCCCGCGCGGCCGCACGTTGGACGGGCTTGGCTGGTTCAAACCTTTTGCACGGAGCTAGACGATGGCTATTTTGCTCGGATCAATCGCCGACGACTATACCGGCGCCTCCGACCTCGCCAACACACTGACGAAGAACGGCTTGCGCACGGTGCAGACAGTCGGCATCCCCGACCCGTCGCTGGCATTGCCGGATGTCGACGCCGTGGTGGTTTCCCTGAAGATCCGCTCCGTCCCGGCCCCGGAGGCCGTGACGGCCGCGACCAGCGCCGAGCGGTGGCTGCGCCAGCGGGGTGCCGGCCATGTGCTTTACAAGATCTGCTCGACCTTCGATTCCACCGATGCCGGCAATATCGGTCCGGTCACCGAGGCATTGAGCGAGGCGGCCGGCGGCGGCTCCGTGCTGGTGACACCCGCCTTCCCGGAAACGGGACGCACCGTCTATCTCGGCCATCTCTTTGTCGGCGGCCAGCCGCTGAACGAAAGCCCGCTCAAGGACCACCCCCTCAATCCGATGCATGACGCCAATCTGGTGCGGGTTCTCACCCGGCAGTCGCGCAACGCTGTCGGACTGGTCGATCTCACAGCCATCGCGGCCGGACCCGGCGCCGTCAGGGCAAGGCTCGATGCCCTGCGCGCGGCAGGCGTCACCACGGTTATCGCCGATGCGATTTTCGAACGCGACCTTGAAACGCTCGGCGAGATCGCGTTGGAAACACCGGTGTCGACAGGTGCGTCCGGCCTCGGCCTCGGCCTTGCCCACGCCCTCGTCCGCTCCGGGCGGATATCGTCCGGCGGCGCGACCACGGCGGACGCCATGCGCCCCGTCGGCGGGCTGTCCGCGATCGTTGCCGGCAGTTGTTCCAAGGCGACGCTCCATCAACTCGACATCGCCGAACGGTCGATGCCCGTGCTGCGGCTCGATCCGGAGCGGCTGCTTGCCGGTCCAGATGAGATCGCCGCAGCGATTTCCTGGGCCGGAGACCGCATCGCCGCCGGCCCCGTGGTCATCGCCGCAAGTGCCGCGCCGGAAACCGTGTCCCGGCTGCAGGCGCTCCACGGACGAGAGGCGTCCGGCCACGCGATCGAGACCGCGACGTCGATCATAACAGCCGAATTGGTGCAGAGAGGCGTGCGCCGCCTGGTGGTCGCAGGCGGCGAAACCTCAGGCGCCGCCGTCGACAGGCTCGCCATTCCGGCATTTCTGATCGGCCCGGAGATTGCACCCGGCGTGCCGGTGCTGCGCACGGTCGGCAATGCCCAGGGCGACATGCTTCTGGCGTTGAAGTCAGGAAACTTCGGAGGCGAGGATTTCTTTGCGGCAGCACTGGCGATGATGCACTGACCTGTCCAACGCATGCAGCATCGCCAGGCGCCGATGGTCGAGAAGCGACTCGACCATTCTGGAATAGCCAGGGATAGCCTGAACGCGATCAATTCAGCTCGATCGACTATTGCGCTCATCGGCGGTTGGCGCAGGACTTGAACCCGCTCCCTGCCGTCCATGCCGCTTCGGCGTCCCCTCGACTGGCAACAACCCCCCCTGCGCCGCAATTGGCCCCGAAATTCCGAAGCTTTGCGAAAACGGCGTCAGGGCCGGTGCGCTGCATCTTCGATTGGGCCTCGAAACAACCTCGTTATCCCGGCGCTCATCGGCGCGCAGCCGCCGCCCGCATCGACGCAGCGGGCCTCGTCCGGCGCAAGCGCTTGACGCTGGACGAGGCGCTGACAGCCCAGGATGCGTGTGGTCGACGCAAGCCTGAGAATATCGCGAAACCGTCAGATTCGGTATTTTGTGCCGCCATATGCCGCCTTTCAGGAGAATCCGGCGCAGTGCAGGTGACACACTACGATCAGTGAAGGGCGCGGATCCCGACAGATGCGGGCCTTCCATATAAGAGCGGGACAAAGATCTCGCCTATGGGAACAGAATATTCTTCTTCGAGAACCGCGCTCCCGTCAGAGCCGAACACTGGGGAATTCACGTGAGCAAGAGCCTTCCGGAATTCAAATACATGACATTCGACGTCGTCGGTACGCTGATCGACTTCGAGGGCGGCCTCAAGGCCTGCCTCGCCGAGATCGCGGCCGAGGCGGGGGGCACGGTCGACGGCGAGCAGGCACTCAGCCTCTACCGCGCAGCCCGCTACTCCGGGGATGCCGACCTTTTTCCCGACGACCTCGTGCGCGTCTACCTGGCGATCGCGCCGGAGCTCGGCCTGCCCGTCGACCGAAAATATGGCGAACGGCTGCGGGACTCGGCAAAGAGCTGGAAGGGCTTTGCAGACAGCGCCGCAGCGCTCGCCAGTCTTGCGAAGGATTACCGCCTCGTTGCGATGACCAATGCCCGCCGCTGGGCATTCGATTTCTTCGAAAAGGAACTCGGCAATCCCTTTTATGCCGCCTTCACCGCGGACGATACCGGCACCGAAAAACCCGATCCGGCCTTCTTCGAAAAGGTGTTCGATTACCTCGGCTCGGAGGGGCATTCAAAGGACGACATCCTGCATGTCGCCCAGAGCCAGTACCACGATATCGGGATTTCCAGGAAACTCGGGCTGACCAATTGCTGGGTCGAGCGGCGCCATGCCGAGAAGGGCTACGGCGGCACGATCGAGCCGGCCGAATTCACCAGACCCGATTACCATTTCACGTCCATGGCTGGCCTTGCCGATGCCGTGGCTGCCGCGCGCGCCTGACTTTAAAACCGGATCGGGCCCCGCCCGTGACGGGCAGCCCGCCACAGAAGAAAAGGGGAATGAGATGAACGACAAGATCACCAATTGGACCAGATCCGACGACGCCATGGTCGAAACCGCGATCCGCCGCGGCGCGACCCGTCGCGAGCTGCTGCATATGATGCTTGCGGGCGGCGTCGCCGTGTCGGCCGGCGGGCTCGTGCTTGGCCGCGCCGGCAAGGCGCTTGCCGCGACACCCGTTTCCGGCGGTTCGCTCAAGGCAGCCGGCTGGTCGTCCTCCACGGCCGATACGCTCGACCCTGCCAAGGCGTCGCTCTCCACCGACTATGTCCGGTGCTGCTCCTTCTATAACCGCCTCACCTTCCTCGACAAATCAGGCACGCCGCAGATGGAGCTTGCCGAGGCGATCGAATCCAAGGATGCGAAGACCTGGACGGTCAAGCTGAAGAAGGGCGTCACCTTCCACGACGGCAAGCCGCTGACCGCCGACGACGTGGTTTTCTCGCTGAAGCGCCATCTCGACCCGTCCGTCGGCTCGAAAGTCGCCAAGATCGCCGCCCAGATGACCGGCTTCAAGGCCGTGGACAAGCAGACCGTCGAGATCACCCTTGCCGATCCGAATGCCGACCTGCCGACCATCCTGTCGATGCATCACTTCATGATCGTCGCCGACGGCACGACCGATTTCACCAAGGCCAACGGCACCGGCGCTTTCGTCAAGGAAGTGTTTGAGCCGGGCGTTCGCTCGGTCGGGATCAAGAACAAAAACTACTGGAAATCCGGCCCGAACGTCGATTCTTTCGAATATTTCGCGATCAGCGACGACAATGCCCGCGTCAATGCGCTGCTGTCGGGCGACATCCACCTTGCAGCCTCGATCAATCCGCGCTCCATGCGCCTCGTCGAGGCCCAGGGGGACGGCTTCTTCCTGTCGAAGACCACCTCGGGCAACTACACCAACCTCAACATGCGGCTGGACATGGATCCCGGCAGCAAGCGCGACTTCGTCGAGGGCATGAAGTACCTCGTCAACCGCGAGCAGATCGTCAAGTCGGTCCTGCGCGGCCTCGGTGAAGTCGGCAACGACCAGCCGGTTTCCCCCGTCAATTTCTACCGCAATGCGGATTTGAAGCCGCGGGCCTTCGATCCCGACAAGGCGAAGTTCCATTTCGACAAGGCCGGCGTCCTCGGCCAGTCCATTCCGGTGATCGCCTCCGAGGCGGCGAACTCCTCGATCGACATGGCGATGATCATTCAGGCTTCCGGCGCCGAAATCGGACTGAAGCTCGATGTCCAGCGCGTTCCCTCCGACGGCTACTGGGACAATTACTGGCTCAAGGCGCCGATCCACTTCGGCAATATCAATCCCCGTCCGACGCCGGATATTCTGTTCTCGCTGCTCTACTCCTCTCAGGCTCCCTGGAACGAGAGCCAGTACAAGTCGGAGAAGTTCGACAAGATGCTGATCGAAGCGCGAGGCTCGCTCGACCAGGAAAAGCGCAGGGCAATTTACGACGAGATGCAGGTGATGATTGCCAACGAAGCCGGCACCATCATCCCGGCCTATCTCTCGAACGTCGATGCCACCACCGCCAAGCTCAAGGGTCTGGAGCCCAGCCCGCTTGGCGGCCAGATGGGATACGCCTTCGCGGAATACGTCTGGCTCGAAGCCTGATAAAATGAAGGGAACCGGGGCTGCAGCAGGCAGGCCCCGGTTCTTCCGGAACCGAACTCGAACGCAGAAAGGGAGGCACCCGTGAACCATCAGGTCTTGTCCCTGGTGTTGAGCCGATTGCTCATCGCCCTGATCACCCTGGTGATCGTCTCCTTCGCCGTCTTCTTCGCGACAACGCTGTTGCCCGGAGATACGGCGACCATCCTGCTCGGTCAGGCCGCCACGCCGGAAGCCGTCGAAGGCCTGCGCAAGGCCATGCATCTCGACGAGCCGGCCCTCTTCCGTTTCCTGCGCTGGGTCGTCGGGCTGCTGCAGGGCGATCTCGGCACCTCCTATGCCAACGACATGCCGATCGCCGATCTTATTGCCGGCCGCTTCGTCAATACGCTGAAACTTGCCGGCGTCACCGCGCTGTTCTCCGTGCCGATCGCGCTCACGCTCGGGATTACCTCAGCGATGCTGCGCGGTACGCTTTACGACCGGATCGTCACGGTGATCACCATCGGCGTGATCTCCGTGCCGGAGTTCATGGTCGCAACCTCCGCTGCACTCCTCTTCGCCGTCTATCTGAAATGGCTGCCGGCGCTCTCCTTGGCCAATGAGGTCCATAGTCTGAGCGACATCTTGCGCGTCTACGCCATGCCGGTGATCACGCTCACCTTCGTCGTCTCGGCCCAGATGATCCGCATGACGCGCGCGGCTGTGATCGAGACGCTCAACACGCCTTATGTCGAAATGGCACTGCTCAAGGGCGCCTCGCGACCGCGCATCGTCTTTCGCCATGCGCTGCCGAATGCGCTGGGTCCGATTGTCAATGCCGTTGCGCTTTCTCTGTCCTATCTGCTGGGAGGGGTCATCATCGTCGAGACCATTTTCAACTATCCCGGCATCGCCAAGCTGATGCTGGATGCCGTAGCCACCCGCGACCTGCCGCTGATCCAGAGCTGCGCGATGATCTTCTGCCTGGGCTATCTGCTCTTGATCACCATCGCCGATATCATCGCCATCCTGTCCAATCCGAGGCTCCGATGACCATGACCCGTTCCGCAACCGCTTCCGGCCGGCCGTCCGGAACCCGGTTTGGTTATCGCTTCAACATCGTCGGAGCGATCGGCCTTACGGTGATCCTCTCCTGGGCGCTCATCGCGATCCTGGCGCCGCTGGTCATCCCTTACCCCGTCGGCGAGATTGTCGATCTCGACTATTTCGGCCCGATGAGCAGGCAGCTCTGGCTTGGCTCCGATTATCTCGGCCGCGACATGCTCTCGCGGATCCTGATGGGCGCGCGCTATACGGTCGGCATCTCGCTGGCGGCGGTCGCGATCGCCTGCTTCAGCGGCGTGGTGCTCGGCATGATCGCAGCGGTCGCCGGCGGCTGGCTGGACACGATCCTCAGCCGGTTCCTCGACGCCATGAATTCCATCCCGAGCAAGCTGTTCGGCCTGGTGGTCGTCGCTGCCGTCGGCTCCTCGGTCCCGGTTCTGATCCTGACGCTGTCGGTGATCTACATCCCCGGCGCCTACCGCTTCGCCCGGGCGCTCGCCGTCAATATCAATGCGATGGATTTCATCACGGTCGCGCGCATCCGCGGCGAAAGCACCCTCTATCTCATTCGCTCGGAAATCCTGCCCAATATCGTCGGGCCGGTGCTTGCCGATCTCGGCATCCGCTTCGTCTTCATCGTTCTGCTGCTCTCCGGGCTTTCCTTCCTCGGCCTCGGCGTCCAGCCGCCCTATGCCGATTGGGGTGCGCTCGTGCGCGAAAACATCGGCGGCCTGCCGTTCGGTGCGCCGGCGGTGATGTTTCCCTCGCTGGCCATCGCCAGCCTGACGATCAGCGTTAATCTGCTGATCGACAACCTGCCGCAGAAGATCCGCGACAGGAGCGCCTCATGAGCAATTTCATCGAAATCCGTGACCTGAAGGTCGAGGCCACCACCGATTCCGGCCGGCGCGTCGAGATCATCAAGGGTGTCAGCCTCGACGTTGCCGAGGGCGAGATCGTCGCGTTGATCGGCGAGAGCGGCTCGGGCAAGACAACCATCGCCCTGACCCTGATGGGCCATACCCGCGCGGGCTGTCGCATCTCCGGCGGCAGCGTTTCGGTCGGCGGCAAGGATATGGTCAGGCTCAGCGAAAAGCAGCGCGCCAAGGTGCGCGGCACCGAAGTCACCTATGTCCCGCAATCGGCGGCGGCCGCCTTCAACCCGGCCACGACGATCATGGACCAGGTGATCGAAGTCACACGTATTCATCAGCTGATGTCGCCGGACGAGGCGCGTGCCCGGGCCGTCGAGCTCTTCCGGGCGCTGTCGCTGCCGGAACCTGAGACGATCGGCAGCCGTTATCCGCACCAGGTTTCCGGCGGCCAGCTGCAGCGTCTGGCCGCCGCCATGGCGCTGATCGGCGACCCCACCCTCGTCATTTTCGACGAGCCGACGACGGCGCTCGACGTGACCACCCAGATCGAAGTGCTGCGCGCTTTCAAATCGGTCATGAAGAAGGGCGGCATATCGGGCGTCTACGTCTCGCACGACCTTGCCGTCGTCGCCCAGATCGCCGACCGCATCGTGGTCTTGAAAGGCGGGGAGACCCAGGAAACCGGCACCACCGAAGAGATCCTCAACCATGCGAAGCACCCCTATACCCGGGAGCTGCTTGCAGCCTTCGAGCCGAAACTGCGCGCCGCGGCAGCCCCCATCGAGCGCGCGACGGCGCCGCTTCTGAAGATCGAAGATCTCGTCGCGGGTTACGGACAGCGCCAGGCCGACGGCCTCCCGCTCGTTCGCGCGGTCGAGCACGTAAGCCTGAAGGTGGAGAAAGGCCGCAATCTTGGCATCATCGGAGAATCCGGTTGCGGCAAGTCGACACTCGCCCGCACCATCGCCGGCATCCTGCCGGCCGCAGTCGGCAAGATCGTCTTCGACGGCACAGAACTGCGCCGCAGCGCCCGCGAGCGCTCGCGCGACCAATTGCGCGAGATGCAGATTGTCTTCCAATATGCCGATACCGCGCTCAACCCGGCAAAATCGGTGGAGGACATCCTCGCCAGGCCGCTGGTTTTTTACCACCGCATGGATCGACAAGCGCGAAATGCCCGCATCGATCAACTGCTCGACATGGTGCGCCTGCCCCGCAACCTGCGCCATCGCCGGCCGGGAGAGCTCTCGGGCGGGCAGAAGCAGCGCGTCAATTTCGCCCGGGCGTTGGCCGCCGATCCGAAGCTGATCCTCTGCGACGAGATCACCTCGGCGCTCGACACGGTGGTCGCCGCCGCGGTCATCGACCTGCTCAAGGAGTTGCAGCGGGAACTCGGCCTCTCCTACATCTTCATCAGCCACGATCTCTCGGTGGTGGAGGCGATCTGCGACGAGATCGTCGTGATGTATGGAGGCCGGAAGGTTGAGGAAATCACATCCTCGACGGTGAAGGCGCCGACGCATCCCTATTCGCAACTGCTCTTCTCGTCGGTGCCGACGCTTGATCCGGCCTGGCTCGACGGGCTCCAGCAGGATCCTGAACTGGTGCGGGCCTATTGCCGGCAATGAGGGTCGGCGTGGCGATCACTTTTCGGCAAGCTTGCGCGGTTGTAACCCGGCCATTCTTCTGCAAGTCGCCTTCTGCCGCCGGCGGCTGACCTGCGGCAAAGGCGGTGCGCCAGATCCGCTAGACTAATGCATGTCGCCTGGAACTGTGCAGCGGTCCGGGATAACGACAGGCATCAAAACAAGAGTTAAAGCGCGTCGCATATGCGACGCGCTTAAAGCCTGAAACGGAGACTCTCCCATGCCCGCACCGCTCGATCGCGTCGACACAACGCCGGAGCTGCCGACTGCCGCCGATGCGGTGGTGATCGGCGGCGGCATCGTCGGCGTTTTCGCGGCCTATTATCTCACCCGGCGCGGATTGAAGGTCGCCCTCCTCGAGAAAGGCTTGATCGGCGCCGAGCAGTCGAGCCGCAACTGGGGCTGGTGCCGCCAGCAGAACCGCGACGCCCGTGAACTGCCGATGTCGACGAGGAGCCTCGATCTGTGGGAGCGCTTCGCCGCAGAGACCGGGGAGGATACGGGCTTTCGTCGCTGCGGCCTGTTTTATCTCAGCAATAGCGACGAGGAACTGTCCGGCTGGGCACGCTGGCGCGATTTCGCCCGCTCGGTCGGCGTCACGACGCATATGCTGAGCGGAGCAGAGGCAACCGAACGCGGGCGTGTCACCGGCGCCTCGTGGAAAGGCGGGGTGTTTTCACCGACCGACGGGACCGCCGATCCGGCACGTGCCGCGCCGGCCGTCGCGCGCGCGATCCTGAAACTGGGGGGCACAGTGCATCAGTCCTGCGCGGCCCGCGGCATCGACATCGAAGGCGGCAGGCTCTCGGGCGTCGTCACCGAGCATGGCACGATCCGTACAAAAATCGCGATCCTGGCCGGCGGCGCCTGGGCCTCCTCCTTCTGCCGCCAGCTCGGCATTCGATTTCCGCAAGCTTCGATCCGCTCGTCGATCCTCTCCGTATCCCCGGGCGCGAGCGGCCTGCCGGATGCGCTCCACACATCCGCAGTCTCCGCTACGCGTCGCAGCGATGGCGGCTACACGCTGGCGATCAGCGGCCGCGGCCGCGTCGATCCCACCGCCCAGCAGTTCCGCTTCGCCCCACAATTCCTGCCGATGTTCGCCCGGCGATGGCGCAGTCTCGCACCCGGCGGGTTGGAGGGGTTCCGTTCCGGCCACGAGTCTCTGGCGGGCTGGCGGCTCGACAAGCCGACGCCGATGGAGCGCATGCGCATCCTCGACCCCGCGGTCGATAAGGCCACCATTGCGCTGACGCATGCACGGGCGCTCGAGCTTCTACCCGCCTTGAAGGAAACCAAGATCGCCGCGGCCTGGGCAGGCTATATCGACAGCACGCCGGATGGCGTGCCGGGGATCGGCGAGATCGCCACGCTCCCCGGTTTCATCCTCGCTGCCGGCTTCAGCGGCCACGGCTTCGGCATCGGACCGGGCGCCGGCCATCTGATCGCCGATATCGTCACCGGCGATGAGCCGATCGTCGATCCCAGGCCTTACCATCCCGACCGCTTCGGAACATCCGCCTGGGGCAAAGTGGCCGATTTTTAAAGACGGCTCGGCGAAAGGATGCGTCACCGCAGTGCCGAGGGCACTTGCTGCACGCAACCCCTTTCAGACTGCCCATGGCAATTTATTGCGTGTCTCTGTCCGGCGCTCTCTTAGAGTGGCGTTCGATTGACAGGGAAAGCCATGACACCGTTGCAACTGAAGCTGAAGCCAGAACGCCGCACGCTTGCCATAACCTGGGAAGGCGGCGACATCTCTCTCCTTCCCGCCTCCGAGCTGCGCCGGCGCAGCCGCGCCGCCCAGGCGGTGCGCGCCTCCCTCGATGGGCGCGAGACGGACTTCGATGATGTCATGGTGACCGGCATCGAGCCGATCGGCTCCTATGCCGTCAGGCTGGTTTTCTCGGACGGCCATGATCGAGGGATCTACCCCTGGCAATACTTGCGCGAAATCGCGGATTCATTGGCGTGAGGAATGATGCATGGATAATTTTGTAGAAGGCCTGTCCGAGGTCGAGTGCGACGTGCTGGTGATCGGCGGCGGCACGGCAGGGCCGATGGCGGCGCTGAAGGCTAAGCAGCGCAATCCCAACCTGAACGTCATCCTGCTCGAGAAGGCCAACGTCAAGCGCTCCGGCGCGATCTCCATGGGCATGGACGGGCTGAACAATGCCGTGGTTCCCGGCTATGCGACCCCGGAGCAGTACACCAAGGAAATCACCATCGCCAATGACGGCATCGTCGATCAGGCGCCGGTCTATAAATATGCGTCGCGATGCTACGAGATCATCGAGGAACTGGATCGCTTCGGCATCCGCTTCCAGAAGAACGCCAATGGCGATTTCGACCTCAAGAAAGTGCATCACCTCGGCACCTATGTGTTGCCGATGCCGAATGGAGACACCGTTAAGAAGGCGCTTTATCGGCAGCTGCGCCGCGAGCGCATCCTGATCTCCAACCGCTATATGGCGACGCGATTGCTGACGGCTGGGGATGGCCGGATCGCCGGCGCGATCGCCGTCAACACGCGCTCGGCGGAATTTCTCGTCCTGCGCGCCAAGACCGTCATCCTCTGCATGGGCGCAGCGGGCCGGCTTGGATTGCCCCATTCGGGATATCTCTTCGGCACCTATGAAAACCCGACCAACTCAGGCGACGGCTATGCCATGGCCTATCACGCAGGGGCAGCGCTTGCGAACCTCGAATGCTACCAGATCAACCCGCTGATCAAGGATTATAACGGCCCGGCCTGCGCCTACGTCGCCGGTCCGTTCGGCGCCTATACCGCCAACAGCGAAGGAAAGCGTTTTATCGAAAGCGACTACTGGTCGGGCCAGATGATGCAGGAATTCTACAACGAACTTCAGTCCGGCAAGGGACCGGTCTTCCTGAAGCTCAATCACCTGCACCACGATTCCGTCGGCGAGATCGAGCAGATCCTGCACAAGGTCGAGCGCCCTTCGCGCGGGCGCTTCCACGAGACGCGCGGCACCGATTACCGCGAGACGATGATCGAGATGCACATCTCCGAAATCGGTTTCTGTTCCGGCCACAGCGCCTCAGGCGTCTTCGTCGACGAATTCGCGCGCACGACGGTCGAGGGCCTCTATGCGGCGGGCGACATGGCGAATGTCCCGCACAACTACATGCTCGGCGCCTTTACCAACGGGGCGGTTGCCGGAGAGCATGCGGCCGAGGTCGCGGCGGAAACAGAGCTTCCCGATTATGACCGCGAGTTTGTCGCACGTGAGCGTGAACGTGTGCTGGCGCCGACGCGGCGCGACGACGGCATTCCGCCCAACCAGCTCGAATACAAGGCGCGCCGCCTGGTCAACGACTATCTGCAGCCGCCGAAAGTGACGGCCAAGATGCAGATCGGCCAGGCGCGGCTCAGCGAAGTCCGCGACGATCTCGAAACCGCGCTTGTCGCCCGCGACGCCCATGAACTGATGCGGGCGCTCGAAGTGTCCTCCATCCTCGACTGCGCCGAAATGGCCGCCCACGCCTCGCTTTTCCGCACCGAAAGCCGCTGGGGCCTCTACCACAATCGCGTCGATTACCCGGAGAAGGACGACGACAACTGGTTCTGTCACACGCTTCTCAGGAAGATCGACGGCCGCATGGTCTCGGAGAAGCGCAAGGTGGAGCCCTATGTCGTTCCGATCGAGACCGAAGAACGGACGGCCTACGACCGTCTGCGTGTTCAAAAGCAAGCCTGACAGGAAGCACCCATGCCTCTCGCCCTCTCCCCGAGCACAGTCCCCGTGATTGTCGATGACGCCAAATGCATCGCCGACAAGGGCTGCACGGTCTGTGTCGACGTCTGCCCGCTCGATGTCCTGCGCATCAGCGATCTCACCGGCAAGGCCTACATGAAATTCGACGAATGCTGGTACTGCATGCCCTGCGAAACCGACTGCCCGACCGGCGCCGTCACCGTCAACATTCCTTACCTGTTGCGCTGATATGAGCATCTTTGAACCTTTCGAAGCCTTTGGCGACATAGAGGCCATCGCCGAACGCCTGCTCGATCCGGATGCCGCCATCCGCCGCCTTGCGGTGATCGAGCTTGCGGAAACCGCAAGTCCCGAGGCCCTGCCGCACCTGATTGGGGCGGCCGGCGATGCCAGCGGAGATGTCCGCCTCCAGGCGGCGATCGCGCTTGCCGAATTCGACGGCGCCGGTGCGGCGGGTGGCCTGGCGCGGCTGGTCGTCGACGACGATCCATCGGTCGCGCAGGCTGCGGCCGACGGCCTGGCGGAGCTGAAAAACCAGGAGGCGGGCGGCAGCTTGCTGCCGCTGCTGGACCATGCGAGCGCCTTCGTGCGGGCAGCGGCATTTCGCGGATTGAAGGGGCTGCGGCTGCAGGATGCACTCGGCCCCGCCCTCATTGCGCTCCGCGACGCGGACGCGTCTGTGCGAGTGCAGGCGCTCGGCACGATCGCCTATCTCAAGCTCGACTCGACGCTCCCCTCTCTCATCGCGGCCACGCGCGACGAGAACATCGAAGTGCGCGCCGCAGCGGTCAACGCGTTGACGTTCACGACGCAATCGGCCGCGGCGGAAGCCGTGGCTGCGGCTCTTGGCGATGCGAACTGGCAAGTCCGGGCAGCGGCGGCGGAATCGCTCGGCCGCATCGGCCACGCCTCGGCGGTCGAAGCGCTCGGCAAGGCGCTTTCCGATGAATATTGGCAGGTGCAGCAGAAATCGCTCAATGCCCTCGGCAAGCTGAAGGCGGACGCCGCCCTGCTCCGGATCACCCTTCTGCTCGAAAGCGACATGCCCACCTTGCGCAAGGAAGCGGCAGCCGCCCTTGGCGAGATCGGCAATCCCCAGGCCAGGGAAGCGCTGGCCGCGCATATTGACGATCCCGATCCCGATGTGCGCAAGACCGTCCGCTGGGCGCTGACCCGCCTGGGTTAGGAAACCGCATTAGAGCAATTCCAGGGATAGAGCGGCTGGCGTTTCCGTTAAAAGCTGAACCGCCTTAAGCGGCGCTTACGCGCCGCCCTTCGATACCATCGCCATCAGCAGATGCGGCCGCTCGATGCGGATGTGCCGCGGCGTGACGGTCAGCAATCCTTCCTTCTGAAAGCGCTTCATCATCATCGTCACCCACTGCCGGGTAGAGCCGACCATCGCCGCAATCTGATCGTGGGTCACCTTCGCATTGATGATGACGGCGTGGCCGTCCCTGACCCCATGCAGTTTGCCGAGATTCGTCAGAAACTGCGCCAGCCGCTCGATGACAGAACGGGTGCCGAGCATCTGAGCCATGGCCGAATAGCTTTTGCCCTTCGACGCCAGGCCCTGGATAAGACAGAGCGCGAAATTGGGCAGTTCGACGATCAGCTTACGCAAGATATGGCCTGGCAGAAACAGGATCTCGCAATCATCCATGGCCTCGCCCGACCAGATATGCGTGCCGCCGCCGGTCATCTCCGGCCCGCCGATGAAATTGCCCGGCGTCCAGTAGGCCAGGGTGATCTCGCGGCCGGAAGGGGCCGAATAGAAAACGCGCACCGAGCCACGTTCGATGATGAAGACGCCGCCATGCCGGTCACCCTGCGTGAAGATCGTTTCGCCGGTGGAGAAGCTGAGCTGGCGTCCATGACTGCGCAATACAGCCCATTCATCCGGCTTGAGCGGATCGAGGAAATGCGCGCCCTCGTCCAGCCCATCGACGGTCTCGCTCAGAAACAACGACTGGTCGCCGGGCAGGATGGCCTGCGGGGGCAGCTCGGGGCCCGTTTCGCGCAATCCGCGTTTCGGCTCCGGCTTTGCGATTTCGAAATCCAAGCTCATCGATAGCCCCGTCTGGTGTCGGATGAGCAATTCAATAAATATAAAATCTATGGACTATAAAGAAATATATTTGCGTATTCGCTGCCGAAAATGGTCGTTTATCGCCGGAAATCCCAGCGGCCCGCCTAGGCGAACGACGAATAACCCGCTGTAATCATTTATCTAAATACTCCGATATTTGTCCGCGCCGATCCCCTCCGGACGCCCGGCGCCGACCTGCCGCCGTGTCAATGCAAATTAATTGCTTCCGCCGTCATGGGCCTCGCCACATAAATTTGCGCGACGTCGGCAGGTGCAACAGCGGCTGCCGGTCGGCAAAATTTCGGAGATTTCCCGCCGCGAGACGATGGGATGACATGGGGTGGCACAATGCATTTTCGCTTAACATTGGCAGCTGCAGCTTTGGCTGCGACCAGTTTCATCGGCTGGGCGCATGCGGAAACCATTCGCGTCGCCATCGGCACGCAGGACACCACGATCAACACCGCCACCGGCGGCCTGTTGATCCGGGAACTGAATCTTCTCGAAAAAGATCTGCCGCATGACGGCAAATACAAGGATGCCACCTACGACATCCAGTGGAAGAATTTCACCAGCGGCGCGCCGATCACCAACGAGCAGATTGCCGGCAAGCTCGATTTCGGCGTGATGGCGGATTTCCCCGGTTCCTTCAACGGCCTCGCGCACTTGAAGGCGGGACGCAAGAGCCTGTTCATCACGGTCCTTTCGGGCAGCGTCAAGGGAAGCGGCAACGGCATTGTCGTGCCGACGGATTCTCCCATCCAGTCCATCTCGGAGCTCAAGGGCAAGACGATTTCCGTTCCCTTCGCCTCCACCTCGCACGGCCTGCTGTTGCGCGCCATCAAGGCTCAGGGCTGGAATCCGGAAACGGATGTCAACATCATCGCCCAGGCGCCTGAAGTCGCCGGCGCCGCGCTCAAGTCCAACCAGATCGAGGCGCATGCCGATTTCGTGCCCTTTGCCGAGCTCTATCCATGGCGCGGCTTTGCGCGGAAGATCTATGACGGCTCGCAGGCGAACGGCCCCACCTTCCACGGCGCGCTGGTCGATGCCGACTATGCCGAAAAATATCCCGAGGTCGTCACCGCCTATCTGCGCGCGGCGCTGGAAGCCGATCAGCTGATCGCCAAGGAGCCGGAAAAATACAGCGAACTGATCGCCAAGGTGACCGGCGTCGAAGCGGAGGTCGACTATCTGTTCCATGGCCCGCTGGGCCTGCAGACCCGCGACCTGACCTGGAAGCCGGAATACCGGCAAGCGGTCGGCACCGCGATCGAAACACTGCAATTCCTGAAAAAGGCCGATAGCGGGCTCGACGTCGACACATTCGTCGACGACCGGTTCATCAAGGCCGCCTTCAAAGCGTCGGGCCTCGACTATGAGGCAAGCCTGAAGAATTACGGCCAGCTTCCGCTCGACGCGAAGGATGCCGCCACCGGCGAGCCGATCAAGGATCCGAAGCGCGTCGCTCAGATCTGGGTCAAGGACGAACCGCTCGTCCGCCATTACGCCACGGCGGAAAATGCCTTCAAGGCTCTGAAGGCGCTGGAAGGCGAAGGCAAGGCCATCCGGGTCTTCTATGCGCAGGATCGCGAGAGCGGCATCAAGCTGCTTGGCAATCAGGCCTGGTTCGTTCGCAGTGACAAGGGCGAAATCAGCGCCTTCCTGCTCAAGGAAAGTGCCGAGAGCTGGGCCAAGGCGCATGGCGGCAACGTGCTCGATTTCGCCGACGCCAAATCCTCCGTCGTGGCAAGCAACTGAGGCAGACGATGACGACGTGGACGCACCCTGACTATGGATCTTGGCTGCGCCGCTCGGGATCGATCGCCATCTGTCTTCTTCTCTGGCAGATGGCGTCCACCCTGCGGCTCGATCTCGGCCTGGTCACCTTCCGGAATGTCCCTTCGCCGGTCGACGTGCTCACCGCGGCCCTGGGTTTTGCCCGATCGCCGAAACTGTTTTCGCATGTTTCCAGCAGCCTCGAAAGGGTGTTTGCCGGATATGCGATCGCCTCCATCGCCGGGATCACCTTCGGCCTGATCATCGGCCGATCGCGCAACGCTGCCGATTTCCTGCTCGCGCCCCTCGAACTGCTGAGGCCAATCCCGGCGGTTGCCTGGATCCCCCTGGCGGTGCTGATGTTTCCGTCGTCCGAACTGTCGATGATCTTCATCACCTTCACCGGCGCCCTGTTTCCGATCCTGCTCAATACGATCCACGGCGTCGAGGGCGTCGACCCCCGCCTGATCGCGGCGGCGCGCAGCCTCGGCAGCACGCGACGGGCGATGCTGTTCGAAGTCATCCTTCCCGGCGCCGCGCCGAGCATCGTCACCGGTCTCGCCATCGGCATGGGCACGTCGTGGTTCTGCCTGGTGACGGCCGAGATGATCTCTGGGCAATTCGGCATCGGCTACTACACCTGGGAAGCCTACACCCTGCAGAACTATCCGGAGATCATCGTCGGAATGGCAGTGATCGGCCTGCTCGGCATGAGCAGCAGCAGCGTGCTGCGTGCGGCGGGCAACGCACTCATTCCCTGGCAGAAAAAGGAAACGGCACGATGAACAGCCATCAGCGCCTGGTGCGGTCGGAAACCGGGAGAATCGTGGCCGAACAGGTCTCCATCCGCCTCGGCAAGGGCAAGGCGGCTTTCGAAGCGGTGTCGGATGTCAGTTTCTCCGTCGCACCCGGCGAATTCGTCTGCCTGCTCGGCCCGTCCGGCTGCGGGAAATCGACGCTTCTCGGCGCGCTCGCCGGCCATATCGACATCGCAGGCGGCCGGCTGGACGTCGACGGCGCCCCGGTCCACGGACCACACCCCGAACGCGGCATCGTCTTCCAGCACCACACGCTGTTTCCCTGGAAGAGCGCGCGCGACAATGTTGCCTTCGGCCCGAAGATGCGCGGCGTCGGAAAGGAACAGCGGCGGCGCGAGGCGCAAATGATGCTCGATCTCGTCGGCCTGAACGGCTTTGCCGATCGATATCCGGCTCAACTTTCCGGCGGCATGCAGCAACGGGTGGAAATCGCCCGCGTGCTGGTCAACCAGCCGCGCCTACTGCTGATGGACGAGCCCTTCGGCGCGCTCGACGCCCTGACGCGGCTGAAGATGCAGGAACTGCTGCTCGCCATCTGGGAGCAGTTCCGCAAGACGATCCTGTTCGTGACGCATGATATCGACGAGGCGCTGCTGCTCGCCGACCGGATCATCGTGATGAAGGCGCAACCCGGCCGTATTCACGAGGAGATCACCGTCCCCTTCCCGCGACCGCGTGCGACCGATATCGTCGCATCGCCCGAATTCTCGCGGCTCAAGCGTCACTGCCTCGAACTGCTCCATGAAGACAGAGGCACCGACACCCTTCCCCGCCTGACGCCGCTTGGATTGGGACGGGCGGTCTGATTATCGGCGCCGGGCGCCCCCTCAGGAGGCCAGGGACATCAATGGGCTGGCTGCCCTGCGGCCATCGGCGGCAACGGTCTGGAAGTGGGAAATTCTTTCGTTCAAGAGTTCCACCTGCTGCCGAAGCCGGTGAATCTCCGCCGTGTTTTCCTCGACCATGGCGGCGTTGTGCTGGGTGATATGCTCGACGTCGCGAACGGCGTTGTTCACCTCGTCGATCCCCTTATACTGCGTGGTCGTGGCAGACGAGATGACCTGCACCAGCCCGTTGATCGAGGTGAAATGCTCCATGATGGCGGAAAGCGCGTGGCCGGTCTCCTCGACGAGCGTGACGCCCGCGCCGACCTGCGATGCGCTGTTGGAGATGAGATCCTTGATCTCGCGGGCAGCCTTGGCGCAGCGCTGGGCAAGCTCGCGCACTTCCTGCGCAACCACGGCAAAGCCTCTGCCCGCCTCGCCTGCGCGCGCAGCTTCGACGCCGGCATTGAGAGCAAGAAGATTGGTCTGGAAGGCGATCTCGTCGATCACGCCGATGATGCTGGTGACCTTTTCGGATGACCGGTTGATGGCGCCCATGGCATCGACGGCCTTGGCGACAACGGCTGCGGAATGCTCCGCCTGACGATGGGCTTCAGCGACCGAAATCGAGGTCTGACGGGCGTTTTCAGCGGTCGTCCGCACGCTGTCTGTGAGTTCGCCGAGCACCCGCGAGCTCTCCTCGAGCGCCGCGGCCTGCTGTTCCGTGCGCCGCGCCAGATCGTCGGCGGCACCGGAAAGATTGGTGCTGCCCTCGGCGATCTCGTAGGTCGAGTTGCGCACCTCGGCGAGCGTCAGGCGCAACGCGTCGATGGCGTGATTGTAGGTGCGGGCCATGGCGACATAATCTGCGGCCAGATCCTCGCTCATCTCTGCGGCAAGGTTGCCATTGGCGAGCTTGCCGAGCATATCCGACAGAGCGTTCAAAGCCTCGCTCTGTTCTGCCTCGATGCGCGCCTGTTCGGCCGCGCGGCGGGCCTGCTCCAGTTCATCCCGCGCCCTGTTTGCTTCGGCAAGCTCTTCTAGCCTGGTCTTTTCAAGCGCCTGGTCGCGGAAGACGGTCACCGATCGGATCATGTCGCCGATCTCGTCGCCGCGCTTGCCGTCGCCGATGGAGATGTTCAGATCGCCGTCGGCAAGCCTCATCATCGTCTGGGTGATCCGCTTCAGCGGTGCGCGCAGGGTTTCGATCAGCATGAGCCCGCCGATGATCGCCAGCACCGTGCCCGCAATCATGGCCGCAAGCGACATCGTCGCCGAGCGCTGGCTGATTTCCTTGCCGCTCTCCTGCGCCGTGCTGACGAACTGCTCGAGCGTGTGGCTTGCGTCGGCCACCAGTGCGGTCGCCGCCTCCTTGTTCGCCCGCCACCGGTCGGCGATCGATATCAGAAGCGAACTATCCTTTTCGATCGAGGCAAGGGACGGCTCGATCTTCTTGGCAAGATCCTGCAAGGCGGCATTTTTCCCGCTCAAGGGCACGAGCTGTGCAGCGCTTTCGCGCAACGCCTTGAGATCGGCGAGAACGGCATCCCGCGCCTCCGCATCGACCCGCCTGTTCAGTTCGCTTAAGTGCAGGCGCAGATCGTCGATCGATTTGAACGCGGTATTGACGATCGCCACCATCGAGCGAAGAGTTGAGATGCTTGCATCCATGCCGACAAAACGCTCGATCGCAGTATCCGCATTTCCGGAGGCAAGCTTTCCAAACTTCTCTTCGAAGCCCTGCAGCTCCTGGTCGACAGGAGCGTAGCTGTCCAGCGTAAGGTTGGCGCTGTCCTTGGCGATCGCGGCGAGCTTGTCCAATACCGGCTTCAGCGCGGCAAGCTGGCTTTGCGCCTTGTCGGAGGCGATTGCGGCGCTCCCGCCGACCTCCTTGACGAGCGGCGGCAGCAGGCTGCCGAGAGCGCCGGCGATATCCGCGGGGGCAGTTGCCTGCGCGGTCGCCTTGCGCAACTTTGCAATGCGCTGCGCGAGATTCTTGTAGACGGAGGCATCGAGGAGCAGCGCCCGGACGAAGGCCTCTTTTCCGTTCGCCTGGTCCTGAAGGACGTCGAGCTGCTTGCGGGCGGTCTGGCTTTCCTTGAACAGCTGGGTCACGGCATCGTCGATCGCCTTCTCTGTATTGACGCGCTCCTGTGACACGGTCCAAAGCGCATCGGCGCCGCCCTGCATCTTGGCCCCGAGTTCGCGCACCACAGCGATCTGCTGCTTCTGCGCCGGATCGATCAACATGGCATCGAGCGTCGCCGCTCCCTTCTCCTGATCGGAGATGCTGGCGATCAATCGATCGCGCGTGGCCGCTGTGGGAAGATCGGTAAACGCCGTCAGCGAGGATCGCAGCTGCTGAAAACTGGAGAGCGTATCGATGGTCTGCCGGGTCAGCGTCATCTGGCCATTGAGCGTACCGGCCGTGAAATAACCGAAAAGGCCGATGCCTGCGATGAGGACGATCAGAGGCACCAAGAAGAAGAGGACCTTGGTCACGATCCGCATACGCTGCAACAGTCGATCAATCAACGCCATAAGGAAGCCCCCGCACCCAGGAATGGTCACGCCCGATGCCCCGACCATAGCCGCAACTGCTGAAAAAATGGTCAATGGTGTCGAGTTCATTCAAACGCCATAACGGGCGTGGCAAGGGCGCATTTTTCCGCCCTTGCCTCGTTCTTCTTAGCCAATAGCCATCAGGCTCGCATTGCCGCCGGCGGCCGCTGTGTTGATTGAGGTCGACACCTCTTCCAGCAGCCAGTTGAGGCAATAGGCCTCGGGATCATCAGCCAGTTCCTCGCTCGTCGCGGCCTGGACCAAGAGAAGCGGGCCTGGCAGAGCGGCGATCTTCCGATTGACGGCCAGAACCTTTTCGCGGTCCCCTTCGACGAGCGCGCCGGAGAAAGGCCCGTCCTTTTCCCAATCCGATGTCCAGGAGATCCGGCCGGCGACAGCCGCCGGAAGATCCGCCAGGACCGATTTCGACAGCGAACCGGCGTCGACGACGATGTGGTTGCCCGTCGAAAGAGCTGCGGCGATCTGGCGGTAAAGCCCATTTTCCGTCTGCGGCACAAGAAGAATACGGCCGCGCGGATGGAGCGCGTAGAGATTAAGCTCGCCCACGGGACCGGTAAGCTCGCGTTCGAGCCCGAGTGCCGAGCGGCTTGCATATCCACGCGCCGCTTCGCCTTCGGCCGGCAAACCCTTCTTGTCGAGCCAGACGATATAGTCGCGAAGGGCAAGGTCCGTATGAACGGAATCCTGCTGCGGCGGCACGGGGGCACGCTGCACCAGCCGGCCGATATAGAGCGGACCGCCGGCCTTCGGACCGGTGCCCGACAGGCCGCGGCCGCCGAAAGGCTGCACGCCTACGACCGCGCCGATGATGTTGCGATTGACGTAGAGGTTGCCGGCCTTGATGCGGCTGGTCACATGCGCGATCGTCTCATCGAGCCGGGTGTGGAGCCCGAATGTGAGGCCGTAGCCCGATGCGTTGATGTCGTCGATCAGGCGGTCGAGGCCGTTTCGCTTGAAGCGGACGACATGCAGGACCGGTCCGAAGATCTCCCTCGTCAGGTCCGACAGGGCCTTGATCTCGATGATCGTCGGCGGAACGAAGGTCCCCGCCGCGGCACTTTCGGGCAGCGGCAGCTGATCGACCTTGCGGCCGGCGCCGCGCATCTGCTCGATATGCTGGTCGATCTCGGCCTTTGCGCCGTCGTTGATCACAGGCCCGACATCGATGCTCAGCCGATCGGTGCGACCGATCGTCAGCTCGCGGAAGGCGCCCTTCAGCATGTTGAGCGTCCGGTCGGCGACATCGTCCTGAAGGCAGAGAACCCGGAGCGCCGAGCAGCGCTGGCCGGCGCTGTCGAAAGCCGAGGCAATGACATCGGCCACCACCTGCTCGGCCAAGGCCGAGGAGTCGACAATCATGCCGTTCTGGCCGCCGGTTTCGGCAATCAGCGGGATCGGCTTGCCGGTCGAAGACAGCCGTTCCGCCAGCTGCGCCTGGATCATCCGGGCAACCTCGGTCGAGCCGGTAAACATGACGCCCGCTGTTTCCTCTGCGCCCACCATGCTGGCGCCGAGGCGGCCGCTGCCGGGCACGAACTGCAAGGCGCCTACAGGCACACCCGCCGCGTGGAGGATCTTGACGCTCTCCGAGGCGATGATCGGCGTGACGCCGGCAGGTTTGGCAAGCACGGGATTGCCGGCCACCAGTGCCGCGGCAACCTGCCCGGTGAAAATCGCCAGCGGGAAATTCCACGGGCTGATGCAGACGATCGGGCCGAGAGGCGCATGCGACGGCCCGAGGGTCTTGCGCGCCTGTTCGGCGTAATAGCGCAGGAAGTCGATCGCCTCACGCACCTCGCCGACGGCATTGGCCGCCGATTTGCCGGCCTCGCGCATGATGATGCCCATCAGCGTCTTGATGCGGGCCTGCATGATGTCGGCCGCCCGCTCCAGGCAAGCCGCGCGCTCGGCCGGCGGCACGGCGGCCCATTGCGACGCATGCTCGGCAGCCATCGCAACGATGCGGGCGGCGTCTTCGACCTTCAGCTCGGTGACCGTGCCGACGACGTCGCGATGATCGGCAGGATTGAGCACGTCACGCCTCACCCCATCCGTCGAGCCGTCGGCAAGGATCGGCAGCGCGTGCCATGGGTTCGCCGCCGAGGCGGCGAGCACCTGCGCCAGATCGGAAAGGGTCGCCTCGTTGGACAGATCGAGACCATCGGAATTGGCACGGGCACTGCCGTAAAGCGCCTTCGGCGCGGCGATCTGCGCGTGGGGAGCGCCGACGACGGGCATGGCGGCGACGGTTTCGGCGGGATCGGCGATCAGCGCCTCGACCGAGACGTTCGGATCGGAAATGCGGTGCACGAAGGAGGAATTGGCGCCGTTTTCCAAAAGGCGCCGGACCAGATAGGCGAGCAGCGTCTCATGCGTTCCGACAGGCGCATAAATGCGGCAGGGCCGGTCGAGCTTTTCCTTGCCGACGACTTCATCATAGAGCGGCTCGCCCATGCCGTGCAGGCACTGGAATTCATATTTGCCGACGGCGAAATCGGGACCGGCGAGATGATAGATCGTGGCGAGCGTCTGCGCATTGTGGCTGGCAAACTGCGGGAAGATGGCGTCGGGTGCATTGAGAAGCTTGCGCGCGCAGGCGATGTAGGCGACGTCGGTGTAGATCTTGCGGGTATAGACCGGATAGTCGTCGAGACCGTCGAGCTGGGCGCGCTTGATCTCCGCATCCCAATAGGCGCCCTTGACCAGACGCACCATGAGCCGGCGCCCGGAGCGGCGCGCGAGATCGATGATATAGTCGAGCACGAAGGGGCAGCGCTTGCCATAGGCCTGCACGACGAAGCCCAGGCCGTTCCAGCCTGTCAGTTCCGTGGCAAAGCAGAGCTCCTCGAGCAGATCGAGCGAAAGCTCCAGCCGGTCGGCCTCCTCGGCATCGATGTTGAGGCCGATATCATAATTCTTGGCGAGAACGGCCAGCGCCTTGACCTTCGGCAGCAGCTCGCCGGTCACCCGGCCGGCCTGCGCCCTCACGTAGCGCGGATGCAGAGCCGAAAGCTTGATCGAAATACCAGGGCCGTCATAGATGCCGCGCCCGTCCGAGGCCTTGCCGATGGCGTGGATCGCCTTTTCGTAATCCTTGAAATAACGCTCGGCGTCGGCGGCGGTCGTCGCGGCTTCGCCCAGCATGTCGTAGGAATAGCGGAAACCGCGCGCTTCGAGCGGCCGGGCGCGTTTCAGCGCCTCGGCGATCGTTTCGCCGGTGACGAACTGCTCGCCCATCATCCGCATCGCCATATCGACGCCGCGACGGATGACCGGCTCGCCGGCGCGCGCGATCAGCCGCGTCAGCGCCGCCGACAGGCTGCGGTCGTTGACCGTCGACGTCAGTTTGCCGGTGACGACGAGGCCCCAGGTGGCGGCATTGACGAACATCGATTTGCCGCCGCCGATATGCGAGGTCCAGTTGCCCTCGGCGATCTTGTCGCGGATCAGCGCGTCGCGGGTGTCGGTATCGGGAATGCGCAGCAGCGCTTCGGCAAGGCACATCAGCGCCACGCCTTCCTGGCTGGAGAGCGAATATTCCTGCACCAGCCCTTCGACGCCGGTGCCCTTATGTTTGGCGCGCAGCGCCTCGATCAGGGTGCGGGCGGTGCTGCGAATGTCGTAGCGTTTCGCCTCGGAGACACGCGCGGCCGCCACGAGCGGCGGCAGGCATTCGGTTTCCGGGCGGCGATAGGCCGCCGTGATCGCCTGGCGAAGCTCGGATTGCGGCCGGATCGGCGGCGCGAAGGCGGCGAAAGGCGCTCCCTCGGCGGGATCATTGGAGGATGCGGGGTCGATCGCTGCGTTCAACATGGGAGTCCCTATCAATCTATGTGTGTCTAACGGATAAATGGAACACCGGGCTCGTCATCCCAGGGTGCATCATCCGCCGGGCCGGAATATTCCGTCTCGCGAAGCGGGCGCGCGTCCGGCTTGTCGCGCTTCAGGGTGAATGCCGCCGCAACCGCTCTTATCGCCACCGGCCGGTAGTGAACGAGCAGGTCGGGCTTTCGATCGTCGTCCGCTTTTTTCTCGTGCATCCATGATCCCCCTTTTGTGCGGCGCCGATACCGATTCCGGGCACGCGCCAGCCGGCTGCGCCCTTGCTCCCAGTGCCGACGCATAATCTACCACAATGGCAAATCGCGATCTCACTTGATTTCAGCGGTTTTCAAGCTGTATGAACTTATAAAGCGATCACCGAGAGTTCAAATGGCCACAGAAAACGACGTCTTTAGTGAATTGGACCAGTTCGACAGAAAGATCCTCGCGGCTCTTGCCGAGGATGGCAGACTGTCGATCACCGATCTCGCCGCACGCGTCGGCCTTTCGAAGACACCCTGCCAGCTCCGCTTCAAGCGGCTGATCAATGACGGCTATATCGAAGGCTTCAAGGCCGTCCTCAATCCTGCGAAAATGCAGCTCGACCATATCGCTTTCGTCGAGGTCAAGCTCTCCGATACCCGCGAGGAAGCGCTGAAAAGCTTCAACGAGGCCATCAAGAAGATCAGGGAAGTCGAAGAGTGCCACATGATCGCCGGCAGGTTCGATTATCTCCTGAAAATCCGCACCCGCGACATCGGCCGCTACCGGCGCGTCCTCGGCGAGCGCATCTCGACACTGCCCCACGTTGCCAACACCTCGACCAACGTCGCGATGGAGACGATCAAGGAAGGCTGGGACAAGTTCGGTTCGAGCCTTTCGTGACCGTGAACGGATAAGCCGTTGCAAAAGCGGCAATTGTCTCCCAAGCAGTTCAGACGTCCCTCGCCTTCCGTCCGCGTGTACTCGGCCTCACCGGCACGCTTTTGCCGTACTCGTTCCACCACGCCGTCAACGCTTCCATCGTGGGGCCGAGGCCCCGCGCTTTTTGCGTGATCGCATATTCGACGCGCGGGGGAACCTCGGCAAAGACGGTGCGGGATATCAAACCGTCTGCTTCGAGCTCGCGCAGTTGCGCCGTCAGCATGTGCTGGGTGATGCCGGGAATAGCCTTTCTCAACTCGCCGAACCGGTAGACGCGCTGATTGAGCAGCCACATGATTTCCAGTTTCCATTTGCCGGAGAGCAGCGCGAACGCGCGCCGCATCTCCTCATGCATATTGATTTCGCCATCGGCCATAGTCTGGTTTTCCATACTAGCGGCAAGTAATTCATCCTACTTGCAAATATAAATCTTAGGCGACATTTCTCTGCATGCACAAGGGAGCGCAGGAAAAGCGCCTCTCAAAACAAACAGACAGACCCGACGAGAGGAATGTTGCTGCGTGGGCAGCGACAGGGATGAACTCATGCCTGAATTTTACGTGTACTGGATCAGCACGGCACTTCTATCCGTGCTCTACCTCACCTCAGCCGCCATCTATGTCACCAAGCGAGACTGGGTTCGCCAGGTTCTGGCGGAACTCGGATATACGGCTCCCTTTCTTATTCCGTTCATGATCGTCATCAAGATTCTCGGTCCGGTCGCGATCCTTTCACGCGTCAGCGTGTCGCTCAGCGATCTCGCCTATGCCGGCATCTTCTTTCACCTGCTGCTATCGGGCCTGGCGCATATTGGCATTCGAAAACCTGCCGGCGCCCTGCCCGCGGCGATCGGCCTGGCGCTGCTCGCCACTTCGTTCATGACGCAGAACGACGCCCGCACCGTCCCTTCCCCCTACATCAAGGCCGCGATGCGCTGACATCCGATAACCCCAACCCTAATCAAGGAGATAGACATGGGTCGACTCAATGGAAAAGTTGCCATCGTCACCGGCGCAAGCCGCGGCATTGGCCGCGCCACCGCAAAGCTCTTTGCCGCCGAAGGCGCGAAGGTCGCAATTCTCTCGCGCACATCAGAAGGCGTCGAGCGTGTCGTCACTGACATCGTCGAAACGGGCGGCGCAGCCCTCGGCGTCGTCTGCGACGTCGGTGAGACCGATCGGATCCCGGCCGCAGTGGACGAGGTTGTCGCGGCCTATGGCCGTATCGACATTCTCGTGAACAATGCTTTCGATGGTTCGGCGGTCTCGTCTTCGGTCCTCGACCTCTCGGTCGAGCAGCTGCAACGGAACTTCGACACCGGGCCGATCGCCTATCTCAGCTTCATGCAGGCCTGCTATCCACATCTCAGGGAAAGCGGAGAAGGCCGGATCATCAATTTCGGCTCGATGGCCGCCACCAGCGGACTGGCTGGTTATGGCCCTTACAACATGGCCAAGGAAGCGGTGCGCGCGCTGACCCGCACGGCGGCACGCGAATGGGGCGCCGACAAGATCACCGTGAACAACGTCCTGCCGATCGCCGACACCTGGGGTGCTGCGGAAAAGGATGTCCCTCCGCCGATGAGCGCGCTGGCGCGTTTCGGCTCGCCGGAAGAGGATATTGCGCCGGTGGTGCTGTTCCTTGCCAGCAAGGATTCGCAATTCATCACCGGCTACAGCCTCGCTGCCGACGGCGGCGCCATCATCGACAGTGCTCGATAACCACCAGCGAGCAAGGGGCGCAGCGGATTGCGCCCCTTGGGGTTACCTCTGCCGGTATCGGAAGGCTTCGACGAAGGCGGAGAAAGCAGGGGATGGATGGCGGCGGCTGGGGTAATAGAGATGATAGCCTTGGAACGTCGGCGCCCAGTCGGCGAGCACTTCCGTCAGTTGACCGCCGTCCAAATATTGCCGGACGAGGTCCCTCGGCACATAGGACAGCCCCGCGCCATCGAGAGCGGCATTGATCGCCGGTCCGATGTTGCTCATCACGAGCTGGCCCTCCACGCGAACGCTGAACTCGCGACCGTCTTTTTCGAACTCCCAGGCATAGAGCCCACCTGAGCTGGGAAGCCGCAGGTTGACGCAATTGTGGTCTGTCAGCTCGTGTGGGGTCGCAGGCACGGAGCGGCCCGCAAAATATTCCGGCGATCCGACCACGGTGTAGGAGACGTCGGGACCGATGCGAGCGGCCACCATGTCGCGCGCAATCGCTTCGCCGAGCCGCACGCCGGCATCGAACTGGCGTTCGACAATATTGGTGAAACCATTGTCGACGATGAGTTCCACGCTGATATCAGGATAATCACGCAGAAATGCCGGCAGCCTTGAACGGAACACGAGGTCGACGGCATCGTCGGGACACACGAGCCGGATATGACCCGAGGGCCTGTCGCGCAGCGCGCTGATGGCGCTGACCTCCGCGGCGATGCCTTCGAAGTGCGGTTGAATGCTTTCCATGAGGCGCACGCCGGCCGCTGTGGGCGCCACATCACGCGTCGTGCGGGAGAGAAGGCGGACACCGAGCCGTGCTTCGAGCGCGCTGATCGTGTGGCTGAGCGCCGAGCGCGTGACCCCCAGTTTCGACGCAGCGCGCGTAAAACTCCGTTCCCGAGCCACCTCCAGAAACGCACGCATTTCGGTGAACTCATCACGCCGCATTGTTGAATCTCCTTCATCACGACGTTCAGATTATAGCTTCTAGTCGCGCAAAACCAGTCCGGCTATCTCTCTGGCAGCGGACAGGAGACCATGCATGCGCATCGAGCTGACATTGAACGAGACCTTGCCGAGAGAAGACGCGGCGACCCGCTGGAGCGCGGTCACCTGTCTCTCGCTTCTGACTTTCCTTCTGGTCGGGCTGGAATTTCTCCCGGTGAGCCTTCTGACCCCGATCGCCGGGGATCTCTCCGTATCGGAGGGGCAGGCCGGACTGGCGATCACCGTGTCCGGAGTCTTCGCAGTTGCCACCAGCCTTTTCGGCAATGCAATCCTGACGAAGATCGACCGGAAGACGGTCGTCTTGCTCTATACGACGGTTCTCTCTGCTTCGAGCCTGGCGGTTGCGCTGGCGCCCAACTTCCCAATCTTTCTCGTCGGGCGGTCCCTGGTCGGCGTTTCGATCGGCGGCTTCTGGTCGCTGTCGACGGCTATTCTGGCACGCCTGGCTTCAGACCGTGATCTGCCCAAGGCCATTGCGCTTCTTCAAGGCGGCACCGCATTCGCCCTCGTCCTTGCCGCGCCGCTCGGGAGTTTTCTTGGCGGGTTGATCGGATGGCGGGGCACTTTCCTGATCACGGTGCCGATCGGAATTGCGGGGCTCATCTGGCAACTGGTCGTCCTGCCGCGCATGCCCGCGACATCAACCGTCTCGATCGCCAGAATATTCGGCTTGCTGCGCAATCGTAGATTAGCGATCGGAATGGCGGCGACCGGTCTGGCCTTCATCGGCCAGAACGCATTGTCCATTTACCTTCGCCCATTCCTCGAAGGCGTGACGGGACTGGAATTGAATGTCCTGTCTATGGTGCTTCTCGGCCTTGGCGTCGGCGGGCTGGCCGGGACCTCCGTCATCGGCTTCGTCGCTCGCCGGCATCTCCTCCTCGTTCTCGTCGGATTGCCGGCGGCTCTTGCGATCCTCGCCCTGCTGCTGATCGCGCTCGGGCCGTTCGCGACGGCGACTGCCTCTCTGCTCGTGCTGTGGGGATTCTTCTCCACCCCGATTCCCGTCGCCTGGAACACCTGGATGGCCACCATCGTCCCCGGCGAACTGGAAGCGGCGGGCGGGCTGCAGGTGGCGCTGATCCAGCTCGCCATTGCCGGCGGCGCTTTGGCCGGCGGCATGCTGTTCGACACTGCGGGATGGTGGAGCACCTTCCTGCTGGCCGCCTGCCTTCTCGCGGGCTCGTCCGCCCTCGCCGCTCTGGCAGGCCGCCGTGCCTAACCCTCAAAACAGGAGATCATCATGTCCCAAGGAATCGAAAACAAAGTCATCGCCATCACCGGCGCAAGCAGCGGACTTGGCGAAGCCACGGCGCGCCACCTGGCCGAGCGCGGCGCTTCGGTGGTCCTTGGTGCGCGCAGAGCCGACCGGATCGCTGCGCTGGCCGAGGAATTGTGCGCCAAAGGTTACAAGGCCAAGGCGGTCCAAACCGACGTCACGGACCGACATCAAGTCAAAAACCTCGTCGACACGGCTGTCGACGCCTTCGGTCGCATCGACGTCATGCTGAACAATGCCGGCCTGATGCCGCTAGCGCCGCTCGAACGGCTCAAAGTTGACGAGTGGGATCGCATGATCGACGTGAACATCAAAGGCGTGCTCTACGGCATCGCGGCAGCGCTTCCCCATATGAAGGCACAAAAGTCGGGGCATATCATCAACGTGTCCTCCGTCTACGGCCACGTGGTCGATCCGGGTGCCGCCGTCTATTGCGCCACCAAGTTCGCCGTGCGTGCCCTCTCGGAGGGGCTGCGGAAAGAAGTGAAACCATACAACATCCGCACCACGATCATTTCACCCGGCGCAGTGAGCACCGAACTCCTCGAACACATCAGCGAAAAGGACATCCAGGCCGGCACCAAGGAGTTCGTCAGCAGGGTCGCCATCGGCGCCGACACCTTCGCCCGAACGGTCGCCTTCGCGGTGAACGAACCGGACGATGTCGACATCAACGAAATCCTGTTCCGGCCCACGGCTCAACCTGTCTGACGCGAGGCGTGCTATGTCGATGAGATCCAGGTTCATCAGCCGTCGCGCGGTGCTGGGCGGAGCCTTGGCCGCCGCTGCCATACCTTTGACGGCTCGGGGGCAGGAAGGACGCGATCCGGCCAATCAGGAGCCGACCGACGTCAGGATCAGGATAGGCTTCAACAAGCTGACCCTGACCGCGACACTCTTCGACAATCCGACGGCGCGCGATCTCGTTTCCATGCTGCCCCTGAACCTCACGATCGAGGACTACGGCAGGAACGAAAAGATCGTCCATCTGCCGCGCAAACTCACGGAAGAAGGCAGCGGCCCTTTCGAAAACGAGCAGCCGGGCGACCTTTGTTACTTCAAACCGTGGGGTAACCTCGCCCTGTTCTACGCGGACTACCGCTGGAACGGCCTGATCCGGCTCGGCCGCTTCGACAATGGCTTCGAGCCATTGCTGGTGCGCGGCGAGTATCCGGTCCGCATAGAACGCATCTGACAAGGCTTCCCTGGCGTGTGGCCTACTGCGATCTTTGAATTTCACAGTAGACAATGCTGCGGTTTGAGCCGGGCCAAACAGACACATTCACATCCGCCCCGGTCACGCTTTCACTGGCGATCAAGCCCATCTCTCGTTCTGACCGCAACAGCAGCGCCCAGTTCATAAATGTCTCCATATAGCCATCGACCTCCATCTCCGGGGAGAAGTTGGCGAATAGGAAGGTGCCGCCAGGCTTAAGCATGCCGACGCACTTCTTGGTCAGCTTTACGGCCACTGCGTTCGGCAAATAGTCATAAAGACCCGCGGCATAGACGAAATCGAACATTCCCAGCGCATGCCTCCCACCGAGCAGGGATTTGACGGACCCGTTCACCGCCTCGACGGACGTGCCGGCGAAATCGCGGGCGACGGTTCCAACGCTCATCGGGTCTTGATCCAAAGCCACCCAGCGCCTGATCGCGCCGGCGCCGAGAGCGCGCGACAAAGGCCCCTCACGAAGATGCCCGGCCGCGATGGCGAGGACTTCGGTGGAACCAGGCCGGGCCGAAGCGATTTCGTCAACGCGGCGAGCCAGAATGTCTCGACGCTCTCTTACCGCTAGGGATGACGAAGCATTTCGAGTGTAGGCGTAGATCGAACGTCCCAAGTTGCTCGATGATGCGACGGCGTTCTCGATTTCAGGTCGGCCGTAGATGAAGTCGAGAAGACGTGCGTCGCCGGAATAGCCGCGCGGCTTTTCGAAAGACCAGCGGGTCAATGGATCTTGATGAAGATAGTGAGCAACCGGATGAGATTGCGCGATCGGAACGATGACGTCCCACACCTCCGGATGAAAGCGCCGCCGCATCTGATGCAAGGCGTCGGTAAGACGCTCGATGATCGCATCAGGCTCGACGCCGGATTTGAACTGACGGATCGACACCTCAAGGCTGAGGGCAAGCTCGGCTTTGGCAACGACAAGGTGGCCGGGATCCGGGGCAGCAACCCTCCTTGCCGCCCGACGAATTTCGCCGGGCGCAACAAGACTTTCGCCGTCCAAGACCAGGCTTTGCGCCATTTCGAGACTCCTTTGACATAGCGTTAAGCATAATCAACCTCGAAATAGGATGCGACTAGAATCTACACGGGATAAGAGTATTTCTACTCTTGCGGGCCAGATGCTACCCCCCTAACAAAGTAAGCAATAAGACAAACCGGTTGCAGGTTGCCGAACGCGATTTTGGAGGGCGCCGAAGTATGGCTTACTTTTCAACATACTTTAGATGGTTGTCAGGCCGGTGTTGTTGCATGATCGCGGCTTACGCTAATGTCCAACGCGACGAATCAACTGCCAGCTTTTCATTCGCCGAGGCTCTCAACTCTCTGAAAACTGAAAATGATGCTGTCCGAAGGCGGAGCTCACGGCATGGTCTTTGGATCGCGGTTGCCGTTTATGTGGCCTTCGCACTTCCCGACCGTTGGCTGATCCCCGATGTTGCGCCTGTGACCATCGCCGCGCGATTCGTCGTTGCAACGATCGCTCTGCTGGTTTTCGAGACCCTGCTTCTGGCAAAAGCGAAAACCGTCTGGCTTGACATCACATGTGCCGCTGCACTGCTTGTCGGCTATGTGGGCTGGCTTTACCCGGCGATTGACACGCGCGACGTCACCGCCATGTCATACTACATGATATTCGGCGCCATCTTCATGATGGGCGCCAACCTCTTCTTCAGCTTCCCGTTTCGGCTTTCGGTGATCACTTCCAGCCTCGTTCTCTGCGCATTTTTCGTTACGATCGAGGAATTTTTTCCTTCAAGCCAAACCTACAAGCTCGCCTTCGGGATGTTCTACATTTCGTGCTTCGTCTTCACGTCTTTCGTCAATTGGCGATTGAACGTGGAGCGTCGAAACGTGTTGCTGAACGCGGCGGAGGCTCGCCACCAGCACTGGGAAGCGTCCGAGCGCGGAAGGTCACTGCTCGAGCTTTCCCATACCGATTACCTGACAGGCATAAGCAACAGACGCGCGCTGGATCGGCGCCTCGACGAATGCTGGGCCGCCTGGAAAGACGAACGCCGCGACTTCTCCGTGTTCCTCATCGACGTCGACTTTTTCAAACGCTTCAATGATCGCTACGGACATCAGGAAGGAGACCGATGCCTGACTGTCATCGCCAATGCGCTGAAGGCGGTTGTCGAGACGTACGATGGCATGATCGGCAGGTATGGTGGCGAGGAGTTTATCGTGGTCATGCCGGCGGCCCTCCCCAAGGCCGCGATGACGTGCGCCGAGAAGATCAGAATGGAAGTCGAGTCTCTTGCGATTGCTCACGACGAACGACCGGATGATATGTCGATCGTAACCGTCAGCATCGGCGTCGCCTTCACCCGCGAGAAAGTTGGAGAGAAAGTTGAACGAATAGTCCGGGAAGCCGACCTCGCTCTCTACAATGCCAAAGCAAGTGGCCGAAACTGCATTCGTAGTTTTGATCCGTTGTTGCCTCGCCCCGACGACTATGCTGGTAAACTCGTCCCGCTGCTGGCGGCCGCCATCGATCGCAAACTGGTCTCGCTCGTGTACCAACCGATCTTCGACGTGAACGGGAAAGCAAGAGCCGTCGAGGCTTTGATGCGCCTCAGGATGCCGGACGGCAGCGCGGTTTCGCCGAAGACATTCATTCCGGTTGCCGAACGAAGTGGCGCCATCCTCGAACTGGGCAAGTGGGCGATCGAGACGGCATGCCGTGACATACTGATGACCGATCGCATGGCGACCGTCAGCGTCAACGTGTCGCCGATACAACTGCGTTCCCCCGGCTTTGCCGCCAGCGTCGCTGAGATCCTTGCCCGGTGCGGGGTCTGCGGGTCGCGACTAGCCTTGGAAGTCACCGAGGGCCTGGACATGGATATGCAGTCGGAGGTGCTTAAATGCATTGCCGATCTCAGGGCACTCGGCGTCGAGATCTGGCTTGACGACTTCGGCTGCGGCTTCGCGGGCCTCTCCTGGCTGAGGGCAATCGAGTTTCAGACGGTCAAGGTCGACAGGACCTTCCTGCACGACTGCTCGAACCCACGCGGTTTGACGATGCTTCAGGACATGGTTGCTCTCATTCGCAATCGTGGGAATACGATCCTGGTGGAAGGCGTCGAAACGGCAGCACAATTTTCTCTTCTCAAGGATCTTCGCATCGACCGCGTCCAGGGCTTTCATATGGGAATGCCGGTTAGCGCTGAACTTCTGAACGCGGCATAACTCGACCTCAAGGTTTCCAGATGGCTCGGCGCGAAAGCAATTGAGCCATTTCGACGAGGGCTCGCCACCATTATCGGAAGTCTTGCTTTTAAACGGATCACGCCGTCTGATGTCGCGAGGCAACGGATCGCTGAAGGCATAGGATATTCGGCGGTTGAACCTGAGCATGAGGAGCAGGATGGATCGCGTCAACAACCGGCAAACATCGACGCGCGAAGAGAGCGAAGCGCGCAGGCTTCAATATCTGACCTGGGAACACATTGCGGCGGACCTCCGTCATCCAGCCCATCTGGCGCGCAAGGCGGAACTCCGGCGATCATGCGGTGCGGAGTTGGCGGAGACCTCCTACATCGCCGAGAATGCGGCAATCTTCACCGAGAGCCTGACGATGGGCGAACGGTCCTGGATTGCCGGGCATGCCCTCGTTCGAGGCCATGTGATCCTCGGCGACGATTGCACCATCAATCCCTATGCCTGCGTGTCCGGCACGGTGACGTGCGGCAACGGGGTTCGGATCGCTTCGCATGCATCGATCGTCGGCTTCAATCATGGTTTTGATGATCCTGATATTCCCATCCACCGCCAAGGCGTCATCAGCCTCGGCATCACGATCGGCGACGATGTCTGGATCGGCGCCAATTGCGTGATCCTCGATGGCGCCACGATTGGAAATGGTGCAGTGATCGCCGCCGGAGCGGTGGTCACGGGAGACATTCCCGCCCTGTCGATTGCCGGTGGCGTGCCGGCCAGGGTGCTGCGGAGCCGAGGCTCGGCGCCCAGGAAATCCGGCACTGGCGACATCGAAGATCAACTGGTCAGGCTCGGTCAGAAGGCGAAAGACCAATGGCCTGATGTCCTTGCACGCTGGAAAACGCAAGGGTCCTATGAATCGCTGGAAGCAGACGGCATCAGGCGACCGGCGATCCGGCATCTGTGCGATGCAATCGAGATTGCTGCCGGCTTCGGCCATCTGCCGCCCGACCTCGATGCGCCGGAGGCGGTCGAGCTTCTCCAAGGTCTGCAGGAACAAGAGACCGGCCTTTTCCCGGAAGAGCATGCGCGAGAGCACGGGAGGGCATTGAGGGATGACCCAAAGGCGCTCTATAACGTCCTTGCGGTTGGCTATGCGCTTGAACTGCTTGGTTCCGCTCCACGCCAACCTGTCCATGCGGTCGAGCTCGGCGCCGGAGAACTGGATGAATGGCTGAGCGCCCTGCCCTGGTCGACCCGGGCGTGGCATGCCGGCAGCGTCGTCGATGCGATCGGAACCGCCATGTACTTCAATGCGGCGTATTTCGGCATCGGGCATTCCCGGCAGGAACTCTTCGAGTGGCTGAGCCGGAATGCCGACAGCGTTTCGGGGCTATGGGGTAGGCCGACCGCTGGGGAAGGATGGCTCCAACCGGTGAACGGCTTTTATCGCCTGACGCGTGGCACTTACGCCCAGTTCGGCGTGGCACTTCCCCACCCGCACGCCTCACTCGAAACCGTTCACCTCAACTACCGCAACCACAACGGCTTCGTTGCCGAGAAATACAATGCGTGCAACCTGCTCGATACGATCCATCCCCTGCTGCTGATTGCCCGGCAGACCGATTACAGGCGGGCCGATGGCGAGGCAATCGCCCGCAATCTCATCGCAAGAGCTCTGGACAGATGGCGGGATGGCGAGGGATTTTCGTTCGCCGACGGCGGTGAACCGAGCCTGCAGGGGACGGAAATGTGGCTTTCCGTCATTCACCTGGCTGCCGATTTCCTGGGACTGGCAGATCGCTTCGCCTTCGTCCCGAAAGGCGTTCATCGAACGGCCACGCCCGGGCTGGGTTTATGATTATGACTTTGCGAGCAGCGGCTTAACCATGCAGGGAGGCCGTCAGCCAGGCGGCGGCGAGGTCGCGGGCATTGCTTCGCTTGGCTTTGACGGGCACGATGACGTTGTAACGATCTTCCGCGGCAAGCTCGCTTTCCTCGGCGCGCACCAGGGTTCCGTCCTCGAGAAAGGTGCCGATGAGCATGCGCCATCCCAAGGCAATCCCCTGCCCGGCGCGCGCAGCGGCGATGGTCTCTGTGTAATGGCTGAACCGAAGCGACGGCTTGACCTCGATATTGGCGCCGGTGAGCGAAACCCATTGCGACCAGCTATACCAGGAACGATCGACAACATCGGTTTCGATGAATTCGTCGGCCGAGCCGAGCGGACCATCTCCCCGACGCCGGAGATAGTCTGGAGAGCAGACGGGGGAAATGACGTCGCCGTGCGAGGCAATCACCGTCCCATCGCTGAAGGGCGGCAGGCCGTAGCGGATCGCCACATCGACCTCTCCGCCGTCGAGAGCGATCGGGCTGTCCTGGGATATCACCCGCACCAGAATGCCGGGATTGGCCCGGCGGAATTCGGCCAGCCGCGGCAGCAGCCAGAAGGAGGAGAATGCTACCGTCGCCCCGATCGTCACCACGTCCTGGCTGCGCGACTGGATCGCCTCCACGCTTTCGGCGATATCGGCAAAGCTCTTCGCCAGCGTTGCGCCGAGGCTGATGCATGCCGCCGTCGGCTCGATCGCCCGGTGCTTGCGCACGAATAGGGGCTGGCCGAGCTCCTCCTCCAGCGAGGCAATCTGCCTGCTGACTGCTGCTTGGGTGACGCCGAGCTCGCTCGCTGCCAGGGTGAAGCTTTTCCTGCGCAGCACGGCCTCCAGTGTCACCAGTGCGGTCAGCGACGGAAGCCGTCTTCGGAATTGCATCTCGGAGCCCTTTCACATGAGAAAATATTATGCGAACGTGATTTTTTATGCCGTTGAAAGCCCCGCGCTGCAAGCGCAATCTAGGGAAACTCTCACATAAGAGGTTCTCATGCTAAACAGGCTCCCATCTTCCATTTCAGCGCTGCTCGACTCCCGCTCTGAAGGCCATTCGCTGCCGGCCGGCCTCTATGTCAGAGACGACGTGTTCGAAGCAGACATCGATGTCTTCTTCCACAAGCACTGGATCTGTGTCGGCCTCGACTGTGATGTTCCCGAAGCCGGCGACGCCACGGTCATCGATATCGGCAAGACGAGCCTGATCCTTCTGCGCGACGACGACGGCGAAATCCGCGTCCTGCACAATGTCTGCCGCCATCGCGGCTCCCGCCTCCTCGATCCGGGCAAGACGATCGTTTCGAAGCTCGTCTGTCCCTATCACACCTGGACCTACGAGCTGACGGGCGAACTCAGCTACGCCCCCCATATGGGCAAGGATTTCGACAAGGACTGTCACGGCCTGAAGCCGGTCACCTTCAAATCGATCGGCGGCCTGATTTACGTCTGCCTGTCCGACAATCCGCCCGAAGACATTGCCGGCCTCGAACAGGCGATGGTCGAGCGCCTCGCCCCCTACGATATCCGCAATGCCAAGATCGCTCACCAGACCGACGTCATCGAGGACGGCAATTGGAAGCTGACGATGGAGAACAATCGCGAGTGCTATCACTGCTCCGCCAACCACCCGGAACTCTGCGTCTCCTTCGTCGATCTCGACTTCGGCTTCGATCCCGAAACGCTGAGCCCGGAAGACCGTGAGCAGGCAGAGGAGCACCTCCGGCTTTACGAGGAACGCACGCAGGCATGGGAGGCCGACGGTTTCCCCTCGGCTGCCGTCGAGCAGCTCACCGACTGCGCCACGAACTTCCGCACGCAGCGGCTGATCATCTCAGGCGCCGGCGAATCCCAGACCCACGACGCCACCGCGGCATCGTCCAAACTTCTCGGACAGATGACCCGCAAGGATCTCGGCGACACCCACCTCTGGGGCCATAACAGCTGGAACCACTTCATGGGCGATCATGCGGTCGTGGCGACCGTCATTCCGCTCTCGGCCGGCAGGACGCTGGTCAGGACCAAGTGGCTGGTGCACAAGGATGCCGTCGAAGGGGTCGATTACGACCTCGACAAGCTGACGGATGTCTGGGTGGCAACCACGGACCAGGACGCCGACCTCGTCGCCCGCTCCCATGCCGGCGCGCTCGATCCCGCCTATCAGCCGGGTCCCTATTCCCGTTTCTCCGAGACGAACCTCGACAAGTTCGCCACCTGGTACATCGACCGGATGCGCGCTCATGGATACTAGGACCCCGCAAGCGCCGCTCGCAAAGGCCGTCCGTCACGACTTCTGGAACCCCGAGGAAGACGACGCGCTCGTCTGCCTCGACGTCCAGCAGGAGACCCATGACGTCAAGACGTTCACCTTCGCCTCCCCTAACGGCAAGCGCTTCGCCTTCAAGGCCGGACAGTATTTTCTGTTCGACCTGGAACACAATGGAGAGCCTGAAAGCCGGTGCTACAGCATCTCCTCTTCGCCGCATCGCACGAACGCCTTTTCCGTGACGGTGAAGCGCGTTCCGGGCGGCAAGATCTCCAACTGGCTTCACGACACGCTGGTGGCGGGGGCAACCGTCAAGGCGAATGGTCCGCTTGGCCATTTCGTCAGGTCTGAGGCGTCGGGACATAAGCTTCTGCTGCTCTCGGGCGGCTCCGGCATCACCCCGGTCATGTCCATTCTGCGTGAACTCGCCGACAGCTGCGAACCCGCCGACGTCGTTTTCATGCACGCCGCGCGCACGCCGCAGGATCTGATCTTCCGCGACGAGCTCGCCTGCATCGCCCGCAGGCTGAAGGGCCTTCGGCTCCACTTCCTCCCGGAGACCGTCGCGGGCGAAGCGTCCTGGCCGGGTCTCACCGGCCGGATTTCGGCGGACTATGTCAGGCTCGCGGTTCCCGATATTGCCGAACGGACCGTGATGTGCTGCGGCCCCGCCCCGTTCATGGCGGCAGCACGCCGCATTTCCGCCGAGCTCGGCGTCCCCGCCTCGCATTATCTGGAGGAAAGCTTCGACGCCGCCGTCATCGACGAACCTGACATTCCTGCGGTTCAGGAGGCAGCCGCCAAGGTCTTTCAGGTGACCTTCTCGAAGCAGGCCCGCAGCATCGAGGTCACAGGCGACCAGAGCGTACTCTCCTGCGCGAAAAAGACGGGCGTCAGAATTCCGTCCTCCTGTGCCAACGGCGTTTGCGGCACCTGCAAGTCGAAACTGACATCAGGCACGGTCGACATGAACCACAATGGCGGAATCCGCCAGAGGGAAATCGACGCCGGCTTTTTCCTGCCCTGCTGCTCGAAGCCGCTCAGCGATCTCGTTATCGAACGCTGAGCGACAGCGCATTGCTCACCGACAACAGGGGATCACTCGGATGTTGCGAGACGAAAACGGTGCCGTCGAGCTGACCGGCTCGGCAGTCTTCAAGGACGAACGGAAGCAGGCTTACCTCAACCCCGATGGAGCGGACCGGCCTCTCATCAGTCCCGTGCCGGCCGCGACCCTCGACCGGGCGCGCCGCTACCGGCTGGAGCGGCTGCGCATGAAGATGCGCGAATGGGATTGCGGCGCCCTGCTGCTCTACGATCCCGTCAACATCCGCTATGCCTTCGACTCGTCGAACATGAGCATCTGGACGATGCATAATCCGTCACGGTACGCATTGATCCTGGCTGACGGCCCGGCCATCATTTTCGAATTCGAAGGCGCCGAGCACGTCAATGACGGGCTTCCCGGCATCGATGAGATCCGGCCGTCGAAATCCTGGATCTTCTTCACGGCAGGCAACCTCATAGAAACCCGCCTGAAAGCCTGGGCGGACGAGATCGCCGACATCGTGAAGGGGAATGGCGGCAACAGGCGCATCGCCGTGGACAGGCTCGAACCATCCGGCGCGTTCGAACTCACGGAACGCGGATTTACCCTCCTCGACGGCCAGGAACTGGCAGAACGGGCGCGGTCGATCAAGAGTGCGGAGGAAATCGAGCTGATGCGCTGGACGATCCGCGTCTGCGAAGCAGGCATGGCGCGCATGTACGAAGCGTCCGAACCGAGCCGCACCGAGCGGGAGATCTGGGCCGAGCTTCACTTCGAAAACGCACGCAGCGGCGGTGAGTGGCTGGAGACCAAGCTGCTCACCGCCGGCCCACGAACGAACCCGTGGTATCAGGAATGTTCGGACTACGTCATCAAGCGCGGCGAGATGATATCCTTCGATACCGACATGATCGGCCCCTACGGCTATTGCGCCGACCTCTCGCGCTCATGGACATCCGGCCATGTGGCGATGAACGCCAAGCAGAAGGAACTTTACGCGGCTGCCAGGGACCAGATCGAGCACAATCTTTCCGTGATCAGGCCCGGCATGACGTTCCGGGAATTCAACGAACTGTCCTGGCGGATTCCGGAGAAATACCAGCCTTATCGCTATACGCTTGCCCTGCACGGCACCGGCATGGCCGACGAATGGCCGGGGATCCTGCTGCATCCGGATTTCGATCCCGATTTCAGCGGCGTCATCGAGGAGGGCATGGTGCTCAACGTCGAAAGCCTGATCGCCGAAGCCGGATCCGAGAGCATCAAACTGGAAACCCAGGCGCTGATCACAGCCAAGGGCGCGGAGCGACTGGACAGTTTCCCGTGGGAAGAGATCTGAACCAGAGCATGATGCCGAAAACTGTGAGCGGCTAATGCGCTCTCGAAGCCGTTGCGCGATGCTGCGACGGCGTTTGCCCGAAGGTGCGCTTGAAGGTTCTCGTGAATTGCGAGGCGTTTTCAAAGCCGACATCCAGCGCGATCTCGATCAGCGGCGCCTTCGACTGGGCAAGGATCGATTTTGCCCGCTCCATGCGAACACGATTATAGGCCTTGGCAGGCGACATTCCCGTCTTGTCGATGAAGATTCTCTCCAGTTGCCGCCTCGACAGGCCAACCATGGCGGCAAGCTTCTGAATCGATATGCTGCCGTCGACGAACTGTTCCATCGTAATCATCGCCGCCTTGACGCGGGCGTCGTCATAATCGTCATACAGCGGACGCCGAGGCTGGATATCCGCCGGCGTCCGGGCCTTCTCGATCTGCAGCACTTCAAGCGCGTTTCGTTCGGCATCGCGGCTGATATATTTCCTGACCAGCAACGCCGCCATGTCGGCGGAACTGCTGCCGCCTGCGCACGAACCGCGCTGGCGATCGAGATTGAAGAGCCGATCGGAACGAACGCCGAGATCGGGAAACCGTTCGCGAAACTCCTTATAGTGCAGCCAGCTCACGCAGGACTCGTGCCGCTTCATCAGGCCTGCCTCGGCAAGAATGAACGACCCCGTGCAGACGCCGATCAGCGGCACCTTCTTGGCGTCCGCCTGCTTGATAAAGGCGATGGTCTGCTGATCGACGGGGTTCGCGACCGTCAGAAGGCCGCCGACGACCACGATGTAATCGAATCTCGACGGATCGACGAAATCGGATGTCGGAGCGACCTGGACGCCGCAGCTCGAGCTTATCAGATGCCGCGTGCTGCCGATCACCTGCCAGTCGGCAAGCACCCTTCCGGAGCGATCCTGCTCGTCACTGGCAAGCCGCAGCGTGTCGACGAAAAGCGCGAATGCCGACAGCGTAAACGATCGCGCCAGTACGAACCCCACTTTGAGCCGGGCACCGGATTTCGTCGCTGCGTCTGCCTGCTGATGCTGCTCCGGTCGCATGGTCATCTCCTTGCCGCCTCTCAAAACTCGGAAACCGCGCTCATCGAATCTGAAAACCGTGTGCGAGCGGATCACGGTCGTCTACGAAAATGGTGTTGTGGCCGATGACGCGCGCCCAGCCTCCGATGCTGGGGAGGATGCCGTGATAGCTTCCGATCCTTGCCTCGGCTTCGACCCGGCCCTCGAAAATGGTTCCGATCAGGCTTTCATGACGGTATCTCGACCCGACGGCGAGCCGCCCCTTGCCATGGAGCTGGGCCATGCGCGCGGAAGTGCCGGTGCCGCCCGGCGACCGATCAATGGCCTTATCCCCGTAGAAGACCGCGCAGCGCCCGTCCGAGACGTCGTTTGCCGGGCGATCGCACCAGATCGCATGATGCACGCCGGATATCCTCTCATCGTCGGGATGAACGGGATGGCAGACATCGGCAAGTGCCGATCTCAGCTTCTGACTGCAGCCGACGATGTCGGAGGCGCTCATGCCGTCCAGTCCGCTCCAGTTCTCTTGCGGCTCGACGACCGCATAATAGTTGCCGCCGTAGGAAATATCGACGCGCAGACGGCCCATACCGGGCACATCGACCTCGACATCCGCCTCGTGGAGATAGCTCGCCACATTGTGGAGACGAACGGAATCGACATATCCGCCCTTCTCCTCATAGGTAACGTCGACCCTGCCGGCCGGCGTTTCGATGGCGACCCTTCCGGCTTCGCGCGGCTTGATCAGTCCCTCTTCGATCGCGGCGGTCACCGTACCGATCGTGCCGGCGCCGCACATCGGCAGGCAGCCGCTCACCTCGATGAAAAGAACGGCGAAATCGCAATCCTCCCGATAAGGGGGATAGATGATCGAGCCCGACATGATGTCATGCCCCCGCGGCTCGAACATCAGTGCCTTGCGAACCCAGTCGTGGTCGCGGACGAAGATCTCCCGGCGCTCGCCCATCGGCAGATGCGGAAGCAGCGGGCCGCCGCCGGCCACGAGACGGACGGGGTTCCCGCAAGTATGGGCATCAATGCAGAAGAAGCGGTTTCTCATTCGGTCAAGTCCTTGCTCATCTCGCCTTCGGCAGCCTGTCGCGGTCGAGCAGACCGCGGGACAAGCGGTCGAGCAGAAGGGCGACCGCGACGATCGCCAGCCCTGCCCTGAGGCCAAGCCCCATCTCCATGCGCGTCAGGCCGCGCGTCACTTCCGCGCCGAGCCCGCCTGCACCGACGAGGCCGGCCAGCACGACCATCGCCAGAGACAGAAGAATGCACTGGTTGAGCCCGACGAGCAGCGTCTGCTTGGCCAAAGGGATTTCGATCTTCCAGAGGATCGAGCGCGGCGGGGCGCCTATGGCGCTGCCGAGCTCGAGGAACACCTTCGGCACCTGGTTGAAGGCCAGCGTCGTCAGGCGCAGCATCGGCGGAATGCCGTAAACGATGGTGGCGATAATGGCCGGGACCCGTCCGAGGCTGAAGATCATCACCGCGGGAATGAGGTAGACCCATGGCGGCACGGTCTGCATCACGTCGAGAATCGGGCGAACCACCGCCTCCAGCGTCTTATGCCGCGAGCACAGGACGCCGATCGGAAAGGCGATGAGCACGGAGATGACGACGGCAACGCTGACCAGCGCAAGGGTCTGCATCGATGCCGTCCACAGCCCAACGAGCAGGCAGAAGCCGAGGCAAAGCCCCGCAAGGATCGCGGCCCGCAGGCTGACGGCAAAAAATGCCAGGATGACGACGATCGCGATCAGCGCATAGGGCGGCACGAAAAGCAGCGCCGCCTCGATTGCCGAAAGCACCGCTTCGACCAGATAGCTGATCGCCGCAAACAGGGGATGAAGATTGGTGTTGAGCCAATCGACAGCAGGGGCCAGGAAGGCGCCGGGCGAAAACTGCAAGATCGAAAGATTCATGACTTCCTCCCTGTTCCCAAGCTGGCGGCACTCTGGGTTATCCGGTCAATCACCATAGTCAGTACCACGATGGCGATCGCTCCATTGATTGAGGTGGCGATGTCGAGTGTCCTGATCGCGCCGTAGATCGTCTCTCCGAGCCCGCCGGAGCCGACGATGCCGGCGATGACGACCATGCCGAAGGCCATCATCAGGCTCTGGTTTATGCCCGCCATGATGCTCGGCAGCGCAAAGGGAAGGCGAATCTTGAAGAACATCTTTGCCGGCGTCATCCCGAGCGCCTCTCCAAGTTCGATGAATTCCTTGGGGGTCATGCGGATACCAAGCGAGGTCAGACGGATTGCCGGCGGCACGGCGACAATCACGGTCGCGATCAGCGCCGTCGCCGGCCCATAGCCGAGCAGGGCGATCGCCGGCAGCAGGTAGATATAGGGCGGAAGCGTCTGGATCAGATCGAGACCCGGCTCCATGAAGCGATCGAGCGCGGTGAAGAAACCGGCAGCGATGCCGATCGGGATACCGATCATCAAGGCGATCGCAGTCGCAGTCAGCACCAGCGCCAGAGTGCTCATCGTCTCCGGCCAGAGCCCCATCGAAAAACAAAGCGCCAGCGCGAGGCCGCTGAGCAGGGCGAACCAGATATTGATCAGCCGCCAGCCGATAAGCGCCACGATCAGAGCGACGACGTAAAAGGGCGGAAGCTCCAGGAGCCAGAGGATCCCGTCATAGAGACCTTCCAGAGCCTGTCTGATATGCTCGAACAGGAACTCGCCGTTGTCGCTGACCCATTCGAGCGCAGAGTCCGTCCATTCGTCGAAAACATCGGTGAAGGCTGAAGTATCCATGTCAATCAGCTCCCGTTGGGTTCACGCCGCCGTGAGATCTTGGGTGGAGGTTCCCTTGACGCCCATCAGCAGGCTGCGCGGCGTGACGACGCCGACGACCTGATCGTTGTCGACGACGGCGATGGCGTCGCGCTCCGACTGCATCGTCAAAGAAATGAGCTCGTCGATATCGGCGTCCGGCGTCGTGCGCATGAGTGACGCGATGTCGAAATTCGGTGCGCCCTGCTGGAATTCGGCGACGCTGCGCATGACGGAATGCGCCTTGATCAGGTGAAGGCGGGAGATGCCCGCGACGAATTCGGCGACGTAGGCGTCCGCCGGGTTGAGGATGATTTCCTCGGCCGTGCCGGTCTGGATGATGACGCCGTCCTTCATGATCGCGATGCGGTCGCCGATGCGGATCGCCTCGTCGAGATCATGGGTGATGAAGACGGCGGACTTGCCGAGAGCTTTGGTCAGCTGGCGGAATTCGTCCTGAAGCTGGCGCCGGATCAGCGGGTCGAGCGCGCTGAACGGCTCGTCCATCAGGATGATCTCGGGATCGGAGGCGAGCGCGCGGGCAAGCCCGACGCGTTGCTGCATGCCGCCGGAAAGCTCGTTGGGATAGCGGCTCAGCCAATCGGCGAGGCCAACCTTCTCGAGGGCTGCAGCGGCGGTCTTGTTTCGCTCCGTCTTCGCAATTCCCTGGACTTCGAGGCCGAAGGCCGCATTTTCCAGGACCGTCCGATGCGGCAGCAGAGCGACGCTCTGAAACACCATGCCGATGTTCTTGGCGCGCATCTGCCTGAGATCGACCGGCGACAGGGCGGCGAGGTCACGCCCCTTGACGAGAACCTTGCCGGAGCTCGGCGTGATCAGCTTGTTGAGGAGGCGGATGAGCGTCGATTTTCCGCTTCCCGACAGTCCCATGATACAGAAGATTTCGCCGCGCCGAACCTCGATGCTCGCATCGGAGACGCCGACGACGCAGTTGAATTCCTTCAAGACCTCTTTTTTGCCGAGGCCGCGCTCCTTGATCGACTTCATTGCCGCAGCGGACTTGTCACCGAAGACTTTCCAGAGGGACTGGCAGTCGATCAGGACATCATTGATATCGGCAGTTACGGTTTTCATAGCGATCCCCTTGAGCCAATCAAGCTGGCTTCTCTCGTTGAACCCCAGCGTCATTTGCGCGTCTAAAAAGACGCGCAACACTGTAGGTGGCCGCCCGACGGATCGGACGGCCACGACGCATTTAGTTCTTCTTGATGTTTTCCCAGCGCTTGATCAGGTCGGCATGGGTGCCGATCCAACCCTGCACGGCCTGGTCCATGGTCTTGCCGTCCTTGACCTCACCGTTGATGGTGGTGATGTCGGCGATCGGCACGTAGACGCTGGCCATGACTTCGCGGGCATGCGGATATTCTTCGGAGAAGCCCTTATGGCCGATCCAGTAGTAGGTCTGCGGCGGCGGGAAGACGCCCTTCGGATCCTTCAGGTACTTGACCTCGTACTTCTGGACCATCCATGACGGTTCCCAGATCGTCACCGCGATCCACTCCTTGCGATCGTAGGCGGATTTCAGCGCCGCCGTCATCGCGGCCGTGCTGCCTTCGACGAGCTGGAGCTTGAGGCCGTAATCCTTGACCGCATTCGCCGTATCGCGCATCAGGCCGGCGCCCGGTTCGATGCCGATGATCTTGCCGCCGAACTTATCGGCGTTTTCATTGAGCTGTTCCAGCGAGTCGATCGGAACATATTTCGGAACGGCAACGCCCTGATAAAGGCCGTGCGACACCGGCGAAATCTTTTCGAGACGGTTCTTGTTCTTGTCCCAATAGTCCGAGGCCACGTAGTCCGTCTGCGAGGTGAGAGCCTGGATATCGCCCTTGGCGAGAGCGGCATAAGCAATGCCCCATTCGGAGAACTCGGTCACCTTGACGGTGTAGCCGGCGTCTTCGAGAACCTTCTTGGTGATGCCGGTGATGGGCGTCAGATCTTCCCAGGCCATCGTGCCCAGATTGATCGTCTTTTCTTCCGCGCGAGCAGGAAGGATGCTGATTCCGATCACCGCAGCGGCGCAAAGCGCCTTCCACAAAGTCTTCATTGTTCTTACTCCTGGTTTTCGTTCCCATTCTCATTGAAGTCTGCGGGCGGCAGTCTTCATATTGCGCGGCCGAGGGATCATCCCTCGCGGCCTGCACGCAATTCCTGCAAACGGATCACCGCATTGATGCCCAGCCATGCGAACGGCTCCGGGGGAATCCTCGACGGTTCGGGGTGATCCATAAATTCTTCGAGATGCCGCGAGGTGGTCCCGGTCGCCAATTCGGCCGCCATCATGCCGGCCAGCGTGCTCTTGACGGTTCCCAGTCCGTTCTCGCAGCAGGCGGAGTAAAGCCCTTCCTCGACTTCGCCGAAGGCGGGCACATGGTTCAGGCTCAGGCATATGCGCCCGGCCCAGCTATGCTCGAACGGGATGCCCTTGAGGCCGGGGAAGCGTGCGTCGAGCGAGCGCCGATGTTCCCAGGCCATTGCCCGCAGACGCCGCTCGGTCAGCGCTATCGTCGTGTCATAGGTCCACCGCGTTCTGAGCACGATGCGCGACTGGCCGCCGGATGTGATCTTTCGAACGGTCGCTCCCATGGCGTCCGCCGGAAGCAGTGCCCAGCTGTCGCGACCGCTGACCTTGCGTCCGAAGTCTTCCGCATCGAAGGGAGCCGTCATCGAGGCATAGCCGTAGAAGTGCATCAAGCGGCGGCGATAGTAGCCAAAGTCGTCGATATGGCCGTTGACGCCTACGATCACCTTCGGTGCGGTGACCGTGCCCCGTGGGGAAACCGCCGTCCAGGTCCCGTTCTCGCGCTTCAGCGATGTGACGGGCGAATGCTCGAAAATGTCGACCTTGCCCGAAAGCCCGGCAGCGACGGTGCGGATGTAATCGGCAGGCTGGATCAGCACGGCACCCGGCGTATAGACACCGCCGAGGTAGTAATCCGAACCCGTGATCTCGCGCATTTCGGCGACATCGAGAAAGCTGTGCTTCTCGCCGGCGCCCTTCAGCGACTGGCCGAAGCTGAGGTTCAGCTTCATGCCCCGTTCCGTGGCCGCCGCATTGATCTTTCCCGCGGGGTCGAACGTCTCGCGCGGCATGCCGTATTCCTGCGCGGCTTGTGCGGCGAAAGCGATCGCGGAGCGATTTTGTGTCATCTCCAAGCGGGTCGCGTCCACCTCCCCGCTCGAATACTCGCCGCCTGCCAGATTATGCGGGACGTCGATCATGAAGCCGGAGTTCCGTCCGGACGTGCCTTTGCCGACCCCGCTCGCATCGAGGACGACGATCTTGTCGTCCGGTCGAAGCTGGAGGAGACGGCGGGCCGCAGAGAGGCCCGCAAAGCCGGCGCCGATGATCAGCCAGTCTGCTGTAACGTTGCCTTCCAGGCTCCGGACCGGGAACGAACGTTTGCTGATCGCCTCCCAGCCCGAGATGCCGTTCTCAACCGGCAGACGTTTGACCGGTTTCGTGATCATCGGATCGTCTCGTCCACCGAACGTTCCGAGATGTCGATCCAGATCGTCTTCAGCTCGCAGTAATTGTCGTGGGCGAAGACCGACTTGTCGCGGCCGCCGAAACCGGACTCCTTGTAGCCACCGAAGGGGGTCGAGGCATCGCCCTCACCGAAGCAATTGACGGTGATGAGACCGGCGCGGATGTCGCGGGAGAGCCGGATCGCGTTGCGCAGACTGCCGGTATAGATCGACGCGGTCAGGCCGTAATTGGTGTCGTTGGCAAGTGCCGTGGCCTCGGCCAGGTTTTCGAAGGTGGTGACCGAAAGGATGGGGCCAAAAATTTCCTCCTGGAACAGCCGGCTCTTCGGCGTGACGCCATCGACCACCGTCGGCTCGATGAAGGCGCCCTCATAAGTCTCGCCGCCATGGGCGAGCGAGAGTTTTTCGGTCTTCACATCATCGAGGAAGGATTTCACCTTCTCGAAATGGCTCTTGCTGACGAGTGCACCGATGCGGTTTTCCGGGTTCAGCGGATCACCCGTCTTCCATTCGCGCATATAGGCGCCGATGCGCCGCAACAGTTCGTCCTTGATGCTGGCATGGACAATCAGGCGCGACGTGGCCGAGCAGTTCTCGCCCATGTTCCAGAAGGCGCCGTTGACCACCTGCTCGGCGACAAGATCGAGGTCTTCGGCATCCGCCAGCACCACCGCCGGGTTCTTGCCGCCGCATTCGAGCACGACCTTCTTGAGGTTCGAGTCCGCGGCGTAACGCAGGAAGCGGCGGCCGGTCGGCGTCGATCCGGTGAAAGCCACCATATCAACGTCCATGTGCAAGCCGATCGGTTCGCCGACCTCCCGGCCGGAGCCGGTGACGACGTTGAACACGCTCGCCGGAATGCCTGCCTCATGGGCGAGCTCGGCGACGCGCAGCGTCGTGAGCGTCGTTTCCTGCGCCGGCTTGACGATGACCGAGCAGCCGGCCGCAAGCGCCGGGCCGATCTTCCAGGCCAGCATCAGCAGCGGGAAGTTCCACGGCAAGACACAGCCGACCACGCCGATCGGTTCGCGCACCACCATGGCCAAGGCATTGGCGCCGACATTGTTGGTGTTGTCATAGAGCTTGTCGATGAGCTCGGCGTGCCAGCGGATCGTGTGAATGGTGTCGGGAACGTCGACCGTCTGGCATTCGCGCACCGGCTTGCCGCTGTCGAGGCTTTCCAGGACGGCGAGTTCGTGCCGGTTCTGCTCCATGAGCTTGGCGAGCTTCAGAAGCACTTCCTTGCGCTCGCCCGGCGAGCGCAGCCGCCAACGCCCATCGTCGAACGCGTCCTTCGCCTTCTGCACGGCGAAGTCGACGTCGCTGGAATCGCAGGCCGCGATTTCAGCGAGAACCTTGCCCGTCGCAGGGTTCGTGGAGGTGAAAGTCTTGCCGGAATTTGCCGGACGAAATGCGCCGTCGATGAAGGCGTTCGTCGGAAACTGCAGGTCGGCGGCGATCGCCTTATATTCGGCGGCGGTCAAGGGTTCATGCATGGTTGGCTCCCGACGTGATCTGAGCGACCGTGCGCTTCAATGTGGCGAAGACGGTCTGAAGGGTTCGCTTTTCTTCGGAGTTGAGCGGGCGCAGCGGTGCACGGACCGATCCGACATTCAGCCCGATCAATTCGCAGCCGTGCTTGATCGACTGGACGAACTTGCCGCATTCAAGGAAATCCATGAGCGGCAGCATTGCCGTCATGATCGCCCGGCCCTTGTCGAAGTTCTTTTCGAGGACGCAGGCCTCATAGAGGGCGACATGCTCGCGCGGCAGGAAGTTTGAGCCGGCGCAGACCCAGCTCTTCGCACCCCAGGCGAAGAATTCGAGCGCCTGGTCATCCCAGCCGCAGGAGAGCGCGATGTGCGGAAATTTCCGGGCGAGCAGGTGAAGATTGCCCATGTCGCCGGAGCTTTCCTTGATGGCGACGACGTTCTTCGACTTGCCGACGCGCGAGAAATACTCCTCGCCCATCACCACGCCCATGCGGGCGGGATAGTTGTAGAGCATGATCGGCAGGTTGGCGGCGCGATCGACCGTTAGTGCATGGACCGCGTTCTCGCGCTCGGTCGGCAATGCATATGGCGGCGACGACACCAGGATCGCATCCGCACCGATGTCCTTCGCCGCCTTGGCGTACTCGACCGAATCTTCGGTCCGCGTGGCGCCGGTGCCGATAATGAGCGGCAGCCGCGTCCCGATGACTTCCTTGGCATAGGCTGCGAGCTCGTAACGTTCCTGACTGCTCTGGGCGTAGTATTCGCCCGTCGAGCCGCCGACGATGATGCCGTGGACGCCCGCCTCGATCAGCGACTCGAGCACGGCGGCAAATCCGGCCCGGTCGATCTGTCCATTCTTATCGAGCGGCGTCACCGCCGGCGTGTAGATCCCCTCAAATTTCACGGTGACTTCTCCAATAATTGCGTGGCTGGACCGCCCACGAAGGCGTCAGCCTTGAGGCCTTGCGGAGCGATGAACATCTCCATGTTCTCGCGGGACAATTCCCAGTGTTCGAAAACGAGATCGACGACGGCATCCTCGTCGTGAGCGCCGAGCGCCACGATGAAGCCATCATGATGGTCGACGGCCAATTGCAGCCGCCGCCTCATATCTTCGTTTCTCGGCCGGAAAAACGTGTGACCGATGCGCGCGTGGTCGATGAGCAGCCGGCCGAGGCTCGGCTGCATGTAGACATTGCCCGACATCTCGCCGAAGATTTCGTGAAAGCGATTGTTCTCGAGAACCATCGCAAGAGCGTCCATGCTCTGGCTGGCGGCGCGGAACCGCTCCTGGGTCTGCTTCAGGTCCGACAGCTGGGCGGGCTTGAAGTTCTGCACCGCGAGGCGGCCGATCGCCGCATAGATCATCGGCGCGACAAGAAAGAAATTCCGAAGCGTGGAGTGGTTCATCGGGATGACCCGCGCACCCCTGTTCTCACGGATGTCGATGTAACCCTCGCCGGCAAGGCGGCGGAATATGTCCCGCACCGGGGTCCGCGACAGCCCGTATCTTTCGCTCAGACTGGCCTCGTCCAGATCGGCGTCCGGGTCCAGCTCCATCGTCAGAATCTGGCGTTTCAGGTCTTCGTAGAGATTGCTCTTCGGTGTCTTCGCCATCGTCGATCTCCGGCCATTCGTTGCTCTACGCCGTGAAGATGGCACGCCTTTTCGGCGGAGTCAAATAATTGTGTACTTTGCGTACACAATCATTATTCGAAGGATACACAATTTCTTGGGCACGCCTGATGGGGGAGTGGCACATATCAAGTGAGGAAAGCTCCGCGGCGGCAGCCATCGCGGAGTTTCTTCCCAAGCGGGTTCTGAGGGCAGGTCGTGAGAGTTCTTTGCAGCCAGGCATCGGAAGCCTGAGCGCCGGCAAACCGGCGGCACGCGGCCATCAAGATTATCTCGATCCGGATAGCGGCGGTGTTCGGGGAGCGCCGGGGGCGACGCTCCCCGGGATTTTACGCGGCGAGGACGCCGCTTTTCTTGGCGGTCCAGGTCGCGATATAGTCCATCAGGCCGGGCGAGAGGCAATCATAGGGCTCCAGGCCCGATGCCTTCAGCTGCGCTCTGACAGCGTCCATCTTGGCCGGATCGAAGCCGCTTTCGATGATCGACGACACGAAGGCCGCAAAGGTCGGCTTTGCCCAGCCGCTTTCCTGGAAGCGCTCGGGATGGACGAAGGACAATCCCTGGAACGGATGTTCGCGCTCGACGGGGCCGTACATATGCACGCCGCATTCCTTGCAGGCATGCCGCTGGATCAAGGCCGCGGAATCGACGACCGCAAGCTTGTCGCCGTTTTCGAGGACTTCGACGCTCTCGGTCGGCGCCACCGCTACGACCGAAAAGGCGGCACCCTCGGGCTTCCAGCACTTGGTGCAGCCGCAGGCGTGATTGTGGGCGATATCGCCCTTGATCCTGACCTTGACGGGATTGCTCGTGCATTTGCACACGAGCGTCCCGCCTGCGAAAGCAGCGTCAGTCGCCTTAAAGCCTGAATCCACTGCCGGATGAATGGCTATGCTGGTCATTGCTTCTCTCCTTCCCTCCCTGGCCGTTTGCGATATGCCCGGCCGAGCTCTGCAATTATTTCCGATCTCCGAGCCTCTGCGCATGCCAGCGCAGATGGTCTTCCATGAATGTCGAAATGAAGAAATAGGAATGGCCGTAGCCTTCCTGCATGCGAAGCTTGAGGTTGATATCAGCCGCCTCGCAGGCCTGCCTGAGTTCATCGGGACGCAGCCCATCCTCCAGGAAGCTATCCGCCGTTCCCTGGTCGACGAGCAGTTCGGGCAGGCGATGCCCGTCCTCGATCAGCGAGCAGGCGTCATAGGCCCGCCAGGTGTTTTCGTCAGCTCCGAGATATTTTCGGAATGCCGGTTTCGACCAGCCGGAGACCGAGGGATGGCTGATCGGCGCGAAAGCCGAGCAGCTCCGGAAGCGGTCCGGATTCTTGAGCGCGATCGTGATCGCGCCATGTCCGCCCATCGAGTGGCCGAAGATTGCTTGGCGGTCCATGTCGACGGGAAATTCCGCAGCAAGGAGGCGCGGCAGCTCATCGGTGATGTAGCTGTACATGCGGTAATTGGCCGAAAATGGCGGCTCGGTGGCATCGACATAAAAGCCGGCGCCCTTGCCGAACTGCCAGTTGTCGGATTCGTCGGGAACGTGGTCACCGCGAGGGCTGGTGTCCGGGCAGACGATGATCAGTCCGAGTTCGGCGGCAAGCCGCCGATACTCGCCCTTGTCCATGGCATTGGCATGCGTGCATGTCAGGCCGGACAGGTACCACAGAACCGGGCAATTGCCTTCGGCGGCCTGCGGCGGCACGAACACCGCAAAGGTCATGTCGCAGTCGCATGCCTCGGAGCGACTGACGTAGACGCCCTGAGTGCCGCCGTGAGACTTGTCGATCGATATGGTTTTCATGGCTCAGTAAACCACCACGCCGCGGATGGACTTGCCCGAATGCATCAGCTCGAAGCCCTTGTTGATGTCTTCGAGCGGCATCGTATGGGTGATCATCGGGTCGATCTGGATCTTGCCTTGCATGTACCAGTCGACGATCTTCGGCACGTCGGTGCGGCCGCGGGCGCCGCCGAAGGCGGTGCCCATCCAGTTGCGGCCGGTGACCAGCTGGAACGGGCGGGTGGAGATCTCCTGGCCGGCGCCGGCCACGCCGAT
>NZ_NWSQ01000084.1 GCF_002531725.1 Rhizobium sp. L43
GCCATGTTGACATTGTATTCGACCACCCCGGTCGAGGTGTTGACGACATTGTTGAGCGCCACCGTCATCGGCATGGATTCACCGGTGCCGGCATAGGCCGAGGCAAACAGGAAGTCGTTCCAGATGTTGGTGAACTGGTAGATCACCGTGACGACGATGATCGGCAGCGAGTTCGGCAGCATGATGCGGCGGAAGATCTGGAAGAAGCTGGCGCCGTCGACCTGGGCGGCCCTGACAAGCTCGGTCGGAAAGGCCTCGTAGAAATTGCGGAAGAACAGCGTCGTGAAGCCGAGGCCGTAGACGACATGGACGAAGACCAGATTGACCGTGGGATTGCCGAAGCCGAAGGCAAAGCCGGTGGCATTCTGCAGCGTCATGCCGAAGCGGCCAAGCGAGCCGAGGATCGTTGCCATCGGCAGCAGCACCGACTGGAACGGGATGAAGCAGGCAAACAGCATCAGCCCGAACACCAGCGTGTGGCCGGGAAAGCGCCACTTGGTCAGCACATAGCCGTTGAGCGCCCCCATGATGGTGGAGACTGCGACGGCCGGCACCACCATCTTGATCGAGTTCCAGAAGTAGCCCTTGATGCCGGCGCAGGTGAGCCCGACGCAGGTCTCGCCCCAGGCCTTGATCCACGGATCGAAGGTCGGCGATTGCGGCAGCGCCAGCATGTTGCCGTTCTGGATCTCGTCCATGGTCTTGAACGAGGTGGTCAGCATGACGAAGAGCGGCATCAGATAGAGGACGGCGAAGATCACCAGCAGGCCGTAGATGACCAGGCGGCCGATCCAGCGGGTGTTGCTGTTCCTGTTGTCGCTGGCCTGCGAGGTCGCCATTGCCGGAGAGGTTACGCTGCTCATCGCGCCTTCTCCTTCAGTTCGGAATAGAGATAGGGCACGATGAGTGCCGAGATGGTCATCAGCATGATGATGGCGCTGGCCGAGCCGACGGCCATCTCGTTGCGCTTGAAGGTATATTCATACATGAAGTTGGATGGCAGCCAGGCCGAGCCGCCAGGCCCGCCCGAGGTCAGCGCCACCACCAGGTCATAGGACTTGATCGCCATATGGGCGAGCACGATGAAGGCGGAGAGAAAGATCGGCCGCAACAGCGGAATGACGATGCGCCGGTAGAGCTGGAAGGGCGAAGCGCCGTCGATCTGGGCGGCCTTCATGATCTCACCGTCGATACCGCGCAAACCCGCCAGGAACATCGCCATGACGAAACCGGACGCCTGCCAGACGCCGGCGATGACGACGGTGTAGATGACGAAGTCCTTGTTCTTGATCCAGTCGAAGTGGAAGCTTGTCCAGCCAAAATGGTGCAGCGTCTGTTCCAGCCCGAGGCCGGGATCGAGGAACCATTTCCAGGCAACCCCGGTGACGATGAAGGAGAGCGCCATCGGATAGAGGAAGATCGGCCGGAGCAGCCCCTCGCCGCGGATCTTCTGATCAAGCAGGATGGCGAGGAAGAGACCAAGCGCCAGGCAGATGCCGACATAGAGGAAGCCGAAGATCGCCATATTGGTGATCGAGGTGTACCAGGAGGACGG
>NZ_NWSQ01000085.1 GCF_002531725.1 Rhizobium sp. L43
CATGAGGGCGTCGTCGGGATAAGGATGATGCTGTTTCAACTGCGACTCGGCGCCTAGATACTGCCGCAGCCGATCGAAACCAACGCTTATTTTTACTTCAACGTTAGTAGTAAATTCCCTAAAATCGTCCTTCAACGACTGTTGCTGCTGATCACTACCGGTGAGTCGGCTGACTATGCTCCCCCGACCATTCTTTTGGAGCCAACCACTAAACCTCCGTTGATTTATGGCCATAGTCCGGACAACTTTCCTCTGCGAAGTCGAGTCCGGTCCGAGCTTGCTCAAATGTTCGTTGGCTAGGTCATCAATGATGCGGGCGTCGTCGGGATAAGGTTCATGCGGTTTCAACTGCGACTCGGCGCCTAGATACTGCCGCAGCCGATCGAAACTCACGACCACTTTTTTTCCTTCAGCCTTGGTAAAGGCCCTAAAATCGTCCTGCAACGACTGTTGCTGCTCATCACTACCGGTGAGTCGGCTGACTATGCTCCCCCTGCCCTCCCTTTTGAGCCAATCGCTAAACTTTCGTTGGCTACTGGCATTTTTCCGGGAAATCGAGGCCGGTCTGAGCTTACTCAGCTCTTCGTTGACCAAGTCATCAATGACGCGGGCGTCATCGGGATAGGGATCATGAATTCGGCGGCCCATCAGGCGCGGCCCAGGTCCAACGGCTTGGAGTTCTTGCCCCTCAGACGCGAGCCTCCTGAAATGAGACAGTGCTGAGTTAAGACGGTTCTGATCGTCCTCACCGCTTGCCCAATAATCCGCGATATCACCGGCTAGTGAATCTGGATCGTTTAAAAACCGAGAAGTCATCGAATCTCTGTTCTCTGCTCGGAGCCAACGAGCGAAACCCCTAAGAATACCTAAATTGTTCTCGACGGTACGCTCGGGAACCCTTCCGTCCCCTCGGCCGATGCTACCGTCGGGTAGAATTTCGTAGTTTCGGACTGCTTCCGCGAACTGGTTGATGCGGGACTCGTCATCGGGATGCATGTCCCGGTCGGCGGGGCGACCACGCTTGGCGCCGACGCGAACCTCGGTTGAGACCTCCGTTGCGGCATCAACCTCTTGCTGCCCCGAACCCCTCTCCGGCGCCAGCGACTGCGGCGTCACTCGCATCGAACCGCCCACGGAACTGCGACGCGGCACACGGTCGCCGGCGTCACTATCGTGCGAACCGAGGCGCAAGTCGGTCGGATCCTGCTCCATGTCTCGGCTCTCTGGATAGTAGTCCTCGATCCAGGCGTCCGTATCGAAAGCTCCGGTCACGCCTTCGATCCACCCACTTACTTCGCGAGAATCGTCATCGCGCGGCTGGTTCCGTCTTGGGTACATCGATGCCGGTCCTCCGGAAATCAAA
>NZ_NWSQ01000086.1 GCF_002531725.1 Rhizobium sp. L43
GATCTTCGTCACCGTTTCGCCGTCCAGACCCTGATCAACTGGCATCGCGCCGGCGAAGATGTGGAACGCGAGCTGCCGGTTCTCTCGACCTTCCTCGGCCATGCGAATGTTCGCGACACCTATTGGTATCTGTCCGCCACGCCGGAACTGATGAACCATGCCGTACGGCGATTGAATAAGCGCTGGGAGGTACGGTCATGAGACGCACGAAAGACCTGGCCGTGCTGATCGAGCGGTGGTTCACAGATCGGCTCATGAAGCATCGAGGTGTAAGTTCTAACACCATCGCCTCCTATCGCGACACCTTCAGGCTCCTGTTTGCGTTCGCACAGACGCGCCTTGGGAGATCCCCATCGGAGTTGACGCTGCGGGATTTGGACGCTCCCTTCATCGGCGCATTCCTGGAGGATCTTGAGACGAAGAGATCCGCCTCGGTGCGGACCCGGAATCTCCGCCTTACAGCCATCCGCTCTTTCTTCCGATATGCGGCGTTCGAGGAGCCGGCACATAGCGCCCACATTCAGCGTGTGCTCGCGATCCCCAGCAAGCGATGTGACAAGCGGCAGCTTCAGTTTCTAACTAGGCCCGAGATTGAAGCGATCCTGGACTGCACGGATCGAAGCACGTGGCTGGGACGCCGCGACTACACTCTGCTGTTACTGGCCGCCCAAACGGGGCTGCGGGTCTCGGAGATCATCGACCTTGACCGAGATTCGGTAATGCTCGGCCGCGGTGCGCATGTGCAATGCATCGGCAAGGGCCGCAAAGAGCGAAGTACGCCGCTCACAAAGGTTGCACAGCAAGCCCTCCGTTATTGGCTCAAGGAACCAGGGAAGCGAGGCTCAACAGCCCTCTTTCCGAATACGCACGGTGGCAGGCTCAGCGCCGACGGCGTGCAGGCACTGCTGAACAAATATGTCGCCAAAGCACGTGAGCACTGCGTCTCCCTTCGCTCAAAGCGGGTGTCGCCCCATGTCTTGCGGCACTCTGCTGCCATGGAGTTGCTGCAGGCGGGCGTCGACTGCTCCGTCATTGCCCTGTGGTTGGGCCATGAAGCGATGGAAACGACGTTGACCTATCTTCATGCGCATCTCGAACTGAAGGAATCTGCACTCGCAAAGCTGAAGCCGTACGAAGGCGCCAAGGCCGAGCGATTTCGACCAAGCGACCGGCTTCTGGAATTCCTGAACACCCTCTGAGCATGAGAACTATGCCGAGTGCCAAACAACGGCGACCCGCCAAACTGGCTCGGAACGCACGGTTTGCCGTTCCTGCCAGAAGACGCACTCGGCATAGTTCGCCGGTCGGCATAAAC
>NZ_NWSQ01000087.1 GCF_002531725.1 Rhizobium sp. L43
GCCCACATGGCACGGGTTTTGAAGACTGCCCTGGGAGGCGGCGCGAGCTGCCGGCCTTTTACTCAGCGATGGATGGAACGAAAGAAGGAAGGCGATATGTCAGATTTGCGTCAAATCGCATTTTACGGCAAAGGGGGGATCGGCAAGTCCACCACCTCCCAAAATACGCTCGCAGCGCTTGTCGACCTCGGGCAGAAGATCCTGATCGTCGGATGCGACCCGAAAGCCGACTCCACCCGGCTGATCCTGAACGCCAAAGCACAGGACACGGTTCTGCATCTGGCAGCCCAGGAAGGTTCGGTGGAAGACCTTGAGCTCGAGGACGTGCTCAAGGCCGGCTACAAAGGCATCAAGTGCGTGGAGTCCGGCGGTCCGGAACCGGGCGTCGGCTGCGCCGGGCGCGGCGTCATCACCTCGATCAATTTCCTCGAGGAGAACGGCGCTTATGACGATGTCGACTACGTCTCCTATGACGTGCTTGGCGATGTGGTGTGCGGTGGCTTCGCGATGCCGATCCGTGAGAACAAGGCCCAGGAGATCTACATCGTGATGTCCGGCGAGATGATGGCGCTCTATGCCGCCAACAACATCGCCAAGGGCATCCTGAAATATGCCCATTCCGGCGGCGTGCGGCTCGGCGGCCTGATCTGTAACGAGCGCCAGACGGACCGCGAGCTCGACCTCTCCGAGGCGCTGGCTGCCAGGCTCAATTCCAAGCTCATCCACTTTGTGCCGCGTGACAACATCGTCCAGCACGCCGAGCTCAGGAAGATGACGGTGATCCAGTACGCGCCGGACTCCAAGCAGGCCGGGGAATATCGGGCGCTAGCCGAGAAGATCCATGCCAATTCGGGCCAAGGGACCATTCCGACCCCGATTACCATGGAAGAGCTCGAAGACATGCTGCTCGACTTCGGCATCATGAAGAGCGACGAGCAGATGCTGGCCGAACTACAGGCCAAGGAGTCAGCGGTGGCTGCGGCTCAATAACTGCCGCTGTCGACAGGACGCGCTGGCCCTTGAGCCAGCGCGTCCTTCCACGAAAGACGCTTCGTCGACGACGACCTAACCCGAACCTTGAAAGGGGCAGGGGCCCATGAGCCTTGATTACGAGAATGACAGCGTTTTGCATGAAAAGCTCATTGCGGAAGTGTTAGCGCAATATCCAGACAAGGCGGCAAAGCGCCGCAAGAAGCACCTCAGCGTCGCAACGAGCGGCGACGAGCCTGGCGATGAGCCGAAGGCGCTTTCCGAATGCGACGTCAAATCGAACATCAAGTCCATTCCGGGCGTG
>NZ_NWSQ01000088.1 GCF_002531725.1 Rhizobium sp. L43
GTCTTCGCCGACGGCACCAGCTGGACGCGGGCGCAATTGCGCGACATGCTGCTGACCAGCAATGCCGGCAACGAGACCTTCAATGGTTTCTCCGGCAACGACACTTTCCGCTATTCCCGCGGTGGTGGTCAGGACACGATCATCGAGGCGGCCAATGCCGGCTCCGGCGACCAGCTGCTGCTCACCGACATCAACCCGGCTGCAGTCAGCCTGGTGCGCAACGGCAATGACGTGACAATCGTCATCGCCGAGAGCACGCCGGGTGCCGGTGACGGCGGTTCGGTATTGCTGAAGGACACCCTCGACGACTATTTCTATCGCGGCGTTGACCAGGTCACCTTCGCCGACGGCACGGTGTGGAGCCGCTCTGATATTCGCATCAGGTTGCTCGATCAGGCGGCCACGCCTGGCAACGACACGATCGTGGGCTTCAACACAGCCGACACGCTCATTGGCCGACAGGGTAATGACGCCTTGAACGGCGGAGAAGGCAACGACACCTTCCGCTATTCCCGAGGCGATGGTCACGATACGATTATCGAGGCGGCCAATGCTGGCTCCGGCGACCAGCTGTTGTTTACCGACATCAATCCAGCCGCAGTCAGCCTGGTGCGCAACGGCATTGACGTGACGATCGTCATCGCCGAGAGCACGCCGGGTGCTGGTGACGGCGGTTCGGTGCTGCTGAAGGACACTCTCGACGACTATGTCTACCGCGGCGTCGATAAGGTCGTCTTCGCCGACGGCACCAGCTGGACGCGGGCGCAATTGCGCGACATGCTGCTGACCAGCAATGCCGGCAACGAGACGTTCAATGGTTTCTCCGGCAACGACACTTTCCGCTATTCCCGAGGCGATGGTCACGATATGATCATCGAGGCGGCCAATGCCGGCTCCGGCGACCAGCTGCTGCTCACCGACATCAACCCGGCTGCAGTCAGCCTGGTGCGCAACGGCAATGACGTGACGATCGTCATCGCCGAGAGCTCGCCGGGTGCCGGTGACGGCGGTTCGGTGCTGCTGAAGGAAACCCTAGACGATTATTTCTACCGCGGTGTCGACAAAGTCACCTTCGCCGACGGCACCGTGTGGACACGAGCGAAAATTCGAGACCTTTTAGCGACCAACGCGGGTACGGCTGGGAACGATACAATTAGTGGCACAAATGCTGCCGACATTCTCGCCGGGCGCCATGGCAATGACGCCTTGAATGGCGGAGATGGAAACGACACTTATGTCTATGCCCGCGGCGATGGCAACGACACGATCACGGAAGC
>NZ_NWSQ01000089.1 GCF_002531725.1 Rhizobium sp. L43
TGACCTTGCCCCGTTGAAATAATCCATTTTGAAGTAAGCTCTGGCCCATTGAGAGGACCAGGGAATGAAGCGCAATCGTTTCACAGACGAACAGATCATCGGCATTCTGAAGGAGCACGAGGCTGGCACGCCGGTCTCGGAGCTTTGCCGCAAGCACGGCGTCAGCGATGCCAGCATCTATAAATGGAAGGCCAAATTCGGCGGCATGGAGGTATCCGAAGCCAAGCGGCTGAAGACGCTGGAGGACGAGAACACGAAGCTGAAGCGGCTTCTGGCGGATGCCATGCTCGACAATGCCGCTTTGAAAGACCTTTTGGGAAAGAAGTGGTGACGCCCGCGGCCAAGCGGAAAGCTGTCGCGCATCTGATGATCCATCATGAGATGAGCGAACGGCGGGCGTGTAAAGCCATTGGTTTTTGCCGAATGACGATTCGTTACGAGACCAGGCGCGACGATGATCATGAGCTTCGCGAGCGAATGAAGGCGTTGGCGCATGAACGCCGCCGCTTTGGATATCGACGCATTCATGTGCTGCTGAGGCGGGAGGGTCACCTCGTGAACCACAAGAGGCTCTTCCGGCTCTATCGGGAGGAGAAACTGACGGTGCGCAAGCGCGGCGGTCGCAAGCGAGCGATAGGCACGCGAGCGCCGATGCTGGTGCCGATGGTGGCCAATGACCGTTGGTCGCTAGACTTCGTGTCGGATCAGTTCACCGATGGGCGCAGGCTGCGGATTCTGACCGTCGTCGATGATTGCACGAGGGAGTGCCTGGCGCTCGTCGCCGATACATCACTTTCCGGTCTTCGCGTCGCACGGGAGCTTGACCGGATTATCGAGGAGCGCGGCAAGCCGAGGATGATCGTCTCCGACAACGGCAGCGAGTTCACCAGCAACGCGATCCTGCAATGGGCGGACCGGACCAAGGTTGACTGGCATTACATTGCGCCTGGCAAGCCTATCCAGAACGCTTTTATCGAAAGCTTCAACGGGCGGCTGCGAGACGAGTTCTTGAATGAAACTCTGTTCTCGTCGCTCGCTCACGCCCGGTCTGCGCTTTCAAACTGGCGTAGCGATTACAACGATCAACGCCCGCATTCAGGCCTTGGCTGGCTGACACCGGCCGAATTCGCTCAGACACTCAACCCGCGACGTGATGCGGTGCTGCGCAGCCGAAATGGCTCCGCACCGCAACCCGCCGCTACCGAACCAACAACAGCAACCAAAAACCGCTGGAGCGAACGCAAAACTGGATAAAACTTGGGGGCAAGGTCA
>NZ_NWSQ01000090.1 GCF_002531725.1 Rhizobium sp. L43
AAGCGTGTCGGTTCCCGCGGCGGCGGCTTCGGTGACGATGTCGCCGGCATTATCGACGATGTAGGTGTCGTCGCCCGCCCCGCCGATCAAGGTATCGCCGCCTGCCCCGCCATTCAGCGTGTCATTGCCGGCGCCGCCTGACAGCGTATCCATGGCAGCGCCGCCGGTGATCACGTTGTCGAGATTGTTACCGGTACCAAAGAAAGTCCCTGTACCGACATAGCTCAGGTTCTCGACATTGCCGGCAAGCGTATAGCTTGCCGATGTCGTGCGAACCGTGTCGGTTCCCGCATCGGCGTTCTCGGTGACGACGTCGCTCGCACTGTCGATCACATAGATGTCGTTGCCGGCCCCGCCGCGCAGCGTGTCATTGCCGGCGCCACCGTCCAGCAGATCATTGCCGGCGCCGCCGGTGATCGTGTTGGCGAGCGCATTGCCGGTGCCGGCGAAGCTGGCGGACCCGGTGTAGGTCAGGGTCTCGACATTGCTGCTGAGCGTATAGCTTGAAAGCGCCGTCTGGACCGTGTCCGTCCCCTCGTTCGCATTCTCGATCACCAGGTCGGTCGCGATATCGACGACATAAATGTCGTTACCCGTTCCGCCCGACATCGTGTCGGAACCAGCCCCGCCGATCAATGTGTCGTTGCCGCCAGCCCCCGCGAGCTTGTCGGCGGCAACACCGCCCTTGAGGATGTTGTTGAGCCCATTGCCGGTGCCGGCAAACGCGGCCGTGCCGCTATAGGTGAGGTTCTCGACATTGGCCGCCAGCGTATAGGCGGCCAGGGCCGTCTGCACCGTGTCGGTTCCCGCGGCGGCGGCTTCGGTGACGCTGTCGGTGGCATTGTCGACGATGTAGGTGTCGTCGCCTGCCCCGCCGATCAAGCTATCCGCACCTGCCCCGCCATTCAGTGTGTCGTTGCCAGCGCCGCCCGACAGCGTATCGATGGCAGCGCCCCCGGTGATCACGTTGTCGAGAGTGTTACCCGTGCCGGCAAACGTTCCCGTGCCGATGTAGGTGAGGTTCTCGACATCGCTGCCAAGCGTATAGCTTGCCAGGGTCGTGCGAACCGTGTCGGTTCCCGCATCAGCGGCTTCGGTGACGCTGTCGGCGGCATTGTCGACGATGTAAGTGTCGCTGCCTGCCCCGCCGATCAAACTATCAGCGCCTGCTCCGCCATTCAGCGTGTCATTGCCGGCGCCGCCGGTGATCGTGTTATCAAGCGCATTGCCGGTGCCGGTGAAGCTGGC
>NZ_NWSQ01000091.1 GCF_002531725.1 Rhizobium sp. L43
CTAGAGCGGTTCATTGCTTATCGGAATCGAGGTGGGATTCCCAAATCAGCAGAATTGTGATTCATCCTGGGTGCTGGAATGGAGGCCAGCATCGATGACGCGACCTTATTCGAATGATCTTCGTGAACGCGTAGTGGCTGCAGTTGCAGGCGGTCAGAGCTGCCGAGTGGTGGCTGAACGGTTCGACATTGCCGTCTCCTCTGTGGTGAAGTGGTCGCAGCGCCATCGGGTAACCGGCAGCGTCTCACCCGGCAAGATGGGTGGCCATCGCCGGCGGGTGCTGGAGTCGCATCGCGCCTTCATTGTCGAGCGGATCGAGCAGATCTCGCACCTGACGCTGCATCAGCTGAAGGACGAACTGGCCGCCCGCGGTATCGCCGTCTCCCATAATGCCATTTGGCAGTTCATGCGCCGTGAAGGTCTGAGCTTCAAAAAAAACGCTATTCGCCCTTGAGCAGGGCCGTGCCGACATTGCCCGGCACAGGCAGCGCTGGAAGACTTGGCAAGCCCGCTTCGATCCGAAGCGGCTCGTCTTTATCGACGAAACTTGGATCCGCACCAACATGGCGCCGTTACGCGGCTGGGGACCGAGGGGCAAGAGGCTGCGCGGCTTTGCCCCACATGGACGCTGGCGCACACTCACTTTCCTCGGCGCTCTGCGCTGTGATCGGCTCACTGCGCCCTGCGTCTTCGATGGCCCAATCAATGGCGAGTGCTTCGAGGCTTATGTCCGCCAACAGCTGATCGCGACACTTAAGCCCGGCGACATCGTCATCCTCGACAACCTCGGCTCTCACAAAGCTAAGGCCGTCCGCGATGCCATCAAGGCGGCCGGCGCCAGACTATGGTTCCTGCCGAAATATTCCCCTGACCTTAATCCGATCGAACAGGCATTCGCCAAGATCAAACATTGGATGCGCCAGGCCCAAAAGCGAACCGTCGACGACACCTGGCGTCATCTCGGAGACCTCGTCGGCACCATCAAGCCTGACGAATGCGCAAACTACTTCACAAACGCTGGCTATGCTTCCGTCAAAACGTGAAACGCTCTA
>NZ_NWSQ01000092.1 GCF_002531725.1 Rhizobium sp. L43
AGGCGGCCGCTATGGTGCTGGAAACGTTGGCAAAAAGTTGATTAATCGGCATAGTTCGCCGGTCGGCATAAACCGCCAAGCTCAATGACATCGACCCACAGGCTTGGCTCGCCGACGTTCTCGCCAACATTGCCGACACGCCGATCAGCAGGCTGGAGCAATTGCTGCCGTGGAACTGGAAACCGACGCAAACAGCAGCCGTTGCGGCATAGGATCAACGATGGATCGCAAAGCCAACCGAGCTATCATTCGGAAAATATTGCTCACCGAGTGGGACCCCATCGGGGTGTCGGACATTCCTGAAGCGCAAGACGAATATGATGCCTATGCCGATACCGTCTATGGCATGCTGGCCAATCAAACCGCCTCAGTTGATGCCATCGCGCAGTATCTCTTCAAGATCGCGACCGAGCACATGGGGCTCTCATACCCAGAACTTTCAGAGCGCTGCGACAAGGCGGCAAGAGCCGTCGGGGCACTTCAGTCAGACCGCTGAACCTACACACCATCAGCGCCAGGTGCGGCAATCACCGGATGCTTACGAAAGCAGATCCGGCCCAACGACTTCTCCGTGTTGGGGTCCAGTATCGCGATTTCTTGAAAGCTAAGCGAACGAGCGAGACAACAAAGAGCCGTAGCCTGCAGATCAGTCCGAAGTACACGGTCGCGTTCTGGCGCGGCCTCGAACTGGATCCCGACAATCCGAAACAGGAGGAGTGGCTGAAAGCAGTCGATGTCCTAAGGGATCGCATACAGGGCCGATTTATCAAGCCAGCGCAGACCCTGATCGATGTCGATAAATCTAACCACCAGCAAACATATGGCTTTGCGATCCTCGCCCTGGATTGCCTCGTTCTCGAAACAATTCAAGGTTTCCGTGAGGGCATGACCAACCATACACGTCTGCAGCGCGACAACCAAGATGAGACGAAGCGTCGATCAAGATGAGACTCGGCAGCAGCGGTGGAACGCAGAGAGGG
>NZ_NWSQ01000093.1 GCF_002531725.1 Rhizobium sp. L43
ATACCGTCGCCGACGACCGCGATACCAGAATCTCATCCAGATTGTCGCGCTGATCTCATCCAGATTGTCGCTCTACACACGTCAAAGCGGTCGGCTGTTTAGAGAGTTCCTGAGCAACTGGCAGCCATTTATCAATTGTCTCGGCGCTGGCATGGTGGCGACGAAGAAGGCTGACGAGTTCTATAGCCAAGGGCGATGCGCACTCCATCACAGCGGGCGACCGAAAAGATGACGGTCGGGGTCAGCGGCCCAATAATGCGCTTCGATAATGGTCAAATCACTGTGAACCGCACACTATTCCACACAGAATTGGAAGCGGAGTTTGATCGATATCTGGCAACCTTGGCCGGCCCGCACTCTGTAGATCTTCGAAAGAAGTTTCTCCTAAAAATGAACACCATATGTGGACTATAATAGCTGCGACGGCATCCGGTCCGTCGCACCTGCCAACTTTGGAACCCAAGCCGTTGCCGTCGTAGCATTCTCATAGACCAATATATCACCGGACGGCCTTTGCCGAAGCCCCAAACGAGAGTAAGGATAAGGTGCCGGAACACCTGACCTGACGTCCGAGCAGGGCTCTAGTAGCCGTTCGCAACGAGGCTCTCATACTCCGAGACAAAGTCCTTTCTCAGATAAAAGCTGAGATATGCGTTCTTTAAGGTGTCGAAATACGCCTCCTTGTCCTGAAAAGCATTCCGCACCATCAAAGGCGCGGCCGGCCCTTCGTCACTATGATAGTCGTTGTACTTTACAATATCAGCAAAGCTGAAGCCAAGCTTCTGCAGATCGCGATAAATCGCAGACCTGCTGACCTTGCCCCCAAGTTTTATCCAGTTTTGCGTTCGCTCCAGCGGTTTTTGGTTGCTGTTGTTGGTTCGGTAGCGG
>NZ_NWSQ01000009.1 GCF_002531725.1 Rhizobium sp. L43
CAACAGTTCCAGGCCGCTAAGCGCGGCGTATCCCTCCTCCTCTCAGCTTTCGATGATGTGTGAATCTGATAGCCCCGCTGGGGAGAAGAGGGAATCGAGACGCTGCGGCATATCCCCTCGCCCCGAGGCGGACGAAACCGACCCCGACTCACCCAATAATCAACGCCGTGCCATAAAGCCCCAAAGCAAACACCGTATGCGCCAGCAGATTGAAGCAGCGGACCTTGTTCGGGGTCGGATGTTTGGAGGCGGCCCAGCCGATGCCAAGGCCCGGCTGCAGCAGGAACCACCCTGCCCCGACGGTGACGATGCCGAAGATCCAGGCGGGAAGAAATGTCGGGGCTGCCAGCCAGGCGGATCCCATGATGAGCGCAAAGATCACGCCATAGAGAATGCCGACGGCGTAGTGGCTGATCCAGCCGAGCGCCAGCTCATTGCTATAGAGTTCGGCATCGGCGATGTTCTCGTGAAAGACCTTGCCGCGGCCGAGATGCCAGAACCAGCGGCCGACCGGCGCCCAGTTCGGCGCCGCCTGACCGAAGACCTTCGTGAGCAGGATCGCCCAGAGGTCCATGAGGATGGTGGCGCCGGCGCCGATCACCAGGCCGCGCCACAGAATATCGAACATGGGGAATCACCGGAAAGCGTTGGGATTGCAGGACGCCACAAAACCATTGTAGACGCGTCGGCGCAATGGCTCTGGTGAATTCACCGCCAGATCCGGGAGGGATTCCGTAGTTAACCCGCCTGCGGTCCGCCCTCGTCCTGCATTTCCCCGGCACTGCCGCCGATGTCCTCCGCAAACTTGCGCATGAGCCGGACGAGTTCATGGAAGTCGTGCTCGTCCCACCGCTCGAAGATGGCGCGGCCGATCCTTTCGCGGGCGACGTCGACCCGATCGGTCATCGCCTTGCCCTTCGGGCTGATGATCGCCTCGCGCACGCGGCGATCGGCGGCACTTCCGCGGCGCTCGACCAGATCGAGACTTTCGAGCTTGGCGACCTGTCGGCTGACGGTGGTGTAGTCACGCCCGGCGCGGTCGGCGAGTTCCACCACCCCGATCGGACCGAGGCGTTCCACCGCGACCAGCAATGGAAACAGCGCGCGATCGAGCGAAATGCCCGCCTCCCGGACCATCTGCTCGTCGCGCTGGGGCCGGTTCATGACGCTGACGATCTCGATCAAAGCCCCATGCAGTTCGCGCAGTTTTTCCGACATATGTGTATTTTGCACACTTTCTGTTGACGTCGTCATATCGATTCTCCTATTGTGTGCATAATACACATATGGAGATTGATATGACACAGAATTCGACAGTTGACGTGTTGATAGCAGGCGCCGGCGCAGCCGGCCTGACGTTGGCGATCGAGCTCGCCCGGCGCGGCGTCAGCTTCCGCCTGATCGAGAAATTGAACGACCCGTTCCGCGGCTCGCGCGGCAAGGGGATCCAGCCGCGAACGCAGGAGGTTTTTGAAGATCTCGGCATTCTCGACCGGATCGTCGCGCTCGGCGGCGTCTATCCACCACAGCGGGAATATCGCGTCGACGGAAGCTTTGCCGAATCCGACGTCGTGCCGCATGAGGAGCCGACGGCTGCCGAACCCTATCATCTCGCCCTGATGGCGCCGCAGTTCCTGACCGAGGGCGTGATGCGCGAGCGCCTGCTCGAACTCGGGCATCGGCCCGAATTCGGATGTGAACTCATCGGCTTCGAACAGGATGAGACTGTGGTCACCGCCCGGCTCAAAGGTCCTTCGGGCCAAGAAACGATCGGCGTGCGCTGGCTCGTCGGCGCCGATGGCGGTCGCAGCTTCGTGCGCCATGCGCTCGATATCGGTTTTCCCGGCAAGACGCTGGGGGTCCGCGCCATCGTCGCCGATGTCATGCTGACCGGCCTCGATCGCGACGCCTGGCATCGCTTCGCCGAGGGCGACATGGAGAAACAGATTTCCTTGTGCCCGCTCGCCGGAACGGAGATGTTCCAGATCCAGGGGCCTATTCCGCTCGAAGGCGATATCGATCTTTCCGCGGCAGGGTTGACCGCCCTGGTGAAGCAGCGCACCGGCCGTCCTGACATCACCATCCAATCGGTTTCCTGGGCATCGGCCTTCAACATGAATGCCAGGCTTGCCGATCGCTACCGGCATGGCCGCGTATTCCTCGCCGGCGATGCCGCCCATACGCATCCGCCGACCGGCGGACAGGGTCTGAATACCAGCGTCCAGGATGCTTATAACCTCGGATGGAAACTGGCGGCAGTCGCCAGCGGCGCCCCGAACGCGCTGCTCGACAGCTATGAGGAAGAGCGCCGCCCGATCGCCGCCGCCATGCTCGGCCTTGCCACGACGCTGCTCGATGCTCTGAAGCGCGGTGAGTTGCGGCGCGGCCGCGAGGTTCATCAGCTCGATATCGGCTACCCCGAATCCTCCTTCGCGCTGGAACAGCCGGAGCGGCGGAGCGGCCTGCTGGCCGGCGACCGCGCCCCGGATGCACCTCTCAAAGGTGCCGCCGGCCAGCCGCGGCGTCTGTTCGAGCTGTTTGCGGGCGTGCACTGGACGCTGCTCGGCTACGAGGTCGAGCAAGCCGCCGTGCTAGCGCGGAGAGGATTGCACATCCACAGGATCGGCCGGCGCGGCGATCTGATCGAAGAAGGCGGACACTTCCGCGACGCCTACGCCCTGACGCCAGGCGACTGGGTGCTGGTGCGCCCGGACGGTTATGTCGGCGCCATCGTCGCCTCCGGCGAAGCTTCAGCCTTGGAGGCCTATTTCGCCAGTGTCGGCCTTAATCCGGAGGCAAAAGCGGCAGACGGCTGACGTCCTTGCCGGCTCCCGAAATCCCGATCAGCATCCAGAGATGCTTGATTTCGATGGCGCCGTCTCAAAGGGCGTCGCGCTCGTATCGTGGTGTCCAACCGCGGGCCATCCCGCGGCTCATCATGCTTTCCGCCAACGCGAGTTGCTGGCGGAGATGTTTGCAGTCATCAAGCAGCGAGCGGATCGTCGCCTTGGCATTGTCGTCATGCCAGGCCAGCACGGCTTCGACTTCCCAGGCTTGATCGGGCCACGCTTGATCGGGCCACGCTTCATCGGGCCAAGCCGGATCGGGTTCCAAGGTCTTTGCCGGCTGCATCAGTTCAGCGCCAATGGCAATTGAACCGGACGCGGCAAGGGCGGCAGCGGCCGGCTGAGTTCGACCTTTCTCTGCCAGGCGGCACGCCGCAGCTGATCCCGCTCGCGCGCTGCGCGGGACGCTTCGACAAGGGCTAGGGCGTTGGCGATCACCTGTTCCGTATGCGTCATGACCATCTCCAATGTTCCTGTTTTGTTCTAATTTAGAACGTCAGCTGGAAATGTCAAGACGGAACGCTCGGCTGTTGGGGATGGACGGGTCAAGCCGGAGTTTTCGCCGAACGCAGCCGGGCGTTCAATCCGCAGCTTCGATGACGGCGATGCCGGCTTCCTGTGCGGCCCTGATGAAAGATGCCCGCACCTCATCCGGCTGGAGATCGCCGATAATCGCATCCAGGCATGACTTTACCGCTTCGAAATATTCTTCGCCGTCGTCGACCGGCCAGTCGTGCAGCAGCGTGCGGGCGGCATCCCATACAGAGTTAATGACGGCATAATGGCCGAGCCCCATTGAGGCCAAGCCGACTGGTCGAAAGTTTGCCGTCTGTCTCACTTTGCTACAGCTTTTCCAGTTTTGGTGGGCTTATGGGATGCGATGCAATTTTCATGCCTTTGGCGGGCCACCTCACTTGCCAGCCTGCGGCTTTGATCTTGGCTGAGAATGACCATAACAGACGTAGCTCTTCATCCCTCCGGACTCCCAGGAGCTTGGAAGCGGAATAGCCATGAACCCCATGACCAGTCTTTAAGCGGTCGATTATGGTAAATATCGGGCTTCCATGCAAATCACACTGATTAAAGCGCAACCATTCCTTTCGTATTCTATATGATTTACAGCAACGCATCGGATTTCCTCAATGAAACGGCCTCAATAATCACTCCTTGATTGTCCCAAAGGTGGACGGAGCCGCATCCGGATCGTACAATGCCGGTTCTTGTACGCGACGGACCTGGGAGGACGCGCGATGCCTATCTTCATGGATCGGCACTTTCTTGAGGGAACGTCGGCAGCCGACGTTGCCCGAGCGCATCGCATGGATCTCGACATTCAGGATCGCTACGGCGTCAAGTTTCTCACCTATTGGTTCGATCAGCGGCGCGGGACCGCCTTCTGTCTCGTGGATGCGCCTGACATGGAAACCGCCCAATGCGTGCATCGCGAGGCGCACGGCTTCGTCGCCGGCGAGATCGTCGAGGTCGCGTTGTCTGCGGTCGAGGCCTTTCTCGGCCGAATTCATGACCCCGAGCCGGCGCCTGGCCAATCCACCGCCGACGTGGATCCCGGTCACCGGGCAATCCTCTTTACCGACATCGTCGGATCGACGGAGATGACAGCGCGGCTCGGCGACCGCATCGGAACCGAAATGGTGCGGGCCCATGACGCGATCGTGCGCCGATGCCTCGGCCAAACGTCAGGCCGGGAAGTGAAGCACACCGGCGACGGCATCATGGCCGCCTTTTCCTCAACAGCGGCCGCCGTCGAATGCGCCATGAGGATCCAGCAGGAATTCAAGCATTACAACGGTGGAAACACCGAGCCGATCCACATCCGCATCGGGCTGGATTGCGGCGAGCCGGTCGAGGACAGCAACGACCTCTTCGGCTCGACCGTGCAGCTTGCGGCGCGCCTCTGCGCGGCCGCCGCCAGCGACCAGATCCTCGTCTCAGAGAATATCTTTCGGGAATATGGCGCCACCGATCTCTTCGGTCACGCCTCGCGCCGACGCCTCAAGGGCTTTTCGAAGCCTATGCTGGTCTTCCGATGCGACTGGAATGGCGGCTTGGCGTGAGATGCAGCGAGGGATCGCCATCTGCCCCTGCAGAAGGTTTGTCGCGCGCTTTGGGCGAAGAAACAGGCGTGCGGCGGGCCGCCGACATAAAAACCAGAACGCGCCGCACATGATGTGACGGCGCGCTCTTGGCTACCCTATCCTATCAAGCATTGCCGATATTTCGATCGCCCATCAGCTGCTCGAATTTGGGGGCGCCCTCGACCTTTGCCAGCACGCCCGACATCTTCAGAAAGCGCCGGAAATTCTCGCGCGCAGCACCCAGCGGGAAACGCCCATTGGCCGCATCCCGGCACGCCTTCAACAGCGTGTCATATGCCAAACCTCGTTTGTCCTCCGGCCACTCATCCAGAAAATCGAAGATTTCATCGAGGCACGTGATTTCAGCGACGAAATGGTTGCGATTAAGCAAAACCGGATCAAACCGAGTTTCAGTCATAGTATCCTCCCATTTATATTACTTTTTTATGGTATAAATTTACTAAAAATCCGCGATAAGTTCAAGACAAAATTGGCTAAACTCGATTTCCGACGCCGTTAAAACTACTTTCCATAACGACAGAATAGCCCACTTCGATTACAGTAAAGCGCATCTGATCATCAATGCAGCTCGACGCATCACGCATTAAGATTGGTTGATCAATCATAGGAATGTTTCGGATCAAGTGCGCGTGATCTCGCGTGTCGGCAGTTGTCGTATCAGGCTGGCGATGGCATGCGGATTTTGACCACGACCAGACTCGTAAGGAGAGGCTTAGATGAACCGATTTCTCACATTTGCAGCTGCCGGGGCGCTGCTTGCTGTGGCAGCGATTGCCTCTTCCTGCACATCGCCCGTGAGCCACAACAACGAGGATTTTCAGTATCAACGGAATAGCTCGATAAATCCGGCGTGCGCGGGTGGATTCAGACCCGGCAATGCTCGCTCCTGCAGCTATTGAAAGACAAGAGTGATCTAAAGCGGCTGCAGAACCGCGTATTGCAGCGAGCCGAATTAGCGAGAGGCGCGCTGCGGCGATCGATTGTTCGGGAACCCCAAGCCCTGCACCACAGTTAAGTCATCGGGTCACGGATGACTCAATTCGAACAGGAGAACGGTTCCCATGAACAATTTGATCTGGCTTGTCGGCGCTGTCGTTATTGTGCTCGCCATCTTAAGTTTCTTCGGCTTCCGCTGATTGCAGACGCAGACGTGAATATGACGGCTCAGCCGCGCCTTCTCCTCTCGGCGATCCGCCGAGTGCTGCTGCAATGTCTTTGGCATTTACAAACGTAGCGTTGGGGTCGAACCCTAATCGACCGCCGCGTCTTCGACATCCATAGAATTGCGTGTGAACTGCACCAAGAGTGGATGATCACCCCCTCGGTCTTCCTGTACGATCAGTTGTTTCGGCCTTCCAAGGCAGATCGCAGGGGAAAATCCATGGACCGCCTTGTGGGCGCAGATCAAGCGGCTCAATCGGAGAAACGAGCGGTAAAAGCGGAGCAGCCGGCTGGCCTGGCGCGGGATGTTATATCAGTCAAGCTCGGCGATTGTCTGCTGGGTTACAAGGCCGTTCAGCGCCGCGCGCGGGGTGGCCGTTGGAACCATTTCCACGGTCGGATGCGCGAGATCGAAAGATTGATCAGGCATCGGCACGGAGCGATCGTGCCCGAGGCCGATGACGCATTGATTTACGTCGAGGTGATCGCCGGCCTCGCATTTGTCGAGTTCCGGCAAGAGTTTCCCGAGGTGGTTCTCGGCTGGTCGGCTCGATGGCTGCCTTGGGCTAGCAAAGCCTGCATAGAGGAAATCATCTATGAGCGGACCAAGGTGCGTTTTTCTCCCTTGTCCGCCGACGCGCTCGGTCACGCTCTGCATTTGAGCTACGACGAGCGGTGCGCCCTCGATATCCGCACGATCGGTGCCTTCGATGTGCCGAAACGGAAAAGAGCAAAGCTGCAAAAGGAAAAACGGCGGCAGCGGGACCGAAGCCGGAAAGAAGAGCAGCGCCGCGCCGCAGGCGCGATTCCCAGAGCCGATTATCTCGCCAATTCCTTCAGCCTATCGCGCCCATGGGAGGCATTCGGCATCAGCCGCCGGACTTGGGAACGCCGCGGCAAACCGATGCCGGAGGCCGAGACGATGGCCGATTGCGGCTCGATTCCGCTTGCCGCTTAGCCACGTTCGCGGCGTGAGTCGGGCGGCCCGAACCAGCTATTCACAGCCTCGCGCAGACCATCCTGCGTCCCTTCGCCCACCCATGCCACATAACCATCGGGCCGGATCAGCACGGCGGTCGGCGCCGAGACCGCACCCAGCGCCGGCAGTTCCCATGCACCGTCATAGCCGGCGTCGACCAACTGGACGCGGTCTGACCACGCTGTGATGTCGAGACTGCCGGGCGCGCCGAGATTGAGGAGCACCGGCCGCGCATTCTTGAGCAGCGTATAGACACGTAAGGGGCCATCCGGCGTCGCCAGACCAAGGTCGGGCATGCGGCGGCCAAGCAGCGGATGCCCCTCGCCGAGGTCGTAATGGATGGCCAGTCCGGACATTTCAGCGGCGATCCTTTTGCGCGGCTCTTCCATGCCGAGCAGTTCCAATAGGATGTCTCGCAAGGCTTCGGTGCGATCGTCGGTGCGCTGCAAGGCGACCTGCGCCATCGTCGTGCGCAGCACGCGGGCGGCAACCGGATAGCGCTCGGCGTGATAGGTGTCGAGCAAGCTTTCCGGCGATATTCCTTTCACCACCTGGGCCAGCTTCCAACCGAGATTCACCGCATCCTGCACACCGGTATTGAGGCCCTGCCCGCCCACCGGAGAATGGACATGCGCGGCATCGCCGGCGAGGAGCACCCTGCCCTTGCGGTAGGCTGCCGCCTGGCGCGACATGTCGGTGAACCTCGAAATCCACTTCAGACTGTGGATTCCGTAATCCGTTCCGCATGCATCGATCAGCGCTTGCTTGAGATCGCCAAGCGTCGGCTCGCCTGTGCCGCCCGCAGTCTTTTCCGTCACCATGACGTTGATCGGGCCTTCACTGGCAAAGACCACCTTGCCGTCGCGGATTTCATATTCCTCGCGGCCGAAGGCGTGCATGCCGAGCACAGTGCGATGGACGCCGAGCGGCGGCTCCTCCTCCATCTCGGCCTCGGCGAGAATATTGCTGGTCGTCGCATCCCATCCCGGAAACGCAATGCCGGCAATCTTGCGAACCAGGCTGCGACCGCCATCGCAGCCGACGAGATAGCCTGCCCGAAGCGAAGCGCCGTCGGAGAGTTCGACGGTGACGCCTGTCCCGTCGTCAGCAAAACCCGTCATTTCCCGGCCGCGATAGATCGGCACCGGCAGTTCGTCGACCCAGCCGGCCAGGATGCGCTCGATATGTTTCTGCCGCAGCGCCAGCCCGTAATTGTGCCGGGTCGGGAAGTCGCTGATATCAAGCCGGGTGACCGCAAATCCCGTGACCTGGGCGATCTGCCCTTCCTTGAGGAACCGGTCGACGATGCCGCGCTGGTCGAGAACCTCCAGCGTGCGCGAACTCAGGCCGCCGGCCCGCGAACCGACGATTTCCTGGTTCTCGCGACGTTCGACGATGGCGACATCGATGCCGGCCAAGGCCAATTCGCCCGCCAGCATCAGCCCGGTCGGCCCGCCTCCGGATATCACGACCGCATGTTCTCTCATCCGCAAACTCCTCTCGACTGCCCCGCGCAATTCCCAGCATTCCCAGACCTGCCCGACGGCATCTGGAACGACAATTCAATAGGTCCAGACCCAGACACCGATTTCGGTGTCGCAGGTTGTTCGCCCTATAAATATAGCTCTCTACTGGTTGGAAGGACTTGCGACAGGATTTCTGCCTTGCTTTCCAAAGCCATATCAGTTGCAGCTTGCAGATCTTTTGCAATCGAGCACAGGCTTTTCAGCACGACCTGACCGGGTGCACGCCGGATCCGGCAGACGCCTTCCCGGTCATCCTTTGTTGTCAAAGGCGACCAGTCAATTCCCTGGTACGACGCATCTCATTGCGGGGCCGTGGCTCTTTCCGGAATCGTCTCGGCAGCCGGTCGCTCCGACGGATCACCGGGATGGCCATAGATTGTGTACACGGCGCCCGCGAGAATGCCTAAGACGAGAAGAGCCAGTACGTACAATATCATACCGCTGATAGCCGCCTTCGGTGTCTTGTCCATCGGGATCTCCAAGATTGCTCAACGGTCAAATTCAATGCGAGTGCATTTGGTTCCGGCTCAGGTTGCATCGATGTTTCCTCGGAGTTTGTCCGAGTGAGTAGCCACTTACGGAACGATCAGGTCCGGATCTTGTTTACCCAACATCCATGTCGTTCGCGGAGGCCACTATGTTGGCAATCCTGACCGGTGCCGCTCTTATCATCGGCGGTCTTCTCTTTCTCTTCTCTTCGGTGCTTGGTCGAAAGCCAAGCAATCCACATCAACTGCCGCAAGGCGGCACCACGCTGGAGCCACAGCGCCAAGGCCTCAGGTTCCTCGGCCTCTCCAAAAACTGGCCAGCCCTGGCTGTTATCGCGGTCGGCGCGCTTCTCTTGGCTGTTGGTGGATATTCATGAGATAAGACAGCCCTTAGCTTCCTCGACAGCAAAAACCCGGCTTTCACCGGGTTTTTGTTCAGATACTACCAAGTCTGGCGACCGGTCCAGTCATCGATATCGCGTCTAATACGATCCCTTTCGATGCCATACCGTTCCTGGATCTTGCCTTCCAGCTGGTCGCGCTTGCCGGCGATCTGGTCGAGATCATCGTCCGTGAGTTTGCCCCACTGCTCCTTGATCTTGCCCTTCGCCTGCTTCCAGTTTCCTTCGATACGATTCCAATCCATGATCGATTTCTCCCATTTCGTCATGAGGAGAAAACGGGCCGCGGTGGAAGTTGGTTCCTGTGTCTTAGCCAATTTCATGAAGCGTCGCGTTATCCCGCCCCTCGCGCAACGCCGTGCTCGCGGTGAAGAATATTATCTGCGGGCAACTCCGCGTTTCGAGACGCCCCACGGCGGGCATGGCCGAACAAATCGTCTCGGTCGCCTGGGGCGGACGGTATCCAGGCGGCGTTGAATATGCCTATCGAAATTCTCTAGATGCGCGTCCGATCGAATTGACGCGCCAGCAATGAAGAGGTCATTGGGGAGACGAATCCCAAAAGCCGGTCACGATTCATCCTCGTCATCACCCACCCGAAACAGGGCCTCATAGTCTCTGCCGCCATAAAAAATGTTGACGATCTCAACTGCGTCGGCGACGTGATACGCAATCACAGCGGAATGCTCAAACGGCACGGTTCGTAAGCCCGGGGCCAGATCATCTCGCGGACGCCCGCCGTTCGGCGCATTTCCGATCTTGCGGCACCTCGCCATGATGCGCTTCACAAAGCGATTGGCGGTGACGTTGCTCTGACTCCTATCGGCGATGTCAATATAGATTTGGCGAAGGTCGCCAAGCGCCTCGGGCCGGTAGATGACCTTAGCGCGCCGCATTACGGGACGCTTTTTCCTGATCGTTCATGAAGCTGTCCATATCAGCTTCGGCCTCTTCCGCCGTCAAGCTCGGGCGAGGATCGTCCAGAGAACGCCGGATGCGAGCCCGCATGGCGTTGAGGCGCTCGGCATCCTCAAGCCGCTGACGCTGCCATACCCGCACCGCGTCACGCATCGCTTCGCTCGTCGTCGCAAACTCACCAGCTTCGACGGTCTCGCGGACGCTCCGCAGCATATCCGCCGTGAGGGTAATGGTTACCTTTTCCGCATTTCGCATCGTCGCACGCCTTCCCTGTTTCTTATAAAGTAAGATAAAATCTTACCTCGAGCCAGAGAAAACAGGAGCGATGGCAACGCCATCAGTGGAGCCGACCCCGAACGTCCAGAGCGGCAATCTCCGCGTCGTCAAAGAGATCCTGCAGTGAATCGAGGCGACCCGGAAGCGCACGACGAATTGAGCGTGTGACGTTTTGCCGGTCGCAAAAGTCACAAATTTCCGCTAAGTCTTTTGATTTTATGGTGAGAGCGTCGGGGTTCGAACCCGAGACCTACTGATTAAAAGTCAGTTGCTCTACCGGCTGAGCTACGCTCTCCCTCTCCGCGGGTGTGCCCACCCCGGCTGGAAGTGGGCGGAACATAGGCAGGCGACCCATTGCGGTCAACCGAAAAATTCGGCTTTTTTCGGCGATCGGCACATTTCTTGCCGAGCTCCAGGCATATTGCCTGCGTGCGCAAAAAGGTGATTGGCAATGCCGGGCCTGCAAAGCTAGGAACATCACGCAGATTGCAGCCGGAGAGAATGCGTGTCGATTGCCGATATTTCCCTGTGGAGCGCTCTCATAGCAGGGGCGCTTTCCTTTCTTTCGCCCTGCGTGCTTCCCCTGGTCCCGCCCTATCTTTGCTATATGGCCGGCATTTCGGTCGAGCAGTTCCGCGGCGGCTCCACGGTGGCGGTGGCGCCCGATATCAGGCGCGGCGTGCTGTTCTCGGCGCTGCTCTTCACGCTCGGCTTTGCCACCGTCTTCGTGGCGCTCGGCGCCGGCGCCTCCAGCATCGGCATGGCGCTTCGCCAGCATCTCGATCTGCTCTCCAAGCTCGGCGGGCTTGTTATCATCGTCATGGGGCTGAATTTCCTCGGCCTCTTCCGAATCGGCCTGCTGGCCCGCGAGGCGCGCTTCCAGGGCGGCGGCAAACCGGCGACGCTGACGGGCGCTTACATCATGGGCCTTGCCTTCGCCTTCGGCTGGACGCCCTGCATTGGCCCGGTGCTCGGCGCGATTCTCGGCGTTGCCGCCTCGCGCGAGACGGTCGGCTCCGGCGCCGGGCTGCTTGCCGTCTATTCGCTCGGCCTTGCCATCCCCTTCTGGATCGCCGCCGGCTTTTCCGGCGCCTTCATGCGCTTCCTCTCGCGCTTCCGCCGCCATCTCGGCACGGTGGAGAAGGTGATGGGCGTTTTCCTCATCCTCACCGGCCTCGCCTTCCTGTTCGGTTGGGTCAGCGATGTGGCGATCTGGTTCCAGCAGACCTTTCCGATCCTGATGCAAATCGGTTAGAGCTTCTACCCCGCCGATCATTCCCACGCATTGGAAGACCTCTTGGCCGATATCGTCAGCCTGCTCCTGCCGTTCTTCGGTCTGATCCTGATCGGGTTCATCGCCGCCAAGGCGACGAAGCAGCCGGCCGAGGCGCTCGGCTGGCTGAATACCTTCATCATCTATGCCGCCCTGCCCGCTTTGTTCTTCAAGCTTGTCTCGCGCACGCCGATCGAAGAGCTGACGCGCGTCGATTTCATCGTCACCGATATCGCCGCGACCTATGCGGTCTTCATCCTGCTGTTCGCCATCGGCCGTCTGGTGCGCGGCAATTCGCTCGCCGATTGCACCATCCAGGCCTTTGCCGGCGCTTATGGCAATATCGGTTATATGGGGCCTGGTCTGGCGCTCTTGGCACTCGGCGAAAGTGCTGCCGTGCCGGTGGCACTGATCATCTGCTTCGAGAACGCGCTGCATTTCATCGTCGCGCCGGCGCTGATGGCGGCGGCCGGCGACGATAAGCGTTCGGCCGGGCGGCTTGCCGCCGATATCGCCCGGAAGGTCGCGCTGCATCCCTTCATCCTGTCGACGGCCGCAGGCTTTGCCGTGGCCGCCCTGCACATTGATCAGCCGCTGGCATTTCAGCGGCTGGTCGATTACCTCGCCCAGGCGGCCGCCCCCTGCGCGCTCTTTGCCATGGGCGTGACGCTGGCGCTCAGGCTGCTGAAACGGGTTCCGGCGGAGATCGGCTATATCGTGCCGGCGAAGCTGATCCTGCATCCGATCGCGGTCTTCGTTGCGCTGACGGCGGTGGGTGGTTTCGAGCCGGTGTGGATTCAGGCGGCCGTGCTGCTCGCCTCACTGCCGACGGCGACCAATGTCTTCGTCATCGGACAGCAATATGGCGTCTGGCAGGAGCGCGCCTCGGCGACGATCCTGATCACCACGGTGTTTTCGGTGGTGAGCGTTTCGCTCTGGCTGATCGTGATCCGATCAGGCCTTCTTCCGCTTCAGCTTTTCCCGTAGCGCATCCGGAATATCGCGAAAGCCGCGGCCAGGCTCGATGCCCTCGCGCATGACGATGTTGCGCAGCGGGTGTATGGCCGAGAGGATATGCAGGCCGGCGGCCCGCAGCATCTGGACGGGCAGGAAATCCGAGAGCAGCGAGCGGTTGAGAATATCGACACTGGCCGTGCGCGTCATGATATCGGCGCGGCGTTTGCGGTCGAAGCTTTCGCCGGCATCGGCCGGCACCGGCAATTCCGCCCTGTCGCAGAGGATATCGGCAAGCGCCATGATATCGCGCAGGCTGAGGTTCAGCCCCTGCGCCCCGATCGGCGGGAAGACATGGGCGGCCTCGCCGATCAGTGCGATGCGTCCCTTGCCGAAACGATGCGCCATCATGCCCGACAGCGGCCATAGCTGGACGCCCTCCTCCACATCAACCTTTCCAAGCATTGACTGCATCTGCGCCTCGACGAGCAGCCCAAGTTCAGGGAGCGGCAATTCCATGCGGGCAGCCGCCTCAGCGGGATCCTGCACCCAGACCAGGCTGGAACGGCCACCCGGCAGCGGCACCTGGGTAAAGGGGCCGTGTTTGGTGTGGAACTCGGTCGAGATATTCTGGTGGGGCAGCGAATGGGCGAAGTTCAGCACCATGGCCGATTGCGGATAGGACCACTTGCGGGTGTCGATGCCAGCCGTCTCGCGCAATTTCGAGCCGCGGCCATCGGCGCCGACGGCAAAATCGGCCGTCAGCGTCTCGCCGCCGGCAAGCGTGATCGAAACGGCTTCGGCGGTAACGCCGATCGATTCGGCCATGTCGGTGAAGCGGGTGATATTGCCCTCGCCGGCCGCGGCCGCTTCGAGGATCTCGGTCAAAACCTTGTTGGGAAAATTATAGCCGAAGGCATTCAGGCCAACCTCGGCAGCGCGAAACGTGGTCGTCGGCGCGCGCAGCAGCCGGTCGGTGCCGTCGACGACGCGCATGCTGGTCAGAGGTGCGGCTGCCGGGCGCAGCCTTTCCCAGAGAGTCAGGCGATCGAGGAAGCGGATCGATTGATCCATCAGCGCCGTGGTGCGCCGGTCCTCCTTCGAAGAAGGCGCCACCAGCGCCACGTTGCGGCCGCCGCGCGCAAGCGCGATTGCGGCGATCATACCGGCGAGACCGCCACCGATCACCGCCACTTCGAATGTCTTCATGCTACTGTTCCGCCGTCGTAAAAGGGCGGACCGGCCGCTTATGCGGCCGGCTTCGCCTGACGGCGCCAACTATAGCCCTTGCCAGCGTCGGCGTCACGCACCGCCGGCTGATAATGATGGGGAATGGCGGGAAGACGGTTTTCGGAAAGCCGCTTCAGTGCCGTGGCGTTGCTGACGGAAAAGCTGTCGATGCCGACACGCAGCATCAGCGGCACCTGATCGATCAGCACGTCGCCGACGGCGCGCAGCTCGTTGCTATAGCCCAGGCGCTGGCGCAGCAGCGAGGCATGACTGAAGGCGCGGCCGTCGTTGAAGGCCGGAAAGGCGACGGCAACGATTGCCAGGCGATCGAGATAGGGCTCCAGCCGGCGCACATCGTCGGCCGGCTTGATCAGCACGCCGAGGCCGACATCGTTGCTTTCGTCGGCCTTGGCGATCAGTTCGTCGAGACCGAGCAGCGGCTTCTGCTCCTCGGTCGCCTTCACCTCGTCGGTTTCGATCACCCAGGGATCGTTTTCGACAAAACCGGTTTCTCTCCAGATCTTGGTCATCATCCCCTCCTTATGCCGCTTCGGCGGCCGAGCCGTAGAGCGCAGTCTTGAACGGCTGCGGTCCGACGCGGCGATAGGCGGCGAGGAAGTTCTCGGAATGATCGAGGCGCAGGCCGAGATAGGTGTCGACGATCGTCTCGATCGCGTCTGTCACCCGGTCCGGCTCGAAGCCGCGACCGATGATTTCGCCGATAGACGTATGTTCGTCGCCGGAGCCGCCGAGCGTGATCTGGTAGAGTTCGGCGCCTTTCTTCTCGACACCGAGCAGGCCGATATGGCCGACATGGTGATGGCCGCAGGCATTGATGCAGCCGGAGATCTTGATCTTCAGCTCACCGATCTCTGCCTGACGTTCGGCATTGCCGAAGCGGCGGGAAATTTCCTGCGCCAGCGGGATGGAGCGCGCATTGGCGAGTGCGCAGTAGTCCAACCCCGGACAGGCAATGATATCGGTGATCAGGCCGGCATTCGCTTCCGCCAGATTGATGGCGACGAGGCCGCGATAGACGGCTTCGAGATCGGCAAGCGGCACATGCGGCAGAATGAGGTTCTGCTCATGACTGACGCGGATCTCGTCGAAGGCATACTCCTCGGCAAGATCGGCGATCGCATCCATCTGCGCATCCGAGGCGTCGCCCGGAATACCGCCGATCGGCTTCAGCGAGATCGTCACCATGCCGTAATCGGGGTTCTTGTGTGGCTGCACGTTCTGCTGGACCCAGCGGGCGAAACCGGAATCGGCCTTCTTCCAGCGGGCAAGGTTTTCCCAGCCTTCGGCGCGCTCGGGCAGCTCAGGCGGCGCGAAATAGGCAGCGATCGACTGGACGTCCTTTTCCGGCAGCTTGAGCTCGGTATCCTTCAGCGCGGCGAATTCAGCTTCCACCTGGCGCGTCAGCTCCTCGGTGCCGGTTTCGTGCACCAGGATCTTGATGCGGGCTTTGTACTTGTTGTCGCGGCGGCCGTGCAGATTGTACACGCGCACGATTGCCGTGGTGTAGGAGAGCAGGTCTTCCTCGGGCAGGAAGTCGCGGATCAGCTTGGCGATCATCGGCGTACGGCCCTGGCCGCCGCCAACATAGACGGCAAAGCCGATCTTGCCCTTCTCGTTCGTCTTCACGTGCAGGCCGATATCATGCACCTGGATTGCGGCGCGGTCGCGCTCGGCACCGGTGACGGCGATCTTGAACTTGCGCGGCAGGAAGGAGAATTCCGGATGCACCGACGACCACTGGCGCAGGATTTCGGCGTAGGGTCTGGGATCAGCGACCTCATCGGCGGCGGCACCGGCGAAATGATCGGCGGTGACGTTTCTGATGCAGTTGCCCGAGGTCTGCAGCGCATGCATCTCGACGCTTGCGAGGTCGGCCAGCGCATCAGGAATGTCCGACAGCTTCGGCCAGTTGAACTGCAGGTTCTGGCGCGTGGTGAAGTGGCCATAGCCGCGGTCATAGGTGCGGGCGATATGGGCGAGCATGCGCAGCTGGCGCGCGCTCAGCGTGCCATAGGGAATGGCGATGCGCAGCATATAGGCATGGAGCTGCAGGTAGACGCCGTTCATCAGGCGCAGCGGCTTGAACGCATCCTCGGCCAGCTCGCCGGCAAGGCGGCGCTGGACCTGATCGCGAAACTGCTCGACGCGCTCGGTAACAAAGGCATGGTCAAATTCGTCGTAACGGTACATCGTCTTCCTCAGACTGCAATGAATTCGGGATCGGCAGGAGCGTAGCCCGGGGCATATTCCATGGTCGGGCCCTGCGCACGGATGCGCTCGCGAAGGCGAAGCGGCCAGAGAACACCGTCGGTTTCCTGAACGTCGACGACGGCGACGTCAACCACCTCGTTGTCGGCGTATGATTTCTTGCCGATCGCCTCCAGCGCTTCAACCGCTTCGTTGTGACGGGCGACAAGCGCCTCCTGCAGCGAGGTGGACCACTTCCCGTTCGCATCCAACCAGACGGCAATGCCATCCGTCAGCCGGTTGGCCGTCAGAACCTTGTCTACCATGTTCAGCTCCTTGCAAGTTCCTCGAGCCGGGCGTTCGCACGTACCAGCGGCTCGGACAGTTCGAAATTGGCGCCGGCGACCGCATCGCCGATAATGACCATGACCGGCCCTGATAATTCGTCGCGGTGCTGCAGATCGGGCAGATCGGCGAGCGTGCCATGCAGCAGGCGGCGCTCGGCGCGGCTGGCATTTTCGATGACGGCGACCGTGGTTTCGGCGGGGATGCCCGCCTGCATCAGCCGTTCGGCGACGGAGGCGGCAACCGTGCGGCCCATATAGACGGCGATCGTCGCGCCTGAGACGGCAAGGCTTGCCCAGTCGGGCAGCACGTCGCCGGTGAGATCATGGCCTGTCGTGAAGACCAGCGAGGAGGCAACGCCACGCAACGTCAGCGGCAGCTCGAAATCGGCAGCCGCGGCGAAAGCCGAGGTGATGCCGGGCACGACCTCATAGGTGATGCCGGCGGCGCGCAAAGCGGCCATTTCTTCGCCCGCCCGGCCATAGACCAAGGGATCGCCTGACTTCAGGCGGACGACGCGCTTGCCCTGGCGGCCGAGATCGACCAGCAGGTCGTTGATCTCTTCCTGCGACTTCGAATGACAGCCCTTACGCTTGCCGACCGAAAGCCGCTCGGCGTCGCGGCGGCCCATATCGACGATCGCCTGCGGCACGAGCGCGTCATAGACGATGACGTCGGCTTCCATCATCACGCGCTGGGCGCGCAACGTCAGCAGATCCTCGGCACCCGGACCGGCGCCGACCAGCCAGACGTGGCCGGCGACCTTATCCATCGCGCCCAACAGCCGGTCGGCGGCGTGGCAGGCCTGCGGCAGGTTGCCATTGGCGACGGCATCGGCAACAGCGCCGGAGAAGAAGCGGCGCCAGAAGACGCGGCGGGAGACGCCACGCGGAATAATTTGCTCAACGGCCTTGCGATAGCTCGTCGCCAGCACGGCAAGGCGACCGAGCGAAGGCGAAAGCAGCTGGTCGATCTGCGCACGGATCATCTGCGCCAGAACCGGCCCGGCCCCTTCGGTGCCGATCGCAACGGCGACAGGGGCGCGATTGACCAGCGCCGGTGTGAAGAAATCGCAGTAGTCGGGCTGATCGACCGCATTGGCCGGAATTCTGGCGGCACGCGCAGCGTCGACGATGCTGCGGTCATCAGCTTCATTGCCGGTTGCGGCGAAGACGAGCGCTGAACCCTCGACCTGTTCGGCGGAGAAGGCAGCGCGCACGGTCTCGATACGGTTGGCGATCAGGAAAGCGTGGTAATCGGCTTCCGGCCGGTCGGCATAGGCGACAATCCGCGCCTTTGTGTTCAGCAGCAGCCGCACCTTGGCGAAAGCTTCGTCGCCATTGCCGAAGACAGCCGTCTTCTGTCCTTCCACGCGAAAGAAGGCGGGAAATACCGAAAGCTGTTCAGTCTTGGGAGGCATCATCAATCCACTTCGAAGTTGCCGGAATATGCCCTTGATCGACAAGGGATTGAAGGAACAGAAATTCGAAAGCCCAAGCAAGCAGGTATTCTTTTGCTCGTGCCGTCAGTGATTTGAGAAAAGTCACCCGTGCTGCCAAAAAGCCGCATATTCTCAGCCCGCTTGCTGCAGTGCAGTATAAAGCCTGTGACAAAAGACGTCCACCGGTGCTTCACGCATTTCACTCGCGCCGCCAAGGCGATAGACTGAGGAAAACTGGAGGGCCCTCATGCCTGATAAGACCATTGCCTCCCGCCTGCTTTCGGTCATGGAAGACGATATCCTGCCGCTGACCGAGCGTGGCGTTTCGCTTGGCAATAAGGTGTTCGGTGCGGCGATCTTAAGGAAATCCGATCTTTCGCTTGTCGTCGCCGAAACCAATAACGAGCTGGAGAATCCGCTCTGGCACGGCGAGGTGCATACGCTGAAGCGCTTCTATGAGCTTGGCGAGAAGCCGCCGACCAAGGATCTGATCTTCCTGTCGACGCACGAGCCCTGCACCATGTGCATGTCGGCGATCACCTGGGCGGGCTTCGACAATTTCTACTATTTTTTCAGCCACGAGGATTCGCGCGACGCCTTCGCCATTCCACACGATTTGAAGATTCTCAAGGAGGTCTTCGGGCTTGAACCCGGCGGCTACCGCAGGCAAAACGCCTTCTGGAACAGCTTTGCCATCGCCGATCTCGTCGAGACCGAAGAGGCTCCGCTGAAGACCGCGCTAAAGACGCAGACCGCCCGCATCAAGGCGCGCTACGACGCGCTGTCGATCAGCTACCAGTCGTCGAAGAGCGCCAACGACATTCCACTGAACTGAGGGCCACTGAACTGAGGGTCACTGAACTGGGCCTCTGAACTGAAGCCTGCTGAACCGAGGCAACATGCAACCTTCCAAAGACATTTCACGGCTGATCGAGATCATGGCGGCGCTGCGCCATCCCGAAACCGGCTGCCCCTGGGACATCGAGCAGAATTTCGAGACGATCAAGCCCTACACGATCGAGGAGGCCTATGAGGTCTCAGACGCGATCGAGCGCGGTGATATGGACGATCTCTGCGACGAGCTGGGCGACCTCTTGCTGCAAGTGGTCTTTCACGCGCGCATGGCCGAGGAGGCCGGCGAATTTTCCTTCGGCGACGTGGTCAACGCCATCACCACCAAGATGATCCGCCGCCACCCGCACGTCTTTGCCCGCTCGGAGGCGGATACGCCCGACGCGGTGAAGATACAGTGGGACGAGATCAAGCAGGCGGAGAAACGTGAGCGCGCCGAGCGGCGGGCAAGGCGCGGCATCACCGAGGATTTCAAGGGCGGGTTCCTCGGTTCCGTGCAGCGCAGCTTCCCGGCTCTGACCGAAGCGCTGAAGCTGCAGGAACGCGCCGCCAAGGTCGGCTTCGACTGGTCGGCCCCCGAACCGATCCTCGACAAGATCGAGGAGGAGATCGGCGAATTGCGGGCCGCACTTCGCGAAGGCGATCGGGCGAAGGTCAGCGACGAACTCGGCGATTTGATCTTCGCGGTCGTCAATATCGGCCGGCATGTGAAGGCGGATCCGGAGCAGGCAGTGCGCGGAACGAATACTAAATTCCGACGTCGATTCAGTCATATAGAGAATGTTCTTGAAGCGGAAGGTGAGACGCTGGAAGACGCGACGCTGGAGCGGATGGAAGAGATCTGGCAGGCGGCCAAGGCGATCGAGCGGGCTGTGGTTGGGGCTGAATGATGTTTCGGTCGTCCCTTGAAGGAAAGGCGCGCAACTGCCTGCTTTTGATAGGAATCATTCACCGCGCGGACGCGCGGTGGCTGGATTCCTGTGACAGGCACAGGAATGAGGGTGGGAGATGTGGCCTTCCGCCAACTGCCGCCGAACTGGCTGTGCACTCTAATTCGCTACGCTCTATGAAACGTCAGTACATCGCTTAAGTGCTGGGTGTCTCAGCGGGAAATTTTGGCGAAGGCGCCAACCCCATCCACCCTCATTCCTGTGCTTGTCACAGGAATCCAGCGTGTCCAAGTCCTTGGGCGCGAAAGACTCTTTCCTCTCGGCGTATCAAATTATTGACGGCGCGGACCTGTGACAAGCAGCCATAAGCAAGAGCAAAAAGCCCCCGCTCACCGCTCCCAATCTTCCCTAGCAGACTTCGGCCCGTTGCCGATGCGCCGTTCGAGTTCGGTCGCCTCGGTCTCCGACAGGCGCAGATCAAGCGTGATCGAGCCGTCTTCATTGTCCTCGCGGGCGTCGACGATCGCATGATCGTAGAGCCAGGGCAGCAACGCCAGCTTGTCGACGGGAAGGCGGATCGTTGCTTCGGTCATCACGCCTGACAGGCGGCGGCTGATCTCGTCCATCAGCGTATCGACGCCCTCGCCGCTGACGGCGGACACCGCCACCACGTTGCTGGCGCCTGATGATTTTTGCACCATGGTGTCGTGCACCTCGGGCTCCAGCCGGTCGATCTTGTTCCAGACCTCGATCAGACGCTTGGCGGATTCGGCCTCGTCGATGCCGAGATCGTTCAGGATGCGCATCACGTCGGAGCTCTGCGCCTGGTTGTCGGCATCGGACATGTCGCGGACATGCAGGATGAGATCGGCTTCCAGCACCTCTTCCAGCGTTGCCCGGAAGGCGGCGACGAGATGGGTCGGCAGGTCGGAGATGAAGCCGACGGTGTCGGACAGGATGACGGTGCGACCGTGCGGCAGTTTCATGCGCCGCAGCGTCGGGTCGAGCGTGGCGAAGAGCATGTCTTCGGCCAGCACGCCGGCGCCGGTGATGCGGTTGAACAGCGTCGACTTGCCGGCATTGGTATAACCGACGAGCGCCACGATCGGGTGCGGCACCTTGCGGCGCTTGGCGCGGTGGAGCTGGCGGGTGCGCACGACCTGCTCCAGCTCGCGTTCGAGCTTGATGATGCGGTCCTGCAGCATCCGCCGGTCGGCTTCGATCTGGGTTTCGCCGGGGCCGCCCATGAAGCCGCCGCCGCCGCGCTGGCGTTCAAGGTGGGTCCAGCTGCGGACCAGACGGCCCTTCTGGTAATTCAGGTGAGCGAGATCGACCTGCAGCGTGCCTTCCTTGGTGGAGGCGCGACGACCGAAGATTTCGAGGATCAGGCCCGTCCGGTCGATGACCTTGGCGTTCCATTCCTTTTCGAGATTGCGCTGCTGCACCGGCGTCAGCGGATGATCGACGATGACGAGACCGGAATCGCGCTCATCGAGCAGCGCCTTGATCTCCTCGATCTTGCCGGTGCCGAGCAGGGTCGCCGGTCTGGGATCATTGACCGGCACGACCTGGCCGTTGACGACATCGAGTTCGATCGCCTGAGCAAGGCCCGTCGCCTCCTCGAGCCGGCTTTCCGGCGTGCGGGTCGAGGCCGATTCGGTCTGGCCGCCGCGACTGCGCGACTTCAGAACCGGCACGATGACCGTCGCGCGCATGTCGTCCCTGTGCTTGGCGGCCTCAGGGATGATCGAATCGTTCTTGGTATCGCGTGTCGAAATGACGGCTGATCCTGTTAGGACGCTGCTTCTTCGCTCTCGAACATCTGCATGGGCTGGCCCGGCATGATCGTCGAGATCGCATGTTTATACACGAGCTGCGAATGGCCGTCACGGCGAAGAAGAACACAGAAATTGTCAAAAGACGTAACAACGCCCGTGAGTTTCACGCCGTTGATCAAAAAGATTGTCAGGGAAATCTTTTGCTTGCGAACAGTATTGAGAAATAAGTCCTGCAGATTCTGAGAACGTTCCGCCATCGCGCCGCTTCTTTCTTTATTGCCGACCCAATCTGGCCGGTAGAATATCAATCAACCTCACCATGCGAAGACCGGTGGCACCCTCATTCCACCTGTCCAGCAAATCTTGGTATCAAATCGCAATCTTTTCCGCAACGTCGAAAAAGGCCTCGCGGACTTTCTGCGAGAGGCTGCCGGGATGACCGTTGGCAATGGTCTGGCCATCGACGGAAACGACCGGAAAACAAATGCTTGTGGCTGCAGTGAGGAAGACTTCGCGGGCTGCGAGCATCTCGGAAACGGAGAAGTTCCGCTCGGCGATCGGCAATCCGAGCTTGGCTGCGACATCGATCAAGGTGGTGCGGGTTATGCCGCGCAGGATGCCGTGTTCGGCCGGCCGCGTCACCAGCATTCCCTCGGAATCGACGATCCAGACATTGGTCGCCGCCCCTTCCTTCACCATGCCGTCACCGTCGACATAGATCGCCTCCTGGGCGCCGGCCTCCTTGGCCTGTTGGCGGGCCATGGCATTCGGCAGCAGGCCGACGGATTTGATATCGACGCGGTCCCAGCGGTTGTCGGTCACGGTGATTGCCTTGATGCCATTGGCATTCTTGGCGGCGATGATTTTGGGATCGGTGCTCTTGGCGGTGATGACAAGCGAAGGCGGCGTGCCCTCGGCCGGGAAGACGTGATCGCGCCGCGCGACGCCGCGCGTGACCTGCATATAGAAAAGCCCGTTGCGGACATGGTTGCGGCGTAGCGTCTCGCGAATGACCTGGGTCAGCGCCGCCCGGCCCATCGGCCAGGCGATGCCGAGCTCACCGAGCGAACGGTCGAGACGGTTCAGATGACGGGTGAGATCGACGATATAGCCATGGCGCACCTCGCAGACCTCATAAACGCCGTCGGCAAATTGATAGCCGCGATCCTCGATATGCACGCTGGCATCGGAATGCTTGACGTAGCGGCCATTCACATAGGCAATTCTCGGCATGGGAAACCTGGTCTTCCGGGAAGCAATAGGAGACGCGGCGCGACATCCGCCGCGCCGGAAAGGATCAGACGCCGAGCGACTTCAGCTTGCGGTGCAGCGCCGAGCGCTCCATGCCGACGAATTCCGCGGTGCGCGAGATATTGCCGCCGAAGCGGTTGATCTGGGCGATCAGATAGTCCTTCTCGAACATCTCGCGGGCTTCGCGCAGCGGCAGCGTCATGATGTGATAATCGTTCTTGGCGGAAACCTTCGGCAGCATGTCGCCGAGATCGGTCGGCAGCATGTCGGCGGTGATCGGCGCATCCGGCCCGTCGGTGCGGGCAAGGATCATCAGCCGCTCGATATTGTTGCGCAGCTGTCGGATATTGCCCGGCCAATCATGCGCCTGCAGCACGGCCATGGCGTCGTCGCCGATGCGGCGCGGACGGATGCCGGCCTGCTCGGATATCTGGCGCATCAGCTGGTCGACGAGGAAGGGAATGTCTTCGCGCCGCTCGGCAAGTGCCGGCACCCGCACCGGCACGACGGCGAGGCGATGATAGAGATCCTCGCGGAACCAGCCCTCGGTGATGCGGCTCTCGAGATTATAGGCGGTCGAGGAGATGATACGGACATCGACCTTGACACGCTTGGAGCCGCCGACGCGCTCGAACTGCTGATCGACCAGCACGCGCAGGATCTTGTTCTGCGTCTCGCGCGGCATCTCGCCGACTTCGTCAAGATAGAGGATGCCGCGATGGGCTTCCTCGAGCGCGCCGATCTTGCGCGCCTGACCGGGCGTACCCTCGGTGCCGAACAGCGCCACCTCCATCCGATCGGGCGTGATATTGGCAGCATTGATCGCCACGAAGGGGCCGTTGGCGCGGGCCGACTTCTTGTGGATCATCCGTGCCACCAGCTCCTTGCCGGAGCCGGATGCGCCGAGGATCATGATGCGGCTGTTGGTCGGCGAGACCTTCTCGATCGTCTGACGCAGCTGCGAAACGGCGACCGAGGTGCCGATGAGCTCCAGCGCGTCGCCGGTGCGGCGCTTCAGCTCGGAGACCTCGCGCTTCAGCTTGGAATTTTCCAGCGCCCGCTCGGCGATCAGGATCAGCCGGTCGGCCTTGAAAGGCTTCTCGATGAAATCGAAGGCGCCGCGCTTGATCGCCGAGACGGCGGTCTCGATGTTACCATGGCCTGATATCATCACCACGGGCAGATCCGGATGGCGGGTCCTGATCTCATCGAGCAGCGACAGACCATCGAGCTTGCTGCCCTGCATCCAGATATCGAGGAAGATCAGCCGCGGCACGCGGTCGGATATCGCCGCCAGCGCACTGTCGCTGTCGTGGGCCGTGCGCGTTTCGTGTCCCTCATCCGAGAGAATGCCGGAAACGATCTCGCGAATATCGTGCTCGTCGTCGACGACGAGAATATCAGAGGCCATAAACGCTTTCCTTGTCATTGGCTGCGGGAGCAGCGGGCGTCGGATCCCGGCGTGGCAGATGCACGCGGATCATGGCCCCTCTTCCCCGGTCAAAATCGGCGGGCGCATCGTGCAGTTCGAGCTGCCCGCCATGTTCCTCGATGATTTTCTTGACGATGGCGAGGCCAAGGCCGGTGCCCTTCTCGCGCATCGTCATATAGGGTTCCAGAATGCTGTGGCGGTTCTCCACCGGCAGGCCGCGGCCATTGTCGATGACATCGACGGTGAACCGGTCGCGGCCGGCATCGAAGGCGGCGCGAACGAGAATCTTGCGTTCGTCCCGTTCGTCGCTCGGAACGGCTTCGATCGCTTCCACGGCATTCTTGATCAGATTTCCGAAAGCCTGGCCGAGCATGCGGCTATCGAACAGGCCCTCCAGCGGCTGCTCGCCGAAATCCTGCGCAAAGCTGACATGATGATTGCCCATTTCGCGCAGGAAGATCGCGTCGCGCAGGATATCGCGCAGGTCGCTCGGCTCCTTGGTCGGCTTCGGCATGCGGGCGAAGGCGGAGAATTCGTCGACCATGCGGCCGATATCGCCGACCTGGCGGATGATCGTATCGGTGCATTGGTCGAAGACGGTCCGGTCGTTCGGATCGATCTGCTTGCCGTAACGCCGCTGGATGCGCTCGGCGGAAAGCTGGATCGGGGTCAGCGGGTTCTTGATCTCGTGGGCGATGCGTCTGGCCACGTCGCCCCAGGCGGTCGAGCGCTGGGCGATGACGAGGTCGGTGATGTCGTCGAGCGTGATCACGTAGGATTCGCTCATATCGCGCACTTCCTCGCGGGTGACCTGCACGCTCAGCGTCCTCACGGTACCGCCACGCACCAGTGCGATCTGCTTGCGGAAATCGCCGCGATGACGCGACGCCGCCTCGGTCAGCACGTGATCGACCTCAGGCGCGATGTCGGCCAGCTGCTTGCCGAGCATCTCGTCGGCCGACAGCGACATCAGCGTTTCGGCCGAACTGTTGACGATGGCGATGCGGCGATCCTGCTCGACGCCGATGACGGCGGCAGTGACGCCCGACAGCACCGCCTCGATGAAGCGGCGGCGGTCGTCGACCTCATCCTTGGCTTCGAGGATCTCGTCGCGCTGGGTGCGGATTTCCGAGATCATCTTGTTGAAAGTGCGCGACAGATTGGCCACGTCGCCGTCGACGGCATGCACCGGCACGACGATATCCATATTGCCCGATGCGACGCTGTCGGCCGCGGTGATCAGCAGGCGGATCGGCCGAACGATGCGGTCGGCAACGGCGATCGCCGTCCAGATCGCCGCGAGCAGCACGATCAGCGCGAAGCCGATGTAGAGCACGGCGAAGGCGACCTGCAGCGAGAAGCGGTTGGCCTCCATCGAGCGGTATTCGGTGGCGTTCTCCTCCATCATCCGCATGGCGCCCATGACCTTGGGATCGACGGCGCGCACCGTATAGAGGAAGGTGCCCTGGATGGCGTCGAGCTTGATGATCGCGCCGACGAGGTTGGTAACACCGGGCGGGATCAGCGTCGGCTGGCCGGCAGCGGCCTTTTCCAGCGCGTCCTGCGGGATCGCCGGCAACGGTTTTTCGGTGGCGATATCAGCTTGGACGATCACCGAGCCGTCGCGCTCGACGAGGAAGGAGCCGAGCAGGCCGCGGCCCCTCGCCTGGCGTGTCATCAGGTCGGCGAAACCCGTCCGGTCGAGGCTGTAGAGCGCCCGGTTGCGCTCCAGGTCGTTGGCCATGGAGACCGTCTGCCCCTGGAGATAGCTGGCATTCTCCATCATGTAGGCCTGGCCGATATTGCGCGACGAGCTGACAATCGACTGGGTGCGCAGCGCAAACCAGCGGTCGAGACCGGCATTCAAAGTGATGCTGGCGAAGATGGCAACGAGGATCGCCGGGGTGATCGCGACGATCGAGAACAGCACGACGATGCGGATATGCAGGCGCGCGGCCGCACGGCCGCGGGTACGGGCCTTGAGCAGCCTTGCCACCTCGCGGCCGATCAGCGCCAGCAGCGTCAGGACAAAGAAGGAATTGACGATCACCGAGGTGATGACGACATGCGAACTCGGCGTGATCGGGGTGAGACCGAGCAGCACGAAAAGCGTCACTGTGGCGCAGAGAAGCGCGCCGCCGGCAAGCACCAGGCCGGGCACGGCGAAAAGGGCGCGACGATCGGTCACCGTCGTCACCGCCTCGCCTGCCGCCGCCGGCGATACCCCATCCTGCGTCATTCGGCCTCTCTTCAGACGGCACCCGCCGCCTTCGCCATCCGATCGAAACCAAGCAACCGCCGGCTCAAAAAAGCCAGCGCGCTAACGACTCGATCGGGAGCGAAATACCAAAACCCTTGCGTGACCTTTAAGCAACGCATTGTGGCGAAAATGCAACGCACCCCGTCACATTGTCAAGCCATGCACGCCCTCGGCCCGTCACAGTTTTTAGAAGCGACGCGGTTCTTCCGGCTTGTTTCCAACAATCAGGTCGATCCGGCCCAGCACGTCGGATGTCATTTTGTGCCTGTGCGAGAGAGCCGCGAGATTGTCCTGCAACTGGCTGGCGCGCGACGCGCCGAGAATGACGGTCGAGACGTTCCGATTGGCGAGGCACCACAAAAGCGCGAGATGGGTGATCGACATGCCGATCTCGTCGGCGAGCTTTGCCAGTTCGCCAACTTGTGCGAGCTGGGCGCGGCCGGCATCGCTGGACCATTTTTCCTTCAGCCACTCGTAGCCCGGCAGGTTCATGCGGCTGTCGGCCGGCACACCGTTATTGTATTTACCGGTCAGGACGCCGGAGGCGAGCGGCGACCAGATCGTGGTGCCGAGGCCGATGAGATCGTAGAGTCTGAGATAGTCGGACTCGACCTTCTGGCGTTCGAAGATGTTGTACTGCGGCTGCTCCATGGTCGGCGGCGTGATGCGCAGGTCCCGGGCAACGGCATAGGCTTCCGTCAGTTGCTGCGCCGACCATTCCGACGTCCCCCAATAGAGCACCTTGCCCTGGGCGACGAGATCATGCATCGCCCGGACGGTTTCCTCGACAGGCGTGTCGATGTCGGGACGGTGGCAGAAATAGAGGTCGAGGTAGTCGACCTGAAGCCTTTTGAGCGCCGCGTGGCAGGCATCGGTCACATGCTTGCGCGACAGGCCGCGTTGCGTCGGTTTCTGACCGCCCCAGAAGACCTTGCTGGAGACGACGAAGCTGTCGCGGCTCCAACCAAGCGACTTGAGCGCCTCGCCCATGACGATTTCGGATTTGCCGCTTTCGTAACCTTCGGCATTGTCGAAAAAGTTCACCCCGTTGTCATAGGCGAGCTTCATGAGGTCGACGGCGTCGCCGCCGTTGACCTGCTTGCCGAACGTGACCCATGAGCCGAAGGAGAACTCGCTCACTTGCAGACCCGACTTTCCCAAACGACGATATTCCATCATGCAGCTCCCGATTTTGAACTGGGCCGGCCGATCACCGGCGTCGCGCGATCGATCGACGACCGACTCGCGTAATCTATGGCATGCGCAACGATATGCGAGGCTCAGCCCGCCAAATTGACCGGCATAGAACACGATGTCGCAGTTCCCGTCAGCCCCCGACCGCAAAGAAAAAGGGCGCTCCACGACAACAGTCGGAGCGCCCGTGGCATGCGATCGACGACGTTTGCGGCGGAGGTCGACGGCAGCAACGGCAGAATGATGAGATTCGGAACGGATAGGCAACATGCGATTGGAAGCGACGACGTTATCGCCCGCTGATCAATCGTGTCGTCCACCGGATATCCACAGCTTATCCACAGGCACGGCGACGACGACCGCAGCAACTTCAATGACATTCGCCTGGCGTCAAACCACTCCTCACAAATGCTTATGTGACTGCAGAATGACACCGCAGTTTTGTTTGTCTGCTTGGATACAAACCGTGACTTGGCTCAGATAGGCTCACCTCTCCTCCCGACCGTGGCGGCGGACGCCGGGAGGGGTGGGCGGTGGGCAAACATGAGGGCCCGCCGCCTTCTTTTTATCGCACCCCCCGAGCGAGCTCAGGCGGTGCGGGAGCTTCTGTAGACCGAGACGCCCAGTTCCCTGATCTTCTTGCGCAAGGTGTTGCGGTTGAGACCGAGAAGATCGGCTGCCTTGATCTGGTTGCCGCGCGTTGCCGTCAGGGCAGCCAGGATCAGCGGATATTCCATTTCCGTCAGCACCCGGTCATAGAGGCCGGGCGGCGGCAGGCTTTCGCCGAAGCCCGAGAAGTAGGTGCGCATGTTCTCCTCGACGGCTTGCGCGATCGTCATCGAGCCGCTGCGGATCGGCCCCTTGTCGATCGGGCTGTCGGGTACGTCGGAGCGCAGCTCCGCGTCGATGATCTCGCGGGTGATGACATCCTGCGGATAGAGCGCCATCAGACGGCGGATGAGATTTTCCAGCTCGCGGACGTTGCCCGGCCAGGCATAGGCCTTCATCAATTCCAGCGCTTCCTGATCGAAGCGCTTGGATCCCAAGCCTTCCTTTTCGGCCTGCTGGATGAAATGGCGCACGAGATCGGGAATATCCTCGGCACGGTCGCGCAGCGGCGGCAGGCGCAGCGGCACGACATTGAGGCGGTAATAGAGATCCTCGCGGAACAGGCCCTGGTTGATCGCCTGCTTCAGGTCCTTGTTGGTGGCGGCGACGATGCGCACATCGGTGCGGATCGGCGTGCGGCCGCCGACGGTGGTGTATTCGCCCTGCTGCAGGACACGCAGCAGCCTGGTCTGGGCATCCATCGGCATGTCGCCGATCTCGTCGAGGAACAGCGTGCCGCCTTCGGCCTGCTCGAAGCGGCCGGTCGAGCGGGTCTGCGCGCCGGTGAAGGCGCCCTTCTCGTGACCGAAGAGTTCCGATTCGATCAGGTCGCGCGGGATCGCCGCCATGTTGATCGCAACGAACGGGCCGTTGCGGCGCTTGCCGTAGTCATGCAGGGCGCGGGCGACGAGCTCCTTGCCGGTGCCGGATTCGCCGGTGATCATCAGCGTCAGGTCCGTCTGCATCAGGCGGGCGAGCACACGATAGATTTCCTGCATCGCCGCCGAACGGCCGACCAGCGGCATGCCGTCCTGCACGTCGTCTTCGAGCTTGGCCGGCTTGCGCTTCGGCTCGGCAAGCGCGCGGCCGATGATGCCGATCAATTCGGTGAGGTCGAAGGGTTTCGGCAGGTAATCATAGGCGCCCTTCTCGGAGGCCTTGATGGCGGTCATGAAGGTGTTCTGCGCACTCATGACCAGGACCGGCAGTTCGGGGCGCGCCTTCTTGATGCGCGGCAGCAGGTCGAAGGCGTTCTCGTCGGGCATCACCACATCGGTGACGACCAGATCGCCCTCACCTGCCGAAATCCAGCGCCAGAGGGTAGCGGCGTTGGAAGTGATGCGGACGTCATAACCGGCGCGGCTCAAAGCCTGGTTGAGCACGGTCCGGATGGCCGCATCATCATCTGCAACGAGGATCGTGGCTGTCATCGAGAAGGTCCTGTCGAGCTTGCGGAAGAGGCGTCTTCGAGCGAGGCGTCCTTCGACGCCGGCATGAGAACGCGGAATGTCGTGCGGCTGTTCTGGCTGTCGCATTCGATGATGCCGCCGTGATCGCCGATGATCTTGGCGACCAGCGCCAGGCCGAGGCCGCTGCCGTTCGGCTTTGTGGTGATGAAGGGGTCGAAGAGATGCGGCAGCAGATCGGCGGGAACGCCGGGGCCATTGTCGTGGACGCAGAATTCCAGCGGCAGCGAGATTTTTTCACGGGTGCCGGCGACCGAAAGACGAATGCCGGGGCGATAGGCCGTCGTCAGCATGATCTCGCCATCCGGCCGGTCGCCGACCGCTTCGGCGGCGTTCTTCACCAGATTGAGGAAGACCTGGACGAGCTGGTCGCGATTGGCATAGACCGCCGGCAGCGACGGGTCGTAACTCTCGGTGACACGGATGTTGCGGGCAAAACCCGCCCTGGCGACAGCCTTCACATGATCGAGCACGGAATGGATGTTGACCGGCATGCGGTCGACGGGGCGTTCGTCGGAAAAGACTTCCATGCGATCGACCAGCGAGACGATGCGGTCGGTCTCGTCGCAGATCAGCCGGGTCAGCGCCCGGTCGTCGTCGACCGCCGACTGCTCGAGCAGCTGGGCAGCACCGCGGATGCCGGAGAGCGGGTTCTTGATCTCGTGCGCCAGCATCGAGGCGAGTCCGGTCACCGAGCGGGCGGCGGCGCGATGCGTCAGCTGCCGGTCGATCTTGTCGGCCATCGAGCGTTCCTGGAAGACGATGACGACAGCGCCGGGCTCGCTGAGCACGGGGGCGACGTAGAGATCGACGAGTTTGTCCTGGCCGAGGCGGGGCGAACTCAGGTCGACGCGATATTCGTTGACCGGGGCCTTGCGCTCACGCACCTGGTCGATCAGGGCGAGCAGCGGGCTGCCGAAGGGAATGAAGGTGGAGATGCGGTAACGTGCCAGATGCGAGGCGCTGGCGCCGAAGAAGGCCTCCGCTTCCCAATTGGCGAAAACGACGAAGCCGGATTCGTCGACCATGATGACGGGGTTCTGGATGGCGTTGAGCACGGCCATGGCGACGGTTCCGCCGGCCTGATCGGACGGAGATGTCATATCCTTCATCATGCCGCCTCCCGGCTGTCGACAACAGCTGCCGCCAATGCATCGTAAAGCCGTGCCGCCACCTCGCTGGGATTGCGCGAGGTCATGATCGCAGCCTTTTCGCCGTCGGCGAGATCAGGGGCGAAACGCTGGAGATACCAGCCGAGATGCTTGCGGGCGTGGCGGATCGCCACCGCCTCGCCGTAGAAATCCAGCATCATCGCGTAATGTTCGGCGGCAATATCGGCGATCTCCTGTGATCGCGGCTCGGCGGCACCTGATATGACGCCGGCATGCCATGGCCTGCCCTGGCAGCCCCTGCCGATCATCACGGCGTCGGCGCCGGAACGGCGCAGGATTTCCTGCGCATCTTCTGCTGTCTCGACATCGCCATTGGCAATCAGCGGAATGGAGATCACCTCGCGGACGGCGCGAATCGCGTCCCAATCGGCGCGGCCTTCGTAGAATTGCATGCGGGTGCGCCCATGAATGGTCACCAGCTGAATGCCGGCCGCCTCGGCGCGGCGGGCGATCTCGGGCGCGTTGATCGAATTCTCATCCCAGCCGAGGCGCATCTTCAGCGTCACGGGAATATCGACGGCCTTGACCGTCGCCTCGATGAGGCCGAGCGCGTGATCGGGATCGCGCATCAGCGCCGATCCGGAATAACCGCCGATCACTTTCTTGGCCGGGCAGCCCATATTGATGTCGATGATATCGGCGCCGTGGTCGGCGGCGATCTTCGCCGCTTCCGCCATCCAGTGCGCTTCTCGGCCGGCAAGCTGCACCATATGCGGCCGGAAGCCGGCCGCGCGGAGCCGCGACCAGGATTCGGCCGTGTCGTTGACCAGTTCGCGGCTCGCCACCATTTCGGTGACGACGAGGCCGGCGCCGAAGCGCCAGGCAAGCTCGCGGAAAGGCATGTCCGTGACGCCGGACATCGGCGCCAGCACAACACGGTTCCGCACGGATACGTCTCCGACTCGGAAAGGCGCTGCGAGGTCCTTGGAAATCAAATGATTATCTTTCGGGCACAGTTTAAAGCTGCTTGATTTTTAGCCATTGTTCCCCGACTTGCCAAGAGGGCTCGGATCGGAATCGATATTTTTCGGGCAGATGCTGGAAAAGGCCAAAACAAGACGTTAGAGCACTCCGGTCAATTCCGCATAATTTAGGGGATTTATGCTGCAAATGCCGTCCAAGCAACCGATATCGGCTGGAATTGTTATCGTTGCCGCCGGCCGTGGCGAGCGCGCAGGCGCCTCCAAGGAAGGCCCCAAGCAATATCGCATGATCGGCGGCAAGCCGGTTATCGTCCATACGCTTGAAAACTTCATGACATGGGGGCCGGCAAAGCACATCGTCGTCGTCATTCATCCCGACGACGAGGCGCTGTTTGCCAAGGCGTTCCGCCACATCATTTCGGCAACGCCGATCGAAACAGTACATGGCGGTGCGACCCGGCAGCAATCCGTGCTGGCCGGCCTCAGATACCTCAAGGACAAGCATGTCAGCCATGCGCTGATCCACGATGCCGTGCGACCGTTCTTCGACCATGTGCTGCTCGACCGCATTGCCGAGAGCCTTGGCGACGGCGCGGCGGCGGTGCTGCCGGCAACGCCGGTGAGCGATACGCTGAAACGCGCCGACAGCGCCGGCACGGTACTGACGACGGTTTCACGCGAGCATCTCTATGCGGCGCAGACGCCGCAATCCTTCGCTTTCGAAATGATTCTCGATGCACATGAGAAGGCAGCGGCGAGCGGGCGAAGCGATTTCACCGACGACGCCTCGATCGCCGAATGGCTGGGCATTCCGGTGACGATCGTCGAGGGCACGCCGGATAACGTCAAGCTGACGGTCAAGCGCGATATATCAATGGCCGACGACAAGCTGTCGGCCTGTCTGCTGCCGGACGTGCGCACCGGCAATGGCTACGACGTGCACCAGCTCGAAGCGGGCGACGGCGTCACACTTTGCGGCGTGTTCATCCCGCATGACCAGAAGCTGAAAGGCCATTCCGATGCCGACGTGGCGCTGCATGCGTTGACGGACGCGCTGCTGGCCACCTGCGGCGCCGGCGATATCGGAGATCATTTCCCGCCGTCCGACCCGCAATGGAAGGGCGCCGCCTCAAAAATCTTCATCGAGCATGCCGCCCGGATCGTGCGCGAACACGGCGGCACGATCATGAATGCAGACGTCTCGCTGATCGCCGAGGCGCCGAGGGTCGGTCCGCATCGCGACGCCATGCGGGCGAAACTGTCGGATTATCTCGGCATCGATATCGAGCGCTGCTCGGTCAAGGCGACGACCAACGAGACGATCGGCTTCGTCGGTCGGCGCGAAGGCATTGCGGCGATTGCGACGGCGACCGTCGTCTATCGCGGGAGGAAATGATGAGCCTTTTCCCCTCGGATATCCTTTCGACGGCGGAGACGATCATCCGTGAGTTCACGGCCGCCAGGCTGATGCTTTCCACAGCCGAATCCTGCACCGGCGGGCTGATCGCCGGGGCGCTGACCGAGGTATCCGGCTCATCCGCCGTCGTCGACCGCGGCTTCGTCACCTACACGAATACAGCCAAGATCGAGCTGCTCGGGGTGCAGGCGGAAACATTGCTGCGGTTCGGAGCAGTGTCGGAAGAAACCGCCCGGCAGATGGTGCATGGCGCCCTCTTCCGCTCGCGCGCCGTGATCGCCGTTGCCGTCACCGGCATTGCCGGTCCCGGCGGCGGATTGGCTGGAAAGCCGGTCGGCCTCGTGCATCTCGCCGCCAAATCGCGCAGCGGCGCGCTCATCCACCGCAAGATGCTTTACGGCGATATCGGCCGCAGCGAGGTTCGGCTGGCAACGGTGAGGACGGCGCTGGAGATGGTGCATTCGCTCCTGGCAGGCTGAGGGCGCCTGCAATCGCCCCCTCAGGCCGCAGTGTAGATCCTGTTTGCCCTGGTCTCGAAGGCTTCGGTGAACATGCGGAAGGCGCGATCGAACATCGAGCCCATCAACGCGCCGAGAATGCGGCTCTTGAACTCGTAATCGATGAAGAAATCGACGGTGCAGCCGCCTGATGGCGTCTCGGCGAAATGCCAGCGATTGTCGAGATATTTGAATGGGCCATCGATATATTTGACCTCGATGACGTGCTCGGCCCGGTTCAGCAGCACCTGTGTGGTGAAAGTCTCGCGGATAGCCTTGTAGCCGACCGTCATATCGGCAACGAGCAGGATCTTGCCGTCGCGCTCTTTGCGGCTTCGGATGGCAAGCGCTTCGCAGAGCGGCAGAAATTCCGGATAACGCTCGACATCGGCGACGAGGTCGAACATCTGTTCGGGCGTGTGCGGGACGGGACGGTGCGTTTCGAATTGCGGCATAGGCGGCACTTAAGCGGGCGGGCGGAGAAGATCAAGAAGCTCGCGCATCTGGCGATGGGATTTTAGCTGAAGAACCGGCACGTTGGGGCCATATGCGGTGATGCCGGCAACGAGGCGCGGCGCAAATTTCTCCTCGAAGGTCCAGATGAAGCGGAGGAATTCCAAATCGACCTTCTCGATACAGCCCGGCGCCATTTCTGGGCGAGTGCGGCCGATCCATTTCGCCCACCGGCTGATTGCGCCCCAGATGCAGAGAAGCCGCGGCATGCGGACCCAGACGACGAAATCGGTACGCGGCAGCCGAATGTCTAAGGAGGACGGGTTCGTGCCGTCCATGATCCAACGTTCTTCGAGGATCCGGCTGGCGATGATATTTCTCTGCTCCGCCCTGTCGCGCACCACCCAGCCGGGAAGCCAATATACGTCTCGGTCGAGCGAAATGTAGGAAAGCCCGGAGCGTTTGGCGATTTTCAGCGACAGCGTCGATTTACCGCCGCCCGAGCAACCCATGACGAGGATGCGGCGGGCTGTACGGATATGCTTTGCCGCCTGTTCGAGATCGGCGATCTGCTGACACGGCGGCAGGTCTACTCTCTGATCCATCATGCAACTCCCTCGAGCCAGACATGCGTTTCGCCAGCACGATCTTAAGCGCCAAGAGCGGCGAACCGGTTAGCTGCTTTGCGCGATTTTATGATGACGGTGGAATTTGCAAGCCCGTGTTCCTGAAGCGCCGCTTCGATCAAGGGTACGGCATCGCGCTCGAAGTTCCAGATATAGGCAAGCGCGTCCCGCGAGAGGCGTTCAGGGCAGCCGGCAGGCAGTTCGGGGCGGTTGCGCCCGAAATACCGGAACGCTCTCGAGATGGCGCCGTACAGGCATGCATATCTGGGCAGCCGAAGCCAAATGACGGCGTCTGCGCGCGGCAGGCGAAGATGGAAGGAGCTGAGGCCGGTCCCATCCATGATCCAGCGCTCTTCCGCCACCGCCTTGGCGATCCGGCGGTCGATCTCGTCGCGCGGCCTTTTTCTCCAGCCCGGTAGCCAGTAGAAATCGCGGTCCATGGAGATGTAGTCAAGGTCGAGCGTCCGCGAGAGCCGCTTAGCGAGCGTGCTTTTGCCGCTGCCGGGGCAGCCGATCACCAGAATACGGTCGGCTTCGATCGGCGTCGATTTCAATCCGGAGGTAATGTTCATCGTCGGCCGCCCAAAGAAAAACCGCGGCAAAAATCGCCGCGGTTCAATCAAAAAGCAAGTGCCGGACCTACTCGGCTGCCAACAACAGCTTCTTCTCCCGCGCCGCACGCAGCCGAGCGAAATCGTCGCCGGCGTGGTGGGAGGAGCGGGTCAGCGGGCTGGAGGCGACCATCAGGAAGCCCTTGCTGTAGGCGACCGTCTCGTAGGATTTGAACTCGTCGGGCGTGACGAAGCTCATGACCTGATGATGCTTGCGGGTCGGCTGCAGGTATTGGCCGATCGTCAGGAAGTCGACATCGGCTGTGCGCAGATCGTCCATCAGTTGCAGGACTTCGTTTCGCTCTTCGCCAAGACCGACCATGATGCCCGACTTGGTGAACATGGTGGGATCGAGTTCCTTCACCCGTTGCAGCAGACGGACGGAATGGAAGTAGCGGGCGCCGGGGCGAACGGTCAGATAGTTGCCGGGCACCGTTTCCATATTGTGGTTGAAGACGTCGGGCTTGGCGGCGACGACGCGTTCCAGCGCACCCGGCTTCTTCAGGAAATCCGGTGTGAGGATCTCGATCGTTGTCATCGGCGAGGCCGCACGGATCGCCCAGATCACCTTTTCGAAGTGTTCGGCGCCGCCATCTTCCAGATCGTCACGGTCGACCGAGGTGATGACGACGTGAGACAGACCCATCTCCTTGACCGCCTTGGCGACGTTCTCCGGCTCGGCCATGTCGAGCGCATTCGGCTTGCCGGTGGCGACGTTGCAGAAGGCGCAGGCGCGGGTACAGATCTCGCCCATGATCATGAAGGTGGCGTGCTTCTTGTCCCAGCACTCGCCGATATTCGGGCAGCCGGCCTCCTCGCAGACGGTGACGAGCTTGTGCTCCTTCACGATCGCCCGCGTCTCGGCATAACCCTTGGAGGTCGGCGCCTTCACACGGATCCAGTCCGGCTTGCGCATGACCTCCGTATCTGGCCGATGCGCCTTCTCGGGATGGCGCACGCGCTTGGCGTCGGGATTGATCGTATCGAGGATGGTCACCATTGCAGTTTCAGCTTTCTACCGCTCCTATGCGGCAAATCTAGCGCCGCACCAGCCGCGCAAGGAATATCAACAGGCAGGCGCCGAGGAAACCCGTCACGAAGTAGCCGAGCCGCCCGCCGACCACCGCGACATGAAACTGCGCGAGGATGGCGCTGGCGACGACCGAGCCGACGATGCCGAGCACGATGTTCAGGAAAATCCCGTATCGCGCTTCCATCAGCTTGCCGGCCAGCCAGCCCGCAAGTCCACCGATGATGATTGCCGAAATCCAGCCGACGCCTTCCATGCCTGCCCTCTTTGCCTTTAAGCGACCGCCCTGGCGATCAGCACCACGACGATGGCGCCGACCGTGGCGTGGATGATCTGCACAACAAGCGCGTTTTCAATACCCAGCGAAATGCCGAGCGCGCTGAACAGATAACCGCCGACGAAGGCGCCGATGATGCCGCTGAGCAGGCATCTTATCAACCCGCCGCCACCGACGACCAGACTTGCGAGGAAGCCTGCAACCAGGCCGATCAGCAAAAACACCAGCAACGCCTGCGTCTCCATAGACATGATGATTTCCTTTCGTTTTTTCCACTCCGTGATACAGGGCGGATTGGGAAATTATCAAGCGTTCAGCACACGGCCATAGGCATCAAGCACCGCTTCCTTCATCGTTTCGGACACAGTCGGATGCGGGAAGATCGTGTGCATCAGCTCTTCCTCGGTTGTTTCGAGGTTCATCGCGACGACAAAGCCCTGGATGAGCTCGGTGACTTCGGCGCCGACCATATGGGCGCCGAGCAACTCGCCGGTCTTCTTGTCGAAGATCACCTTGACCATGCCCTGGTCTTCGCCGAGCGCGATCGCCTTGCCGTTCGCCGCGAAAGAGAAGCGGCCGACGCGGATGTCGCGGCCCAGCTCCTTGGCCTTGGCTTCGGTGAGGCCGACGGAGGCGACCTGCGGATTGCAATAGGTGCAGCCCGGGACCTTGCCCTTGTCGGTGGGATGAACGTTCGGCAGGCCGGCGATCTTTTCGACGCAGACCACACCTTCATGCTCGGCCTTGTGGGCCAGCATCGGCGGGCCGGCGACGTCGCCGATCGCATAGATGCCGGCGATATTGGTCTTGCCGTAACCGTCGGCGACGACGCAGCCGCGGTCGGTCTTGATGCCGAGCGCCTCGAGGCCGAGGTTTTCGATATTGCCCTGAACGCCGACGGCCGAAATCAACCGGTCGGCGGTGATCTGCTGCACCTTGCCATCTGAAGTTTCGACATGGGCGGTGACGCTGCCCGCACCCTTCTCGACCTTGGTAACCTTGGCGCTGGTGAAGATCTTGAGGCCGCGCTTTTCCAGCTGCTTGCGGGCGATGGCGGTGATTTCGGCATCCTCGACCGGCATGATGGTCGGCATGACTTCGACGACCGTCACGTCGACGCCCATCGAGCGGTAGAAGCTTGCGAATTCGATGCCGATCGCGCCCGAGCCCATGACGATCAGCGACTTCGGCAGCGCATCCGGCTTCAGCGCCTCGAAATAGGTCCAGATCAGCTTGCCATCAGGCTCGATGCCGGGCAGCGCACGCGGACGGGCGCCGGTGGCGATGATGATGTGCTTGGCGGTATAGGTGCCCTCGCCCTTGACGTTCTTCGGCAGCGGATGCTGCGGTTCGACCACCGGCTTCGACGACTTGCCGACGACGATCTCGCCGGGCTTCGTAAGCTTTCCTTCGCCCCAGATGATGTCGATCTTGTTCTTCTTCATCAGGAAGCCGACGCCGGCATTCAGGCGGGCGGAGACAGCGCGCGAGCGGCCAACGACGGCCTTGGCATCCGGCTTGACCGTGCCTTCGAGAACCAGGCCGTAATCCTTGAAGTGATTGGCATGGTCGAGCACCTCGGCCGAGCGCAGCAGTGCCTTTGTGGGTATACAGCCCCAATTCAGGCAGATGCCGCCCATATGTTCGCGCTCGACGATCGCGGTCTTGAGGCCGAGCTGGGCTGCACGGATGGCGGCGACATAGCCGCCCGGGCCGGAGCCGATGATGATGACGTCGTAGGATTCAGCCATGTGTTTCCTGCCTTTGTTACGCTGCGCTGCGGGTCATGAGCACCCACGCGTGTCTTTTGCTGTTGTCGAAGAGCGGCACGGCATCGGCGCGCGCAGCCTCCAGGAATCCGTTTCTTCCATAAAGCGACAGAGCCGCCTCGTTATCACTTGCGGTAATGAGACTGACGGGACGGCAATCCGCCCTGTCGATCTGATCGTCCAGCAGCCTGCGCCCGATGCCGATGCCGCGCAGATGGCGGTAAACGCCGAGACTGCCGATGAACCAGCTTCCCACAACCGTTTTCTGCAGGGCGAGCATCGGTTCGGTCGCCGGGATGCTCGCCTCGATATCGGCTATGCCCTCCTCCAGCGGATGGCCGATCGCCACACCTGCCACTTCGCCATAGGCCTCGGCGATGACGGCATCCCGCCAGCCGCCGACTGCCTCCTCCTCGCTCATCTTCAGCCGACCCCGCTCCAGCGGCGTGTCGCTGACGCCATTCGCCACATCGGCGAACCAGAGCCAGGAGGCAAAACCGTGCGATGCGATATCCGCCAGGATCGCCAGCTCCGAGGCATCGCGCCGTGAGGCCTGCCGCAGCGCGATCAAGGCGGTCATGCTCAGATCCCCAGCATCATCCGCACGATCGATTCCAGCCCGCGTCCGAGCGCCCGCGTATTGTCCGCATCGAGGTGGATGCCGTCGATCGGCGTCGTCTTGGCGACGGAATTGCCATCGAAGAAGCCACAACCGAGTTCGTCGGCAAGATCGCGGTAAAGCGTTGCAAGCTTTGCCGATTCGTCGATGCCGCCGGGAAACGACGCGGCGAAGGGCACATTGCCCGTCGCGCAGATCGCCGGCGGCGCCACGATCAGGATCTCCGGCCCGTCGAATTCGAATGGCCAGGCATGATTGCGGATGAGCCGCACGAGCCGGCTGATGCCCTGGCAAGCGGCAAAGGCGGAACCAGCGACGACCGGCTTCATGTCGTTGGTGCCAAGCAGCAGGATGACGAGATCGAGCGGCGCATGCGTCTGCAGGATCGTCGGCAGGACGCGCGCACCGTTTCGGTCGCAATCGGCAAGATGATCATCGAAAGCGGTCGTCCGGCCATTCAGGCCTTCGGCAATGACACGCGCCTCACTGCCGAGCGCTGCCTGAAGCACGCTCGGCCAGCGGTTTTTGTAGTCATGACGGCCGATCGTCTCGGCGTCATAACCCCAGGTCAGCGAGTCGCCATAGCAAAGAACGGTCTTGGTCATTTCCGCCTCCGCTTCGCTATCAGACGAGCATGCCCATCGGATTCTCAATGTAGCCCTTGAAGGCCTGGAGCAGTTCGGCGCCGAGCGCGCCGTCGACGCAGCGATGGTCGGTCGACAGCGTGACCGACATCACGGTGGCAATCGCCATTTCGCCCTTCTTGACGACGACCCGCTGTTCCCCAGCGCCGACCGCGAGGATCGTCGCATGCGGCGGATTGACGACGGCGGCGAAGTTCTTCACGCCCATCATGCCCATGTTCGAGACCGAGCTGGTGCCGCCCTGATATTCCTCGGGCTTCAGCTTGCGGTCCTTGGCCCGCTTGCCGAGATCGCGCATCTCGTTGGAGATGACAGACAGCGTCTTCTGCTCGGCCTTGCGGATGATCGGCGTGATCAGGCCGCCGGGGATCGAGACGGCAACGCCGACATCGGCATGCTTGTGCTTGACCATGTTGCTGTCGGTCCACGACACGTTGGCGTCGGGAACGTCGCGCAGCGCCAGCGCCATGGCCTTGATGACCATGTCGTTGACCGAGAGCTTGTAGGCCGGAGCATTGTCCTTGCGCGGAGCCGCATCGTTCAGCTGGGCGCGCAGCGCCATCAGCGCGTCGAGTTCGCAATCGACGCTGACGTAGAAATGCGGGATCGTCTGCTTGGATTCGACCAGGCGCCGGGCGATGGTCTTGCGCATGCCGTCATGCGGCACGAGCTCGTAGGAGCCCGGCTCGAAGAGCTTGAGAACGGCTTCTTCCGACGCGCCCTTCGGTGCAGCAGCGGCCGGGGCCGAAGCTGCGGCAGCCTGCGGAGCGGCAGCAGCCGGTGCGGCCGCAGCCTTGGCGCCACCGCCGGCCACGGCAGCTTCGACATCGCTCTTGACGACGCGGCCATGCGGGCCGGAGCCTGCGACAGCCGAAAGGTCGATGCCGGCTTCATTGGCCAGACGGCGCGCGAGCGGCGAAGAGAAGGTGCGGTTGCCATCAGCCGAAACCGATGCGGGAGCAGCGGCAGGTGCCGGTGCTGCAGCCGGAGCCGGTGTGGACTGCGCCGGCGCGGCATCAGCCTTCGGCGCAGGTGCCGCTTCAGCCTTGGGCGCCGGAGCGGCGGAACCCGCACCGCTTGCGGCAGCGGCGACATCCTCGCCATCGGCGGCGAGAACGGCAATCAGCGCATTGACCTTGACGCCTTCGGTGCCGGCGGCAACGACGAGCTTGGCGACGGTGCCTTCATCGACGGCTTCGACTTCCATCGTCGCCTTGTCGGTCTCGATCTCGGCGATCACATCGCCAGACTTGACCTTGTCGCCTTCCTTGACCAGCCACTTAGAAAGATTGCCTTCCTCCATGGTCGGAGACAGGGCGGGCATCGTGATATTGATCGGCATCGAGATACCCTCCCCTTATTTGTAGCAAACAGCCTTCACCGCATCGACGACTTCGCCGACGTTCGGAAGGGCGAGCTTTTCGAGATTGGCGGCGTAGGGCATCGGCACGTCCTTGCCAGCAATGGTCAGGATCGGCGCATCGAGATAGTCGAAGGCCTGCTGCATGACGCGGGTGGCGATTTCGGTGCCGACGGATGATTGCGGATAACCTTCCTCGACGGTGACCAGGCGGCCGGTCTTCTTGACCGATTCGATGATCGTCGGCAGATCCATCGGGCGGATGGTGCGAAGGTCGATCAGTTCGACGTCGATGCCGATCTTCTCGAGTTCGGCAACTGCCTTGGTCGCATAGGTCATGCCGATGCCGAAGGAGACGACCGTGGCGTCCTTGCCCGGGCGATGGATGCGGGCCTTGCCGATCGGCAGGACGAAATTGTCGAGCTTCGGCACGTCGAAGTGCTGACCGTAGAGAATTTCGTTTTCGAGGAAGATGACCGGGTTCGGATCGCGAATCGCCGCCTTCAGCAGGCCCTTTGCGTCGGAGGCCGTGTAGGGCATGACGACCTTCAGGCCGGGGATGGCGCTGTACCAGGCGGCATAGTCCTGGCTGTGCTGGGCGCCGACGCGGGCAGCCGCACCGTTCGGGCCGCGGAAGACGATCGGAGCACCCATCTGGCCGCCGGACATATAGAGCGTCTTGGCGGCCGAGTTGATGATGTGGTCGATCGCCTGCATGGCGAAGTTGAAGGTCATGAATTCGACGATCGGGCGAAGGCCTGCCATGGCGGCGCCGACGCCGACGCCGGCAAAGCCGTGCTCGGTGATCGGCGTGTCGATGACGCGGCGGGGGCCGAATTCCTGCAGCAGCCCTTGCGTGACCTTGTAGGCGCCCTGGTATTCGGCGACTTCCTCGCCCATGACGAAGACGTCTTCGCTGGCACGCATTTCTTCGGCCATGGCGTCGCGCAGCGCTTCGCGCACGGTCGTCGACACCATTTCGGTGCCGGCCGGAATTTCCGGGTCGTTCGGAACGACGGCCTTCGGCTCGGCCGGAAGCGGCGCGGAAGCAGAACCGGTGTTGGTCGGCTTCTCTTCCTGGGCAACTTGCGGAGCGGCGGCGGCCGGCTTGGCGGCGGAGATATCCGAGGCGGACTCGCCGTCCTGCAGCAGCACGGCGATCTTGGTGTTGACCTTGACGCCTTCGGTGCCGGCATCGACGAGCAGCTTGCCGATAACACCTTCGTCGACGGCTTCGACTTCCATCGTCGCCTTGTCGGTTTCGATTTCCGCAATCACGTCGCCTGATGTGACCTTGTCACCTTCCTGCTTCAGCCATTTGGACAGCGTGCCTTCTTCCATGGTCGGAGAGAGGGCGGGCATGAGGATATCGATAGGCATGGGTTCCCTCCCCGATTAGAGCAGAATGTCGGTGTAGAGCTCGGATGCATCCGGCTCCGGATCGGCCTGGGCGAAGTCGGCGCTGTCGGCGACGATGTCGCGGACATCCTTGTCGATCGCCTTCAGATCGTCTTCAGAGGCCCAGCCCTTTTCGATGAGGCGCGCCTTGACCTGTTCGATCGGATCCTGCTCGGAGCGCATCTTCTGCACTTCCTCCTTGGAGCGATACTTCGCCGGATCGGACATGGAGTGACCGCGATAGCGATAGGTCAGCATTTCCAAGATGATCGGGCCCTTGCCGGAGCGGCAATGTTCGAGCGCCTCGTCGGCCGCGGCCTTGACGGCGCGAACATCCATGCCGTCGACCTGAATGCCGGGGATGCCGAAGCCGGAGCCGCGCAGCGAGTAGTTCGACTGAGCCGTGGCGCGGGCGGTCGAGGTACCCATGGCGTAACGGTTGTTCTCGACGATATAGACGATCGGCAGCTTCCAGAGAGCCGCCATGTTGAAGCTCTCGTAGACCTGGCCCTGGTTGGCGGCGCCATCGCCGAAATAGGCGATGGAGACATTGCCGTTGCCGCGGTAATGGTTTGCAAAGGCAAGACCCGTTCCGAGCGAAACCTGGGCGCCGACGATGCCGTGACCGCCGTAGAAATGCTTCTCTTTCGAGAACATGTGCATCGAGCCGCCCTTCCCGTGGGAATAGCCGCTGCGGCGCCCGGTCAACTCGGCCATGACCCCGCGCGCTTCCATGCCGGTTGCCAGCATGTGGCCGTGGTCGCGATAGGCGGTGATGACCTGGTCGCCTTCCTTCTGCGCCATCTGCATGCCGACGACGACAGCTTCCTGACCGATGTAGAGGTGGCAAAAGCCGCCGATGAAGCCCATGCCGTAAAGCTGACCGGCCTTCTCCTCGAAGCGGCGGATCAGCAGCATTTCGCGATAGGCCTTGAGCTCCTCATCGCGATCGAAGTCGGCCACAGGGCCTCCATTCGATGCCTTGGCTGCCGGTTTTGCTGCAGTTTTGCGGCTGGAAACGGTCGCGGTCTTTCGCGGCGCCATTCAACCCTCCCTATGGGTTTGTCGTTTCTCGGTGGCGCGTACCATAGGGAAGAAATATGACCACAGCAATGCCATAATTGCATGGCTCGTATTCGGCACTAAATTATTGATAAAACAGAAAAAAATCCAATTAACCGAATTCCGGTTAATTGGAATAATGGTTGAATATGACGATCTCGTCGGCGCGCGACATATTGAGCTGATAGCGCGCTTTTTCGTCCAGCATATCCTTGTCGAGCGAACCGTCACTGAGCAGCGCGACCTGATTTTCCAGATGTTCGCGCTTCGCCTTCAAGATCGCAAGCTCTTTTTCACGCGCGATACGCTGATGCTCGAACGTCTCCGTTGCGCGCAGGCCGTAATCGCCATGAATGCAATGATAACCGAAATAGGAAAGGAAGGCGACCGTCATAGCCGGAATGACGAAGCGGCCGAGCTTTCTCTTCTTATGATGCCTTGTCCACATACACGCATGCTCTTGAACGCATTACCAATTCGTTCAATCTACCGCGCAGAGATTAACCGTTCGTTGACTCTAAAAAAGCGCAACAAAAAACCCGCGCCGGGAAGGCGCGGGTCGAGACATTGCCAATCAGATCCGATCAGCCGCGGATGATCGAGCGGCCGGCATACTGGGCCTGCGGGCCGAGGCCTTCTTCGATGCGGATCAGCTGGTTGTACTTGGCAAGGCGGTCGGAGCGCGACAGCGAGCCGGTCTTGATCTGGCCGCAGTTGGTGGCGACCGCGAGATCGGCGATGGTCGAATCTTCGGTTTCGCCGGAGCGGTGCGACATGACCGCGGTATAGGCCGCCTTATGCGCGGTGTTGACGGCGTCGAGCGTCTCCGTCAGCGAGCCGATCTGGTTGACCTTGACGAGGATCGAGTTGGCGACGCCCATGCGGATGCCGTCGCGAAGACGGGCGGAATTGGTGACGAAGAGATCGTCGCCGACCAGCTGGGTCTTCTTGCCGGTCAGGTCGGTCAGCGTCTTCCAGCCGTCCCAGTCGTCTTCGGCCATGCCGTCCTCGATCGAGATGATCGGGTACTTGGCGGCGAGTTCGGCCAGATATTCGGCCATGGCGCTCGATTCGAGCGTGCGGCCTTCACCTTCGAGAACGTATTTGCCATCCTTGAAAAATTCCGTCGAGGCGCAATCGAGGCCGAGGTAGATGTCCTCGCCCGGCCTGTAGCCGGCTTTCTCGACCGACTTGACGATGAAGTCGAGAGCTTCCGAAGCGCTCTTCAGGCCCGGTGCGAAACCGCCTTCGTCACCGACATTGGTGTTGTGGCCCTGGGCTGCAAGTTCCTTGCGGAGCGTATGGAAGACTTCCGAGCCCATGCGCACGGCTTCGGCGATCGTATCGGCGCCAACCGGCAGGATCATGAATTCCTGGAAATCGATCGGGTTGTCGGCATGGGCGCCGCCGTTGATGATGTTCATCATCGGCACCGGCAGCAGGCTCGCGGAAGCGCCGCCGACATAGCGGTAGAGCGGCAGGCCGGAGGCCTGGGCGGCAGCCTTGGCGACGGCGAGCGAGACACCGAGGATGGCGTTGGCGCCGAGGCGCGACTTGTTCGGCGTACCGTCCAGCTCGATCATGATGTTGTCGATCTGGATCTGGTTTTCGGCGTCGATGCCGCCGATTGCGTCGAAGATCTCGGTGTTGGCGGCGTCGACCGCCTTCTGGACGCCCTTGCCGAGGTAGCGCTTGCCGCCGTCGCGCAGCTCGACCGCCTCATGCGCGCCCGTCGAGGCGCCCGAGGGAACGGCCGCGCGGCCCATGCTGCCGTCTTCGAGATAGACATCGACTTCGACGGTGGGGTTACCACGGCTATCGAGAATCTCGCGGGCGATGATATCGGTGATTGCAGTCATGGGTTCTTCCTGCTCGGTGGGTGATAAGTCGTTCGAAGCCTGTCATAATCGAAGGCGTGCAAATTACAATGGCGCAGTTTTCCGCCTTCGAACCAGCTTGTCCGATCTCGCCTATAGCACGATCATGTCAGGCTGTTGACGTCAGGCCTTGGCGACCGCATCGAAGGCGAGCAGCTTTTCCAGAAGCCGCGGCATGTCCTTGAGATAGACCATATTCGGGCCGTCGGACGGCGCATTGTCCGGGTCCTGATGGGTTTCGACGAAGACGCCGGCAATACCGGTCGCCACCGCTGCACGCGCCAGCGTTTCCACAAATTCCCGCTGACCGCCGGAGGAATCGCCCTGCCCGCCCGGCTGCGCGACGGAATGCGTCGCATCGAAAACAACGGGGGCGCCCATCGCCGCCATGATCGGCAGCGAACGCATATCGGAAACCAAAGTGTTGTAACCGAAGGAGGCGCCGCGCTCGCACAGCAGCACGTTCGGATTGCCGCTGGCGTTGAGCTTCTTCAGGACGTTCTTCATATCCCAGGGAGCGAGGAACTGGCCCTTCTTGACATTGACGACGCGGCCGGTCTTGGCGGCGGCGATGAGGAGGTCGGTCTGGCGGCAGAGAAAGGCTGGAATCTGCAGCACATCGATCACCTCTGCCACCTCGACGCATTGCTCGGCGGTATGGACGTCGGTCAAGACGGGAAAGCCGAATTCCTTCTTCAGGTCGGCAAAGACCTCCATGCCCTTTTCAATCCCGATGCCGCGCTCGGCCGAAAGCGAGGTGCGGTTCGCCTTGTCGAAGGAGCTCTTATAGACAAGGCCGATGCCGAGCTTTGCGCAAAGCTCCTTCAGCGTACCGGCGACCATGAAGGCGTGGTCGCGGCTCTCCATCTGGCAGGGACCGGCAATCAGCGACAGGCGGCCGGTATTGGAAAAGGTGACCTGGCCAGCGCCCTCGCCGATCTTGACTTCGGAATTCGTATCGGTGCTCATCGTGTTTCCTCGAAGGCGAAGAGCGTGCCCTGCCCGGGCGCGGGCTTCACCAGAATGCGATTGTTCTTTCGCGTGTAGGTCACTCCGTTAGCAGCCAAATGCGCTTCTGTCACGGCAAGATCGGCGACAGCAAAAAGGATAGCCCGGCCGCGCAGGCCGCGGTCGGCGGATGAGACGGCGATCTCGAAATAGGCCTCCAGCCCTTCCGGCGTCATCAGGCTGATTCTCGCATTCGACGCCGCGATATTGACGCCGAAACCGGTTTTCTCGATTGCCGATTGCGCGGCGACGAGGCTGACGAAGGCGCCGAATGCGGCCGCATCAGGCGCGCAAAGCGCGATCTCGGTTATGCCGGTCACTCCATTGGCATGTTTCTCCAGCGCAGCACGGTCAGCCGGGAGCGGGTTGATGCGCTGACAGGTAAAGAGGAAGAAATCAGGCGCACGCAGATCGCCAGCGAAGGCCAATTTGAAGCTGCCGACGCTCTCGGAACCATCCGGCATCTTCATCGGCCGGCTGAACTCCAGCATCTCGCCGGCGCTCGATCCCTTGTTGGCGAAATTCTTATGATCACGGGCAGAATCTTCGGTGGCAAAGACGATTGCCGAAAGCCCCTCCTCGCCGCAGCGGAAGCGGAAAGCCTGGTTGCGGGCGGTGAAGACATTGCCTTGCCGCGCCGATGCCTCGCTCTCCGCGATGCTCGCAACCCCGAGCGGCTCCAGATAAGTCTTGTCGGCAAAAAAGACGCAGGCATTTTCCGTTCCGAAGGGATGGCGCGCATCGGCGGCAACGGTAAAGCCGAGCTTGCCGAGCCTTTCGCGCGCCAGATCGATATTGACGACAGGCAGCACGACGTGATCCAGCGGATGCGGTTTGGCGGACTGCGCGTTCATGATATCCCCTCATATCCCCTCTCGTGGCATGGCAGAGATGTGTGAGAGTGCCGCCCAAGGCAAGACCTGCCTGCTTATCCGGCGATTGAAAATAAAAATCTCAACGAGTTGGCGGCAAGTTTTACGGAAATTTAGCCACTTGCGGAACACATATGGAACATATAGTGTCTGTTCTGGATTTGTTTCAATCAGGGGTCTGACGTCGATGCTCACGCGCAAACAACAGGAGCTTCTCCTTTTCATTCATGAGCGCATGAAGGAATCCGGCGTTCCGCCGTCTTTCGACGAAATGAAGGATGCCCTCGATCTCGCCTCGAAATCCGGCATTCATCGCCTGATTACAGCGCTCGAAGAACGCGGCTTCATTCGCCGCCTACCGAACCGGGCCCGGGCGCTCGAGGTCATCAAGCTTCCGGAGGCCTATAGCCCCAGCATCCAGCCTCGGCGCGGCTTTTCGCCGAGCGTCATCGAGGGCAGCCTCGGCAAGCCCCAGCCGGTCGCCGCTCCCGCTCCTGCAAAGCCCGTCGCCGATAACGGCAACTCGGTCTCCGTGCCTGTTATGGGCCGGATCGCCGCCGGCGTGCCGATCTCGGCGATCCAGAACAACACCCACGACATCGTCGTTCCCGCCGACATGCTCGGCTCCGGCGAACACTACGCGCTGGAGGTTAAGGGCGATTCGATGATCGACGCCGGCATCTTCGACGGCGACACCGTGATCATCCGCAACGGCAGCACCGCAAGTCCCGGCGATATCGTCGTTGCCCTCGTCGATGACGAGGAAGCGACGCTGAAGCGCTTCCGCCGCAAGGGCGCCTCGATCGCGCTGGAAGCCGCCAACCCGGCTTACGAGACCCGAATCTTCGGACCGGACCGCGTCAAGGTACAGGGCAAGCTCGTCGGCCTCATTCGCCGCTATCACTGACACCAGCCAGGCCGGATTCGGCAAAGCTGTTGCTGCGCCAGTCATAGGCGCGATGGCGCATCCATGGCCGCGACAGGGTCTCGAATGCGGTCACGACCTCCAGGCCGGCATCGGCGAAGCGCAACTCGACGGAACCGGTCCTACGCAGCGTCTCGCCGGTAAAGAGCGTGCCACCTGAGTGGCAGCTGTTGAAACGCAGGCGGACCGATGTCACGACGATATCGGCCGCATCGCAGGCCGGACCGAGATAGGCGGCATTGTCGATGACAGCAACCACTTGACCGTTGCCAAGCCTTGATATGCACCAGGCTTTCTTGACGCAGGAAAAGCGGTTTGCGTCACCGCCCGCGGCGGCAGCCCGCATCGCCGCCCTCGCTTCGTTCTGCTGATCGCGGGAAAGCCTGACGCGGCGGTCTTCTCCTTCCGGCGGGATAGCGGGACCATCCAGCATCTTCGGCGCCTCATGTGCCGGCAGGACCAGCGCTCTCTGCCACTGGTCGAAGATGAAATCCGGCGGGTTTTCACGGTTGGAAGCGATTGCCGCGGCCGCGACGACCGCAACCAGACTGCCATCCTCGGAAATCACCAGGTCCGGCGGCCGGGGAACCGGCAGAAGCAGCAGGATGAGCGTTGCGACCGATAGGATCGATGTGCCGACATGGCGCAGCCGGGTGCGCAGCAACGTCAGCAGCAGAAAGCCTGCCACGGCAACAGCGAAATACCAGGCGGGCAAGCGGCCGATGCCGATATCACCGCCCCAGCCCGACACCGTCTTGGCGACCGCAATCACCAGATCGAGGCCGAATCCGACCACCTTCCAGAGCGGAGCGTCCAGACCGAAAGGCATGAGCAACATCGCCAGCAGCCCGGCCGGCATGACGATGAAGGAGATGATCGGCATCGTCGCGAGGTTTGCCGGCAGACCGTAAGCGGTCAGGCGATGAAAATGCTCGATCGAAAACAGCGCGGTGGAAAAACCGCCGATCAGCGAGGTCAGGAAGACGCCGCCGAAGAAACCGGCAACAGTGACCACCGGCCTGATAATCGGCAGTTTCAGCAAGGCGTTGTCACGGATACGCCGGTCCTTCCACAGCTGATAGCCCGATACCAGTGCCAATGTCGCGGCAAAGGACATCTGAAAGCTCGGGCCCAAGACTTCGGAGGGTGAAATGGCAATGATAACCAGCGCGGAGAGAACGACATTGCGCAGGCTGATCGACGGCCGATCGAAGAAGACGGCAACCAGCATGATGGCCATCATGATAAAGGCGCGTTCGGCCGAGACCCCGAAACCGGAGATCAGGAAATAGGCGGTGACGGCGATGAGCGCGCCGGCGGCGGCGATCTTCTTGGTCGGATAGGCTTGGGCGACGCCGGGAAAGAGGCTGAGCAGCATCCGGAAACCGACGAAGAAAATGCCGGCCGACAGCGCCATATTGAGGCCCGAGATGGCGACGATATGGGCAAGGCCGGACTGGCGCAGCGCCTCCGTCGTCGCATTCGAGATGGCGCGGCGCTCATCCGTTACCAGAGCAGCGGCAAAAGCGCCCGTGTCGCCGGGCAGGATCGACCGTATGCGGTCGCCGATGCCGCTGCGCAGCTGGTAGAGCCATTCGAGCAGAGCCTCCGACGCCGATCTCGCAGCCGACGGGCCTGCCTGCGCGTCGGCTTTCTCCGGCGCACCATAGAAGAAACCGTTGGCGCCGATGCCATCGAAATAGGCACCGAACGAGAAGTCGTTGAGCTCAGGAAGTGCGGGGCCTGCCGGTGGCGTCAGCCGTGCCCTGCCTGATATGATGTCGCCGATCTCGAAAGGCGCGTCGGCGCCACGGGCGATTGCGGTTATGCGTCCCGGCGGCCGCTTCAACTCCGGCGTCTCAGTGCCGGTGACGGCAAGAATGTAGCGCCAGCGCCCGCGGCCGTCGCCTTCGCGCCGTTCGACGCGGCCGGTCACGGTCGTCGTCACCGAGGAGTCGAGGATGACGGTCGAAGCCCGCCAGCTCTCGAACTGGGCCGAGAGCATGCCGCAGGCGAAAAGTGCAAGCGCAGCGAAAGTCGCCCGCAATGCCGGCCGGCTGCGGCCGGTGAGGAAAACCGCAGTCGCCGGCGCCAGCAGACAGAGCAGTGATGCAATGAGGGGAAAATCCGATGCGGCGAGAAACCAGACGGCCGCGCCGGCGCCGAGGAAGACCGGCGAGAACAGCAGCAGGCGGCCGTGATCGGCCTCCTCGCCCAGCATGCGGGCTCCGGCACGCAGCGATTGCGTGGCGGCGGCCGGCAGCCGGTGGCGCAAGGGTGACGCCGACTGCGTCCTTGCCGGCCGCGTCACCACGACAGGCGCGGCAAAATCCGACGGATCGGCAAGGCCGGCGCCCGCTTCCGGCCGCAATTCGACTGTCGTCAATTCCTGCATGTGCCGCCCAAGGTCACCCGCACCGGCGGCCAGAATGCAACCTTCAATCAAAACGAGCAAGAATAATCGATTGAAATATGAGGGAAAATCGCAAGGACCAAAAGACCAGTCGAATCATTGGCTTCCGCTATGCGTGCGGCTCATCGCTGCAGTGCCTAAAAGGTGATGCCGCAATGCACAAAATGCCGTCGGGGTAACTTGGCATTAGCTTCGCGATCATATAGCTATCGCTGAGGACGCTTAACCCCTATGGCGCTTTTGTGGCGCCACCGCCAGTTTCGGAGGATCAGCATGACGGATCAAAGCGCAACAATAAAAATCGGTGACAAATCAGTCGACCTCGCTGTCAAAAGCGGCACGATCGGCCCGAGCGTCATCGATATCGGTGCTCTCTACAAGAACACCGCTTCCTTCACCTACGATCCGGGTTTTACCTCGACCGCATCCTGTGAATCCAAAATCACCTATATCGACGGCGACGAGGGTGTGCTGCTGCATCGCGGCTATCCGATCGAGCAGTTGGCCGAGCATGGCGACTTCCTCGAGGTCTGCTACCTGCTTCTCTACGGCGAGCTTCCCACAACCGCGCAGAAGAAGGATTTCGATTATCGCGTCACGCACCACACCATGGTGCATGAGCAGATGAGCCGCTTCTTCACCGGCTTCCGCCGCGACGCGCATCCGATGGCCGTCATGTGCGGCTGCGTCGGCGCATTGTCGGCCTTTTATCACGACTCGACCGACATCACCGATCCGCACCAGCGCATGGTCGCCAGCCTGCGCATGATCGCCAAGATGCCGACGCTTGCCGCCATGGCCTACAAGTACCATATTGGCCAGCCCTTCGTTTATCCGAAGAACGACCTCGACTATGCCTCGAACTTCCTGCGCATGTGCTTTGCCGTGCCCTGCGAGGAATATGTGGTCAATCCGGTGCTTGCCCGCGCCATGGACCGCATCTTCATCCTGCATGCCGATCACGAGCAGAATGCATCGACCTCGACCGTCCGTCTCGCCGGCTCTTCGGGCGCCAACCCGTTCGCCTGCATCGCTGCCGGCATCGCCTGCCTCTGGGGTCCGGCCCATGGCGGCGCCAACGAAGCCGCGCTCAACATGCTTTCGGAAATCGGCTCGGTCGACCACATTCCGGAATATATCGCCCGCGCGAAGGACAAGAACGATCCGTTCCGCCTGATGGGCTTCGGCCACCGCGTCTACAAGAACTATGATCCGCGCGCCAAGATCATGCAGAAGACGACGCATGAGGTGCTCGGCGAACTCGGCATCAAGGACGATCCGCTGCTCGAAGTGGCGATGGAGCTGGAGCGCATCGCGCTTACCGACGAATATTTCATCGAGAAGAAGCTCTATCCGAACATCGACTTCTACTCCGGCATCACGCTGAAGGCGCTGGGCTTCCCCACGACCATGTTCACCGTGCTGTTCGCGCTCGCCCGCACCGTCGGCTGGATCGCCCAGTGGAACGAGATGATCGAAGATCCGGAACAGCGCATCGGCCGTCCGCGCCAGCTCTATGTCGGCGAACCGAAGCGCGATTACGTGCCGGTTTCGAAGCGCTGATCGCTTCGAGTTCCAAAAGAAAACCCGGTCAGGAATGGCCGGGTTTTTTGTTGGTTAAAACGGCGAGCACGATCTGCGCCGAATGCTCTCCAGGCGGTATTTCCGTCTGCATTCGCTGCCAGATAAGTTCGTAGCCTTCCTTCATTGCCTTGAGCTGGTAGGTGTCGGCCGACAGCCGTTCCATCCAGCGCGCAAGGCTTGCGCCGCGAACGACGTCGTTCAGATATTCCGGCACAACCGGGTAATCCGCGATCAGGTTCGGCAGTGCGCCGGTCCAGGTCTTGATGCGCCCTGTCAGCATGCGCATGATCCAGTCGACCTTGTAGGCGGAGACGACGGGAACGTCGGCAAGCGCAAGTTCAAGAATGACGGTTCCGGACGCCGCCATGGCTGCATCGGCTTCAGTGAAGGCCTTCCATTTCGCTTCCGCACCGACAACGATCTCCGGCTTCACAGCCCATCCCGCCGTCATTTCGCGGACAAGCGCCTGCTTGTGCGTCACCGTCGGCAGAATGAAACGCGTCGGCCCGTTGCGGGCGACAAGCTCCTCCGTTGCCGCTTCAAAATAAGGCAGGAGATTCTTGATCTCCGAGGAACGTGATCCGGGAAGAAGAATGATCGTGCCGTTGCCGGGCTGCCGGCCGGCGCGCAAGCTCCGGGTTTGCAGCAGCGCGGGGTCGGCCGTCAGGCGATGCCCGACATAGGTCGTCGGCGGCCCGCCGAGCGCGCGCATCACGGCCGGCTCGAAGGGGAGAACGGCGAGCACGTGATCGACATAGCCGAGCATGCGCGTGGCGCGATACTCCTTCCAGGCCCACACACTCGGACAGACATAATTGACGACAGGCAGATCGGGCAGCGCGGTGCGGACCCGCTTTGCAACGCGATGGGTAAAATCCGGGCTGTCGATAATCAGCAGAATGTCAGGCCGTGCAGCGATAATGGCGGCGGTCGTCTGGCGGATCAGCGTATAGAGCTTCGGCAGCCGACTCAGCACCTGGGTGATGCCCATGATCGAAAGCTCGGAAAAATCGAACAGGGATGTCAGGCCCTCGGCCTGCAGCCCCTCGCCGCCGACGCCGACGAGTTCCACCGGCCCGCCGTGAATCCGTTTCAGGGCAGCGATGAGATCGGCGCCGAGCAGGTCACCCGACACCTCACCGGCAATGACGGCGATCTTCAGCGGCGTCCCATTCATTCGAGCCCCCATGCCGCCAACCCGCGATCGACGCCGCAGACAAAAAGCCCGGCCTCATCGGCGGCCTTGATGACGGCGGCGCGATCGAGCACCAGCGAGCGGCCGGCCTCGACGGCGACGCCGGCAAGGCCGGCTTTCGCAGCGTTCAGAATCGTGGAAACGCCGATCGCCGGCAGGTCGGCGCGGATATCCTGTTGCGGCTTGCAGAGCTTGACGAGCGCGCCGCGCCGCCGTGGCGAGATGCGCCCGGCGGCTCTGAGACCCGTCACACGGTCCAGCATCTCATCCGTGCCCTCAAGCCCCTCGAGTGCCACGACCCGTCCCCCGATGCTGACAGAACCCTGCCCGACATCGAGCCGGCCGAGCATGTCGGCGGCTTCGGCGGCCCGGCTGATATCGCGCCGGTCTTCCTCGCCGGGCACGACCGCGCCGAGCGGGCCGACGGAGGCCAGCAGGTCGGGGGCGATTTCATGGGCGCCGACGACGCGGCGGCCGTTTCCCTCGATCAGCCGGATCACCATCTGCAGAACCGTGTCGTCGCCGCCGGAGAGCAGCGTGCGGATGGCAGCCGGGACCTTCATCAGGATGCGCAGCGTCGGGCGCACCTCGCGCCATTCCGGCCGGCGGCGCACGCTGCCCGACATCACGACACGGCCGACGCCGTAACGGTTGAGGAACCCATCGAGGGTGGCGAAATCGCCGATGCCGACGACGGCATGGTCATAGCCATCCCAGCGCCGGTCGCTTTCATCCTTCAGCGCGACGATGACCGGATTTTCACCCGCCGCGCGCGCGGCTTCGGCGACATAGGAAGGCAGAAGACCGCCGCCGGCAATGATCGCCAGCCGGCCCGCAGCGGTTTCGCCTGATAAAACCACGGACTAGCCCTTCTGTCCCCGGGTCGGCGAGGACAAGGCGCGGTCGCTGTCGGCGGCGATGAAATCGAGGATGTGGACCACCTGCTCGCAATCGGCATATTCGTCGCGAATGGCGGCGGCGTTTTCACGGACCGAGGCCGTTCCTTCGAAGATCGACTTATAGGCGCGACGCACCCTGTGGATGACGGCGCGGTCGACGCCGGCGCGCGTCATGCCGACGACATTGAGGCCGCTCAGCAGCCCCGGATTGCCGTTCAGCATGCCGTAGGGAATGACGTCGTAACTCACCGCTGAGAGGCCACCGACGAAGGCCTGACGGCCGACGCGGGTGAACTGGTGAACGGCCGAGCCGCCGCCCAGGATGACGCGATCCTCGATGACGACGTGGCCGGCGAGCATGACGTTGTTCGACATGATCACGTGATTGCCGACCCTGCAGTCATGCGCGACATGGGAATTGGCCAGGAAGAGGTTGTTGTCGCCGACGATCGTCTGGCCGCCGAAATCGGCCGTGCCGGTGTTCATCGTCACGCCTTCACGGATCGTGCAATTGGCGCCGACCGTCAGCGTCGTCTCCTCGCCGCCGTGATGCACGCTCTGGGGATCACCGCCGACCACGGCCATCGGGAAGATGCGTGTGCCTTTGCCGATCACGGTGCGGCCGGTGACGACCGCATGCGCCAGGAGCTCGACATTCGCATGGAGCACGACATGCGGGCCGACATAGCAGAAGGGACCGATCTTGACGCCCTCACCGACAACAGCGCCGTCTTCGACGACAGCCATCGGATGAATATGGGCGCTTTCGGCGATATTGCTCATGCCTGATCCTTACGAACGATCATCGCGCCGATATCGGCCTCGGCGACAAGCGCGCCGTCAACCTTGGCGTCGCAATGGAATTTCCAAATATTGCCGCGCTGCTTGTGCTTCTTGACATGGAATTCGACGCGATCGCCGGGCAGGACGGGCTTGCGAAAACGCGCATTCTCGATGGTCATGAAGTAGACGAGGTTGCCGGGCTGACCTTCCTTCTTAGCACAGATCGCACCCGCGGTCTGCGCCATGCCCTCGATCAAGAGCACACCCGGCATGATCGGAGCTTCCGGAAAATGGCCGGTGAAATGCGGCTCGTTCACCGTGACATTCTTGATACCGATCGCGCTGTTGTCGCCGTCGATCTCAATGATCTTGTCGACCATGAGAAACGGATACCGATGCGGCAGCAGCTTCATGATCTCAATAATGTCAGCCGAAGAAAGCGTTGTCGTGGCTTCCTCAGTCATTTTCCTTGCCTCCAGGGTTCCTTCCGCGCAGCTTGCTTTTCGACACCTGCTGTGCGGCCTCTCTCAGATAGTCTTTTAACGGGCGCGCAGGGACACCGCCATATTGTCCGCCGGCTGGAAGGTCGGTCATGATACCGCTTTTGGCGGCAATCTGCACGCCGTCGCCGATCGTCACATGCCCCTTGATGCCGACCTGGCCGCCGATCTGCACGCCATTGCCGATCTTCGTGCTGCCGGCGATGCCGACTTGCGCGACGATGGCGCAATGGCGGCCGATCTGAACATTGTGGCCAATCTGTACCTGGTTGTCGATCTTGGTGCCCTCGCCGATGACGGTATCGTCCATGGCGCCGCGGTCGATCGTGGTGTTGGCGCCGATCTCGACTTTGTCCTGGATGATCACCCGGCCGATCTGGACGATCTTGATCATGCCGCGCGGACCCGGCGCATAACCGAAACCATCCTGGCCGATGCGCACACCATTGTGGATGATGACGCCATTGCCGATCAGCGCGCAGAGAACACTGGCCCCGGCGGCGATCGAACAATCCCGGCCGATCTTGACGCCTGGCCCGATAATGCTGTGCGCGCCGATCCGCGTCCCTTCGCCGATTTCGGCATGCGGACCGATAACGGCCATCGGCTCGACGATCACGCCCTTTTCGAGTTTCGCGCTCGGGTCGATCACAGCGCTGGGTGCGATTTCGCTTTCACCCGAGGAAAAAACGACCGGGCGCAATGCCGCGGGATAGAGCAGACCGCCCGCCATCGCGAAGGCCGCATGCGGATTGGACGACAGGATGACCGGGATATGCTCGGGGACGAGATCGGCGAGCGCCTTGTCGCAGATCACCGCCGAGGCTTCGCATGTCGCCAGTTCATCGCGGCTGCGGCGCGACAGGATATAACAGAGATCGCCCGCCCGCGCCCGGTTGAGGGGGGCAACGGAGCTGACGACAACATCTGAATGGTCGGAATTGACAAGTTCCGCCCCAAGAAACTCTGCCAGCTCAGCGAGCTTCAGACCTTCATGGGGCAGAAAAAAAACGTTTTGCTCCATCGGCAATGCTCCAGAACGGAATTGAGTCTTACAGTTCCGGACTGCCGATATCAGAATTGGTTGTTGATGCCAAACTTGAAGTTCTGCGTCTTGTCGAAGTCTTCCTTGAGAACCGGGATCGCGTAATCCAGGCGCAACGAACCGAAGGGAGACTGCCAGACAACACCGACACCGACGGAAGCGCGCAGGGAGGCGTCTTCGCCATCGATGCCGTCGCCCCTCAGGTCAACGTCGTTGCCGAACAACGTGCCCGCGTCGGCGAAGACCGCGCCACGCAGGTTGAAGTCACGCGGGAAGCCCGGCATCGGGAAGGTCGCTTCGGCCGACGCCGTGAAATAAGTCGTACCACCCAGCGGATCGTCGTTGGTGCCGGAAACGCGCGGGCCGATACCCTTGTTTTCGAAGCCGCGAATGTCACCATTGGTCAGGGTGAACTGGTCGAAGACATTCAGGTGCTCCCCGAAGCCGACGACATAACCCGCCGAGGCCGAAACCGAACCGATGATATCGGCATCGTCTGCGAGCAGGTGGTAGTAACGGGCCTTGCCGTAGATCTTGTAGAACTGCGAATCGCCGCCGAGGCCGGCAATTTCCTGCGTCGCCGTCGCATAGATGCCTTCGCGCGGCAGGACCGTATCGTCGAGGGTGTTATAGGTCAGCGTCTGCGAGATGGAAGAACGCGTCCAAGGGCTGTCCTCAACGAGGTGCTGATACGGAGCGGACAGATCGGAAAGATCGTTATTGTCAGCGTCGTACTTCATCTGCTTGTAGTTATAACGGAAGGTCGTCGCCAGATCCTCGGTGATCGGCGCGGTGACGCGCAGGACGACGCTGGTTTCCTCGTAATCGTAGTTGTCATTGCTCGACGTTTCGCTGTGGTTGACGTCGAAGCCTGCCGCCAGGCGGTAGCCAAGGAAATAAGGTTCGGTGAAGCTGACGCCGTATGCGCGCGAGCCTTCCTGACCGCCGCCGGCCGAGATGCGGATGTACTGGCCGCGGCCGAGGAAGTTCTTTTCCTCGATCGAGGCTTCGAGCAGCAGGCCGTCGCCGCCGGCAGCATAACCCGCGCCGACACCGAACGAACCGGTCGACTGATCCTGTACGTCGACGACCACCACGACGCGGTCCGGGGAGCTGCCCGGCTGGGTGGAGATATTGACGGAAGAGAAGTAACCGAGCGCTTCGAGGCGGCGCTTGGCCTTGGTGATCATCTGCTGGTTGAAGGCGTCGCCTTCGCTCATATCGAATTCGCGGCGGATCACGTAGTCGCGCGTGCGGCTGTTGCCACGGATCTCGATGCGCTCGACATAGGCGCGCTCGCCCTGGTCGACCAGGTATTCGACACCGATCGTATTGTTGTTGAGGTCGCGGTTACCGCGCGGCGTGACGCGCGCAAAGGGATAACCGGCAGAAGCAACCTGATCGGAGATCGCCTCGATCGACTTCTGCACTTCCTTGGCGCTGTAGAGGTGACCCTCTTTCGTGCGCACGAGCGGCTGCAGCTGATCGGAGCCGACACCTTCGACCGTGGACTGAACGGTCACCGGTCCGAAGTCGTAACGCTGGCCTTCCTCGATGTTGAAAGTGAGCGTGTATTTGTTGGTCGCTTCATCGAAGGTGGCATCGGAAGAAACGATGCGCATGTCGGCGTAACCGCGATTGTAATAGAACTGGCGCAGCGCTTCCTCGTCGGCATGCAGCTTGTCATCGTTATAGACGTCCTTGCGGGTCAGGAACGACAGGAAGTTCGAACGCTTGGTCTGGATGACGGCAGCCAGGCGGCCGGCGCTGTAGGCATTGTTGCCGACGAAGTTGATCGAATCGATTTTGGTGCGGTCACCCTCGTTGATGACGAAGGCAAGGTTGACGCGGCCTTCGCCGAGCGGCACCACCTGCGTCGTGACTTCGACCTCGCTGCGGCCGGTGGCGGCATAAGCTTCCTTGATCGACTGGATGTCGGCCTGGATCTGGGTGTCGCTGTAGGGGCCGGCAGCGTGGGTCTGGACGATCGTCGCGAGCTTGTCGTCCTTGATCTTGCGGTTGCCGTTGAAGACGACCTGGTTGACCAGCTGGGCTTCCTGGACGTTGACAACAAGCGTGCTGCCGGAGACAGAGATCTTGACGTCGGAAAAGTAACCCGTCCCATAGAGCTGCTTGACCGAGGCATCGATATCGCTGTTCGAAAAACTCTTTCCGGGAGCGATGGTGAGGTTCGAGCGGACGGCTTCCGCGCCGACACGGCTTGCGCCGCGCACATCGATGCGCTGGATAACCGCGGCCTCAGCGGCGGTAGCGGAAACGAACGTCAAAGCACCTGCGCCCGAAGCAACAACACTAGCAGACAGCGCAACCGCCGATACTGCGTTCAAAAACTTTGAACCAGCCTTCATTTCACCTATTACCTTTGTTTCCCTCGTCCCCGTTGCCGGGAGAACCCGATTCCGGTCACGTGTGTCGTTTTACCCGCTTTTGACATACAAGCAAGCGAGGTCGTTAATTTCTGTTTACTTCATTTGCAAGCGTGACCCATTCGCCACTACAGCCTTGAAACATCGTAAATAAATAGTAATTCCCATGCCTTGCGCGTTTACCCTATCCACGAACCGATGTCGTTCCAGGTCGTGAAAACCATCAAAGTCAGTATCATCGCCAGGCCGATGCGAAATGCAATTTCCTGGGCCGCAGAGCCCAAAGGTTTGCCCCTCACCGCTTCCACCGCATAGAACATCAGATGGCCGCCATCAAGTACCGGAACCGGCATCAGGTTAAGCAATCCTATGGAAACCGACAGCATGGCGGCAAGCTGCAACACTGCGCCTATACCAAGCGTCGCCATCTGGCCCGAAGCTTGCGCCACGCGGATCGGTCCACCCAGTTGATCGGCCCGCATCGTTCCGGCGAAGATATTGCCGATATATTTGAAGGTGCCGGTGACGATATCCCGGGTCTGGATCACGCCCTCACGCAGCGCCTGGAGCGGCGTGTAGGTCTGCAGGCGGAAATTGCCGGCCTGCTGGTTGGTGACGATGCCGATCTGGCCGAGCTCGATCTTGTTGCCGAACTGGTCGGTCTGGTCCACGCGCTCCGGCACCATCGGCAGGTCGAGCTTCTGGCCGGCGCGCTCGACCGTCACGATGATCTTCTGGCTCGGGCGGATGCTGACATAGCGGCGCACATCGTCGAAGGTCTCGACCTTGCTGCCGTCGATGGCGACCAGAAGATCGCCGGGAAGGACGCCGGCGGCGGCAGCGGCGCCCTCCGGCTTGACCTCGGCGACGACGGGATCGGCGATCGTGCGGCCATAGACTGAGAAAAGAACGGTGAAGATGGCGATCGCCAGCAGAAAATTGGCGATCGGGCCGGCCGCAACAGTTGCGGCGCGTTTCCACAGCTTGGCGCCGGCAAAGGAGCGCGCCCGGTCCTCCTCGGACATGGCGGCAATCTGATCGCTGTCAGGCTTGCTCGAGGCATCCTCGTCGCCGAAGAAACGGACGTAGCCGCCAAGCGGGATCGCCGCAATCTTCCAGCGCGTTCCATGGCGGTCGGTGAAGCCGAATAGCTCCGGGCCGAAGCCGACGGAAAAAGCAAGGATGCGAATACCGCTCCAGCGCCCGACGAGGTAATGCCCCATCTCATGCACGAAGACGAGCAGCGAGAGCACGAGGATGAAGGTGACGATATTCCCCATCAGGAATGCGTATATACCAGCCATCACGTCCATGAGTTCCTTCCGTCGGGCTGCCGCGTCATCAGAGGCCGAACAATGCCGCTCCGAGCGACGTCATTTCGGCCCCCTTTATCAGGGAAAAAGCTCCAGCAAGCAAGAACGCCGAAAAACAGGCAAAAATCAGTCCGTCGACACGGTCCATGACGCCGCCGTGACCCGGAATGAGACGGCTTGAATCCTTGACGCCGAATTTTCGCTTGATGAAGGATTCGAACAGATCTCCCGACTGGCTGCAAACCGAGAGAACGAGTGCTGCGCCGGCGGCGATGAATTCCGCGCCCGGAATGAGAAAGTGGATAAGAACGACGCCGGCTGCGACCGCCGAAACGGCGCCGCCGATGGCGCCCGACCATGTTTTTCCCGGCGAGATCGAAGGGGCAAGCTTCGGTCCGCCAAGCGCCCTGCCGACGAAATAAGCCAGGATGTCGGTTGCCCAGACGACGGCAAAAACGAAGAGCATGGCGTAAAGGCCGGGCCGGTCATCGCTTCTGATCGCGGCGAGCGCCAGGCCGGTGGCGCCGGCATAAAACAGGCCGACCGGCAACCAGCGGCTGGTGCCGTGCAGGATGATCAGCGCTATGCCGACGGCCGTGACGCCGACCAGCATACCGGCGGCGAATTCGAAATGGCCGACAAGCACCAGGGAGGCGATCGCCGCCTGGCCGATCCAGCCGACGGTATTGGCGACCCAATCACGCGCGATGCCTGTTATTGTCGACCACTCATAATAGATCAGCAGGCCGATCACGGCCGCCAGAATGCGGAAGGTAAACCCGCCATACCAGGTGGCAGCAAGAACGATGGCCGCAAGAATCAGTCCTGAAACGATGCGGAGCTTCAATTCCCTCTGCATCAGGTGCCGACCGCGGCTGCCTGTGACGACAGGCCGCCGAAGCGCCGGTCGCGAGAGGCGAATTTCTCGAGCGCCTGGCGGAAGATCTCAGGGCTGAAATCCGGCCAGTATTCCGGAACGAAGATGAATTCCGAATAGGCGGCCTGCCAGAGCAGGAAGTTCGACAGCCGCTCCTCGCCGCTGGTGCGGATGATCAGATCCGGATCGGGAATACCCGCCGTGTCGAGACGGGCGTTGATCAATGCGGGCGTGATGTCCTGGGCCCGCAGGCGGCCTGCCTCGACGTCCCTCGCCAGGCTCACCACAGCCCGCGAGATCTCGTCGCGCGAACCGTAGTTGAAGGCGATGACCAGCGTCAGCGCCGTATTGTCCTTGGTCGTCTCCTCCGCCTCGAGCAACAGGCCGAGAATGTCGCTGCGCAGGCTGTGGCGGTCGCCGATCACCTTGATGCGCACGTTCTGGCGATGAAGCTCGGCAAGGTCACGCCGGATGAAAGCCTTGAGCAGACCGAGCAGATCGGAGACTTCGGCCTCCGGCCGGCGCCAGTTCTCCGAGGAAAAGGCAAAGAGGGTCAGATATTTTATGCCGACGGCACCAGCGGCGCGCACTGTCTCGCGGACCGCCTCAACGCCCTTGCGATGGCCCATGGTGCGCGGCAGGCCGCGCTGCTTGGCCCAACGGCCATTGCCGTCCATGATGATGGCAACATGCTCTGGCACAGTCACAAATACAGATTCCGACATTTCCCGTCCGGTCTTTCCAGGCAAAGGCACAGATCCACTAGACCTGCATGATTTCCTTTTCCTTCTCGCCAAGCAAGCGGTCGATTTCGGAAATCGTCTCGTCCGTCATCTTCTGTACACGTTCCGACTGCGCCCTGCCCTCGTCCTGGCCGATTACGCCATCCTTTTCGGCCTTCTTCAGGCCGTCCATGCCATCGCGGCGAACATGGCGAATCGCAACCTTGCTCTTTTCGGCATAATCATGAGCGACCTTGACGAGCGACTTGCGGCGCTCCTCGTTCAACTCCGGCAGCGGAATACGCAGGCTCTGGCCGTCGACGATCGGGTTGAGGCCGAGATTGGATTCGCGGATGCCGCGCTCGACGGCGCTGACCATCGACTTGTCCCAGACGGAGACCGACAGCATGCGCGGCTCGGGGACGGTGATGTTGGCGACCTGGTTCAGCGGCATGCGCGAACCATAGGCCTCGATCGTGACCGGATCGAGAATGTTGGCCGAAGCACGGCCGGTGCGCAGCGACGCGATGTCGCTCTTGAATGCGGAAACCGCGCCGTCCATGCGGCGCTTCAGTTCCTTGATGTCGGTACCTTCACTCATGTCGATGCTCCCGTATAAAGCGCGTCGCGATCTTTCAGATTCACTTGCCGCGCTTTAAGTCCTGGTTCTACGCATGTCGTTTTCGCAAAACCGCTGCACACTTTTGCGCGACATGCTCCAGAGCATGATGCCGAAAAGTGTCAGCGTCTTTCGGACGACATCATGCTCTAACTATTTAGTGTAGAACATGATTCAGATTTTAGGCCAAGCGGCCCAAGATCATCATGCTCCAGCGAGGGCTGCGCCTGATAAAGCGGCGCAGCTTATATCAGTTGTCGGAGACGATGGTCTTGAGGCCACCGCCCGTCAAGATTTCGGCAAAACCGCCTTTCTCGTGGATCGAGAAGACGATGATCGGAATGGAGTTCTCCCTGGCGAGCGCGACGGCAGCAACGTCCATCACCGCAAGCCCCCTGTCCAGCACTTCCTGGTGGGTCAGGCGGTCGAGGCGGGTGGCATCGGGATATTTCTTCGGGTCGGCGGTGTAGATGCCGTCCACCTGCGTGCCCTTGAAGATTGCTTGCGCACCCATTTCGGCAGCGCGCAGGGCGGCGGCGGAATCGGTGGTGAAGAAGGGGTTGCCGGTGCCGCCGGCAAAGATCACCACGCGTCCCATCGACAAATGGTAGAGGGTTGCGCGCTGCGAAAAGCTCTCGCAGATCTCCGGCATGGAGATGGCCGACAGCACCACCGTATCGATGTTCAGCTTGCGCAGCGAGGTCGCCAACGCCAGCGCGTTGATGATGGTGCCGAGCATGCCCATGTGGTCGCCGGTGACCCGGTCGCCGCCCTTGGACGCCACCGCGACACCGCGGAAGATATTGCCGCCACCGACGACGACTCCGACTTCCACACCCATATGCCTTGCTTCGGCGATATCGGATGCAATGCGGTCCGCCACCGCGACATCGATGCCGAAACCCTGGCTACCCATGAGTGCTTCGCCGGAAGCCTTGAGTAGAACGCGTTTATAGACAGGCTCTAAAGACATCTTGGCTCCTCGTAAATTGCGGTGAATGCCCGATACACGAAGGGCATCGCGTTGTCACGCGATGCCCTTCTTGTTTTCCCAATTATGGCTGGAAGATCAACCCTTGACGGCAGCCGCGACTTCGGCTGCGAAATCGGTCTCTTCCTTTTCGACGCCTTCGCCGAGCAGAAGACGGGCCATGCCGGCGACTTCGATCGGTGCGCCGACAGCCTTTTCAGCGTCCTTGATGGCAGCTGCGACCGTCAGATCCGGATTGATGACGAAAGCCTGCGAGAGAAGGGCGACTTCCTCGAAGAACTTGCGCATGCGACCTTCAACCATCTTCTCGATGATGTTGTCGGGCTTGCCGGAAGCGCGCGACTGCTCGATGAAGACGTTGCGCTCGCGCTCGGCGACGGCGGCATCGACTTCTTCCGGGCGGATCGCCAGCGGCGCGGTCGCAGCGATGTGCATGGCGACCTGACGGCCGATCGCGTTCAGGGCTTCCTTGTCGCCTGTCGACTTCAGCGCGACGAGAACGCCGAGCTTGCCGAGGCCGTCGGAAACAGCATTGTGAATATAGGTGGCGACGACGCCGTCCTCGACGGAGAGAGCGACTGAACGGCGCAGGTTCATGTTCTCGCCGATCGTTGCGATCGCATCCTTGATCGTGTCGGAAACCGACTTGCCGGATGCCAGATAAGTCGCAGCCGCAACGGCTTCGACGGTACCGTCTGTGGAGACGGCGACCTTGGCGATGCCGCGGACGAGATCCTGGAAGGCGTCGTTACGGGCGACGAAGTCGGTTTCGGAATTGACTTCGACGACGACGGCCTTGGTGCCCTGGCTCGCAACGCCGATGAGGCCTTCGGCGGCGGTGCGGCCGGACTTCTTGTCGGCCTTGGCGATGCCCTTGGCGCGCAGCCAGTCGATCGCCGCTTCCATGTCGCCGCTGGTTTCGGCAAGAGCCTTCTTGCAGTCCATCATGCCTGCGCCGGTCTTTTCGCGCAGTTCCTTCACCATTGCAGCCGTAATCTCGCTCATTAGCTTCCTCTTGTCGGTTCAAACGGTGGACCGCAAAGCGCGGCTCGGCACCGGATTGAGGCACGAAATGTACCTGTATGTATGACAGCGTGATGAAGACGCGTCATAACGAAACTTGTCTGGCGAAAGGTTTGGCCTTCGCCCTGAAACAGGCAAGGCCGCCGAACTTCGATGAGTCGCGAGCGGCCTTGTCCCAGTCTCTGTAAGCCTTGGCGGAGCTTTCGATCCGCCTGCTTTCATCAGCCTTCGGCTGCTTCCTCGAGAGCCGGCTCGACCGGAACTTCAGAGGAGGCGCCGAGATCGCGGCCGGACGAGCTCTGCTGACGCGCGATGCCGTCGATGGCGGCGCGGGAGATCAGCTCGCAGTAAAGGGCGATAGCGCGCGATGCATCGTCGTTGCCCGGGATCGGATAGTCGATCAGGTCCGGATCGCAGTTCGAATCGATGATGGCGACGACCGGGATGCCGAGGCGCTTGGCTTCGTCGATCGCGATCTTTTCCTTGTTGGTGTCGATGATGAACATCAGGTCGGGGGTGCCGCCCATATCGCGGATACCGCCGAGAGCCTTGTCGAGCTTTTCGCGCTCGCGCTCGAGGTTCAGGCGTTCCTTCTTGGTGAAGCCCTGGGCTTCGCCGTTGAGGATCTCATCGAGCTTGCGCAGGCGCTGGATCGAGTTGGAGATCGTCTTCCAGTTCGTCATCATGCCGCCGAGCCAGCGCGAGTTGACGTAGTACTGAGCCGAACGCTTGGCGCTGTCGGCGATGATCTCGGACGCCTGGCGCTTGGTGCCGACGAAGAGAACGCGGCCGCCGCGGGCAACGGTGTCGCTGACGACCTGAAGGGCGCGCGACAGCATCGGAACGGTCTGGGCCAGATCGATGATGTGGATGTTGTTACGATCGCCGAAGATGTACGGCTTCATCTTCGGGTTCCAGCGGTGCGTCTGGTGGCCGAAGTGGACGCCTGCTTCGAGAAGCTGGCGCATAGAGAAATCGGGCAATGCCATGCCTTTTTATCCTTTTCCGGTTGAACCTCCGCAAGGCGAACAGCATCTTCTTCGAAAATGCCACCGGGCGGAACGATCCGGATTTCTCCCGGACAATCCCATGCCTTACGTGTGGAATGGTGGTGCCCATACATTCCGTTCGGCATAAAAGCAAGGAAAACATTCCATTCCGCATAAAAACAGGGATCATGCCGAAGATCCGGCCGGCTACCCTGCCCTGCAATGCCCCTCAGCTTGCCAGCGTCGGCAGCAGCGACAACATGACACCGGCATCGGGCATCGGCAGGACGGCATCGACCTCGGTCGGCAGCAGGCCCGATATGGCGCCGTCGGTATTGCCCGTGACAGCTCCCAACGGACCGCGGAACCCGTGCCTCGTCCAGGCGAGCTCCTGCAGCCGCGGGCTCGCCAGCGCTTCAATCAGCCGGTTGGCGTTCTCATCGACGACGATCAACGGATGTGCGGAATAGACGGTCGGGCGCGGATAGAGCACCACCGGCTTTGCGCCGGGGCTCGTCTTGATGCGGTCCCAGCGCGCGGGATCAGCGAGGATCCATTCGACCAGCTGGTTCTCGTAGCCGACGATCATCGGCTCGCCGCCGAGGCCGCCGGCCAGATACTGGTCGAAAAGCTTGCCCGACGACGGCGACTTGAAGCCCATGTTGCGGAAGATCGCCTGCACCTTGCTGCCGAACGTCGCAAGATCGCCTGATATCGCGACATTGCCGCTGAAAAGGCTGAGCACCAGGCCAGCGAACATGAAGCCGGAATTGGAGCGGTTGGGATCGGTCGAGACGATCCGGGCGCGGCCATAGAGCGAGTTGACGCCGAGTTTCGACCAGTCGGCGCCGGCAAGGATCGCATCGAGCAGCGCCTTGAGATCAAGCTGGTGATGACCTTCGGTGCTGACCGTCACCAATCCGGCTTTCATCAGCCCATCGACCACGGGCTGCCAGGAATAGACGACGATCGGCGTATTCAGCACGACGCGGTCGTCGCGGATGCCAATGCCGTTCTGCCTGGCGATATCGACCATGATCGAAGAGGACGGCCAGAGGAATTGCGGATGCTGCGACAGCAATGCCTGTTCACGCACCATCTCGACGGAGCCGGCGACGCGGCTGTTCACCGTCAATCCGTAGGCACCGAGCGCCTTGATGACGTCCGGGTCGGCAAGGAGCGCCTCCTTCTCGCCGCCGACGAAGCCGAACAGCGTCGTGCGGGCGCCGAGCAGGCACTGCAATTCCGGCCGATCCCGGACGGCGAAATAACCGCCGGTGCCGACGACGCCGGCTCCGAGCAATCCCACTCCAAAGGCGCGACGAGAAAGGGTCATCAGCGTCCGATATCCTCTTTGAGCGATGCTTGAATGAGCCGCAGATCGGTGTCGAGCGTGCCGAGCGCCTCGTCGACCAGGCTGTCGGCATAATGGACAAAGGCCTCTTCGAGCTTCACCAGCACGGTGCGGACCTCCTCCAACTGCTTGGGGTCGGGGACGCGCTTGGCCTCGATGACGGCAAAACCTTCCGCCACCTCGGCCGCGCGCGGCAGATAGTAGGAGAGAAACCGCCGCACGGCATTGGCGCTCTCCGGCTTGGCCTCCACCTTGTGAAAGACATCGGCGGCGATTTCGGCAAGATGGCGGACTGCGGTTGCCATCTTTCGATCGCTGATCGTGTCGGCGGCGGTCTCCAGCCGCTCGGCAAAGGGAACGGCGGCTTCCAGCAGGTCGCGGGCAAAGGCGATGCGCCCGCTGCCGATGCTTTTGACATCTAGGCCTTCGAACAGCCGGCGCGGCGCCAACAGAATGACCAGGCCGGCAAAGACCAGAAGGGCGATGATGGCAGCGATAAAGAAGGGCATGCCGGCGACAAAGCTCAAGAGCGGCACGGTGATTGCCGCCACCAATCCCGCCACGATCCAGTTGCCGTCATTGCCGAGCCAGTTGCGCATGCCCGTCCTAATTATAGCCGCGCGCGGTGCGGAAGGCGGTCGCGAGATCCGAACCGCCGTCGAACACCCGCGCCGAGGTCAGCTTGGCGAGGCTGTCAAGCTGGGTCTTGTCGGCATCGCCAAATGTGATGCCGAAGATCGGCACATGCGGCTCGGTCGCGTTCCATTCGCTCATGAAGGCCTGGCTTCGATCGTCGGACTTGCCGTCGGTCATGATGATGATCGCGGGCAGATAAGTCGAGAGCCTGTCGGTTCCGGCGATCTGCTGCAGAGCCCGTTCGGCGCAGGCATACATGTCCGTGCCGCCACCGGCTCTTTGCAGGGAAATCTCGTGCAGCAGGCCTTCCTGCTCCAGCGGATTTCCGCTGGCCATGAAAGTATTGCGCACGCTGCTATCGAAAGGAATGACGATGATCTGGTCGGCGGGCGACCATTGCACCAGCACCTTGCTCGCTTCGTCTGGAGTCAGCAGGAAACGCATCGCCTTCTGCAGCTGGTCCTCGCCATTCCCCTGCATCGAACCGGAGAAATCGAGGCAGAGCGCGGTCAGCGACGGTTTGCGAAGCGCCGCCTGATAAAGCGTGAGCGCCTGGCGGATGACGCCCGGCTCCGGCATGCGGATCGCCGTCACCAGCCGGGCCGGATCGAAATTCCAATTCGGTTCCGGTTTGGCGGTAACGCCGGTCAGCGGGATGCGCCGGCCGGTATCGGCGATGCGCTGCTGCACGGGGGCCGAACGGAGATAGGCAAGCAGATCATTGAAGAAGGTCTGGACTTCAGGCCCACGACCATGATCGACGAAGCCGAGCGGCGAATCCGCCATGGCTACGCCATCGGCCGGATAGATCGCGTAAAGCGGCTCCTGCGACAAAGCAGCAAGCTTGTCGTTGGTCTCCTTCAGGACAGCCTCGTAATTCCACATGGCGTCGTAGACCGTGCCCTTGCCGGCGGATTCGACATAGAGATCGGCAAGCCAGCCGGAAGAGCCGGAAGAGCGCACGACACCCGACAGCAGCGACCGGACGCTCTCCTGAACGTTTTTGTCGTCGAGATCGCCGGGTTCGATCACCGGCTTGTTGCCGAGTGCGCTCGACAACATGGCAAGATAGGCGCTGGCGCCCGAGTTGGATTGCGTCGCCGAGGTCATCAGGAATTTCAGCGATCCGTTTTCGACGGCGGCGAGAATGTCCTTCATGAACACATCCCTGCCGATCCAGCCGAGCTGCTGCGCCTTCGATCTGCGCACGCCGAGGACCACCGGCGTCTGGGCGATCGAGGTCAGGCTCTTGACGCGACGCTTGGTGTCGAACATGTCGACCCAGACGCTGGAGGCCGGCCAGACCGCATCCTGCTCGACGCCCTGATCACTCTGCAGCGCCAGGCCGATATCGAGCGTACCTTCATATTTGAAGGTGCAGGTGGCGTTCTTCTGCTTGCAGAATTCCTCGACGATCGGCTGCAGAACAGTGTTCTCCGATCCCGATACGATCGAAAACTCCGGCCCCTGGCCGTAGAGATTGCAGCCGGCCAAGGGCAAAGCGGCAAGAAGCGTCAGGCCAGAAAGCAGTGCTCGCATCGTCATCCTGCCGATCACGCCTGGGTCATCGCCTTCTTGAGTTCGATCGTCATCTGCTCCATCTGCTGCTCGGCGAGCCCCCGCTTCCGACGCCCCTCCTCCTGCACCTGCAGTACGCCGGATATGGTGTCGATCAGATCTCTGTTTGCCTTGGCAAGCGTGTCGATATCGACGATGCCGCGCTGCGACTGCTGCTCGATTGCGATCGCCTGATCCTTCATCATCTCGGATGCCTGACGGATCATGTCATTGGTGGCGTCGGTCACCGCCTTCTGCAGCTCGAGCGCCGATTTCTGCCGCGTCAGGCCGAGCAGGATCACCATCTTCTGCTTCCAGGCCGGCACCGTCAGCGCCGACGTCGCCTGCAGGTTCTCGATCAGCGTCTCGTCGCCCGCCTGGACGATGCGGATCTGCGGCAATTGCTGGATGCCGAGCTGGCCGGCCTGCTGCAAATAGAAGACCCGCTTTTCCAGCCGGTCGAGCGCCTGCAGGCTGTCCTGATAGGTCTGTGCCTCCAGCATGCCGCCGCCGGGGCCGGTCGCTGCCGCTTCGGCTTGCGCCTTCAGCCTCGGCAGATCGACGTTGCGAAACCGCTCGGCGAAAGTCTTGCCGGCCTGGACATAGGCCTCGAGCCGCATGATCGATTGCTTGGTTTCCTCGTGCAGATCGTCGAGCAGCGCGATGTCGCGCCGCAGCGTATCCTTGTGACGGTCGAGCTCCAGGCCGATCCGGTCGATCTGGCCGGCGACGTCCTCAAACTCCGCCTTGAACCGTTCTAGGCGCGCCTTGGCGGAGAGGAATATGCGGCTGAGAAAACCCTTGTCCTTCAGCGACGCCGGATCGAGGCTCTTCGACTTCAGGATGATGTCTGTCAACAGGCGGCCGATCTCACCGAGATCCTTGTTGCGAACCTCGCGCAGGATCCTGTCGGCATAGTCGCTGACCGACTGCTGGGCGCGGTCGCCATAGACCGAGATGCCGGCGCGGTCGGTGATGTCGATGCTATCGGATATGCGGGCAATTTCCGCCGGGTCGGCAGCGACAACCGGCAGGGCGGCGTTTTGAACAGTCGCGAGATCGGTATCGGCCATCGGTAGGGCTTTCCAGGCTTGCGGGCATAATTGTCTGGAAGCCCATCTTCGCAATAAATAGGCCCCATCGCGATGGACTGGCCGCTAGGATCGCACCGACCCGAAAAACAGGACGACAGAAGGCGACTCAATCATCGCTGGTCGCCGCACCATAGTGAACTTTATGATACAGTTTTATGACAGTCGAAAAACCCGTGCGCCTATTTGCAAACCTCGGAGTTGCGGTCGAGCAACTCCAGCTTGGCGAGCTTGCCAGTCAGGACGAAATCGCCGTAATCCATCGTCAGGTCGCGGGTGATGCCGTTCTCATAGAGCTTGAAGGACATGCGGTAGACCGGCAAAGCATCCGATTTCGCATTCTCGTTGAAATAGGCGATCGTCACCGGCCAAAAGGCCGTTTTTGAGAAGGCGCCGGCATTGCCGGCATCGGCCTCCTCGGCAATCGGCGTCTGCTGCTTGCCGACGATCGTCGTCGTTACCAGCGATTTGTCGCCGTCGTCGGAGCCGTCGAAGACGCGCGCCTCGAAGAAGCGCTTGCCGTCCTTGGCGTTCTGGATCACGTCGAGCATGTGTTCGGTGGGAAAGCGGCTTTCGGCAAGCTGCAATTCGCGGCTCGACGGCTGCTTGAGATCGACCTTGACGCCATCCGGCTGATCCTGAGCCGCACCGTTGACCTCCTTGTCGAGCTGTTCGTCGGTGAAGGATTTGGTGTCGAAGGTGAACTTGCCGTCCTTGAGATTCTCGAAGGTCTTCGTCTGCTGGTCGCTGACACGCACACTGTCGCCGGTGTCGATCTGCGTCACGAAGCGGAAATTGGTGGTGAAGCCCTGGCAATAGCTGCCGTCGAACTCATAGACCATGCGACCGTACATGCCGGCGATGCCGGAGCGGTCCGACGCGTCCTTCAGTTCCAGATCGTAGACCGCGCGATGTGCGACGAGGCCGGTCGCGATCGCAGCGCTTACCGCGGGCGCAGCCGCCCATGCATTGGCGGAAACGCTGGCGAAAAGCAGAGCGACAAGACCTGATCGGAACATTCATTAACTCCTGTTGGACTCGGTCGCGATGTTATAAGAACGCTTTCGGCCAAATCGAGGCTCGAACCTGTCATATTAAAGATTCTAGTCTTGATGCATAATTTTTGAAGAATTGACAACAAAAGCGGAGACGAAAATGTCCGATGAAATTGCATCACGCCTGACTGAGATGGGGATAACCCTGCCCGAAGCCGCAGCACCTGCTGCAAATTACGTTCCCTACGTCATCAGCGGCAATCTTCTCTATATCTCCGGCCAACTACCGCTCGAAGGCGGCAAGGTCGCGGTTACAGGCCATCTCGGCAAGACCGTCGACGTCGCGAGCGGCCAGCGCGGCGCCGAACTCTGCGCCATCAACATCCTTGCCCAGGCGAAGGCGGCACTGGGCGGTGATCTCGGCCGCATCCGGCGCGTCATCAAGCTGAACGGCTTCGTCGCCTCGGCGCCCGACTTCGTCGAGCAGCATCTCGTCATCAACGGCGCTTCGAACCTGATTGCCGGCGTGCTCGGCGAGGCCGGCAAACATGCGCGTGCCGCCGTCGGCATGGCCGCCCTGCCGCTGAACGCCGCCGTCGAAATCGATGCTATCATGGAAATCGCAGAATGACCAATGCAGCCTGGATCAGGGACCTGCCGGTCGCCCACCGCGGCTATCACGACCTCAACCGACTCGTCTGGGAAAATACGCTTTCGGCCTTCGCGCGCGCCGTCGAAGCCGGCTTTGCGATCGAGTGCGATCTGCATTACGCCTCCGACGGCGTACCGGTCATCTTTCACGACGAGGACCTGCAGCGCCTCTGCAATCTGAATGGCGACATCCGCGAGCGCACCTCCAGGGAACTCGGGCTGATCGCCGTCGGCAGCACGAGCGACAAGGTGCCGACGCTCCGCCAGCTCCTCGATCTCGTCCAGGGCAAAGTGCCGCTGGTGCTGGAGCTCAAGGGCCGCGAGGCCGATGACGAGGGTTTTGCCGAGGCCGTGCTCGAGGTGCTTGAAGGCTATGAGGGCAAGGTGGCGCTGATGAGCTTCGACCATTGGCTGCTGCGCGATCTGAAGGCACTCGGCTCACCTTACCCGCTCGGGCTGACCGCCAACGGCAACACGCCGGAGGAGTTCAGGACGCATGCGGATGCGATGGAGATCGGTCTCGATTTCATCTCCTATTATTATGAAGAGCTGCCGAACGCCTTCATCACAGGCGAACGGGAAAAGGGCATTCCCGTCATCACCTGGACGGTGCGCGACGAAGAGGCGCGCCGGCGGACCTTCGCCAACGCAGACCAGATGACCTTCGAAGGTTTCGATCCGCGTGCGGTTTGACGCTCGCTTTTTGGCCAAGATCATGCGCAGACTGAAACAGAGCCGAGACCATCCTCCCACAGGCTTCGCATCTGCCGCATGACTGACGAACTATCCATTCGCGTAGAACGCTCCTTCACCGCGATTTCCCCGGAGAGCTGGTCCAGGCTTTCCGGGGCGTCGAAGACTTGCAGCACGCTTGCCTACAACCCCTTCGTTTCGCACGCCTTTTTGTCGTCGCTGGAGGAATCCGGCTCGGCCAGCGCCGAGGCCGGCTGGCTCGGCCATCACCTGCTGCTCGAGACCGATCGCGGCGATCTGATCGGCGCCCTGCCCGGCTATCTCAAGAACCACAGCCAGGGCGAATATGTCTTCGACCATGGCTGGGCCGATGCCTTCGAGCGAGCCGGCGGCCGTTATTATCCCAAGCTTCAATGCTCTATTCCGTTCACGCCGGCGACAGGCCCGCGTCTTCTCGTCGCAGAAGGCTTGCCGCGCCTGCCGATTCAGAGCGCGATCGCCGAAAGCCTGAAGGAGGTCGTGCGCCGGCTCGGCATTTCCTCGGCCCATATCACCTTCGTGCCCGATGAGGAGATCGGCGTCTTCGAAATGGACGGCTATCTGCACCGCACCGACCAGCAGTTCCATTTCATCAATGACGGCTATGCCGATCACGAAGCGTTTCTCGAAACGCTCGCCTCGCGCAAACGCAAGGCGCTGCGCAAGGAGCGCCGCGCCGCCCTCGAAAACGGCATCAGCATCGACTGGCTGACCGGCCGCGACCTGACGGAACGCATCTGGGATCAGTTCTTCAAGTTCTACATGGATACCGGCGGACGCAAATGGGGCCGGCCCTACCTCACCCGCAAGTTCTATTCGCTGATCGGCGAGCGCATGGCCGACGACATCCTGCTGGTCATGGCCAAGCGCGACGGGCGCTATATCGCCGGCGCGATCAATTTCATCGGCGGCGACACGCTCTATGGCCGTCACTGGGGCTGTATCGAGGATCATCCCTTCCTGCATTTCGAAGTCTGCTATCACCAGGCGATCGACTTCGCTCTTTCGAAAGGGCTGAAACGGGTCGAGGCCGGCGCCCAGGGCGAACATAAGCTCGCCCGCGGTTATCTGCCGGTGACAACGCATTCGGCCCATTATGTCGCCCATGCCGGCCTTCGCCGGGCGATCGGCGACTATCTCGCCCGCGAGCGCGCTGATGTCGAGCATATGAGCGAGGTGCTCACCGAGCACAGCCCTTTCCGCAAGGGCGAGCGCCAGCAGGAGGATTGACGCCGCCCCGCCGGCCGCGTTACCCGATCAATGAGGACATGAGGAGATTTCGCGATGACCAGCCCGGCCGACTATGACGACAACAACATCTTCGCCAAGATCCTGCGCGGCGAAATCCCCTCGCACCGGATCTATGAGGACGCGCATACCGTCGCCTTCATGGATGTGATGCCGCAGGCGCCGGGCCACGTGCTCGTCGTTCCCAAAGCGGCATCGCGCAATATCCTCGATGCCGATCCAGCCACCCTCGCCCATGCGATATCAGTCGTTCAGAAGATCGCTGTTGCGGTCAAGGACGTCTTCGACGCCGACGGCGTGTTCATCGCCCAATTTAACGAACCGGCGGCAGGACAGACGGTCTTTCATCTGCATTTCCACGTCATCCCGCGCCATGAAGGCGCAGCGCTCAAGCCGCATTCCGGCAAGATGGAAGATGGCGCCGTGCTTGCCGCCAATGCCGAAAAGATCAGGGCGGCACTGGCGTAAGGTCATTCGGCCGGCGCTGGTCGCAGCCTCATGGCGTTCAGTTGCAGCAGAACCGCGAAAGCCGCCATGCTCAGCCCGCCGAGAACCGCGAACGTCGCCTGCGCCCCGATAGCGGCCATCAGCGCCGCTATGCCAGGCGGGGCGAGCGCGTTGATCAGGTTCATCGGCAGGGCGATGGTTGCCATCGCGGCGGTATAGTCGGCCTTCTCGAAGAAAACGAGCGGCATCGTCGCCCGGGCCACGGCAAAGGCACCGCTGCCGACCCCGAACAGGGTGAGGTAACCGCCCATCGACAGAATACCGGCGCCGCCGATCCAGATCGTAGCCAGCCCCATCGGGATCATCGCACCAGAGACAATTGCGGTGGACAATCCGTCCCATTTGCGCCCGCCCAGAAGGTCGATCACACGCCCGCCGACCTTGAAGACCCCCAGGAGCGAGGCAATCGCGACGGCGCCGGCAAGGTCCATCCCCATCGACTGCAAGAGCTTGATTCCCACGGCCTCGACGCCGAAAGTGACAAAACTGTTCAAGGCGATGGCGGCAACCAGCAGGATGAAGACAGATCCCCACCGCCCGCGTCTCGCCTGAGCGGTCTTGACGGTCGCAGCCTCGGTCGCCGGCAGGGCGAACAGAACCAACGGGCAGACGATCAAACCCATGACACCTGCATAACAGACGAAAACCCCTCGCCAGCCGATCAGATGGTCGAGAAAGGCGGTTATGGGCCAGAAGACGCTGCCTGCCAAACCTGTCACCAGCATCAGTGTTCCAATCAGGCTGCGCGCCCGATCCTCCGCATATTCCGCGACATAGGCATAGGCCGCTGTCGTCAGGAACATCGCGCCTGCCAGCCCGGTCAGCGCCCAGGCGACCCAGAAAACCGGCAGGCTGGGAGAGAGCGCGAGCAGGCCGAGACCCAGCCCGATCAGGCCTGCTCCCGCCGCCATGACCCGACGCGTTCCAAACCGGCGAAATGCGCGGCCGGCAAAGGGCGCGGCAAGCCCCATGGCGACAAACATCACCGAGGTTCCCAGAAAGACCGACGGCAGAGAGGCTCCGAATTCCGCCGCCACCGGTGTCGCAATCACGGGCAGGACGCCGACCACGCCCCAGCCGGTAATCTGGGTCAACGCGAGAACAAACAGGACGAGGAAATGACGTTGCATTCGTCCACTCGTAGGTCCGCAGTATGACACTCTCATAACAGCCGCGAAGGCGCAGCAGTTACATCTCGGTGGTCAGAACGACGCGCGGCGCTCAAGGCATGGTCCGCCATAGGGTCGCATTTCACCTGAAGCACAATGCCGGTTCCGTGGGAGAAAAGTCCCAAAAACGAAAAAGGCCGCGGGTGACGCGGCCTTTTTCATTCTGCGAGGAAAGCTTACTTCTTGCGCGGCACCTTCGGAACCGTGCTTCCCTTCTTCGGGGCGTCGCGGACTTCGGGCTCGGCCTGCGGCACGGGCTTGGCGCGGGCCTTGGGCGCTGCCTTCGTCTTCAGTTCGCCATCGCCCTCATCGCCGGTTTCGGGATGTACGACCTCAGCTTCCGGCTTCGGCTTGATCGGCGCGGTATCCGGAATGGCTTCCAGCACGATACCGGGCTTGCCGTCTTCCTTCGGACCGACGGTGACGTTGACAACGCCGCCCTTCTTCAGCTTGCCGAAGAGGATCTCGTTGGCCAGCGGCTTCTTGATCGTGTCCTGGATCACGCGGGCAAGCGGGCGGGCGCCCATCTTCTCGTCGTAACCCTTTTCCGCCAACCAGGCGATCGCGTCCTCATGCAGGTCGAAGGTGACGTTCCTTTCGGAAAGCTGCGCCTCCAGCTGCATGATGAACTTCTGCACGACCTTGTGAATGACAGCCGTCGGCAGCGCCGCGAAGGGAATGATCGCGTCGAGACGATTGCGGAACTCCGGCGTGAAGAGACGGGTCAGCGCCTCCTCGTCCTCGCCGGTGCGCTTGGACGAGCCGAAGCCGATCGCCGCCTTGGCCATCTCCGAAGCGCCCGCATTGGTCGTCATGATCAGGATGACGTTGCGGAAGTCGATCTTCTTGCCGTTATGGTCGGTCAGCGTGCCGTGGTCCATGACCTGCAGCAGGATATTGTAAATGTCGGGATGCGCCTTCTCGATTTCGTCGAGCAGCACCACGCAATGCGGGTGCTGGTCGACGCCATCGGTGAGAAGACCGCCCTGATCGAAACCGACATAGCCGGGAGGTGCACCGAGCAGCCGCGAAACCGTGTGCCGCTCCATGTATTCGGACATGTCGAAGCGCAAAAGCTCGACGCCGAGCGAAGAGGCCAGCTGCTTTGCCACTTCCGTCTTGCCGACGCCCGTCGGACCGGAGAAGACATAAGAGCCGATCGGCTTGTTCGGTTCACGAAGGCCGGCGCGCGCCAGCTTGATCGAGGTCGAAAGCGCTTCGATGGCGATATCCTGGCCATAGACGACCGAGCGCAGTTCCTGCTCGAGATTGGCAAGCACCGCTTCGTCGTCCTTGGAGACGGTCTTCGGCGGAATGCGCGCCATCGTCGCGACCGTTGCCTCGATCTCCTTTTCGGTGATCAGCTTGCGACGCTTCGACGGCGGCAGCAGCATCTGGGCCGCACCCGTTTCGTCGATCACGTCGATCGCCTTATCCGGCAACTTGCGGTCAGAGATGTAGCGGGCCGAGAGTTCGACGGCCGACTTGATGGCGTCGTTCGAATACCTGAGATGGTGATACTCTTCGAAATAGGGCTTCAGCCCCTTCATGATCTCGATTGCATCATCGATCGACGGTTCGCTGACGTCGATCTTCTGGAATCTGCGGACCAGCGCCCGGTCCTTCTCGAAGAACTGGCGGTATTCCTTGTAGGTGGTCGATCCGATGCAGCGGATCGCGCCCGACGACAGGGCCGGCTTCAGGAGGTTCGATGCATCCATCGCGCCGCCCGAAGTGGCGCCGGCGCCGATTACCGTATGGATCTCGTCGATAAAGAGCACGGCGCCCGGATATTCTTCCAGTTCCTTGACGACCTGCTTCAGGCGTTCCTCAAAATCGCCGCGGTAGCGTGTACCGGCCAAGAGCGTGCCCATGTCGAGCGAGAAGATCGTCGCATCGGCGAGGGCTTCGGGAACCTTGCCTTCGACGATGCGCTTGGCAAGGCCTTCGGCAATCGCCGTCTTGCCGACGCCGGGATCACCGACATAGAGCGGATTGTTCTTCGAACGGCGGCACAGGATCTGGATGGTGCGGCTGACTTCGGCGTGACGGCCGATCAGCGGGTCGATCTTGCCGCCCTTGGCCTTCTCGTTGAGATTGACGCAGTAGGCTTTCAGCGCATCCTGCTGCTTCTTGGGACCGCCCTCTTCCTCGCCGCCGCGCGCCGTCGGCTTGCTGCTTTCGGCTTCCTCCTCGGCACCGCGCGGCGGGCGCGCTTCCGAAGCGCCCGGGCGCTTGCCGATGCCGTGGGAGATATAGTTGACGGCGTCGTAGCGGGTCATCTCCTGCTCCTGCAGGAAATAGGCGGCATGGCTTTCGCGCTCGGCGAAGATCGCGACGAGCACATTGGCGCCGGTCACCTCTTCGCGGCCGGAGGATTGCACGTGGATGACCGCACGCTGGATGACGCGCTGGAAACCGGAGGTCGGCTTCGAATCCTCGTCATAACCGGTGATCAGATTGGAGAGTTCATTATCGACATATTCGACGAGCGTCTTGCGCAGCGCGTCGAGATCGACATTGCAGGCGCCCATGACCGCGGCCGCATCGGCATCGTCGATCAGGGCGAGCAGCAGATGCTCGAGCGTCGCATATTCGTGGTGCCGCTCGTTGGCAAAGGTCAGTGCCTGATGGAGCGCCTTCTCTAAACTAGGCGAAAATGTTGGCACGTTCAGATCCTCACTTCTTTTCCATGACGCATTGCAGCGGATGCTGGTGCTGCCGAGCGAAGTCCATCACCTGGCCGACCTTCGTTTCCGCTACCTCGTATGTGAATATTCCGCATTCGCCGACGCCGTGGTTATGGACATGGAGCATAATGCGGGTGGCACTTTCACGATCCTTTTGAAAAAAACGCTCCAGAATATGGATGACGAATTCCATGGGAGTGTAGTCGTCATTCAAAAGCAGCACGCGATAGAGATTGGGCTTCTTGGTCTTCGGCTTGGTGCGTGTGATGACCGAGGTTCGATTTCCGTTCTCCCCGTTCCTTTCGCTGTCGTTCTGCATCCGGATCGGCTTTGCGATCATTGTCATTCATTCCTCAAGCAATCCGGCGGAGCATGGGAGGGTGCTTTTCCCGCCGAATATCTGAAACACTAACTTAGTTCATAATAGGCCGATTTTAAGCCCCCTGTCAGTCACTGCAATCAAGAAATGGCCGGCATGCACGGGAAAGACCAAAAAAGTCCCCAAAGCATGTCGCGCAACGCCGTGCAGCGGTTTTGCCGCAACGACATGCGTAAAAACAAAGACCTAAAGCGCGAAGAGCGAATCTGAAAGATTGCGACGCGCTTTCGCCGATCCATGCGGACGCTGTGGCGAAAGTGGAAACAAAAAAGACCGGCTACAGATGCGTAGCCGGTCCCGGTATTTCAATATATAGCGCAGGTTGCGCTAATTCATGCGGCTGCAGGCGTTGCCGGCTGCGCCTGCCGGGGTGTCTTGGCGACGGCAGTGGTGATCGGCGCCTCATAGGGCTTGTAAGCGGATTTGGCGAGATCGGCATACATTTCGCCGAGTTTCGTCGTCTCGGAAACCAAGCCTTCGAAATACGACTTGACGTAGTTAGTCTGAAGTTCGAAAGCGGCCTCGAAGCTCTTGACGCCGGCCAGCGTTTCGAAATGCGTCACCGCGTCCTGAAAGGATTTCTTCGAATAGTCAGCGGCTTCGGCGGCGATCGCCTGGAATCCCCTGGTCGTGTCGGAATAGGTTTTCAGCGCCGTATCGACGGCTTCCTTGCTCTTCCTGTTTGCATCGTCAAAGTTGAACATGACCGTCCTCCGTTGGGCTGTGGGATGGCGGCAGGGTAGCCGCAACGCACAAATAGTCAAGTAGTCTTGTGCGCCGCAAAACACCCAAAAGTTGTGTTACAACAATAAAACAGAGAATGCGCGCCGGGGCACGTACGTCTTTAACTGATTTTGCTAATATATATCAGAATGCCACAACCGGAAGCTTTAAAAAAAATTTGGTTCGGGAGCAAAAAAACAAAAAAAGACCGGGCGAAACGCGCCGCCCGGTCTCTTGAAGCATTCGAGCGCGATCAAAGATCGACGTCGAGGATCGCCATCGAAAAGTTGTAGGAGCGATCGCCGTCCTCGTCATCGATATAGACGACGCCCAGAAATTCTTCGCCGAGATAGACTTCCGCAGAATCATTCTTGCGCGGACGCGCCTTGACGACGATCTGCGGGTTCAACATGCGTTTGAAATAGGCGTCGAGCTTCTTGATTTCTTCTGGCTTCACTCTGTCATCTCCGTAAACGGTCTTGATTGGCCGCTTCTTGCACAGGAAAAGCAGCGGTGTAAAGGCAAGGGTTGCCGCTTGGCGATTTCTGTCCCCGCTCAGGTTCCGCCGACTTTACCTATCCTTTTTCCAACAGGCGCTCAGATATCGGCGCCGATGACCTGATCCATGTTGCGCGACGGCTCGGAACAACCGGCTTCGCCGACGACCTTGGCCGGCACGCCGGCGACCGTCTTCTTGGGCGGCACCGCATGCAGGACGACGGAGCCGGCGGCGACGCGTGAGCAGTAGCCGATCTCGATATTGCCGAGGATCTTCGCGCCGGCGCCGATCATGACGCCGCTGCCGATCTTCGGATGACGGTCTGCGCCCTCTTTGCCGGTGCCGCCGAGTGTGACGCCGTGCAGGATCGAGACGTTGTCGCCGATAACGGCCGTCTCGCCGACGACGAGGCCGGTGGCATGATCGAGGAAAATGCCCTTGCCGATACGGGCGGCGGGATTGATGTCGGTCTGGAAGACGCTGGAAGAGCGGCTCTGCAGATAGAGCGCAAAATCACGCCGGCCGCGGTTCAGCAGCCAATGGGCCAGACGATGCGTCTGCAGCGCATGGAAACCCTTGAAATAGAGCACCGCCTCCATGAAGCGCAGGCAGGCAGGATCGCGGTCGTAGATCGCCTGGATATCGACACGCAGGATGGAGCTCCATTCCGGCCAGTCGAGCAGCATTTCCTCGAAGGTCTGGCGAAGCAGGTTCGCCTGCATGTCGGGATGATCGAGACGTTCGCAGATGCGGTGGATGACGCATTCCTCGAGCGAATGATAGTTGATCACCGTCGAATAGAGGAAGGCGGCGAGAACCGGGTCCCGTTCGGCAGCGAGCCGGGCTTCCTCACGCAGGCTATCCCAGATGGGATCCATCACCTTCACCGGATGGCCTGTCTCAAAAGCACGGATGTCAGTCTTTGCGACCATCGCCGCTCTCCTCGTTGCCATCAGGAATGCCGTTTTCGGAATGCCAATATATAGAGGAAAACGCCAATAACATAAATGGGTGCCGTCGCCATGGTTTTTTAGCATGGTTTTTCGGCATCACGATGATGTCACTGCCGATGTCCCCCCTTAGCGACCCCTGCGTAGAAGGCCAGCACCGCCTGCTTGAAAACCTTGTCGCCGACGGCGAGCATATGGTCGCGGCCGGGAATATCGAGTGCTTCGGCATTGGGCATCAGCGCCGCCAGCTCCTGCGGCGAGCCGGCAATATCGTCCTTCGTGCCGACGCCGACCAGTGCCGGCATGTCGAGCTTTCCCATATCCGAGCGGGCAACGAGATCGCGCGAGCCGCGGATACAGAGGGCAAGGGCGACGCGGTCGCTTTTGGTCTGCTCGGCGAAGGCGCGGAACATTCGGCCGCGCTCATGCGTCACCTCGTCCAACGAGGGAGCCAGCAGCGCATCGGCGATCGGGTCCCAGTCGCCGACGCCGTCGGTCATGCCGATACCGAGGCCGCCGAGCACCAGCGAACGGACGCGATGCGGATTGGCGAGGGCGGCAAAGACGGAAATGCGCGCACCCATCGAATAACCCATGACATTGGCTTCCGGGATGCCGAGATGATCCAGCAACGCCATCGCATCGCCCGCCATCACCCATGGACGATAGGCTTCGGCATCATGCGGCTTGTCGCTTGCGCCGTGGCCGCGATTGTCGATGGCGATCACCCGGTAGCCGGCATCGCCCAACGTCTTCAGCCAGCCCGGATGCACCCAATTGGCGTTTGCGGTCGAGGCAAAACCGTGGATCAGCAGGACGGGCACGCCGGCCGGATCGCCCTCGTCGAAGAAGGCGAGCTGCAATCCGTCATGGGTAAAGCTTGAAAATCTGGGCGTATTCAGGTTCATCGGGTCTTCCTTTTGGCGCGACCATAATCGAGCGGCCTTTCAGCGTGAAGCCAAAAACTGCGGCTGAAAACCGTGCCGGAAAACTGTTATTGCCGCGGCGCTTTGGCTCTACACATTTGCGGTGAAGGACTATAAGGTCCGCGCACATTTCAAAGCATTCGGAGAGCGACATGGCCGGCCACAACATTCCCCACTTCCAGAACGACGGCGGTCACCGGGTTATCGAGGTCGGCGTCAAGGAATTCATGTGCACCGGCGCTTCGGCTCCCTTCGACCATCCGCATATCTTCATCGACATGGGCGACGACAACGAGAAGGTCTGTTCCTACTGCTCGACGCTCTATCGCTTCAATTCGGCGCTCAAGGCCAACCAGACCAATCCGGCCGGCTGCGTTTTCCATGTGAAGGCGGCGTAGTCGGCCGAGGTCGGGATCGGACGGACAATGCCGGTCGAACATGCCGCCATCATCGGCGCCGGAATATCGGGGCTGACCGCTGCCCTTTCGCTATCGCGGCGCGGCATCAGCTCGGAGATCTTCGAGCAGGCGGGCGAACTCACCGATATCGGCGCCGGATTGCAGGTCTCGCCGAACGCCGCCCGCATCCTTGCCCAACTCGGTATCCTGGAAGACCTGTCGAAGGTCTGGCTCGAGCCGGAAACGATCCGGCTGATATCGGGCAGTTCGTTGCGCCAGCTCGCGGCCGTGCCGGCCGGCAAATTCGCGCGGCAGCGCTGGGGCGCTCCCTATGGCGTTCTGCACCGCACCACATTGCAGAAAGCGCTTCTGGCGGCGGTCGAGGCCGATCCGCTCTGCCGGCTTCATCTCGGCGTGCGGCTGGAATCGGCCCTGCCGGCTTTCGAGCGGGCGGCCGATGTCGTCATCGGAGCGGACGGCGTCTGGTCGAAGCTCCGGCAATCCGTTCCTGATAGTCCCTCCCCGCGCTTTTCCGGCAATATCGCCTACCGCTTCACCATTGCCGAAACGGAAGCGCCGGGTTTCCTCGATCGGACAAGCGTTTGTGCTTTCCTCGGCGGCTCGGCGCATCTCGTCAGCTATCCGCTGAAGGAGACCGGCAGCTTCAACATGGTGGCTATCACCGCCGGCAACATGGCACCGCAGGCCTGGCAAAGCGAGCCGCCGCAAGAGCAGCGCGCGCAGCTCAGGGCGCGGCTTTCCGGCTGGAACGCCGCGATCGTCTCGCTGCTCGAACAACAGCGCAAGCTGACGTTCTGGCCGCTGTTCGAAACCACATCGGGCGCATGGCAGGACGGCCGAAAGACGATTCTGATCGGCGACGCCGCGCATGCGATGATGCCTTTTGCCGCCCAGGGCGCGGCGATGGCGATCGAAGACGGTTACGAACTCGCCGCCTTTCTCTCCAACCATCCCGTGTCGGAAGCGCTGGCACGGTTCGAAAGACATCGGGCGCCACGCATTGCCAAGCTTCGCCAGCGCGGCGCCTTCAACCGGTTCGCCTATCATGCAAAAGGGCCGATCCGGATCGGCCGCGATCTCGTGCTCGGCCTCAAGCCGCCGCAAAGCCTGGCGGCGGACCTCGACTGGATCTACGGCTACCGGGCTCTCAGTCTGCCATAACAGCAAGCGGCGGCAGCGCCCATGCCTGTGGTCAGACGGCGCTTGCGGCAGCAAAACCCCGTTCGATATCGGCTTTCAAGTCGGCGACGTCCTCAAGACCGATCTGCAGGCGGATGACCGCACCATCCGTCGGCGCCTTGGCGACCCTGCGGTCTTTGAGATTGGCGTGCAGGGCCAGGCTTTCAAAGCCGCCCCAGGAATAGCCGAGGCCGAAAATCCTGAGCGCGTCGAGGAAGGCATGTGCCTTTGCCTTGAACTTCTCCGGGCTGTCTGCGGCAAGCACGAAGGAAAAGATGCCGCTGGCGCCCTTGAAGTCGCGCTTCCAGAGATCATGGGACGGGAAACTCGGCAGGGCCGGATGCAGCACGCGGGCGACGTCCTCCCTGCCCTCCAGCCATTCGGCGATTTCAAGCGCGCTTTCATAATGCCGCTCCAGGCGCAGGCCCATGGTGCGCAGTCCGCGCAGGATCTGGTAGGCATCATCGGGTGCGCCGCAGATGCCGAGCACACCATTCGATTCCTTCAGCCGCTCCCAATGCTCGGCATTGGCCGAAACCGTTCCGAGCAGGATGTCGGAATGGCCGGACGGATATTTCGTCGACGCGTGGATCGAGATGTCGACACCATGATCAAGCGGCCGGAAATAGAGCGGCGTCGCCCAGGTATTGTCCATCATGACGATAGCGCCATGGCGGTGCGCAACCGCCGAGATCGCCGGAATATCCTGCATTTCGAAGGTGTTGGAGCCGGGAGCCTCGGTGTGGACAAGCTTGGTGTTCGGCCGGAACAGCGTCTCGATGCCGGCGCCGATCGAAGGGTCGTAATATTCCACCTCGACGCCGAGGCGCTTCAGCATCGTATCGCAGAAATGGCGCGTCGGGCCGTAGACCGAATCGACGACGAGCGCGTGATCGCCGGCGGCGGAAAAGCCCAGGAACGGAATGGTGACGGCCGCAAGACCCGAAGGCACGAGGATCGTGCCGGCCGAACCTTCGAGCGCGTCGATCGCCTCACAAAGCGCATCCGTCGTCGGTGTGCCGCGCGTCCCGTAAGTGTATTTCTGCGCATGCGTCTCCATCGTGCGGGCATTGGGAAACAACACTGTCGAGGCATGCACGACCGGCGGATTGACGAAGCCGTGATAATCGAAAGGGTCGTTGCCGATATGGGTCAGGCGGGTGTTGATGCCGGCATTCTGCAGCACACTGTCTTTATCTTTCATGTCGGAAATAGCCTTTGCGAAGGGTCGCGAAACCAGACTTTTGGACGGCCTGCAGTTTCCGGTCAACCCCTCGAAGCGGTTTGCGTGGGACGTTCGGGAATGATGGAATTTTCGATTTTCGCGTTATTTTTCCGCAATCGGACGCCTATTTCATAGTCAGCCGCCTTCGAATGCGGCGTAATCTACCAAAATTCTGAATTTTGCCGCAATTATTGATGGCGACACTTGACCATAGTGACATTTGCGACTGTGATAGAACAACTCGCGCCGGGAGGGTGTCGAGACATTGGGAGGCGGCAGAGTTTTCGGCCGGACCTTCCCACAAGAAAATACAAGACAACGGAAAAGGTTGGGAAAAAAATGAAGAACAAGCTTCTGTCCGCCACAATCGGCGCAGCAGTTTTCGCTCTTGGCGCTTCGGCTGCTTCGGCCACGACACTCACAGATGTTAAGGCAAAGGGTTTCGTTCAGTGCGGCGTCAACACCGGCCTTACCGGCTTTGCAGCACCCGACGCTTCCGGCAATTGGGCCGGCTTCGACGTCGACTTCTGCAAGGCCGTCGCGTCGGCGGTCTTCGGCGACCCCACCAAGGTCAAGTACACGCCGACCAACGCAAAGGAACGCTTTACTGCGCTGCAGTCCGGCGAAATCGACGTTCTCTCGCGCAATACGACCTGGACGATCAATCGCGACACCGCACTCGGCTTCAACTTCCGTCCTGTCACCTATTATGACGGTCAGGGCTTCATGGTGCGCAAGAGCCTGAACGTGAAGTCGGCTCTCGAACTCTCCGGCGCCGCAATCTGCGTGCAGTCGGGCACGACCACGGAACTGAACCTCGCCGATTACTTCAAGACGAACAATCTGCAGTACAATCCGGTCGTCTTCGAAAATCTTCCTGAGGTCAACGCTGCCTACGACGCCGGTCGTTGCGACGTTTACACGACCGACCAATCCGGTCTCTATTCGTTGCGTCTGACGCTGAAAAATCCGGACGAACACGTCATCCTTCCCGAGATCATCTCCAAGGAGCCGCTTGGCCCAGCCGTCCGTCAGGGTGATGATCAGTGGTTCGATATCGTTTCCTGGACGGCTTATGCGCTGATTAATGCCGAAGAGTTCGGCATCACCCAAGCAAATGTCGACGAGATGAAGAACTCGCCGAACCCTGACATCAAGCGCTTCCTCGGCAGCGAGGCCGACACCAAGATTGGTACCGATCTCGGCCTGACCAATGATTGGGCCGCCAACGTCATCAAGGGCGTCGGCAACTATGGCGAAATCTTCGAGCGCAACATCGGCCAGGGAAGCCCGCTCAAGATCGCACGCGGCCTGAATGCTCTCTGGAACAAGGGCGGCATCCAGTACGCACCGCCGGTTCGTTAATCGAGCTTCAGCATGAAATCCGGGAAGGCGGCCGAGCCGCCCTCCCATCGTCCAAGAGCAAAAAGAAAGCCCGAAAACGGGCACAAGGGGATTGGCGCGGCATGACGCATGGGGCTGTGGATAGGACACCTTTGCATGACACCGGCTGGAGTTTCCGGTCGGCAATGTACGACCCGAAATACCGGAGCATATTTTTCCAGGTTCTAACGATCGTTGTTCTCGTGGCGTTTGTGTGGTGGGTGGCCCACAACACGGCCGTGAACCTTGCCCGCAGCAATACGGCGTCGGGTTTCGGCTTTCTGAGCGGGCGCGCCGGTTTCGAAATCGGCCAGTCGCTGATCGGCTATTCAAGCGACTCGACGTATGCACGCGCGCTTCTCGTCGGCATTCTCAACACCTTGCTGGTGGCGGTAAGCGGTATCGTCACGGCGACCATCATCGGCTTCCTCATCGGGATCGGCCGACTGTCGCACAACTGGCTGATTGCCAAGCTCTGCACGGTCTATGTGGAAATCTTCCGCAACATTCCGCCGCTGCTCGTCATCTTCTTCTGGTATCTCGGCGTTCTCTCCGTCCTGCCGCAGCCGCGCGAATCGCTGGGGCTGCCGTTCAGCATGTTCCTCAACAACAGAGGACTAGCCTTCCCGAAGCCGATCTTCGAGACAGGGATGATAGCGGTCGGCATCGCCCTGCTGATTGCGATTGTCGTCACCATCGTCATGGCGCGCTGGGCCCACAAACGCCAGGCCGCAACCGGCCAGCCGTTCCACACGGTATGGGCATCGATCGGGCTGATCGTCGGTTTGCCGCTGCTGGTCTTCGTTGTCTCCGGCTTCCCGCTCAGCTTCGACGTTCCGGTCGCCGGAAAGTTCAACCTGACGGGCGGCTCCGTCGTCGGCCCCGAATTCATATCGCTGTATCTCGCTCTGTCCTTCTATACCGCTTCGTTCATCGCCGAGATCGTTCGGGGCGGCATTCGCGGCGTTCCAAAGGGGCAATCCGAGGCAGCCGGCGCGCTGGGGCTGCATCCGTCTGGTGTGACGAGACTCGTCGTGGTGCCACAGGCGCTACGCATCATCATTCCGCCGCTGACGAGCCAGTACCTGAACCTGACCAAGAACTCCTCCCTCGCCATCGCGATCGGTTTCTCGGATCTCGTTGCCGTCGGCGGCACGATCCTCAATCAGAGCGGTCAAGCGATCGAGATCGTGTGCATCTGGGGTATCGTCTATCTCAGCTTGAGCATTCTCACGTCGCTGTTCATGAACTGGTTCAATGCCAAGATGGCACTGGTGGAGAGATAAGATGTCGGTCGCCGATAAACCCTTCGTCAGAACGTCCATCCTTGCGGCCGAACCGCCGCCCCGCGGCGAGCGCGGAGCCGCCGCCTGGATACGCCGCAATCTCCTGGCAACCCCGAAAGATATTATCCTGACGATCCTGGCTCTTGCGCTGATCGCATGGGCCGTGCCGCATCTCGTCAACTGGCTGTTCATCCAGGCCGTATGGTCCGGGCCGGACCGCACATTCTGCGCGACGACGATCCAGGGCGGCATCCAGCCCGATGGCTGGAGTGGGGCATGCTGGGCCTTCGTCAGCGCCAAGTACGATCAATTTATCTTCGGCCGCTATCCGCTCGATGAGCGTTGGAGGCCGGCGATCGTCGGGATCCTGTTCATTCTGCTGCTGGTTCCGATGCTGATCCCGTCGGCACCGCGCAAAGGGCTAAACGCCATTCTTCTGTTCGGAGTCCTGCCGGTCATCGCCTTCTGGCTTCTTCACGGCGGCTTCGGCCTCGAAGTGGTGGACACCCCCCTCTGGGGCGGCTTGATGGTGACGCTCGTCCTGTCCTTTGTCGGTATTGCCGTCTCCTTGCCTTGCGGCATTCTGCTTGCGCTGGGGCGCCGCTCGAAGATGCCGGTCATCCGGATGCTCTGCGTGACCTTCATCGAGGTCATTCGAGGCGTTCCGCTGATCACCGTTCTGTTCATGGCAAGCGTCATGCTGCCGCTCTTCCTGCCGACAGGCTGGAACGTGGACAAATTGCTTCGGGCGCTGATCGGTGTTTCGATCTTCACCTCGGCCTATATGGCCGAAGTGATCCGCGGCGGTCTGCAGGCGATCCCGAAGGGACAGTTCGAAGGCGCCGATTCGCTTGGCCTCGGCTATTGGCAGAAGACGCGGCTGATCATCATGCCGCAGGCGATCAAGCTCGTGATCCCGAGCATCGTCAACACCTTCATCGGAACGTTCAAGGACACGTCGCTGGTCACCATTATCGGCATGTTCGACCTGCTCGGCATCGTCAAGCAGAACTTCTCCGATGCCAACTGGGCAAGCGCCGTCACGCCGATCACGGGTCTGATCTTCGCCGGCTTCATCTTCTGGCTGTTCTGCTTCGGCATGTCGCGCTATTCAGGCTTCATGGAACGCCATCTCGATACCGGCCACAAACGATAAGAATGAGGGAAAAAATCATGGCTGAAGCTCCAGCTAAAAAGCTCACCGTTTCCGCAACGGAAGTGGCGGTCGAGATCATCAACATGAACAAGTGGTACGGCGATTTCCACGTACTGCGCGATATCAATCTGAAGGTCATGCGCGGCGAGCGCATCGTCATTGCCGGCCCGTCCGGTTCGGGCAAATCGACGATGATCCGCTGCATCAACCGCCTGGAAGAGCATCAGAAGGGCAAGATCGTCGTCGACGGCACCGAACTGACCAACGATCTGAAAAAGATCGACGAGGTCAGGCGCGAAGTCGGCATGGTGTTCCAGCACTTCAACCTCTTCCCGCACCTGACGATCCTCGAAAACTGCACATTGGCGCCGATCTGGGTGCGCAAAATGCCGAAGAAGCAGGCGGAAGAGATCGCCATGCACTTCCTCAAGCGCGTCAAGATTCCCGAGCAGGCCAACAAGTATCCGGGACAGCTTTCCGGCGGCCAGCAGCAGCGCGTGGCGATCGCCCGGTCGCTGTGCATGAACCCGAAGATCATGCTGTTCGACGAGCCGACCTCGGCGCTCGATCCTGAAATGATCAAGGAAGTGCTCGACACCATGGTTGGTCTTGCCGAGGAAGGCATGACCATGCTCTGCGTCACCCATGAAATGGGCTTTGCCCGCCAGGTCGCCAACCGCGTCATCTTCATGGACCAGGGCCAGATCGTCGAGCAGAATTCGCCGGCCGAGTTCTTCGACAATCCGCAACACGAACGCACCAAGCTGTTCCTCAGCCAGATCCTGCATTAAGCTTGGGAGCTGACGCTTCCTAAAGACCCGCCGCACCTTCCGGTTCGGCGGGTCTTTCACGTTCAGCGCGAGGCTGACGCCTGCAGCAGACTGCAGAGGCCGGCAAGACCGGAATCGGAGCCGCCTGGTGCGGAGCCGCTTGACGCGGAGATATCCGCGCAGCGGACAAGCATCTTGCGCTGCTCATTGACCGGCCTCGCCCGGAAATCTTCCAGGGTGCGGGCCTGCGCTGCGCTGAGGGTGCCCTCAGCTGCGGATCTGTTGCTGCCGCCTGCCCCGTCTGCTGCGCCGGTGGCGCGATCGGCATCGATGCCGCTGCCGCGTCTGACCGAGGCCGTGGCGTTGCTATCCAGCGGATCGGAACTGCCGATGCGTGTATTGAGATCGGCATTGACGCCACGCCCGCCACCGAGCCTGGCATTGGCGTTCGCATCGAGACCATTGCCGCCACCGATGCCGGCATTGACAGCAGCATCAACGCCCCGGCCGCCGCCGGCATCGGCGGTCGCATCGGCATTGACGCCGCTCGAACCGCCGATGGAAGCATTGGCATCGGCGCTAACGCCACGGCCGCCGCCGAGTGATGCCCCGACAGCGGCGCTAACGGCGTTGCCGGCATTCACCGAGACGCCGACATCGATAGCCCGCGCATCGCTTGCCGGCATCGCAAGCAAGGCGCAGCTGGATGCAAGCACTGCCAGGGATAGTCCCTTGTGGTTATGGGTCATGTTTTCCTCCGTTTCCATTGGCCGGGCGATCTTGCCCGGCAGCCGAAAATCGAGGAACGCTCGTGCCTTCGATCGTCTGGATCTCCTGCAACCTGCGGGACATCCATGGCAAGGCAACGTGAAGGTATGAGGAATGTTTCACAACACGGCACGGCAAGTCGGTTCGGCGGCGTGCAATGATCTTTCACGGTTATTGAAATACCAATTGCCGACCCGACTGTGCCAGAATTCGCCATATCTTGCAGCGACTGGAGCACCGAGCGAGTATTTCCTTCCCAGTTGCATCAGGTATCTTCAGAGCCAGAAAGAAAGCTCGGTTCTCGATACGATTGGTGGCGATTGATCCATTTGCAGCGTTTTCGCTGGGATCGCCCGCACCCTGCTTCGGAACCGGATATTCCACCATTGATTGAGATGACTAAAAATAACGCCCCTTCCGCCTGGATATATCAGGTAGGAAGTCCATGTTTCAGCATGTTCTCATTTAATGGAACTGGAGGTTCAAGAATGGGCATTTTCGATAAGATCAAACATGCAATCTTCGGGGAAGCGAAAGCAGCTGAACCCACTGCCGCCGGCGCGCCAAAGACTGAGCCCGCCCAGGCTCCTGCCGCGCCGTCGGCGGCGCCCAGTCCCGCCCCTGCAGCCCCTCCCGCTCAGAGCAAGCCGGCGACATCAACAGCGACAGTCGACATCGTTCCTATCCTCGATGCAGCCGTGAAAAAGAGCGGCCAGAAACTCGATTGGCGCCACTCGATCGTGGACCTGATGAAAGCCGTCGGGATGGATGCGAGCCTTTCCGAACGCAAGGAACTTGCCACCGAGCTCGGCTATACCGGCGACAGCGGCGATTCCGCAAAAATGAACATGTGGCTGCACAAGGCACTGATGAAGCGGCTGTCGGAAAATGGCGGCAAAGTCCCGGCCGATCTCCTGGATTGATCCCTCGCTTGATCAACCACCGATAGCTGCCGCCACTTTGCGGCGGCGGCTACCCTGCCAGAGCTCACGCGGCTGACCGCGGGGCTATGAGGCCCCCTTGCCCACAGGCACTGGAACCAATAACCTCCCGTTCGATTACTTCAATAATCGATCAGGGGAGAAATAAATCCAATGAGATTGATGGCAGTCGTTGGCGTTGCGCTTAGCTTGGCCTGTATTTCGGCCGCAGAATCCCCTTCAAACTATCAATCCTACAGCGGCATCCGGGTCGATACCGATCCGGTTCTTCTGGCTCGCTTCGAGAAAGCGCTCCAACGCTGCGTGCCGGAGGCAGGGTCATGGCGACGAGGCTCGCCCGACCGGCGAAGCCTGCACTACAATGCGGCTCTGAGAAACTGCCTCTATAGACGCAGCTTTGTCGACAGGGGCGTCTACGCCTACCCGATCCCTCAAGTCTACTTCGATCATTTCCTGGATCGCTGAGAAAAGCCGAACAGCTCCAACCCGCCATAGCCCTTCACAGGCCATCAAACACAAACCCCGCCAGATTGGCGGGGCTGTATGCAATTGGCGACCGCTATATATCAGCGTTTAGCGCCACCTGATGGCCGGCCCTTGCCCGTCTGGCGATTGCCGCTTCCGGACGCGGTCTTGGCATCGTTGCCCTGACCGAAGTTGGTGCCGCCGAGATGGCCACCGCCGCTGGTGTTGGCGACCTGGCGCTGCATTTTGCGCAACAGCGCCTCGGCATTGGTCTTGCTCATGAAAATCTCCTCAATGGCCGGAAAATCCAGCCGAAATGCTGCGCTTGCATCCGCGGTCGAAGACCGCGGCATGTCAGGCAGCGACGATATTGCCGGCCGTGCTTTTGCCGGAGCGGCTGTCCTGTATGATGTCGAACCCAACCTTCTGCCCTTTATCCAAGGACGCCATGCCAGCCTGTTCAACGGCTGAAATATGGACGAAGATATCGGCCGAGCCGTTGTCCGGCTGAATGAATCCGAAGCCCCGCGTCGGATCAAAGAATTTGACTGTGCCTGTGTTCATGAACATTCTCCTCTCAAGCGCATAAACAATCGCCCTCCGGCAACTGCCGGACGGCGTAGAAATCGATTTTGAAAGGAAAGATCAGCTGGGCCGCCTGAGGCGCGAACCAAGCTCGACAAGCAATTTCGATGGAAGAATCCGTAGGCCGGCAATGTGTTTAAAACAAGTTTCCGGTGACGAGGTGGGGCGTTACAGCCCGGATAACACGTATAGCGGCGTTCTCTTGGCCAAGACGTCGGGACAGCGATCACCACGCCCCAGCGAGCGCGTTGCCGGAAAGCGGCACCTTTTTCAGCTTTCCGTTTTGATCCGCGACCGATAGCGACGTCTGCAATTGCTTCGGCGACTTTCGAAACCAGTTCGCGGCGATCGTGGCAAGGTCACCGATCATCGCGTGTTTGTGCCAGTCCGCGAAGCGCCGGGCAGTTGCCTCGGGTTCGGCTTGATAAAAGAAATCGCCGGATTGGCCAAGATTGTTGATCGACGAAGCCATTGATGAGAGCGGACGTTGAAACATCTTCGGCGGCACGGAAAGCTCTCGCGCGGTCTCGGAAAATGCCGGGGCCATGAAGTCGATAGCCCAACCATCCGCCTCTACCCAGCAATGGAAATTTTCCCCTGCGCCGGTCACATAGCCGTCTTCGCGATAGTCTGCGAACAGTATGAGCGTGCCCCCGAGATTGTAAGCAGCAAGCCCGCCCTTCGGCGTGGCTTTGATTTTGTAATGCTGTTTGAGGATGAAGGCCCCGAACGTGCTGAAGTACATGCAGGCTGTGGCAGGGTCGGCAGCTTCGTTGATGAGCAGGCTATTGATAACGCGGTAAATCCGATGGTAGTCGCTCTGCTTGATCAACATGGTCGCTCGTCCATAAACTTTAAGGTTTCGCGCAATCACTAGGCGACGGCGGAAACGATGTAAACGACGCGGCACCGATGTCCATGCGGCTTGGCCGAGTGGCAAGCGTGATCCGAAATCCGGCCAGGCTAGGTTCGAAGCATTGATGTAAAACCATCAAGAGAGCGAATGACAGCGTCTGCAACATCGGCGGGATGCTCCATGGATGCCACCAGGGCGTTCCCCTCCCTGAGATAGATCGGAAAGCGCTCCCTAAATTTTCGATCTTCCGTCGCCTGTTGAAATCCGAACCCTCGTTTCAGTTGGCGTTCAACAACAACCGCGGTTGCGGCCTCAATGTCCAGCGACGGCAGCAAGACAATGCCATAGCCGGTGGAAACCAATCTTCGGGCTTCGCCGTAATCATGGGTGCCTGCTTGCGCCGCCAGGAACCCCGATGGCGTGACAAATATATTCGGCGCTGGATTTGCCATCAGCAGATGTTTCGCAAGCGCCAGGTTTTCCGCGCGATAACGCTCATAACCGTGGGAAGCAATGAACGTTCCAATCGTCTCCAGACGCTCGCAGAACTCCAGATCGAGGTCGATAAGCCCCCAACCGAGTTTCCCCGCGAGTTGACGGCCGAGCGTCGATTTTCCGACGCCGCCCGGTCCCAGAAGGAAAATGGTCTCACATGGCCGCCACGGCCTGCGAACCTCAATGTGCGTTTGTGCCATCGACCGCAACCTCAATTGCAGCCGTTCCAGCAGCCAATAGCTTGCCAGAACGACTCACCTACCCGCCTTCAGGCGTATCGACGATCGTAGCGATTTCACGCCGACCGGTCGGCAAGAACCTTCAAAATATGATCCTGGATCGCGGCGGCCGTTTTTTCCGGTGATGCGGCAGTGACGTCGAGGACCAATGTGTTTGGATGAAGTGGATCTAAAACCCGTGCTTTCCGACTGCGGTTCCTGGAGGCTGCCACGTCGGTGGATTTCAACTTTTCGCGTCGCTCGGGGTTCGAAACGCGGCGAGCCAGCTCCTCTTCATCACAAAGCATCCGCACCGGCACCAGAACGACGGCACAGGCTTCAGCGGCATTGGCGATCTGTTGAAAGGTACGAAGGCTTCGCTCATCACCCTCGAGACCGGCATGCGTGAAAATGAAGTTGGCGGACGGCGCATAAGCAATGATTGCGTCAAGCACGGCTTGCCGAACCCGACCTGTGAACTCCCATACTCCCTTTGGAAGCGACGCCGTTCCATCCTCATCCAGCAGGCGCAGTATCGGGTTATTGATCCAGTGGTTATCGACAATTTTTGCCGAAACCATCGCGCTCAACTCCTGCGCGATGGTCAGCTTCCCAACTCCGGGAATCCTATGAACACTATGCCAATACCCGTCTTTCGCGACACCTTTTGGAGGCAGAGGGAGGTCGAATCGGCGGCCATCACCGCCGCCTATTGCTATCTCATCAGTCCCAATATCGAGGCGATTCAGCCCAAAATAGCTAGATTCGGAAAAAAAATGTCGATTCCGCCATTGGCGGGAGGAATCCCGTTACGCCCCTCAGATTTTTCAAATGTTTTCAACGGATGCATATCTCTATAGTTGCAGAAAGAATAATTCGCGGTAGGCGAGATATAAATATTGACATAATTTGGGCGACTCGAAATTCACCAAGTATTTCAAACTGTAACTTCTGATAGATTTGGATAATGTGGCAGCAATATGGCTATGATTCTCAAGCACTTACTGTCTAGTTGCTGTTGCACCCTCCGCAACCTCGCCCTATAACCCGCCGCCGTAACGACTGATTAACTAACATTAGTAATTGGTAAAGAACAACGCTAAGGTTGAGGAACCAGATTATGACGACATACTACGTAGCGACGACCGGCAGCGGCGGTGGTAACGGCAGCGCCTCCTCTCCATTTCGCACGATCAGCGACGCGATGGCGTCGGACCTTAAGCCCGGCGACGAGGTTGTGGTGCGCGCCGGCGTCTATAATGAGTCGGTGAACATGTACAAGGATGGTTCCGCCGCCGGCTACATTACCTTGCGGTCGGAGGTACCGGGTGGAGCGGTGATCCACTCAGCGTCGGGCGGCGCAAATGGTATTAACATCACTGCTAACTATGTGGCGGTCGAAGGCTTCGAGGTCTACGGGAGCGATTCGCACGGCATTGTTGGTGATGGCGTCCACCATGTGAGGATCGCCGATAACGTTTCCCACGACAACGGTGCGTCCGGCATCGCCTTCGCCGGATCCGACTTCATCACGATCGAAGGGAACGAGACTTACAAAAATGCGAGTTCCGGCTGGTTTTCAGGCATCTCTCTCTACCAGAACCGGAATATCACCGGGGCGCCGGACGATGGCAGCTTCCGCAACATCATCCGGAACAACATCTCGCACGACAACGTCACGAAGTCGGGTGCGCACACCGATGGCAACGGCATCATCATCGACGATTTCCAGAGCACGCAGACGAGCGGTCATCCGAACTACACGTTTAAGACCCTGGTCGACAACAACCTCGTCTATGAGAACGGCAGCAAAGGCATCCAAGTTACCTGGAGCGACTCCGTCACGGTGAAAAACAACACCGCATACCACAACAATCAGGACCTGCTGAACGACGGCACCTGGCGCGGCGAACTCAGCAACGCGCAGTCGAGCAACAACACCTGGATCAACAACATCGCCGTAGCCGACCCGTCGGTGAATAAGAACAACACTGCGGTCGATAACACGTCGTACGGCGGCTATACCAACGCCAACGTCGTCTGGGCCAACAACAACACCTACAACGGCACGGCCGGCCAGGCCTCGGTCAGGACCGACGGCGGCAACGCTATGCCGAGCACGGCGAACGGCAACAAGCTCGGCATCGACCCGCATTTCGCGGCGGCAGCGAGCGACAATTTCCACCTCGCCTCGGGCTCGGCAGCGATCGACGGCGGAACCGCCAAGTACGGCGTCGGCTCGGTCGATCTGGACGGCCACGCTCGCGTCGTTGGAACTGTCGACATGGGTGCCTACGAATCGGGCTCCAGTGCGACACCGGGAACGCCAACCACGCCGACGCAACCGACAACGCCAACCACGCCGACGAATCCGACAACCCCAACCACCCCGACGCAACCGACAACGCCGACGCAACCGACAACGCCAACGGCGCCGACAAAGGAATTCATCGGCACCAACGGTAACGACATCCTGCCGCACACCGGCCAGTCCAACGGCGGCAACGAAACCTTCAAGGGTCTCGGCGGTAGTGACGTGTTGAAGGGCGGGGCCGGCGCGGACGTGCTCGACGGCGGTACTGGCAATGACACGGCCAGCTATGCGGGCTCCGACGCGGTCAACGTCAACTTGGCGACTAAGGTCGCATCGGGCGGTCAGGCGACCGGCGACAAGATCGCCAGCATCGAAAACTTGACCGGCTCAAGCTACAACGACGTACTGACCGGCGGCAACGGCGGCGGCAACGTTCTCACTGGCGGGGCTGGCGCGGACAAGCTGGACGGCGGCGCCGGCAATGATGTCCTCATTGGTGGTGCCGGAAAGGACATTATGACCGGTGGCATCGGTGAGGATACGTTTATCTTGAAGGCACCGACGGAAACCGGGTCCGGCTTGAACCGCGACGTCATCACCGACTTCCAGCACGGCGTCGATAAGATCGACATCTCGGCGATCGATGCGAATGGCTCTGCGGCGGGCAATGGTACCTTCCATTTCCAGGCACAGGAGAATGCCTTGTTCGATCACAAGGCTGGCGCGCTCGCTTGGCACTATGACGACAATGCTGGATCCGCGAACGATGCTACCGTTATCCAGGCCGACACGAACGGCGACGGCATTCATGACTTCGAGGTTCAGCTGAAGGGCCTCGTCCACCTGGGGGCGGGCGATTTTCTCCTGTAACGATAGCCGTTGTGGCGGTCTGATCGCCACAACTCGCCGGCCGCAAAAGTCGGCTACTTCGGCGCGTGGATGAGGGAGCCCCATCCGCGCGCTGCGTTTTTTTCGACGGGCGTCAGCCGGCCTTCCGGGCCGGCTTTGCGTAAACCGATAGCTCGTCAGAACGCCTCACCTCCCGCCGTCAGGCATATCGACGATCGTAGCGCGAATAGAATCACCTCCGGCGAATTTCAGGCTGACAGGTCGCCAAGGACCTTCAGAATATGCTCTCGGATCGCGATGGCCGTTTTTCCCGGTGATGCGAAAGTGACGTCGAGCACCAATGTGTTTGGGTGGAGTGGATCGAAAACCCCCGCCCTCCGACTGCGATCCCTCGAGGCTGCCACATCCGTGGATTTCAACCTTTGGCGTCGCTCGGGGTTCGAAACCCGGCGAGCCAGCTCCTCTTCATCACACAGCAATCGCACCGGCACCAAAACGGCGTTGCAGGCTTCGGCAGCACCGGCGATCTGTTGAAAGGTATGAAGGCTCCGCTCATCACCCTCGATAGCGGCATGCGTGAAAATGAAATTGGCGGACGGCGCGTAAGCGGTGATTGCATCAAGGACGGTTTGCCGAACCCGACCTGTGAACTCCCATATTCCCTTTGGAAGCGACGCAGTTCCATCCTCATCCAGCAGCCGCAGGATCGGGTTGTTGATCCAGTGGTTGTCGACAACTTTTGCCGAAACCATGGCGCTCAACTCTTTCGCGATAGTCAACTTCCCAACGCCCGGGAAGCCTATGAGCACGATGCGGACACCCATCTTTCGCGACACCTACATAGTTTTCGTTGATAATCATGTCGCCCGAAGACATGGCCGTAAATGCGTGTTCCAATCGGATAGGCGGTCCACGGCCCAGCAGCTTCGTTTTACGGAAGCCGCTCTACCTGTTTGGCGAACGGCATGCTGCATGGATGGACACTTGAAAAATGGCGACCCCTGCAGGAATCGAACCTGCGACAACCTGCTTAGAAGGCAGGTGCTCTATCCAGCTGAGCTAAGGGGCCGTCCGGCGGTCGCGTTCAGGGAGCGCGACCGGATGCGGCAGTTCTGGACGAGAAATCTCAATGCGTCCAGGGCTGTGTACGGGTATAGCGGAAATTGTCCGGATAGGCGACAACCTGGCGGACCGGGTCCTTCGGCGCGATGACGCGGTATTCGATGCCGTTGCGCTGGGCATAGGCTTCGGCCAGTTCCTGCGTTTCGAAGGTGAGTTTCACCTGCTGGCGCGTATCGCCGGAGGAGGTGTAACCCATCATTGGATCGATCTTGCGCGGCGACTCCTGATCGAATTCGAGCACCCAGAGATGGGTCTTGGCCTTGCCCGACTGCATGGCGGTCTTGGCTGGACGATAGATCTTGGCAGACATGACTGCGGCGTCTCCGACTGTGCGGGCAGCGCCCGCCTTTCATGGTCTCATTCCCCGTTGCCGGGGCTTTGCTTCGTCGCTGGATATAGCACGAAGAGATGAATTTTGCTTATCTGCGAATCCTCGGCTTTTCAAGAAAAAAGGCGGTGCGGGAGCGCTGCCGATTCCATCCCGATGACGAGGTGATGCCGCGGAAACATGGATATCGGCGGAAAGGCCGGCTGCGGATATTCCTGCCCCTGTCAGCCGCCGCCTGAAGCTTAACGGTTCCGGCCGGTTGCGCGATATTACCGCCTGTCTCATGTTGTGATAACAAGCTGATTGCCGCGGCTAGCCCTCGGCACTAGTTTACGGCTCAGCTAATTTCAGTGGATTTGCACGCATGATGAGACGTTCGGCGGAGTTCAATGCCATCGTGATAGGGGCTGCGATTACGGCGTTCTTCTACGTTGCCATCAGCTACGCCCAGTATATCGGTCTGCTCGAACACGGATGAGCAGCCTTCTGCTGACGTCCGGCGCGCCCGGCAGGGCAGACCGGCGACCCATCACGATTTTTCTGTATGCATCCCAATATCAGGCGGGAATCTTCGGCCAGGGCTGGATTTATGGGTTGCGACGGCGAAGTGAACCGTGTATCTCCCCGCCCACGGCACGGAGTGTAGCGCAGTCTGGTAGCGCATCTGGTTTGGGACCAGAGGGTCGGGAGTTCGAATCTCTCCACTCCGACCATTCAATATCCCGATATTTCTGAAGTGCTTGGCAGCCACGTCGCAGCCCGCGGACTTGTGCGCTCACTTCGTCCTCTTCGTCGTCGTGGCGCTGACGATCCTGTCGCCCGGCTTGATTCCGAGCTTGGCGACGATGCCGGCATTGAGTTCGACGACGTATTTCACCGGGCTCATCGAATCGATGATGTCGCGCGAATAGGGCGTTGCGTTTTCCTTGATGTGACGGATCGTGCCGGTGTCGTCGGCAAAAAGCATGTCGAGCGGCAGGATGGTGTTTTCCATCCACATGGTGACGCGCCGCGGCTCGTCGAAATCGAAGATCATGCCGGCATCATCGGCCATCACTTTGCGAAACATCAGTCCGTAGGCGCGCTGATCAGGCGTCGAGGCGATCTCGACGGTGAAATGCAGCACCTTGCCCGCAGCGGTCTGGATGAGCAGCGGTTCCTTGCCGAACCGCATCTGCTCTTCGGCCAGAGCCGGCAGGGCGACCATGAAAAAAAGCGCCAGGATGGCGCTTCTGATCGCATGAAACAGGATTGGACCGCGCATATCAGTGCGACCGGCTGGCCGGGCTCGGAACGTCGGGGTGGATCTCCGCGGCCATCAGGCCCTTCTCGCCGTCCCCAAAGCGGACAAGCACCACCTGGCCGGGGCGCAGTTCGGTCAGGCCGAAGCGGCGGAGCGTTTCCATATGCACGAAGATGTCTTCGGTGCCCTCGCCGCGCGTCAGGAAGCCGAAGCCCTTGGTGCGGTTGAACCATTTGACGAGCGCACGCTCGAGCCCACTCGTCGCGGTCACCTGAACATGGGTGCGCACCGGCGGCATCTGCGAGGGATGTACCGCCGTCGACTGGTCCATCGAGAGGATCTTGAAAGCCTGGTAACCGCGCTCGCGGCGCTGGATGAGGGCGACGATGCGCGTTCCCTCGAGGATCGTCTGGTAACCGTCGCGGCGCAGGCAGGTCACATGCAGGAGTACATCCTGCATGCCGTTGTCGGGCACGATGAAGCCGAAACCCTTGGCGACGTCGAACCACTTGACGACGCCGGTGATTTCAACAAGATCGACCGCCTCTGCCGATAGCTCGTCAAGGTCGGAGTATTCGTTCGATGAAATCCTATCAGCCATTTCGCCAGCCCCTCGAATACGCGTCACACTGTTACGGTTAACTGATTCTTGAAATCAAGATTAACATCTTGGTAACGGATAAGCGCAAGTCCTAGTTTTCGGTTATTCCCAGCTGCACATTTTATAAAGATGACTTGCCCGAAGCTGACCTCGGCTCGCCGAAAAAAGCTAGCCCCAATAAAGGAGTAAATAGAATGCGTTATCTCCACACTATGGTTCGCGTCAAAGACCTCGACGCCTCACTCGCCTTTTACACCACGCTGTTCGGGCTGGAGGAGATTCGCCGCCACGAAAACGAGAAGGGCCGCTTCACCCTGGTTTTCCTGGCCGCCCGCGACGATCTCGACCGTGCGCGCAGCGAAAAGGCTCCCTGCCTCGAGCTCACCTATAATTGGGACACGGAAGATTATAGCGGCGGACGCAATTTCGGCCACCTCGCCTATGAGGTCGACGATATTTATGCGACCTGCCAGAATCTGATGGACAACGGCATCACCATCAACCGGCCGCCGCGCGACGGCAACATGGCCTTCGTGCGCTCGCCCGACGGCATCTCGATCGAAATCCTGCAGAAGGGCAGCCCGCTTCCGGCCGCTGAGCCCTGGGCCTCGATGGGCAATACCGGCGCCTGGTAAGGTTTTTTCCGCAAGGCTTTTGCGAGGCTTGCGGTTTTTTCGATTTCGGGTCCGGCCGGCGCCTTGGCGCTTGCCGCGATCCGACCCCGCAGGCAATCTCCCGGTGACTCGAAGCGGACGGCGGCGTTTTTCGCCCATTTTCTGCATTAACCGGAGACTGGTCGCTTGCCTAACATGCAAATGCGGATGCCCGTGACGGGCGCTTTGCTGATCGCCACTTCGGTGCTGGCGCTGTTGTCCGGCTGCGCGTCGGACAAGAAGGCGCTGGATTCCGCCGCGGTGGCGCCGGCGGCGCAGGCCGCCGCACCTGAACTGGCCGCGGCAGCGCCTGCAAGCCCTGCCCCGCGTTCGGTCTATACCGATCCCCGGCTCGTCAATGTCTCCGGCGCTCAGGCCGCACCTCAGACCGTGGCAGCGAATCCGAATGCCGCTGCCCCGGCGGCCGATCCGGCGGCATCGGCGCCCGCCAATATCGGCGGGCTCGTCATGCAGTCGACCCGGATCAACGCCCAGGCGATGAGCATCTTTTCCGATCACCAGCCGGCGCCGCAGAACAACAGTACATCCACCGTCATTCAGCCGCAGGCCTATGCGCCGGTGGAAGGTGCAGTGCCCGCGAGAAGCAGCGTCTACAGCCAGCAGCCCGCACCAGCACAGCCGGCGGAGCCGGTGCTGCCGCAGCAATCCTCGCAGAATGGCAGCACGCAGCCTGCGCCGGTTCAAACAGCGTCGCTGGCGACCGGCAGCATTCCGACCTCGACTGTGAATGCACTCTACAGCGCGCCGAAACAGAACCTGCTCGGCAGCCTCACCGGCCTGCTGCAGAAGGCATCCCTGCCCGGCATGACGCGTATCGCGCCGAACGGGCTGCATCTTCAGAACGACAAGGTCGAGGTCGGCTGCTTCAAGCCCGACCTGCTGAACGTGATCAAAACGGTCGAAAGCCATTTCGGCCGGCCCGTCATCGTCACGTCAGGCTACCGCGACGAAGAGCATAACCGCCTGGTCGGCGGCGCTGACGAATCGATGCACAAGAGCTGCGAGGCAGCCGACATCCAGATCGACGGCGTCACGAAATGGGGCATCGCCGCCTACATCCGTTCGCTGCCGAACCGGGGCGGCGTCGGCACCTATTGCCACACGGATTCGGTCCATCTCGACACCGGCAAAAGCCGCGACTGGAACTGGGGCTGCGGCGGCAAACGTGCGCCGATGACGACCGCAAGAGCGATCTGACCGCCGCGCGCTCTTCGCATCACGCTACGGCAGCGTCGCCTCGTCTTGTTCAAGAAACAACCGGCAGCCATTGATTCGGCTTCAATAATCGGCGTCTCCAACGCAGCAGGATTTCCTGTCATTTTTTTGAAAGAAATCCGCATTTCCCGCTTGCGGGATTCAAAACGCCTGACTATAAGGGCGCCACCACGAAGGAAGCGCCCTTCGTCTATCGGTTAGGACACCAGATTTTCATTCTGGGAAGAGGGGTTCGACTCCCCTAGGGCGTGCCACTTTCTCTCCATATAGAACCCATCGCATCCGCTTGCAGAAGCCGGCGCGCGCGCCTATTTTAACGAACTGGCCTGCGCCCTTCGTCTATCGGTTAGGACGACAGATTCTCATTCTGTAAAGAGGGGTTCGACTCCCCTAGGGCGTACCACCGGGCTTGCGCAATGGCGCCTAAAGCGCGTCGCGATCTTTCAGATTCGCTCCTTGCGCTTTAGCTCTTTATTTTCTCACATGTCTCGGCAAAAGCGTTTCGCGCTTTGCCTGGCAAAACCGCTGCACAGTTTTGCGCGACATGCTCCAGCCCGCTGGCCTATTTTTCCCGGTTCCCTCGCCTCACGATACCAGGTTTTTCCACAGCCGAAATAAATCGGCGAAAACGATGATTTTTTCGCGTCTTGGCGCTTGCGGCTTTCGAAGGTGCTGACTATAAGGGCGCCACCACGAAGGAAGCGCCCTTCGTCTATCGGTTAGGACACCAGATTTTCATTCTGGGAAGAGGGGTTCGACTCCCCTAGGGCGTGCCACTTCTTCTCTCTAAATTCCATGTCTTTCAAGCGGTTGCTCGACAGCCCTATTTCGCCGGCGCGGCATCGCAGACGCGCAGCTGGATGCGGCGCGCACCCTGGTAATGCTCGGCACTGAGCGAACCCGCGACATGCAGGCTGGCGCCGCGTGAATTGATGAGAAGATTGCCGAGCGGCGTATCGGCGGCGCGGAAGGCGATGCCGTCGAGCCGCGATCCGTCCATGGCCTCCAGCGTCACCTTGACATGTTTCTCGCCGACCAGGCGCGCGTCGCGGACGCGATGGGCCGGTACGGCAAAGAGCGGCTGGGCATGGCCGGAGCCATAGGGGCCGGCCGCATCCAGGCGGTCGATAAGTTCGAGCGTGGCGCCGCTGGCGCCGATCGCCCCGTCGATCTTCAAGGTCTCGTTGGCGACGAGGTTTGCCACCGTCCTTGCCGACTTCTCCGTGAAGAAGGTCCTCAGCCTGCCGAGATCGGCGCGCTCCACGGTCAGCCCCGCGGCCATGGCGTGGCCGCCGCCCTTGACGAGAATCCCCTCGTCGACCGCAGCCCGCACCATCCTGCCCATATCGAAGCCGTTGATCGAGCGGCCCGAGCCGGTGCCGCGGCCGGAGGCATCGAAGGCGATCGCGAAGGCCGGCCGTTTGAACTTCTCCTTCAGCCGCGCCGCGATCAACCCGACGATGCCGGGATGCCATTTCTCATGGGCGGTAACGATGACGGAGGCGCCCTCGCCGTCGCCATATTCGGCGAGCGCCTCGGCTTCCGCCTCCTGCAGCATGACGGTCTCCATCGCCTGGCGCTCGCGGTTGAGCTCGTCGAGTCGCTGGGCGATCATTTCAGCCTCGCCGGCATCGTCGAGCGTCAGCAGCCGGCTTCCGAGGGCGGCGTCGCCGATCCGCCCGCCGGCATTGATGCGCGGGCCGATCAGGAAACCGAAATGATAGGGTGTCACCGGGCCGGCGAGCCCCGCCTTGCGGAAGAGTGCGGCAAGCCCGGCATTGCTCTGGTGGCGGGCAGCGACCAGCCCCTTCACCACATAGGCGCGGTTGAGGCCCTTCAGCGGCACGACATCGCAGACCGTAGCCAGTGCGACGATATCAAGCCATTGTAAGAGGTCGATCGCCAGGATGTGTTTGTTGCCGGCGGCGCGCAGCAGTCTCAGCGTCGCGACCAGCACCATGAAGACGACACCGGCGGCACAAAGATGCCCCTGCCCCGAGAGATCGTCCTCACGGTTCGGATTGACGAGCGCATGGCAGGGCGGCAGCTCATGTGTCACCTGGTGGTGATCGATGACGACGACATCGATGCCACGCGCGGCAGCCGCCGCCAGCGCTTCGTGACTGGTGGAGCCGCAATCGACGGTGACGATCAGCTCAGCACCTTTGTCGATCAACTGGTTGATCGCCGCCGGATTGGGGCCGTAACCTTCGAAGACGCGGTCGGGAATGTAAATGTTCGCCCTGACGCCGAAATGGCTGAGAAAGCGGAATATCAGCGCCGAGGAGGCCGCGCCGTCGACGTCATAGTCGCCGAAGATCGCAACACTCTCGCCGCGCTCGATCGCACGCAGCAGGCGGGTTGCGGCCTTTTCGCAATCGGTCAGCTTATGGGGATCGGGCATCAGGCTGCGGATTGTGGGGTCGAGGAATTCGATCGCCTCGTCCACCGTCACGCCGCGCCCGGCCAGCACGCGGGCGATCAGATCCGGCAGGCCGTGGACCTGCGACATGGCGAGCGCCCGGTTCTGCCCGGCCTGGTCGAGCCGCGCCACCCAGCGATTGTCGAGCGCGGATTTCTCCACGCCGAGAAACGCGCGCTGTACCGGATCGACGAGATCTGTCATGCCACACTCCGCTGACTTCATCTGCTCTTTCTACAGGAGCAGCGGAGATAACATAGCGGTGGATTTGCAGACACGGATTTTTACCAAAACACCGCCCAGATGATCATGGCAATGCCGGCGAACTGCACCAGCAGGAACGAAAACAGCGTCAGCAGAATGGCCCAGTTGCGGCCTTCCGTGTGTTCCTCATCGCCGTCAGCCTCGTCATGGACGTCCTGACTGAGATCACGGTGCACCGGCTTGAGGATTTCCTCAAGCATATCAGGAGCGTCCGGCTGGTCGCACGGGCCGCCATACCCTTTCCCGGCATGGTTGTCCTTGCTCATGAAATTCTCCACGCCGGCGACTCACCATCTATGGTTTTATTTATATCAATATTTCGGTATTTGTTAATATAAACTTCCGTTAGGGAAGCTGAATGTTCAACAGAAAAAAACCGCCCTGCCAGAGACAGGGCGGTTCAACGGTTCCGAAACGGGAAGAAGGGCTCAGCCTTCCTCCTTCGGACGTTCGATGCGAATCACCTGCGGCTCGCCGAAGAGATAACCTTCCGACTTGATCGAGGCGACCGCCTTGCGGACCGACTCTTCCATCGTCGCGTGGGTGACGAGAATGATCGTCTGGTGGTGCGACGGGGCCAGATGCTGTTTGGAGCGCTGGACGATCGATTCCAGCGAGATGTTGTTTTCGGCCATGCGGGTTGCAACGCTGGCAAAGACGCCGGTGCGGTCGAGCACGGTCAGGCGGATGAAATAGCCGCCCTCGTGGCTCTGCATCTGCGCCTTGCGATAGGGCTCCAGCGCCTTTGCCGGATGGCCGAGAACCGGCACGCGCTGGGCGCCCGGCTGGCTCTTGGCGATATCGGCGATGTCGCCAAGCACAGACGAGGCCGTGGCGTTGCCGCCGGCGCCGGGGCCGACCATCAGCAATTCGCCGAGCACGTCGGATTCGATCGCTACCGCATTGGTGACGCCGTCGACCTGGGCAATGACCGAATCGACCGGCACCATGGTCGGGTGCACGCGCTGCTCGATGCCGGTATCGGTGCGCTGGGCAACGCCCAGCAGCTTGATGCGATAACCGAGCTCGGCGGCGGCGTGGATATCCTCGATCGAGATATTGGTGATGCCTTCGAGATAGATGTCGTCGGCCGCGATGCGATTGCCGAAGGCAAGCGTCGTCAGGATGGAAAGCTTGTGGGCCGTGTCGTTGCCCTCGATATCGAAGGCCGGATCGGCCTCGGCATAACCCAGCCGCTGCGCTTCCTTGAGGCATTCGGCGAAGGAAAGCCCCTCCTTCTCCATCTTGGTCAGGATGTAATTGCAGGTGCCGTTCATGATGCCGTAGATGCGCGAGACGGCATTGCCCGTCAGCGATTCGCGCAGCGCCTTGATGACCGGGATGCCGCCGGCGACCGCCGCCTCGAAGTTCAGGAGCGCGCCCTTCTCTTCCGCGATCGTCGCAAGCTCGACGCCGTGATAGGCAAGCAGCGCCTTGTTGGCTGTCACCACATGGAGACCACGCTGGAGTGCGGCGCGCACCGAGACGTTGGCCGCCCCTTCGGCGCCGCCCATCAGCTCGACGAAGACGTCGATATCGCCCTTTTCGGCAAGCTCTTCCGGCCGATCGAACCAGGTAACAGCGGAAAGATCGACGCCGCGATCCCTCGACTTGTCGCGCGCGGAGACCGCGGTGATGGTGATCGGACGCCCGCAGGTGACGGCAAGCTCGTTGCTCTTCTGCTGAATGATGCGGACAAGCGAGGCGCCAACGGTGCCCAAGCCCGCAATGCCGATTTTGAGGGCATCTGCCATGGATCGATCCTGAAATATCTGGGTGGCGGCAGCCGCTTGAGGCGGCTGCCCAATGGTTGGATTAACGGTGCGCGTTCAGCGAAATGACGTTATGCATCGTTTCGTCTGCCGTCGACATGAACTTCTTGATGTTGCGCGCAGCCTGGCGGATGCGGTGTTCGTTCTCGACAAGCGCCAGACGGACGTAGTCGTCGCCCATCTCGCCGAAGCCGATGCCCGGGGCAACGGCGACGTCGGCCTTCTCGACCAGCAGCTTGGAAAACTCCAGCGAACCGAGATGGCGGAACTTTTCCGGGATCTTCGCCCAGGCGAACATGGTGGCAGCCGGCGGCGGCACATCAAAGCCCGCCTTGCCGAAGCTTTCGACCATGACGTCGCGGCGACGCTTATAAACGTTGCGGACTTCCGCAATGTCGGAGCCGTCGCCGTTCAGCGCATGCGTCGCCGCCACCTGGATCGGCGTGAAGGCGCCGTAATCGAGGTAGGACTTGACGCGGGTGAGCGCCGCGATCAGCCGCTCATTGCCGACGGCAAAGCCCATGCGCCAGCCGGGCATGGAGAAGGTCTTCGACATCGAGGTGAATTCGACCGTCACATCCATGGCGCCCGGCACTTCGAGAACCGACGGCGGCGGGACGTCGTCGAAATAGATCTCCGAATAGGCAAGGTCGGACAGCACGATGATGTCGTGCTTCTTGGCGAAGGCGATGACGTCCTTGTAGAAATCGAGCGTCGCGACAAAAGCCGTCGGGTTCGAGGGGTAATTGAGGATCAGCGCCAACGGCTTCGGAATCGAATGGCGAACCGCGCGCTCAAGCGGCGGGAAAAAGGTCTCGTCCGGCTCCACCGACATCGAGCGGATCACGCCGCCCGCCATCAGGAAGCCGAAGGCGTGGATCGGATAGGTCGGGTTCGGGCAGAGGATGACGTCGCCGGGCGCGGTGATCGCCTGCGCCATGTTGGCAAAGCCTTCCTTGGAGCCGAGGGTGGCGACCACCTGCGTATCCGGGTTGAGCTTGACGCCGAAACGGCGGGCATAATAGGCGGCCTGAGCGCGGCGCAGACCAGGAATACCCTTGGAGGAGGAATAACGGTGCGTGCGTGGATCCTGCACGACCTCGCACAGCTTGTCGACGATCGACTGGGGAGTGGGAAGGTCGGGGTTTCCCATGCCGAGATCGATGATATCGGCGCCGCCCGCTCGCGCGCTTGCTTTCAAACGGTTGACCTGTTCGAAAACATAAGGCGGCAAACGCCGGACTTTGTGAAACTCTTCCATTTCATTCCCCATGGAAAGGCGGCCTTTTCGGGCCGCAGTCGAAGTTCGTTCCGTCTCCCGGCGGCTGCGACACGAACTTCAGAATCGCAACGCCGTATTCATCAGACCTAAGCCACGCGGCAAATCTTTGACGGAAAGGCCGCGTAACGCGCTTTATCGGGAAAATCTTATCTTCCGATCCTTGCCGAAGGCTTTGCGTCCAAATCGCTTGAAAGGCAAGGTCTATTTGGAGATTTCGGAAAGCGTATCGGTGCCGTGTTCGGCGGCAAGGCGGCGCATTTCGGCGACCTTGGCCTGATATTCGGCTTCCGAGAGCGTACCGGCCTTGCGGCGGGCGGCCAGTGCGGTCAGTTGATGTTGCAGTTCGGCCGCCTGCTCGTCGCTCATCTGGACATTGGCGGCCGTCAGCGGCGCGCCGAAATTCGGATAGCCGTCCGGCGACTTTGCTAGGCCACCTTCGACCGCATCGCCTTTGGTGGCCGGCATGACGACGGCGGTCGGGGCCGCCCGCTTGGCGGCGGCGGCGGCTTTCTCTTCCGCCGTCAGATTGCATCCGGCAAGGGCCATCGCCGCCGCGGCGCAGATCAATGCGGTGCGGTTGAAGGTTGCGATGCGCAAAATGCCGTTCTTCGTCATGCCTCAAAAATCCAGTTCTGACTGCGTCGACTGTTAAATTTGTCGCAGCCACAAAGCAATAGCATGAGCCGGCGCGGGTGGAACTTGTTTTCTCGTCCGATCACGATGTACAACGAACGGATAAAAACAGTGCTGCCGCCGGGAGGACATGGTGACCGACAGCAAGCAGGAAAATGGCGGCCAGAAGAATGGCGGCAAGGCCGGTTTCGACGCGACCGATCTCGATCCCTATGTGTTGAAGGATCCCGAGACCATGGCGATGAATTTCGCCCGGGCGCTCGAAAATCTCGGGCAAGCTGCCTCGGCCTGGCTTGCGCCGCGCGAACGCGGCGAGATCAGCGAAACCGCCGTCGATCCGATGACCGACATGGTCAAGACGCTTTCCAAGGTCAGCGAATACTGGATTGCCGATCCCCGCCGCACCTTCGAGGCGCAGACGCAGCTGATGTCCTCGTTCTTCGGCATCTGGATGCGCTCGATGCAGCGCATGCAGGGCACGCGCGGCATGCAGGGCGAGCCGCTGCCGCCTGAGCCCGACCGCAAGGACAAGCGCTTCTCCGACGAGGACTGGCAGAAGAACCCGTTCTTCGATTTTCTCCGCCAGGTCTATTTCGTCACATCGGACTGGGCGGAAAAGCTGGTGTCGGAGACCGATGGCCTCGACGAGCACACCAAGCACAAGGCCGGCTTCTACGTGAAGCAGATCACCGCAGCGCTTTCGCCGAGCAACTTCATCGCCACCAATCCGCAGCTCTACCGCGAGACGATCGCCAGCAGCGGCGAAAACCTGGTGCGGGGAATGAAGATGCTTGCCGAGGACATCGCTGCCGGAAACGGCGATCTTCGCCTTCGCCAGACCGACATGACGAAATTCGCCGTCGGTCGCGACATGGCGCTGACGCCGGGCAAGGTGATCGCCCAGAACGATATCTGCCAGATCATTCAATACGAGGCTTCGACCGAAACGGTGCTGAAGCGGCCGCTGCTGATCTGCCCGCCCTGGATCAACAAATTCTATATTCTCGACCTCAATCCGCAGAAATCCTTCATCAAATGGTGCGTCGACCAGGGGCAGACCGTCTTCGTCATTTCCTGGGTCAACCCGGATGCGCGCCACGCTGGGAAAGACTGGGCGGCCTATGCCCGTGAGGGCATCGATTTCGCGCTCGAGACGATCGAGAAGGCGACCGGGGAAAAGGACGTCAACGCCGTCGGCTACTGCGTCGGCGGCACGCTGCTGGCCGCGACACTGGCGCTGCATGCCAAGGAGAAGAACAAGCGCATCAAGACCGCGACACTCTTCACCACCCAGGTCGACTTCACCCATGCCGGCGACCTCAAGGTCTTCGTCGACGAGGAGCAGCTTACAGCGCTCGAAGAGCATATGCAGGCGGTCGGTTATCTCGACGGCTCGAAAATGTCGATGGCCTTCAACATGCTGCGGGCTTCCGAGCTGATCTGGCCTTATTTCGTCAACAGCTACCTCAAGGGCCAGGATCCCCTGCCCTTCGACCTCTTGTTCTGGAACGCCGATTCGACCCGCATGGCGGCGGCAAACCATGCCTTCTACCTGCGCAATTGCTATCTCAGGAATGCGCTGACGCGGAACGAGATGATCCTCGACGGCAAGCCCGTATCGCTGAAGGATGTGAAGATCCCGATCTATAATCTCGCCACGCGCGAGGATCACATCGCGCCTGCCAAGTCGGTCTTCGTCGGCAGCCGGTTCTTCGGCGGCAAGGTGGAATTCGTTGTCACCGGCTCGGGACATATTGCCGGCGTCGTCAACCCGCCCGACAAGAAGAAGTATCAATATTGGACCGGCGGCCCCACCAAGGGGGATTATGAGACCTGGATCGAGCAGGCGACCGAGACAGCTGGATCCTGGTGGCCGCACTGGCGGGCCTGGATCGAGACGCATGACGACAGGCGCGTGCCGGCGCGCAAACCCGGCGGCGATGCGCTGAACGCGATCGAGGAAGCGCCGGGGAGTTATGTGATGGAACGCACCTGAGACGGCCCTGCGCATCTCTTTTTGAGACGCCGCGAGAAAGAGCGTCCCGGCGTAAACAAATTAGAAACCATAATTCGTCATCCTTGCGAAACAGTCGGAAGTCGCGGGCGGTCTAAATTCGGCCCACTTGCGCCTTTACCGGCCCCGGCGAAGTTTAGTCAGTCAGTGCCGCCGGCCTGCGTAGCGAGTTTGAAAGACGAGTGTAGTATGGCGTTTGCGGTCGGGTCGTTCAACGACGTCACCCCTCTTGGCGGATCTGCTTTTCGTTTACGCAGATCTCGCGGCTTTCTTTACGGCGTCGTCGGCGCCGGATTTCTGACCTCCACATGGTTGATCGCGACCTTCGCGACGATGCATTCAATCGGCGCTCCCGCTTCTTCGTCCGACAGCTTCACGCAAGTCGCATCGACACCGAAGCCAAAGCCCACGACGCACCACGAACGACTGATCCATGTCGGCAAGGCCGACCGGCTGGCAGCTTTCAACGCAAAGCCGGTCGTCGCCCTGACGGCTGAGCTCGTGCGATCGCATGCGCAAAAGACCGACGCTGCCGCGATGGCATCGCTGGCGCTTGCAAAGAATAATCGCATCGTCACGCCTGCCGAACCCCCGGTCACTGTCGCCGCCGCAACACCGTCCGACACCGCGAAATTCGTCAAGGACGATAGCGTCGCGCCACCGATCGAGCTTGCTCAGGCTGAGATGCAAGAGGACAGCGACAACCGCATCATCATCCCGTCCAAGGAAGCCGTCGCCGCCGTCGAACTCCCTGCCCTGCTCGCACTTGCCGACGCCGGACCGCAGCAGATTGCGCCGGCCCCGGTCGAGCCGGCCGCGCCCGTCCTGACGGCGTCGCTGCCGCAGGAAAAATCTGCGCCTGTAGAAGTGGCCGAAGCCGAAGAGCAACCGCCCTTCGATCTTGTCCTGGCGCCGGACGAAGGCTCCGTGCCGCTGCCGATGGCGCGTCCCGATGGCCTCGTCGGCAAACCGGCGCTGGCCGCCCAGGGTTCACAGCGCGCCGGCGCGCCTGCCCTTGCCTACGCCCAGCCGAATTCGCCGATCGAGGACGACGAGGACGATGCGGTGCCGCGCTACGACAAGCCGGTCTTCTCGCCGAAGCTGCGCGCAGGCGTTGCGATCTACGACATCGAGAACAGCACGGTCTATCTGCCGAACGGCGAGAGACTGGAAGCCCATTCCGGCCTCGGCAAGATGCGCGACAATCCGCGTTACGCAAACCAGAAGATGCGCGGACCGACACCGCCGCACACCTACGCCCTCACCATGCGCGAGAGCCTTTTCCATGGCGTCGCGGCGATCCGGCTGACACCGATCGAGGGCTCGGACGCCATCTATGACCGCGTCGGCCTGCTCGCCCACACCTACATGCTCGGTAAGAACGGCGATTCCAACGGCTGCGTCTCCTTCAAGGACTACAAGCGCTTCCTCGCCGCCTACAAGCGCGGTGACATCAAGCAGCTCGTTGTGGTGCCGCGGCTGAACAACAAGCCGGCTTCGACGCTCGCCTCGCTGTTTTCGTCGCGCAGCTGACGGATAAGAGTTCGCGGTCGGCTGACCGGCCGCGACGGCTATTTCAACCAGGCTGCGATCCGCTCTACCGCCTCGGCGATCTCGGCTTCCGAGCCCGCATAGGACAGGCGCAGGGTCCGATGTCCTTCCAGCGGATCGAAGTCGAGGCCGGGCGTTGCGGCGACGTCGATTTCCGCGAGCATGCGTTTGGCAAAACCCATGCTGTCATTGGTGAAGCGGGTAACGTCGAGATAGGCATAAAATGCGCCGTCCATCGGCGAGGCGATCGAAAGGCCGATCTGCGGCAGGCGCAGCATCAGCAACTCGCGATTGGCGGCATAACTCGCCTTATAGCGATCGAGTTCGTTGCCGGCGCCAAGAGCGGCGGTGGCGGCGATCTGGGAGAGCTCGGGCGGGGAGATATAGAGACTCTGCGCCACCCGCTCGATCGGCCGCACCAGGCGTTCCGGCAGCACCATCCAGCCTATCCGCCAGCCGGTCATGCAATAATATTTGGAGAAGGAGTTGATGACGATCGCCTCGTCGGTCAGCTCAAGCGCGCTCGCCTCCTCGCCGGCGAAAGTCAGCCCGTGATAGATCTCGTCGGAGATGAAGGCGATGGAATGAGCCGCGCAGTAATCCGCAAGCGCCTTCAGCCCGTTGCGGCCGGTCACCGTGCCGGTGGGATTGGCGGGGCTTGCGAGCAGCACGCCTTTCAGCGTCACGCCGCTTTGCTTCTGCACCGCCTCGAGGCTCTCGGGCGTCAGGGTAAAGTGAGTCTCGGCTGTAACCGGCACCTCGACAACCTTGAGGCCCAGCGCGCCGAGGATATTGCGATAGGCGGGATAACCGGGTCTTGCGATCGCCACCGCATCGCCGGCATCGAAGAGCGACAGGAAGGCGAGATTGAAGCCGGCCGAGGAACCGGTGGTGATGGCGATGCGCGAGGGATCGATCTCCAGTCCGTGGCGATCCCTATAGTGCCGGGCAAGCGCCGATTTCAGCCGCGCCGTGCCCAGCGCATCGGTATAACCGATCCGGCCTTCGGCAAGGGCTTGGCGCGCCGCTTCGAGGGCTGCCTGTGGGGCGGGGTGCGAGGGTTGACCGACGGCCATCGAGATGACGGGGCGACCGGCCGCACGCCGCTTCGTCGCCTCCGCCAGGACGTCCATGGCATGAAAGGGCTCGACTTCGCTGCGTTTCGATATGGAAAACAAGATCGCTTCTCGCTCGGCTTCTTCGATGATGGCCAGACAATTGCCGCATTAATCGGCTCATCACAATCCCGCGAGGGCGGCGCGGGGGTTAAAATTCCTGTTTGAGCAGAACTCGACGCGCCGTACCTTGACGCGACGCATTCAAGTCCATAACCCGGCGACGGTCTTCAGACCAAGACGACCACATTGCCGATGACGAGGATATCATGGCCTTCTTCTCGAAAAGCTTCACCGCACTGGCGCTTGCCGCATCGATCGCTCTTCCGTTTCCGGCGGCAGCGCTCGACGACCAGCAGAAGAAGGAGTTCGGCGAATTCATCAAGCAATACCTGATCGAAAATCCCGAGATCATGCTCGAAGTCCAGGATGCACTGCAGAAGAAGCAGGAAGCCCAGCGGCTGGTGAAGGCCAATATGGCGATCGATGACAACACCGCCGACATTTTCGATTCGAAGAACGACGTCACGCTCGGCAATCCCAAGGGCGATGTCACCGTCGTCGAATTCTTCGACTATAATTGCAGCTATTGCCGTCACGCGCTTCCCGACATGCAGGCGATGCTGAAGAAGGACAAGAACGTCCGCTTCGTGCTCAAGGAGTTTCCGATCCTCGGGCCGGATTCGGTCGCCGCCCACAAGGTCGCCGACGCCTTCCGCAAGCTGGCGCCGGAGAAATATGCCGATTTCCACGTCGCCCTGCTCGGCACCGAAGGCCGTGCCTCCGACGAAACGGCGATCGCGGTTGCCGCTTCGCTCGGCGTCAGCGAGGACAAGATCCGCGCCGAGATGGCCAAGAGCCCGAATGACAGCATCGTCCAGGCGACCTACCAACTCGCCTCCAGTCTCGGCATCAGCGGCACACCGTCTTATGTGATCGGCAAAGAACTGGTGCCGGGCGCCGTCGGGCTCGACGATCTCGAAGCCAAGGTCAAGAACATGCGCAGCTGCGGCAAGACCGCCTGCTGAGCAGAGAGCCGCCGATCCGCCGCCCATCAAATCGCCAAAATCGAAGCGTTTCAACCATGTGGACAAATGTGGCGCGATTCCGGCTGGCCAATCCGTAAGGGCTTTCAATCGGCCTTCGCGGAGTCTATAGGTTGCCGTCGTACATTTTTCGGAACATTCGATGACGCAAACGATTTTCGTCCTGAACGGCCCCAACCTGAACATGCTGGGCAAAAGAGAGCCCGGCATTTATGGCGGCAAGACGCTGAAGGACATCGAAGCGGACTGCAAGGCGGCCGGCCGCGAACTCGGTTTCGATATCGATTTCCGCCAGAGCAACCACGAAGGCACGCTTGTGGACTGGTTCCATGAAGCGGACGAAAAGGCTGCCGGCGTTGCCATCAATGCAGGCGCCTATACGCACACATCGGTCGCACTGCACGATGCGATCCGCGCCGTATCAATTCCCGTCATCGAACTCCACATATCCAACGTGCATGCACGGGAAGAATTTCGTCACAAGTCGATGATTGCGCCAGCATGCAAGGGCGTGATCTGCGGCTTCGGGCCTCACAGCTACATCCTGGCGCTCCACGCGCTGAAGAACATCACGGCATAAGAAGAAGACAGGGCAACACCATGGTTGAAAAGAAATCGGGTATCGATCAGGCACTGATCCGCGATCTCGCCAACATCCTCAATGAGACGGATCTGACGGAGATCGAGGTCGAGCAGGACGACCTGCGCATTCGCGTTTCGCGCGCCGGCACCCAGCAATATGTCCAGGCGCCGATCGCAGCACCGGCCTATGCCGCTCCCGCAGCCGCCGCACCGGCAGCAGCAGGCGCCGCGCCGGCCGCGGCTCCCGCCCGCAACCCGGCCAATGTCGTCAATGCACCGATGGTCGGCACCGTCTACATGGCGCCGGCGCCGGGCGCGCGTGCCTTTATCGAAGTCGGCGCGACCGTCAAGGAAGGCCAGACGCTCCTCATCATCGAAGCGATGAAGACGATGAACCAGATCCCCTCGCCGAAGTCGGGCAAGGTCACCGAGATCCTCGTCGATGACGGACATCCCGTCGAATACGGCCAAGCCCTCGTCGTCATCGAATAGGCCCATGCCCATGATTTCGAAAATCCTCATCGCCAATCGCGGGGAAATCGCCCTTCGCGTGCTCCGGGCCTGCAAGGAGCTCGGCATTGCCTGCGTCGTGGTTCATTCCACCGCCGACGCCGATGCCATGCATGTGCGCCTTGCCGACGAAAGTGTCTGCATCGGCCCGCCCTCCTCGCGCGAAAGCTATCTCAATATCCACCAGATCGTCGCCGCCTGCGAGATCACGGGCGCCGATGCCGTGCATCCGGGCTACGGCTTTCTGTCGGAGAATGCCAAGTTCGCCGATATCCTCGAAGCCCACGGCATCACCTTCATCGGGCCGACGGCGGACCATATCCGTATCATGGGCGACAAGATCACCGCCAAGACGACGGCGCTGGAGCTCGGCATTCCCGTCGTTCCGGGCTCGGACGGCGAAGTGAAAACCGAAGAGGATGCGCTGAAGACGGCCGCCGAAATCGGCTATCCCGTGCTGATCAAGGCCACGGCCGGCGGCGGCGGACGCGGCATGAAGGTCGCCAAGAGCGAGGCCGACCTGATCGAGGCCTGGTCGACGGCGCGCACGGAGGCGGCAGCCGCCTTCGGCAATGATGCCGTCTACATGGAAAAATACCTCGGCAAGCCGCGCCACATCGAAATCCAGGTGTTCGGCGACGGCGAAGGCAATGCCATCCATCTCGGCGAGCGCGACTGCTCGCTGCAGCGCCGCCACCAGAAGGTCTGGGAAGAGGCGAATTCGCCGGCACTCAACGTCGAGCAGCGCATGAAGATCGGCCAGGTCTGTGCCGACGCCATGAAGAAGCTGAAATATCGCGGCGCCGGCACGATCGAATTCCTCTACGAGAACGGCGAGTTTTATTTCATCGAAATGAACACCCGTCTGCAGGTGGAACATCCGATCACTGAAGCGATCACCGGCATCGACCTCGTGCACGAGCAGATTCGCGTCGCCTCCGGCGGCGGTCTCTCGGTGACGCAGGATGAAGTGCATTTTTCCGGCCACGCCATCGAGTGCCGCATCAATGCCGAGCACCCGCGCACCTTCGTGCCCTCGCCCGGCACCATCACGCATTTCCACGCGCCGGGCGGCCTCGGCGTGCGCATCGATTCGGGTGCCTATCAGGGCTACAAGATCCCGCCCTATTACGACAGCCTCATCGGCAAGCTGATCGTGCACGGCCGTACCCGCGTCGAATGCATGATGCGCCTGCGCCGGGCGCTCGACGAATTCGTGGTCGACGGCATCAACACGACGCTGCCGCTGTTCCAGGATCTCGTCTCCAACCAGGATATCGCCAACGGCGACTACGATATCCATTGGCTTGAACACTACCTCGCCAACACGCCGGCGGCATAGGACAGGAATGGCAGGATCGCGCAGGAAGTCACCAGGCATTACCCCTGATATCCTCCTGCGCGCCTATTCCATCGGCCTCTTCCCGATGGCCGAATCCGCCGACGACCCGGAGATTTTCTGGGTCGAGCCGGAACTGCGCGGCGTGCTGCCGCTCGACCATTTCCACGTGTCGAAGAGCCTTGCCAAGACGGTGCGCAGGAACCCCTTCGAAATCCGGTTCGATCACGCTTTCGATCAGGTGATCGCAGCCTGTGCCGAGGAGACATCCGGACGCCCGAGCACCTGGATCAACAGGACGATCCGATCGCTCTATTCGACGCTCTTCGACATGGGCCATGCCCACACCGTCGAAGCCTGGGACGGCGATGAACTGGTCGGCGGCCTTTACGGCGTCTCGCTCGGCTCCGCCTTCTTCGGCGAAAGCATGTTTTCGCGCCGGACGGATGCCTCGAAGATCTGCCTCGTGCATCTGGTCAAGCGGCTCAGGGAGAAAGGCTTCACCCTGCTCGATACACAGTTCACCACCGAGCACCTGAAGACGTTCGGAGCGATCGACGTTGCGAAGGCAGAATATGCGGCGCTGCTTGCCGCCGCGATGGAATCGCCACACCTCAAGTTTTAAGTGGGTTCAGTTCCCCCTCACGTTGATTTTTCCGGCCGATTTGAATAGGGGTCGAAAATGCAACGGGGGATAGAATTTTGAAGCGATATTTTGCTGCGGCGATGCTTTTCGCCTTGTTTACGGCTCATGCCGATGCACGCCCTTACCAGGAGATGTTCCCGGACAGGAGCGATTTTTCAGATGCTGAAAAACCATTGCTGGAAAAGCTCGACTTTCAGCAAGGTACGATCAAGCTGCCTGACGCGAAGGCAACGCTGAACGTGCCGGCGGGCTTCTACTATCTCAATTCCGCGGATACGAAGAAGGTGCTGGTCGATATCTGGGGAAATCCGCCGCAGGCGGCGGAGCGGACGATGGGAATGATTTTCCCGGCGAAATATGCGCCGACCGACGTCGAATCGTGGGGTTCGGTCGTGAAATATAGCGCCGACGGTTATGTCTCGGACGCCGATGCCGCCACGACGGACTATGACGAACTGCTGCAGAACATCAAAGATTCAATCAAGGAAAACAACGTCGAGCGCGAAAAGCAGGGGTTCGAAAAGATCACGCTTGTCGGCTGGGCCTCGACGCCGCATTACGACAAAACTGCGCATGCGATGCATTGGGCGCGCGATCTACTGTTCGGCGATGACGCGCAGACGCCACACACGCTGAACTATTCCGTGCGCGTGTTCGGTCGCGAGGGTGTATTCGAGTTCGACTTCGTCGCCGGCCTCGAGCAGTTGAAGGAGATCGAGGAGGTTATTCCGACCGTCACCAAGCTGGTGCAGTTCGACAAGGGAATGGCCTATACCGACTACGTCGAAGGCGACAAGATCGCAGCTTATGGGATGGCCGGGATGATCGCCGCGGGCGCAGGCGCCAAGATCGCCGCGAAGGTAGGACTGCTGGCGTTAGCCGCTGCCTTCCTCAAAAAGGCCGGCATCCTGATCGTCGTCGTGCTTGGCGGCGCGCTCCGCTTTGCCAAGGGCCTTTTTTCGAGAAACAAGCCACCCGCGGCCTGAGGATTGGTGCCGAAAATGTAAGCGGATTTCGGGAATCCGCTCACGGCCGACATGAATCAGCGGGCTGTCGCCTTGGCGCCGTCAGGGGCCGGGACGTCCGAGTTCGTCTTGCAGTCCTTTAGCCAGACATCGTAGATCGGGTGCTCGACGGCGTTGAGGCCAGGGCTGGCGGCGAACATCCAGCCGGTGAAGATGCGGCGGATCTTGCGGTCGAGGGTGATCTCGTCGACCTCGACGAAACCGTCGATCTTCTGCGCTTCCGCCTGGTCGCGCGAATAGCAGGCCTTCGGTGTCACCTGCAGCGCGCCGAACTGCACCGTCTCGTTGACATAGACGTCAAAGGTCGTGATGCGGCCGGTGATCTTGTCGAGGCCGGAGAAGACGGCGACCGGATTTTCGATGCGTGCGGCATTTGCCGCAACTGGGGGAAGCAGGGCCGAGAGCGCCAGCAGCGATCCGGCGGCACGCAGCACGATGTTCCGCGTGAAGAGCTTCATATGTACCCGTCTCCAGACATTTTCAGTTCAACACCGCGGTCAAGCGCGGCCAACCTGCGGGTAAAGGTCAATTGTGGCCAAAAGCCGGGCTAGGGGGTCGCCCGGTCGAGCCGTCTCAGTTGCCCGGCGTCCAGGCGTCGTAATCGCCGGTGACGCGCGGCCGCTCGCCCGGAATGGCGATGGAACCCGGCGGACGGTAAGCCTGCGGAGAACCGGTGAAGTTGGGGCGATGCACCTTCTGCCATTCCTTGGCAACGTAGTTTTCCTTGGACGGAGGAACATCGGTGCGATGATGCATCCAGCCATGCCAGCCCGGCGGAATGGCGGAAGCATCGGCATAACCCTTGTAGATTACCCAGCGCTTCGGCAGTCCGTAGGACGACATGCCGCCTTCGTAATAGATATTGCCGAATTCATCCTCGCCGACGCGCTTGCCGAAACGCCAGGTCGCAAAACGCGTGCCCATCGTCTGACCGTTCCACCAGGTAAAGGTTTGAACCAGAAGATTCCACATGTCTTTTCCTTGTGCCCGCCAGATGCGGGCCAAACCAGAATTCGTTTCCTCGCTTATGCCGTCGCCAAGCCGAATTGTCCAGCGATTCCACGAGAGCCGAGGGTCATTTCAAGGCCATCTTGAAGCCCAGATGCGAGGGCTTGAAGCCCAGTCGCTCATAGAAACGATGGGCATTCCTGCGGATCGCATTCGAGATCAACGCTACCCCGCCCGATCCCGCGGCCTTTTGCCTCGGCAATGGCGAATTCGATCATTCGTGCGCCGATCCCCTGCCCGGGTAACTCGGCCGCCACGGCCTCAATGCCCGTCGAGCGGTTTTTCGAAGATCAGCGAGGGAATGCCGGATTGCCCGGCCCCGCTATTCTCGTTGCGGCCGACCTCGGTGAAGCCGTGCGAGAGATAGAAGGCGATTGCCGCCGCATTCCGCGGCTCGACTTCGAGGCGCATGATCTCCGCATCCGGAAAACAGGTTTCAAGCTCGGCGAAGAGATCGCGGCCGATGCCCTGTCGCTGCAGCGCCGGGCTGACATAGAGGAGATGCAGCATGACCGTCTTCGTCAAGGCCTCTGACATTGCCGCATAACCCATGCCGCCGATATTGCGGCCGTCGTCGGCAACGAGGAATTCGGCGTCCTTTCGCACCAGGCGCGCCTTGAGCGCCGCCGGCGAAAAGAGATGGGCGATCAGCTCGCCAACCCTAGCTGCACCGTGGATGCCGTCGTAGGTCGCATGAAAACTGTCGACCAGCAGGGCGCGCACCTTCCCCAGGTCGCGCTCGGCGGCGGTGCGGACGAAGTACACTGCTATTCCTCGATGCCGAGCTTCGCCTTGACGAGCGCCTGGACAGCCTGCGGATTGGCCTTGCCGCCGGTCGCCTTCATCACCTGGCCGACGAACCATGCGGCCAGGGTCGGCTTCGCCTTGACCTTTTCCACCTGATCGGGATTGGCGGCAATGATCTCGTCCACGGCCTTTTCGATCGCGCCGGTGTCCGTCACCTGCTTCATGCCACGCGCTTCGACGATCTCGGCGGGATCGCCGCCTTCGGTCAGCACGATCTCGAAAAGATCCTTGGCGATCTTGCCGGAGATGGTTCCGGCCTTGATGAGATCGATGATGGCGCCGAGCTGGGCCGGCGAAACCGGCGTCTGCTCGATGTCCTTGCCGGTGCGGTTCAGTGCGCCGAGCAGATCGTTGATCACCCAGTTCGCCGCGGTCTTGCCGTCACGCCCTGCGGCGACGGCTTCGAAATAATCGGCGATCGCCTTTTCGGAAACGAGCACCGAGGCGTCGTAGACCGACAGGCCGAGTTCGCGCACGAAGCGCTCCTTCTTGTCGTCGGGCAGTTCCGGCAGATCCGCCGCGAGCGCCGTGATGAAGGCATCGTCGAATTCGAGCGGCAGCAGGTCCGGATCGGGGAAATAGCGATAGTCGTGCGCATCCTCCTTGGAGCGCATCGAGCGCGTCTCGCCCTTGTTCGGATCGAAGAGGCGCGTCTCCTGCTCGATCGTGCCGCCGTCCTCCAGAATGCCGATCTGGCGGCGGGCTTCATATTCGATCGCCTGGCCGATGAAGCGGATGGAGTTGACGTTCTTGATCTCGCAACGCGTGCCGAAATCCTCGCCCGGGCGGCGGACGGAGACGTTGACATCGGCGCGCATCGAGCCTTCGTCCATGTTGCCGTCGCAGGTGCCGAGATAACGCACGATCGAACGCAGCTTGGTCATATAGGCCTTGGCTTCGTCGGACGAACGCATGTCGGGCTTGGAGACGATCTCCATCAGCGCGACGCCGGAACGGTTCAGGTCGACATAGGACATGGTCGCGTGCTGGTCGTGCATCGACTTGCCGGCATCCTGCTCCAGGTGCAGGCGCTCGATGCCGATCTCGATATCCTCGAACTGGCCCTGACGGTCCGGCCCGAGCGAAATGACGATCTTGCCCTCGCCGACGATCGGATCCTTGAACTGCGAGATCTGATAGCCCTGCGGCAGGTCGGGATAGAAATAGTTCTTGCGGTCAAAGAGCGAACGCTTGTTGATCTGCGCTTTGAGGCCGAGGCCGGTGCGCACGGCCTGCCTGACACATTCCTCGTTGATGACGGGCAGCATGCCGGGCATGGCGGCATCGACCAGCGAGACGTTGGAATTCTGCGGCTTGCCGAATTCCGTCGAAGCGCCGGAGAAGAGCTTCGAATTGGACAGCACCTGGGCATGGACTTCCATGCCGACGATGACTTCCCAGTCGCCGGTGGCGCCGGGGATGAAGCGTTTCGGATCGGGCGTGCGGACGTCGACAAGGGTCATCTGATACTCTTTGCAGGCTGTTCTTTTCCATTGGTGAGGTAAAGGAAATGGCGTGCCGGTGCAAGGCTTTCGCCATGGCGTGCAACGCGGTTTGACGGAGGACGGCGACATTTGCCGGGGGTTAACCGAGGCACGATAGAGTTGCCCCATGACGATCATCGATATCATCAAATTGGCCGCACTGTTTCTGTCGCTGAACCTCCTCGTCTTCTTGATCTATTTCCTCGACAAGCAGGCGGCGCGCAAGGGTGGGTGGCGCATCAGCGAGCGCACGCTTCTGACCCTTGCACTGATCGGCGGTAGCCTTGGCGCGATGGCGGCGCAGCAACTTCTGCGCCACAAGACGAGAAAGGAGCCGTTCCGGTCGATCCTGGCGGCGATCCTGATCCTCCACGGCGCTTTGGTCACGGCGCTGGCCTTTGCGACGCTATGGGGTCCTCGGCTTCTTCTGAATTTTTGAACCGTCAGAATTCCTGCCCGTATCCGCCTTCGCCATCCGAGACGAGCGTTTTCGTCAATCCAACCGAGGGCACGTCGCGGTCGAGCTTCGGATTATAGGCGACCGAGAGCCAGTGGATGCTGTAGCGGTGTTTCCGGAAGAAGCCGATCGCCTCGCCATTGCCGGAATGGGTCTGCATTGCCGCCTTCCCGAAGCCCTGCTCGGCGATATCCTTTTCGATGCGCTCGAGAAGCGCCGAACCGAGCCCCTGGCGGGTGAAGGCGGGATCGATCCAGAAATCCGAGATCGTTTCATCCAGCCCCTCGCGCGCCGCCCAGCCTGCGACCTGGCCGTTCTGCTCGACGACGGTGATGGTCAGCCAGTTATTTTCCGCGAAGTTGCGAAAGGCATTGCGGGCTGCGTCGATCATCGCGTCCGATTCGCCGATCGACGCCATCGCCTTTTGCCAGGCCCTCAGGCCGATTTCGCTCAATAGCGCCGCTTCGCCGTCGCGGGCATTGCGAATGTGGATCAACGACACCTCCGCGTTACCCCGCAACTACACCATTGAGTCGCGGAATTTACCAGTGCCCGCAGCGGGATGATGAACGGAAACTGCTGATTTCGACCGGTTTGATCGGCGAGCACGGACTTGACCGCTTTTTCCGAGCTGAATAAAAAAACTTATCGAGGTGTTTTATGTTGAGCCTGTCACAGACCCGGTAAAGGCCCTGCCCGCAAGTCCGCTTGCGCGCATGGGCCCGAAAAAACGAAGCCCTGACGTTCGAAAGAGCGCCAGATCGTTTTTGTGCGCCCTGCCCGGGCGCGATACCGGATCTCAACATGGATATTTCCCGCTCGGAGCAGCGCATCCTGCATCTCATGGCCCAAGGCGGCCGCATCGAAATTGCTCGCGACGACAACAGAAAGATCGAGACGGTCAGTTGCTTCACCCGCGACGGCTGGCTCTACCCCGGCGTCGACCTTGATCTCTTCCGCAGACTGAAACGGCTAAGGGCCATCAAGTCCGCAAGCGGTCAGCCCTACCGGATCACCGAGAGAGGGCTGAGGTTGGTGAGGTCGCAGCTCAACAACAGGTAATTCATGCAACCATCCTGACCGCGCTGGAAACCGGTGCGGTCAGGGCATGCTCTCAAGCTTTTGCAGAAAGTTCCGTCCGCATTGCCGACCACTCATCGGCCATCGTGCCCGTGCCGCGCGTCTTGCCGGCGCGGCGATACCAGTAATCGGCATTCCAGTCATCGCCCTCGATGCGATGGCAAAGCGCATGGCCCCAGTCGAACGACTGTTCGCCTTCATGGCGCTGGCAGATGTCGTGTACCGCCTGCCAATCCGCGCCCATGGTGAAGCCGCCGGCAGCAAGGCGATCCGCTGCCTCGATCAATCGCGCAAGATCATTGTTCGGCATGAGACCTTCCCGGTTCCGGCTGTCAATTAACCAATCATGCGGCAAACGGGACAGCGCCGACCGCTTCGTGGTCGGCAGCCGCTATTTTTCGGATCGTGAGGTCCGTTACCACCACTTGGCGGGTGTAAACCGGCCGGCCGCCTGTTCGATGACATGGGCTGTTTTGAACAGGGTTTCCTCATCGAAGGGCTTGCCGATCAGCTGCAGGCCGAGCGGCAGGCCCTTCTGGTCGAGGCCGGCGGGCACGGCGATGCCGGGCAGGCCTGCCATGTTGACCGTCACCGTGAAGATGTCGTTCAAATACATCTTCACCGGATCGGCAGCGAGGTTCTCATCGGCGACGCCGAAGGCCGACGACGGCGTCGCCGGCGTCAGGATGGCGTCGACGCCGGCGTCGAAGGCCAGTTCGAAATCGCGCTTGATCAGCGTACGCACCTTCTGGGCGCGGATGTAATAAGCATCGTAGTAGCCGGCCGACAGCACATAGGTGCCGATCATGATGCGGCGCTTGACTTCCTTGCCGAAGCCTGCGGCCCGCGTCTTCTCGTACATTTCGACGATATCCTTGCCGTCGACGCGCAAGCCGTACCGCACGCCGTCGTAACGCGCGAGGTTCGAGGATGCCTCGGCCGGAGCGACGATGTAATAGGCCGGAAGGGCGTATTTGGTGTGCGGCAGCGAGATGTCGACGATTTCGGCGCCGGCGTCCTTCAGCCAGGCGATGCCCTGGCGCCAGATGGCTTCGATCTCATCCGGCATGCCTTCGACGCGGTATTCATTGGGAATGCCGATCTTCATGCCCTTCAGCGACTGGCCGAGGGCTGCCTCGTAATCCGGCACCGGCAGATCGACCGACGTCGTGTCCTTGGCATCGACGCTTGCCATCGACTTCAGAAGAATGGCGGCATCGCGCACGTCGCGGGCGATCGGGCCTGCCTGGTCGAGCGAGGAAGCGAAGGCGACGGTGCCCCAGCGCGAGCAGCGGCCATAGGTCGGCTTGATGCCGACGGTGCCGGTGAAGGCGGCCGGCTGGCGGATCGAGCCGCCGGTATCCGTTGCCGTGGCGCCGGCGCAAAGATGGGCGGCAACGGCTGCGGCCGAGCCGCCCGAGGAACCGCCGGGCACGAGCTGCTGGTTGGAGCCTGCGGCCCGCCAGGGATTGATCACCGCACCATAATACGAGGTCTCGTTGGACGAGCCCATGGCGAACTCGTCCATGTTGAGCTTGCCGAGCATGACGGCGCCGTCATCCCAAAGGTTCTGCGTCACGGTCGATTCATAACGCGGCTCGAAACCATCGAGAATGTGGCTGCAGGCCTGGGTGTGCACGCCGACGGTGGCAAAGAGATCCTTGATGCCGAGCGGAATGCCTTCGAGGTCGCCCGCCTTGCCGGCAGCGATGCGCTCGTCGGAATTCTTCGCCATGAGGCGGGCGAGATCGGGCGTCACCTTGATATAGGCGTTCAACCGGTCATTGGCCGCATCGATCGCCGAAATATAGGCTTCGGTCAGTTCGGTCGCGGTGATTTCCTTGCCGCGCAGCTTCTGGCGGGCTTCGGCAATGGTCAGGCTGGTGAGTTCGCTCATGATGTGTTCGCTTCAGATCTGGAAATGGCAACAGGGTCGGAAAGAGGCGTTCCAGCCTTATTCGACGACTTTCGGCACCAGGAAAAAATTGTGATCGGTGACGGGTGCGTTGGCGACGATATCGGCTGCCTTGCTGCCGTCGGTCACCGCATCGGTCCGCTTCTTCATCGCCATCGGGGTGACTGACGTCATCGCTTCGACGCCGTCGACATTGACTTCGGAGAGCTGCTCGACGAAGCCGAGGATGCCGTTCAGCTCGCCGACCATGCGATTTGCCTCGTCCTCGGAGACGGCAATACGAGCAAGTTTGGCGACGCGCTTCACGGTGGCAAGATCGACGGACATGGCATTCTCCGGATAGGATTTTTCCTACCCGCTATAAAGGCCATGTCCGCCTTGCGCAACGGGGTTTCGTCAGATCGACAGGCTCTCGGAAGGCTTCATTGCCTTCACGTCCGTCTGCGATCCTTCCATGCCGGCAATGAATTTTTCGGCCGTCTGCTCGATGATCGGGAAGGTGCCGTAGTGGCAGGGGATCGCGGTCTTGAAGTTGAAATAGCGCCGGCAGGCAAGGGCTGCCACGGCGCCGCCCATGGTGAAGCGGTCGCCGATCGGCACGAAGCCGATATCGGGCTGGTGCAGCTCATTGATCAGCGCCATGTCGGAGAAAATGTCGGTATCGCCCATGGCCAGAATCGAGGCTTCATCGTCGAAATGCAGCATCAGACCGTTGGCGTTGCCGAGCGCGTGCGAGACGCCGTCTTCGGTGATCTGGGCGGAGGAATGCAGCGCATTGGTAAAGGTCGCCGAGAAGCTGCCGAGCGCGATCGTGCCGCCGGTATTGCCCATCTCGATCTTGTCGACGCCCTTGGAGCCGAGCCAGGCGGCGAGATCGGCATTGGCGAGAACGACGGCGCCGGTTTCCTTGGCGAGTGCGATGGTGTCGCCGACATGGTCGCCATGACCATGGGTCAGCAGGATGTGGGTAATGCCTGCCGCGACATCCTTGATATCCTGGCCGGAAAACGAGGCGTTATAGCTGAGGAACGGGTCGAGCAGGATCTTCGCCTTTCCGGTCTCGATGCGGAAGGCGGAATGGCCGAGCCAGGTGATCTTCATGAAATCTCTCCTTTATTACGTGATGTAAAAGCCGGTTTGGATGAGAGATCCGGATGATTTTGGGCCGGATCGGCCCAAAATCTGAATCCGCATCTCAATCAAAGAATTGGAGCATGATGTCGTCCGAAAACCGCTCACACTTTTCGGCATCATGCTCTAAGGACATATCTCATACGGCCGCAAAGAAAAGCGGCGGCGACTTCAATTTCTTTTGACGGAGTGAAACGGCGATGACGGTGCTGACAATCGAGGAAATGGCCGAGACGCTCGCGCCGCGGCAGGCGATTGCCGGCCTCGATCTCGGCACCAAGACGATCGGGCTGTCGATGTCCGATCTTGGGCGTCGTTTCGCCACGCCGCGCACGGTGATCCGGCGCGTCAAGTTCACCATCGATGCGCAGGCGCTGTTGGACTTCGCACAATCGGAAAAGGTCGCGGGCTTCATCATCGGCCTGCCGATGAATATGGACGGATCGGCGGGTCCGCGGGTGCAGGCGACGCGCGCTTTCGTGCGCAATATGGAGCAGAAGACGGCGCTGCCCTTCGTCTATTGGGACGAGCGGCTTTCGACGGTGGCGGCCGAACGGACGCTGCTTGAAATGGACGTCTCACGCGCCAAGCGGGCCGAACGGATCGATTCGGCCGCGGCAAGCTTCATCCTTCAGGGCGCGCTCGACAGGCTTTCCTTGCTGGCAAGGTCGGGAGACGAATTCAGCGCCTGACGCGCCTTCCACCAGGCGATGATCGACTTGCGCTTTCTGAAGCCGAGGATGGCGAAGACGACGAGGCTATCGACCGCGATCGCGCGGGCCACGAGCGGCGGAATGGTCTCCGGCGGAATGCCGAGCGCCTTTCCGTAAAGCTCGAAGGTCAGGTCATGGACCTGCCGCGTCAGCATGAAGATACCGAAATTCATGTCGTAATAGGAGAGCCAGTACCATCCGCCGAGAAAGACGATCGGGCCGGCCCAGAAGAATAGAAACCACTTCATGCGGCCTCTCCTCCCTGCTTGCGCGCAACGGGCAGATCGAGGGAGACCAACCAGGTCGACAATGCCATGATGCAAAGGACCAGCGTGGGAATTGCGATATCCAGCGCCAGGACTGCGAAGAACATCATCGCCGTTACGAAAAACGTGGCTTTAGCGATCTTGGTTCCCATGGACAACTCGGGGGCTCTCACTCATTCCATCTCTGCTCACCGCCACACTGCCGAGTTAACCGTGGCCGGGCAACGTAAACCATTCGTTAAGGTTAACGTGGCGCCCGCCCCCTGTGGATGAAGCAGCTATCAGCCGTAGACGCCGCGCACGATGCGCTTCAGCGCCGTCGCCGCCTTCTCCCAGTCTTTCGATGTCTTCAGCGACAGACCGGCGCACTGCCCACCGCTTGCTGCGGCAAGCACGAGGTGCTGGATCGCAGCGATGATGACGGCGTTGACGGCTGCCGCATCCACGCCCTTCGGCGGCGCCAGCGACCCGCGCATGCGCTCCAGCCAGAGAGCGAGCGCTTTCGACCGCGCTTCGGAGAGCCGCCTCACCTGCTCGGTATTCTCAGATATTTCCCAGGCGAGGATGCGGCGCATCAGCGGATCATCTCTCAACGCGTCGAGGAGGAGAAGCGACAGCCGCTCCATCAGGTCACCATAGGTGAGCAGGAACATGCCGCCGGCATCTTCCGGAATGCGATCCTTCACCCATGTGCCGAGATCGGCGCCGATCGCCTCGACCAGGCCGTCGAGGCCGCCATAGTAGCGGTAGATCAGCTGCTTGTCGCAACCGGCGCGGCGGGCGACGGCATTGATGCCGAAATTCTGGAAGCCATGCTCGGCCAGCAGGCCCTTGGCGGCAGCAAGGATTGCCCGCTCGGTGGCGCCGCGATCACGCACGCGCCGTTCCGGCTCGCCGCCAGCCTCCGGTAAAATCTCAAGATTTATCGCTTCATTCAGCATGAATGACCCTTCCCCACTGTCACCAATCGGTGAGTAGCGAGCAGGCTTCACGCAATCAATCCTATCCCCTTGGGAAGATTGTGGATATTTCCGCGGGGCCGATGATTTGGTCTCGGACGGATGTGGAAAGCAGCATGGCAAGCTGGTCGGAACCGTTCAGAAATCTCGTCCGGGCTGTTGATCGCGATGGACGAACCCGGCATAGCTGCATTATGAACAATTCTAATATTCTCCACTAAGGCCCTGCAATGGTGAACTATATCGAAGCCTCTTCCGCGCCCTCGAAGAATACGGGCGCCATCCGGCTTTATGACGCTGAAGCGTTCGAGGGCATGCGCAGGGCATGCCAGCTGACGGCGCGCTGCCTCGATGCGCTGGCCGATATCGTCAAACCGGGTCTGGTGACCGACGACGTCGACCGGTTCGTCTTCGATTTCGGCATGGATCATGGCGCCCATCCGGCGACTCTGAACTATCGCGGCTACACCAAATCGACCTGCACCTCGATCAACCACGTCGTCTGCCACGGCATTCCAAACGACAAGCCGCTGCGCGAAGGCGATATCGTCAATATCGACGTTACCTTCGTGCTCGACGGCTGGCACGGCGATTCCAGCCGGATGTATCCTGTCGGCACGATCAAGCGCGCCGCCGAGCGACTGCTCGAAGTCACTTATGAATCGCTGATGCGCGGCATTTCCGCCGTCAGGCCCGGCGCCCGCACCGGCGCGATCGGCGAGGCGATCCAGACCTATGCCGAGGCAGAGCGCTGCTCGGTGGTGCGCGATTTCTGCGGCCACGGCGTCGGCCGGCTGTTCCACGATTCGCCGAATATCCTGCATTACGGCCGCGCCAACGAAGGGCCGGAGCTGCGCGAAGGCATGATCTTCACCATCGAGCCGATGATCAATCTCGGCCGGCCGCATGTGAAGGTGCTCGCCGACGGCTGGACGGCGGTCACCCGCGACCGCTCGCTTTCTGCCCAGTACGAACATACCGTCGGCGTCACCTCCGACGGCTGCGAGATCTTCACGCTGTCGCCCGGCGGCCTCGACCGCCCCGGCCTGCCGTCGCACAACGGGTAACGCTCCGATGGCGAAAGGCCCTGTTTCGACATCTTCCGACGACGAGCTGCCTTTCCCAACGCAAGAGCCCATTGCCGCCGACGAACGCTCGTTCTTCGGCGGCCAGCCGGCAAAGCCTTCGGCATCAAAGGCCAAGAGCGCCCTGCCCGCCTCACTTGGCGTGCAAGAGCATTATCACGGCCATCGCGAGCGGTTGCGTGACCGCTTTCGTGAGCTGGGCGACACCGCGCTTGCCGACTACGAAATCCTCGAACTCTTGCTTTTCCGGCTGATCCCGCGGCGCGACACCAAGCCGATCGCCAAGGCGCTGATCGAACGCTTCGGCTCGCTTTCCGGCGTCTTCGGCGCGCCCGCAGCGCTGCTGACGGAGGTGAAGGGCGTCGGCGAGGCGGTGGCGCTCGACCTGAAACTGATCTCGACCGTCGCCCACCGGACGCTGAAGAGCGAGCTCAGGAGCAAGCAGGTGCTCTCCTCCTGGTCGTCGGTCATCCAATATTGCCATGCCGCCATGGCGCACGAGACCCGCGAACAGTTCCGCATCCTTTTCCTCGATAAGCGCAATGTGCTGATCGCCGACGAGGTGCAGGGCCGCGGCACGGTCGACCATACGCCGGTCTATCCGCGCGAGGTGGTGAAACGCGCGCTCGAGCTTTCGGCAACGGCGATGATCCTGGTTCACAACCACCCCTCCGGCGACCCGACACCATCACGCGCCGACATCGACATGACGAAGGTGATCATCGATGCCGCCAAGGCACTCGACATCACCGTCCACGACCACGTCATCATCGGCAAGGACGGTCATGTCAGCCTGAAGGGGCTGAAGCTGATCTGAACAAACATTGCGGCTGATCGCCGACGAAATGCAGAGCCCCGCCCGCCCGAAATACCGAGAAGATGAAGCTCCATGACGATCCACAGCGGTAACACCGAACGATCGACCCGGCTCTGCCGTGACGTGCTCTGCCTCGATGATTTTGAAATGAAGGCGCGGCGGCATCTGCCAAAGCCTCTCTTCGGTTATATCGCCGGCGCAACCGAGACCAATGCCTCGCTGCGGCATAATGCAGAGGCCTTCCAGGCCTATGCCTTCCGGCCACGTGTCCTTCGGGACGTCTCGAAACGCAGCACCGAGACGAGCCTCTTCGGCAAGACCCATGCCGCGCCATTCGGCATCGCGCCGATGGGTATCAGCGCGCTGATGGCCTATCGCGGTGACATCGTGCTCGCGCAAGGAGCGGATCAATCGGGAATCCCGATGATCTTAAGCGGTTCATCACTTATCCCTCTGGAAGAGATCGCTGCGGTTTCGCCGCAAGCATGGTTTCAGGCCTATCTCCCCGGCGAACCCGACCGTATCGATGCTCTCATCGATCGCGTCGGCGCGGCCGGCTTGCGCACACTTCTGCTGACCGTGGACACGGCCACGCTGCCAAATCGTGAAAACAATGTAAGGGCCGGATTTTCGACGCCTTTGCGTCCTGGTCTCCGCCTGGCATGGCAGGGCATCTCGCACCCGCGCTGGACTACCGGCACATTCCTGCGCACGATCGTCCGGCACGGTATCCCGCACTTTGAAAATTCCTATGCCACAAGGGGGGCGCCGATCATCTCCTCGAATGTCACGCGCGATTTCGGCAGGCGCGACCATCTCAACTGGAACCATTTGGAGCGGATACGCAACAGGTGGTCCGGCAAACTCGTGGTCAAGGGGATCATGCATCCTGACGACGCGGCACGGGCTGTCGACACCGGGGTGGATGGAGTGATCGTCTCCAACCATGGCGGCCGCCAGCTCGACGGTACCGCATCTCCCCTTCAGGTCCTTCCGGAGATTGCGGCTCGTGTCGGAGACAGCGTTGCCGTGATGGTCGATGGCGGTTTCAGGCGTGGAACTGATATCATAAAGGCCCTCGCGCTCGGGGCCTGTTTCGTGTTCGTGGGCAGGCCGTTCCTCTATGCCGCAGCCGTCGCGGGCCTACCGGGCGTGCTGAAGGCGGCCGATATCCTAAAAACGGAACTGCATAGCAACATGGCGCTGCTCGGCGTCACCAAGGTGGGCGATATTTCCGCAGACTACATCACCCGTGCATGAAATGCCGTCGCGCGCCGGCATTGATATGACTGAGGTGGTTGGGTAAAGCTGTTTCCCGAATGGCTCACTTGCCCGAAAAAGCGCCCGTCAGGAGCAATCAGGCTGCCGTAAAACAATCTGTAACATTGACCGGCTACCGATAGACGGGCGACATCTTTGCGTCGCAAAATGATTCCTTTCCAATCCGGGGCTTGATGATGCTTCAGTACGATCTTGTTGTGGTGGGCAGCGGTCCGGCAGGGCGCCGCGGCGCGATCCAGGCTGCCAAACTCGGCAAGAAAGTGCTTGTCATCGAGCAGGGCAAACGCGTCGGCGGCGTGTCCGTGCATACCGGCACCATCCCTTCCAAAACGCTGCGCGAGACCGCGCTCAATCTTTCCGGCTGGCGTGAACGCGGCTTCTACGGCCGGTCCTACCGGGTCAAGGAAGAGATCAGCGCGGATGACCTGCGCCGCCGCCTGCTGATTACGCTCAACCACGAGGTCGAGGTGCTGGAACACCAGTTCGCCCGCAACCGCGTGCAGCATATTCGCGGCAAGGCGAGCTTCATCGATGCGTCGACGCTGCAGGTGATCAAGGATGACGGCGAGATCACGCAGGTCACCGCCGCCAGCGTGCTGCTCGCCGTCGGCACAAAGCCGTTCCGCCCTGATTACATCCCCTTCGACGGCAAGACGGTTCTCGACAGCGACGAACTGCTCGACATCCAGGACCTGCCGCGCTCGATGGTCGTCATCGGCGCCGGCGTCATCGGCATCGAATATGCGACGATCTTCAGCGCGCTCGACACGGCCGTCACCGTCCTCGACCCGAAGGCGACGATGCTCGACTTCATCGACAGAGAAATCATCGAGGATTTCACCTATCAGCTGCGCGACCGCAACATGAAGCTGCTGCTCGGCCAGAAGGCCGACAAGGTGGAAACGCTCGACAACGGCAAGGTCGAGCTGACGCTCGACAGCGGCCGGCGCCTGACGACCGACATGGTGCTTTTCGCCGCCGGCCGCATGGGGGCGACCGACGCTCTGAACCTTCCGGCGATCGGCCTCGAGGCCGACAGCCGCGGCCGTCTCAAGGTCAATCCGGAGACGTTCCAGACATCGGTTGCCAATGTCTACGCCGCCGGCGACGTCGTCGGCTTTCCGAGCCTCGCCTCGACCTCGATGGAACAGGGCCGCATCGCCGCCCGCGTGGCGATCGGCGCCGTCGCCAAAGAGCCGCCGAAATATTTCCCCTACGGCATCTATGCCGTGCCGGAGATTTCCACCTGCGGCCTGACCGAAGAAGAGATGAAGGAGCGCGGCATTCCCTATGAATGCGGCATCGCCCGCTTCCGCGAGACTTCGCGCGGTCATATCATGGGCCTCGACACCGGGCTTTTGAAGCTGATCTTCTCGCTGAAGACGCGCCGCCTGCTCGGCGTGCATATCGTCGGCGAAGGCGCCACCGAGCTGGTCCATATCGGCCAGGCCGTGCTCAACCTCAAAGGCACGGTCGAATATTTCGTCGAAAACACCTTCAACTATCCGACACTCGCCGAAGCCTACAAGATCGCCGGCCTCGATGCCTGGAACCGGATGGGCGACATCAAGTCGGAACTCTAAAGTCGGTCGCGCAGTCGACGGAACTGCCGTCTAAGTCCAGCCGCCAAAACGGAGCCGAACGGCATTGCGCATCATTTCGCTGAACGCATGGGGCGGCAGGCTGCATGAGGCCCTGATCGGCTATATCAGACAGGCCGATCCGGATGTGCTGTGCCTGCAGGAGGTGTTGCGGACGCCGGGTGCGGATTGCGGATGGTCGATATATCGGGATGCGGGACTGGAGCTGCCGCAGCGCTTCAATCTATTCGCCGAGATCAGCGCCGCCCTGCCCGGCCACGACGGCTTCTTCTGCCCGACATCGAGAGGCGAGCTCTTCGACGGCGATCGCGCCATCGCCGCCGAATTCGGGCTGGCGACCTTCGTGCGCAAAACCCATTCGGTCATCGGAGACGGGCTGGACTTCGTGCATGGCCGTTTTTCCGCCGATGGCTGGGGCGACCATCCGCGGCCGCGAAACGCCCATTGCATCCGCCTCTTCAACCATGAGCGCAGCCGCGTCGTGACGATCGCCCACCTGCATGGCCTGCGCGATCCCGCAGGCAAGGGCGACACGTCGGCGCGCCAGGACCAGGCTGCAGCGCTGGTCCGGCTCATCGAGCGCGTCTGGCCGGGCGACGAAGGACTTGTCGTCTGCGGCGATTTCAATGTTTTGCCCGACAGCGCGACCTTTGCGATTCTCGCCAGACTCGGGCTTTCGGATCTCGTCACCGGAAACGGCCTTGTAGACACGCGAACCTCCTACTATCTGAAGCAGGACCGCTTTGCCGACTACATGCTGGTCACACCGGCGGTGAAGCTTGGCAAATTCGAGGTGGTCGAGGCGCCCGAGGTCTCCGACCACCGCGCATTGCTGCTCGATATCGGGTAGTATATTGAGGAATGATACGCTGCGCGGAGCGTTTCGCGCGCAGTGCCGTTTTTTAAGCCTTCGTTTGAACCCTCATAAGTCGCATTGATACGCCATGCATGATATGTGCCTTCAACTCCATTTTGCCTCCGGCAAAAGCGTCTGAAGAAAGATAGATACTCTTGTCCCATGTCTTGGAAGCTGCGCGCCGACGTTTTCAGTTGATCCTGATCAAGCCGTCGCATTATGACGATGACGGCTATGTCATTCGCTGGTGGCGGGCGATGATCCCCTCCAATTCGCTTGCGGCTCTCTACGGCATCGCCGCCGAATGCGCCGAGCGCAAGGTGCTCGGGCCCGATACCGCGATCGACATCACCGTGATCGACGAGACCAACACGCGGATCGATGTCGCCGGACTGCTGGCGCAATTCAAGCGCCATGACAATTTCGGCATGATCGCGCTCGTCGGCGTCCAGACCAACCAGTATCCGCGCGCGCTGGATATCGCCCGGCCGTTCCGCGATGCCGGCCTGCCGGTTTCGATCGGCGGCTTCCATGTTTCCGGTTGCCTGTCGATGCTGGATGGCAAGGCCGTCGGGCTCGATGCCTGCCGTGACATGGGCATATCGATGTTTGCCGGCGAGGCCGAGGGCCGGCTGGAGATGGTGCTGCGCGATGCCGCTGCCGGCGAGCTGAAGCCGCTCTACAATTTCATGAACGATCTTCCGGGCATCGGCGGCACGCCGGTTCCTTTCCTGCCGAAGGACAATATCCAGCGCACGCTCGGGCTCAGCACCAGCTTCGATGCCGGGCGCGGCTGTCCCTATCAGTGCTCGTTCTGCACCATCATCAACGTACAGGGACGCAAGTCGCGCTTCCGCTCGGCCGACGACGTCGAAAAGCTGGTGCGGATGAACTGGGCTCAGGGCATCCACAAATTCTTCATCACCGACGACAATTTCGCCCGCAACAAGGATTGGGAAGCGATCTTCGACCGGTTGATCGAGCTCAAGGAGCGCGACGGCATTCCGCTCGGCCTGATGATCCAGGTCGACACGCTCTGCCACAAGATCCCGAATTTCATCGAAAAATCCCGGCGCGCCGGCGTCACCCGCGTCTTCATCGGCCTCGAAAACGTCAATCCGGACAATCTGACCGCCGCCAAGAAGAACCAGAACAAGATCACCGAATACCGCAAGATGCTGCTCGCCTGGAAGGCGCAGGGCATCATGACGCTCGCCGGTTATATCCTGGGCTTCCCCGCCGACACGCCGGAATCGATCCGCCGCGACATCGCGATCATCCAGGAAGAGCTGCCGCTCGACGTCATCGAATTCTTCATCCTGACGCCGCTGCCGGGCTCCGAGGACCACCAGGTCCTGTGGAAGAAGGACGTCGACATGGATGCCGATCTCAACATCTATGATGTCGAACACGTCTGCACCGCGCATCCGAAGATGAGCAAGCAGCAATGGGAAGACATCTACCACGAGGCCTGGGCGCTCTATTACTCGCCCGATCACATGAAGACGCTGCTGCGCCGCGCCGTGGCGACCGGGGTGCCGCTCGCAAGGCTCGTCAAGGTTCTCGTTTCCTTCGCGACCACCGTACCGTTGGAAAATGTGCATCCGCTGCAAAGCGGCCTGCTGCGCCTGAAGACGCCGTCGGAGCGGCGCCCGGACCTGCCGCGCGAAAATCCGCTGGTCTTCTGGCCGCGCTTTGCCTGGGAAACCTTCCGCAAACATGCGTCGCTCGCCGGCACGATCATCGGCCTGACGATCTCGGCCTTCCTGATTTCAAGGGATGCGAAGTCGAAGACCTATATGGATCAAGCCCTGACGCCGGTCGCCGACGACGAAGAGGAAACGCTCCACCTCTTCACCCAGACATCAGGCGGCGCCGCAGCCGTCAGCCATGTCAGGAAAGTCGCACAACTGACAGGGCATTGAGCTGCAATTCTTGCAACGGCGGCCGACGCCTGGCGGCCGAAAACATGGGCGGCTTCAAACTTAGATCAAGTTTGAAGCCGCGCTTTTAAGCGCTTCGACCTGGATGCCCGTTTAAGCGATTTGGATTATCTGGGCCGTCTCGGCCACTTGCAGCGTGTCGACGAATTCGACGATCTTGACCGGTTTCCCATCCTGGAAATGGATTTTGTCGACGAATTCCGTTTGGAAGCTCGCGCCCGATGGGATGTGCCTGACCTCGCCTTCGCGGTGGGCAAAGACCATTTGCTCGTCTTCGTCCACATAGATGGCTGTCCTGATCTTCGATAGGTCCCATACTGTGATCAGCTGCGTTATCGCCTGGCGAAACGCATGCCCGCTTGTTTCAGTTGAAAAGGGCGCCAGCCTGGTATTGCCGACCATGCGAAAGGTGCACCCCTCGCCGAGCAGCGCCAGCGTGGCCTCGACATCGCCGCGGTCACGCACAGCATACATTTCCTCCACGAGCTTCTTCATGTCGTGCTTTGCAGTCATTGTCAGGTCCTCCCACCATCAGCGAAATCTGCAGTGAATTATACTTTATTGCAACTCTTTGTTGCTGCAGCTGTATCGGAGAAGACGTTCGGGAAGGAACTACCCCGGATCATAGAAAAAGGCCTCGCACGATGGTGCGAGGCCTTGCAAACTTCAGAACTGAAAAGCGATTATTCAGCGCTTTCGTCAGCCGCCTTCTTCTTCGGAGCAGCCTTCTTCTTCGGTGCGGCTTCTTCGCCTTCACCGGCCTCGGCAGCTTCGGCCTTGGCGGCAGCCTTCTTCTTCGGCGCGGCCTTCTTGGTCTCGGCCTTGGTCTCGCCTTCTTCCTCGGCGAGCAGCTCTTCCTTCGTCACCTTCTTGTCGGTGACGTCGATTTCGGTCAGCAGGTGATCGATGACCTTCTCTTCGAAAATCGGCGCGCGGATCGAAGCGGCGGCACCCGGCTGGCTGCGGAAGAACTCGAGGATCTGCTTTTCCTGGCCCGGATACTGGCGCAGCTGATCGTAGATGGCGCGCTGCATTTCGTCTTCGCTGACTTCGACACCGGCCTTTTCGCCGATTTCGGAGAGAACGAGGCCGAGGCGGACGCGACGCTCGGCGAGCGTCTTGTATTCCTCGCGTGCCTTTTCTTCGGTCGTGTCTTCGTCCTCGAAGGTCTTGCCTGATTGAGCGAGGTCGTTGTTCACCTGGCTCCAGATGCCGTTATATTCGGCGTCAACCAGCGAGTTCGGGGTCTCGAACTTGTACATCTCGTCGAGCTGGTCGAGGATCTGGCGCTTCAGCTTCTGGCGGGTCAGCGAGCCGTACTGCGATTCGATCTGACCGCGGACGATTTCCTTCAGGCGGTCGGCGGATTCGATGCCGAGCTTGGAGGCGAGTTCGTCGTTGATCTCGACATCGGCAGGTGCTGCAACGTCCTTGACCGATACGTCGAAGGTCGCTTCCTTGCCGGCGAGGTTCTTGGCCGGATAGTCGGCCGGGAAGGTCACGGTGATGGTCTTCTCATCGCCGGCCTTGACGCCGACGAGCTGGTCTTCGAAGCCCGGGATGAAGCGGCCGGAGCCGAGCACCAGTTCGGCGCCCTGGTCGGTGCCGCCCTCGAAGGCTTCGCCGTCGACCTTGCCGACGTAATCCATGGTGATGCGGTCGCCGTTGGCGGACTTGCCGGTCTTGGTCTCGTAAGCGCGGGCGCTTTCGGCAACCTTCAGGACCTGCTCGTTGACTTCGTCGTCCGAGATATCGATGACTTCGCGCGTGACCTTGATGCCCTTGACCGACTTCAGTTCGATCGGCGGCAGCACTTCATAGGAGAGCGTGAATTCGAAGTCCTGCTCGGCGGCGAGGATCTTATCGGCTTCGTCCTTGTCCTCAGTCATGGCGATTTCGGGCTGCGTGGCCGACTTTTCGCCGCGGCTGGACAGGATGGCTGCCGGCTGCTCGCGGACGATCTCGTTGACGAGGTCGGCCATGATCGACTTGCCGTAAACCTTCTTCAGGTGAGCAGCGGGGACCTTGCCCGGACGGAAGCCGTTGATGCGAACCTTGTCCTTCACATCGGCAAGACGCTCATTCATCTTGTCCTGCATGTCCTTGGCCGGGATAACGACCTTGATTTCGCGCTTCAGCCCTTCAGCGAGCGTTTCGATAACCTGCATGTCTTCCTACCTTCATGTCGTGGCGGCCGTGCCCAGACGCCGTTCGTTTCGATGAGCACGACGCCGGCAGCGTGCCGCGCGTGGCTTTTCCCAATTCCGTATCATTCCGCCCGAAGCGGAACGGCACTCGCGGGCTATTCGGGACAACTCTCAATTGTTCTGGAACAACCGATTCTTAGTCTCCCACCTGCAAACAGCTTGGTGCGGGTAGAGAGACTTGAACTCCCACGCCTTGCGGCACCAGAACCTAAATCTGGCGTGTCTACCAATTTCACCATACCCGCGTTCACAAAACCGCATGCCAATGCCTGCGCATGAGGCCTTCCGGAGCGCGGCGTCTCTATATCACCCGATTTGGCCGAGGCAAAGGAAAAATGAACGGTCAATGACAGCGATCTGCGCCTCACAAGCCGCCTTGCTGCGAAGCGCCATCGGATCAGTAAAGCGGCTCGTCGTAAACCGGCTTGCCGTCAACGAGAAGGCTGCGAATCTGCGGGCTTCCCGCTGGCGAGACGCGCACTGATATTGCGACATTGCCGTCATTGCGGGCCTCCTCGATCGGCTTCCCCTCGCCTTCCGGAACATAGTAGCGCTCGATGCCATATTCGACACGGATGCTGTCGCCCGAGGCAAGCCCGCTGCTGTAGAATGGCTGGCTGCGCAGGATCACGGTCTCCGGCTGCGGCGGCAGTTCATGAAAGGACGATTCGATCACTGTCCAGAAACCGTCCTGCTGCTTCTTCAACCGGACCCATAATACGCGTTCGCCGGGCTCGGCCGGAATGCCGCCGGAAACCGTCTGCACCGGCACCGAGGAAATGTCGTAGTTCAAGATGACATAATCGCCGCGCAGGAAATCGCGCGGGTCGACGGGCGCCGTCTTCAGCAGCACCTCGGCGCCATTGCTGAGGATCGATGCCCGGCTCTGGATGATCGCGCCGAGGATCAGGGTCTGCAGGCCGGCGATGATGATCGCCGACAGCAGATAACCCTTGCCGGATTGCAGCCTTGCCATGAACGAGCTCATGCGCGCTCCCCCTGTGCATTCGCCGAAAACCGCCGCTCGAGACGGATGACGATCCAGGCGACAAGCGCCACCACGAGACCGGAGAACAGGAAGAGGCTCGACGTGCCGAGGATCGAGCCGACGGTGACGGAGGCGAGATAAAGCATCTCCGCGGCGAAGGTGGTGTAGGCGAGATAACGCACCGCGCCATTGTCCCTGCCGTGCAGAGCGATCGCCAGCACGGAAGCGGCGAGCGTCGCCAGCCCGAGCACCACCAGCCGCCAGCCATCCTCGATCTCGATATGCAGCAGCAGGAAACCGATCGCCGCGACGAGGAAGCTGTAGAAGGCCGGGGCAGCACCAGCGCTCCTGACCAGGGAAGCGATGCGCGGGAGCGGCAGCGCCGTCAGGACGACGGCGGCCATGCCGCCGACGGCGAAGGCGAGCGCCACGGCAATCTCCTCATAAAGAGTATAGAGCCAGGCGAGCCAGCCGATCAAAAGCAGATAGGCCAGATGGCGGGCCCGCTCGGTGCCAGTATAACGCACCAGGGCGATTGTGATCGCCGCCATGACGGGCGCCATCCAGGGATCGACACCAATCCAATGCGTGTCGTTATTCTCCAGGTAGACGGCAAACGACGCCCAGGAGAGGAAGCCGGCGACGACGGTCACGGCGCCCGAACGGAACAGGATTGCCGAAATCGCAGCGATGGCGAACCAGAGATACATCACCGTCTGCTCGTCGCCGGAGAGATGATACATCTGGCCGACCAGCGAGATGGCGCCGCCGAAACTCATTGCACCGATGACCAGCAAGCCGCCTGCGGCCGCCGCCGCACCGCGGGCGAGCATCCGGGCGGCGGCGATGTGCACCACCCAGATCAGCGCCAGGATGACGCCGACGCGGACAAGGCGCGGGATAGCCTCCCAGTTGGAGGCGACGACCAGCAGGATGGCGGCTGCAAGCAGCACCGCCGCCAGCGCCATCAGCACCCGGCCGAGGCTGAAGCTTGACGGGCGGCTGTCATATTCGGCGAGAAGTGCGCCTGCCGTTTCCTGCCCGAGCAGGCCCTTGCCTACCCAGAGCGAGAGATCCCGCTCTAATCTGCCGCGATACATGCTCCACCCCTTATTTCGCGACGCCGACTGCGGCGCTGCGGCTCATGCCGTTATAGCTGCAGCACGGGTGTTCGCAAACGCTGTTGCGACAAATATACAAGTTCCTCATTGGTCTAACTTGTACTGGGTATTAACCGGCCGCTAACGGCAGAAGCGCATATATAAGCATAGGAATGGAGAGTTATGCGGATTTCGCATATCCCTCGTGAATTTATTGCACTGCAAAATTGGAATTAGTCATACTATTTATATAGTCATCGAAGCACGGGGATGGCGCCCCGGCCCGGCCCAGCCGGATGCCCGCGGATCCTTCGTCCGTGACGAGATTCGCAGCTGCGCACTCCTCCTCCCAGCGCGCTGTGATAGGCTGGCGACACTCCTCCTCCCAGTTGCCAGTCACCATAATGCGCCCGCCGGATCCTCCCCCGGCGGGCGTTTTTGTTGAGTCGAAGCTCGATTAAAACATTGACGGCCCGATGCTTTTCCGTCGCGTGGCGCCGTCACGCCACATTGTCGTCACGCCGCCCCACCGACCCTGCGAACGGATGGGCAGCTGCCGATTCGAAGCGGAACTGCTCTTTGCAGTGGATCGACGGTCGGAACAGCCTGAGGGAGCGGCGTTTTTCGCCAGTGGCACCCACTCGACGCTCCAAACTGGTTTGCTTTCGCCGACGCCATTCTGCCTATTCGTTGACCAAAAAACGGTAAGTCTGCGTCAAATGCCCCGAGAGCATTGCATGCCTCGCATAGGTGATCTGAAAACTTGGCTGTTTTAGTCTTTCGCGCCGCAACATATATTCTGGTCATAAAATAGAGGTCGGCGCCGATCGGTGGCTGCTGACGGATGAAACCCTCGGAAAGGGGCTTAACATGAACTTCTCTCGCTCTTTCAATAACTGGCGCAAGTATCGTCAGACCGTCACGGAACTCGGTCGCATGACCAACCGCGAATTGCACGATCTCGGCATCGACCGTTCGGACATCCATCGCGTTGCCCGTGAGGCTTCTTCCCGCTAATTCCAGGCGATCGCGGCTCCTCCCAAGCGCGATTGTTCTCGATTGAAAACGCCCGCTGTACCCACAGCGGGCGTTTTCTTTTGTCTGCATGCGACTGCCGCGGGGTTGCATGTTTTCCCGCCTGCTTAGCCCGCTCAAAAAATATTCACCGCCCAATTTGCGAGCATCATATTGCACAATTGCATGGCAGACGCCTTTTATTTGCACTGCACAATAGGACCGATATCGCCTATATAAACACCAACCGCAGAGAGACAGGCGATCCCGCCGTCCCGCGGACATAGGAAGAAGACGATGAACCCGATCCGCATTGCAAAAAGCTGGCTCAGCTACCGCCGTACGCTCAACGAACTCGGCGGCCTTTCCAACCAGACCCTGTCCGACATCGGCGTCAGCCGCTACGACATCCGCAATATCGCCTCCCGCTCGTTCCGTTAATAACGGACCGCTAATAGCGGGCGTGATGCTTCCAAGACGGCGCCTCGGGGCGCCGTTTTTGATTCCTGGTGCTGGGCCATCGGGGCGCCGTTTTTGATTCCGGGGTGTTGGATCGCACCTGCCGACATGATATCAGCCCGGAATGAACACGATGTCCTCCTATTCCCCCATCCACGTCGTCGGCGGCGGGCTTGCCGGTTCGGAAGCCGCCTGGCAGATCGCCAGTTCCGGCGTTCCCGTCATTCTGCATGAAATGCGCGGTGTGCGCGGCACGGACGCGCACAAGACCGACGGGCTTGCCGAACTGGTCTGCTCCAATTCCTTCCGTTCCGACGATGCGACCAGCAATGCCGTCGGCGTCATCCATGCCGAGATGCGCATGGCTGGCTCGCTGATCATGGCCACGGCCGATCGGCACCAGGTGCCGGCCGGCGGCGCACTCGCCGTCGATCGCGATGGCTTCTCCGAGGCAGTCACCAAGGCGATCCACGACCAACCGCTCATCACGGTGGTGCGGGAGGAGGTCACCGGCCTGCCGCCGAGAGACTGGGATCTTGCCATCGTCGCCACCGGGCCGCTGACGGCGCCGTCGCTTGCCAGCGCCATCCAGACCGAAACCGGCGCGGATTCGCTCGCCTTCTTCGATGCCATCGCGCCGATTGTCTACCGCGAGAGCATCGACATGAATATCTGCTGGTATCAGTCGCGCTACGACAAGGTCGGTCCCGGCGGCACCGGCAAGGATTACATCAATTGCCCGATGGACGAGGCGCAGTACAATGCCTTCGTCGATGCACTGATCACAGGCGACACGGTCGGTTTCAAGGAATGGGAAGGAACGCCTTATTTCGACGGCTGCCTGCCGATCGAGGTAATGGCCGAACGCGGCCGCGAGACGCTGCGTCACGGACCGATGAAGCCGATGGGGCTGACGAATGCGCATAACCCGACGGTAAAGGCCTATGCCGTCGTGCAGCTGCGGCAGGACAATGCGCTCGGCACGCTTTACAATATGGTCGGCTTCCAGACGAAGCTGAAATATGGCGCGCAGGCGGAAATCTTCCGGATGATCCCGGGTCTGGAAAATGCGGAATTTGCCCGTCTCGGCGGCCTGCACCGCAACACCTACATCAACTCCCCCACCCTGCTCGACCCGTCGCTGACGCTGAAATCGCGGCCCGGCCTGCGTTTCGCCGGCCAGATCACCGGCTGTGAGGGTTATGTGGAAAGCGCCAGCGTCGGGCTGATGGCCGGCCGTTTCGCCGCCGCCGAACGCAAGGGCGAGGCGATCTCGCTGCCGCCGGCAACGACGGCGCTCGGCTCGCTGCTCGGCCATATCACCGGTGGCCACATCGTCACCGACGAGGAGCCGGGGAAACGATCGTTCCAGCCGATGAACATCAATTTCGGACTGTTCCCGGAGCTCCAGCCGGGTTCGATCGTCAAGCCCGAGGGCGTCAAGCGTTTCCGCGGCAAGGACAAGACGATCATGAAACGGCAGTTGATCGCGCGCCGGGCGCTTGCAGACTGCGCCGCCTGGCTTGGGCAGACCTCGCCGTTTGCCGAAAGCGCCTGAGCAGCGCCTACTGCTTATTTGCCGCCGAAATACTGCCTGATGGCAGGTCCTTATCCGGCTCGGCGATGTAGTTGCCGAGCAGCCAGAGCGAAACTTCCGCGGCCTCCTTGGGGGACGCGAATTCAAAATCGCCGTTGTGATGGGGCGCATCGAGGAAGTGGATCACCAGTCCCCTGCCCGTTTCCGAGCTGACGACCCGCACGCGGCCGGGCTCGATCAGATGACAGGCGAAGTGGCGCGACATGTTGCGCATGAAGCCCGCCTTGTTGTCATGCAGGCGCACGAAAATGGCCTGGCCGTTTTCCGTCGCCTGCAGCTGGCGGATCGCCTCGTTCGGAAAGGCGCGGCCGAACTCGATGATGGCGAGGCCCGTGTCATGCAGGCCGTCTTCCTTGTTCTGTGCGGCCATGCGCGTGGCCACAAAAGCAAAGAAGATGACGATGGCGAAAAGAATGCACCAGACGATAATGCCCACGCCGAGTCTCCGATCAAAGGGGTAGCGGTGTCAGCGCTATAACGCGCGAGACTTGCGCGAGTTTGACCGGCGTCAGATTTTTCGACGCGCTGCGGAGAGCGCCATTTTGAGCTGACGGCGCCATTGTGACGGCTGCAGCGGCCGGTCGAATAGCAAGGCACCGCGTTTCTGCGCCTTAGCGAGCACCGGTTCGGCAAGCGTCGCCGGCAGGAAGGCCGGAAAGACGGCTGATGCAATCGGCCCTGCCGCCCTCGCCTTTGCCAAATGTTCGCGACCAAGACCGGCGAAGGCCTCGATGGCGGCAGAGATGCGCGGCCCGTCGTCGCCGGCAAGGAAGGCATCGCGGTCAAGACCGGTGGCGGAGAGGATCTGCAGCGGGATATAGACCTGGCCGCGGCGGCGATGCAGCGGCATCAGCAGCAACAGGCCGGCAACCGCCTGGGCGACGCCGGCATGGCCGGCAGCGTCGGCCGATCGAGCCGCCTCTTCAGGCGAAAGCACGAGGCTTGCGAGCTGGATCAGGGCGGATGCCGTTTCGCCGGCATAACCTTCAAGCGTCAGACGTGTCTCCATCGGATCGTCATAGAGATCGAAAGTGCGAGCCTCGATCATGTCGATCAGCGTCTGGCGCGGCAGGCGGTGCGTTTCGATCGCCGTCAGCAGTGCCGCGGCGACGGGGTTGGCGGCTGTCGAACCATGCGCGCTGCCTTCCAGCAGGTCGCGCCAGTATTGCAGCCTGACCTCGCCGGGCAACGGCTCGTGCACGAGATCGCGGATGCGGGCAAGCTCGGCGTTGAAGGCGTAGAGGGCGGCGAGCGCGCCGCGCTTTTCCTCCGGCGACAGGAGACAGGCGAGGTAGCGGTCGCGATCGCTGTCGCGCAGCATCGCCAGGCAGATCTCCTGGTTCGTCGTACTATTCGCTTCCGTCATCGTCAGACCGCGATCAATGCCGCGGCGACGGCGCGCTGCTCGGCGAGCATGATATTGAAGGTGCGCACCGCAGCCCCGGTGCTCATCGGATCGGAGGAGATGCCGCGCGATTTCAGTGCCTGCCTCAATTCCTCGGGCAGGCGGCGAAGCTCGGTTCCGGTGCCGACGAGCAGAACTTCGATATCACTGGCTTCATCCAGCACGCGGCGGAAATTTTCCGGCGACAGCGGTTTCGACATATCCATGTCCCAGCCATGAATGCCGGAGGGCAGGCAAAGGATCGAGCCGCGATGCGACATGTCGGCAAAGCGGAATCCGCCATTGCCGTAAGTATCGATCGGCGCGCGCCCGGGAAAATGCGCCGCGCGGATTTCTATGCCTTTTGCCATGTTTTCAAACCACCGTGCCGGATCTTACACCAGCATCCGTCTTGTTGCTCTCTTCCCCAGCGGGAGCCTCCGGCCGCAGCCGGAAGACGATTAATACGGGAGCGGCGATATAGATCGAAGAGAAGGTGCCGAGAGCGACGCCGAAGAGCATCGCGAAGGTGAAGGAGCGGATGACTTCGCCCCCGAAGAGGAAAAGCGCGAGCAAGGCGAGCAGCGTCGTTGCCGCGGTCAGGACGGTACGCGACAGCGTCTGGTTGATCGAGGCATCGATCAGGATCGGCAGCGGCATCTTCTTGTAGCGCTTGAGGTTTTCGCGCATCCGATCATAGACGACGACTGTGTCGTTCAGGGAATAGCCGACAATGGTCAGCACGGCGGCGATGCTCGTCAGGTTGAACTCGATGCCTGACAGCACGAAGAGACCGAGCATGATGATGACGTCGTGCAGCGTGGCAATGATGGCGCCGGCGGCGAACTGCCATTCGAAGCGGATCCAGATGTAGATCAGGATCGCCGCAAGTGCAGCCAGCACGCCGAGCGTCGCCATCATCGTCAATTCGCCCGAGATGGCGGGGCCGACGACCTCGACGCGACGGAAATCATAATCCTCCTGGAGCTCGCCGCGCACCAGCGTCGCGGCCGACTGCTCGGCATTCTCGCCACCGCCCTGGGAGGCGATGCGGATCCGCGCATTCGACGGCCCGCCCGTGCGCTCAACGCTAACCTCGCCGAGATTGAGATCGTTGAGGCGCGAGCTGAGATCGGCGATGTCGGCATTGCCCTGCTTCGCCGTCACCTCGATGAGCGAGCCGCCGGTGAAATCGATGCCGAGACGCAGGCCGGCAGTAGCAAAGGCAGCCATGGCGATCAGAGAGATGACCGCTGACGCCGTAAAGACATAACGGCGGATCCCCATGAAACGGATATTGGCATGCTCGAAGAGATGGGTCAGGGCGCTCTTCGGCAGATGCCGGGGATGGCGCCCTCTCAGCCAGATGGCGACAATCGAGCGTGTCAGCGTGAAAGCCGCGAACACGGTCGTCAGGATGCCGACCGCCAATGTCACCGCGAAACCGCGGATGGATTCGCTGCCGAGGAAAAAGAGGATGATGGCGGCGATGAAGATCGTGACATTGGCGTCGACGATCGTTGCGAATGCCCGCTGGAAACCTCGACCGACGGCCTCTGCAAAGGCATGGGTGGTCTTCTCCTCTTCACGGATGCGCTCGTAGATCAGCACGTTCGAATCGACGGCCATGCCGACGATGAGCACGATGCCGGCAATGCCCGGCAAGGTGAGCGTCGCGCCGGCAAGGCTGAGCGCCGCGACGATGAGGATCAGATTGAAGAAGAGCGAGACGACGGCGATGACGCCGAGAATGCGGTAGAGCGCGATCATCAGTGCTGCGACCAGCACGACGGCGACGAGGCCGGCAACAAGGCCGCTGAAGATGGAATCGGCGCCGAATCTCGGGCTGACGCTGCGTTCCTCAACGCTCGTCAGCGTCGCCGGCAGGGCGCCGGCGCGCAGCATGATCGCCAGGTCGCGGACGCCGTCCTCGGAGAAATTCGCCGAAATCCGACCCTCGCCGCCGGTGATCGCCGCATCGATGCGGGGCGCCGACATCACCTGGTCGTCGAAGACGATGGCAAGGTGCTTGCCGATATTCTGCCCCGTCACCTCAGCCAGCCGCTGCGTGCCTGCGGCATCGAGGCGGTAGGCAATCGAACCATCCTGGGTCTGCGGATCGACGACAGGCTCGATATCGACCATGTTGCTGCCGTTGGCGAAAGCCGTGCGGTCGACGAGATAAGGGACCGGCGGATCGTCCAGCGAATAGAGCACCTGCGATGTGGCCGGCCAGCGGCCGTTCAGCGCCTCCTGCCCGGTTATGCTCTCGTCAATCAGATGAAAGGAAAGCTTGGCCGGCTGGTTAAGCAAGTTCTTCAGCCGCTCGGCGTCGACCGATCCCAGCACCTGCACGACGATCCGGTCGACGCCATCGGGGCGAACGAGGAAATTGTCATAGCCGAATCCGGCGATGCGGCTGCCAACGATATCGAGTGACCGGGTCCGCGCGGACGCGACGTCGGCAGTGATGCCGGCGTCGGAAATCTGCAGCGAGAGCGGCCCCTCTTCGCCCTGCTGCAGCGCGACCTCAGGTCCCGACTGCCCGCCTGCCACCGTCAAAGGCTTCAAAAGATCGACCGCCTTCTGTGTCTCCGCCGGATCGGTGATGCGGACGGTGACCGTCTGGCCGTTGCCGGTCAGCCCGGTATAGCGGATGCCAGCGCCGCGCAGCGCGTTGCGCACATTGGCGACCACCTCTTCCAGGCGGTCCTTGACGATATCGGAACGCTCGACCTTCAGAACGATATGCGAGCCGCCCTGCAGGTCGAGACCGAGCGTCATGCGGTCGTGCCGCAACCACCCCGGCAGAGAGGAACGCTGCGCCTCGCTGAGCAGATTGGGCGCAGCGATGATGATGGCCGCAAACGCGGCCAGCCAAATCAGAAGTGTTTTCCAGCGGGAAAAATGCAACATTCTCTCGACGATCTTCCGATCCGGCGGCCTGCCGTTATCGCTTGTTACGCTGCGTCGGCCTTGACTGGTTCACCCTTGACGCGAACGTCCGAAATGCCGCTGCGGACGATGCGCACGCGAACGCCTTCTGCGATCTCGACTTCGACTTCCTTGTCGTCGACGACCTTGGTGACTTTGCCGACGAGACCGCCGCCGGTGACGACCTGGTCGCCGCGGCGGATCGCCTTCAGGGTTTCCTCACGCTTTTTTGCCTGCGCGCGCTGCGGACGGATCAGCAGGAAGTACCAGACGACCATCAGCGGCACGAACAGGATGATCATTTCGAAACCGGAGCCGCCGAAACCGGTTGCGGTGTCGGTCGCGCTCTGGGCGAATGCCGGGGTGATGAACATGCTAAACTCCTCAGGCTTGGCGGCGGAACTCCGCCTCTTTTTTCAGGTTGCCGGACTATAATTGCCGCTTCGATGAATGCAACAGAAACAGCCGGGAACAGTACCGATTCCGCTGCCTCATAACCTTTCCGCCGGTAAAACGCCATGGTAGGCGGCATCGAAAGATCAAAGCGGAATGACGCAGCGAAAAACAGGAGGCCTGCGATGACCGAGGAAATCAACACCGCCCTGCTTGCCGAACTGAAACGGCTCGCCGATGCCGTCCAGCGCCTTGCCGGGCCGGCGCCTGCCGTCAACGACTGGGATGCGGCGGACTGTTTCGTCTGGTCGCCGATGCGCCAGCATCTGCAGCCTGTGAAGAAGCCGAACCGGGTGGCGTTGAAGCTCATCCGCGGCGTCGATCATGTCCGCGACATCCTGCATGAAAATACGGTGCGTTTCGCCGAGGGTTATGCCGCCAACAACGTGCTGCTCTGGGGCGCACGCGGCATGGGCAAATCCTCGCTTGTTAAGGCCGTGCATGAGGATGTCAGGCGCGAAAGCGGCGTCGCGCTGAAGCTGGTCGAAGTCCATCGCGAGGATATTGCCAGCCTTCCCAATCTGCTCGACCTTCTGAAGGACACGCCGTACCGCGTGATCGTCTTCTGCGACGATCTCTCCTTCGATCACGACGACACCGCCTACAAGTCGCTGAAGGCTGCGCTCGACGGCGGCGTCGAAGGGCGGCCGGACAATGTGCTCTTCTATGCCACATCCAACCGGCGCCATCTCCTGCCGCGCCACATGATGGAAAACGAGCAGTCGACGGCGATCAATCCGTCGGAGGCGGTCGAAGAGAAGGTTTCGCTTTCCGACCGCTTCGGCCTCTGGCTCGGCTTCCACAAATGCAGCCAGGAGGATTATCTCGGCATGATCGACGGCTATGCCGATCACTTCAAGCTCGGGCTCGACCGCGGCAAGATGCATGCCGAGGCACTGGAATGGGCAACGACGCGCGGAGCCCGCTCCGGCCGTGTCGCCTGGCAGTATATCCAGGACCTCGCCGGACGCATGCGGGTTCACATCGACTCAGTCTAAATCACGTCGCATAAATCCGGCACAGTCTCGTGCGAGATGCATCAAAAAACAAAAGCCCGGCTGTTGGCCGGGCTTTTGCGCTTCCTGGTACTCTGTACCTATTCCAGGAAAGTCATCGGGTTGACCGGGGATGCGTCCTTGCGCACCTCGAAATGGACCTGCGGCTGCTTGACATCGCCGCTCATGCCGGAGACGGCGACGGTCTGGCCGCGCTGGATCTTTTGGCCGCGGGTGACGCTCAGCGTATCGGCATTGCCGTAGACGGTGACGGTGCCGTCGTCGTGACGGACGAGAACCGTGTTGCCGAGTTCCTTCAGGCCGTTGCCGGCATAGATGACGACGCCGTTTTCGGCGGCCTTGATCGGCGTGCCCTGCGGCACCGAGATGTCGATACCGTCATTGCGGTTGCCGTTGACGTTGGCGCCGTATGAAGCAATGACCTGGCCGCGGACTGGCCAGCGATACTTGCCGATGCCGGTCGATTCCGGTGCGGCGGAGCTGACGTCAGACTTTTTCTCGACATCATCGACCGTCTGGGTGGCGGCTGGCGCCTTGTAGGGCGCGGGCTGAGCGGAGGCCGTCTGCTGGGCGGGCGCCGTCTGAGCCGGCTTCGGATCGACCTTTTCGGCCGGGATCGAGGCGGTCTTGATATTGTCGGCAGTGCCGTTCGGGATCTTCAGGGCCTGGCCGACGCGGAGCGAGTTGCCCGAAAGATTGTTGGCGGCCTTGAGATCGTCGACGTTGGAACCCGTCGCCTTGGCGATCTTTGCCAGCGAATCGCCTTGCTTGACGACATAGCTGCCGGCAGGCGCTTTCGGATCCTTGCCGGCGCCGGCCGGGATCTTGCCAGCGGGATCGGCGCTCGCCATGGTCTTGTCGCGGACGGAATTGGCACCGGGAACGACGGCAACCTTCTGCTCAGGCGCCTTTACCGGTTCCGGCATCTGGCCGGGCTTGGAGAGATCGGCCGCCTGCGACGCCGCCTTGGCGGCATTGCCGCCGTTGAGGGTCGGGATCAGGATCGCCTGGCCGGGCTGGGCGGCAGATGCCGTCTTCAAGGCGTTGACGCGCAGAATTTCCTTTTCCGGAACACCGTAGCGCCTGGCGAGCGTGGCGATGCTTTCACCCGGACGCAGCGTCACTGACGGCGCATTGGTCGCGGACCAGCCGGAGACCTTCGGCGTCGTGCCCGTCGTCAGAGGATCGGGCGTTGCCTTCGGTTGAGCGGGAGCCACCAAACGGGGCTTTTCAGCCTGCGGCGAAGCCGGGAAAGGCTGAGCGAGCGCGACTTCCCTTTCCCGCTGCCGGGAGGGCGCAACCGCCGTCGGCGCAGCAAGCTCGGAACGCTGCACCGAAACCGGCGCGGAAGCCATGCGCGCACTCGACGTCCGGACCGGATCGTAACTCGGCCGCGAGGGATAGGGCTGATTCAGCGCATCATTGCCGCCGCCGTAACCCGACTGGCTGGCAACGGCAGAGCCGCCGAGATCGGCGCGCGGCACCGGATCCCCCTGAGCACCACCCCTGCGCGGAATGGAACTGGTGGTGATCTGATCCTGCCCTGCGGAGGAAAACAAGCCGCCGAACCGTGTCACATCGGAACTGCAGCCTGTTGCGGCACTTGCAAGCAGACCCACAACCAGAAGATTACCGGCTGACTTCCCGAACTTCGGCGAAAGACTGAAACGCATTGACTCGACCCACTGAGAACGCAACCATTTGTGAGTCTATTAAAACGCGTTAGTATTACCACGCGGTTAAGATGCTGGAATCAGTGCGATATTTTTGAGAAGTTGATAACCATAGCTTACGGGTGAAAAATCGCAGGTGCGCGGAGCATGATGGCGAAAACTGCGAGCGGCCTCTCTGATCGTGATGCATGTTCAGATTTCAGGCCGATCCGGCCTGAAATCATCTGCATCTACAGCAACGAGGCAAGGCGCGGAACGATCGGCAGATAGGGTGCTTCGAACAGTTCCTCGCGTTCGAAGCGGCTGCCGGTTTTGGTCAGCCGCACCATGCGGCATTCGTTCTCGGAAATCATCAGCGGCGCAATCATCGAGCCGCCGGACACCAGCTGGTCGGTATAAAAGCGCGGCATCGCGTTGAAGGCCGCCGTCACCAGGATGCGGTCGAAGGTGCCCTCACCCTGCATGCCGGCGCTGCCGTCGGCGTGGCGGATGATGACGTTGCGCAGAGAAAGCGATTCCATGCGCCGCTGCGCAGCCGATGTCAGCGTCTTGTAGCGGTCAATGGATAGAACACGCTCGGCCATGCGGCCTATGACGGCGGCGGTAAAGCCGCTGCCGGTACCGATTTCCAGGACGCGCTGTCCCGGTTTGACCTTGAGGTGATGCAGGATGCGGACGACAAAATCGATGCCTTCAAGGAAGGAGCCGCATTCGATCGGAATCGTCCGGCTCGAATAGGCGTCATCGACAAATTGCGGCGGCACGAAGAGCGATCGCTGCGTCTGCTCGACAGCGGTCAGCAGATCGAGGTCGGAGATGCCTTCGGCACGCAATCTGAGGACGAGCGCCGCAAAGCCCTCCTTCTCGGCCAGTCTTGCCGTCAAACCTGCGCTCCGTATCCCAAGGCCCGCGCCACGCGGTCCGTTACGGAATAATCGGTCAGATCCAGTTTCAAAGGCGTTACCGAAATCTTGTTATGCTTCAAGGCGTGAATATCGGTGCCTTCGATGAAAGCGCCGGCGCGTTCCCCGAATTTCAGCCAGTAATAGGGAAAGCCTCGGCCATCGGAGCGAGCGTCGACCTGCAGGTTGAAGGCGAGCTTGCCCTGCATGGTGACCTCGGCGCCATCGACCTCATCGGGACGGCAATTCGGAAAGTTCAGATTGAGGAATGTGCCCTCCGGCAGGTCGAGCACCATCAGCTTTTCCAGAAGCGCCGTCGCATGCGTCTCGCAGACTTCCCAGGGCACGATGCGTGCACCGTCCTCATAGAGATAGGCTTGGCTCAGCGCAAAGGAGCGTACGCCTTGCATGGTGCCCTCGATGGCGCCCGCGATCGTGCCGGAATAGGTGACGTCGTCGGCAACGTTCGAGCCTGAATTGACGCCTGACAGCACGAGATCGGGCTTGATGTCCATCACCTGCCGGATACCCATGATGACGCAATCGGTCGGCGTCCCGCGCAGCGCGAAATGCTTGTCGGAAATCTTGCGCAGCCGCAACGGTTCGGACAGGCTCAGCGAATGGGCAAGGCCGCTCTGGTCGGTCTCGGGCGCCACGATCCAGACGTCGTCGGACAGCGTGCGCGCGATCCGCTCCAGGGCGGCGAGCCCCTCGGCGTGAATGCCGTCGTCATTCGTAAGCAGGATGCGCATCGCCTCAGGCCGCCCGTTCGATTTTGGTCAATCCGCCCATATAGGGGAGCAAAACGTCCGGAATCGTGACGGAACCATCCTCGTTCAGATAATTTTCGAGGACCGCGATCAGGCAGCGGCCGACGGCAGTGCCGGAACCGTTCAGCGTATGGACAAACCTGTTGCTCTTGTCGTCCTTGCCGCGGTAGCGCGCATTCATCCGCCGAGCCTGGAAATCGCCGCAGACCGAGCAGGAAGAGATTTCACGGAAGGCATTCTGCCCCGGCAGCCAGACTTCGAGATCGTAGGTCTTGCGCGAGCCGAAGCCCATATCGCCGGTGCAGAGCGTCATGGTGCGGAAATGCAGGCCGAGGCGCTTCAGCACCTCCTCGGCGCAGGCGGTCATCCGTTCATGCTCGGCAACGGCGCTTTCGGCATCGGTGATCGAGACGAGTTCGCATTTCCAGAACTGGTGCTGGCGCAGCATGCCGCGCGTGTCGCGGCCGGCAGAGCCTGCTTCCGAACGGAAGGACGGCGTCAGCGCGGTGAAGCGCAGCGGCAGTTTTTCCTGATCGAGGATTTCCTCGCGCACAAGATTTGTCAGCGTCACCTCGGCCGTCGGGATCAGATAGCGGCCGTCTGTGGTCTTGAAGAGGTCTTCTTCGAACTTCGGCAGGCTGCCGGTGCCGAACACCGCCTCGGCGCGCACCATCAGTGGCGAGCTGACTTCCGTATAGCCGTGCTCTCTGGTGTGGAGATCGATCATGAACTGGCCGAGCGCGCGCTCGAGCTTGGCGAGCGGTCCCGTCAGCACCGTGAAGCGCGAGCCGGAGAGCTTGGCGGCGCGCTCGAAATCCATGTAGCCGAGCGCTTCGCCGATTTCGAAGTGTTCCCTAGGCGTGTGGTTCCAGCGCGGCTTTTCGCCGACGACACGGGTGACGACGTTGTCGTGCTCGTCCTTGCCGACCGGGACGTCGTCGAAGGGGATGTTCGGGATCCGCGACAGCGCATCGTTGAGTTCGGCCGTCAGTTGCCGGTCTTCCTCCTCGACCGCCGGCAGCAGCGTCTTGAGTTCGGCGACCTCGGCCTTCAGCTTCTCGGCCAGTTCGCCGTTCTTCTGGGCCATCGCCGCGCCGATCTCCTTGGAGGCAAGGTTGCGGCGGGACAGCATGTCCTGGGCCTTCTGTACGGCGGAGCGGCGCTTTTCATCGAGGGTGACGAGGCTTTGGGCCAGAGGCTCCGCACCGCGCTTGGCAAGGGCGGCATCGAGCGCTTCGGGATTCTCACGGATCCATTTGATATCGAGCATCGTCGTTCCAGATCGTTGCAACAGAAGTGACCCGGCCAAAGCCTGACCTGGCTTCGACCGGATGAGACGGCGTTCATGAAAGGATTGAGATCGCCGCTCAGACGCTGTCCGTCTTGACAACGTCTGCGGATCCGGTGTCCTTTTCGACCGCCTGCCGGGCACGCTGGCGCTCCACGAGTCGCGCCGCATAGATGGAAATCTCGTAGAGAAGGATCGTCGGTATCGCAAGGCCGATCTGAGACATCGGATCCGGCGGCGTCAACACGGCGGCGACGACGAAGGCCAGCACAATGGCGAACTTGCGCTTTTCGGCGAGCCATTGCGAGGTCAGCAGACCGACACGGGCAAGCAGCGTGGTGACGACGGGCAACTGGAAGACGAGGCCGAAGGAGAAGACCAGCGTCATGATCAGGCTCAGATATTCCGAGACCTTCGGCATCAGCGAGATTGCCACCTCGTCATGACCCGGCGCCTGCTGCATCGACAGGAAGAACCACATGACCATCGGCGTGAAGAAGAAATAGACGAGCGCGCCGCCCATCAGGAACAGGACCGGCGAGGCGATCAGGAACGGCAGGAAGGCCTGGCGCTCATTCTTGTAAAGGCCGGGGGCCACGAACTTGTAGACCTGGGCGGCAATGATCGGGAAAGCGACCACCAGGCCGCCGAACATCGCCACCTTGACCTGGGTGAAGAAGAATTCCTGCGGCGCGGTGTAGATGAGCTGAGCCTTCTCGACATCGAGATGCGCCCACACGACGGCCGTCTTGTAGGGAATGACCAGATAGTTGAAGAGATGCTTGGCAAAAAAGAAGCATATGATGAAGGCGACGAAAAACGCGCCGATCGACCACATCAGCCGCGTGCGCAGCTCCATCAGGTGCTCGATCAACGGCTGCGGCTTGTCTTCGATATCACCGCTCATGCCTCGTCCTTCTTCGTCTGCGCCGGCTTCTTCGGCGTTGCAGTCTTCCTGACTGCCGTCGTGCGCTTCGGCTTTTCCACGGGCACGGCAACGGCCGCCGCAGCATCGACCTTGTCGGCAGCCTTGACGCGCGGCTTGCCCACGGGTTTCGGCTTGGCGCCAACCGTATCGGCCTGGACCGCCGCCGCTGCGACGGGCTCAGGCTGCGCAGGCGCCGGCACCAACGGCGGCGTTTCCGGCAAGCTCATCGACGGCGTTGGGGCTGAGACGGCAGCCGACGGCACTTCGGTCTTGTTTTCCGTGACCACGGTCGCCTTCTGCAGGTCGGCCTTGATCTCGTTGCCCATCTGGCGAAGCGGGTTCATCGCCTCGCGCAGGCTGTTGACCGGGTTGAGCTTCTGGGCGTCGCTGATCGTCTGGCGGACATCGTCAAGCTCGGCTTCACGCAACGCCTCGTCGAACTGCGCCCGGAATTCACCCGCCACCTTGCGGGCACGCTGCGTCATCTTGCCGAAAGCGCGCAGCATCGGCGGCAAATCCTTGGGACCGACCACCACGATCAGGACGACCGCGATGACCAAAAGCTCGGTCCAGCCAATATCGAACATGCAAGGCTCCTGGACGGGAAGCGCGGGGGCTGCGCTTTTTCCCGGACTTGGTTATTTCGTTTCGTCGGCCTTGTGATCGACGGTCTTTGCCGTGTCCGGCGCGTCCTCGTCCGTCATGCCCTTCTTGAAGCTCTTGATGCCCTTGGCAACGTCGCCCATCAGTTCCGGAATCTTGCCGCGACCGAACAACAACAGCACGATGACCAGAACGATCAGCCAGTGCCACATGCTAAAAGAACCCATTACGCTAACTCCCTGTTTCTATGTTCCCACGATGTAAGGATTTCCGACACCGTTTCCAACATCAAGCCCTTCGAACTGAGCTTAATGTCACGGTATCGCCCTTTGTGACAAGCCATTGACCCGCCGAAAAGTGCTGGCTCCATTGTTTTCGCCATGCATGGCAAAAGCAAGACGCAAACCCCTCAATCTTCAGAGGTGCCGCGGGGCGCCAACAACCCCAATTCCTCGAGGTCCATCTGGGTGATCGGGTCTTCGTCCTCGGTCAGTTCATCGTTCATCAACGGCGAGGGAATATTGAAGTTCGCCGGAATCCGGCCCGACAGCAAGCCCGCTCCCTTCAACTCTTCGAGACCGGGCAGATCCCGCAGCTCTTCGAGACCGAAATGGTCGAGGAAATCGCGTGTCGTGCCCAATGTGACCGGCCGGCCCGGCGTGCGCCGGCGGCCGCGAAACCGCACCCAGCCGGCTTCCATCAGCACGTCGAGCGTGCCGCGCGAGGTCTGGACGCCGCGGATATCCTCGATCTCGGCGCGCGTCACCGGCTGGTGATAGGCGATGATCGCCAGCACTTCGAGAGCGGCGCGCGAAAGCTTCTTCACCTCATTGTCGTCACGGCGGATGACGAAGGAGAGATCGGCAGCGGTGCGGAAGGCCCAGGCACCCTCGACCTGCACGAGATTGACGCCGCGCGGCGCATAGTGCTCCTTCAGCCGCAGCATGATGGCACGCACGTCGGTCTTCTCAGGCAGGCGCTCGGCGAGGAAGCCTTCGGAGACCGGCTGCGACGAGGCGAAGACCAGCGCCTCGGCGATGCGCTCGGCCTCGATCTCGGCCTGCAGGTCGCGGCTCCTGTCTTCGAAATCGCCCTCGAAATCCTCTTCGCCCTTAAGATCGATCAAACCGGCTGCTCCTGCTCCACCACCTGCAGCGTGGCGTGTTTGGGACCGCGGCGCATATATATCGGCTGAAAGGCGCCGTCCTGGCGGATTTCGAGCTTGCCCTCGCGCACCAGTTCCAGCGAGGCGGCAAAGGCGCTGGCAATTGCCGTGACGCGTTCCTCGGGCGCCGCGAGATAACGCAGCAGATAATGCTCCATCGCCGTCCAGTCACCGACCTCGCCGATCATCTGGGTCAGCAGCTCACGGGCATCGGTCAGCGACCAGACGCTGCGCCGCTCGATCGTCACCTGGGTGACGGCATTGCGCTGCCGCAGCGCCGCATAGGCGGTCAAGAGATCGTAGAGGCTTGCCGCATAAGCGGATTGCTGCCGGTCGGGAATATGTTCCGGCGCGCCGCGTACGAAGATATCCCGGCCGAGGCGGTTGCGGTTGACGAGGCCCTCCGCCGCCTGGCGCATGGCTTCCAAACGTTTCAGCCGGAAGGCGAGCGTTGCCGCCAGTTCCTCGCCGGAAGGACCGTCGTCCTTGACCTGCTGGGGAATGAGCAGCCGTGACTTGAGATAGGCAAGCCAGGCCGCCATCACGAGATAATCGGCGGCAAGCTCGATGCGGATGCGCCGGGCGCTTTCGACGAACTGCAGATATTGCTCGGCGAGCGCCAGCACCGAGATGCGCGACAGGTCGACCTTCTGGTTGCGGGCGAGATAGAGCAAAAGGTCGAGCGGGCCTTCGAAGCCGGCGACGTCGATCACCAGCGCCGGCTCGTGGCTGGCGCGCTCGGCACCATTATCCTGCCACAACTTGTCCATCGGCGTTGCCGCCTGCGGACGTTCCGTGCCCTTGACCGTGTTCACCACCCTGCTCCTCTGCGATCACACGATCGCAAACATCGCCTCGAATTCCGCCCTCAATTCCGCTTCGTCGGAACTATCCGGCGCCGCGAAGCCTGCTTCTACCGCTTTTGCGCGGGCAAGCGATAGACCGGCGAGCGGCGGAACATTTGCCACGACATCCAGCATCTCGTCCATATGGCCATTGCAATGCAGCACGATATCGCATCCGCCTGCAATGATATTCGCCGCACGTTCTCCGATCGTGCCGGAAAGCGCATTCATCGAGCTGTCGTCGGAAAGCAGCAGACCGGTAAAGCCGATATGCTGACGGATGATGCCGTCGATCACCTTGCGCGAGGTCGTCGCCGGATTGTCCGGGTCGATTGCGGTGAAGACGAGGTGGCAGGTCATCGCCATCAGTTCGTCCTTCATCGCGATAAAGGGCGGGAAATCATGCGCCTCCAGCTCATCGCGCGAGACGGTGACGACAGGCAGCTCCAGATGTGAATCCGCAAAGCCGCGGCCGTGGCCGGGCATATGCTTCATGACAGGCAACAGGCCGCCGGCCTTCAGCCCTTCGGCAGCCGCCCGGCCCATGGCGATAACGGTCTCGGGATCGCCGCCATAGGCACGGTCGCCGATGACGTTGCTGCTGCCCTCGACCGGCACGTCGAGCACCGGCAGGCAGTCGACATCGATGCCGAGGCTGGAAAGGTCGAAGGCATGCAGCCGCGACATCAGCCATGCGGCGCGCAGGCCGAGCGCCGGGTCGCTGCGATAGAGATCGCCGAGCGCCTGGCCGGAGGGATAACGGGCGAAAACCGGCGGACGGATGCGCTGGACGCGGCCGCCCTCCTGGTCGATCAGCACCGGCGCATGCCAGCCGACGCTGTCGCGCATCTCCGCAACAAGGTCAGTGATCTGTTGCGCTTCGGAGATGTTGCGCCCGAAGAGGATGAAGCCCCAGGGCCGTTCGTCCCGGTAGAAGGCTTTCTCTTCGGATGTGAGGGCAAGGCCGCTGCAGCCAAGGATCATCGCTTTTGATTCGGTCATTTAAGAATCTTAGAGCCTTTCCTGGTCAGATTGAAGCATTCTGCCGGAGCAGGTTTTCGTCAGGGCAGAGGCGATTGGCGAAGGGCATACCCCTTGGTACGTCCGAGCCGATCGCCTTTGATCCTGGTGGAAAGATGCCCGGCCCTTCGGGTTGGCTGAAACGGGCCGGCTGATCGACCGGCCGGCTTGGCCGTAGAGCTGGGCTACGACGCGCGCCGGCCGGTCGACTATCCGACTCCGTTTGAGCCAACAGAATGCTGCAATCTGACCAGGAAAGGCTCTCGACGGCGCCCGGCCAAATGCGAGCAAGGTCCCGCGCGATGCACAAAAAAGAGCGGCGGACCGATCCGGCCCGCCGCTCTGATATTGGTTTCAGAACCGATTCTACTTGGAGATCAGGCAGCTTCCGCCCGCCGCGCGATACTGTTCGCAGAGCGCAGCCGCCTCGTCCTTTGAGCCGGCCGGAATACGGACGCGGTAGAAGGTGCCCTTGCCGGCGATATCGGCCCTGCGGATCTCGTGAGCGCGGCCACCCAGCACGCCGGCGAATTTCTTCGACAGATTGGCATAGGATTTGTTCGCCTCGTCTTCCGACGGCAGCGAGGCGATCTGGATGCCGTAGCCGCCGGCCGACGCGGCCGGCTGCGGCTTTGCGGCAGCCGGTGCTGCGGCCGCGACCTCGGTCGTCGCCTGCTGTGCGGCCTTCGGCTGCTGTGCCGGCGGGCGGACATTGCCCTTCTCGGTCACGGTGCCGACGACGTTGACGGGCTGATCGACCGGGCGGGCAGTCGGGATCGGCGCCGTGTCGGTCATCGCCGTGGTCTTGACCGGACGCACCGGCGGCTCGACCGGGGCGGGATTTGCGGCCTGCGCGTCGGCGTTGGCAAGCGGCGGCTGCGCCGGCGCGGTTTCGGCAGGCGCTGCGGAACGCGCATCGGCGGAAGCAACCTCGGCGCTTGCCGGGAAGCTTGCGGCCGTTCCACCGACCGGCGGGGTCGATGGCGTCGTCTGGGCCGTCAACGGCGGCAGCGCCGAGGGCGTCGGCTGGGCAGACGGTGCCGCCAGGGCAGACTGCGTCGGCTGGGCAGACTGCGTCGGCTGGTCGGCGGGCTCCGGTTCCTCACGGGCGACCAGGGTGCCGTCAGGCTTGACGATCATCGTGCGGACCTTGCGCGGTGAAACGGACGGCGTCTTGTCGGCATCGCTTGCGGCAGCGTTGCCGGCGTCGTCCTGGTTCGGCAGCAGACGCGGATCCTCGGTCTCACCGACTGCGGTCGGCGAGACCTGATCGCCGGCGTTGGCGTTCTCGTCGTCCTCAGGCAGGGATTCCGGTGTCAGCGTGCGCTGGACGACATCGACCGGCGCCTCGTCGGAAGACACGAGCGCCTTCTGCTTCGGCTCCTCGGCAGAACCCGCGACGCGGTCGTAGACGGCCTTGTCCTGGTTCGGCACGGTCTTGCCACCGGGATTTTCCGGAACGACCTTGACCGGCTCCTTGTCGGCAACGATCACGCGCGGCTCGCCGGTTGCGACAATGCCGAGCCCCTCGCCGTTCCAGACGGAGGAATAGACACCATAACCGACGCCGGCGAAGACCACGAGCACGACGGCTCCGGCAAGCAGCCGGCGCATCGACCGGGCACGGCTGAAATCCGCCGCTTGGCTTGCCGATTCAATCCGGACCTCGGAGGTCTCGCGGCGCTCGACCGGCTCGCGCACGCTGCGGCGGAAATCCTCCTCCAGCGCCCGTTCGAAATCGTCAAGGCCATCGGCGATGGTGGGCTTGACCGGCTTTGCCGCGGCAGCAGCCGTATCCCTGACCGGCGCCAGGTTCTCCCGCGGCTTAGCCGGCTCAAAGAAGCTCGCGATCTCCGCGTCGAGATCAAAATCCAAATCCTGAGCTTTCGCGACCGGTGCGGGCTGCTCGACCGGCGGCAGCGCCGGCACATGCATGTCCTCGACAGTCTCAGGACGTTCCTCCGGATCGGAGATCATCGCCGGATCGAATGGCAGATCTTCTGTGGTGTCGGCGACCGGCGCCGCCCAGTTGAAAACCGGAGCCGGAGCTGGCGTCTGCGGCTCGGGAACGACGGCCGGAGCCGGTCGCGCAGAGACGGCGGATTGCTGAAAAGCAGGAACTGGCGGCTCAGGCGCAAAAGCGGGAGCGGCCCGCGGAGCGACGGCGGCGACCTGCTGTGGCGCAGGGGTTATCGGCTGGGGCTCCGGCTGCGGCGCAGCTTCGATCTGCTCGGAGAAATCCAGATCGGCGAGTTCCAGTTCGATGCCGGCAAGATCCAGCTCGAAATCATGGCCGGCGAAGGGGTCGTCGGCTTCCGCAACAGGCTGCGGCGCCCGCGAAGGCGCCGTCGCGGCAGGCTGGGGCGCAATGACCTCGGCAAGCGGCGGCGCGACCGGCCTTGCGGCTTCAGCAGCATAGGTGGGAGCCGCCTCGATCGCAGCCGGCCGAACGGGTACGGCAGCGACCGGTGCGGGCGCGATCACTTGCGGCTCGACAAATGCGGCGGCCACGGGGGCGGCAGCAACGGGCATTGCCTCGATCGATGCGGCCTGCGGCGAAACCGGGGCCGGATTGGGGCGTTGCGGCACCGGATAGCGCGAGACGTCGGCGAGCAGATCGTCAAGATCGAAAGTGCCGGCAGTGTGCGGAACCTCGGGTACGACCTCGGTCAGTGCGGCATCGGCCTGAATCTCGCCTTCGACGGCGGCGGCAATGAGATCGAAACCGGCGTCGGAGCCGAAATCTTCCAGCTCGTCTTCGATTTCGACGAAGTCCTCGGCCTCGGCAGGCTCTTCCGACGCGATCACCTCGTCGTGGCGATCGAGTTCGGCAGGGAAGCCAAGCGACGAAGACGCGGTTTCGAATTCCCCGGACGGTTCGACAGCGACGACGGGGGCCAACTGCTCGACGACGGGGGCGACCGGCTCGATCACCGGCTGTGGCTCTGCAGCGGGAACATCGGCGGACGGGGTTTCTGCCACCGGCGCTGCTGCAACCGCTTCGGCCTCAGACACCGGCGGAACAACCGTCTCCTCGCGTTTTGCGGCGTGGAAATTGGCAAGCGGCAGCCTGATGCTTGCGGCCGACCATTGCGGCGTCTTGGCGGGCTGCGGCAGCGAAGAGACCGGGGCAGTGCCGATCGACAGCTCAAGCTCTTCGATCAGGTCACGCGCACCGCCGAAGGCCGATTGCACCGGCGCCGCGGCGGGCTCGACGGCAAGCTGCTGCGACCAGGCCGCCCGGTCGTCGTCGGGTGCGTCCCAGTTGCTTGCGGCAGGCACGACCGCTTCCTCTGCCTCAACAGGGGCGACAGAAACCGGCTCGGGAACCTCCGCTCTCTCGGCAGCGGGAGAAACATCGAGCGCGGGCTCGATGTAATCTTCAGGAGCGACGTCATCAGAGATCGGCTCGGCGGGCCGATCGAGCTCTGCGAGCGGACGTGGCGAATCGTAACGGTCGAACTCGCGCCCAAGCTCGTCCTCGAGATCGAGGGCAGGCTCGCGCCGTGCTTCAGTCGTATTTGCTGCAACACGCGGCTCGAAGCCGACGATACGGGCCAGTTCGGCCAACGGATCATCGTCGGCAAACAGATCGTCTTTTCCGCGCGTATCATACGCAAGTTGTTTATCAGCCATGCCTATCCCACTCGCAAACGCCAACGCTCAAATGCCAGCGCAATGTGGGGAAATGGTGACGTTATCGCATTTCGTCCGGTGCGGCAGTGCCTGTAATGGCAAGTCCCGACTTCAAAACCGACGCGACGGCGTACACCAGCCCAAGTCTGGCAATACTTGATTCTCGGTTTTTATCATTAACAAATCGTAATTCCGGTTGATCTTTACCTTTGTTCCAGTGCGCGTGGAACGAACTGGCGAGGTCGTAGAGGTAAAAAGCGACGCGATGCGGCTCCTGCGACTGGGCCGCCGCCTCGACGATCCGCGGGAATTCGGCGAGCTTGGCGACAAGCTGCAATTCGGCCGGATCGCCAATGCCTGCAACGGTTTTCGCGAGTTCCTCGGGCGAAACTTCGAGCCCGGGAAAGGCCTCCCTCGCCTGCCGGAAGACCGACATGCAGCGGGCATGCGCATACTGCACGTAAAAAACCGGATTATCTTTCGATTGTTCCGTCACTTTGGCGAAATCGAAGTCGAGCGGCTCGGAATTCTTGCGGTAGAGCATCATGAAACGGACCGAATCACGGCCGACTTCCTCGACGACGTCCCGAAGCGTGACGAAGTCGCCCGAACGTTTCGACATCTTCACCGGCTCGCCGTTGCGATAGAGCTTGACGAGCTGGCAGAGCAGCACCGTCAGTTTCGCCTTACCATCCGCAACGCCGCGTGCAACCGCTTCCAGGCGCTTGACATAGCCGCCATGGTCGGCGCCGAGCACATAGATCATCTCGTCGAAACCACGATCGAACTTGTTCTTGAAGTACGCGACGTCGGCGGCGAAATAGGTGTAGGAGCCGTCCGACTTGATCAGCGGCCGGTCCATATCGTCGCCCACCTCGGTCGAGCGGAACAGCGTCTGTTCGCGATCCTCCCAGTCCTCGGCAAGCTGACCCTTCGGCGGCGGCAACGTGCCCTTGTAGACATAGCCCTTGAAGGTCAGGTCGTTGATCGCCGTGCGGATCGCGGCCGCGCCATTAGCATGCAGCGTGCGTTCGGAGAAGAAGACGTCGTGATGGACGTTCAGCGCCGCCAGATCTTCGCGGATCATCACCATCATCGCGTCGATGGTGCGATCCTTGACGATCGGCATCCACTGGTCTTCCGGCATGTTGTGCAGCCGCACGCCGTAATCGGCGGCAAGCGACTGGCCGACGGGCACGAGATAGTCACCCGGATAAAGACCGGAAGGGATCTCGCCGATCTTTTCGCCGAGCGCTTCGCGATAGCGCAGAAAGACGGAGCGGGCGAGCACGTCGATCTGAGAGCCGGCATCGTTGATATAATATTCCTTCTCGACGCCGTAGCCGGCAAAGGCGAGCAGGTTGGCGAGCGCATCGCCGACGACGGCGCCGCGGCAATGGCCGACATGCATCGGGCCGGTCGGATTGGCCGAGACATATTCGACGTTGACCTTCCTGCCCTCACCCAACGTCGAGCGGCCATAATCGGTGCCGGCGCCGATCATCGAGGCGAGAAGACGCTGCCAATAACCGACGGCGAGGCGAATGTTGATGAAACCAGGACCCGCAACCGAAACATCGGCGACGTCGGCATCCTCCTTCAGCTTGGCGATGATGACGTCGGCCAGCGCGCGCGGGTTGGTTCCGAGCGGTTTTGCCAGCACCATTGCTGCATTGGTGGCGACATCGCCGTGGCTCGCGTCACGTGGCGGCTCGACGGCGATGCGGCCGAAATCGAGCTCGGATCGCCTTTCCCTGACCAGATCGATCTGTTCAAGGGCGGTTTTGATCCTGGCTTCGAAGTCGGTAAAAAGGTTCATCGCACTCTTCCATGCATAGGCTGTGCCAAAAGCAAATCGGCCCTTGGCTGGGCGACCGCTGCCTATCGCAAATCCGGAGTGTGGTCAAACAATCGCCTGTGGGCACTGATCGCGTAGGTGTCGGTCATACCGGCGAGATAATCGCCGACATGGCGGGCCTTCGGCGCATCGGAGAGGCCGGCAATGTGATCGACCCAGTAATGGCTCTGCATCTCCTTTGGATTGGCCATGTAGGCGGCAAAGAGATCGGTGACGATCTGGGCCGCACCGGCGCGGATGCGCATGATATCTGGATTGCGATAGATGCGTTTGAAGAGCATCGCCTTGATCTGCCTGTCGGTTTCGGCCATCCCCTCGGAGAAGGTGGCGACAACCCGGTCGGCGCCGCGGATGTCGGCTGCGCTCTCGGGGCGCAGCAGGGAAAGGCGCTGCTGCGCCACGCCGATCACGTCTTCGACCATGCGGGTGATCTGCCGGCGCATGATTTCATGGGTGAAGCGGCTCGGCTCCAGATGCGGGTATCGCGCCCTCACTTCGGCCATCAGCCCGGCAAGGAACGGGATTTCCTCCAGCATGTCGAACGTCAGGTAGCCGGAGCGCAGGCCGTCATCGATATCGTGGGTGTTATAGGCGATGTCGTCGGCGATCGCTGCGACCTGGGCCTCCAGGCTGGCATAGGTTGCAAGCTCGAGATCGTGCAGTTCGCAATAATCGAGGATCGGCTGCGGGACCGGGCCGCGTGTGCCCACATCATCAGCTGTCAGCAGCGGACCATTGTGCTTGACGAGACCTTCGAGGCTTTCCCATGTCAGGTTGATGCCGTCGAATTCGGCATAACGCCGCTCCAGCTTGGTCACGATGCGCAGCGATTGGGCATTGTGGTCGAAGCCGCCATAAGGCAGCAACACCTCGTGCAGCGCGTCCTCGCCGGTATGACCGAACGGGGTGTGGCCGAAATCGTGGACCAGCGCCACGCCCTCGGCCAGATCCTCGTCGAGCTTCAGGGCGCGGGCGAGCGCGCGGGCGATCTGCGCCACCTCGATCGTATGCGTCAGCCGGGTGCGGTAGTGATCGCCGTCCTGAGCGATGAAGACCTGGGTCTTGTGCTTCAGCCGGCGGAAGGCGGTGGTGTGGACGATGCGGTCGCGGTCGCGCTGAAAATCGGAGCGCGTCGGGCTTCCGTCCTCCGGATAGAGCCGCCCGCGGCTCGTCCAGGGGTCGGCCGCATAGACCGCTCTTTCACTGCTGCCGAAACCTAAAGCACGCGTATCGATCGTCATTCTTCACCGTCATCCTGCATGTTGCCGCATCTGCCCATTGACGCCGCTTTGCGCTCTTCATACCTATAGCCCGACCGTACGGCAAAGAGGCGCTTTCCTAACCGCTTCGGCGCATCATGGCCTTTTTTCGAAGATCATGATAAGTTTGTTTGATATCAGGCATTTGAACATTTGAGTGCCAAAACCCATTCTCTCCGGATCTTGACCCCGGCAGGAGGAAACATGACGGATACGAGTGTAACCCTTTCAGATGCCGCAGCAAAGCGCATCGCTGCGATCGTCGGCGCCGAAGCCGGCAAGAGCGCCCTGCGCGTTTCCGTCGAAGGCGGAGGCTGTTCGGGCTTTTCCTACAAGTTCGATCTTGCCGACGGCGCTGGTGACGACGACGTCGTCGTCGAAAAAAACAATGCCAAAGTGCTGATCGACAGCCTGTCGCTCATCTACATGGCGGGCTCGGAGATCGACTTCGTCGACAATCTGCTTGGCCAATCCTTCCAGATCAAGAACCCGAATGCGGTCGCAAGCTGCGGTTGCGGCACCAGCTTCTCGATCTGAAGATCTGAACACACCACATTGTCCCCATCGAACCGGCCGAAGAATTGTTCTCGGCCGGTTTATCGTCTTGTCCTGTTGCAAAAGACCGCGATAAAAGAAGCGCACCAAAAGCACGTGGCATCACCGCTGATTCATGCGACGCGCTTTAGCTCTTTGTTTTTATGCATGTCGTTATGAACGGGACAGAGCCATGAAGATCGCGACCTGGAACATCAACGGCGTCAAGGCGCGCATCGACAATCTCACCCAATGGCTCAAGGATTCCGATCCGGATATCGTCTGCCTGCAGGAGATCAAGACGGTCGACGAAGGGTTTCCGCGGCTGGAGATCGAGGCGCTCGGCTATCACGTCGAGACGCACGGCCAGAAGGGCTTCAACGGCGTCGCGATCCTCTCCAAGAGTTCACCCTCCGAAGTGAACCGCGGCCTGCCCGGCGATCCGCTGGACGAACAGTCGCGCTTTCTCGAAGCGGTGTTCACGCTGCCCGACACGCGCATTCTGCGCGTCTGCTGCCTCTACCTGCCGAACGGCAATCCCGTCGACACGGAGAAGTATCCCTACAAGCTCGCCTGGATGGAGCGCCTGCGGGCGTTTGCCGCTGAGCGACTGACCTATGAAGAGATGCTGGTGCTTGCCGGCGATTACAATGTCATTCCGGAACCGCACGATTGCTTCGACCCCAAGGTCTGGGAAAACGACGCGCTGTTTCTGCCGCAGACGCGCGAGGCGTTCCGCAAGCTCGAAAATCTCGGGCTGACGGATGCGGTGCGCGCAACGACGGATGCGACGCAGTTCTATTCCTTCTGGGATTATCAGGCCGGCGCCTGGCCGAAGAACAACGGCATCCGCATCGACCATCTGCTGCTGTCGCCGGAAGCCGCCGATCGGATGACGTCGGCTGCGATCGAAAAACATGTGCGGGCCTGGGAAAAGCCGTCCGACCACGTGCCTGTTATCGCCTATTTCGATTTCGCCGCTTGAGGCTCTCGCCTCAGGCCGTCTGAGGCTCTCACCTTAATCGTCGGAGCCGGTCGCGATGCTGTGCGAGAGGGATACTGCCGTGCGGCGGTCGGCCTCGTTGGCAACCGAGAAGGCCTGTTCCTGCAGCGCTTCCATCCAGCTGCAATCCTTCGGCTTGCAGCGGTCGAGTGCTGCCGTCATCAGCGCCAGGCCGCGGGCCGTCTGGCCTTCGTCAAACAGAATATTACCGAAAACCGCCATGGCGCCGGGATGACCGCTCTTGCGGGCCTGGTTCAGCCATTTCTTCGCCTGCTGTGGGCTGGCATTGCCGCCCTCGCCGGCCAGCATCATCTGCGCCAGCTGGAACTGCGCTTCGGGAACGCCAAAGGTGGAGGCCACCTGAAAATAAAGCTGGCGTGCCTGGCTGAGGTCGATCCGGACCGGACTGCCTGAAATGCCGTGCTTGTAATAATTGGCGAGCGAGAGCAGCGCATTGACGAAGAAGCCGGTATCTTCCGAGCCGGGTTCGACGCCCTGCTGGGCGATCTCGCTGTAGATCTTGAAGGCTTCGAAATCATCCTGCGTGACGCCGTCGCCATCGGCATACATATTGGCGAGCGCCCAGCGCGAGCCGGTGTGCCCCTTTTCGGCGGCGTATTTATAGGCTTCGACGGCCTCTTCCTTCTGTCCGTTCTTATAGGCCTTGAAGCCGAACTTGAAGAGGTCGAAAGGACCGGATTCCTTGCTAACGCCCGCCTTGATGTCGAAGGCGCGGGCCGGGCAGGTCATGGCCAACGCAACGACCATAGACATGCCCATCAGCATGAATTTGAACAGTTTGAACTCGGACGTCACCATTTCAACCGATTTCTTTCGCTCATCACAGGCAGGAGGCAGCGGCGCTGGCGCCGTGCATTCCGCGGATGTATTCCTTCGAGGCGAGCGATCCCGCGGCGAGCTCCATGGCTCCTTTGCCCGCGTCGCATCCAGCCCAATGGCCTTTTCTCAAAGGCCGAATTTTCAGCGCATCGTTCAGAACCACCCGGCTCCCGGCATGGACCGACTGCAATCTCCGTGGCACTCTTTCGGCAGGTGCGGCATCCACCTTCCCGCCTTTATCGCATTCGTAAACAGCAAATGTGACGAAACCGGTATCGACAGCTCCGGCAACGCCGGGCTGCTCATCCGAGCGGGGCGAAAACCGCAACAATGAACGGCTCGACGGCGTCGCCGCGGGGCCGGATTGGCGGCTGGAACAGCCTTGTGCGGAAAGCGAAACGACCGCAAACAAACGATTGTTGCCAATCGTATCGCGCGATCTGCTGTTACCGGAAAAAAATCGACCCATGCTACTAACTACACGCACCGTAAGCCTGCCATCTCCTCGCCTGCAAATAGCGGTGCTCCCTCTTTGTGGCGGGAAATGGACAAATTCGCCCCACGGCCACCATACGCAAACCATCGTAAAAAAGTGTTGCTGAATCGTCACAAAACGGGACCGGGAAACGGCATGATTAACGAGCGCAAATAAAGAAGAGCCCGGCAGTGCCGGGCTCTTCAATTCTTCAAATCGTGGAATTAGAACTTGACCTTTAGGCTTGTCGACAGTGCAGCGACCAGATCGTTGCCAAAGGAATAAGAGACATCATCTCCAAACGTGACGCCGTTCTGGGTCACAACGCCGGACGAACCGCTCGTCAACACGCCCACGGCACCGGCAAAGCGCCATTCGATATGTTCGGTCGGCGTGTAGGCGGCACCGAGGCCCACCGTCCAGCTGTCGGTCTGCGCGCCATAGCCCTGGCTGGTGCCGCGGTCCCATGTCAGGCTGACGGCGCCTGCCCACTGATCGTTGAACTTGTGGCCGACACCACCGCTGATCGTCCAGCCGTCACGATAAAGAAGGTCGAGCGAGGTCAGCTCCGTCGCACCGCCGGAAGTACAGGCAGCGAGGCCTTTCGTCGACTTCGGGCAGAAAGGCACAGATTGGAGGACACTCCAGTTCGTCCACTTGACCGATCCGAAGGCGAGCCAATCCGGAGCGATACCGCTTTGCAACTTCAGCTCCAGCGAATCCGGCGCTTCGGCAGAGCCGAAGACGTCCGTGATTTGACCTCCAAATGTCGGCACAACTGGAACCTGACGGAGATCAACGGTGCCGGTCAGGTTATCGTACTTGACGCGGCTGTTATAAACGAGGCTCGCGCGCATCGCATATTCCGGGATCTCGTAAGCCAGACCGGCGCGCCAGCCCCAGCCGCTATCTTCGAGATCGAGGCGGCCGATGCCGTTGCCGGTGCCGAGCAGAAGCGGAAGCGTGGAAACTAACCGCTCCTTGAAGCCCTCGACTTCCTGATAGAAGGCGCCGCCAATGAAGCGAAGCTGTCCCGGGCCGACGTCGAAGCGATAGGAGCAGGTGCCGCCATAGTTGCGGGTTTTGATCTCCGTTTCGATATTGTTGTTGGCGCCCGCCCAGTTCAAACCGGGATTGGAATGCCCGCCAAAGGGCTCGGAATAGTCGATGAGGCAGTCGATCGTATCGGCGAAGCCGGCTTTGAAGCCGATATAGGGAATGGTGTAATTCGCCGTCTCGTCGGCGCTGTCCGGACGGGTGTTCAGATTGCCACCCCCGGTGAAGACGGAGGTATTCGTGTCACGGACGTCCTTCAGCCTGCGCTGCGGTGTGACGTAGGTCACGCCTGACTGAAACGAGAAAGGCGACGTATCGAACAGCTGATCGATATTGTATCCGCCGCGCTCCAGACCGCCGGCGAAGGACGGCGATGCAAGCGACGAAAAAAGAACGAGCGACGTTACGCCCTTGGAAAACCTACGCGATGCCATTGTGTCTCCCCCACTCCAGCAATTGATGTCACGCCACTCTAGTAAGTGTTTACTCGACATGGCAACGCGCCCCACGGCAGCGCTCCCAGGCATTGCAGCGGCTAACTTACGTAAAGAAATTGACGGACACGTCAAAAAATCTGGTTAATAAAATTTTATTCCAGAGTTTTCGATTTTCAGATGGGCTTTTGGGTTTTCGTTCCAAACATTGCGGAAGCTGTATTAATCCGACAACAGTGCCAGTTTTCGCCGACTGGATGGCTGTATAGCCACAATCCACAGGCTCAGCGCCTGAAACCGGCCGCTTTCAGGACCGAATCATGCGCGCCCAAACGACAAAAAGACGCGCCAGCAGTGGGGCGCGTCTTTGAAATAACTTACCAAAATGGACGATGAAACTTATCCGGCTTCGCTCACCCTGAAAAGGGCGGTCTTCAGGCTGGTAATCTGGCCCTTCAGTTCATCGAGGCGCTCGCGCTCGGCCTCCACCACTTCGGGATTGGCGTTGGCGACGAACTTCTCGTTGGAGAGCTTGCCGTTGATGCGGGCGATCTCTGCCTCCATCTTGGCAATCGCTTTTTCAAGCCGAGCCTTTTCGGCGGAGAGGTCGATCAGATTGCCGAGCGGCAGGCAGATCGTGGCCTCGGCGACGACGATCTGAGCGGCGCCCTTCGGCGCATTGTCGGCCAGCGATATCGCCTCCACACGCGCAAGCCGCTTGATGGCGGCGTCGTGGCGGAACAGCCTTTCACGTGTCAGGTTGTTGGCCTTGACGACAACGAGCGGGGCTGTTGCCGACGGCGGCACGTTCATTTCGGCGCGCACCGAGCGGATGCCGGAGACGAGGTCGATCAGCCAGTTGATCTCGTCGGCTGCCGCGTCGTCGGCATAGGAAGGCGACGGCCATTCGGCATGGCAGACCAGCGTGTCGCGCTCTTTGCCCTCGCCGGCCGTATGCGCCCAGAGCTCTTCGGTCATGAAGGGCATGAAGGGATGCAGCAGCTTGTAGATCTCTTCGAGAATATAGGCGCTGCAGGCCTGGGCCTCAGCCTTGGCGCCTTCATCCTCACCGTTGAAGACCGGCTTCAGGAGCTCGAGATACCAGTCGCAGACCTCGTTCCAGACGAAGCGATAGAGCGCGCCGGCAGCATCGTTGAAGCGGAAGGCTTCGAGCGCTTCCGTAACGTCACGTTCCGTACGGGCAAGCTCCGTCAGTATCCAGCGGTTGATGGTGAGTTCTGCAGCTTCAGGAACGAAATGCGGATCGCTCTTGGCGCCGTTCATCTCGGCGAAGCGCGTAGCGTTCCAGAGCTTGGTTCCGAAATTGCGGTAGCCGGCAATGCGGGCCGGATCGAGCTTCACGTCGCGGCCCTGCGCCGCCATGATCGCCAGGGTGAAACGCAGCGCGTCGGCGCCATATTCGTCGATCAGTTCCAAGGGATCGATGACGTTGCCTTTCGACTTCGACATCTTCTGCCCATTCTTATCGCGCACCAGCGCGTGAATGTAGATCGTATGGAAGGGCTCGACCGGATCGCCATTCTCATCCTTCATGAAATGCAGGCCCATCTGCATCATGCGAACAACCCAGAAGGGGATGATATCAAAACCGGTGACGAGAACGTTGGTCGGGTAATAACGTGCAAGTTCCGGCGTTTCATCCGGCCAGCCGAGTGTCGAGAAGGGCCAGAGCGCCGAGGAGAACCATGTGTCGAGCACGTCCTCGTCACGCGTCAGGATCTCGCCCGGCTTGAAGTTTTCCAGCAGGTCCTCGACATAGGCCTTCATCGGCCCCTCATGCGAGAGGTAATGCTGGATCGCCGCCTGCAGCGCCTCTTCCTCGGTCTTTTCGACGAAGACCTGGCCGTCAGGCCCGTACCAGGCGGGGATCTGGTGGCCCCACCAGAGCTGCCGGGAAATACACCAGGGCTCGATGTTCTCCAGCCAGTTGAAATAGGTGTTTTCCCAGTTCCTGGGGATAAACCTTGCCCTTCCCTCGCGCACGGATTCCAGCGCGGGTTGTCCCAACGTCTTGTTGTCGACAAACCATTGTTCCGTCAGCCGCGGTTCGATCGGCACCCCGCCGCGGTCGCCATGCGGGACCATGTGCTTGTGCGGCTCGATCTTGTCGAGGAGGCCGGCCTCCTCGAAAATCTCGACGATGACCTTGCGTGCATAGAAACGGTCCTGCCCTTCCAGACGGTCCCAGGCGCCATGGAGTGCTGCCGGATTGTCGAGACCTTCGAGGAAGTCCTCGTTCTCCTTGATAGCAATAGTGCCATCGACGTTCATGACGTTGATGGCACGCAGCTTCGCCCGCTTGCCGACCTCGAAGTCGTTGAAGTCATGTGCCGGCGTGATCTTGACGGCGCCGGAGCCAGCCGTCGGATCGGCGTAGCTGTCAGTAACGATCGGAATGCGGCGGCCGACGATCGGCAGGATGACGTGCTTGCCGACGATCGGCTTATAACGCTCATCCTCAGGATTCACGGCAATGCCGGTATCGCCCAGCATCGTCTCCGGCCGTGTCGTCGCGACGACGATATAGTCACGCGTCTCGAATTCGGTCGGCTTGCCTTCCTCGTCGAAGGCAATCGGATATTGATAGGTGACACCAGGCTCGAGCGGGTAGCGGAGATGCCAGAGATGCCCCTTCACCTCCTGCTGTTCGACCTCCATGTCGGAGATGGCAGTCAGGAGTTTGGGGTCCCAATTGACGAGGCGCTTGTCCTTGTAAATCAGGCCTTCCTTGTAGAGCGTGACGAATACTTCGAGAACGGCCTTCGACAGGCCTTCGTCCATGGTGAAGCGTTCACGCGACCAGTCGCATGATGCACCCAGGCGCTTCAGCTGGTTGAAGATCAGCCCGCCCGATTCGGCCTTCCACTCCCAAATCTTGTCGATGAAGGCGTCGCGGCCCATCTCGCGGCGGCCCGCCAGCTGCTGTTCCATCAGCTTGCGCTCGACGACCATCTGCGTGGCGATGCCGGCATGGTCCATGCCCGGCTGCCAGAGCACGTCCTTGCCGCGCATGCGCTCGAAGCGGACCAGTATGTCCTGCAGCGTGTTGTTCAGCGCGTGGCCCATGTGCAGCGAGCCGGTGACATTCGGCGGCGGGATCACGATGGTGAAGGTCTCGGCCCCGGGCCTGGCGTTCGCGCCGGCGCGGAAGGCGTCCGCGTCATCCCATTTGGCGGCGATTTTCGGTTCGACGGCAGCAGAATCATAGGTCTTGTCGAGCATTTTCTGACCAATTTCGAGGTTCGAGGGTGGCGTTTGTAAATAGGATGGCCACGGCCAAGTCAATAAAAAAGCCGCCCCGGAGACCGGAGCGGCTTTTCGACGAAAAAGCAATCCGATCAGCGGCGCGGGCCGCGCGCCACGCGCTCGATTTCCTCGCGCACCAGCCGCTCGACCAGTGTCGGCAGATTATCATCAAGCCATTCGCGCAGCATCGGGCGCAGCATATCCTCGGCGATCTCGTCCAGCGAGCGGCGCTCGGCCCCGTCGATCGCGGCGGCGAGCTCCTCGAATGAGCGGCTGATCTGCAGGCCGGCATCCGCCGAAAGCAGCGTCGGCTGGACCTCGTCCATCACGCTCGGCAGGAAACGCTCGGCCGAGGACTGAGCCGCTTCAAAAGCCGGCGGCGCCGTTTCGATAGCAGGCGCCGGCTCGGCGACGAGCACCTCAGGCGCTTCCATCAGCACCGGCTCGGCCGGCTGCTGGATCGGAGCATGCTGAACAGGCGCTGCGGCGGGGAAAACAGGCTGTGCCTGATGCGGTTGGGTTTGCGGTTGCGGTGCCGCGGCGCGCGGCGGCTCCGGTATTGCGGCCGGCTGCGGTTCGGGCTGGCGGAAGCCGCTCGGAATTTCACGCAGCGCCTGACCGGCCTGCACGGCGCTGCGCTCGGAGGCGGCGCGCACGCGGGCGGCGACATCGGCAAGCGACAGGGCGCGGGCCGGCACTTCTGCTTCGGGCGCGGTGCCGGCCGAATTGGCGGCGACGAAACGCGGGTCGGAGGAGCGTGGATCGGAGGAGCGCAGGGCCGGCTCGGGGAACTCCACGCCGGCATAGGTGTCATCCACCGTCAGATGGATCTCGGAGCCGTTCTCATCCTCGTCGGCGCCGTAGACCGGCGGCAGGGATGCGGAAATCGCCTTGCCGGCGCCGGGCTCATTGCTTTCAATGATCTGGCGGATGGAGGCCAGAATTTCTTCCATGGACGGTTCACGCGCTACGCTTGGCTGAGCCATTTCAATCCCCGTTATCCAAAAACAACGACCGGATGATGTGGAGCGTTCACCCGAATCACCACGACCTTAGAATACCCCAGCCATGAAAAAAATCATCGCGAATCAAATGAATGCGGCCATGCACAGTTTTGTTACCTGATGTTTGCGGCATGGCGGCATCAGGATAAATCACGTTTGTGAAGGCTCTCCTGCGGCCCTGACAAAAAAAAACGGGCGCCGATGGCGCCCGTCGCTGAAAGCATCGATACAATCGGCCTCAGAAAACGAATTCGCGCGCCTTGGCGAAACCCGGCAGCGGCTTGACCGAAGCATTAAAAAAGACGTTTTCCGAAACGGCGCCGCGCTCGGCGACGAACACCTTGGCGCGGGCGGCATTACCGTAACCTTCGACCGTGATCAGACGGCCGCCGTCGCGCAATTGACCGAGAAGAGCTGCCGGAACCTCCTCGACTGCGCCGTTGACGAAGATCAGATCGTAGGGAGCGCCGGCGGCGTAACCCTTTTCGAGCGGCCCGGTCACGACCTCGACCTTGGCATAGTCGGCAAGCCTCGCCTTCGCTTCGGCGGCGAGCACCTCGTCGCATTCGAGCGCGATGACGGAGCCGGCAATGATCGACAGCAGCGCTGATGTGTAACCAGTGCCGCAACCGACTTCGAGGACAAAATCATCCTTGGTGATCTCAGCCAGCTGCAGCAGCTTGGCGAGCGGCGACGCCTCCATCAGGAATCGGGCCGGCTTCCCGGGTGCGGCAGCCGATATCTCGACATCGTTGTCGATGTAAGCCAGCAGCTTTGCCTTCTCCGGCACGAATGCCTCACGCGGCACCGTGAGAAGCGCCGTCAGCACGGAATGCGAGGTAACGTCCGTCGTGCGAACCTGGGTGTCGACCATCTTTGCGCGCGCTGCTTCGAAATCCATCATGTCCTCTCGCTCTTTGAAAAGCGGTTCCTGTCCCTCGTCTCTTAATCCCCGCCACGAATGCTTTCAAGGCTTGGCAGCCGTCGGCGAAAAGAATCCGGCAGGCGCCTCTTCCGCGCCACAGCGGAGACGCGGCGCTGCAGCTCAAGCGTGGAATCCCCTGCCCCTTCATGTTATGATCTGCAGCGGAGGAAATAGGAGGAGCAGGCCATGTCTGCGATTTTCGAATATTTCACGCTGTTCGACCTCTTCATCGTCGCAGCGCTCATCGGCATATTCTGCTGCGGGCTGCTGGACGGCGAAACGCACCTGAAGTGACAGGGCGCTGAAGCGCGCTCAAAAACAGTCCCTGCATGGCGCCTGCGGCAATATCATGCCGGCGGACGCAGGTTGATCTCCGCTCGGTTCCTTTGAAATAACAACGCGATTGCCGGCCGCGCCTCAGGCGCGATGCCGCGTCGCTGAACCAGCCGCAATCAGACAGTCTATATCACGTGGAATTTTTTGGAGGCCTCGCCCGGAATTGAACCGGGGTACAAGGATTTGCAGTCCTCTGCGTCACCACTCCGCCACGAGGCCTCACGCGCTCGTTATCTGAGCCGTGGCGAGCGTTTAGAATGATCGTAAGGAAATCGCAAGGGGGCATTTCGGAAAAACGCCATTCCGCTGCTGCCGAAAAGGCCATTTTCCCATCCCGGAACGGCACCGGCGCAGGCTGGAATTCCCATGACCGGGAATGCCCTATTCCCTGCCAATGATTGCCTTTGAAACAAATTGTCAGCTTGACGATCGTCCGCCAGGCCTCATATTGCCACCGGGAGGGTGATAGGAGCTGCAATGAATTGGGCCGCCCTCAAATCGAAGCACGTGCGTGCGGCATACAATGCCGAGAGCCGGGATCTCCATGTAAAGTTTCCGGGTTCTCCACCGGTGAAACATGCCGACATTCCGCCGCACGTCTACCAGAACCTGCTGGAAACAAGCGATCCGGACTTCTATTACAAATATTATATCGCGCCGTCCCGCGTATCAGCGGGCCCCGGACATGCGGTTTCCCTGTCCTACGCAATGAAGCTCGTCTTCATCCTTGCCGCCTGCAGCCTGTTGATGGCAACCAGCCTTGATCCGGACCATGGCGGCATTTTCGAGGAAAGCGAACTCAGGTCGCATTAGACTGGACCGGCTCAATCACAGAGCGGCAATGCGGCTGGATGCAGCGTCGAAATTGTCGCTTCTGTTCTGATTGCGGAAGCGGCGGTCGTCCCGGCCGCGGTCGTTGCCGCCATCACGCTCGTTCCGGCCGTTGAAATTGCGATAGTTGCGAGGCCCGTTATAGCTGCCGCCTTGGCCGTGGTCGACCATGCAGCCTTCGGGACGGCGGCAAATGCCGCGAGCGTCAAAACCGCGGCTGTCGACAGCTTGAGCCGCGGCGGGAACGCCGGAGAGAATCGTCGCCGCCGACAGGGCGATAACAAACAACGCCTTCATTTTCTCACCTGGACCATTGTGACGCATTTTTCGCGTTTTACATTCCATAAACCACGAATGCGAAAAGCGCTCCACCGTTCCATGAACACCTCGGGGGTCGCCGTCAGCCGGCCGGTTTCCCCCGCCTGTGCCACCAGACCGCCAGCCGCCGCCGAAGCCGGCGCGCGACAGGCAGATCGTGCGAAAGCACGAGCAAGCCGAGCGGCAGCATCCAGAAGCCCAGGATCGGCAGGAAGCCCAGGAATCCACAGAGAATGAGGGCCACGCCGATCGCCATCCGCGCGATGCGCGAGCGCGGCATGCCGATGCTGAAGGCGCCGAGCATAAGCCTGCCGCTGGCGTGATCGATACCGAAGCGCCCTGCCCGCTTCCCGGGCTTTTCGCCGCTTCTCATCTCTTCGCGATCATTCCCGTTCGTCATTCCCCAGAGATGGGCACAGACACCCCAAATACAAGTTCATTTCATTTTTTTGAAAAAACTGCTTGGCAAATCGGGAAAGCATTTGTATTAGCCCACTCACACCGCGCCAAGCAGTGATCCCTGGTAGCTCAGCGGTAGAGCATTCGACTGTTAATCGACAGGTCGCCGGTTCGAATCCGGCCCGGGGAGCCATTTTCAAGCGAGCGCCTGTTTCGTTGATAAATCCGAAAGCAGGCGTTTTCTTCCTTCCTTTCTCCCGCTTTTGAAACCGATTTTTGCCGTTGGCTGGTTCTAGCCAGAAATCGGTAGCCCCGTAATCCTTGCCATAATTCACAAGCCGCCTACACTTGGCTCATGAAATCAGATTGCTGGCGACCACGGATGAACTGGCGCTTTGCTGATGATGATTGAAAAAGGTCGGCGCGCACTCTCGCGCCGACCTTTTGTCTTCTTTGCGTCCAGAAAGGCTCCGGGGTGACCTGAGCCGGTGCAAAGTCCTGCGCCCCCGACAACCTTTGCGTTGACGATCGGATGATATACAGACTGCGGCAGGACGCGACTGCCATTAACTTAAGAATGGGGTCGGGCGACAGATTGACGTCACGTCGCTGCCACGAGATCACGTGGCCGTTCTGTCTTGAAGCGGCTGCCTGACGGATCGAGGCGTTGCCATTCTGTCCGGACAGGAGCCGACACGCCCCTAATAGCTGCACGAACGACCCTCGCGGGGGCGGAAGCCATCCGCACAGGCTGGATTCATCGAATCTCCCGGCTCATATCCCGATGCCGAGCCATATGAATTCGGCGGTGTCGAGCAGGCCGAGGTCAAGGCGGCAAGGCTGATTGCTCCGGCTGCTAGAAATGCCCGAAATCTGTTCATCAATGCTCTCCAGTTTACGCCGGGAATGATGAGAGCCTCTGCTCTCTCCTCCCGGATCGCCCTTCAACCAAGGATATAGGCGCGCTCCCCGCTGGCGTTAACTCCGGGCGCGCAAGATTTTCGTCGATCTCCATAAGCTCCGCATGAAGATCGTCGACGAGTAAGCCGGCCGGGAACAAAGACCGTGGTTAAAAGTTGAGTGGCATCAACAACGTAACGTCAGCCCTGACAGGAGGTCTCTCATGGGTCGCGGTATTCTACTTTGGCTGCTCGGTGTTCCACTGCCGATCATCATTCTTCTTGCTCTGTTTATGCGATAGGAACAGATCATGTCGGTTTCAATGACAGGTTCCGGAGAGATTGCCACTCCGGTCGAATCCTCCAAATCGGCTATGACATGGGGGCCTATCTTCGGCGGTGCCGCCGCCGCCATCGGCGTGACCCTCATCCTTTTGCTTCTCGGATCTGGGCTCGGGCTGACAATGGTGTCGCCATGGTCGGGGCAAAGCAGTTCGCTGGGGACACTCGGCGTGACGGCAGCGATCTGGCTGGTCTTGGTGCAATGGCTGTCTTCGGCGCTCGGAGGCTATATTACCGGCCGGCTGCGCACGAAATGGGCAGCCGTCCACACCGATGAAGTTTTCTTCCGCGACACCGCGCATGGTTTCCTAAGCTGGGCTCTGGCGACAGTCTTCGTCGCCGGGTTTCTTGCCTCGTCGCTGACGTCGCTGGCCGGCGCGGGCGCGCAAGCCGTGGGTTCGGCGGCACAGGCGGTGGGATCAACGGCCGGTACGGCAGCGGCATCGTCGGCAACTTCGCCGCTGGACCTCTCCACGTCCTATTTTACCGACGCATTGCTGCGCCCTGACCAGGCGCGTGCGGCGGCGACATCCAATGATGCCGCGGCAACAGCCGAGGTATCGCGCATCCTTCTCAACGGCGCGGCCGAAGGACAGATTCCTGATGATGACAAGGCCTATCTTGCCAGCATCGTCTCTGCTCGGACCGGCCTTTCCGAAGCCGATGCACGCACCCGCGTCGATACGGTGCTGAAGCGTATCGACGACGCCAAGGTCGCTGCCCAGAAAGCGGCAGACGAGGCCCGCAAGGCGGCCTCCACCACGGCCTTGCTCGGTTCGTTGTCGCTGCTAATTGGGGCTTTCATCGCCTCTGCCGCTGCAGCGCTTGGCGGATCGCAACGCGACGAAGAGGAAGACCTCCTCGTTCGGCCCCGGGTCTGAGAAACTACGGAAACCCGGGGCGCGGGGTCGAAAGTCCCGCGCCCCTCTATATAAGCCTCAGCGTCCTTTGCGCATTTGAAAAGACGCGCTGTGCTGTCAGTGGCGGTTTATTTCGCATTGAACGGAACATGTGGCCAGTTTTGAGCTTCGGTTAAGTCAAACCCTTTCCGGAGAAAATAGATGGCCAAGAAGACGTCCAAGACCTCGCCCGCGGACAACGCAACGATCCATGATCAAAAACTGCAGCGGGGTGCAGGTGGCGAGCTTCATCAGTTCGCCGAAGACGGCATGCCGGTGCTGACCACAGCGCAAGGCGGCCCGGTCTCCGACGATCAGAATACACTTCGTCTCGGCGCCCGCGGCCCCGCCCTCATCGACGACTTCCATTTCCGCGAGAAGATCTTTCATTTCGACCACGAACGCATCCCCGAGCGTGTCGTGCATGCACGCGGGTACGGCGCTCACGGCTACTTCGAAACCTACGAATCCCTGGCCGCCTATACCCGGGCCGATCTTTTCCAGCGGCCCGGCGAAAAAACACAGGCTTTCGTCCGGTTTTCGACCGTCGCCGGCAGCAAGGGTTCCTTCGATCTGGCGCGCGACGTGCGCGGCTTCGCGGTGAAGATCTACACCCAGCAGGGAAATTGGGATCTGGTCGGCAATAATATCCCCGTTTTCTTCATTCAGGATGCGATCAAATTTCCCGATGTCATCCATTCGGTAAAGCCGGAACCTGACAAGGAATTTCCGCAGGCGCAGTCGGCGCATGACAATTTCTGGGACTTCATCACCCTCACGCCCGAAAGCATGCACATGATCATGTGGGTGATGTCGGACCGAGCGATTCCGCGCTCGTTCCGGTTCATGGAGGGTTTCGGCGTTCACACCTTCCGCTTCGTCAATGCAGCGGATGAATCGACCTTCGTCAAATTCCACTGGAAACCGAAACTCGGCCTGCAGTCGGTCGCCTGGAACGAAGCAGTCAAGATCAATGGTGCGGATCCGGATTTCCATCGCCGCGACCTCTGGCAGTCAATCCAGTCTGGAAACTTCCCGGAATGGGAACTTTGCGTGCAGCTTTTCGACCAGGACTTTGCCGACACGTTCGATTTCGACATTCTCGATCCGACGAAGATCATTCCGGAGGAGATTCTTCCGGTCAAACCGATCGGCCGTCTCGTGCTCGACCGTATGCCCGAGAACTTTTTCGCAGAGACCGAACAGGTCGCCTTCATGACGCAGAACGTCCCCCCCGGCATCGACTTCAGCAACGATCCGCTGCTGCAGGGACGGAACTTCTCCTATCTCGACACGCAGCTGAAACGTCTGGGCGGTCCGAATTTCACGCATCTGCCGATCAACGCCCCGAAGTGTCCCTTCCACAATTTCCAGCAGGATGGGCATATGGCGATGCGCAATCCCGTCGGGCGCGTCAATTATCAACCGAACTCTTGGAATCAGGGGCCACGGGAATCGCCAGTTCAGGGTTATCGCCACTTCCCGGCCGAGGAGCAGGGTCCTAAGGTTCGGCTACGCCCGGAAAGCTTTGCCGATCATTACAGCCAGGCCCGACAATTCTACATCAGCCAGACTCCACCGGAGCAACGCCATATCGCCGCAGCGCTGACCTTCGAACTGAGCAAGGTCGAGACACCGGTCATTCGCGAGCGGATGGTTTCGCATCTGATGAACATCGATGAGACGCTGGCCAGCAAGGTCGGCCACGCACTCGGCTTTAAATCGATGCCGAAGCCTGCCGATGCCGCCATGCCGACGCGGCAGGATCTCGAGCCGTCGCCGGCGCTCAGCATCATCGAGCGCGGTCCGAAACGGTTCGAAGGACGCAAGCTCGGCATTCTTGTCAGCGACGGCACCGATGCCGCTGTCTTCAAGGCGCTGCTTGCCGAGATCACCGAGCAGAAGGCAACATTCGAAGTCATCGCGCCAAAGATCGGCGGGGTGACGCTCTCGGACGGCAATTGGATCGAGGCACATCAGATGATCGAAGGCGGGCCTTCGGTGCTTTACGACGCCGTCGCTCTCCTCCCCTCGGCCGAGGGAACCGGCGATCTCTTGAAGGAGGCGACGGCCCGCGATTTCGTGGCGGATGCGTTCGTCCACTGCAAGTTCATCGGTTATGTGGAAACAGCGCTGCCGCTCATGCAAAAGGCTGGCATTGCCGATTCCCTGGATGAGGGCGTGATTGCGCTCGGAGCGGCGAAGGATGTCAGCGCCTTTATCAAGGCGCTTGGCAAACTGCGGGTCTGGGGTCGGGAACCATCGGTTAAATTGAATTGACCGTCGTCGTCAGAATAAAACCCGCGGAAACGCGGGTTTTATGTTCGCTACGGCGCTTATTTATTGAGCCCAGGTGATGGAAGCAGCTCCGATCTGCTCTATCTTCCCTTTGGCGCGCTGTGGAGAGCCATATGCACCGGCGCTTTCGACAGATCTCTGACTTGGCCGTTTCATGGGCAGGGCATCGTGTGGTCCCTGTCACGCTGATCGCGTTCATAGCCCTGTGGGCGGCAGTGGGGCTCAGCTTTTCTTTCCCACGGCAGTGGTTTTTGCTGACCAACATGCTCGGGACACTCATTGTATTTTTTATTTTGCTGCTGGTGCAGCACTCCCAAAATCGGGACATGATGGCACTCCATGCCAAGCTTGATGAGCTGATCCGCTCAAGCAAGGCAGGAAACCACTGGATTGCGGCTGAGAAGAAGGACGCCGACGCCATCGAGGGAATGCGCCAGCAACACCACGGCCAGATCTCAGAGACCGTGAGTTAGGTGGACGCTGCCTCCGCCGCAGATTTCTCATCCGCTTTTTCCTCGACGCATTCGGCCTTTTCGGCAAGGGTCTTGCTCATTTCCCTGAGTTCGCCCTCCTCCAGCTTTTCGATACCGACAAATTTGTTGGCGGCCTGGCTCGTCAGGATGAGTTCGTCAAGCTTGGCCTGCAGAGCCTTTCCGTCACGGTTCTGGCTGTTCTGCAACACAAACACCATCAGGAAGGTAATGATGGTCGTGGTGGTATTGATCACAAGCTGCCAGGTTTCAGAATAGCCGAAAAACGGGCCGGACACCGCCCAGACAAGCACGAGCGCCAGAGCCGCGACAAAGGTGAACGGCTTTCCCGAGAGGTCGGCGACCGTAGTTGCAAAGTGCGAGAAGAAGTTGGGTTTGTTCGACATCTGAAAAGCCTCGTTCGATCGCAGCATCAGTGCTGTCAATCGACAACATCAACTCCATATCCAGGCCGAAGTTCCTCGCGCCGCGGAGGTCCATCCCAGAAGTCGGACGCCCATCCGTTTGCACCATCGAAAAACATTGTGCACCGCAGCAACCTTTTCGTAGACTGACGCGTTTAGTTCAGCATCACCGCCATCCCGGCTGCTGATTGGCGGAGACTTTCATGAGATCTATGTCAGACACTCTCGCACGCCTTGCTGCGCTGCGAGGAACGCTTCGCCCCCAACCCACGCAGGACAACCCCGATCTCGTCGCCTTGGACGCGTTCGGCTCAAATCCGGGGAACTTGGAAGGTTATACTTATCTGCCGTCAAAGCGCGGGAGAAACATGGCCCTGGTCGTCGTCCTGCACGGTTGCACCCAGACTGCCGCCGGCTATGATATCGGGTCGGGGTGGTCTGAATTGGCGGAGGATTATGGTTTTGCGCTGCTGTTTGCCGAGCAGCGGAGGGCAAACAATCCGAACCTCTGCTTCAACTGGTTCAACCCGGAGGACATCCGCCGGGATCACGGCGAGGTCTTTTCCATTCGCCAAATGATCACAAAGGTCGTTGCGGAACACGGCATCGACGGCAGGCGCGTGTTCGTGACCGGGCTTTCGGCCGGCGGCGCCATGGCCGCCGCCATGCTTGCCACCTATCCCGAGGTTTTTGCCGGCGGCGCGATTATCGCAGGCCTGCCATATGCAAGTGCCGCGACCATTCCCGAAGCATTCGACCGAATGCGCGGCCACGGCGGCCCGACCGGCCAAGAGCTGGAACTGCGGGTGAGAAACGCGTCAGCGCATAAAGGCCCATGGCCGACATTGTCGCTCTGGCAGGGAACCGCAGACAGAACCGTCGCGCCAGCCAATGCGAATGCGATCGTCGAGCAATGGAGACATATCCACGGCGTCGACGTATTGCCGGCGCGCGTCGAAAATATCGGAGGACATCAGCGAAAGATCTGGACCGATGCGCAGGGTGTCGAGGCGATCGAACTCTATACGATTGCCGGGATGGGTCACGGCACGCCGCTCGATGTCGGCACCGGCTACGGGGCAAACGGCCCCTTCATGCTGGACGTCGGCATTTCCTCGACCGTCGAAACTGCCAGGTCCTGGGGTCTGGTTCCCTCGTTTGAAAAGCGGCGCACCGTAAAACCCTCTGCTGCGCAAACGGAAAACGCCGCTGGAGCGTTCGCTGGGGGTAGCGACAGCGGCGGCATTCAGAAGGTCATCGAAGACGCTCTCCGGTCCGCCGGGCTGCTGCGGTAATATTCGCGACAGGCTGGCCTGCACGCCTTCGACAGCGGGCCACCCGACGGGAAACGTCACATTGCGAACAGCTTTGATCCAGCGAGATTGCCGCTATCGCTTTTGAGACTTGGGCAGCGGCCCGTTTTGGTGGCTGAGGACGAGTTCGATCTGGACATCCTGCTGAAACTGCAGCACCCGCTGACCGACGTCACTCTCCGGCATGCCGGCCGCCAGAAGCTGATCGGCGACCCTGCGGCATTCAGCTCGCCAGAATTCGATCGCCTCCGCGCCATGCCGCCGGCCGAGTTCACGAGCGCAGCGCTCGATATTGGCCGTTCCGGTCCCAGAGGGAAAAGCAATAACCCTGCCTTCACGAGAGGCGGCGGGGCGGCAGGTCATTTCAGTAGCCATCGAACACAGGTTCCTTTGATCCTGTTCGTTGTCTACGGGACTATGGTTAATGCTTTCTATCGTTCGTATCCGTTCCTTTCGAGGAGGCAGAATTTACAGTCCACCGCCGTCACACCGCCTCGCCTTCGACCTTGACGCCGGCATGCCGATGCGTCGACAGTCCGCATCACGACCGACACTCGAGGCAACTGAGACCATCAATGACGATATCAGCTCCCCGCGACTTCCTGAAAAGCCTGTTCGACGCGGCGGTTCGCGCCGCCGATCCGCTGACCGGCATCAAGGCGCATCTGCCTGACAGGCCGAAGGGAAGAACCGTGGTGATCGGCGCCGGCAAGGGTGCGGCGCAGATGGCGCGGGCGCTCGAAAGCGTCTGGGACGGAGCGCTCGAAGGCCTGGTGGTCACCCGCTACGGCTATGGCTGCGAAACGCGCGATATCGAGATCATCGAGGCCGCCCATCCGGTACCCGATGCCGCCGGGCTTGCCGCGGCAAAGCGGCTGATGGCGACGGTGAACGGGCTGAGCGAGGACGATCTGGTGATCGCGCTGATCTGCGGCGGCGGCTCGGCGCTGCTGCCCGCCCCGCCCCCGGGGCTCCGCCTCGAAGACGAGATCGCGCTCAACGAAATGCTGCTTGCCTCGGGCGCGCCGATCTCGGCGATGAATGTCGTGCGCAAACATCTCTCCACCATCAAGGGCGGCAGACTTGCGGCAGCGACCAGAGCGAGGGTCGTCAGCCTGATCGTCTCCGATATTCCCGGCGACAACCCGGCCCATGTCGCCTCCGGGCCGACGGTGCCGGATGGCTCGACGCGGCACGATGCGCTCGAGATCGTCAGGCAATACGGATTGCAGCTGCCGCAGGCAGCACTCGACCATCTAAACTCGCCGAGGGCCGATGCGCCGCGGCCGGGCGACCCGGTCTTTTCGAGGCATGAGCACCACATCATCGCCTCCGCCGGCGTCTCGCTGGAGGCCGCGGCGGCGCTGGCAAGATCGCAGGGGATCGAGCCGGCGATTCTCTCTGATGCAATCGAAGGGGAATCACGTGACGTGGCGCTGGTGCATGCGGCGATTGCCCGCGAGGTATCGAGCCGGAACAGGCCGTTTTCGAAGCCGGTCGTCATCCTTTCCGGCGGCGAGACCACGGTGACGCTGCGCGCCAAGGGCGGCAAGGGCGGACGCAACGGCGAATTCGCGCTCGCCATGGCGCTTGATATCGACGGACAGGAGGGCATTGATGTCCTGGCGGCCGACACCGACGGGATCGACGGCTCGGAGGATAATGCCGGCGCTTTTGCCGATGGCGGCAGTGTAAAACGCCTGCGCGCCGCCGGGCTCGATCCGCGCCGGCTGCTCGACGGCAATAACAGCTATTCGGGCTTTGCGGCCACCGGCGATCTGTTCGAAACGGGGCCGACCGGAACCAACGTCAATGATTTCAGGGCTATCCTGATCCGTTAGCGGCCTAGCCGGCAGCGGATCAGGTCTCGACCCGCCCCTGCCCCACCAGCCAGCCGACCGATTCCTGCACCGCCTGCAGCGACTGATATCTCGGGGCAAACCCAAGCAGCCGCTTGGCTTTGGCGATCGAGCAATTCGGGCTGCGGGCGATATGCTCCCAGGTCGCCTCCGCATCCTCGGCCGTCTGACCTTCGGCCCAGGTGTCGAACGGCGCGAAGGAGAGCTTCGGCTCATGCCCGAACCACCGCGAAATGGCTTCGGCATAGCCGCGCAACGTCAGCGCCTGCTCCGAGACCGCGTGGAAACTTTCGCCGATCGAGGCATTCCAGTTGGCGATCGCACCCATGAACATCGCCGCCACATCATCGGCATGGACGTGATGAACGGTCTCCAGACCGAAATTGGGCAGCGCCAGGGTCTCTCCGCGGGCAAGGGTCGAAAAGACCTGCAGGTTGAAATTGCCGGCCGGATTGAGCGGCGCCCAGCCGGGACCGACGATATGGCCGGGATGGATGATGGTCGCCGGAAATCCGCGAAGCCTTGCCTGCTGCTGCAGATAGGATTCGATCGCAGCCTTCTGCGTGCCATAGTCACCGAAAGGAGACTTCGGCGCCTCTTCCAGCGTCGGCACGGCACTGGGGTAGCCATGCGTCCAGATCGTGCCGGTATGCAGGAAATGACCGACATGCCCCGACAGCGCCGTCACCAGCTGTTCGGCGCTTTGCAATGTGAAGCAGATCATGTCGATGACGATATCGGCTTTCACCTTGCGCACGGCCGGGCCGAACTCACCCGTCCGCTCCATCGCCGCCCGATCCATCTGACGCTGATCGACGGAAGCCCAGGCGCGGTTTGCCGTGTAAGGTTTTGCCGTGCCGCGGCTAATCGTGACGACGTCGTGGCCCGCCTCCACCAGACGGGGAACGAGATAGGTTCCGACATGGCCCGTTGCCCCGATTACCAAAACCCGCATCACCGTTCCTCCCTTGGTATTTCCGTGTCGAATATGCTGCGCTCAGGCGATCCTGCAAGCAGAGTTTTCGTGATCCAGGCGGCTCGATCGAGCCTGCTATCGATTCTTGAAGACAAGGCAGGTGCCGCCGTGTTTGCGGATCTGGCTGCAGAGATCATTGGCTTCCAAGCGTGTCTGCCGGCCGATGCGGGCGGCATAACGCGGGCGAAAACCGAAGCTGCGGTCGCGCTGGCGCAGGATCAGCGGCTGCTCGGCATTCAGGGGCGCCGGCAGATCCTGCACGGCATCGAGAAACATGCGCCGGGCCACCGCGACATCCGCATTCGCCGCAAGCTGGACGCCCCAGGGCGCCCATTCGCCCTCCTGACGCCAGGGCGTGTCCTTCAACGTCCGTCTCTCCGCAAGCGCCACGCAGCCATCGAGGAAAGACTTGTCTTTGTCGAGCGGCGGCGCCGCATCCTCCGGCGGGTTATCCTTCCATTCCTCGACCGTATGCGCAGTGATCGCCGTGACATAGCCGCGCGTCTCGTACGGCAATCTGCCTGACGTAAGGTAAGAGGTAAGGCCATTTTCGCCGGCATTATAGGCGGCGGCGGCAAGGCCGAGATTGCCGAAGCGGTTGCGCAATTCGTCGAGATACTGCGCCGATTTCCTTAAGGCTTCCAACACCTGATAGCTGTCTTCGAGGCCGCGCAGTTTCGCCGTTCCGGGCATGAACTGCGCAATCCCCTGCGCTCCTTTGAAGCTGACGGCATCGGGGCGAAAGGTGCTTTCCCGCCAGATGAGACGGGCGAAATAATCCGGCGGCAATTGATTGGCGCCGGCGAAATGCTCGATCGCGACGCAAAGGTCGCGGTTGAAACTGTCTTTCCGGATGCAGAGCGTCTCACCCGATCCCGACGCCGAAGGACCTGAATAGAGACAGGCCGGCTGTTCCGCGCTTCCTTCCGGCTGAGCCATGACCGCCTCCACGTGGAAAAACAGAAGGCAGAGCGAAAGCATGGCCTTCGCCGGTCTCCTCCCCATGTCGGACTGACGTTTCCGGCCTCTCATCGGATCTCGGCGGGTTCGAACTCCATCGCGACGCTGAATTCTCAATATCATCGATACGGGTTGGAAGCTTCCCCCATTTCCATCTCCGCACCAGGTTTCTAATTTCGCCGCCAATTTTGGAACAGATATAGTCGACCTGTCCCGGTCGCAGCGTCATCCTGATCGCCAGGACTATCGCAGCGAACGAGGACGCGCAGATGATTGATCTCCATTACTGGCCGACGCCGAACGGCAAGAAGGTTTCGATCTTCCTGGAGGAAAGCGGCACGCCCTACCGGCTGGTGCCCGTCAATATCGGCCGGGGCGACCAATTCAACCGCGATTATCTCAGGCTCAATCCCAATCACCGCATGCCTGCTATCGTCGACCACGCGCCTGCCGATGGCGGCGGGCCGCTCAGCATCTTCGAATCTGGTGCGATCCTCTTCTACCTCGCCGAAAAGACCGGAAAATTCTGGCCGCAGGATCTGCGCGGCAAATACGAGGTGACGCAGTGGGTGATCTGGCAGATGGCCAATCAGGGGCCGAAGCTCGGCGAGGCCGGTCATTTCCGCCGCCTGGCCGATCGCGAAGGCGATCAATCCTATGCGGTGCGGCGCTTCACCGATGAAGCCAACCGCCTTTACGGCGTTCTCAACATGCGGCTTCGTGACCGGCGTTATCTCGCCGGTGACGAATTCACCATCGCCGACATCATCAGCTATCCCTGGACCGTCAACTGGCAGGCGCAGGGCCAGGACATCGACGAATTCAAGCATTTCAAGCGATGGTTCGATGAGGTCGGCGCACGGCCCGGCGTCCAGCGCGGCTTGGCGGTCGGCGCCGATCTCGGCACCGACAACAGCAAGCTTTCCGAAGAGGAGCAGGCCCGCATCCGCAAGATCCTCTACAACCAGCGCGCCCTTCCCGTTCCGGATTGAGCTTCGGCCCGGCCAGGGATAAGCATGGCCATAACCGAGCCGGCAGCCAGCAGCGGCCGGTTCCGGTTTGCCTTGGGAGCCAGGGAGCTTGGGCATCATCTGGCGTTGCGATTTGGGGTGTAACCGGCAATGACAAGACCTGTAATCGGCATCATCGGGAATGCCCGCATCGTCGAAAGCCGATTTCCGGCTCAGCTTGTCGGAGAAAACAATCTGCGGGCCGTGGCCGATGTCGCCGATGCCTTGCCGCTGATGTTTGCCGGCAATCCCAAACTGGCCGATATCGCCGATCTGCTGGCTGTCGTCGACGGCATTCTGCTGACGGGCGCCAGAGCCAATGTCCATCCCAGCCGTTTCAACACGGTGCCGGATCCCAAGCATGAGCCTTATGATGAGGATCGTGACGGGCTGGCGCTGCCATTGATCGAAGCCTGTGTTGCGCGCGGCGTTCCCATTTTCGGCATATGCCGCGGTTTTCAGGAAATGAACGTCGCGGCCGGCGGCTCGCTGCATCCCGAAATCCGGGAATTGCCTGGGCGCATGAACCACCGAATGCCGCGCCTGGAAACCGGCGAGATCCATCCCGACCTCGCCATCGTTTTCGGCGATCGTCACGATGTCCGACTTGTGGAGGACGGGATGTTTGCCCGCATCCTCGGCCGCGAGACGATCCGGGTGAACTCCCTGCATGGTCAAGGCATCCTCGAACTTGGCGACAGGGTCGTTGCCGAAGGCATCGCCGAGGACGGGACGATCGAGGCGATCCGGTTCAAGGACGCGCCGGGATTTGCGCTCGGCGTGCAATGGCATGCCGAATACGATCCGCAGACCAACCCTGTGAACCGTGCGCTGTTTCAGGCGTTCGGCGATGCGGTGAGAGCCCATCAGGCCACCGCTTAGTCCGATCAGTAAAAAGCCGCCGCGAAGTGCTTTCGCGGCGGCTTGGAGAATAGCTTAAGAACAGCAATCAGGCAGTCGGCTGCTTGGTCTTGCGGAGATAGGGCAGAACCGTATCGAAGGAACCGAAACGCGTGATCGCGTCTTCGTTGGAAACCGCGGCTGTGATGATGACGTCCTCGCCCTGGTTCCAGTTCGCCGGCGTCGCCACCTGGTGCTTTGCCGTCAGCTGGATGGAATCGATGGCGCGCAGGATCTCGTTGAAATTGCGGCCCGTTGTCATCGGATAGGTCAGGATCAGCTTGATCTTCTTGTCGGGACCGATGATGAAGACCGAACGCACCGTCGCATTGTCGGCCGGCGTGCGACCCTCCGAGCTCTCGCCGGCGCCGGCCGGCAGCATGTCGTAGAGCTTGGCGACCTTGAGGTCCTTGTCACCGATCAAGGGATATTCGACGTCGAAACCGGTGGCGGTCTTGATGTCGTTCTTCCACTTGGCATGGCTTTCCACCGGATCGACGGAGATGCCGATGATCTTGGCGCCACGCTTGGAAAATTCTCCCGCCAGGCCGGCCATGGCGCCGAGCTCGGTGGTGCAGACAGGCGTGAAATTCTTCGGATGCGAGAACAGGACGGCCCAGCCATTGCCGATCCAATCATGGAAGCTGACCGGTCCCTGGGTGGTGTCGGCGGTAAAATCGGGGGCAATATCGTTGATGCGTAAGCTCATGGTCGGCCCTCCAAAGCCTTGTGTTTAAAGTTGTTCATCTCAAATCGAGGCCATGGGATCCGTCCGCCGGAAGCAGTCGCGAGATTGCGGTCAACAGGATCGCACCGGCCGAAGGTAAAGACTTCCCAGTCCAGGATTTTAAGTAAGTCATATACCACGATAACCGAAGGCATGCTCTTTCGATTTCCGGCCTGCTGCGGCATTATTTTTCCGGCAACTGCGCGCGATGAAGAGACCGATGGTTTTTCCATCGGTCCCGTCAAAAGCTGCAGGATAACCGCCCTGCCCCTTGCTCAGGCGGCCTGAACAGATTTGATCCTGTCGATGCCACCGACAACAGGCGCGAAATCGTCCCACACGCCCTGGGCGCCCTTCTGCCATTCGTCGAAGGCTTCCGGCTTCAGGAGTTTTCCGCCATGGCCGAGCGCCGTCTCGACGGATTTGGCTTCGTCGTCGACGATCAACTGATTGAAATAGGCGGCTCCTTCGCTCGATGCCTGCTGGAACACCGCCTTCTGCTCGTCGTTGAGGCCGGCCCAGAAGGTCGAGGAATAATAGACGATGCCGGATGCCCAGATGTGGCCGGTCTCGGTCATATCGGGCACGACCTCATAGAGCTTGAAGCCGGCATAAGCCGATTTGGTCAGGTCCATCGCGTCGGCGACGCCGGTTGCGAGCGCATTGTAAGTTTCGGTGATCGGAATGCCGATCGGCGTCGTGCCGAAGGCGCTCCAGAGCTTGGTGTGCAGCGGACTCTGGATGACGCGGATGCGTTTGCCCTTGAGCTGCTCCGGCCGTGTCACCGGTTCCTTGGTCAGGAGATGACGGGCGCCGTAATTGATGAAATCGCCGACGACGAAATTCTGCGCCTGCAGCTTCTGCTTGAGATCGGCGCCGACATCGCCGCTAACGGTCCGCCGCACGTGGTCGGCATCGCGGAAGAGGAAGGGCAGATCGAGGATCTGCAGTTCCGGCGCCCAGCCGGAGAGCGACGAGACCGTCGAGAGGCTGGCCTGGATGGAGCCGAGGCGCACGCCTTCGGCCACTTCCTTCTCGCCGCCGAGCGCGCCGTTCCTGACGATATTGAACTTGAACTGTCCGGGGAGTTTCGCTTCGACCAGTTCGCTAATCTTCACCCAGATCTTCGTTTCCGGCTTGTCGTCGCCGAGCAGCGAGGCGATCGTGATCGTCGTCGTGCGGGCAGCGGCCGTGCGGACGAAGGCGGGCGCTGCGAGCGCCGTTCCGGCGAGAGCTGCGGTCTTCAGGAAATTGCGTCGGTTGAAATTGTCCATGGGGTTGTCCTGTTTACGAGAAGATGATGGCCCAGGCGCAGAGGATTGCGAGCGAGACCAGGAGAGCGAGCAGATAGGGAACCACCGCCCGAAAGAGCTCTGAGGCGGGAATGCGCGTGACGCCGCTGACGACGAAGATCAGCATGCCGAGTGGCGGTGTCAGTCCGTGGATCATCAGGTTGACGACGATGATCACGCCGAACTGAATGGGATCGATGCCGGCGGCGACCGCTGCCGGCAGCAGGATCGGGCCGAAGAGCAGGATCGCGGCGCCGATATCGAGAACGAGGCCGACGACCAGCAGGATGACGTTCGACAGCAGGATGACCGCAAGCGCGCTGCCACCGAGCACCGTCGTCAGATGCGAGATCAGTCCGGATACGTCATCGACCGCCAGCAGGAAGGCAAAGGGGCCGGCCGTACCGATGAGGAGACCGATTGCCGCCGCTTCGACAGCCGCCTGGCGAAAGGCGGCATAGAGCGAGAGAATGCCGAGGCGCGCGCCGATGCCGAGCAGCAGCGTGTAGAAAGCGGCAAGCGCAGCCGCTTCCGTGGTGGTGACGATGCCGATGCGGACGCCGACGACGACGATGACGCCGAGCCCGAAGGCTGGGATCGCCTGGACCGCCGATTGCCAGCGCTGTCTCGCGTTTGCGCGCGGCAGGGGCACCTGCTCACGCACGGTCAGATGGATGGCGATCGCCAGGCATATGGCCATCAGGCCGCCGGCGAAGAAGCCACCGACGAGCAGCGAGCCGACGGAAAGATTGGTCGCGGTCGCAAGGATCAAGAAGGCGATCGACGGCGGGATGACATTATCGAGAACCGATGTCGAGGCGATGATTGCGGCCGCCTGCGCCGGCCGATAGCCGTGTTTGACCAGTTCGGGCTGGAAGGTCGATGCGCCGAAAGCGGCATTTGCGACCGACGAGCCGGATGCGCCGGAAAAGAGGACGCTGGTGAGCAGTGTCGTCTGCGCCAGCCCGGCCCTGCGGTGACCGACCATGGCGGCGGCGAAACGCACAAGCTGGTTGGCGACGCCGGAGGCAGTGAGAAGACCGCCGGCGAGCAGGAAGAAGGGAATGGCGAGCAGCAGGAATTTCGATATGCCGGTGACGGTCGCGGAAACGATCGCCGGCTCCGGCAGGCTGCTGCCGAAGGCGATGGCGACATAGGCCGCGGCAAGAAAGGCGTGCGGCAGCGGCGCAGCAAGCACGAGACCGACCGCGGCGATCAGTCCGAGGAAGATGCTCGGCGGCCAGTCGAGATCGAGCGAGACATGCGGAATGCCGGCATAGAGCGCGACACCGACGGCAAGCGAGATCAAAACCGGCAGGATCTTGCCTTCGGCGATGCGCTGCAGAAGCAGCACGACGAGGATCAGCGCGCCGCCCGCGCCGAGGAAGCCGAAGCGGATCCATTCCGGCACGCCGAGTGTCGGCGAGACGCCGCCGAGCATCGTCATGATCTCGCTGCCGCCGAAGCTCAGAATCAGCGCCGAAAGCACGGTGAAGACATCGGCGCCGATCCGCGTGACCTTCTGCAGGTTTTCCGGCAGCATCCTGACGAAGACGTCGAGGCGCATGGCAAGCGCGCTGTTGAGGCTGAGCGGCGCGCCGAGCGCAATCAGGCCGACATGCAGCCAGATGCCGAGATCCTCGGCACCGATGAAGCCGGCGCTGAAGAAATAGCGCAGGCAGACTGTGACGAGCACCATAAAAAGCAGCACGGCGAGAACAAGTGCCGCGGCAATGCCGAGAATCGCCTCGATCGCCCGCAGCAGGCGCGCTGCCACCCCGCTGTGCGGAGCGGCCTGTTCGATCGGATGAAATTCACTGGTGGCCACAAAACTTACCTTCTGGCGAGAGGATCAGGCATTCTTGACTGTGGAAAGATCGCGATCGAAGAGCGTCGACCAGGTGTAGTTGCGCGCCGTCGAGACCTCCCTGCTGACATCGAGCCGCGGCAGCACCTTTTCGCCGAAACGATAGGCTTCCTCAAGCAGCGGCATGCCAGAAAGAATGAAAGTATCGACTCCTGCCTTCTGATAGGCTTCGAGCGTGCGCAGAACCGTATCCGGCGAACCGACGATCGCCGTGCCGGGACCGGGCCTGACCAGGCCTATGCCGGCCCAGAGGTTCGGCGCGACTTCGAGATCGCGCAGGTTTTCCGGCTTGAGGCCGCCATGCAGTGCCGTCATGCGCTGCTGGCCGACGGAATCGCTTCTTGCGACGAATCGCTGGTTGGCGGTGATCGCCGCATCGTCCATCCGACCATAGAGATCGGCCGCCGCCTCCCAGGCCTTCTCGTCGGTGTCGCGAACGATGACATAGAGGCGGATGCCATATTCCAGTTCACGCCTGTATTGGGCAGCCCGTGCCTTCACCGCCTTGACCTTCTCGCCGATCTGGGCGGGCGTCTCACCCCAGGAGAGATAGGTGTCCACATGTCTTGCCGCGACTTCAAGCGCCTTGTCCGAGGAGCCACCGAACCAGAGTGGCGGCGGTGCGATGCTTTCGCCGACCGGCAAGGCGAGCTTGGCGCCGTCCGTCGAGAAATACTTGCCCTGATGGGTGACGCTCTCGCCGGCAAAGAGCCGGTGCCAGAGCTGCAGATATTCGTCGGCCATGTCATAACGCTCGTCATGCGGCAGCATCATCCCATAGGCGCCGAGCATCTTGGCGTCGCCGGAGACGACATTGATCAGCAGCCGGCCGCGGGCGAACTCCTGGAAGGTCGCCGCCATCTTGGCAAGCAATGTCGGCGCAACGAGGCCAGGATGGATAGCGACGAGAAAACGCAGCCGCTCGGTATGAGCAAGCAGTGCGCTCGCCAGCACCCAGACATCATGGGCGCCGGTCGCAAACAGCGCGCCGGTGTAACCCAGATGGTCATAGGCCTGAGCAAGCTGCTTGTAATAGCCGTAGTCGACCTGACGTGAGCCTTCCGGCTGCCAGGGATAGGCGCCGTCGGGCGCGCACATGTACCAGAAAACGTTCATCGCCTGATTCCTTCGTTATCTCGTCGTTTCCGGGCGTTTCAGCACGATGGCCTTGTCGAAATGGCCGTGGCGCAGCAGCGTATCGGCCTCTTCCTGTTGTTCGGCAATGATCTCGTCGTCGATCGGAAAGACGGTGAAGTCGCGCGAGCGCACCACCTTTTCCCAGGCATCGATATCCGTTCCGTCGCGGTCGACAGATCCGCCGCGGTCGCCAGATGCAAGAAGCCGGGCGGCGGCACGCGGATCGGCAGCGATCTCGTTACCGATCCGGCTGAGTTCGGAGACGATCGCCCGGATCTCCGCGGCCGAGAGGCCGTTCCGCTCCAATGTCCAGAACAACGAACGGTTGGGAATGGCCGCGCCGCAGCGGACGATCGGCCTGACGTCATCGCGCTCCAGCGCCTTTTCGAGACGTGGCGACATGGCGACCCAGGCATCGACGCGCCCTTCGAGCAGGTCGGCGAGCGAATCGCGCGCGCCGCTTTCGACCCGCTCGACATCGGGCAGGCTCATCCCCTCACCTTCCAGGCTGCGGGCCAGGAGATAGGTGTGAAACGAACCGTCGATCAGCGAGATCCGGCGGCCTTTCAGCTCAGCGACGGAGCCGATCGGACTGTCGGTCCTGACGAAGATGGCGCCGTTGGCCGGGCGCGGCGCCGAGGCGGCGACATATTCGACGCCGAGGCCGCGGATATCGGCTTCGATCGGCGGCGTCGAGCCGGTGCCGCCGAGATCGATGTCGCCGCTTTCCAGCAGGGCCGCGGTATCGCGACCTTCGGCATAGGATACGAATATCGGCTGCAGATCTGTGAAGGCGCCAGGCCAGAGCCGCGCGAGACGAAGATGCAGATTGTTGGGATGAACACCAATTTTCATTCTGTGCGACCGATGACGTGGCTCATAGTAATCAATTTACTTTTTTATAAATTGATTACGAGGAAACGATTGTCGTCAGCGGGAGAAAATCGCCTTTGAAATCCCATAAAATCGATAGGCAATGAAATCTTTTACCAGATCGAGCGAAGTGAGCGCGCCGGAGTTGAAAAATCGGCGCCGTCACTTTACTTTTTTATAGAACCTTCAAGGACGATACCGTTGACGAAGCCCGTTTCCTCCAGAGTCTGCCGCGATGTCGGCGCAGCAAGCGAATTGCTGAAGCTGATCGCCAACGCCAACCGCCTGGCGATCGTCTGCTATCTCATCGAAACGGAAGCCTCGGTCTCGGCGATGGAGGACGAGCTCGGCATCCGCCAGCCGACACTTTCCCAGCAATTGAGCGAGCTTCGCGAGGCCGGCGTGATCGAAGGACGCCGCGATGGCAAGGCGATCGTCTATCGTGTCATCGATCCGCGTGTCGAGACGATCGTACAAACGCTGCGGGACATGTTCTCCGGCCTCGACGATGTCACCGGGCGCTTCGGAATGACGAAGCTGCCGGTCGACGAAATGATGTTCGATTGAACCTGGGATGATCGACCTCTACACTTGGATCACCCCGAACGGCCTGAAAGTGTCCATCGCGCTCGAGGAGTTCGGCCTCTCCTATCGCTCCCATGCGATCGACATCACCAAGGGGGATCAGTTCCGGCCGGATTTTCTCGCCATCAATCCGGGCGGCAAGATCCCGGTCATCATCGATGACGAGACCGGCATCACGCTTGCCGAATCCGGCGCCATCCTACTCTATCTCGCCGAAAAGACCGGCCGCTTCCTGCCCAGGCAGGGTGCGGCCCGGCATCACACGATCGAATGGCTGATGTGGCAGATGGGCGGTTTCGGACCGACGCTCGGCCACGCCCCTTATTTCCTGACCTATAATAGCGGCCAAGCGCCTTTCGCGGAGGATCTGTTTCGCAAGGACACCCACCGTCTCTACGAGACACTGAACGCACGGCTCGAAGGCCGCGCCTATCTCGTCGACGATTATTCCATCGCCGACATGGCGGTCTGGCCTTGGGTCTCCCGGTTCCAACGTCATAAGGTCGACCTGAACGCCTTCCCTCACGTCAAGCAATGGTATCTCAGGCTTGCCGCACGCCCATAGGTCAGGCGCGGTTACGCCGTTCCGCATTTCACATCCGACATACCCCAGCCTTGAAGATCTCGTCGGCAATGCCTTTGCCGATTTCGCCGGCCGCGCTACCCCCCGATCAGGATGACCGCTATGATGCCGTTGGCGACTGTGCTGGCCGCACCATAAAGCAGGACAAGGGGCTGACGCGAAGCATTGGCTCCGCCTGAAACTGCGGCAGTTTGATTATTTTTTAATCACACCTATTTTTGCACAGTTTTCAGGCGGACACCTTGCTAAAATTGCTGCAGTGCGTCATGAATATAGCAATGACGCATCGCGATCTGACAATTCTGGTGATCGACGAAAATGCCATTCGCGCCTCTATCATCGAAGAAGGGCTGCGCGAGGCAGGGCATGCGCACGTCACCGTGGTCCATGAGGTCAACGGCATCGCCCGAATCATCGAAACGCTGATGCCCGACGTGATCATCATCGATATCGAAAATCCCAACCGCGACATGATGGAGCATCTCTTCCAGCTGACGCGCACGGTGAGCCGGCCGATCGCCATGTTCGTCGATCGCTCCGACACGGCCTCGATCGAGGCTGCCGTCGATGCCGGCGTCTCGGCCTATATCGTCGACGGTTTGAAGAAGGAACGCGTCAAGCCGATCCTCGACATGGCCGTTAGCCGCTTCAATGCCTTCAGCCGGCTGCGGCGGGAGCTTGCCGATGCCCGTTCGGCGCTGGAGGAACGCAAACTTATCGAGCGCGCCAAGGGCATATTGATGAAGATGCGCGGTCTGTCCGAGGAAGAGGCTTTCGCGCTTTTGCGCCAGACGGCGATGAACGAAAAGAAGAAGATGTCGGAAATCGCCCAGAGCGTTGTCACCGCCGCGGGACTGTTGATGTGATGGCGGGCCTCCTCAATGTCCGGAGGAAACCGGAGTGGATATGATGACGAACACCGCCAGTTCCGACGGCAGGCTGCCCTCGCCCGCGCGCGTCAACAACGAAGGACCGAAAGTGCTCAGGGCCGGCTTCATTCCGCTCGTCGATGCATCGGTGCTGATTGCGGCGGCGGAATTCGGCTTCGCGCAGAAGGAAGGCCTGACGCTCGATCTCGTCAAGGACGTTTCCTGGGCGAATGTGCGCGACCGCCTGGCATTCCGCCAGTTCGATATCGCCCACATGCTGTCGCCGATGCCCGTCGCCTCCATGCTCGGTCTCGGCTCCAATCCCTCGCCGACGATCACGCCGTTTTCGCTAGGACGCGGCGGCAATGCGATCACGCTGTCGACGCGGCTGTTCGACAGGATGCGCAATGACGCCGGTTTGCCGGAAACGGCAAACGCGCTCGACAATGCCCGCGCCCTGTCAAAAACACTGACGGCGATGAAGGCGCGCGGCGAGCCGCCACCGACCTTCGGGGTCACCTATCCCTTCTCCTCGCATAATTACGAATTCCGCTACTGGCTGGCGGCTGGCGGCATCGATCCCGACAAGGACGTCAAGCTCGTCGTCGTGCCGCCGCCGATGACGTCGGACGCGCTGGCGGCCGGCGCGATCGACGGTTTCTGCGTCGGGGCGCCGTGGAACATGGTGGCTTCGGAGCGCGGCCTCGGCCGCATCGTCGCCGCCAAACAGGACATCTGGCCGTCGGCACCGGAAAAGGTGATCGGCATGCGCCCGGATTGGGCGGAAAGCCACCCGGAGACCGTTTCCCGGCTGATCGTGGCGCTCGATGCGGCAGCCCGCTGGTGCGACCAGCCGGACAATCACGACGCGCTGGCGGCCGCTCTTGCCGACCCCCGCTATATCTCTGCCCCCGTCGAAATCATCCGCCGCGTGCTCGCCGGCGAATTCGCTCTCGACGCCAAGGGCAACCGCCGTATCATCGCCGATTATTTCACGTTTCATTCCGGCTTCGCCAATTATCCCCGGCCAAGCCAGGCGCTGTGGATTTACAGCCAGATGATCCGCTGGGGACAGGCCGAGGCCAGCCTCAGCAAGGCGCGGGCCGCCGCCTCCGCCTACCGGCCGGATCTCTACCGCACGGCTCTCGGCGACGCCAATGCACCTGATGATGCCGATATCCGCATCGAGGGCAGTGACGAGGGCGACCGTTTCATGGATGGCCACGTCTTCGATCCCAAGCGGCTGCCGGAGTATGTCGCAGGCTTCGCCGTCAGGAGCGCCCTGCCCTTTGCCGCCGGCGACGACGTCTGAACCATGCCGGCCTGCTCAAAACGCCAGCAAGGATTTGCGCCCACCTCGCGATATCCGCACAAAAGATTTGCATGTTTTTTGGCCGACCGAAAAACGGGCAAGCGGCCCACCTTTAAAAATACTGTTAATATTCAACCACTTGAAATGAAAACAGCAAACTGGCACGCAGCTTGCAAGGCTATTAGCGCACAGATCAACGGCGATCAGCGCAGAACGAGCGCACAATAGGCACTCGCAGCAGACAGAGACATCACGCTTCGCATCGAAGACGTAGATCTCAGTGACATAAATTCGGCGTCCAACGGCGGGCGCCACCAGCAAAGCCGCTGATCAGGATATTTCGCGCGCCTCGTGCATGCGCAGCCTGACCAGCGGCTTTTCGTTTTTAACCCCCAGCGATGGATCGGCACGACCTTGGTCGGGCCACGGAGAAGCCATGTCTGTCATCGAGAAAGTGCCGCCCATGTCCGCCGGCGAACCAGCCAAAGCACTGTGGATCTCCACGGTCGCCTTCACCCTCTGTTTCGCCGTCTGGACGATCTTTGCGATCATCGGCGTCCGCATCAAGCAGGAACTCAACCTGAGCGAGACCGAGTTCGGACTGCTTGTGGGCACCCCGGTTCTGACCGGTTCGCTCGTGCGCATCGTGCTGGGCATCTGGACGGGTCGTTATGGCGGCCGTCTCGTTTACACGCTGACGATGCTTGCCGCCGCAGTGGCAACCTTTCTGCTCTCCTACGCCCACACCTATACGCAGATGCTGATCGCCGGCCTCGGCGTCGGGCTTGCCGGCGGCTCGTTTGCGGTCGGCGTCGCCTATGTCTCGCCGTTCTTCCCGGCGGAAAAGCAGGGCACGGCGCTTGGCATCTTCGGCGCCGGCAATGTCGGCGCGGCCGTGACCAAATTCGCCGCCCCCTTCGTTCTGCTCGCCTGGGGCTGGCAGGCGGTCGCGGAGATCTGGGCCGTCTGTCTGGCCTTGATGGCCATCGTCTTCTGGTTCACCACATCAGATGATCCGGCCTTCCGCCTTCGCCGCGAGCGCGGCACTGCCTCCAAGAGTCTGGCCCAGGAATTCGCGCCGCTGCAGAATGTCCAGGTCTGGCGCTTCTCGCTCTACTATTTCTTCGCCTTCGGCGGCTTCGTCGCCCTGTCCTTGTGGCTGCCGCGCTATCTGGTCGGCGTCTATGGCTTCAACCTGGAAACTGCCGGCATGGTCGCCGCCGCCTACTCCATCCCGGGCAGCATCTTCCGGGCCTTCGGCGGCGTGCTGTCGGACAAGAAGGGTGCACGCAGCGTGATGTATACGATGTTTGCCGTCTCGGCCGTGGCCACCCTCATCCTGTCGCTGCCGACTGCGACCATCACGCCGGTCATCTTCATCGTGGTGATTTTCGTGCTCGGCTTCTTCATGAGCCTCGGCAAGGCTGCCGTCTTCAAGCACATTCCGGCCTACTACCCCGAAAACGTCGGCGCCGTCGGCGGCGTCGTCGGGATGATGGGCGGCCTTGGCGGCTTCATCCTGCCGATCGCCTTCGGCCTTCTCAAGGACATGACCGGCCTTTGGTCCAGCTGCTTCCTGCTGCTCTTCGCGATCGTCGCGATCTCGCTGATCTGGATGCACCTGTCCGTCAAGCAACTGTCGCGCCAGGGGCACTCGACGCCCGTGGCTGCAACCTGATCCAAGGACCTGTAAATATGACCGAAAAACTCGTTATCATCGGCAATGGCATGGCGCCCGGGCGCATGCTGGAGCACCTCCTCGAGCGGGCGCCCGGACGCTATGAAGTTACGATCTTCAACGCCGAGCCGCGCGTCAATTACGACCGCATCATGCTGTCGCCGGTTCTCTCCGGCGAAAAGGACTACGAGCAGATCATCATTCACGGTGACGGCTGGTATATCAAACACGGCATCATGCTCTACAAGGGCCACAAGATCGTCAACATCGATCGTGAAGCCAAGACCGTCACCTCCGACCACGGCGTCACCGAAAGCTACGACAAGCTTGTCATCGCAACCGGTTCGGTGCCCTTCATCATCCCGGTTCCCGGCAAGGATCTGCCCGGCGTCATCACCTATCGCGATCTCGACGACGTGCAGGCCATGCTGCTCGCCGCCCAGTCGCGCGAAAAGGCTGTTGTCATCGGTGGCGGCCTGCTTGGCCTGGAAGCGGCGGCTGGTCTTGCCCAGCGCGGCATGGACGTCACCGTGCTGCACGTCATGCCGACGCTGATGGAACGCCAGCTCGATCCTGCCGCCGGTTATCTCCTGCAGAAGGCGGTCGAGGAACGCGGCATCAAGGTCATCTGCAAAGCCAATACCAAGGCGATTATCGGCGACGGCCGGGTCGAGGGTATCGAGCTTGACGACGGCCGCATCATCCCGGCGACCCTCGTCGTGATGGCCGTCGGCATTCGTCCGAGTGTCGGCCTGGCGAAGGACGCCGGCCTGGCGGTCAATCGCGGCATCGTCGTCGACGCCGGCATGCAGACCTCCGACGGCGACATCTTCGCGCTCGGCGAATGCGCCGAAGTGGGCGGCATGGTCTACGGCCTCGTTGCACCGCTCTATGAAATGGCCCGGATCGCCGCGGCACATCTTAGCGATGATCGCTCGCCGGCTTTCGTTCACGCCGACACGCCGACCAAGCTCAAGGTCACCGGCATCGAACTCTATTCGCTCGGCGATTTCGCCGACGGCGACGACCGCGAGGAGATCGTGCTGCGCGATGCCAGCGCCGGCGTTTACAAGCGCCTGGTGCTGAAGGACAACAAGATCATCGGAACCGTGCTTTACGGCGAAACCGCCGATGGCGCCTGGTTCAACGACCTGAAAAAGAAAGCGACCGATATTTCGGAGATGCGCGAGACGCTGATCTTCGGACAGGCCTATCAGGGAGGGTCGCCGCTGGACCCTATGGCGGCCGTTGCAGCCTTGCCGGATGACGCGGAGATCTGTGGCTGCAACGGCGTATGCAAGGGCAAAATCACCTCGACCATTTCAAGCAAGGGGCTGACGTCGCTCGACGACGTGCGCGCCCACACGAAGGCATCCGCCTCGTGCGGCTCCTGCACCGGCCTCGTCGAACAGCTCATGGCGCTGACGCTCGGCGACAGCTACAACCCGGCTGCCGTTCAGCCGATGTGCACCTGCACCGAACTCGGCCATGACGACGTCCGCCGCCTGATCAAGGCCAAGGGCCTGAAGAGCATCCCTGCCGTCATGCAGGAACTGGAATGGAAGACCTCCTGCGGCTGCGCCAAATGTCGGCCGGCGCTCAACTATTACCTCGTCTGCGACTGGCCGGACGAATATGCCGACGACTATCAGTCGCGTTTCATCAATGAGCGTGTTCACGCCAACATCCAGAAGGACGGCACCTACTCCGTCGTTCCGCGCATGTGGGGCGGCGTCACCAATTCGAACGAGCTGCGCGCCATCGCCGATGTCGTCGACAAATTCGAGATCCCGATGGTGAAGGTGACCGGCGGCCAGCGCATCGACCTGCTCGGCATCGAGAAGGAAGACCTGCCCGCCGTCTGGGCCGATCTCGGCAAGGCCGGCTTTGTCTCCGGCCAGGCCTATGCCAAGGGTCTGCGCACGGTGAAGACCTGTGTCGGTTCGGACTGGTGTCGCTTCGGCACGCAGGATTCCACCGGTCTCGGCATTCGCATCGAGAAGTTCATGTGGGGCTCCTGGACGCCGGCCAAGCTGAAGATGGCCGTCTCCGGCTGCCCGCGCAACTGCGCTGAGGCAACCTGCAAGGATATCGGCGTGATCTGCGTGGATTCCGGTTTCGAGATCCATTTCGCCGGTGCAGCCGGTCTCGACATCAAGGGCACCGAGGTGCTCGGCCTGGTGAAGACCGAGGACGAGGCGCTGGAGCATATCGTGGCGCTGACGCAGATGTACCGCGAGCAGGCCCGCTATCTCGAGCGCATCTACAAATGGGCCAAGCGCATCGGCCTGGAGGAAATCCGCCGCCAGATCATGGGTGATGCCGAAAAGCGCAAGGCCTATTACGACCGCTTCGTCTTCTCTCAGAAATTTGCCCAGGTCGATCCCTGGTCGGAGCGTGTTTCCGGCAAGGACAAGCACGAGTTCAAGCCGATGGCGACGATCGGCTATCCGCAGGCAGCCGAGTAAGGAGATGGACATGAACTGGCCCAATGAAAACTGGCATCCGATCGGTGACATCTCCGACATTCCCTTACGCGGTGCACGCTGCGTGAAGACGCCGCAGGGCAAGATCGCCGTCTTCCGCACGGCCGAAAACGAGGTCTTCGCCATCGAGGATCACTGCCCGCACAAGGGCGGTCCGCTCTCTCAGGGCATCGTGCATGCCAAGGCCGTCACCTGCCCGCTGCACAATTGGGTGATCTCTCTCGAAACCGGCAAGGCGCTCGGCGCCGACCAGGGCGAGGTGCGGACCATACCGGTCCGCAACGAGGACGGCGCCCTCTTCATCGCGCTCGAAAGCCTGATGATGGCGGCGGAATAAATGGCAGCTGAGGTCAAGACCACCTGTCCCTATTGCGGTGTCGGCTGCGGCGTTATCGCCACGGTCGACGAGGCCGGAAGCGTCAGCGTCAAGGGCGATCCCGAGCATCCGTCGAATTTCGGCCGGCTCTGCTCGAAGGGGTCGGCGCTTGCCGAAACCATCGATCTCGACGGCCGGCTTCTCTACCCCGAAATCGCAGGCGCGCGCAGCGGCTGGGACGAAGCGCTTGACCTGGTCGCCCGGCGTTTCTCCGAAACGATCGCCGAATACGGGCCAGATTCCGTTGCCTTCTATGTCTCGGGCCAGCTGCTGACCGAGGATTATTACCTTGCCAACAAGCTGATGAAGGGCTTCATCGGCTCGGCCAATATCGACACGAATTCAAGGCTCTGCATGTCTTCGTCGGTGGCGGGACACCGCCGCGCCTTCGGCGCCGACACGGTGCCCGGGACCTATGAGGATATCGAACTTGCGGATCTGGTGATCCTCACCGGCTCCAACCTTGCCTGGTGTCATCCCGTCATCTACCAGCGGCTTGCCGCCGCAAAGACGGCGCGGCCCAACATGCGGATCGTCGTCATCGATCCGCGCCGGACGATGACATGCGATATCGCCGACCTGCACCTGGCGATCCGCCCGGATGGCGACGTCGCGCTGTTCATGGGACTGCTTGCCCATCTCGCGACAAGCCCGGCGATCGACCAGAATTATATCGCCGCCCATACGGAAGGTTTCGGCGAAGCTTTTGCGGCGGCGGCAGCACTTGATATCAACGATCTCCTGGAACGCACCGGGCTGCCGGCCATGCAGATCCGGGAATTCTTCCGCCTGTTCGAGACGACGCCGAAGGTCGTCACCTGCTACAGCCAGGGCGTCAACCAATCCTCCTCCGGCACCGACAAGGTCAATGCCATCCTCAACTGCCATCTGGCGACCGGCCGCATCGGCCGTCCCGGCATGGGGCCGTTCTCGCTGACCGGCCAGCCGAACGCCATGGGCGGGCGCGAGGTCGGCGGCCTTGCCAATATGCTGGCAGCCCATATGGCAATCGAAAATGCTGACGATCGTGACCGCGTGCAGCGCTTCTGGAACTCGCCGGTCATCGCCGCCAAACCCGGCCTGAAGGCGGTCGACATGTTCCGTGCCGTGGCCGACGGGCGCATCAAGGCGCTCTGGATCATGGCCACCAATCCCGTCGTCTCGATGCCGGATGCCGACAGCGTCGAAAGCGCGATCGCCGCCTGTCCCTTCGTCGTCGTCTCGGACATCCTCAAAGAGACCGATACGGCCCGGCACGCAGATGTGCTTCTGCCCTCGCTCGGCTGGGGCGAGAAGGACGGCACCGTCACCAATTCAGAACGGCGCATTTCCAGACAGCGGCCGTTTCTCGGGCTCCCCGGCGATGCCAAGGCCGACTGGTGGCAGCTTGCCGAAGTCGGACGCCGGATGGGCTTTGCCGCCGCTTTCGATTTCGACGCGCCGGCGGAGATCTTCTCCGAACACGCCGCCCTTTCCGCCTTCGAAAATAACGGCAGCCGCGATTTCGATATCGGCGCGCGCGTCGGCGTGAGTGGCGACGTCTATGACGCGCTGTCGCCCTTCCAGTGGCCGCAGGCGGCTGGGACCGAACCCGGCGTCACCCGCTTCTTCGCCGAGGGCGGTTTCTACCATGCCGATGGCAAGGCGCGTTTCGTCGCGGTCAAACCGCCCGAAACCAACCGCACCAATGCCGACTACCCCTTCACTTTGAATACCGGGCGCATCCGCGACCAGTGGCACACGATGACGCGAACCGGAAAGAGCGCGCGGCTTTCCGCCCATATCGCCGAACCCTTTGCCGAGATCCATCCGCGCGACGCGATCGAGACCGGCATATCGAGCGCCGGCCTCGTCGAGATCGACAGCCCGCATGGCAAGGCGATCGTCCGGGCGCTGGTCACCGATCGCCAGGCCCGCGGCGGCATCTTTGCGCCGATGCACTGGAACGACCAGTTCGCGGCCAAAGCACGGATCGACGCCGTGGTCGCGCCGATCACCGATCCCGTCTCCGGCCAGCCGGCATCGAAGAACGTCGCCGTCGCCGTCCGCCCCTTCCGCGCCACGCATTACGGTTTCGCCGTCTCGGCGACAAAACCGGCAACACCGGATGCCGCCTATTGGGCGCTGGCGAAAGCCGATGGCGGCTGGCGGCTGGAGCTTGCTTTCGGTGAAGCTGTGGAAGACTGGACGGCCTGGTGCCGGGCGGTCTTCGCCATTCCCGATGAAATCGAGCCGCTGGGTTATGCCGACCGGCAATCCGGCGACCTCAGGCTCGCCTTCTTCGACGGCGAGACCCTGCTTGCCGCGCTGTTTCTTGCCCGCGAGCCGGTTGCCGTCGCGCGCAACTGGGCGATCTCGCAGCTCACCGTCGCCCACGGCGATCTGCGGAAACGCTTTGCGCTGGTCGCAGGCCGCCCCGGCGCCGGCAGGCCGGACCCGGGCGCCACCGTCTGCTCCTGCTTCAGTGTCGGGGTCAACCAGATCGCTGCCGCCGTGCGCGGCGGATGCCACAGCGTCGAGGCGGTCGGCAAGGAAACCAGCGCTGGAACCAATTGCGGCTCCTGCCGCAGCGAAATCGGCAGCATCATCGATCGCTGTCTGGCTGCCGCCGCCGAGTGACGGCGCAAAGGAAGCGATAACGCGGCCGGACCGATGTCAGGCCGCGTTGGGAACGATCAGCATGTTGCGGTCGGCGGAGATGCGGACCGAAATCTCGTCATAGGATGAGAGGGTCGGATGTGAGGTTTCGATCTTGTCGTGATGGGTCGCGGTCACGACCATGACATCGGCGCCGGCCGCCTCGCCGGCGGTGATGCCGGCTTTGACATCCTCGAACACCAGGCAGTCCTGGGTGCCGACGCCGAGGCGTTCGGCGCCCAAGATGTAACATTGCGGATCGGGTTTTCCGACCTTGACGTCCTCCGCCGTCACCATGAATTTCGGCACCGGCAGGCCTGCTGCCTCCAGCCGCCGATGGGCAAGGCGCAAGGGCGAGGAGGTGACGATCGCCCAGCGATCGGGCGGCAGTGCGCTCAGAAATGCCGCTGCACCCGGGATGGCCACGACATCGCCGACATCGGCGATTTCCGCCTCGGTCACCAGCCTGGATTCATGTTCGGGATCGACGCCGGGCAGGTTCAGCCGGGCGATCGTGTCGACGCCGCGCGATCCATGCGTCTTCGGCAGAAAGGCCGCGACATCGAGCCCATGACGCCTTGCCCAGTCGCTCCATACACGCTCGGCGGCCCGGATCGAATTGAGGATGGTGCCGTCCATATCGAACAGGAAGGCGGCATAAGGCTTCTCGAAGCCGCGGGGCATCGGCAGGGACAAAGGCGGATCCTTTAAGGAAGAGCATCGGATGGTTGTCGCTATCGCCCGATGAAACGGCAAATCGCCGCCTTTTGCAAGCTTTGGCAGGGACGGGCCGGTCTATACAGCGCGGCAAACCTTGGTCGCATGCATCAACGAAGCAGCTTCAGTGAACCCGTCAGCGAGCGGATCCACTTCGTCGGACCGGCAAGGCCGACGCCGTCTATAGTTTCCGAAGACAGGTCGCGTTCCGGGATCGAAGCCTCGTAATCGGCATAGACGTGCAGGGCGCGGGCAAAACGCGGGAACGGCACGACCAGGGCTCCGTCAGGCGCCGGCAAGGCCTTCAGCAGCAGCGACCTCAGATCGGCGGCCGCCGCCTGCAGTACCGGCACAGGCTTGTTGGCGCTGACATGAAATATCCGGCCGGCTTGGTCGCTCAGCCGCGTACCGGCAAGCGCAGGGGCCGCAGCGCCGAGGCCGATCGACAGCACGGCGACGGTATTGGCGAGTTCGCCGGCCGGCAGCCCCGGCTCGACAATCACCGCGACACGCCAGTCCTCACCCGTCATCCCTCATTCTCCCTTCCTCGTTCGACCTCCCCAACCTATCGAAAGCCATGGAAATATCCTGCCTATTCCTGTCGTCTCGGCCGCGATTTTGGTAGGATCTTCCCGAATATCAATAAAACTGGAAAGGGCTTACCGTGGAATTCGAGCCGGGAGATATCCGCATATTGAAGGCACTGCAGAGCGAAGGACGGCTGACCAACCAGGAGCTGGCGGAACGCGTGGGGATGTCGACCTCGCCCTGCTGGCGCCGAGTGAAGCGGCTGGAAGAGTCCGGTGTCATCCGCGGCTATCAGGCTCTCGTCGATCGGCGCGCCGTCGGCCTCGGCGTCCTCGCCTTCGTGCGCGTGCAGATCGATACGCATTCCCACGACGAGGCCGAGCGCTTCGAGCGCGAGGTCGACGAGCTGGAGGCGGTCATCGCCTGCTATTCCGTCGCCGGCGAGGCTGATTTCCTGCTGCAGGTGGTCGCCACCGATCTCGACAACTATGCCGAATTCGCCATGACGGTGATCCGCCGCCTGCCCGGCATCAAGGAGATGCATACGATGTTCGTGCTGAAGGACATCAAGGCATCGACAATTCTGCCCGTGCAGCTATCGGCCGCCGGTCGTTCGCGCTGAAGCGCAGACCTTGCTTCCCAGGCGGCCCTGAAGAGGCGGCTAAAAAGCCGTGCTGGCGGTGGCGATCAAGTTCGCAGGAGAGGCGGAGGCCAATCTGGTCATAACACTGTTCATCGCGGCCGCCGGCGAGTTCCAGCCCGGCGGGCGCGTCGGCGCGCAGAGTGGTCTGTGTCGTCGGGTCGATGCGCATCGGGACGGCGGTCCATAAGGAAGGGCGGCTGAGGTCGATCGGGGAAACAGCGGCCTTCTCCCCGCCCACGGCAGAGGATGCGATTGCCATGCCGCATGCCGTCAGAGCGAGCGCGAGCGCAATCTGCAGACCAAGATCTGCGGCCTCGCGAGGGGAAACGAACATAGCGGCCTCATGCTGCTGAATTTGGCGTTTCATCAGGTCACTAAGGCAGGCAGCGGCGGCGATCCAGCGGCTTCGGCCGTTAAGGTTTATGCGTAACCATGCAAGGCCGGCGTGCAGGTTTTTCGCGAATTTCGGAACAATGATTCCACCCGGCAGTTACGCCAGGGTCATCCAAGATGAAAATCAAAGGAGGATATCCTCATGACCAAATCCCTTATCGCCGCTTCTCTGCTTGCGGTCGGCATGGCATCGTCGGCCTTTGCCCAGTCGAACCCTGATCCGATCGGGCCGACCAATGGCGGCTCGACCGATCCGAGTTCGGGCAATTATTCGTCCGATTATACCAATGACGACAATGGCATGTATCCGGTGCGAACGGCGCCGGTCGATCCGATGACGACACAGAGCATCGGACAGCCGCAAACGATGGAATGCCCCGGCATGCCGCAACAAATGTCCGGCGTCGACACGCGTGGCGGCCAGAGCGGCGCCTCGATCAGCGAAGCCTGCCGCGAATACGACAACTAAGCAGTTCAAGCATGTCGCGCAGTGCGCCACGCGTGGAAAAGGCCGGTTCATGCCGGCCTTTTCATGTCGCAGCAGCAATGAACGCTTTTTCTTCCGGATGAAACTTTTAATCCGGCCGTTGCGTATATCCGTAGCAGGTTGAATGAACACGAGTGGGGATGGCCTCATTGGCAAGGGACGCGGCAAAACCGGTCATTCTTTGGTTTCGTAGGGATTTGCGCCTTGACGACAACCGGGCTCTCAATGCAGCCGATCTCTCCGGGCGGCCGGTCATCCCCCTCTATATCAGCGAGCCCGCGGCCCATACCGGTCCGCTCGGCGCCGCGCAGGCCTGGTGGCTGCATCATTCGCTGGCAGCGCTCGCCCGGGCGCTGCGCAAGCGTCAGGGACGGTTGGCGCTTGCCAGCGGCGAGGCGCTCGAGGTTCTTCGTGCCGTCATCAGGGAGAGCGGTGCCGAAGCTGTGTTCTGGAACCGGCGCTACGATCCATCCGGCACCGCCATCGACATCCGTATCGAGCACGAATTGGAAAGACAGGCGATCGAGGCGAGAAGCTTCGGCGGCCAGCTGCTGCACGAACCGTCCCGGCTGATGACCGGCAGCGGCACCTCTTACCGTGTCTACACGCCTTTCTGGCGGGCGCTGGAGGGCGCCGGCGAACCGGAGCCGCCACTGGAGGCGCCGGCGCAACTGCGGCTGGCATCGCAGTTGCCGACATCCGGAAGCCTGGAGAGCTGGAAATTGCTGCCGACGAAGCCGGACTGGGCGAGGGATTTTGCTGATCTCTGGACGCCGGGCGAGCAAGGCGCGCGGGAAAAGCTCCGTTCCTTCGTCGAGGACAGGCTCGACGGCTATAAGGAAAACCGCGACTATCCGGCGAAGCAGGCGACATCGATGCTGTCACCGCATCTGGCGCTCGGCGAGATCTCCCCTGCCCGCATCTGGGACGCGACGCGTGGTCTGTCGGAACGGGTGCCGGCGGCCGACATCGTGCATTTCCGCAAGGAGATCGCCTGGCGCGAATTCTCCTATCACCTGCTTTTCCATTTCCCGAATCTTGCCTCGGCCAACTGGAACAATCGTTTCGACGGCTTCGAATGGCGCAATGACGATCCCGATTTCGAGGCGTGGCGCCGGGGGCTGACCGGCTACCCGATCGTCGATGCCGGCATGCGCCAGCTCTGGCGGCATGGCTGGATGCACAATCGCGTGCGGATGATCGTCGCCTCTTTCCTCATCAAGGATCTGATGGTCGACTGGCGCCGGGGCGAGGCCTGGTTTCGCGACACGCTGGTCGATGCCGATCCCGCCAACAACGCGGCAAGCTGGCAGTGGGTGGCGGGTTCCGGCGCCGATGCCTCGCCGTTCTTCCGGATCTTCAATCCGGTGCTACAGGGCGAGACCTTCGATCCGGACGGCTGTTATGTCAGAGCTCATGTGCCGGAGCTTCGAGAACTCGGGGCAAAATACGTCCACCGGCCGTTCGAAGCGCCGAAGAGCGTGCTCGACGAGGCCGGCGTCACGCTTGGCCAAACCTATCCGAAACCGATCGTCGACCATGCCAGTGCGCGCAACCGAGCGCTCGCCGCCTACAACGCCACGCGGAATGCCGTATGAACGCGCACGTCCAGTGCTGAAACACATTCCACTGCTCTTATGATCTTCTCTTAAATCGGTTCCGATTTGAGCAATTATGCAGTAGCCTTCGATGCAATGGCCGGGGGGGCGGTCGCGCATATCACAACGGGTGCTTCGTCGTCCCTAACCGGCAGGAAAATGCGGGAGGAGGAGAGATGAGCAAGGCGCAGGACTGGAATCTGCTGGCTCGCGATGCGGTGACGCTGACGGCCGAAAACATGTCCCGCATGGTGAAGGGTCTGCCCTTCAAGGCAAGGCTGGCGCTGCGTGGGCTTCTGCACATGCAGCATGGTTCGCTTGCCGTTACTCTCCCCGACGGCCGCAGGCTGCTAGTCGAGGGCAAGAAGGCCGGGCCAAAGGCGGCACTCAGCCTGCACAACTGGAATCTTGCCTATCGGGCGCTGGCGAGCGGCACGATCGGGGTTGCCGAAACCTATATGGACGGCGACTGGGACAGCCCCGACATCGCCGCCTTCCTCGAACTCTTTCTCGTCAACGGCGAAGCCGCCTTCAGCTACGCGCATGGCAAGGGCGGCCTTGGCCGCCTCTTCGAGCGGATGCGCCATTGGATGAATGCCAATACCAGGACGGGCTCGAAGCGCAACATCTCGGCCCATTACGATCTCGGCAATGATTTCTACAAGGAATGGCTCGATCCGAGCATGACCTATTCCTCGGCGCTCTATTCCACCGGCGCCAACGATCTGCAATCGGCCCAGAACGCCAAATACCGCGCGCTCGCCGAAGCGACCGGCATCGGGCCCGGGGATCACGTGCTGGAGATCGGCTGCGGCTGGGGCGGTTTTGCCGAATTCGCCGCCGGCGAGCTGAACTGCAAGGTGACCGGGCTGACGATCAGCCGCGAGCAGCTCGCCTTTGCCGAGGAGCGCATCCGCAAGGCCGGCCTCGGCGACCGCGTCGAATTCCGCTTCCAGGATTACCGCGACGAGACCGGGCTCTATGACCGGATCGTCTCGATCGAGATGTTCGAAGCGGTCGGCGAGAAATACTGGCCGTCCTATTTCTCCAAGCTCAGGCAATGCCTGAAGCCGGGCGGCAAGGCCGGCCTGCAGATCATCACGATCAAGCCCGAGTCCTTCGACCAGTATCGCGGCAATCCTGACTTCATCCAGAAATATGTCTTTCCCGGCGGCATGCTGCCGACGCGCAATCATCTCGCCGAACTCGCCGGCAAGGTCGATCTGTCGCTGGTCAAGGATTTCGGCTTCGGGCTCGACTATGCCCGCACGCTTGCCGAATGGCGCGAGCGCTTCTGGTCGGTCTGGGAGCGCATCCGCCCGATGGGCTTCGATGAGCGTTTCAAGCGGCTCTGGGAATTCTATCTGTTCTATTGCGAAGCCGGCTTCCGCGCCCGCAATATCGATGTGCGCCAGGTGGTGTTCTCGCGCCGTTGATCATTCCGCCGGGTGCGGTGTCGCCGGATGGTGACCAGTCGATGACGGCCGCTCCCGCCAGCCGGTGACGCGGTTCATCAGCGGGAAATAAGCGCTATAGGGAAGCAGGCGCGCGAGTTTCAGCATGGTGATGAAGCGCCTGGGGAAGGTGATCTCGAAGGCCTGCGATTTCAGCCCGGCGGCAATCTGCCAGGCGGCCTCCTCGACCGATACCAAGGCCGACATCGGAAAAGCGTTCGTCCTCGTCGCCGGCGTATCGACAAAACCCGGGCTGACGAGCTGAATGCGGATGCCGATCTTGTCGAGATCGAATTTCAGGCTTTCGGCCATATTGATCAGCGCCGCCTTGGTGGCGCCATAGGCTGCACCCGTCGGCAGGCCACCATAGCCGGTGACGCAGGAGACGATGGCGATCTGCCCCTGCCCCTTCGCCTTCATATGGCCGATCGCCGGCAGCAGGCAGTTGACGACGCCGGAAAGATTGACGGCAAAGCTTTTGTCGAAATCGGCGCGGTTCATATCCTCGGCATGAACACGCAGGCAGACGCCGGCATTGAGGATCGCCATGGCGAGCGTGCCGTGTTCATATTCGATGGAGGCCATGACATGCTCCATGTCCTCGGCATCGGTGACATCGCCGTCGAGAACGACGATGCTGCCGGAAAGGCCGCGGGCCTCGGCCTGCAGTTCGACCAGCTTTTCGTGACTTCTGGCGGTGACCGCGACCTTGTATCCTTCGGCCGCGAGCTTCAGCGCAAGCGCCCGGCCGATACCCGAGCTCGCGCCGGTGATCCAGACGATTCCATGTTCGGGACGGGCGATGAAATCACGCATGACATGTTCCTCCGGCTCTGTCTGATCAACACGAAAACAGGTCCGGAAGTTCCTCAACCCTCCCGGATTTATGGCTCTATCACACCATTGTGGCTGCTTTCAGCCGATCAGGTCGCCGATCATCTGACGAAAGGATCCCGTCAGCCTGACCGGCCCGTCGGAAACGGCAAAGGCAATGCAAGGCCTGTCCTTTTCGGCGACCGGACGGTGGTCGACCGTCTCGTCGGCAATGGAGATGTCGCCGGGGCCGAAACGACCGCGCTCATCGTTGAAGGCGCCGTCGAGGATGAGGATCAATTCCATGCCTTTATGGGTATGCGCCGGCAAAGCCCGGCCCGGACGGATCCACATCAGATTGACCTCGCAGCCGTCCATGTCGAGCGGATACTCCTTGAAGCCCGGCAGCCGGGTGCGCCAGGGCAAATCCTCGGCCTCGAAACCGACGAAATCGCGCAATGCCCGGGGAAACAGCGCATGCTCCGGCCGCTTGATCGCAGCAGGCTCCATGTTGGGAGAATCGGAGGCAAAGATCGCCGCAAGCCGCCGGTCGCGGTCGGCAATGGATGCTTCGGGCACGTTTTCCAGGGCTTCGCCTGCCAGCAGCTCGAGGCTGTGCACCAGGCTGCGATGATCCGGTTTCATTTCGAGATGAGCCTGCACCAGCACACGCGCCGGCTCGGGCAAGGAGCCGGCAACATAATGCGCCATCAATGCGTCGATCGTGTCGATCTGCTCGTGAACCATGTCGGTTTCGGTCACGCCCTGTTGCCGGGCTCCGTTGTCGCTTTGTCGTCATCCGTACGGGGAAAGTCAATCGCCGGATCACCCGTCACATGGCGGGATTGTCGGCCATGCGTCATTTCGGGGGACGAAGGCCAAATTTTATCGTGTCCGACAGGGGCGTGGAATAGCATTTCTTGCCAACACAGCCTTGTGAAGGGAAAAGACCGTTCCTAAAGTAAGAGTTCGAATAGAGGCAGATTCCATGACCTTTCACCCCTCCGTCCTCGAAGCCATCGGCAACACGCCCCTGATCAAACTCAAGGGCGCCTCGGCGGCGACCGGCTGCACCATTCTCGGCAAGGCGGAGTTCCTGAACCCCGGCCAGTCGGTGAAGGATCGTGCCGCGCTCTACATCATCCGCGACGCAGAGCGGAAGGGTCTGCTTCGGCCCGGCGGCGTCATCGTCGAAGGCACGGCCGGCAATACCGGCATCGGCCTGACGCTGGTTGCCAAGGCGCTCGGCTACCGCACCGTCATCGTCATCCCTGAAACGCAGAGCCAGGAAAAGAAGGACGCGCTGAAGCTGCTCGGCGCCGAACTCGTCGAAGTGCCGGCCGTCGCCTACAAGAACCCGAACAATTATGTGAAGGTTTCCGGGCGGCTCGCCGAGCAGCTGGCGAAGACCGAGCCGAACGGGGCGATCTGGGCAAACCAGTTCGACAACGTCGCCAACCGCCAGGCGCATGTCGAAACGACGGCAAAAGAAATCTGGAACGATACCGACGGCAAGGTCGACGGCTTCATCTGCTCCGTCGGTTCCGGCGGCACGCTGGCAGGTGTCGCCGCCGGCCTCAAGGCTTTCAATGCGGACGTCAAGATCGGCATCGCCGATCCCGACGGCGCCGCACTTTACGAATTCTACCAGAACGGCACGCTGAAATCCGAGGGATCGTCGATCACCGAGGGCATCGGCCAAGGCCGCATCACCGCCAATCTCGAGGGTTTCACGCCCGATTTCGCCTATCAGGTCTCCGATGCCGAAGCGCTTCCCTATCTTTTCGACCTCGTCGAAAACGAAGGCCTGTGCCTCGGCGGCTCGACGGCGATCAACATTGCCGGCGCGGTCAATCTCGCCCGGGATCTCGGCCCCGGTCACACAGTGGTGACAATCCTCTGCGACTACGGCAACCGCTATCAGTCGAAGCTCTTCAACCCGGATTTCCTGACGTCGAAGGGATTGCCGGTTCCCGGCTGGATGGCCAAGTCGCCCAATATCCACGTTCCCTACGAGCCCGCGTGAGACCCCATGCCCGTCAATGCCCTCTATCGTGACGACTTCTATCTCTCGACATGCGAGGCGGTCGTCACCGCCGTTCACGAGGACGGGGGCATCGAACTCGATCAGACCTGCTTCTATGCGACGTCAGGCGGCCAGCCTGGCGACACCGGCGAGTTCGAACGCGCCGACGGCACGAAGATCGCGCTCGGCCAGACGAAGCACGGTCCGAGCAAGGATATCATCATCCATGTGCCGCTCGAAAACGAGCCGCGCCCGGAAGTCGGCGAGACGCTGGTGCTGCATGTCGACTGGCAGCGCCGCTACCGGCTGATGCGCATGCACACGGCCTGCCACCTGCTTTCCGTCGTCTGCTCCTATCCGATCACCGGGGCTGCCGTCGGCGAGGAGGAAAGCCGCGTCGACTTCGACATGACCGAGACGATCGACAAGGACCAGGTGACATCAAAGCTGATGGAACTGGTCGCCGACAATCATCCGGTCACTCTGCAATGGATCACCGACGAGGAACTTGCGGCAAACCCAGACATCGTCAAATCGAAGAACGTGCGCCCGCCGATCGGGCTCGGGCGCGTCAGCCTCGTCTGCATCGGCGAGAACTCCTCGATTGACAGCCAGCCCTGCGGCGGCACACATGTCTCCGAAACACAGGAAGTCGGCCAGATCCACATCGCCAAGATCGAGAAAAAGGGTAAGGAGAACCGGCGCTTCCGAATCCGCTTCGGCACGCCCGGCGACGAAGCCTGACCATCAAGGGAGAGCACAATGAGTGAGACCAAGAGCCGTTTCGTGGTGTCGGCCGACTGGCTGCAGGCCGAGCTCGGGAAGCCGGATCTGCGCGTGCTGGACGCCTCCTTCTATCTGCCGGCGCAGAAGCGCGATGCCGATGCCGAATATGCGGCCGGCCATATTCCCGGCGCCATCCGCTTCGACCAGGACAAGATCGCCGACCATTCGACGTCGCTGCCGCACACGATCCCCTCGCCCGATTATTTCGCCACCGAGGCGGGCCGGCTCGGCATCAGCGAGAATGATCGCATCGTCGTCTATGACGGCATCGGCCTGTTCGCCTCGCCGCGCGTCTGGTGGCTGTTCCGCGTGATGGGCGCGAAGAATGTCTTCGTGCTCGACGGCGGCCTCGACGGCTGGAAGGCCGAGGGCCGTCCGCTCGAAACCACGACGCCCAACCATGCGCCGGCGACCTTCACGCCTGACTTCGACGAAAGCCGCGTGGTGACGCTCGATAGGATGCGCGACATCGTCGCGAGCGGTGCGATGCAGATTGCCGATGCCCGCAGCGCCGGCCGCTTCGCCGCCGCCGAGCCCGAGCCGCGTGCCGGCATGCGCTCCGGCCATATGCCCGGCGCCCGCAGCCTGCCCTCCGGTACCTTCGCCAACCAGGGCCGGTTCAAATCGCTGCCCGAACTCCGCCAGACCATCGAGGATGCCGGCATCGATCTTTCCAAGCCGGTCGTCACTTCCTGCGGCTCGGGGATAACAGCCGCGATCATCACGCTGGCGCTGGAATCGCTCGGCCATCACGACAACAAGCTTTATGACGGCTCGTGGAGCGAATGGGGCAGCAGTGACGACACGCCCGTCGTCACCGGCCCGCCGACGCCAGTCAAAGCCTGATCGCCATGGGGAAGACGCCCGCTTCGCTGAAAGCCCACATCACCCGGCTGGAAATGACGGCGCCGCCGAAGGCGAGCATGCCGGTGCCCGTCAATATCCAGACGGCGATCATGCGCGCGCCGGAGATACCGCTGCCCTTCTACCGCTATCTCTATCGGCAGGTGGGCGCGCGCTGGCAATGGGTGGACAGGCTGCGCATGAGCGACGAGCAGTTGGCCGCAACACTGAACGACAAACGCAACAATATCAGCGTCCTCTACGTGAACGGCGCGCCCGCCGGCTTCTACGAATATTTCTGCGAGGACGAGGATACGATCGAGCTCAGCCATTTCGGCCTGATCGAACATGCGCTCGGTCTCGGCATCGGCAAATGGTTCCTGCTGCAGGCGCTCTACGCCATCTGGTCGCTCAACCCGAAGCGGGTCACCACCACCACCAATAATCTCGACCATCCGCGCGCGCTGCAACTCTACCAGATGTACGGCTTCTCACCGGTGTCCACAGGCACCGGGATTGTGCGTCCGCTGAGCGACAAAGAGCTGCTGGAGATGGCGCGGAAAAGCTGAGGGGTTGGTTTGCCGGCTCGCATAACGCTCCATCGCCCGTCCACAGGCCCAAGCTGCTTAAGTCCTCGAGCGCAATAGTTTCTTTCCGGTTATTGCATTGAGTCATTCACGGCGCAGACCCGCCGTGGCTGGATTCCTGTGACAAGCACAGGAATGAGGGTGGGAGATGTGGCCTGCCGCCAATTACCGCGGAACTCGCTCTGGACTCCACTGCATGATACCCTTCTAAGGGTCCCTACGTCGGTGGAAATTTGGCGAGCGCGTTTGCCCCACCCTCCCTCATTCCTGTGCTCGTCACAGGAATCCAGCCACCGCGCGTCTGCGCGGTGAATGACTCAATTCGACCGTTGAAAAGTCTCGCGCGCCCAAAGACTTACGGCCGACGATCTCGACAAACCAACACACGCAAGAAACGGGTGGCTTGAACGATCAATCGGGCGCATTTCATGACAATCACAAAGGAGATCTGCCATGACCGCCATTCGCTTTGTCGCCATGCCGACCACCGACGCCGAACATCTCTGGAACGGCGGCCGCGACGCCTATAACAGGCTGCCCGAGACGATCGTTTCCGACGGTGACGGCAACCCTTGCCGCCATTGCCTTCAGGATATCGATGCCGGCGAGGAGATGCTGGTCTTCGCCTACCGGCCCTTCCCGGAGCTGCAGCCTTATGCCGAAACCGGCCCGGTCTTCCTGCACAAGCAACCTTGCACACGCTATGCCGCCGAAGAGATCATGCCGCCGATCCTGACGACGAGCCCCGATTTCATCGTCCGCGGCTATAGCGAGAACGACCGCATCGTCTACGGCACCGGCGCGGTGACCGATATTGGGGATATTCCCGCTTATGGCGAAAAGCTGCTGGCACGACCCGATATCGCCTATGTGCATGTCCGCTCGGCGCGCAACAACTGCTTCCAATGCCGGATCGACAAGGTAACGGCGCCGGCCCTTGCGGAGACCGGCGCCCTAAGTTGACCTGGAGTCAGGCAGTTACGCTACGTTGAGCACGCTCTCCGGGGCGAAGGCCTCGTAGCCGAGCGCCTCGGCGACCGGCTTGTTGGTGATGCGGCCCTTGTGCACGTTGAGGCCGTTCCTCAGATGCTTGTCTTCGGCGATGGCGCGCAGGCCGCGATCGGCAAGCGCCAGGCCATGCACCAGCGTGGCATTGTTCAGCGCGTGCGCCGAAGTCACCGGCACGGCGCCCGGCATGTTGGCGACGCAATAATGCACGACGCCGTCGACCTCATAGGTCGGATCGGAATGGGTCGTCGCATGCGAGGTTTCGAAGCAGCCGCCCTGGTCGATGGCGACGTCGACGATGACGGCGCCCTTCTTCATGCCGGACAGCATCTCGCGGGTGACGAGTTTTGGCGCAGCCGCGCCCGGGATCAGCACGGCGCCGATAATCAGATCGGCCGAGAAGACCTCCTCCTCCAGCGCCTGGATGCTGGAATAGCGGGTGTGGATGCGGCCTGCGAAGATATCGTCGAGCTGGCGCAGGCGCAGCAGCGATTTGTCGAGGATGCTGACATCGGCGCCGAGGCCGGCGGCCATCCGGGCCGCATGCAGGCCGACGACGCCGCCGCCGATGACCGCTACCTTGGCCGGCAGCACGCCGGGCACGCCGCCGAGCAGGACGCCGAGGCCACCATTGGCCTTCTGCAGGGCGGTCGCGCCCGCCTGGATCGACAGGCGACCGGCGACCTCCGACATCGGCGCCAGTAGCGGCAGGCCGCCGCGTTCGTCGGTCACCGTCTCATAGGCGATCGCCGTGACGCCGGAAGCAAGCAGACCCTTGGTCTGTTCCGGATCGGGCGCCAGATGCAGATAAGTATAGAGCAGCTGACCGTCGCGCAGTTGCGCCCATTCGGAAGGCTGCGGCTCCTTCACCTTGACGATCATATCGCACTTTTCGAAAATATCCCTGGCGGAGGCGGCGATCTTCGCGCCAGCCGCGGCATAGGCGGCGTCATCGGCGCCGATGCCGGCGCCCGCCTTGGTCTCCACCCAGACCTCGTGGCCGTGGGCGACATATTCGCGCACCGAAGCCGGCGTCAGACCGACGCGATATTCGTGATTCTTGATTTCCTTCGGGCAACCGACACGCATTGGCGTTCCTCTCCTGTCATCTCCGCAGTCGCGGATTTCCTCAGACGATGAATCCAACCACCAAGGCCGCGAAATGTCCTTGCAAAGACGATTTGCGAAGAGGCGTTTTTTCGGCGATTATTGCGCTCTTCATCTCATTCTTCGAAGGTTCTTCGAATGGCCGATCTCGATACCATCGATCTTGCGATTCTTAAGGCATTGCAGGCCAATGCCCGCATCACCAATGCCGAGCTCGCCGAGAGGATCGGATTGTCGCCTTCGGCCTGTTCGCGCCGGCTCGACATCCTGGAAAGAAGCGGCGTCATCGATGGTTACCATGCGCGGCTTTCGCACAAGGCGCTCGACTACAAGATGATCGCCATCGTGCATATCTCGCTCTCCGGCCAGTTCGCCAAGACGCTGGCGGAATTCGAGGCGGCGGTGAAGCTCTGTCCCAACGTGCTTGTCTGTTACCTGATGTCGGGCGAATACGATTATATCCTGAGGGTCGCCGCCCGCGATCTCGAGGACTATGAGTGCATCCACCGCGACTGGCTGTCGGCTCTGCCCCACGTCGTCAAGATCAATTCGAGCTTCGCGCTCAGAGAAATCATCGACAAGCCGAATGTCGGCCTTTGAGCCCTTGCAAAGTTTTCGAAAGCCTGCCCAGACTTTCGATGCACGCAGGCGTTTCCCGCTCAATGGCAAATCATGACATCGAAGACCCACGGTTACATTTTCGCCCTGCTGGCGCTCACCATCTTTTCGCTGCAGGACGCCATCTCAAAACATCTGGCATCGACCTATCCGCCGATCTTCGTGACGATGATCCGCTACTGGGCTTTCGCGCTTTTCACCATCATTCTCGCCTCGAGGATGCGTGGCGGCCTCAAGGCGACGGCCCGCACCAAACGCCCATTCCTGCAGGTGACGCGCGGCGTTCTGCTTGCGGTCCAAGTGGTTCTGGCCATCACCTGTTTTGCGATAATCGGCCTTGCCCGTTCGCAGGCGATCTTTTCCGCGACGCCGATCCTGATCGCGCTGCTGGCAATGCCGATCCTCGGCGAACGGGTCGGCTGGCGGCGGTGGGCGGCGATCGGCGCTGGACTGTTCGGGGTGCTGCTGATCCTGAAGCCGGAAGGCGAATTTTTCGACGTAAAACTGCTTCTTGCCGTCACCTCCTGCTTCAACTTCGCCTTCTACGTCATCGCCACCCGCCTCGTCAGCCGCGACGATTCGTCGATGACCAGCTTCTTCTATACCGGCGTCGTCGGCGGTGTGACGATGACGCTTATCGGGCCGTTCTACTGGAGTTGGATGTCGCCGGGCGACTGGGGCTGGATGGCGCTCGTCTGCATGACCAGCATTTCCAGCCATTATTTCCTGATCCGCGCCTATGATATTCTCGATGCCGCCGCCGTCCAGCCGCTGACCTATCTGTCGCTTGTCTACGCCTCCATCATCGGCATGGTGATCTATGGAGAAACGCTGAGCTTCAACATGATCGTCGGCTCGGTCATCGTGGTCGCCGCCGGTATCTTCACGGTCTGGCGCGAGCATGTGGTAGGGCGTAGGACGGCCGCCGCCGGAGCACCGCGCGTCGAATAGGACTCTAAAAGGTTCGGCGCAGGACGGCCATCCGATGTGGCATCCGCTGCAATGCGGTCGCGCCAGGATGGATCGATACTGACCTCAACGTGGATTTCATCGAGAGCATGCCGGACCCGCAAGCCTTCCGCCGGGAGATCGGTCGCATCCATCCCGTCGGACTAAGTGGCCGCACTGGTCGCCTGGCTTGCCTCGCCGGAAGCCGGCTTTGTCACCGGCCAGATCTGAACGATCGATGGTGGACGCATGGCGAAACTGAGCCTGGCCTAAACGCGTGCAGGATCAGGATGGTGGTGATGCAACGGTATGCTGCTTGTCACGCAGGCGCGTGAAGCAGATCTCGAACGGCTGATGTTCGATAAGGTGACATTTCACTGCAATTTTAGCCAAGCCACTAAAACCATTTCAATTTTCGAGCGCTATGCTGCTCCCCATATTCGAGGGAGAATGTATGACTCGCAATTTGAAAATTACGGCCCGAAAGGCCGAACGGCAAAACTGCCGCGTCTTCGGCAGCGTCAAATATCTGAACAGCCAGGTGGATGCCCGTATCCTGAACCTGTCGGCGACCGGTGCGGCGCTGGAGATGAGGGGACCGTTTCATGCGGCTTCCGGCAGCAAGGTGCGCATAGAGGCCGAGAACCTCGGGATGCTCGAAGGCGTCATTCGCTGGAAACACAATGGCCGCGTCGGCATCCAATTCGACGTGAATTCCAATGCGCGAGCGCAGGTCTCCTCCTATTTCCGCTTTTTCCATAAGGAAATACGACCGGTTCTGGCGGTACGCCAACTGGTTACGGCCAACGCCAACGGCAAACGGACGCCTCAATTGGCCACATCGACGCCGAAATCGTAAGGCTGCACCGCCTTTGCGCCAAAGGAGCGGCTGTGTGGCTGCTCAGTGGCTGTGGTTGCCGTTGGCGCCAAGCCCGCAGCCGAGCGGACGTCTCGGCACCTCCTGCTGTGGTGATAACGGCCCGGCCATGACCCGCTCCCCGATGGATTTCCGTCGGGAGACTTTACTATAAGTTGCATATTAAAACCATTGCGCCATCGCCGCCGATTGTTTTGCCGTCCTGTCATTTTCGCAGTGTACTCCTCGCCAAATCGTCCTAATTCTGACGGGCCGGACGATGCATGTTTTTGAAGAGGAGAGTTCCCATGTCTTCGATTTTCGACGTTGGCGTCATGAGCCGCCGTTCTCTGCTTGGTGGGCTTGCCGCCACTTCCGCTCTGGTGCTGCTGCACCCTTTCAGCGCCCGCGCCGGCGCCAACCAGGCGCATCTCCGGCTGATGGAAACGACGGATATTCACGTCAACGTCTTCCCCTATGACTATTATGCCGACAAGCCGAACGACACGATGGGGCTTTCCCGCACCGGGACGATCATCGACAATATCCGCGCAGAGGCCGTCAACTCGCTGCTGATCGACAATGGCGACGTGCTGCAGGGCAATCCGATGGGCGACTACATGGCCTATCAGCACGGCATGAAGGACGGCGACGTCCATCCCGTGATCAAGGCGATGAACACGCTCGGCTACACGGTCGGCACGCTCGGAAATCACGAGTTCAACTACGGCCTCGACTTCATGTTCAAGGTCCTGTCAGGCGCGAAATTCCCCTTCGTCTGCGCCAACCTGACCAAGGGCCAGCTCGCCTCGGACCCGAAGCAGGACGATCTGTTCTTCAAGCCCTACATTATCGTGGAAAAACAGATCAAGGACGGCGCCGGCAATGAGAGCCCGGTCAAGATCGGCTTCATCGGCTTCGTCCCGCCGCAGATCATGCTCTGGGATATCAAGAACCTCGAAGGCAGGGCGCAGACGCGCGACATCGTCGAGGCCGCCAAGGCCTGGATTCCAGCCATGAAGGAAGCCGGCGCCGATATCGTCATTGCGCTCTCCCATTCCGGCATCGACGGCAGCGCACCGTCCGAAAAGATGGAAAACGCCTCGCTGCATCTCGCCGCCGTCGAAGGGATCGACGCGATCTTCACCGGCCATCAGCATCTCGTCTTCCCCGGCCCGAAGAGCTGGGACGGCATCGCCAATGCCGATCCCGTCAAGGGCACGCTGCATGGCAAGCCCGCCGTGATGGCCGGCTTCTGGGGCTCGCATCTCGGCCTCATCGACCTGCTGCTCGAAAAGGACGGCAACAGCTGGAAGATCGTCGATTTCACCTCGGAAGCACGGCCGATCTATCACCGTGACGACAAGAAGAAGGTGGTTGCCGACTACGCCGACAAGAAGGGCGTGATCGAGGCCGCCAAGGCCGAGCACGAGGCGACGCTCGCCTATGTCCGCACCCCGGTCGGCAAGACCTCCGCACCGCTTTATTCCTACTTCGCGCTCGTCGCCGACGATCCCTCGGTGCAGGTCGTCAGCCAGGCCCAGACCTGGTACATCAAGCAGATGCTCGCCGACACCGCATTCAAGGACCTGCCGGTGCTATCGGCGGCGGCCCCCTTCAAGGCCGGCGGCCGCGGCGGCGCCGACTATTATACCGACGTTCCGGCCGGCGATATCGCCATCAAGAACGTCGCCGACCTCTATCTCTATCCGAACACGGTGCAGGCTGTCGCCATCACCGGCGCCCAGGTGAAGAACTGGCTGGAAATGTCGGCCGGCATGTTCAATCACATTGCGGCCGGCTCGAAGGATGCGGCCCTCCTCAACAACGACTTCCCGTCCTACAATTTCGACGTCATCGACGGCGTAACCTACCAGATCGACCTGTCGCAGCCGCCGAAATATGATTCCTCCGGCAAGGCTATCAATCCGGATGCCAACCGCATCCAGAACCTCGCCTTCGACGGCAAGCCGATCGATCCCGCCCAGAAGTTCGTCGTCGTCACCAACAATTACCGCGCCGGCGGCGGCGGCAGTTTCCCGGAGATCGCGGCTGATAAGGTGATCTTCCAGGCGCCGGACACCAACCGCGACGTCATCGTCCGCTATGTCCACGACCAGGGCACGATCAATCCGTCGGCCGATGCGAACTGGACCTTCAAACCGCTGCCGGGCACGACCGTGACCTTCGAAAGCGGTCCGAAGGCAAAGCAGTTCCTCGCGGCAGTCAAGAGCGTCAAGATCGAGGATGCCGGCGACGGCGCCGACGGATTCTCGAAGTTCAGATTGGTTCTTTAGACCGAAGGAAGTGTAGAGGAAGGCGCGGCACCCGCGCCTTCGTCATTCAGCCGCGAGCCGTGTCGCGGGTTGCTGGAGCTCCGCCATCTCAGCATGGAAATCGGCCTGATTCGGGCAATGGGAAAGCCGTGTGCGGAACGCGTCGATCATCCAGCTGGCGGCAGGTCCGGGCGGGTTGGCGAGCTGCCGCACCGAATATATCGGATATTCGCCCTGTTCATAGGCATCCAGATCGAGATGGACGAGCGCGCCGCTACGGAGATCGTCATGCATTATGGAGGCCGGAAGGCCGCCCCAGCCAAGGCCGGCCTTGATGAGCTGGTGCTTCGTGGCAATATCGCTGACGCGCCATGTCTTGTAGGACAGCACGTTGAAATCCCGCCCCTTCGTTCGGCCTGAGGCGTCGGTGACGACGAGCTGCACTTCCTCGCGCACGTCGCCCAGCGTGAGCGGCCGGTCGATGCGGGCCAGCGGATGGTTGGGGGCGGCAACCGGCAACATGAAGGAATGGCCGATCCGCTCCGTGATGATCGAATCGTCCTGCTGGAGGACGGCGCCGCCGATGCCGATCGTCGCCTTGCCGCTGAGGACGAGATCCATCACCATTCCAAGCTCGCCGACATTAAGATTCAACGAAACGGACGGGAACATCTCACGGAATTCGTGCAGGACGTCCACCATGGCGCGCGAGGGCACCATGACGCTGATGGCGACAGAAACCTCCGCTTCGAGCCCTTCCCTCAAGCTCTTGACGCGCGCCCGCATGACTTGCAGATCGCCGAGAATGCGCCGCGCATCCTCCAGCATCGCCTTGCCCGCCTCCGTCAGCTTCGGCTGGCGCGCACCGGAGCGCTCGAAAAGCGGCACTTCGAGCTGTGCTTCCAGGTTGGCGATCGTATAGCTGACGACGGACTGCGCCCGGTTCAATGCCCGCGAAGCGGCGGAGAAGCTGCCGGTTTCGGCAACGGTCAGAAACACCTGCAATTGGTCCAGAGTCGGGTTCGGAAGCATCTTCCATCCATTCCATCGATAGTTTCGATCGACATTATCACCGTTTTTTCGATAGCAGGCCAGACCTATTTTGCTCGTCGAGACTGCGGCTCACCTCCCAGCAACGGGCCGTCAAATTCAATTCGAAAGGAAATGCACCATGTCGTCCATCCTTCTTCTGACGTCCAGCCCGCGTGCCGAATCGCTCTCGACGCCGATCGCCGCCGATCTCGCCGAAAAGCTGAAGAGCCAGCAGCCGGGCAGCGTCGTCGTTCGCCGCGATCTCGCCGCCAACCCGCTGCCGCATATCGATGACCTGTTCACCGGCGCGATCCGCAAGCCGGCCGAAGACCGTACCGCCGAAGAAATCGCAGCCATCAAAACCTCCGACGAACTCGTCGCCGAACTGTTTGCCGCCGATACGATCGTCATCAGCACCGGCCTGATCAACTTCAACATCTATTCGTCGCTGAAGACCTGGATCGACAACGTCGCCCGCGCCGGCGTGACCTTCAAGTACACGGAAACCGGCCCGGTCGGCCTCGTCACCGGCAAGAAGGTTTATGTCGTGCTCACCTCCGGCGGCGTCTACTCGCAGGGACCGGCTGCCCCGCTGAACCATGCCGTACCGTATCTGAAGTCGGTTCTCGGCTTCCTCGGCATCACGGATATCGAGACCATCTATGTCGAAGGTCTCGCCTTCGGTCCCGAAGCTGCCGAAAAGGCCATCGACGCCGCCAAGTCGCGCGTCCAGGAAATCGCGCTGGCCGCCTGATCGGTTCGCCAATACAGCATGGAACGGCCGGCCTTCGCCGGCCGTTTGTCATTTGTCGATGTCGGCGACAAAATCCCGGACCGTCGCCAGGATTTCGGCTGAAAGTTCCTCATCGGAGGAGATCCTGGCAAGGCCGACGCCGCCTGCCATCATCGCAAAGGCCATGATCGCCTTGCGCCGCCTGTCTCCTTCGTCCGCTCCCGCAGCCTTGCTTGCCAAGGCTTCGAAATTACGCCGCAGCCCGTCCGTCGCGATCGCCCGCGCCTTCTCGCCGCTACGGGATAGATCGGAAGTCAGCGCGGCAAAAGGGCAGCCTTCGCCGGGATTGTCGCGATGATAGGCGCTGACATAACGATCGGCGACATCTGCGGCCGACATCTCCGCCGGATTCACTCCCTCGGCCTCCAGCCTGCGTCCCCATGAATCGAATGCGGACTGGACCGCCTCGGCGACGAGATCGTCGCGGGAGGCGAAGTGCTTGTAGAAGCCACCGACGGTCAGGCCGGCTTCCTTCATCAGGTCGGCAACGCCAATACCTTCGAGCCCCTCCTCGCGCAGCCGCTTCGATGCGGTCTCGACGATCTTCTCATGCGTCTTCTGTTTTTCCAGCTGCGAACGCCCCATCGGAAGCTCCCCGAATTGCCTCTTGACTCAAATGGATTACAATCGTAATCCTTATAGATAACGATCATAATCTAGATCGTCGTCATTTCCAAGAGGAGCATCAATCATGCGTCTAAGAAACAAGGTCGCCCTGATCACCGGCGGAAACAGCGGCATCGGTCTTGCGACCGCCAAGGTCTTCATCGATGAGGGCGCCAAGGTGGTGATCACCGGCCGCAACCCGGAAACGCTTGCCGCCGCCGAAAAGGCGCTCGGGGCCGGCGTGCTGGCGCTGAAGCTCGATGTCACCGATGCCGCCGCCACCGAGAAGGTATTTGCGGAAGCCGCCGCAAAGGTCGGCAAGTTCGACATCGTCTTCGCCAATGCCGGCATCGGCGGCGCGACACCGCTCGGTGACACGTCGCCGGAGCAGTTCAACCAGATCATCAGCACCAACCTCACCGCAGTCTTCTTCACCGTGCAAACAGCCCTGCCGCATCTCAACGACGGCGCTTCGGTGATCCTCAACGGTTCGGTGCATGCCGTGCTCGGCGCTCCCGGCTGGTCCGCCTATGCGGCGACCAAGGCGGCGGTCCGGGCGATGACGCGCAATATGGCCTCCGAACTCGCGCCGCGCGGCATCCGCGTCAATCAGGTGACCCCCGGCGGCACGAAGACGCCGATCTGGTCGCCGATGGCACCGACAGAAGACGCGATGTCGGCGCTGGAGGCTCGTATGGGCGGCCTGAGCCCGCTCGGCCGCATGAGCGAAGCCGACGAAATCGCCAAGGCGGCGCTCTACCTGGCATCGGATGATTCCGCCAATGTCACCGGCATCGAGATCACCGTCGACGGCGGCATGACAAGCGCGCCGTCCGGCGCCAAGATCTTCCGCGCCGCCTGAGCAAGCCGGACCCGGGCAAAGTCAGACTTGCCCGGGTCCACATCCTGTCACCGACTTCGGTCGGTCGTCCAAGGCGTCCTATTCCTCGACCAAGGATGCTCTGCCGATCATCGCACGGCGGGCAACTCGAAACAGGACGATTGCCAGATTCAGGGCGGCAAGCAGGAGCAATACAGACAGCATGGCCTGAATGCCGGACGAAACGATCAGATTGCCGGCGATCAGCGGAAAGCCGAAGACGCCGATGAAATAGGACAGCGAGAACAAGAGTAGCGCTTGCGGCATAAGGCCGGTGGGCGCCTCATTCGCGGCAAGGCCATTGATGACGGAATAGGTCAGCCCATAGCCCAGGCCCAGCATCGCCGCAGCTCCGAGATAGGTTATCTGACTTGATGTCACTAGCAGGAACAGCAGGATGGATGCCAGCGTCAGGCTCGTCAGCACCAGAAGCGAATAGAATGGATCCTTCTTGACCACATATCCTGCCACGAACAACCGGCTCAGGATGGCGGCGGACATGAAACCGATGAAGAAGAGGGAGTAATCGAATCCGTGCGCCTTGGCGTAGCTGGTCTGAAAGCTGGAAAGCCCGCCGAAAATCGCGCCGCCGATGCCGACCATGGCGATGGAATAGATCGCCGGCGAAGCAATCACCTGACGCGCTGCGGCAAATGAGATCTTGTTGACGTGAGGCAAAATCTTGCCGGCTCTGCTCAGCCGGAGATGCAGCCAAAAGTAAAGCGCGCCGCCGGCGAGACTGGACAGGAACGCAAAGGCGAAGGCCGTCTCGATCGGCATCGACCAGCCGGTGGCAATGCGGCCAATGATCGGTCCGGCGCCGATGCCCGACATCATCGATCCCGAAAGCAGGGCAAAGAACCGAATCCGGTGCGCGGGTTCGGTGATCGCCGCGACCAGGATCGGCCCGAGCGCGTAAAAAGTGCCCCAACCGATTCCAAGGACGAAACCGACAGTCATCAGACTCAATCCGGCTGCGGGGACCGTGGCGAATCCCAGCCCGGATGCCGCCAGAAAAAGCCCGGAAACCGCCACCGCCCGCGCTGAGCCGATGGCATCGGCGATGTGGCCGGACAGGATCACGAGAATGACGGTGCTGACCGTCGCCGCCGAGATGATCAGGCCGGCGAGCGCCTCGTTGCCGCCCCGCTGTCCCACCAGCACCGGGATGAGAAAGGTCACGCCATAAGCGATCGAAAGAAGAAATCCCCCGATGCACAAAACCGCAAATTCGCCGCCATCGACCTTGGTTCGCACAGCTGTATCACTCATGTTTCCACGCCCCTCGCAGGAAAGATCATCCGTTGCAGCAATGGAGATCACGTTTGCATTTTACGAACAAGCCGTTTTTATAAATCCAATAAGTCATTGAAACATATAACACATTCATAGATATGTTGTTGTTTATCGAACATCCTCAACACCCCGCCGCGCTCTGCCTCGACAGCGCCCTATCGACCGCCGGTATACGGTCCGGCCTCCCCTTTAATCGTTTCAGGCCATCGCAACAGAATTCCGGGCGCTAACGACACACGCGAAAAGCGAAAAGTTTGAGGCTGCTCGACGAAAGAGGCTTCGTGACAGGTCGGTTCCGAGCAGTGGCCGGCAGACCTTTGGCCTCCGATGGCAGCGATGTGTCGAAGCTTGCATCGAACGTGAAGCATTCTGTGAAGAATCGGCCGCGCTCAACGTGGCCGCTTGTGTATTGCTCTGGTTCATGCAATCTGTGGATGAATATTGGCGAGTTGAATCGGGTATCAGGGGGACAAGAAGTTGGTTAGTGTACCCTGGATTTGGAAATGGGGAGTGGTCGGCGCCGCTTGCGTCGCAATCCCGCTTCTGGGACGAATTGACTGGAAGGCTCTGGTCCTCGACCATCAACCCCTCATTACCGGTATTTTTGCTGCCATAGCCGCACTCGGCATGATCGTGCAAATACGCGTCGGCGATCACCGGAACGACAAGCGGCACCAGGATTTCATGCTGAGGGCTCCGCCTGCTCAAACCCGCCGCCGAGATGACGAAGAAGATTACTGAAGCGCGTTACATGAAAACTCGATCAAGCGACGCGCTTTAGCTCCTTGTTTTCATGCATGTCGTTATTCCGGCGCGCTGCTCTCCGGGCGACATGCATGAGCGCGTTGCGCCGCGTGTCTGTCCAGACAAGCAGCAACCGCGCTAACTGAGTTTCACCACGCCTGAACGACCGACGACGCAGTTGCGGCCGCTCTTCTTTGCGGCGTAGAGTCTGCCGTCGGCGGCCGTCAGCACGGCGGTGAAATCGGCGCCGTCCTCGTCGGCGGTGGCGACGCCGATGCTGACCGTGACCGGCCTGTCATCCGGCGTCCTGACGCTGGTCTCGATCGTCCAGCGCAAGCGCTCGGCAAGCAGCAGACCTTCCTGGTGGTCGGTGCCCGGACAGACGGCAACGAACTCCTCGCCGCCGAAGCGGAAGACGCGGTCGCTCGAGCGCAATGTCGTGCCCACACGAGCGGCGATCGCCTTCAGCACCTCGTCGCCCTGAAGATGGCCGTAGCCGTCATTGACATCCTTGAAGTGGTCGGCGTCGAGAATGAGGATGGTGGTGAATAGTCCCTGCCTCAGCGCCTCGCTCAGCATCAGCGGCGCTTCCAGTTCCATGCGCGTGCGATCGTAGACGCCGGTGAGCATATCGCGGCCGGTGCGCTCCAGAAGATCGTTATAGCGCTCACGGAATGTCAGGTCGCCGAAGACGTCGCTGATCGAGCGTGCCGACATGGCCCCTCCACCCCGGCGGATACGATATTCATAGAGTGCGAACATCGCCGCATAGAGGCAGACGGCCAGCATTTTCGCCTTCCATCCGGCCCAGAATGCCGCAACCGGCACATCCAGAAAATAATGCAGTGCGGCGAAGAAGCCGATCTGGTCGAAAGACAGCAGTACGAATCCCGAAATCAGGAAACGCAGAACGACGCGCCGGCGGAAGAAATCGCCGAGCTTTTCGTAAAGCAGGATGATGCCGAGCGAATCGACATAGAGCAGCGCCGTGCCCCAGACCATCAGCCAGCCCATCTCCTTGAGAAAATCGACGTCGGGCGTGTGGTCGGGCGACATCTGCAGCGGCAGGTGCAACTGCAGCACCCAGGCAATACCGACGGTGAGCAGGTTGCCGAGGAACAGGCCATAGATCGGCTGGCGCACCGTCGCTGCATCCTCCTGCAGGTAAAGCATCAGGATCATCATCAGCTTGCCGGAGAAGAAGACGGATGAGCCCGGCGACACGTCCCCGAACGGCAGCGAGACATAGAAGACCGCCGCCAGATAGGTCTCCATGAAATGCATGACGCCGAGCGCCGTCAGGAAAACCCCGAGGCCAAGCCGATGACGGAAATGCAGAAGCGTCACCATCAGCGCGAAATAAGCGATGGCTTCGATGGCGAAGAGAACGAGGTTGAGTGTCTCCATCACGATAGCTCAGCGACGGATGTCCACCCTCGGTATTTTGCCGGCGCGGCGATTGCGACAGCAAATCCTTTGGTCGATCGTCCGAAAAGGTCAAACACGAGGGCGTCCCGCAAATCCTGCAGGCGATACCTTTCACCCCAATCCTTTAAGATTGCGTGAGTGAAACCCCAGTCACTGGCGATGTGCCGGAGTCACAGGATTGAAAAACAAGAATAATTGTGGCCGGTATCACGTGCTGATCGGGCGGATCCCGATTTCAGACCTGACGAAGCTTCTCGCCGTCACCAAAGAGTGACGAACCATGCTGATCGATGATCTGCTGCGCCTTGCGCACCGTGCATTCGAGCGCATCGTCGGACGAGGAAAACAGATCGGCGCGGATGAAATTGCGCACCAGGACCTCGTCTCCGACCTTCTTTTCGATGCGGCCGGCAAGGCGATATTGGCTGCCTTCCTTACGCGGCTCGGCATAGATCGTGCAATCGCCGTAAAGCTGCGGCTCACCGGAAGGACCTGCTGCTTCCCCAGCGGGTTTGCCGCCGCCGGAGAACATCGAAAAGATATTTGAGATGAACGAAGCCATGTTCCGCCTTTAGCACGATGGTGCTGTTATCGCCAAGTCAAATGATCAGGTTGGCGAGGATCTCGTTTTCGGTGATATCCTCGTAACCCATGCCGGCAGCTTCGAAATTTCCGATCAACCGGGCGAAATTCTCCGGCGCCTTGGTTTCGATGCCGATCAGGATCGAGCCGAAGTTGCGCGCCGATTTCTTCAGATATTCGAAGCGGGCGATATCGTCGTCGGGGCCGAGCAGATTGAGGAAATCCCTGAGCGCGCCGGGGCGCTGGGCAAGCCGCAGGATGAAGTATTTCTTCAGCCCTGCGTAACGCATGGCTCTTTCCTTTACGTCAGGCAAGCGCTCGAAATCGAAATTGCCGCCGGAAACGACGGCGACGATGGTCTTGCCGCGGATCGCTTGGCGATCCATCGCGGCAATCGCCGTCAGCGACAGGGCGCCGGCCGGCTCCAGCACGACGCCCTCGACATTCAGCATTTCCTGGATGGTGACGCAGATGGCATTCTCCGGCATCAGTTGCACTTGGCTTGCCGGAAAATCGCGAAGGGCGGCGAAATTCAGGTCGCCGATGCGGGCGACGGCAGCGCCGTCGACGAAATTGTCGACCTTGGCCAGCGTCGTCACCTTGCCCGCCTCGATGCTGCGCCTGAGGCTCGGCGCCCCGGCCGGCTCGGTGAAGACGAAGGCCGACTTCGGCACGGTGCCGTCGAGATAACCGGTGATGCCGGCGGCAAGCCCGCCGCCGCCGACCGGCAGGACGACCATGTCGGGCACCGTTCCTTCCGGCAACTGCTGCATGATTTCGGCGGCGACCGTCGCCTGGCCCTCGATGATGTCGGCGTGATCGAAGGGCGGCACCATGACGCCGCCGACCGCCTCGACATGGTCGCGGGCGGCCTGGTAGCACTGGTCGAAGAAGTCGCCGAACAGCCGGATGGTGATGAATTCGGCGCCGAACATGCGGGTCTTGTCGATCTTCTGCTGCGGCGTCGTCACGGGCATGAAGACGACGCCCGGCACACCGAAATGACGGCAGACAAAGGCAAAGCCCTGGGCGTGATTGCCGGCCGAGGCGCAGACGAAGGTCTTGCCGGCGGCACCCTGCCCGATCGCCTTGCGGAAGAAATTGAAAGCGCCGCGGATCTTATAGGAACGTACCGGCGACAGATCCTCGCGCTTCAGCCAGATATCGGCGCCGTAGCGGGCCGAGAGATGATCGTTGAGCTGCAGCGGCGTTGCCGGAAAGAGGCTGCGCATCGCCTCTTCGGCGCTTTCGACATCAAGTCTCGTCACGGGCGTGATCCATTCTCATGTTTACAGGGCCGCTATGGCACAGGCCGACCGGCAAAAGAAAGCCCGCTTCGGCCATTTCCGGTTCGCCGCCGGCCCTGTTTGCGAAAGGCTTTCTTAAGTCAATCGCAAAATTGGCGGCACATGAACTGATTTTAACTGTCCATGAAACGGCCGGCCACTATATGAAGCCATGATGATCCTTAAATTCGCAAGACCGCTCGCCTGGCTGCTGCTCGCCTTCATCCTCTTCGTCACGGTTTCGCCGATCGGGCTGCGACCGGAAACGGTCACGACGGTCGATACCGATCGCGCAGGCGCCTATGTTCTTGTCGGCCTCGCCTTTGCGCTCGCCTATCCGAAACAGTGGAAATTGGTGGCCGTGCTGCTGATCGCCGGCTCGATCGCCATCGAATATTTGCAGTATTTTGCGCCGACGCGCCATCCGCGCCTGCATGATGCCGGCGTCAAGGCCATGGGCGCAGCCCTCGGGCTGCTGGCCGGCTGGGTCTTCAACAGGTGGCGCGAAAGCAAGGCGCCAAACGCCGTTCCTTTCGCCGAACGCTGATCGTTCCTTAGGTCAGAAACCGCGCAACTGCGCGGCCCAGAAGAACAGTGGTATCGCAGCCATCGCTGTTCCGAGCACAAGTGCGACACTGGTCTTGAAGATCCGGATGCGCCGAACCCTCGCCCCACTCCAATCGTAAACCATCGTCTTACTCCCAAAAGACAACACTTACTCAACCGCCGCGCCGAAACCTTTGCACCTAAAATGCGGTTGTCAAGCAAAAACACGCTTTCATCCACAATATACAAGCATATTCAAACGGTATTATGAAGGTGATACGGGCGACGGAGATCGAACCCGTATGAGCCGGGGCCGATAGATTATCGCTGACACCCGGGTACACTTGATCGGCGCCGAGAACGACTATGATCACGTCGATGCAGCGCCTGCTCAATGTTCGACCGCGCGCACCACTGCACAATTTCTTAGATCGGAATCAAGTGCTACAGCGTCTTGCGCGTCTGACCGCGTGGGCGCTGTAGGACCCCAAATTATCGGCGTTCAGCCGTCATAATGACCCGAGAATGCCGCCTCTGCCGACTTGACGGTAACAGCCACATTCACGCCCTTTGTCACCGTCGCGCCGGTGGCGCGAAGATCGGTCACCACTTTCAAGCCGCCCGCCTTGGGGGCCGGAAGCGGCACTACGGTGCCGGCGTCCAGATCAGCGACCCAGAGCCCGTCTTGACCTTCAACACTTATAACAACAACTGTAGCCATGTTTTGCCCTTTCTAACGATTGATGTTTTAAAATCCAGCTTTCTTCAGGCCTTCACGATAAAGATCCTTATGCCATTGCTCTTTACTTGGAACTGCAGACAACCACTTGTCCACATCGAAGTCCGGATTGCCTTCACGAAACCTTCTTACGAAGATCCGCGCCTTGTCCTGATGGCCCAACATGGCCCAACTTGCGGCAGACAGTCTGTCCGCCAGATTGGGATCCGCCATCTGCCCGATATAGTCCAGCGAAGCTTCGAATTCGCCGAGGGCATAGTTTGCTCCCGCAGCGGTCCAGAAATACGTATCGGGACCGAGCGGGTTCAGCTCAATGGCCCGCTCGATCTTTCGCAAGGCCATGGCGGGGAGCGAACAGTGAACCAACGTGTCCGCATAGTCGGCAATCACGTCGGCATAGTGTGGCGCAAGGCTTTCGGCCACTTCCATTGCTTCGGCGCTTTGATCAAACGCGCCCTGCAACAGTTTGGCGACACCGAGCTCGCGATAGCCATCGGCGAAGTCCGAACGCATCTCGGTGGCCTGCTTGGCGAAGGTCTCGGCCAATTGCAAAAGATCGATATCTCCCCGGGCCGTCAACAACCATTCCTTGGAGTAGGTCCGCGCCATCGAACTCAGCGCCGGTGCGAAATCGGGACTTACGCTTAGCGCGGCTTTCATTTCCTTGCGGGAGCGCCGCAGGTTCGGAAGTGTCAACCGCGCCAGGTGCCGCCTGCCGACAAGATATCGATGGTAAGCGACCGGGTTCAGATCTTCGCGCAGCGCCTCATGGCGCTCGATTTCGCTGGACACGGAGAGAGCGATCTGCCGGGCAACAACTCTCCTGTCTCTGGCGAGATCCATCCGATCGAGGCTGAACCTTTCCGCCCAGACAATTTGATTCTGATCGAAAAAGATCAACTGGGCGAACAGGGTCACTTCATCGCCCGTACTGCTGATCCGGGTGTCGAGGATATAGTTGACGCGATGGCGTTCAAAGAAGGCCTTCTGCGTCTCCACATGGTGGCCGATTTGAACCGCCGAATACGGGGCGATGACCTCCAGGCTGTTGAAGACGCAAAATCCGATCGTGATATCCTCCACCAGAGATGCGGCGAGAAAACCGGCTTGCGGCCGAACGGATTGGTTCCTGGGGGGAAGCAGTACCAGGCGGGGAATTGCAATACGGACATCTTCGGGCTCGAGAGGAAGAGCCGCCTCGAGTTTCGCCTTCGATGGCGCTGATGGCGGACGCCGCGATTTTGCGTCACCGTCATCCGATCCGGTGCGCACGGCGATGCCTCTCAAACTCGAATTGCGCCGCTGTTCAAAATAGTTCCGAACAGATTCAACTTCCTCTTCGGCGTTGAATATCCGGATCAGCAATTGCAGCGTTTCCGGATCCTTCGGCTCGGTCCGAAACAGGATCACCGCAGCCTTCCTCAGGATTTCGGATTCCTTTGGCGACTGGGCCAATCGCGACGCCGTTCTCAATGTATTTGCGAGAAGCTCGACATGGTAATTTTCACGTTCGGCGAGCCAGCGCTGAAACTGACGGCTATGGCTATGGACCGGTCCCAGAAAAGGCTGGTTCATCAGCTTCACCAGCTGCCTCAGCCGCGAGAACGGCTCGACCTCTTCCTCCTTGTCCGACAGCAGAATGTCGGACGACAGAGAACCCCGGTCGAGGGTGAGCATATTGCCCTGAGATGAAAGGACGTTAACCCCGAGATCGATTTGACGGGCCTTAATTCTCGAAATCACCTTACGCAAAGTCGAAAGTGCAACGTCCCTGTCGGCTTCACCCCAGAGAAAGCGAGCCAACGTTGCTCGATCCGCCGACCCTTGATCGGTTGTGAACAAATAGGCAAGGAGCAGCAGGCCTTTCTCGGGAAAGGCGACAGCGCTGCCATTCTCGTCAACGAGATGCAACCTCCCGAAGGTCTTCAGAACAAAAGCCATTTTGCCCTAGTCACCACATGTCCCGGCGTTCACAATGAAAAGTGAAGTGCACGTATTGCAACAGTAGAAGTCGCAAACACTACCTCTGCCGGCACTTTGTCCCAACGTCTACCAAATTCAACAAGCTTGAACGCCCCAGGAGTCATGCTCGGATTTCTACACCAACTTGCATGAAATATTTCTCGCAATCAAACTATCCTGACCTTGCGTAGCAACAATGTCAATTTGCAACTGCGTGACGCGCCGTTGCTTATCGCAGCCTTGATCAGCACGCCGGATCGTCGCTTTACGGCCAATTCAACTGGACATTCGAAGCGACCAAACGTTGGGAATGCCATATTCCCAACCCTGATACCCACACCCAGCTCTCCAGCCGATATCGGATTGTCGTAAGGCGATAGAGGGGCTTCCAAACTTTGAAGCGGAATCGCATCCCAACCCCTGAATATCGGTTGAGAATAGCGTCTCTCTTTGTTAGCAGGAAGAACCACGCGGACGTGGTGGAATCGGTAGACACAAGGGACTTAAAGCAAATTGAGTGCACTGGCGGAAACGCCGGATGTAGAACTGCTCAAAGTCGGGGAAACCTGTCAGATGGCAATCCCGAGCCAAGCCCTGCAAGGGGAAGGTGTAGAGACTAGACGGGCAGCACCTAAGGCAAAAGCTAGGGTGAAGGTATAGTCCAGACCACAAACGCCGGAAGGCGGCGGCGAAAGCCGTAGCTGGTAAGAAAATCCCTCGGCCTCGGCTTTGCGGGTTCGACCCCCGCCGTCCGCACCAGCCTTCGCTCTGCGCGCTTCGGCTCGGCGAGCCGAGCTCACAGAGCGAAGGCTGTCGCGCCGTAGTTCCGTCGGGAACGAAGGCGGACTGGTTCGACAATGTTCGGGTTAGCTGCGCCTTTTTTCGAGTGTACTAAAAGGCGCGGCGAGCCTCACGGCCGCCGCACCTCATCATTCCGGCGTCAAGGATCAAGCGAGCTTGGCGGCAAGCTTGGCGACATGGGCGCCCTGGTATTTCGCGCCTTCGAGTTCGATCTCGGAAGGCTGGCGCGAGCCGTCGCCGTTGGTGATGGTGGACGCGCCGTAGGGCGAGCCGCCCTTGACTTCCTCGGTGCCCATCTGGCCCTGGAAGGCATAGGGAAGGCCGGCAACGACCATGCCCTGGTGCAGGAAGGTGGGGATGAAGCCGAGGATGGTCGATTCCTGGCCGCCGTGCTGGGTGGCCGAAGAGGTGAACACCGAGCCGATCTTGCCGACGAGCTTGCCGGCGAACCAGAGGCCGCCCGTCTGATCCCAGAAATTGCGCATCTGCGAGGCCACCGTGCCGAAGCGGGTGCCGGCACCGACGATGATTGCGTCATATTCCGCCAGTTCGTCGACGGTGGCGATCGGAGCGGCCTGATCGACCTTGTAATAGGAAGCCCTGGCGACGTCTTCCGGAACCAGTTCCGGAACGCGCTTGACGGTGACCTCGGCGCCGGCCGACTTCGCGCCTTCGGCAACGGCATAGGCCATGGTTTCGATATGGCCGTAAGCCGAATAATAAAGGACGAGAACCTTCGCCATCTTCTATCTTCCTTGAAACAGGGGGTTGAATTTCGTGACCGAAGGATTTCTATCAGCGCGCCTGGTTGAACAAAGCCCTGCCCTCAAGGACGCAGTGTTCACCTGATGTAGACGAAAATTCACTTGCCTTTTCATTTCGGCAAAATGGACGCAGATGATGCCGTCCGATAACCGCTTGCACTGCGCGGCATCATGCTCTCGGCTGTTTGCAAAGCGATCGAACGGCACTACCTATTCACCAGCTTCACATCACGGAACATCCCATGAGCCATGCCATCGTCGTCACCGCCGCCATGCTCGCCATCGGCGACGAACTTCTTTCCGGCCGCACCAAGGATAAGAATATCGGCCACCTCGCCGATCTGCTCACCCTTTCCGGCATCGACCTCAAGGAGGTGCGCATCGTCGCTGACGAGGAAGAGGCGATCGTCGAGGCGCTGAACGCGCTTCGCGGCAAATACGACTATGTCTTCACCTCGGGCGGTATCGGGCCGACGCATGACGACATCACCGCCGATGCCATCTCCAAGGCGTTCGGCGTACCCTGCGAATATGACGAAACGGCAATGGCGCTGCTGGCCGATATGTATCGGCGCCGCGAGATGGAATTCACCGAAGCGCGCCAGCGCATGGCGCGCATGCCGCGCGGGGCTGCCCATATCGCCAATCCGGTCTCGACGGCGCCGGGTTTCATCATCGGCAATGTCCATGTCATGGCCGGCGTGCCGCAGGTCTTCCAGGCGATGGTCGACAATGTGCTGCCGACGCTTCGAACCGGCACGCCGGTGCTGTCGCTCGCCATCGCCTGCCCTTACGGCGAAGGTGAAATCGGCACGCCGCTGACCGCGATTCAGAAAGCCCATCCGGACACCAGCATCGGCTCCTACCCGCGCTATATCGGCCAAAAATTCTCGACCGAAATCGTCGTGCGCGGCCGCTCGCAGGCAGTGATCGAGGCGGCGGGCGCCGAGGTGCAGGCGATGATCGACGCCATCCGCCGGAGGAAAGACATCACAGAAAACCATTCCGCCGAGGCTTGAGGGAAACGCCGGAACGGGGGCCATCCTTGATCCCTGTCAAGGAACTTGCGAACGGTCCGATGCATTCCTTCCCTCGCGGCAGCCATTTCAGCGCAAGGAGAATTGATATGTCTTACAAAACCATTCTCGCCATTCTCGATACATCGGACAATAGTGCTGCGGTTGCCGATTTCGCCTTTGCCCTCGCCGCTGAAAACGGCGCCCATGTGATCGGCCTGCATGCCGAAACCATCTCCGCCGTGCCGCTGGTGGCGCCGATGGAAATTCCCGATCCGGTCGCCGTGCAGGCGCTGCAGGACATGGCGCACAGCGAAACCATTACGGTGGAGCGGATCTTCCGGGCGAAAGCGGATGCATCGGCCGCCTCCTCCGAATGGCGCAGCTTTACCACGTCCACCGGTTACGGCTCGGCGCCGCTGATCGAAAGTGCGCGCAGCGCCGATCTGCTGATCGCCTCGCAGGCCGACCCGGCCAGAGCTTCCGACAGCCATGTCGACGTCGACAGCTTCCTCTTCGATACCGGCCGGCCGGTGCTGATCATTCCCTATATCATCCGCCAGCCGAAGCCGATCAAGCGCGTGCTGATCGCCTGGAACGGCTCGAAAGAGGTGGCCCGCGCCACCTTCGACGCGCTGCCGATCCTCGAAGCGGCCGAGGAGGTGGAGATCTTTTCGGTCGATCCGGCCGACACGGCGCTGCAATCGCCGCTGACGGCAGGCGCCGAGATCGCCGCCACACTGGCCCGCCACGGCGTGAAGACGACGCTTGCGACGGCCCAGATTGTGGACAAGAACACCTCACATGCCATCGAGAACCGGCTTTCCGACGACAGCATCGATCTTCTCGTCATGGGCGCCTCTACGCATTCCTGGCTCTGGCAGATGATTTTCGGCGGCACGACTAAGACCTTGCTGCAATCGATGACGGCGCTGACGCTGTTGTCGCGTTGACTTGCCGCGATCATCGGCGCTCTTGCCTTTTGCCGGCAAATTCCGTTAATTGCCGCGACCGATGACAGCTTCGAGCCTCGGCACAGCTCGCGATCTCGCGCAGTTGCAGCTCGCGCGATTTCTCGTTTTGCCGATCGCCGCTCCAAGTCCATCCGGTCGCCGGCAAACGGCGTGTTGTTTTTTCATGCCGCGGAGCAGCCCGATGTCCCTTCCCGATAAAGCCTTTCCCGTTTCCTGGGATCAGTTCCACCGCGATGCGCGCGCCCTTGCCTGGCGGCTTGCCGGCCTCGACCAGACCTTCAAGGCGATCGTCTGCATCACCCGCGGCGGCCTCGTCCCGGCCGCGATCATCTCGCGCGAACTGAACATCCGGCTGATCGAGACCGTCTGCGTTGCCTCCTATCATGATTACGTGAACCAGGGCGACATGATGCTGCTCAAGGGGATCGCGCCCGAACTTCAGGAAAATGGCGGCGAAGGCGTGCTCGTCGTCGACGATCTGACCGATACCGGCAAGACCGCCGTCCAGGTGCGCACCATGCTGCCGCGGGCGCATTTCGCCTGTGTCTATGCCAAGCCGAAGGGCGTTCCGACCGTCGATACCTTCATCACCGAAGTGAGCCAGGATACCTGGATCTACTTCCCCTGGGATATGGGCTTCACCTACCAGGAGCCGATCGCCAAGGGCGCGGGCTGATCGCCACCGATCACAAGGCGCAACCTTCGCATTTACTACTTGAAATTGTTCCAGATTTTGTCGGCGGGGATTCTCGAATCCGGTATCGGGATCCGCATATCTATTTTATCTTCTTCTCATAAACTCGACGGCTGCGAATCGTGGCAGGCTGCTCCTAAGGCGTGCAACGAGCAATACGATAATAGGGAACCAAAATGGCGCGGTGGGGGCATAGAGGAGCGACTGCGACCGTCGGGCTGGCGGCGTTTCTGTTTCCCTTCGCGCCCGTCCGCGCCGAGCCTGCCTATATCCCGCTCGTGCGCGATTATGTCGAGCAACGGGTGCGGCCGATGGTGGAGACACCGCTGGTGCTGAAAGCCATTGCCGAGCAGAACGCAGAATTCGGCGATGTCAGCGAGATGGACATGCGGGTGCTCGACAAGACCTACCGGTCGGAGATCGATCAGCACCATCTGCATATGGTCAAGCTGCTGCTCGACAAATCCGTGTCGCACTATCTGAAAACCAGGCAGGACGCCTCACAGGGCGCGATCCTCGAATTTTTCGTGACCGACAGTCACGGGCTGAACGTCGGGCAAAGCAGCATCACCGCCGACTATTGGCAGGGCGATGAGGAGAAATACCTCAGAACCTTCGCGAACGGCTCCCGCGAGATCTTCATCGACCGGGCCGAACGCAACGAATCCACCCAGATGCTCGAAACGCAGGCGAGCTTCGTCGTCCTCGACGAAGAGGACAGGCCGATCGGCGTCGCCATCGTCACCATCGCCATCGATGCGCTCTGACGGGCGCTTGCAACAGGGCGAATCGCGATACCGATTTGCACCGAAAATGCCATCACAAGATTTGCCGCGGGACGTTTTTTTGACGTTCCGGCACTTTCCTTAGCCGGCAATGCCCGCAAGCCATTGTATTTTCAGCACTCCCCGGCTTTCCCCAATCTTCACAGGCGCATCCACAAGATGTTGTGGTTAGCAATCAATTAAGATCCAGCCCTTGACGGAATCACCTGTTTCAAACTTACTGTCCCTGATGTTGCGGCGGCGACAGGACCGGAGGTAACGAGCCCGGTTTCCTTTTGAAAAATTGGACGCGGAATCAGGGTGATGGACCGGAAACGGTATCAGGCCTGACAGGATTTCTGCGCGATTTTCAGCCTCCAAAAAAAGTGACGTCGTGGACTGGCGATAATAAGCTGTTAATACTATATTTAGTGTTTGCAGCCACCATCACCACAAGATACAGGAAGGCCATCGCCGGATGACACCCCTGTGACAATACGGAAACGAAACTGGCTGCACGACGACAAAGTGCCGCCGGATAGGAATTTTGCGCCCCGGTCGTGGGGACCGGGCGCCAACACGAGGTCAAGACCATGCGCATCGAACGTCGTTTCACGAAGGCCGGCCAAGGCGCCTATGCGGATATCGAATTCCGCAAGGCGACGAGCGAGATCAAGAACCCCGACGGTTCGATCGTGTTCCGCCTCGAGAATATCGATGTTCCCGCGCAGTTCTCCCAGGTCGCGACCGACGTTCTGGCGCAGAAGTATTTCCGCAAGGCCGGCGTCCCCACCCGGCTGAAGAAGGTCGAGGAAAACGACGTTCCCTCCTTCCTGTGGCGCTCCGTTCCCGACGATGCTGCGCTCAAGGCCCTGCCGAAGGACGAACAGACCGGCTCCGAAATCGATGCGCGCCAGGTCTTCGACCGTCTTGCCGGCACCTGGACCTATTGGGGCTGGAAGGGCGGCTATTTCTCCTCCGAGGAAGACGCTGCAGCCTTCAAGGACGAGCTTGCCTATATGCTCGCCACCCAGCGCGTCGCCCCGAACTCGCCGCAGTGGTTCAACACCGGCCTGCATTGGGCCTATGGCATCGACGGTCCCGGCCAGGGCCATTTCTATGTCGACCCCTTCACCGGCAAGCTGACCAAGTCCAAGTCGGCCTACGAACATCCGCAGCCGCATGCCTGCTTCATCCAGTCGGTCGAGGACGATCTCGTCAACGAAGGCGGCATCATGGACCTCTGGGTGCGTGAAGCCCGCCTGTTCAAATACGGCTCCGGCACCGGCTCCAACTTCTCGATGCTGCGCGGCGAAGGCGAAAAGCTTTCCGGCGGCGGTCGTTCCTCCGGCCTGATGAGCTTCCTGAAGATCGGTGACCGCGCCGCCGGCGCCATCAAATCGGGCGGCACGACGCGCCGCGCCGCCAAGATGGTGGTCGTCGATATCGACCATCCCGATATCGAGGAATACATCAACTGGAAGGTCAAGGAAGAGCAGAAGGTCGCAGCCCTCGTCACCGGCTCCAAGGTCGTCGCCAAGCATCTGAAGGCGATCATGAAGGCCTGCTTCAATTGCGAAGGCGGCGACAACGGCGATTGCTTCGACCCCACCAAGAACCCTGCCCTGAAGCGCGAAATCCGCGCTGCCAAGAAGGATCAGGTTCCGGAGAATTACGTCCAGCGCGTCATCCAGTTCGCCCGCCAGGGCTACAAGGATCTCCAATTCAAGACCTACGACACCGATTGGGATTCGGAAGCCTATCTGACGGTCTCGGGCCAGAACTCCAACAACTCCGTCTCGATCAAGGACGACTTCCTGCGCGCCGTCGAAAATGACGGCGAATGGAACCTGACCGCCCGCAAGGACGGCCGGGTGATGAAGACGCTGAAGGCGCGCGATCTCTGGGAAACGATTTCCTACGCCGCCTGGGCCTCGGCCGATCCGGGCATCCACTTCAACACGACGATGAACGACTGGCACACCTCGCCGGCCGGCGGCCCGATCCGCGGCTCGAACCCGTGCTCGGAATACATGTTCCTCGACGACACGGCCTGCAACCTTGCCTCGCTGAACCTGCTGCAGTTCAAGGACAAGGCCACCAAGCGCATCAATATCGCCGATTACGAACACGCCGTCCGCCTGTGGACCGTCGTGCTCGAAGTCTCGGTGATGATGGCGCAGTTCCCGTCGAAGCGCATTGCCGAACTCTCCTATGAATACCGCACGCTCGGCCTCGGCTACGCCAATATCGGCGGCCTGCTGATGTCGTCTGGCATTCCCTATGACTCCACCGAGGCCCGCGCTATTGCCGGATCGCTGACCGCGATCATGACCGGCATCTGCTATGCGACCTCGGCCGAAATGGCTGCCGAACTCGGGCCGTTCCCGAACTTCGCGCCGAACCGCGAGAGCATGCTGCGGGTCATCCGCAACCATCGCCGCGCCGCTCATGGCGAAACCTCAGGCTATGAGGCGCTGTCGATCAACCCGGTCGCGCTGATCCATTCGGAAAACCCCGACCAGGATCTCGTCGCCCACGCCAAATCGGCCTGGGACAAGGCGCTCGAGCTCGGCGAACAGCACGGCTACCGCAATGCCCAGGTCTCGGTCATCGCGCCCACCGGCACGATCGGTCTCGTCATGGATTGCGACACCACAGGCATCGAGCCCGACTTTGCCCTCGTCAAGTTCAAGAAGCTCGCCGGCGGCGGCTACTTCAAGATCATCAACCGCGCCGTGCCCGACGCGCTGCGTACGCTCGGCTATTCCGAGAGCCAGATCGCCGAAATCGAGGCCTATGCCGTCGGCCACGGCAACCTGAACCAGGCGCCGTCCGTCAACCCGTCGACGCTGAAGGCCAAGGGCTTCACCGACGAGAAGGTTGAAGCCGTCAACGCCGCGCTGAAGAGCGCCTTCGACATCAAGTTCGTCTTTAACCAGTGGACGCTCGGCGCCGACTTCCTCAAGGACACGCTGAAGGTTTCAGACGAACAGCTGGCCGACATGAGCTTCAGCCTGCTCGACCATATCGGCTTCTCGAAGAAGGACATCGAAGCCGCCAATATCCACGTCTGCGGTGCGATGACGCTGGAAGGCGCGCCCTTCCTCAAGAATGAACACCTGCCGGTCTTCGATTGCGCCAATCCCTGCGGCAAGATCGGTAAGCGCTACCTCTCCGTGGAAAGCCATATCCGCATGATGGCGGCGGCCCAGCCCTTCATCTCCGGCGCGATTTCCAAGACGATCAACATGCCGAACGAGGCGACCGTCGAGGATTGCAAGAACGCCTACCTGCTGTCCTGGAAGCTCGGCCTCAAGGCCAATGCGCTCTATCGCGACGGCTCGAAGCTGTCGCAGCCGCTCAATGCCTCGCTGATCGAGGACGAGGACGACGAGGATGCGCTGGAGGAACTGCTGCAGGCGCCGGTCGCCGCCCAGGCCGTCACCATCACCGAGAAGATCATCGAGCGGGTGATCGAACGGGTTTCGCGCGAACGCGAGAAGCTGCCGAACCGCCGCCAGGGCTATACCCAGAAGGCCGCCGTCGGCGGACACAAGGTCTATCTCAGAACCGGCGAATTCGGCGACGGCCGCCTCGGCGAGATCTTCATCGACATGCACAAGGAAGGTGCGGCCTTCCGTGCGATGATGAACAATTTCGCCATCGCCATCTCGCTCGGCCTGCAGTATGGCGTGCCGCTCGAGGAATATGTCGAGGCCTTCACCTTCACCAAGTTCGAGCCGGCCGGCATGGTCATCGGCAATGATGCGATCAAGAACGCCACCTCGATCCTCGATTATGTCTTCCGCGAGCTTGCCGTCTCCTATCTCGGCCGTCACGATCTCGCGCATGTCGATACGTCTGACTTCTCGAACACTGCGCTCGGCAAGGGCATTCAGGAAGGCAAGACCAACCTGCTCTCCACCGGCTGGACCCGCGGCTACAAGCCGACCCTGGTCTCCGGCACCGGCGGCGAACGCCAGGCCGGCGAACCCAAGGGGGCCGCCACCGCGGCCCCTGCCCGCGCCGCTTCCTCTGGCACCGTGACCGCCTTTGCCGGTGCCGCCGCCCGCAAGCTGGAGCCGACAGTTGCCATCTCCACCTCCGAAATCGTCGCCTTCAAGCGCGATTACGAGGAGCGCGCCAAGGAACTGGCGGAAGAGATCGCCGAAGAAGTGACCGAGGAACTCACCAGCGACGCCACCGCCCTCTTCTCCGACAAGGCAGCCGCCGACGCGGCAACGGCCAAGACGGAAGCCAAGAAGGTGGAAGCCGAACGCCGCCAGCGCTCGATCATGCAGGGCTATACCGGCAACATGTGCTCGGAATGCCAGAACTTCACGATGGTGCGGAATGGCACTTGTGAGAAGTGCGATACTTGCGGTGCTACGAGCGGGTGCAGCTGAGTAGGCGCTGGTCGGGTTCTTCTTAGGGCTAATCGCGGAAACCGACATGATATTGGCCAATAGACTGTGAAACTGGCCAACCTACCTAATGATAATTTCCGGGCGCTTCGGCGTCCGGAAGATAAATAGGAACAAACAGACAACGAAGATCGGCAGAAATCAGCATTCAAATGACGCCTGGACACCTTGAGTGCTCCCGGTTTTCGAAGGGATTGGTGATGGCACCTGTAAAGACATTTGGCTTCTCCTTTTTGTTGAAGCTGGTTTGCCTTAACCCCAAACCGCAGAAGCGGGCGATCCGCGAGCGACACAAACCGAGCAAAAGCGGGTTCGATTATCACCGAAGTCTCCGACTGCGAATTCAGCAGATTGCTTTCGAGGGACTGTCAGAGGCACAGGTTCTAGCATCGACGGATCAGATAACGAAGGCCCCCGAGAGAGCCTCGGCCAAACGAGGGCTTCAACGATTTTTCATATGGCGAAAGGACAATCCAGGCTTACTGGAGGCATGTCCTGCTCTCACTTTTTTGAGTCCTAGAGGTTTTTTTAAAGTAACCTTTCAACCTGACTTCTTGTTGGAACTCGACGGGCGAAGAACCGCAGTTCATGTTTGGAACACCCAACAGGAACTGAGTGGCAATCTTGTGCTAGCGGCACTGTGCGCTGTGGCTAGTCGATTTCCGCCTCAACATCGGCCGGATGATTTTGCAGTCTTGTCTTTGCAAGACGGGAGGTTTTACCGCTGGTCAGACGCGACCAGGGAGCATGCCGCTCTTGGCGAAAATCTGCTCGCAATGCTGGATACCCAGTGTGAACTGGCGCGGACAGAACTTGGTATTCCAGCAATTGGTCCAGAGGTTCCACGGCCGATAGCTTGAAGACCGTCTGAAAATGCCAGCACGGCTAGAGCGGTTCATTGCTTATCGGAATCGAGGTGGGATTCCCAAATCAGCAGAATTGTGATTCATCCTGGGTGCTG
>NZ_NWSQ01000094.1 GCF_002531725.1 Rhizobium sp. L43
GTTGCCAATGCCGCCGACCAGCGTGTCATTGCCGGCGCCGCCATCAAGCGTGTCGTTGCCGGCGCCGCCGGTGATCTTATTGGCAAGCGCATTGCCGGTGCCGGTGAAGTTGGCGGACCCGGTATAGGTCAGGTTCTCGACATTGTTGCCGAGCGTAGAGGTTGAAAGCACCGTGCGGATTTCGTCGGTGCCGGCGCTGACCGCCTCGTTGATTACGTCGCTCGCACTGTCGACCACATAGATGTCGTTGCCGGCACCGCCGACCAGCGTGTCATCGCCGGCGCCACCGTCTAGCAGGTCGTTGCCGGCACCGCCGGTGATCGTGTTGGCAAGGCTGTTTCCAGTCCCGGTAAACGCGGCCGTACCGCTATAGGTGAGGTTCTCGACATTGGCGGCAAGCGTATAGCTTGCCAGGGTCGTGCGAACCGTGTCGGTTCCCGCATCGACGTCCTCAGTGACGAGGTCGGCGGCATTGTCAACGATGTAGGTGTCATCGCCCGCACCGCCGATCAGCGTGTCAGCACCTGCCCCGCCATTCAGCGTGTCATTGCCGTCGCCGCCCGACAGCGTGTCGATGGCAGCGCCCCCGGTGATCACGTTGTCGAGATTGTTACCTGTGCCCGCAAACGCCCCCGTGCCGGCAAAGCTCAGGTTCTCGACATTGGCGGCAAGCGTATAGCTCGCCAGGTTCGTGCGAACCGTGTCGGTCCCAGCAGCGGCGGCTTCGGTGACGCTGTCGGCGGCATTGTCGACGATGTAAGTGTCGCTGCCCGCACCGCCGATCAAGCTATCGGCGCCTGCCCCGCCATTCAGCGTGTCATTGCCGGCGCCGCCGGTGATCGTGTTGGCGAGCGCATTGCCGGTGCCGGTGAA
>NZ_NWSQ01000095.1 GCF_002531725.1 Rhizobium sp. L43
CGAGCGAGCGCTGGATGCCAAGCCATCGGGAACGGCCGTGGTTCCGCGCATGACCCGGCGCGAGTTTTCCGAACTGACGGCGGTGCGCCTGCAATTGGAGCCGCTGGCGCTGACGCTTGCCGCGCCCCATCTGAAGCCCGCACAGTTCGAGCGGCTTGACGCCTTCGTGGCGCAGCATGAAGCCGCCCGGCTCGCCAGCGATCCGACAGGAGTGCGGCAAGCCGATACCGGCTTCCTGTTCGAGCTCTACCGCTCCTCCGGTTCGACCTTGCTGCTCAGCTTCATCGAGAGCCTGTGGCTTCGCCGCAGCCCAATGTTCTGGGAGGCGCGCTGGGCGCTGCTGGGAAGCTCGCTCGGCCGGGCGCCGCACAGGCACAAGGAAATCATGGGCGCCCTGCGCCAGGACCAGCCCGATCTAGCGCGCGACTTCCTCATCGAGGAGATCCGCAATGCGAGCGAATTCTTGCTTGAGGCGATGAGGTTCCGCGAGGCGACGGACTGAGTCGTTACCGATCGGGGCAGCGCGACAACCCAGATGGTCGCCCTACAGATAGGTGCGCTCCTCCAACGAGGTCTTCGCGACCATCTCATGAATCGTCCGTACGAAGGCGGTCTCGGCTGGGTTCATGCTTCGGCGCGGGTTCACCACGAAATGGACCTCGAC
>NZ_NWSQ01000096.1 GCF_002531725.1 Rhizobium sp. L43
ATGTGAAGCTTTCGAATCTAATGCGTTTCAGGCCGTTGGTTGGCCGATGCCATCGCGCGTCAGACGATTGCGAGATGCGTTTTCGGATGGTCGCGTGTTGGCGTCGGGGCGATTGCCCCGGTTTAGCCGTTGGCGAGCCGATGGCCTTGCAGGATATTGTTGGTGAGTGCGTAGCAGAGCACGACGGCACGGACCTTTTCGATGCCGCGCACCGGCAATTGTCGCAGGTTCCAGTTTCGCCAGCGGGCATGGATGCATTCGCAGATCGAGCGGGGTTTGTACTGAGCCTTGCCCGTCTCGCTTGCCATGCGGACCCGCCAGGCCGACACACCCGGACCGTCGCCGCGCCGCGGCAGGAAGGGATCGGTTCCATGCTTGGACTGGGTGGGCGGACAAAAGACCTCAACCCCTTCGCGGTGCGCCCATTCGATATCGTCAGCGCTGCAAAAGCCGCCATCGGCGAGATAGTGCCGCGGCAGATGACCGCTCAGCGCCCGCAACCGCTCCAGCATCGGCCGCATGAGGCCGCGATCGGAGCCGGCATTGCTCACCTCGAGCCCGACCACGAACTGCTCACCGGCCGTGCTCGCAACCTGCACATTATAACCCGGACGGAAACCGCCGTCGGCCATCTTCA
>NZ_NWSQ01000097.1 GCF_002531725.1 Rhizobium sp. L43
GCCAATGCCTATAAGGACGTCGTCTCGAAGTTCGTCCACGGCCAGATCAAGACCTCCGACGAGGCCGTGACCCAGCTCGTCCAGGCGATCGACGACGCCCGCTGAGACCACTGTCAATTGAAAATGCTTCCCCGCGTGCTCCGCGGGGAAGCTTCAGGCTCCGCGCCGTTTATGTGGGGCCATTATGCGGGGAGGAGATGACATTCCATGAGCACAGTTGCGACCACCGATCCGGTTCTGACGCCGCGGCAATCGACGGGAATCTCGCTGCGTGGCCGGCTGCAGGATGCGCTGCCGAAGATTGTGCTGGCGCCGAGCTTCGTCATCACCATCATCTTCGTCTACGGCTTCATTGTCTGGACGGCCTATCTGTCGTTTACCAATTCCAAGACCTTTCCCTCCTATGCGCTGACCGGGCCGCGCGCCTATCAGCGGCTGTGGCGCTGGACCTTCGAGAGCGATCCGCCGTCCTCCTGGTACACCTCGATCACCAATATGGCGATCTTCGGCTTCCTCTATGTCGGCATCTGCCTGGCGCTTGG
>NZ_NWSQ01000098.1 GCF_002531725.1 Rhizobium sp. L43
GCCGTTGAGCCGGCTCGCTATGCTCTCCCTACCCCTGGTTTGCAGCCAAGCACTAAACTTTCGTTGATTGCTGGCCAGCCTCGAGACGCCTTTTCTCTTGGAAGTCGAGTCCGATCCGAGCTTGCTCAGCTCTTCATTGGCGAAGCCATCAATCATGCGGGCGTCGTCGGGATAAGGATCATGCTGTTTCAACTGCGACTCGGCGCCTAGATACTGCCGCAACCGATCGAGACTCACGTTTATTTTTTTTCCTTCAGCCTTGGTAAAGGCCTTAAAATCGTCCTTCAACGACTGTTGCTGCTGATCAGTTCCCGTGAGTCGACTGCCTATGCTCCCCCGACCATTCTTATGGAGCCAATTACTAAACCTCCGTTGATTGCTGGCCAGATTCAAGACGCCTTTCCTCTGCGAAGTCGAGTCCGATCCGAGCTTGCTCAGCTCTTCGTTGGTGAAGGCATCAATCATGAGGGCGTCGTCGGGATAAGGATGATGCTGTTTCAACTGCGACTCGGCGCCTAGATACTGCCGCAGC
>NZ_NWSQ01000099.1 GCF_002531725.1 Rhizobium sp. L43
TGTTTGATCGCCTTTTCCCGTTCGTCCTTGGGCACGCCGCGGATCTCCATGCCGAAGGCGATGTTGCCTGATACCGTCATGTTCGGATAGAGCGCATAGGACTGGAACACCATGGCGATATCGCGCTTGGAGGGATGCAGGCCGCTGATGTCGCGCCCGTCGATCCGGATATCGCCAGACGTGATCGTCTCCAGCCCGGCAATGGTGTTGAGCAGGGTGGACTTGCCGCAGCCGGACGGGCCGACCAGCACGAGAAAGCCGCCCTTGTCGAGTTCGAGGTCGATGCCCTTGAGAATGTCGACGGCGCCGAAGCGTTTTTTAAGACCGGAGATTTCGAGGAAGGCCATGGATTACCCTTTGACAGCGCCCGCCATCAGACCGCGCACGAAGTAGCGGCCGGCGAGGATATAGACGATGAGCGTCGGCACGGCGGCGATCATCGCCGCTGCCATGTTGACATTGTATTCGACCACCCCGGTCGAGGTGTTGACGACATTGTTGAGCGCCACCGTCATCGGCATGGA
>NZ_NWSQ01000010.1 GCF_002531725.1 Rhizobium sp. L43
TCGTCGTCGCCATCACCGGCGCAGATGATGGTCCAGCTAGACAGGCGCCGACCGACATTAAGCTGACGCCAGTCGTTCCGGCGGATAGCGTCAACTTCAATAGTTTTGAGTTCAGTGGGCTGCTGACGGCGACTGATCCCGACGCAGGTGGATTCAGCTTCAGCATTGCCTCGCAGTCGAATCCGGGCTTATTTTCGATTACCGGCAATACGCTTCATTCGGATGCGCTATCGACGAACGGTACATTTTCAGTGACGGTAACGGCAACGCAGACCGGTGATCCTATAGGCCCGGCCTTCGAAAAGACCGAGACGTTCACGATTATCACCGGTGGCAATGGCAACTCAGTGGACAATCCGACCGGTGGAACGGGCGACGATATGCTCTACGGCGGTGGCGGTAACGATATGATGTTCGGGCTCGGAGGTGACGACACTCTTTTCGGCCAAGACGGCAACGACACCCTAAACGGTGGTGCTGGCAACAACACCCTGACCGGCGGCGTGGGAAATGATACCTTCTTTTTGCAAAAGTTCGCCACCACCACGAACCATATGACTGACTTCAACGCTGGGACGAATAGCACAACCGTGGACAGGTTCCAGTTGGACGTCGGAGGCGGCACGTTCGAGTTTGCCGTCGGCAACAACAATACAAGCGTGGACAATGTGAAGGTGGGAAACAACGGCACGATCAATGTTGCCGGAACGGAGGTTGCCGTCAAAACGGACGTGAGCGTCACGAACGCAACCGTCCAGAGCACCATCAATGGTTACAGCAACATAACCACAGGGGCATTGTTCGTGTTCCACAATACGGATCTCGGCCATGCGGCGGTCTACTACGATCAGAACCCAAGTTCAGCCGGCGGCGCGGTGCTGGTTGCTGAATTCGACAACATCACCACCCTCGGCGGGCTTTCAAACTTCAACTCGGGCGACTTCTTGTTTGGCTGAGGCGGTCTGTGATCACGACCAGCATTCACCGCAAACGCAGCCCAATGGAGACCTCGCCTGCGGCGTCAATGACAGGATCCATAGGCGGCGCAGGCAGGTGTCTTCCGACAGCAGCGAGATTCTGTGCCCATTCCCGTACTCGGGCCTGACGGGGAGGTTCCGGACGTTTGTGCGCCCAGCGCGCTGGGCGCGACGGATTCATCGGGTGGTGGATAGCATCAGGTCACACGCGTTGCGGCAGCCTGCCGACCTCAATTGCTGCCGTTGTTGGGCCGTGCCTTGGCGCTGTCATTGCTGCTGTCCGAGGCGGTTTTTCCGTCTGGCTGTTGGCCGAAATAGGTGCCACCAAGGTGGCCGCCGGCGCTGGTATTTCTGACCTGTTGCTCGGCGCGTTTCTGAAGGTCACGAACGTTGGTCTTGCTCATCTTCGGCTCCATGTTTCCGGTTGCGACCTCACACCAACCGATGGGCGGCGACACTGTTCCATATTTTCTGTGCCAACTGCCCGCCGTGATCTCGCAAAAGCGTGGAACAGTTCCGGCTCTTTGCGGTTTTCCTTACTCAAACCAAGGAGAACGAAGATGGGCATGACGACACCGAGGGATGGCGCTCCCGGCACCACCGACCAGTCCCCCCGCTGGGAGGGTCCGAAGGGCAATAGGCCGCGCGGCTACCTGAAAGCCAAGGATGATCCGGATCGCGATCGCGACGCGAAGGGCGAAAACAACCGCGATCCCGAGACCAAAAATCTCGGCGACGCGATGAAGCAGAAGGGCGATTGAGATGGCCAATCCCGAGAAGGACGCAGCCGGCCAGTTCGCAAAATCCCGTGCCGACCGGAAAAGCAGCGGCGTTGCCAGCGCCAAGCCGACCGTCATCACCGGCTCGGAAGATGCCACGGTGCACAAGAACCCGCCCGGCAAGACGAAGCCCGAGAAGGATTGGGATATCAACTACGATCCGGCCGACAGGAACGAGAGCCGTTAGCACTAGCTCCACTGTCGCCTCCTCGCGAGCCAAGCCGCGAGGCATTTCCGTTTTTTCCAGTCACGGAAATTGCTCCAATTTCATATCTGGACACCCTTTCTTACCCACCGAAATAGGTGGGATGGTCGATATCGGCGAGGAGGCCGGACTGTTGCGGCTGCCAGCCGAGCAGCGCGCGGGTATGCTCGCTCGAGGTCGGGATGTCGAAGCCGGCGAACATCCCGAACCAGCCAAAATGCTCGGCCGCTTCTTCCCGTGAAAGCGAGATAGCGGGCACATCGAGCCGCCGGCCGATGACCTCGGCGATCTGCCTGAAGGGAACTTCTTCCGCGACTGCCAGGAACGGGCCGCCGATGGCGCCGCGCTCCAGCGCCAGCCGATAAACCCGGGCGGCATCGAGCCGGTGCACGGCCGGCCACCGGTTCTGCCCTTCGCCGATATAGGCCGAGACGCCCTTGCGCCGGGCCAAATCGATCAGGATCGGCACGAAGCCGTGGTCCCCATGGCCATGCACCGAGGGCGGCAGCCGGACGGTGGAGGCGCGCACGCCACGGGCGACCAGCGATACCGCGGTGATTTCGGAGGCGCGAGGGTATGTCTCCGACGTCGGCATGGGCGGATCCTTCTCGGTGCCGACGCGGCCGGGGGCAAAGCCAAGGCCGGCCGTGACCAGCAGCGGACGATCGGAGCCTTGGAGGGCTTCGCCGAGCGCCTCGATGGCGCGCCGGTCGGCGGTGCAGTTCTCGGCGAATTTCGAGAAATCATGGTTGAAGGCCGTGTGGATCACGGCGTCCGCCTCGGCGCCGCCGCTCTTCAGGCTTTCCAGGTCATCGAGCGTGCCGCGATGGACCGCAGCACCGGCGGTCGCCAGTTGATCCGCTCCCTTGTCGGAGCGGGTGAGGCCGAGCACCTGATGGCCGGCGGCGATCAATTCATTGACGACGGCCGAGCCGACCCAGCCGGTGGCTCCAGTGACGAATACGCGCATCTGATATCTCCAGGTTTTTGCCGGAGACACATATCGGCTCTGCCTGTATCATGGTAAAGTAGTGACATTATCATGGTATAAAGGCTAACAGGATGGGTGAATTCGTCACCTCGGATAACCGGCTCGGCGCCTATCTGAAGGGGCGCCGCGTCAGGCTCGATCCCGCGGCCCTCGGTTTTGCGGGGGAGCGGCGGCGCACGCCGGGTCTGCGGCGCGAGGAGGTGGCGAGCCGTGCCAATATCAGCCCGACCTGGTACACCTGGCTGGAGCAGGGGCGCGGTGGTGCGCCATCTGCCGACGTGCTCGACCGGATCTCTCGCGCGCTGATGCTGACGGATGTCGAGCGCGAGCATCTCTTCCTCATCGGCCTCGGCCGGCCGCCCGAGGTGCGCTACCACAGGCAAGAGGGCGTGACGCCGAGGTTGCAAGGCGTGCTCGATGCTCTGGACCCGAGCCCGGCGCTGATCCGCAACGCCATCTGGGACGTGATTGCCTGGAACAGGGCGGCGACTGTGCTTCTAACCGATTACGGCGCGCTGCCTCCGGAAGAGCGCAACGTGCTGCGCTTCATCTTCCTTGACCCGCGCGTGCGCGCCGCCCAGTACGACTGGGAAAGTGTCGCCCGCTTCGTCGTCGCCGCTTTCCGCGTGGATGCGGCCCGCGCGGGTGCTGCGGCCGAGGTCGAGCCCCTCGTCGACGAACTCTGCCGCAAGAGCCCCGAATTCCTGGCGATGTGGCGCGACAACGACGTGCGTAGCCACGGCGAGGGCGCCAAGCACATCAAACACCCCATCCTCGGCCCTCTCGCTTTCGAATATTCCGCCTTCCAGGTGGATGGCCGGCCGGATCTCAGCATGGTGGTGTACAACCCGGCGACGGCCGCGGATGCGGCGAAGATCAGGGGCTTGGTGGGCTGAGACGAGGGCAATTGGTTGATCGATGATATAGCGGTCATCATCGCCTCAAGCCGGACAAATCTGCCGTCATCCTGTGCATCGACGCGCGCAAGATTGATGCTGCGCGGGTTGGGGGATTTCAATGAATTCATATCGTGCCGCGGTCTTGGTCGCCGCGTCGGTCTTGATGGTGCTGTCTGCGTCGGCGGCATCCGCCTGGGGCGAACCCCCAAGGCATGACAAAGCTGTGAAAAGCTAAAATACTACTCCTGCTAGAAAATTCATTGACCGTGCCGGTGTCAGCTGCTTTCCTCCCGATAGACCAAGGCGAATGGATCTTGAAGGAGATATCCATGACAGTTCTTACAAAACCTGTGGCGGTCGATGATGTCAGCAGCGCTTCCGAGAATGACGTGATCTCGGGCAATCTGCTGCATAATGATCTGGCCGGGGGCTCCGGCAACATGTTCCTCAACTTTTTCGATGGCGAGCGGGTTCTCGCCAAGGCGGCCGGGCAGATCACCGATATCGAGGGTGAATACGGCACGTTTCACGTCAAGGCCGACGGCTCTTATACCTATACGCTGAACGAGGCCGCCAAGGCGGGCTTCGTTGACGGAATGACGTTGACGGAGACGATCGGCTACAAGATCTCCGACGGCGCCGGCAACACCGATGTCGGCCATTTCACGCTCGACATTCACGGGGTCACGAGCCCGCCGGTCGCGGTCGACGACGCCTTGTCCTTCCGCGAAGGAAGCGAGATGGCCCGCAACGTGCTCGCCAATGATCACGCGGGAGAGGCGGGCACGCTCTTCCTGCGCTCGGTCGAGGGCACCAGCATTCCTGCCGGTCAGGGGCAAGGGCAGACGACCGACGTGGCGGGTGAATTCGGCACCTTCCATTTCGCAAGCGATGGAAGCTTCACCTACGATCTCGATCCGGCCGTCAAGGCGGGCCTCGATGACGGCGAGCATGTCACCGAGAAACTCCAATACTACAAGGTCTCCGACGGCGCGGGTCACGCGGACGCCGGCGTGATCACCCTGACCGTCGACGGCGCGACGGACGGGAAGTCGTTGAACACCAATCATGTCGAGGCCCAGGCTGATGTCGTGCGCCCCTTCGATGACCACTACGAACTCCAGGGGGTGGCGATCGATCCGCTGACGGGCAAGTATTACGTCAGCTCCGGCCATGGTTTCCCGGATGATTCCATGGTGAGCATTTACGACAACGCCGCCGCATTCGAGGCCGGCAAGGCCAGCGGCGCCATCTCCCTCGGCGACTATGACAAGGGCGAATATGACATCGGCGGAACCTATTTTTCGGTCCGCGGCGGCGAGATCATCGGAAGAACCAACGAGGCGAGGGGCGAGGAAGACCCTTTCCCCGATCAGACCTATCTCGCAAAGTGGGATGCCGCCGACGGATCGCTCGATCAGAAGGGGGCTTCGATTCCCGGGCTCGTCGGTCAGAACGGGGCGGGTACATTCGACTGGGGTGGATTCACGGCCGTCAATACGATGCAGGATTCGACCGGCATTTACGTCGTCGGCCGCATCAACGATTCCACCTGGCAGGTCTCCAAAATCGATCCCGACACGCTGAGCCCGATCGAATCCAAGACCTTTTCGGCCGGCGGGCTCGGATACGGCTTTGCCGTCAACGGCACGTTCTTCTTCGGCGATTCCTTCGGCAGCGAGCATATCGGCACGGCATTCGACTTTGCGACCGGGGTCAAGACAACGGTCGATGTCAACATCGCCATATCAGGAGACGACTCCACCACCAACGTGGTCTATGATTCAGCGGCGGATAATCTCTACATCACCAACAGCATGACCGACGAAATCTCCGTGGTGCACAACGTCTCGGACATACTCTTCGCCTGACGGTCTTTACTGGCCGAATAGTGACGCCGCCCGCCCATTTTCCACAGGGTGGGGCGGCGTTTATCGCTCAGTGCCATGGTGAGCAGACCAATATGACAGTGGCCGCTTACTGCAGCGTGCGCGTCTGGATCTGTTCGGCCGGGGCGTGAGAAGCGGATGCGGGCAGGGAGCTGCCTTCCAGGCCGGTCGCCACGACCGAGACGCGGAACTTGCCGTCAAGGCTGCGGTCGAAGATGGCGCCGACGACGATATCGGCGTCGTCCTGCACCTCGTCGCGAATGCGGCTTGCCGCTTCGTCCACTTCGAACAGCGTCATATCCGAGCCGCCCGATATCGAGATCAGCACGCCTTTGGCGCCTCTCATCGAGATATCGTCGAGAAGCGGGTTGGCGATTGCCGCTTCCGCCGCCTTCATCGCGCGGCTCTCGCCGGAGGCTTCGCCAGTGCCCATCATGGCGCGTCCCATGCCTTGCATGACCGACTTCACGTCGGCAAAATCGAGATTGATCAGGCCTTCCTTGACGATGAGATCGGTGATGCAGCCGACGCCGGCATAGAGCACGCGGTCGGCCGTCATGAAGGCATCGGCGAAAGTCGTTTTCGCATCGGCGATGCGGAAAAGATTCTGATTGGGAATGACGATGACGGTATCGGCTGCCTGGCGGAGTGCCTCGATGCCGACTTCCGCCGTCCGCATGCGGCGATTGCCCTCAAAGGTAAAGGGCTTGGTGACGACGCCGACCGTCAGGATGCCGGCGGCACGCGCGGCGCGCGCGATGACAGGTGCAGCACCCGTGCCCGTCCCGCCGCCCATGCCGGCGGTGACAAAGCACATGTGCGATCCTGCCAGGTGATCCATGATCTCATCGATCGACTCCTCGGCAGCCGCATGGCCGATCTCAGGCAGCGAACCGGCGCCGAGACCCTCCGTTACGTTCGCGCCGAGTTGAATGCGCCGCGTCGCCTTGGACGTGGCGAGGACCTGGGCGTCCGTATTTGCGGCGATGAATTCAACGCCTGCCAGCTTTTCCGCAATCATATTGTTGATCGCATTGCCGCCACCGCCGCCGACGCCGATGACTGTAATATGCGGCCGCAGTCCCGAAATGCCGCTCTTGGCGTCCGTCATCGCACTCTCCTTTGATGCTTCGTTCACGCCACGCCCTCGTCGTGGCCAGCGAATCGGCGCTTAGGATAGCCGCCCAAGAAGGCAGAGGCGAGGCGAAAGAAGTCTTAGGGCCGCAGCCGAAGGCCCGCTGCACAAATGCGCTGCGGATTTCGACAAAAGCCCCGAGGGCGCGTGAACCAATGCCGCGCCGGGGTGTTTACTGACATGCCTCATATCTCCGAAAGGACGGTTCCCATGCAAAGACTTCTTCTATCGGGCCTTGCCCTTGCTGCACTTGCCGGCGCTGCCTTCGCGCAGGAGCCGCCCGCCCCGCCATCCGCGGGGACACCGCCCGCCGCGGCCGAGCCAAGCTCACCGCCTCCGCCTGCATCCGGCGATGAGGGGGCGATGCGGAGCGGGCCGGATGGGCCGCCGAGAGACCGTCCCGATTACCGATGGCACGGTTCGAGAGGCGACATGGGCTTTCGTGGTTTCCGGGGCCATCGCCCGCCACCGCCGCTGTCCAAGGCAGCGCATTTCCGGATCGAGGACGGGAACACCCGGATCGATCTGCAATGCGCCGAGGACGAACCAATGAAGGCCTGCGCCGATCTGCTGCTGCAGGTAATGGACCGCTTGCAGGGCCGGGACTAACCTTGCTTCTCCGCGCATGAAGCGGGATGCCGGCGGCGACGCGACCAACCGCGCCCTGGGTCGCTTCCCGATCGGCTACCCGCCGCCCGAAGTGCAATTTCTCCGGGAGCATTGACGACGCTCCAATTTGGATTTAGCTATGCTGCCATGAAAATCGCAATGGTTCTGGCAGTGGTGATAGGGCGCATGGGCAGGGTGGTGTAACCATCCGGCGAAGGCACCCATGCGCGGTAAGCAGGCTCCTGACGGGGCCTTTTTTTATGCCCTGAATCCGGGCGTGCGCCTCGTCGGACTTTCCACACATCATCACACTGATCAAGGAACGGAACCATGAGATCCCGTCATTCCATCGACACCCCGCGCGCGCAGATGACCGGCGCGGAAATTGTTCTCCAGGCGCTGAGAGACAACGGCGTCCAGCATATTTTCGGCTATCCCGGCGCTGCCGTGCTGCCGATCTACGACGAGCTTTTCCAGCAGGAAGACATCAGGCACATTCTGGTTCGTCATGAGCAGGGCGCCGGCCATGCCGCCGAGGGCTATGCCCGCTCGACGGGCAAGGTCGGCGTCATGCTGGTCACATCGGGCCCCGGCGTCACCAACGCCATCACGCCCCTCCAGGATGCCTTGATGGATTCCGTCCCGCTCGTCTGCCTGTCCGGCCAGGTACCGACGACGCTGATCGGGTCCGATGCGTTCCAGGAATGCGATACCGTCGGCATCACCCGAGCCTGCACAAAACACAATCGGCTGGTCGGCGACGTCAATGATCTTGCGGCGACCATCCACGAGGCCTTTCGCATCGCCAGATCCGGCCGGCCCGGCCCCGTTCTGGTCGACATGCCCAAGGACGTGCTGTTTGCGAGCGGCAGCTACACGCCGCCGGAGGCCGTCGGCCGGCGAATAAGCTACCAGCCGGACCGTCGTGGCGACATCGGGAAGATCGAGGCTGCCGTCGCTCTGATGGCGACGGCGCGCCGACCGGTCATCTGCGTGGGCGGCGGCGTGATCAATTCCGGCCCTGAAGCGGTAAAGCTGTTGCGCGAGCTGGTCGATCTCTCCGGCTTTCCCGTCACGTCGACGCTGATGGGGCTCGGCGCCTATCCGGCTTCCAGCCCGAACTGGCTGAAGATGGCCGGGCTTCACGGCTCCTATGAGGCCAACATGGCGATGCACGACTGCGACCTCATGCTCTGCATCGGGGCGCGCTTCGACGGTGGGGTCACCTCCAGCATCGATAGCTTCTCGCCGAATTCCCGGAAGATTCATATCGATATCGATGCTTCCTCGCTCAACAAGACTGTGCGCGCCGATATCGGCATCCGGGGCGATGCCGCCCACGTGCTCGCCGACCTCGTTCGTCTGTGGCGGGCGCTGCCGCAGGCGCCGGACCGGGCGGGACTGACCGAGTGGTGGGGCACGATTGCGGGCTGGCGGGCGCGGCGATCGTTTTCCTACGCGATGCGCGACGACGTCATCATGCCGCAATATGCCATCGAGCGGCTCCATCAGCTGACGAAGGATCGGGATACTTACATCACGACGGAGGTCGGCCAGCATCGGATCTGGGCGGCGCAATATTACGACTTCGAGCGGCCGAACCGCTGGATGGCATCAGGCGGCCTGGGGACCATGGGATACGCGCTGCCCGCGGCCCTCGGCGTGCAGATCGCGAATCCCAACAGCCTCGTCATCGACATAGCGGGCGATGCCTGCGTGCAGCTGACGATGAAGGAAATGTCGGCTGCCGTGCAGCACGAGGCGCCGATCAAGATCTTCATTCTCAACAACGGCTATTCGGGAACGGTTCGGCAGCGGCAGCACGGAAACCCGGATTTCGTGAAACTTGCGGAAGCCTATGGCGGACACGGCATTCGCTGCGAGAAACCCGCCGAACTCGACGATGCAATCCTGGAGATGATTGAGGTCGACATGCCTGTTCTGTTTGACTGCCGCGTCGCAGAACTCGCCAATTGCCTGCCGATGATCCGCACCGGCCGGGCACACAATGACATGCTGCTGCCCGGCGGGCTCGACGGCGCGCCATTTGGCGTCAGCAGGCCTTGGTAGAAAGGGGCAGCTCTGAAACAGTGCATCACGGCGGCGACGTCAAGGGCGTGATGCTCGATGCGCCGCCGCCGCAGGGGTGAATACCGCCGGCCATCCTTTCAGGAAATGCGGCAACGCTGCTCCTTGCTTGCGTTGGACGCTGGCGCACCCGCCTCGTCCTTCGAGGCCCCTTCGGGACACCTCAGGATGAGGCTCTCTTGGGCGCTGGCGCAATAGGAGCTGGAAGCAAATCGCGGCATCCTCAAACGCTTCTGATTGGGCGGCATCCTCCGCGCTCCCTCATCTGCTGAGGCGCGCAGCCCATAGGGCGGAGCCTCGAAGGACACGCCGCAGCGCCGCTCATTGCATGCATCGGACGCCGAGGGCCCGCCTCGTCCTTCGAGGTCCCTTCGGGGTACCTTAGGATGAGGCTCTCTTGGACGTTGGCGCGGGCTGCCGCAAAGGCCAGTAAGTGGAACGTTTGCCGACCAAATAGTGCTGTCGACCCGATGTCTGACGCCCTCACGCTCTACGCCTGTGCCATCACCCGCCACGCCGCCGGCGGGGTGCCGAATGCCCGCGAAAAGGCGCGGTTGAAGGCGGCTTCCGTGGCGTAGCCGGTGTCGTCGGCGATCGCCGCGATCGGCCGGCCTGAGGTGGCGAGCGCAACACTTGCGAGGTAAAGCCGCCAGTCCCTGATATAGCGGATCGGCGAGGTCGAGAGCATTGCCTGGAAGCGGTCGGCGAGTGCGCTGCGCGACAGGCCGGAGGCTGCGGCCAGGTCCCCCAGCGACCGGTCGCGTCTGGGATCGTCGTGAATGAGGGAGAGACAGCGCGACAGCGCCGGGTCGCTGAGCGCCGCCAGCCAGCCGACCGAGCGCGGTTCGGCCATCATGATCTGGTGGCGCAGGATTTCGATGAAGATGATTTCCGTCAGCCGCGGCAGCATCGAGACGCCCCCGGCGCGCGGTCGATCGACCTCTTCGACCATCTGGCGGATGGTGGCGCGCAGCCAGTCGCCGTCATTGGCGGCCCGTGTCCTGACATGGATCAGCCTGGGCAGCGCCTGGCGCAGCGGCGCGAAGTTCAGCCCATCCCATTGCAGATAGCCGCAGAGCAGCCGAACCCCCTGCGTCGCCTCGCCATAGCGAAGCACGGGAATCTCACGCCACGGCTTCTGCGGCAGGTCGCGGGTCGGCAGCACCAGCATGCCGTCTCTTCCTGCCCCGAGTTGATGCCCGGTGCCGAAGGGAAAGATCAGCACGTCGCCGGCCTCCAGCTCGGTTTCTTCGCCTTCGGTTTTCAGCCAGCAGTTGCCGGCGACGACGATGTGAAACGGCATCGTGCCCGAGGACTTCGCCGAAAGGCTCGCCAAGGCCGGCGCGGCATCGGTCTGCCAGTCGCCGGTCGGCATGAAGCAGAACTGCAGCGATCCCGAAAGACGGATCGTCGACAGCAGCGCCGACAACACGTCGTCGCGCACGACGCCGCCCATAGCGTCTGGATTTTCGGACAAGGCTTCACGCATTCCGGCCAAATACGCGCCCCGCGCACCCTCCTATGGTGAACACGTCATTTCAACAGGAGAATACTATGCAAAGCCGAAGCGATAAACTGGTCGTGCTCATCACAAAGGGCATCGAATCCGAACTCTCCTCCGTCGCCTTCACCATTGCCAATGGCGGCATCACCGCCGGGCTGCAGGTTTCGGTGTTCCTCACCAGCACCGGGATCGATCTGGTGCGCAAGGGCGGCCAGCGCATGACGCATGTGCCGCCGCTCGATCCGCTGTCGAGCCTGATCGAGAATTTCCGGCAGCGCGGCGGCACGATCTGGGCATGCCCGCCCTGCGTGACCTCGCGCGGTTACACGCAGGAGGACATGCTCGACGGCGTCGTCATCGTCGGCGCCAGCGCCATGCATGCCGAGATCAAGGAGGGTGCTGCGACGCTGTCGTTTTGACCGGGGAGCCGGGGCCGGGCGGCGCGTGGGAGTGCCGAGCGTCTATTCTTGCGCTCGGCAATATACTTGTGAGATTGTATCGATATACATGCGATAATGCCTGATCAGGGCAGCGCGGGGGCTTCGATGATATCCGTGAGGGTCAATGAGCTGATATCGGTGGCGGGACAGCCCGATGCGGCGGGCTTTGCCGCTTTTGCGGCAGACGGCTTTGCCGGCGTCATCAATGCCCGGCCGGATGGCGAGGAGCCGGGGCAGCCCGGCAATGCGGCCGAAAAGGCTTCCGCTTCCGCTGCCGGGCTTTCCTACAGCTTCATACCGGTGAAGGGACAGGAGATCACCGAGGCCGATATCCGCGCCTTCCAGGCAGCGATGGCCGAGGCAAAGGGGCCGGTCGTTGCCCATTGCAAGAGCGGCACACGGGCGCTGACGCTCTATGCTCTGGGCGAGGTGCTGGACGGGCGGATGAAACCCGGGGATGTCGAGACTCTCGGTCAAAACCTCGGCTTCGATCTCATCGGCGCGCGCCGCTGGCTGGAGAAGCGGGCAGGGCAGGTGCCTCATGTGAAGGCCTTCTTCGAGCCCCGCACCTGCAGTGTGCAATATGTCGTTGCCGATCCGGCGACGAGGCGCTGCGCCATCATCGACCCGGTGCTCGATTTCGACGAAATGTCAGGGGCGACGGGCACAGCCAATGCCGACGCCATCCTCGCCCATATCGAACGCGAGGGGCTGATGGTCGAGTGGATACTCGACACGCATCCGCATGCCGACCATTTCTCCGCCGTGCATTACCTCAAAGGAAAGACTGGTGCACTGAGCGCAATCGGCGCCCATGTCGTCGACGTGCAGAAGCTCTGGAAGGAGATCTACAACTGGCCGGCACTCGCAACCGACGGCTCGCAATGGGACCGGCTGTTTGCCGACGGCGACATGTTCGAGATCGGCGCGCTGAAGGCCCGCGTGATGTTCTCGCCTGGCCATACGCTGGCGTCGATCACCTATGTGATCGGCGACGCCGCTTTCGTGCACGATACGGTGTTCACGCCGGATTCCGGTACGGCGCGCACGGATTTCCCAGGCGGCAGTGCCAGCGCCCTCTGGCACTCGATCCAGGCGATCCTGTCGCTGCCCGAAGAGACGCGGCTGTTTTCCGGCCACGACTACCAGCCGGGCGGCCGCCACCCACGCTGGGAAAGCACGGTGGCCGCCCAGAAACGCGCCAATCCGCATATCGCAGGCATCGACGAGGCCGGCTTCGTGGCGCTGCGCCAGGCGCGCGACCGCACGCTGCCGAAGCCGAAGCTGATGCTGCACGCGCTGCAGGTCAATATCCGCGGCGGGCGGCTGCCCGAGCCGGAGGGGAACGGCCGGCGGTATCTGAAGATTCCGCTGGATGCGTTGTGAGGGTGGATTTCCTCACGCATCCACGATCGGAAATCAGCATCGTTTTCGGCTTCAAGGACGGCCATCAGGGCATCGGCTTCCGGCTCGCCGAGCAGGATCGCCATCAGCGCAGAGGTATCGACGGCGATCATTGCGGCAGGCCGTCGTCACCATAGAGAAAATCCTGGCTGCGTGCGGCATCTGTGTCGTCTGCGGCCTTTGCGGCGGCAGACGCCTGCATCGCCTGCATCAGCGCCCGGCGTGTTTTTCCGTCTCGCGCGGCTGTGATCGGAACCAGCCTTACAGCGGCATGGCCATGGCGGGTGAGGATCACCTCGTCGCCGGCTTCGGCACGGCGCACCAGTTCGGTCAATTGCCCCTTCGCATCGGTCACGGATACCCGCATCTCACACGCCGGTCGGGACCATGCTGCGGTCCGATTTCGCTTGAAGTTTAGACCACTCGCTGGACCATATCCACGGAAAATTGGCAAACAGTCGCGGACTGGGCGTCAGCTGCGGGGTTGATGCCTTGGGGCTCAGGCCTATTTCCGGCAAAGCCGCCGCGCTTCCTGTAATAGTGATTGACGTCGTGCGGGCAGGCGACGTAACTGGGGGCGACGGTTCCCTGAAGATGACTCCAAGGGGATTAATAGGGAACACGGTGAGGACGACCCAGTAGGGACCGAGACCGTGGCTGCCCCCGCAACTGTAAGCGGATTGTCGATCATCCGAGGGTGAGCGCATTAGCGATCATCCCCAGGGGCTTTTGGCCCAGCCACTGCGCATGCCGCGCGGGAAGGTGGATGAAACGGCGCATATCCGCAAGCCAGGAGACCTGCCGTCAATCGCGATCCAATCAACCGGGCGGGGATGCCCGGACAAGGAACAGACATGATTGACCTGCTGAACCTTCGCCTGACACCGGCATGCATCCGTCTCGATTGGGCCTCCTGCGGCTAGTCCTCGCGGTCTGCCCGGGTCCGCGTCCGCGCGCCCCGGTCGCCTGCGCGGCATGACCGTATTCATATTTCCCCCCCATATCGAGGTTTTCATGCGTCAAATTCTCGCCATCATGACATTTGCCTTCGGGCTCGCCGGCCTCACGGCACCAAGCCTTGCCGCGACCCGGTATCCACTGACCATCAGCAATTGCGGCCAGCCGGTGACATTCCAGAAGGCGCCCGCCAGGATCGTTTCGATCGGCCAGGGCATGACCGAAATTCTGTTCTCGCTCGGTCTTGCCGACAAGATCACCGGGACGGCCGTCTGGGTCGGTCCCGTCCTGCCGCAATATGCGGCGGCCAACAGCAAGATCAAGCGGCTGGCCGACAACGATCCGAGCTTCGAAGCCGTCGTCGGGCAGGAGCCCGATCTGGTGGCGGCCGAGTTCGAATGGCATGTCGGCCCGCAGGGCTCCGTCGGCAAGCGCGAGCAGTTCGCCGACCTCGGGATCAATACCTACCTTGCGCCGGCCGATTGCGTCGCCAAGGTCAATACCGACGGCGGCGACGGCGTGCGTGGGGAGCTGTTCACGATGGACCTGATCTACCAGGAAATCGCCGAACTCTCCGAGATCTTCGACGTCAAGGAGCGCGGCGATGCCTTGATCGCCCAGCTGAAGAAGCGCGAGGCCGATGCGGTGGCATCGATTTCAGGCGCATCTGCCAAGAACCTGCCCGTGGTCTTCTGGTTCTCCAGCAAGCAAGTCAACGGCGACGCCTTCATCGCCGGCAAGAACAGCGCGCCAGCCTATATTCTGAAGACAATCGGTGCCAGGAACGTCGTGACGACGGAAGAGGAATGGCCGCTGGTCGGCTGGGAAACCATCGCTCAGGCAAATCCCGCCGTCATCGTTCTCGCCACCATGGATCGCCGCCGTTACCCGGCCGACGATCCCAAGGTCAAGGTCGATTTCCTCGAGAACGACCCGGTCACCAGGGAATTGGATGCCGTCAGGAACAAGCACTTCGTGATGATGGACGCGCAATCGATGAACCCGACGATCCGGACGATCGACGGCATCGAGACGCTGGCGAACGGCATCAAGTCCTTCGGTCTTTCGCAGTGAGCATAATGTCGGCGAGGAAACAGGGATGGGGGGCGCTGGCAGCGCTCACCATTTCAGCGTTTCTGCTTCTCGGGCTGATGGTCAGCCTTGCCGTTTCCATCGGTGAGATCGCCATCCCGCTTGCGACGACGGCCGAGGCGGTGTCGAACCGGCTGTTCGGAACGGATTTCGAACTCAGCCGCATCCACCAGGGCATCGTCTGGGATTATCGTCTGAGCCGGGCGTTCGTTGCCGCCAGCGCCGGTGCGTCGCTGTCGCTTTGCGGGGCGATCCTGCAGGCGCTGCTGCGCAATCCATTGGCCGAACCCTATGCGCTCGGCATCTCCGCCGGCGCCTCGACCGGCGCTGTCTGCGTGATGATCCTCGGCTTCGGCTCTGGTGTTCTTGGTCTCTCGAGCGGCGCCTTCATCGGCGCGGTCATCGCCTTCCTGCTGGTCGGTTTCCTGGCGACCGGGGTCGGGGGAAGCGGCGAGCGCATCATTCTCTGCGGCGTCGCCGGCTCGCAGCTCTTCAATGCGCTGACCTCCTACGTGGTGACGACATCGGCGAATGCCGAGCAGGCGCGCAGCATCCTGTTCTGGCTTCTCGGGTCGCTGAGCGGCGTGCGCTGGCCGGATGTCTATCTCTCCGTGCCGATCGCGCTCATCGGCTTCGTCGTCTGCATGGCCCATGTCAGGGCGCTCGATGCCTTCGCCTTCGGCACGGATGCCGCCGCCTCGCTCGGCATTTCCGTGCGCCGCGTCCAGATCGTGCTCTTCGGCACGACCGCGGCGATGACGGCAAGCGTCGTCAGCATGGTGGGCTCGATCGGTTTTGTCGGCCTTGTCATTCCCCATGCCGCCCGCTTCCTTGTCGGGCCGGCGCATGGGCGGCTGCTGCCGGCAACGGCGCTCGGCGGCGCGATCTTCATGGTCGGCGCCGATATCGTTTCGCGCATCATCATACCGCAGCAGATCCTGCCGATCGGCGTCGTCACCGCGCTGTTCGGCGCACCGGCCTTTGCCGTCATCCTCTATCGCGTCAGGAGGCAGGCATGAGCATCAGCATCGACAAGGTGAGCTTTGCCGCCGGCGACACCGTCATCGTCAACGGCGTCAGCCTGGAGGTGAAAAAGGGCAAGGTGCTTGGCCTGCTCGGGCCAAACGGTTCCGGTAAATCGAGCCTGCTCAGATTGATCTGCCGGCTGCGCAAGGTTCGCAGCGGCGTCATCCGGCTCGGAGAGGACGATATTGCCTCGCTGTCGCGCACAGCCCTTGCGCGCCGCGTCGCCTTCGTCGAGCAGCAGTCGACCACCGACACGCAATTGACCGTGCGTGATGTGGTGCGGCTCGGCCGCACGCCGCATCGCGGGCTGCTGTCGTCCTGGGGCGCCGAGGACGATGCCGCCGTCGACCAAGCCCTGTTACGGGTGGGAATGCGGGAGAGGGCGGGCCAGCTCTGGCAGACGCTGTCGGGCGGCGAGCGGCAGCGCGTCCATATCGCGCGATCCCTGGCGCAGGCACCGAGCGAACTGCTGCTCGACGAGCCGACCAACCATCTCGATATCCAGCACCAGCTCGACATTCTCTCGCTGATCTCGAAACTCGGCATCACCTCTATCGTCGCGCTGCATGATCTCAATTTGGCGGCGATGTTCTGCGACAGTCTGGCGGTGCTTGAGAAGGGCGAGGTCGTCGCCTTCGGCGCGCCTGAGGATGTGCTGACGGAGGAGATGATCGGCCGGGTCTTCGGCGTTCGCGCCCATGTCCAGAAATCGGCCGTGCATGGCCGCCATCATATCCAATACGTCATGGATTGAGGAATGGCCGGGAATTCGACCTCAAGGCGGCGGTGTCACCTCACTGGCCTTTTTCCCGGACTGGCGTATGATTTCTGAGGGCGCGCGCGCCCGGTCGAACGGAGTTTCGAGATGCTCGAACGAAATCAGTTTCCCCTGCGCCCTGTCGTCCCCGGCTTCGCTGTCGCCTGGGTCGTCGTCATTTCAGGCGCGAGCGTTGCCCTCAGCCTGCTTTTTGCCTGCGTCACGCCCTTCGTGGCCTTGGCGGCGGTATCGGCGGTCATTCTTCCCCGGCGGATGGCGGTGACGGCGGTCCTGTTGGCCTGGCTCGCCAACCAGATGGTCGGATATCTCGTGCTCGGCTATCCCCAGACCTGGGACAGCTATGCCTGGGGTCTGACGATCGGCATCGCGGCATTTGCTGCGCTCGCCGCAGCGCTTGGTGTGATTCGTCTCGCTGCCGACATTGCCGTCACCATGGCGACCGCTTTCCTCACCGGCTTCGTTGCCTATGAAGGCGTGCTCTTTGCCGCAACGGCGGTGCTTCCGTCAGGCGAGGGCGCGTTCTCGGCATCCGTCGTGGCCGATGTCCTGCTGATCAATTCTCTGGCCGCGATCGGGCTGATCTGCCTGCATGCCGGCGCCGCCGTCGCCCGGGCGTTCGTTGTACGACAGCCAGGACCGGCGCTGTCTCAAGCTTGAGGCCGTATTACACCCCGCAGCAGCTCGATGACCTCTGAGACCGATGGCCCTTTAACCGGCGGCGGCTCTGCACGTTCGCAGAATTCGCGCCAGACAAACAGTGTCAGTTCCGCGCCATCCGTTGCGGTTTCTCCCGGTCCCTCTACGAAATTCTCGAGCAGCCGATAGCGAGGATCCTTCCAGAACAACTCCTCCACCCAGTCATATATCGGGATCACATGGAAATGGATCGGATAACCGGGCGTGTGCCCATATCTGCCGATATAGATGCGCTGCGCATTCAGTTCCCGTTTCAGAGCACTCTGAGCCCTTGCGAGCAACGGACCGAGTTCGGCCAGGGCGTTTTCGGACAAATCCGACAGATCTGTCGTGTCGGTCTTTGAGCTGATCATGATGTAGCCGGGAAGGGCGGAGTTCATCCGGTGGTTCACCAGCCATCCTGATGTTTCGGCAACATGAAAGTGCGGAGGAATCTCCAAGCGCTGCCTCTTTCCGCTTTCGCAAATGTCGCTGTTCACTTCTGGTGGCCGCAGAATAGGCAGTTTTGCGAGGGCTGCAAATGCCGCATCCAAGACATAACCAAGGCCGAAGTCCAAGAGCCTCATCCCAGAGAGACTTGTCGTCATATCCGCCAACCGCTATCTGGTGCTGACCCAGGCGAACCCGCCGAAAACGATAAGGCCTTTCATGATTCCCGATTTCCTCGTCACCCATTCCGGTGGCTTCCATGCCGACGAACTGCTGTCGAGCGTCATCCTGACCCGGCTTTTCCCGCAGGCGCGTATCGTCCGCAGTCGGGCGCCGGAATGGATCACGCCGAGCGAAGACCGCATCATCTATGATGTCGGCGGAACCTATGACCCTGCTGCCGGGATATTCGACCACCATCAGCGCGGCGCGCCGCTGCGCGAAGATGGCCAGCCCTACAGCTCGTTCGGCCTGATCTGGAAGCATTACGGCCGTGACTATCTCGCAGCCTCCGGTCTTCCAGAGGCCCATGTCGTGGCGTTGCATGGCTCTTTCGACGCCAGCTTCGTGCTGCCGATCGATCTGACCGACAATGGCGCGCTCAGCCCCTCAGGGCCTTTGGCGGGCTTGACGCTGCCGGCGCTGCTGGAGACCCTGAAACCGGTTTTCGATGAAGCCGAGCCCGAGGCCGATGATCGCGCCTTCCACTCTGCCCTGGCCATCGCCCGCAGTTTCGTCGAGGCCAGGATCGCCCAAAGTGCCGCAAAATTGCGGGCCGAGGCGATCGTGCACCGGGCGATCGAGGCTGCCGGGCAGGGGCGTGTGCTGGAATTGCCGAGGGGAATGCCTTTCCGTCCGGCCATCGTCAAGGCGGGTGCCGATCATCTGCTGTTCGTCGTCCACCCGCGCGAAAAGGATTGGTGCGTGACCGGCATCCGCCGCGCCGAAGAGGGCTTCGAGCTCAGGGCCGATCTGCCGGCGGCTTGGGCCGGGCTCACCAATGGCGCGCTGGAGGCGGTGTGCGGCGTAGAGGGTGCGAGCTTCTGCCACAACGGCCGCTTCATCGCCGCCGCGACGACCCGCGAGGCGGCGCTTGCCATGGCCGAGTTGGCGGTAGAGGAGGCGCGTTCGATCGGCGTGTAGGTCAAATGGCGGCAGCTCAGGCAGGTCATCCACGCCGGATCCACCAGAGATTAGATCGCGTTCAGGTAAGCCTCCATTGTGGAACCGATTGACTTGCTGCCGCGAAGGACTAAGCTTTAGTCATAACAACCACTACCCATACGCGAGAGATCGCGGAGGGTGCGAGTGGCTGGCGACCTTCAGGAGGATGGGGTTTGCCGTGGATTACCGTGTTGTTCTGCTGATCGCCACATCCGTCATCGCCCTTTTCCCTGGTAGCGCCGGGGCGCAGGAGGGCGATGCGACCGCGGGTGCCGTCGTTTTCAAGAAATGCGCAACCTGTCATGTCGCCGATTCCGATACGAACAAGGTTGGCCCATCGCTGAACAAGTTGTTCGGCCGGAAGGCCGGGACGCATCCGAACTTCGCCTATTCGGCCGGAATGAAGGCTGCCGGCGAAGGCGGTCTCGTCTGGGACGAGACGGTACTGCGCGACTATCTGCACAATCCGAAAGCCAAGGTGAAGGGCACGAAGATGGCCTTCGTCGGCGTGAAGGACGATCAGGAGATCACCGATCTCATCGCCTACCTAAAACAATATTCTCAGTGATGGGCAATACTCCAAATGACGGGCCTTTGATCGGCGTCGCATGCCTAAATCGCCGTAATTGCCGATATTTTCTATTTGTGCGATAATAAAGACGGACTTTTTGCGGAATGCGGTTTCACGGGTCAACCTGCTCGAGGAGGAGCGGACATGGCTGTCGTGCTGATCCTCGTCCTGATTGTCGTCGGCTCCGTGCTGTTCCATGTGCTGAGCCCGTGGTGGTGGACGCCGATCGCGTCCAACTGGACCTATATCGACAGTACCCTCGTCATCACTTTCTGGATCACCGGTATCGTCTTCGTGGCGGTGGTCTTGTTCATGGCCTATTGCGTCTACCGCTTCCGGCACAAGCCGGGCAACCAAGCGCATTACGAGCCTGAAAACCGCAGGCTGGAGGTGATGCTCGCCTCGGGAACGGCGGTCGGCGTCGCCGCGATGCTGGCGCCCGGCCTTATCGTCTGGAACCAGTTCATCACGGTGCCCGCCGATGCCGCCTCGGTCGAGGTCGTTAGCCAGCAATGGCTGTGGAGCTTCCGCCTGCCGGGGGCGGACGGAAAGCTCGGCCGCGCCGAGACGCGCGACGTCACGGCGGAAAACCCGCTCGGCCTCGACAAGAACGACGCGAGCGGCCTCGACGACATTATCATCGAAGGCGGCGAGCTGCATCTGCCGATCGGCAAGCCGGTGCATATGCTGCTGCGCTCGATCGATGTCCTCCATGATTTCTACGTGCCTGAGTTTCGCGCCAAGATGGACATGATCCCCGGCATGGTCACCTATTTCTGGCTGACGCCGACGCGCACCGGCACCTTCGATATCCTCTGCGCCGAACTCTGCGGCGTCGGCCATCCGCAAATGCGCGGCACCGTCGTGGTCGACAATGAGGCGGACTACCAGACCTGGCTCGGGCAGCAGCAGACATTCACCCAGTTGACGGCGTCATCGGGAGAGCTGCCGCCGGCAAATTGAACCGGCTCGAGGCGTGCCGGTTCAGGGAACCGGAGAAGCAGTCGCAGACCGCATGCCGGCTCAGGGAACCGGCGGGGAAAGGGAAGAGAGATCATGGTCGAGATTCCATCCGGCAGCATCCCCTCCGCCGAAGTCGAGGATGTCGAGCTTTATCACCCGCACGGCTGGTGGACGAAATATGTGTTCAGCCAGGATGCCAAGATCATCGCCGTGCAATATTCGATCACGGCGATCTCTATCGGCCTGGTGGCGCTGGTGCTCTCCTGGCTGATGCGGATTCAGCTCGCCTTTCCCGGCACGTTTGCCTTCATCGATGCCGATCACTATTACCAGTTCATCACCATGCACGGCATGATCATGGTGATCTACCTTCTCACCGCGCTCTTTCTCGGCGGCTTCGGCAACTACCTCATTCCGCTGATGGTCGGCGCCCGCGACATGGTGTTTCCCTATGCCAACATGCTGAGCTACTGGATCTATCTGCTTGCGGTGCTGATCCTCGCCGCCGGCTTCTTTGCCCCCGGCGGCCCGACGGGGGCCGGCTGGACGCTTTATCCGCCGCAATCGGTTCTCTCAGGCACGCCTGGTGGTAAGGACTGGGGCATCCTGCTGATGCTCACCTCGCTGATCGTCTTCATCATCGGCTTCACCATGGGCGGGCTGAACTATGTGGTAACGGTGCTGCAGGGGCGGGCGCGCGGGATGACGCTGATGCGGATGCCGCTCACCGTCTGGGGCATCTTCACCGCGACCGTGATGGCGCTCTTGGCCTTTCCCGCACTCTTCGTCGCCTGCGTCATGATGCTGTTCGACCGCGTGCTCGGCACCAGCTTCTTCATGCCCGCCATCGTCGAGATGGGCACGCAGCTGCAGCACGGCGGCGGCAGCCCGATCCTCTTCCAGCACCTCTTCTGGTTCTTCGGCCATCCCGAAGTCTATATCGTCGCGCTGCCGGCCTTCGGCATCGTTTCGGATCTGATCAGCACGCATGCGCGCAAGAATATCTTCGGCTACCGGATGATGGTCTGGGCGATCGTCATCATCGGCGCCTTGAGCTTCGTCGTCTGGGCGCACCACATGTATGTCAGCGGCATGCACCCGGCCTTCGGCTTCTTCTTCGCCACGACGACGCTGATCATCGCCATCCCGACGGCGATCAAGGTCTATAACTGGGTGCTGACGCTCTGGCGCGGCGATATCCACCTGACGCTGCCGATGCTCTTTGCGCTCGCCTTCATCGTCACCTTCGTCAATGGCGGGCTGACGGGCCTCTTCCTCGGCAATGTCGTCGTCGACGTGCCGCTGTCGGATACGATGTTCGTCGTCGCGCATTTCCACATGGTCATGGGGGTCGCGCCGATCCTCGTCATCTTCGGGGCGATCTATCACTGGTATCCGAAGGTGACGGGACGCATGCTGGACGAGGTGCTCGGCCAGATCCATTTCTGGATCACCTTCCTCGGCACCTATGCGATCTTCTTTCCGATGCACTATCTCGGCCTGCTCGGCGTCCCACGCCGCTATTTCGAGATGGGGGAGACGGCCTTCGTTCCGCCTTCGGCCCACACGCTGAATATCTTCATTACCGTGATGGCGCTCGTCGTCGGCGCCGGGCAGATGGTCTTCCTGTTCAATCTGGTCTGGAGCCTTTTCCAGGGCCGGGAGGCCGGCGGCAATCCATGGCGGGCAACGACGCTCGAATGGCAGACGCCTGAGACGCCGCCGGCGCACGGCAACTGGGGCAAAGACCTGCCTGTCGTCTATCGCTGGGCCTATGATTACAGCGTGCCCGGCGCGGCCGAAGATTTCATTCCGCAGAATGTGCCGTCAAGTGATGGCGTCACCCGCGAGGGTCCGGCATGAGCGTCGTGCTGATCTTCCTCGCCGCCATCGCCGCCATCATGATCTGGTGGCTCTCCGGGCAGCGGCTGACTTCTAAGCCGTGGCTCGAAACCGGTTCGGTGCAACTGCCGGATCATCACGGCGTCGACCGGCCGTCGGTGCCGGCGGTGAAGATCGGCCTCTTCGTATTTCTCGGCGTCGTCGGCGCGCTCTTCAGCCTTGCGGTCAGCGCCTATTTCATGCGCGCGGCCTCGGCCGACTGGTGGGGGATGCCGGTTCCGCGGCTGCTCTGGGTGAATACGGCGGCACTGGCCTTGAGCAGTGCGGCGCTGCAATGGGCGAAACGCGAAGCGCAGCACGGCCGCATGGAAAGCCTGCGGCCGGCGCTCGTTACGGCACTTGCGCTTGCAGTGTTCTTTCTCGCCGGGCAGATCCAGGCATGGCGGGAACTGACCGCGGCCGGCTATGTGCTGGCCGATAATCCCGCCAACAGCTTTTTCTATATGCTGACCGGCCTGCACGGGCTGCATATCCTCGGCGGACTTGCCGTGCTCGCGCACACGAGTGTCAGGGCATTCGCAGCCGACGTTCAGCCGGAAAGGCTGCGGCTCAGTGTCGATCTTTCCACCATCTATTCGCATTTCATGCTCGCCGTCTGGCTGCTGCTCTTCGCGCTGTTTGCCGGCTGGGCCAATGATTTCGTCGATCTCTGCCGCACGTTGATTAGCTAGGGGGTGCAGATGGCACAGACTATCGAGACACATGGCGGGGCAGAGCTCAGACCGGCCGGTCTTCGCGGCGTCGCCGCCGATTTCAGCTCGGATCAACGCGCCTTCAAGACCGCCTCCTGGGGCAAGGCGATGATGTGGATCTTTCTCTTGAGCGACACCTTCGTCTTCGGCTGTTTCCTGATTGCCTATATGACCGCCCGCATGTCGACGCCCGTCGCCTGGCCCAATCCGAGCGAGGTCTTCGCGCTCCATATCGGCGGGCAGGACGTGCCGCTGATCCTGATCGCGATCATGACCTTCGTGCTGATCTCGAGCAGCGGCACCATGGCGATGGCGGTCAATTTCGGCTATCGCCGCGACCGCCGCACGACGGCGATCCTGATGCTGCTGACAGCGCTTCTTGGCGCATGCTTCGTCGGCATGCAGGCCTTCGAATGGACGAAGCTGATCACCGAAGGCGTGCGCCCCTGGGAAAACCCGTGGGGAGCGGCGCAATTCGGCTCGACCTTCTTCATGATCACCGGCTTTCACGGCACCCATGTCACCATCGGCGTCATCTTCCTCCTCATCGTCGCCCGCAAGGTCTGGCGCGGCGATTTCGATGTGGAACGGCGCGGCTTCTTCACCAGCCGGAAAGGCCGCTACGAGGCCGTCGAGATCATGGGTCTCTACTGGCACTTCGTCGACCTGGTCTGGGTCTTCATCTTCGCATTTTTCTATCTGTGGTGAGGTCGTCATGAGCGAGACAACGGCGCATGCACAAGTCCAAACGGCGCATGCACAGGCACATACCGGGCAGCAGCACCCGATCGGGCTCTACTTCTTCGTCTGGGGCCTGCTCTTCGTCCTCAGCGCAGCGTCCTACATGGTCGATTATCTCGGCGTCCAGAGCTATCTCCGATGGACGCTGATCCTGCTGTTCATGATGCTGAAGGCCGGCCTCATCGTCGCCGTCTTCATGCACATGGCCTGGGAACGCCTGGCGCTGGTCTACGCCATCCTGCTGCCGCCGCTGCTGGTGCTGGTGTTCGTGGCGTTGATGATCTCGGAAGCGGACTATACGATCTTCACCCGGCTCGCCTTCTTTGGTGCTACGCCGTAGACAGCGATCATCGGGAGAAGGTTTTGTATGGCTGAGGTCTTGTTGTTCCACCACGCACAAGGGCTGACCCCGGGTGTGCGTGCGTTCGCCGACGCTTTGAGGGCAGCCGGCCACATGGTGCATACACCTGATCTGTTTGACGGGCGCACATTCCCAAGCATCGAGGAGGGGCTCGCCTATATCGGTGAGATCGGGTTCGACGCCATCAGGGAGCGCGGCGTCCGCGTCGCCGACGAGTTGCCGATCGCGCTCGTCTATGCCGGGTTCTCGTTCGGTGTGCTGCCGGCGCAGAAGCTGGCGCAGACACGGCCTGGCGCCCGTGGGGCTCTGCTCTTCTATTCCTGTCTGCCGATCCGTGGCGAGTGGGCCTTCGGACTCTGGCCGGATGGAGTGCCGGTCCAGATCCACGGTATGGACAACGATCCGATTTTCGTCGGCGAGGGCGACATCGACGCCGCCCGCGAGATCGTCGAGACGGTCGAGAATGCCGAGCTTTTCCTTTACCCCGGCGATCAGCATTATTTCGCCGACAGCTCGCTCCCGTCCTATGACGCGGATGCGACCGCGCTCCTCACCAGCCGAGTGCTCGCGTTCCTGGACGCCTTGGAGGACACGTCTGAGTGAGGCTGGAGGGCAGGGATGCGGCTGAGTGCAGCAATTCGCCACAGCCATCGTCGCCACTTGCCATCGCCGCAAAATCTGCCTTATAAAAACGCCGTCGAAAGAGTGCTGGTCGGATGGTAGCCCGACCGCTGTCCGTCGGGCGGCAACTCCTCCTTTCAGGGTAACCGCGACACCGCAGCCGGCTTGCCGGTCTCGCAGGTGTGTCCGCCGGGAACTCTGACATCTTCGTCGGCGCACCTTCATGTCAACATAGAAGGACGTTCGACTTGAAACTGACAGACAACACCATTCTCATCACCGGCGGCGCAAGCGGCATCGGGCTGGCGCTCGCACAGCAACTTTCCGAACGGGGAAATCGCGTCATCATCTGCGGCAGGAGCAGGGCCGCGTTGGACAGGGCGCAGGCGGCCGTGCCTGCGCTGATCACGCGGGTCTGCGACGTCACCGATCTCGACAATCGCGACAGCCTGTCGGGCTGGCTGGAAAACAATCATCCGGACCTCAACATGCTGATCAACAATGCCGGGGTGCAGCACATCAGGCATTTCGACGGTGATCATGCCGTGGCAGATCTCGACCAGGAAATCGCCGTCAACCTTGCCGCGCCGATCCAGCTGATCGGCGAGCTGCTGCCGATGCTGAAGCGGCAGCCCAGCGCCGTCATCGTCAATGTCACCTCGGGACTGGCGTTTACGCCGAAGGCCGACATCCCGGTCTATTGCGCAACCAAGGCCGCCCTCCATTCCTTCACGCTGTCGCTGCGCCACCAGCTGAAAGCGACGGGGGTGCGGGTGGTCGAGATGGTTCCGCCGATGGTCGACACCAACCTCGGTGGCGGCGTGCGTGCCGGGGGTGCGGAGCGGCAATACATGATGTCGCCGGAGCAATTCGCCACGGAGGCGCTTGCGCAGTTGGAGAATGACCAGGACGAGTTGCTGATCGGCACCTCCGTCCACACGCGTAAGCACGGCGAGGCGATGTTCGAGCGGTTGAACGGCGGCTGACCGGCCGGATGTTGGCGATGATCCCAGATCGGCCTTGGCCGATCTCGACGGCATCCCCGGCTGATCCCGGGGACGCCAACCCAAAAATCCCAGCTTAAAACACGTCCTAAAACATGATGAAGGTCGCGCCGGGTGAGGATCTCGGCAATGATGGCCTTCCATTCGCCGTTCCGATCCCATGAGCCTATGATCTTCATTCCGCTTCCCTTTGTCGTCGCCCTTCTGCTGCTCATCCTCTTCGTCGTCGTCCTCAGACGCGACGAAGAGGATGAGCCCAATCGGCCGTTTCTGGTGCTGATCCTGCTCGCCGCGCTGCAATCCGTGCTCTCCGGCCTGCGCTGGGGCTATGAAGTGCAGGCAATAGGCGTGATCATGCCTGTGATCGCGGCGATGGTGCCACCGCTTGCCTATGCCGGGGTCTCCAGGCTGGTGAGGACGAGCCGGAGGCCGCTGCCGGTACGGATCGCGCTGCATGCCGTTCCCACCGCTCTTATCCTGGTGTTGATGGCTGTCTGGCGGGAGCCGATCGATATCGCACTGGTGCTGATCTTTGTCGGCTATGCCCTGGCGATCCTGCTTCTGATGCGCCCGGGCGCCGATGCGCTGCGGCTGGCGCCCTTCGAAGGGGCGGTGCCGGCCTATCGGGCGATCATCTTTACGGCCGCCGCCCTGTCTCTCTCGGCCGCAGTCGATATCTTCGTCTTTCTCGATTTCACCTGGGCGCATGGCGAGCATGCGCTGACGCTGATCAGTGTCAGCAACCTTGCCGCGCTGGTCATCCTCGGTATCGCGGCGGCCGCCGCCAGCCGAAGCCGGGCGCCGGCCGAGATGGTGGAGACAGGCCCACGGCCGGAAACGAGCGAGGACAAGCAGACGATCGCCACGGTCGATGCGCTGATGGAAACCCGCAAACTCTATCGCGACGCCAATCTCAATCTCGATCGGCTGGCCCGCAAGGCCGGCATCCCCGCCCGCCAGATCTCGGCGGCGATCAACCGGGCGATGGACAAGAACGTCTCGCAATATGTCAATGATTACAGGATCGGCGAGGCCTGCCGGCTGCTTGCCGCGACCCAGAAATCGGTGACCGAAGTCATGTTCGAGGTCGGCTTCCAGACGAAGTCCAACTTCAACCGCGAATTCCGCCGGGTGACCGATATGACGCCGCTGGCATGGCGGGAGAGGAAGGGCGGGGCGGAGGGCTCTCTGGCCTCGTCCTGAGGTATAGCCTACACCCACACAATCACTCGCCCTCGTGGTTCGAGACGGCTTTCGTTCGTCACTGCAATCGATTCACTGGATCGATTGCTCCGCTTTCGCGGATCGCTTCTCACCCTCACCATGAGGGCTGACCCGGGTGCATTGCCGCGCCACGTCCTCAATCGCGATCGAGGACGGCCAGAAACATGTTCGAGGTCGCGGTTTTGCGGCCGTCGGCCATTCTGTCGGCATGAACACGACATCCGAACATGACCGAAACCTCGCCGCCAAGCTGAGATCGCTTTCGATCGAACCCGCGGCCTTCAAGACAGCGCCGCCGGAGCGTCAAGCCCGGCGGCGCGTGATGCCACTGACTATGCTTGCGCTTGCCGCGACAGTGTCGCTTGCGGTGGTTCTTCTTTCTCGGTCCGAAACGCTGGAGCGCGTCGAAACCGTGCTTGCGGACTTTGCGGGCCAGCAGGGGGCGACGACATTGATGAGCGGAGCGGAGGCGCCTGCCAAGGGTGCCGCTGCCGAGCGGGCACGGGCACCTGTTGGGGATGGGCCGGTGGCTTCGGCCTCGTCGACCCGGGAAATCACCGGCTCCGGCTACGTCGTCGCACCCGATATCGCCACCGTCTTTTCGAAATATGAGGGCCGGATCGTCGCGGTCGATGTGGAGGCGGGGGACAGGGTGGCGGCGGGGCAGGTGCTGGTGCGGCTCGACGATGCCGGCGCACGCTTTGCGCTTCGGGGAGCGGAGATTGCCGGGCGGGCGGCGGCTTTGACAGTTGATGCAAGGACTATCGAGCTTGCCCAGGCGCGGTCTTCCCTGACACGCACCGAGCGGCTGGCCGGGCGCGATGCCATGTCGGCGCAGGCGCTGGAGGAGGCGAAAACGGCCGCCTGCAGGGCCGAGAATGCCGCCCTGCAGGCACGCCAGGATGTGGCCAAGGCGGATCTCGAAATCGACAAGGCGCGCGAGCAGGTGGAGGCGCTGACCGTGCGGGCGCCGATCTCCGGCACCGTCACGCGGCTCGACGCGCATATCGGTGACACGGTGCTGTCGCGCGAGGACAGCGTGCGGGAGAATGAAAGCCTGCTTGTCATCGCCGATACGGCCAACATGGTCATCGATGCCGATGTGGCCGAGGCCAATATCGCGCTGATGCGACCGGGCTTGTCAGGCGAGGCGGTGCTCGACGGCTTTCCAGGCCAGCCTTTTGCGGTCGAGGTGTCGAGGATCGCGCCGGTCATTTCCCGGGAGAAGGGGACGGTGACGCTTCGTCTGTCGATCTCCCAGCCGCCTTCGGGCATGCGGCCTGCCATGGCGGCGCGCATCCGGCTTTTTGTGGGTGAGGCTGGTGTGGGTGCTCATCACCCGCCCTCGTCCTTCGAGGCTCCGGCCTCCGGCCTGCGCACCTCAGGATGAGGGCTGATCGGGATGCCGTGTGGCCGGCGGGCTGATCGTGGGCCGTGCGGTTTGGCTTGCCGCAGACCGCGGCTTCTCTCCGACCTCAGCCTGAGGTGCCCCGTAGGGGCCTCGAAGGACGAGGGCGGCCACCGGTTGCCGGCTACAGATCAACGAACCACAAAGGAGCAGAACAATGACAGACACGCATGAACCCTATATCGCGCTTGCCGGCGTCAGGAAGGCGTTCAGGATCGGCGCGGAGACGGTCCCGATCTTTTCCGGGCTCGACCTTTCCATACCGCGCGGCGATTTCGTCGCGGTCATGGGACCGTCGGGTTCGGGGAAATCGACGCTGCTGAATATGCTCGGCGGCCTCGATAGCCCGGATGGAGGCGAGATCCGCATCGGGCGCAGCCATCTCGAGCAGATGGGCGAAGGCGCCAGAGCCGCGTGGCGGGCGCACAGCATGGGCATCGTCTTCCAATTCTACAATCTGCTGCCGATGCTGAACGCGGCGGAGAATATCGAGCTGCCGCTGCTGCTCAAGCGGCTCGGGCGCAAGGAGCGGCGGGCGCGCGTCGATACGGTGATGGATCTGGTGGGGCTCGCCGGGCGGCAGCGGCAGTTTCCGTCGAGCATGTCGGGCGGCCAGCAGCAACGCGTCGGCATTGCCCGCGCCATCGTCGCCGATCCCGATCTCATTCTCTGCGATGAGCCGACCGGTGATCTCGACCGGAAATCGGCCAATGATATTCTGGAGATGCTGGGCTTCCTCAATCGCGAGCTTGAGAAGACCGTCATCATGGTCACCCATGATCCCGAGGCCGCCGCCTTTGCCCGGCGTACGCTGCATCTCAACAAGGGCGAATTCGTCGAGCAGCAAGGGAGGGGCCAATGACCTTCTTCCAGCTTATGCGGCGCAATGCCTGGCGCAAGCGGCTGCGGGCCATTTTGCTGATGTTTTCGGTCGGCATCGCCTTCCTGATCTACGGGCTGACGGCGAGCTTTGTCAGCGGCGGCCAGGGGGCGGCCGGCGCCAGCGACGACCTGCTCGGCGTGTTCAACAAATCGGGCCGGGGGCTACCGCTGCCGCTTGCTTATCTCCATCGGATCGCCGCGGAGGGCGATGTCGCGGCCGTTGCCTATACCGCGCGCATGCGGGGCTTCGTCGAGGTCGAGAAGAATGTCGTGGCCGTCAGCGCGGTCGATCCGCGGGCGATTGCCGCCGCCAACGGTGCCGAACTCGGTCTGACGCCTGAGCTGATCGCGGCGCTGGAAGAGAGCGGCGACCGGGTGCTCGTCGGCAAAACATTGGCTGAGGCGCAGGGCTGGTCGATCGGCCAGCGCATCGGCGTCACCACCCAGATCATCAAGGCCGACGGCGACCGGAACTGGAGTTTCACCATATCAGGCATCTTCGATGGTGCCAATGCCAGCACCGACACCTATTTCATGCTTGCCCGCTACGACATGGTCAATGCAGCCCGGGCGCGGGACAAGGATACGGTCGACGCCTTCGTGGTGCGCCCGCGCGAAGGGGTATCATCCGGCGCGCTGGCGGCGCGCATCGACGCGTTGTTTGCCAATTCCGCGGCGCAGACCAGGACGCAATCGGAAAAGCAGTTCCTCGAAGCGTTTCTCCGGCAATTCGCCGATGTCGGCCTGATCGTCAGCCTCGTCGTCGGCGCCGCCTTCGTGACGATCCTGATGATATCGGTCAACACCATGCTCTTCGCCATCCGGGAGCGCCGCTTCGAGATTGGCGTCATGAAGGTGCTGGGCTTTTCCCGCGGGCGGATCGTGGCGCTCATTCTCGGCGAGACGCTGTTTATCTTTGCCGTCGGCGGCGCGGGCGGGCTCATTCTGGCAAAGCTCGCGACGCTGGTGATCGGGTCGGAATTCGGTCTCGTCTTCAGCCGTGAGGTGTTGCTGAAGTCCGCCGCGATCCTTGCGGGGCTTGGCCTGCTGACTGGCCTGCTCCCCGCCGTCAACGCCATGCGGCTGCCCATCGTCAACGCCTTCAGAACGAGATAATCCAATGTCATCAGCGCTCAAGCAGACCTTTCTCATGATCAGAGTCAACCTCGGCAGCCTGCCCAGGCGGCTGTGGATCTCGCTGTCGATGGTGCTGTCGGTCGCCCTCGTGGTGGCGGTGCTCTCGGGCTTTCTGGCGATGGCGCGCGGCTTCGAGGCCGCCCTTGCCGGGGCCGGTTCGCCCGATATCGCCGTCATCCTCGGCGGCGGCACCAACCAGGAAACAGGCTCGGATGTGCCGGCCGATGCGATCCGCAGCCTTGCCGCCATGAGCGGCGATATAGGGATTGCTCGCAACCCCGGGATTGCCCGCAACGGTGCGGGCCTTTCGCTGTCGCGCGAGACGGTCGTTCCGATCGATATCAGGGGAAGCGACGGCGGCGAGCAGACGCTGTCGCTCAGGGGCATGGATGCGACTGGGCCTGGTCTGCGCGAGCGCGCCCGGCTTTCTCAAGGCCGGCTATTTTCGCCGGGCGCGAGTGAGATCGTCGTCGGCGCCCGCATCGCCGAGATGTTTCCCGGCTTTGTCGTCGGTAAGACGGTGCGGCTCGGCGCGGTCGACTGGACGGTCGCCGGCCACTTCACCTCAGGCGGCAGTGCCTTCGAATCCGAGATCTGGGCCGATCTGGAAGCGGTGCAATCTGCCTTCGACCGGCAGGGGCAAGTGCAGAGCCTGCGGGTGCAGCTCGACGGCGCCAGCGGGATGGCGGCGTTGCGCGTGGGGCTTTCGGGTCTTTCCGGTCCGCCGCTCACTGCCGTTTCCGAGGCCGATCTTTATGCGGCGCAGGCCGAGCGCACCGAGAGCCTGATCCGCCTGTTCGGCTGGCCGATTGCGCTGCTGATGGCCATCGGCGCGATTGCGGGCGCGCTGAATACGATGATGAGCTCGGTCTCCGACCGTGCCGTCGAAATCGCCACGCTGCGGCTGTTGGGCTTTGCCCGCCTGCCGGCCTTTGCTGCGACCTGGGTGGAGGCGGTGCTCTTGTCGGCGGCGGGCGCGGTTGTCGGCGTGGTGGGCTCGCGGCTGGCTTTCGATGGGTGGCAGGCGAGCACGATGGGGGCCAACAATACGAAGATGGCCTTTCAGCTCGAGGTGACGCCTGATGTGATCCTGACCGCCGGGCTGCTGGGGCTGGCGGTCGGGGTGCTCGGCGGCGCTTTGCCGGCGCTGACGGCTGCGCGGTTGCCGCTGAGGGCGGCGTTGCGGGCGAGGGGGTAAGGAGTGCCGCCTTTGCGAAGGGCAACTGCCTTGGAGGACGTGCCGCGTGGCCCCCTCATCTGCCTGCCGGCATCTCTCCCCGCTGGGGAGAAGGGGAATCGCGGCACCGCCTCACTTCCTCTGATCCTCTAACATTTTAGCTGTGGGAATGATGGCCTTGCGGCTTGGTCCCTTCTCCCCTCGGGAAGTTACAAAGATGCCGGCAGGCAGATGAGGGGGCTACACGGTACATCTTTCATTGCTTGGCTTCGGTAAGCGCAAGCAAAGGGCCGAATCACTTGCCGCACAGCCTGAAGATGAGGTACGTTCCCAGCCCTGATTCCTTGATTTATTCGCCTGGAAGTCGCTGCTTTCTCCGCCCAAGTTGCAGCTTTCTGGCGCCACGGCCACTGACTGTGGAATAACACCCGCAAACCGGCCGCTGCCCCATTGACAACATCTTATCGCCTTCTTGCCGTGGACGGTTGCCCCCGCCGCATCCGGTCGGCCGATCCCGGTCGATCTTCGTGGCGACATAGCGATCCGACGAACAGGGCAACATTGGCGATATGACAATCTACTATGTGAACTCAGCGACTGGCTCCGACCGCAACACCGGAACGGGCCAGAACTCGGCTTTTGCGACTTTGTCCAAAGTGGAATCCCTTAAGTTGAAACCGGGCGACAGCGTGCTTCTTGCCAAGGGAAGCGTATTCAACGAGCAGTTTGATATCAAATATTCCGGCACTGAAAGCGCGCCGATCAAGATCGGCAGTTACGGGACGGGGGCAGCGCCCGTCATCCACAGCGGCGGCGACGGCATCCATAGTCTTTATGCCTCGAACATCGTCATCGAGAACCTCAAAATATCGAATACCGGGACCGCCGGCATTTATGGCGGCAGCGTCACGAACTGGACGGTCCGCAATGTCGAGATTGCCAAGACGGGAATGTCGGAAAATGCCGGCGCCGTCACTTTCCGCAACAGCAAAAACATCACGGTCGAAGACAGCAAGGTATCCGGCGTCAAGGGCGACGGCTTCTGGATCGAGAAGGTCGCCGGCATCAAGCTGCTCGACAACACCGTGACCAGCGCGAGCGGCTCGACCGCTGATGCCGTGCAGATGAATGACAGCAGCAATATTCTGATCAAGGGCAATCATCTCGACCAGACGAACGCCGATAGTCCCAAGGGCGTGATCGTGCTGGCGCGAGCCGCCGATGCCGTGGTCGAGGATAATGTGCTCACCGGCGGCGGCTTCGGCATCAGCGCGCCGGCGGGCAAGAACGTCGCCATCCGCGACAACGACATATCCGGATTTCACGGCTACGACTGGTCCTTCGGCGTCGGCCTCGGCGATCAGGGCAATGCGCGGGATTATGATATTTCAGGCAACCACATTCATGACGGCGCATGGGGCGTTGCCATCAGCGACGCCAGCGGCACCAGCTATAGCCGCACGAATATCAAGGTTCACGACAATGTCTTCGACGACCTCTCGCAGGCGGCGCTGAAGGTCGACAGGCCGGCCTCCGGCTCCTTCACCAACAATACGATCGAGACCGGCACCAAGGCCACCGCCATATCGCCTTCCATCGTCGACGCGCACACCTTCACCGTCAGCAACAACCACACGGTCGCCAATGTCGAGACGGCGCTGGCGAGCCCGGTTGCCAAGACTGCCGCAGTCACGGAGGCGTCCGCGGATCCGGCTGTTGTCGCCGTCCATGACAATTTGAAGATCTTCACCGATACGGGCGAGGCCCATCGCGGCAATCTTCTCGAAAATGATAGCTCCGATAATGGGACCCTGGCGCTGCGCCGCTTCGGGGATGAAAGCGTCGGCAAGCACGGCCTGACGTTCGCCGGAGAGTACGGTGACATCCACGTGGACCGGGAAGGCAACTATGCCTACACGCTCGATGAAACGAAGCTCCCCGACCATGGCGGACATGTGAGCGAGACCTTCAGCTACGGGGTCAACGATGGAAACTCGCAGCATAGTGACGGGGATACGCTGACCGTCTACATCCATCTGGATGGCCTGCTGAGCTGAGAGTGCGGGTTGGAATAACAAACAAATCCCGGAAATTTTCCGGGATTTCCAGACTGCTGACAAAGCCGACCAACCCTTCTTTCGTCATGCTCGGGCTTGTCCCGAGCATCTGCCCACGTCCATGCGCAGCAGATCCTCGGCACAAGGCCGAGGATGACGGGGGCGGCAATCGCGGCCTGACCGGGCGGGACACCATCTTCCTCTCGCAACGCTGCCGGGACATTCCGTTGATCCTGGAGCAACCCTGCAGCACGCTGGATGAAATCGCCAACATCAAGGGGCAACTCTGCCACCCGGTCTATCTCGATGAGGTGACCGAGGATGTGAACATCGTCGTCCGCGCGATCGCGGATCGGCTTGCCGATGGTTTCGGCATGAAGGTGACGCGCGTCGGAGGCATCTCCGCGATGCGGACCGTCCGGGATATCTGCGAAGCCCGCAACCTGCCGCACACGGTCGACGACAACTGGGGCGGCGACATCATCGCGGCAGCCTGCGTCCATGTGGGAGCGACGGTCGCTCCGCGTCTGTTCGAAGGCAGCTGGATCGCTTCACCCTATATCGAGCAGGTAACGACGAGGTTTGTTAACATGCGGCGAAATCGCGGAAAATTTCTCAGCCGTAAGTCGCGACCGGAGCGCCGAAACGCGTGAGATCGGGGGTAATGTCGATGCAGGCGGCCGCCGCCGATCAAGGCGTGGCGCTCGCCTGGCATCGCATGATCACGCCGATGCTGGCGCGCGGGGCGAGCTGGATCACGGACATGATCTTTCCCGCGCCCGGCAGCTATTATCTAACCTGGAACCGTCATCACTACGACAGGGAAAACGGCCCTCGGATGGAAAACGGCCAGATCAAGGTACCGACTGGGCCAGGCCTTGGCAGCAACCGCAAGCTTTCGCCGGCCGCTTCGTTGCTGCGCGATTGGATTCACGATCAGGCAGCGACCGAACGAGCACAACCTTCACCGCAGCTGCAACCCCGTCGTGCATCCACGGAGTGACGCGTTCAAGGGTGCGCACCTTGTCCTTGCCCAGGGAATGTTGCTGTGTCTCAAGATGAACCGCAGCTGCATTTCAAAATGCACCGGAAAGCCTGCAAAAGCGTGTTCACTGCCATCGCAAGTGACCATTGGTCGCGGGGTGCGATACGGTTCGTTCACCTTTCGGTCGTTGTCCTGTAGATTGTTTTCGTATAAGTTGTATCCTCTAATATACCGCCACCGCCAGGCGTTTCTCGGGACCAAGGCAGGCCCATAGGGTCTGCCAACCGCCGTGAAGGCAATATCGAAGGCCCTCTTGATGGCCTTTAACCCCGACCGCATCCGATCCACGCGTTGCAGCCGATGCAGACGGCTGCGCGGCAATTCGAGAACAAGGCGATATGGCAATCTATTATGTGAATCCTGCGATAGGCTCCAACGGCAACAATGGAACGAGCGAAGACACGCCGTTTGCATCCTTTTGGGCGGTGGAAAACTTGAAGCTGCAGCCCGGCGACAGCGTGCTGCTTGCCGCCGGAAGCGTGTTCAACGACCAGCTCGACCTGAAATATTCCGGCACTGCCAGCGCCCCGATCACCATCGGCAGCTATGGGGTCGGCGATGCGCCTGTTATCCATAGCCCCGGCGACGGCATTCACAGCCTTTATGCATCGAACATCGTCATCGAGAACCTCAAGATCTCGGACACAGCAGGCGCGGCGATCTATGGCGGCTATGTTTCGAACTGGACCGTCCGCAATGTCGAGGTGGAAAATACCGGAAGTTCCACCAAGTCGGGCTCCGTCACCTTCAGGACCGGTTCGAACATTACCATCGAAAACAGCACGATCACCGGCGTCAACGGCGACGGCGTCTGGATCGAAAAGGTCAACGGCGTCAATTTTCTCAACAACACCGTCACCAACGCCCACGGCACCGCGGCAGATGCCGTGCAGATGAACGACAGCAGCAATATCGTCATCAGCGGCAATTACCTCGACCAGACGGGCGCCGCGACGCCGAAGGGCGTCATCACGCTCGTGCGGCCGGTGAATGCCGTGGTCGAGGATAATACGCTGATTGGTGGCGGCTTCGGGGTCAGCGCCCAAGCGGGTACGAATATCGCCATCCACGACAATGACATTTCAGGTTATGGCGGCTACAGCTGGTCTTACGCCATCGGTCTCGGCGACCAGGGCAACACTCGCGACTACGACATATCAGGCAACTATATCCATGACGGCGTATGGGGCGTAGCGGTCAGCGCCGCCGGCACCACCAGTTACGTTCGCGAGGGTATCGAGATCTACGGCAACGTCTTCGACGACCTGTCGCAGGCGGCGCTAAAGGTCGACAGACCGGCATCGGGCTCTTTTCATGACAATGTCATCGCCAGCGATGTCACGCCCTACAGCATATCCCCGGCCATCATCGCCGCGAACACCTTTCCCGTCAGCAACAATACGACGCTTGATGAGGCCCAGCTTGCGATCCTTGATAGCCATGTTGCGGGAGATACAACACATGCGGACGCAGTCCCGACGATCGTCGCAACGCATGACAGCCTGAAAATCTCAGCCGACACGGACGGCGCTCATCATGGCAATCTCCTCGAAAACGACAGCTCGGCCAATGGGATCCTGCTGCTTCGCCGCTTCGACGGCGAATTGATCAACAAGAACGGCCTGACGCTGACCGGCCAATACGGCACCATCCATGTCGACGATCACGGCGACTATAGCTACACGATCGACGCGACGAAGCTCGCCGGGCTTAGCGGTGAGGTGAGCGAGACCTTCCAGTATAAGATCTCCGATGGGGCCGCGCATCATTTCGACACGGATACGCTGAGCATCTCCATCCATGTGGACGGCGTGCTGACCTGAACAGGGATGCCGGCAGCAAACGGCGCCTCGCCCGGTTCGAGGCGCGGCGGTGGAGAGCACATGTCTCACCGGTCGTCGAACAGGATCCTGGTGACGTCGATTTCGACTTCGGCGCAGATGATCTCGTATTCGGTGATGATCGCCGGATCGGCCGACCTATCCCTGCGCATGCGATCAAGGGCGGCGCAGGCCTCGCCATAGGCTGCGCACAGTTCGTAAAGATGGGGCCGGCTCTCTGCGGTCGCCCGGATCGTTGCCCGCGTCGCGGGCAGCCGCATCATCAGCCTGGCCAGCCCCTGTTCGGCGGCCTGCCGGGGAATGTGTGCTACGCCTTCTTTCCGGACCATGCCATCAACCCTCGCTGCCTTCGTTCTCCTGTCCTGAGGGTTAGTACGCAGGAATGCTGCATTTGGTTTCATGGCGGATGCAGGATTGGTGTGCTGCCGCGCGTCTTCCGCTGAGTTCGGCATTGCGACACCCAAGGCCCGCCGCCCGCGATTGTCGGCTTCTCAGCCGCTATCTGTTCAGGAAGAGAGGCCGATGGTGATGGTGGCGGAAAGCACGCCGTCATCGAGTTTCTCGAAATCGAATATGTGATCGGCGGCGTCCTCAGGGATGAGGCCGTCCTCCTCATTGCGTGTATCGCGGCCAGGGCGTCCAAGATAGTCCGGATGCTCGCCATAGATGATGTCGCTCAGCGCATCATCGAAATAGATCTGGCTGACGAGAAGCTCCTTGCCGTCGACCAGGATGCGGCAATGAACATGCGGCGTGCGGCCTTGGTACCATCCGGGATAGACCGTCAGGAAGCTTGCCTGTCCCTCTGCATCCGTCAACTGGCGGCCGCGAAAGGCAAGCCCGCTGGTGGCCTCGGCATCGCCGAGTGTACACATCTCCGCAGCCTCGCGGCCGGAATAGATGCCACGGTGATCGGTATGCCAGATTTCGATATCGGCGTTGTCGGCCGGCCGGCAATCGGCTGCATGAACGATCCGAACCGCCAGCCGCAACGGCAGCCCGGCCTTTCCTTCCGAGACGTCCCGACGGACGGGAATATTGTTGACGTGGCAGGGGCCAAGGGTCTGGGCGAGGGTGACGACGCAATTCGGACGGGTGCGGAAAAGCGGCGCCGGCAGTTTTTCCAAGGCGACCGACTTTGTGCCGCCGCTCAGGAAATCCGTTCCCTTCCAGTCGAATGCCCTGGCTGCGACAGTGATGTGCCGCCGTGGCCAGATCGCCACCGCAGCCACGGACGATGCAACAATGGCCGCACCTCCGAGCACAAGGGTCCGCCTCTTCATATGTCTTCCTTTGCGTTAAAACGCCGGTGTAAGGAGCATGCCCAGGAAATTCCAATTAAATCCAGGCAATGATCGACGGCAACGCGGTCATTGACATCAGATGTACGCTGCGGCCTAAGCGCCATTCTGTCCGGCGCATTGACGAGAAAGCGTATACTACCGATGCTATTACAGGGACGGTTTCTAAAGGTGTCCACCGAGTTCGTCGCAAAATATACGGCAACGCTTTGATTCCTGTATAATTCTTTGAATCGACTTCAGATTTGAATTATCCAGCAGGCATCCGACATTCGTTGCTGAGCCAGGGCAGGGCACATGGAACCAACCCATTTATTCGAGCTTGTCATCGCGATGTTTCTCGCGATCATCGCGCTGCAGTATGCCGCCCACAGGCTTGGATTGCCGCCGTCCGTCGCGCTGCTGACCGGCGGCGCTTTGCTGGCCTTTGTGCCGGGGCTGCCGGCGATATCGGTCGATCCCGAGCTGGTGCTGGTCATCTTCCTGCCGCCGCTGTTGATGGACGGCGCCTGGTCCATCGCGCTGGCGCGGCTGCGGCGCCATATGATTGGCATCGCCTCGCTTGCCGTCGGCGCGGTGCTCTTCACCTGCGCTGTTGTCGCGGTTGTGGCCCATCTCCTCTTTCCATCACTTCCGTGGGCTGCCTGCGCGGCACTCGGCGCCATCGTCGCGCCGCCGGACGCGGTTTCGGCCCGCGCGGTGCTGGAGCGCGTCAGGCTGCCGCGGCGGCTGCAGATTTTGCTGGAAGGCGAGAGCCTGCTCAACGATGCGAGCGGCCTGGTTCTCTTCCGTTTTGCCGTTGCCGCCGCCGCAACGGGAGCGTTCAGCGCGGGGGAGGCGGTCGGCAGCTTCTTCGTGCTGGCGCTCGGCGGCGCCATCGTCGGTATCGTGGTCGGAGCGGCATGGGTCAAACTCATCCGGCATCTCGGCGACGACTATCTCATCATCGCAGCCACCGTACTGCTCGGTTGGGTTTCCTATCTGCTGGGGGAACAGCTGCATGTTTCCGGCGTCATCGCCACCGTCACCACGGGCCTGATTGCGAGCTGGCACCAGCACACGGTATTTTCAGCAGCAACGCGCATGCGCGGCACGTCGTTCTGGGCGGTGATGATCTTCCTGATGGAGGCTGCGGTTTTTACCTTGATCGGCCTCTCGCTGCGGGACGTCGTCGAACGCGGCGGCGGCCTGACTATCGTGATCGCGAAAATGGGACTGCCGATGCTGGCGATCCTCGTCACGCTGGTGGTCGCGCGTTTTGCCTGGGTCTTCGCCTCCGATCTCGTCATCAGGTTCTGTGCTGCCCTGGGGCTCACCCGCGCCCAACCGCTCGGCGTGGGCGGTGCGACGGTTCTCAGCTGGGCAGGCGTGCGCGGCGTGGTCACACTCGCCCTGGCGCTGAGCCTGCCCGAGGGATTTGCGGGCCGTGACTTCATCCTCGCCACCGCATTTGCCGTCATTCTCGGAACCGTGCTCGTGCAGGGCACGACATTGGGGCGAATGATTGCCTGGGCGCGGCTGGCGCCGGAGACGGAAAGAGCGCGCCTGACCATGAGCCAGGCCGAAGCCGCCATGGCGCAGGCGCAGTTCGGGACCGTCCAAAACCTGGCATATGACGCGGAGGGGAAACTCATCCATCCGCAATTGCTGGAGCGTTACCAGCGCCGGGCGACAGCGATCGTCGACTATGCCGAGAGAACCGAGCACTACATACCGGTGCTGCATGCGCATTTCGACGTCGTTCTCGAAGCGGTTGCAACGGGACGCCGGGAACTCATCCGCCTCCACCGCGCCGGCGAGATCGATGACGAGACGTTGCGGGAGCTGGAACGGGATCTCGATCTCGAGGAACTGAGCGCGATCTCGGCCAAGGCCTGAGGGGCAGCGTCATCATGCTCTAAATGGCGATCTGTTCGCCGAGTTCGACGACGCGGTTGGACGGCAGGTTGAAATAGTCGGAGGGATCGATGGCCAAGCCCTCCAGCGCCATAAATATGCGCTCCTGCCAGGCGGGCAGCCCGGTGTTCGGCGTCCTGACGAGGTTCCGGCGGCCGAGATAGAAGGAGGTCCTCATGATCTCGAACTTGAAGCCGCTCTCCCGGCAGAGAGCCAGCGCCCGGGTGACGTCGGGGTCGTCCATGAAGCCGAAGGTGATGTCCAGACGGACGAAACGCGGCGACAGCTGGCTGATCTTGATGCGGCGGCTGTCGGGAACATAAGGTTCGTCCTCGGTCCACACGGTCAGGATGACGTTCTGTTCGTGGAGCACATGGTTGTGCTTGAGATTGTGGAGCAGAACATTCGGCGTGCGATCCGGGACGCTGGTCAGGAAGACTGCCGTTCCCGGAACGGTGACCGGGGAATGGTCCGACTTTCGCTCGATCGACCTGATGAAGGAATCGAGAGGGATCTCGTTGTTGGCCCGCAGTCTCTTCAGATAGGCTTGGCCTCGGGTCCATGTCCACATCAGGATCATGATCGCCAGCGCAAGAGCGACCGGGACCCAGCCGCCATCGTAGATCTTCAGCAGATTGGCCGCCAGGAACATGACTTCGATGGTGAAGAGCGGCAGTAGCCAGGCGGCGGCGAGCACGAGGGAGTAGCCCCAGACGACCCGAAGGAACTGGAAGACCAGCATGGTCGAGATGACCATGGTTCCCGTCACCGAGATGCCGTAGGCCGTCGCCAGCGACTCGGAGTCGCCGAAGGAAAAGATCAGCATCAAGACGCCGACCAGCAGGAGAAGATTGACGGCCGGCACGTAGATCTGGCCGGTGTTGGTCTCCGACGTGAACTTGATCCTGAGCCTCGGCAGGAAGCCGAGGTGAACCGCCGAGCGGGACAGCGAAAATGCGCCTGTTATCACCGCCTGGCTGGCGATGATCGTTGCCATCGTCGCCAGAAGAACCATTGGCGGCAAGGCCCAGTCGGGATACATCAGGAAGAACGGGTTGCCGGCCGTTTCGGGATGAGCGAGAACGAGCGCGCCCTGGCCGAGATAGTTCAGGAGCAATGCCGGAAAGACGAGCACGAACCATGCCATCTGGATCGGGCGGCGGCCGAAATGCCCGAGGTCGGCATAGAGCGCTTCGGCGCCCGTCACCGTCAGAAAGACGGCGCCGAGCACGATGAGGCCGACGCTGCCGGCATGGGTTAGGAACAGGAATGCATTGACCGGATTGAGCGCGGCCAGAATTCTCCAGTCGTCGCCGATATGGATCAGGCCTCCCGCTGCCATGGCCAGAAACCACAACACCGTGATCGGACCGAAAAACGTCGAAACAGCAGCAGTTCCCCTCGACTGGACTGCAAAGAGAACGATCATGATCCCCGCCGACGCAAGCGGGACGTATTCGGCAAAGGCGGGTGTGATCAATTTCAAGCCTTCGAGGGCCGACATGACGGACAAGGCAGGCGTAATCATCGCATCGCCGATGAAGAGGGCTGCGCCGATCAGGCCGGCGAAGAAGAGCACCGGCACATTTCGCCCCATCTTCTTCATCAGGAGGGCGAGGAGTGAAAGCGCGCCGCCTTCGCCGTCATTGTCTGCCCGCAGCAGGAACAGCACATATTTGAAGGTCACGATGATCGTCAGAGTCCAGACCATCAGCGAAATGAGACCGATGACCTCGGCCTCGTGTACGCCATCGGCGGCAAAGGGCCTCAGCGCCTCGCGAAAGGCATAGAGCGGGCTGGTGCCGATATCGCCATAGACGACGCCGACCGCGCCGACGACCAGTCCGATAAAGCCCTTTCGGCCGGCATCTTCACCCGTATTGTCTATATGCGTCGACGCCATAGTTCCCCGCTTATGCCCCTTGGCTATGAACACAAACATATGCCGTATTGCAGAACGGCAAGTAAATTGATGCGGGTGTGAATTTTTTGTGGGGGACGGAGCGGCGTGGGGAGGGTGGTGCGATTGATCGTCGGCGGCGGTGTGCGGGTGAACGGAGGCAGCGTAAACGATGAGGCGTTGCGGCTTGGTGACGCCGACTTCCAGGATCGCGTCATTAAGCTGTCAATCGGCAAGAAGCGATACGTTCTCCTTCAATCGGCGGTGGCGCCACCCTACTGACAGGGGCTGTCAGCATGATGGTCGACAATGCGGGAAACGTGGGTTTCCGAGCCAGTCGCCATTTCGTCGAAGTGTCCAGCTATCCCCCGGGGGATAGTTGGGCTTAATCCCTCCAATCGGAGCAGCGTCCCCTAAGATGAAGCCGCACCATCGCATTTTCTTCATTCAGTTTGCTGTAGCCCTTTCCGTGGGGGCGTGTCTTTCGCGGTTGCCCGACCTTCAGCTCAAGTTTCGCCTGACCGAAGGAGAGCTCGGCCTTTTGCTCGCGATCATGTCCCTCGGGGTTCTCTGCGGGTTGACGTTCGCAGCGCGGTTCATCGAGAGGCTCGGTGCGCGCATAACGGCCTTCGTCACCGTCTTCGGTGCGGCGTTGTTTTATGCACTGATCCCCTGGATGCCTTCAGTTCCCTTGGCGATGCCATTGTTCTTTATCTCAGGCGTTTTCGCCGGCGCATTCGAGATCAACGCCAATATCGAAACCGATCGCCATGAGGCGCTGCTCGGCTACCGCATCATGAGCCGGGCTCACGGCATGTGGAGCCTCGGCTTCTGCATCACCGCCCTCGTTGCCGCCGGCATGCGGCAGGCCGCCGTCTCCATCGAACTGCATACCTTCATCGTCCTCGTGGCGGTCTTGATTGCGGGGTCGATCGTCTTCTCCGGGATCGAGAATGCGCCCCGGCGGCATGATGCTCACGCCGGCGATGCTCCGCTCGTCGCTTTTCCGACGATCGGGCTGCTACCCCTTTGCCTCATCGGCGCAGCTCCGCTTCTCGCCGAAGGCGCGAGCGTCGATTGGTCGGCGATCTATATGCGCGACGTATTCGCGGTCGAACCATTCGTCGGCGGGCTCAGCGTGGCGATTTTCTCCGCGTTCATCGCCATCGGACGGCTGGCTATGGACCCTGTCATCGACCGCTTCAATCCGCGCCGGGTCGCAATAGGTCTCCTCGGGATCGCGGCCATCGGTCTTGTCATGGTTGCGACGGCGGCACACCCGGTTGTCGCGCTCGCAGGCTTTGGCCTGACAGGTATCGGCTGCTCCTCGGTCTATCCGCTTGCCATCTCGGCTGCGGCCCGGCGCACGGATCGACCCGCATCGGTCAGCGTTGCAGCGCTCGGGCAGACGACGTTCCTCGTGTTTTTTGCCGGGCCGCCGCTGCTCGGTTTCGTTGCCGAACACTTCGGCATCCGCTTTTCCTACTGGGTTGTCGTCCCGGTCATCGCCGCTGCACTCCTCGTCACCAGGGCGCTTGCCGCAGCTTCTGCTGCGCTTACAGGCCAGCCCGAACCGGTGCAACCACACGGTTGACGCGCCGCCCGCCGTCCTAAAGTCCTTCATGTCTGCAACCGGCAAGGGTGACCACCGGCCTTCGCTGGTGAATGGAGCGAGCAATGTATTTCCCGCCGGATCGAAGTATTACGAACAGCCGTTGTAACTATAGCTCATATAGGTGAGGGCCTGGGGTCACGCATTGTCGTCAATTTTCGGCGAACGGTCTTGCCGCTCAAGCACTTGCGGGCGTGGCTCATCATTCTCTGAATGAACCTGGCTTGGTTAGCACACCCAAACCCTTCGGCCCGGAAAGCATGGGGTTTATGGGGTTTCGACGGTCTCGTTCGGCTGCAAAAAAAAGAGGCTTGTCAGCTACCCCAAGCGCCTCGGTCTAGACAGATTCTCGCCACCAAAATGCCAGTATTAGTTGTTTCTAAATCACGCCATAATTCGCATTTACGTTGCCGCGCCTGTTTTATTCTTCGCCACATTTCGGAATTTCAACATTATACAAACAATGGTGGGTAACTATGAAGGTTATTCTCGTCATCGTCCTCACGGCGCTTGCCGTGCCCTGTGAGGCGGACATGCTGGGCACGGCATCCAAGTATAAAAGCATGCACGAACGTTCCATCTCCTTCCTCAGCATCAATCCGCGCAGAGTATCGTGGTGCGGGGCGTTCCTGGCCTTTGTCGCCAAGCGATCGTCCCGGCAGCCGCCGCCCAATCCCAACATGGCGGCGTCCTGGAGGAAGTTCGGCAAGCCGGTGTTCTTTCGCGCCGCTAGGCGTGGGGATGTCGTGGTGATCCGCACCGGCCGGCGCTTTCATGTCAGCCTGTTCGACCACATCGACCAGCGCCGGCAATATGTCTACCTGTTCGGGGGCAACCAATCCAACCGGGTTCAGCTGTCGCGTTATCGCGCCAGCTCGGTGGTCGCCGTGCGACGATGAAGCCGGTCAAACCTTGATGGCGGTGGGAAGACAGGCCCTACATCTTGCGCGCCCTGATATGCAAGAAGATCGGCGCGATGCGGGTGTCGGCGACGATTGGTTCGGCCAGCGCCACCTCGACTGAGGCCATCGGCTCGCCGAAGGCCTCGATCGTAAGCCCCGCTTCGACGATCATCCGACACCCAGGTCGACAGCGTGCGGTGAAGGCGCGGGATGGCAAACGGCGTTAGCGTCGCGCGTTCGGCCTCAGGGATGGAGGAAAAGATCCAGCGCTCGATGCGGCCGTCGCTCTCGTCGAAATAATCGGCGATCTCGACCGCGACGCGCTCGCCCGCCTCGTTGCGGATATTGCGCCGCGTCGGCGGCATGAAGCAGGGATGCAGGATCGAAAACTGCAGGAAGCCGCCGGGTTTCAGGATGCGGTGGATGCCCTTCAGCACCTCGCGCTGGTCGGCCATGTCCATCAATCGACATGAAGGCGGTGACGAAATCAAAACTCGCCTCGGGGAAATCGATACTCTGGCCGTCGCCGAGCACGTAGTCGATGCCGAGCGGCGCCTGCGTCTCGGTCTCGCGGGCATAGCGAATGAAGGTCGGGGCGATGTCGAGGCCGGTCATGCGGGCGCCGAGACGGGCGACGGCGCGGCTATTTGAGCCCTCGCCACAGCCCAGGTTGAGCCCGGCAAGGCCGGCCATCGGCGGCAGCATCTCGAGAAAGGCCGGCGTGTTCAGCGCGTCGCGATACTTGTCGTACCCGCCCTGGAATAGATCGTCCAAGTCTCGGCATTGCTCTCCCAATGGGCGGCGACATCATTGGCGTTCATGGCTCTGCTCCTTGCTCGATCGGGATGGGCGGGGAGCTATAGGCGCAACGGGTGACAAGGGGAAGACGGGCGATTAAACGGAGGCAGGGCAACGCAGCCCGCCTGTCCATTTCGGGAATGCTAATCGCCCGGGTCCAAGTCGCAAAGTACGCCATCGACCGGGATGGTCGTCAACCTTTCGTGCTGGACGTCAAATCTCCAGGCTGCGACCACGTTCTCCGATGCGTAAGAACGATCCGGCTGTTCCATCATCTCGCCCAGCGCACAGACGGAGTCGTTTGGAAACCGGCTCGAGGCGCAAAATGCCGATTCCAAAAATTCGTGACGGAGGGTTGGCTTTGAAACGGTCACTTGGTCGATCACGGTCCAGACCGTGTGGTTCCCATGATTGCCTATCTTGCGTTGAAGCACGAGGGATAGCTGCTGGCGGCATTTGGGCTCTGTGATTCCATATGTCGGGCCTGTCGATGCGTCCGCTATTTCCGCGGGAATCATTCCGCCGATTTCTTCGCAGCCGTTCGAGAAGGGACGAACGGTCTTTCCCTTCAGGTCACTGGCGCCGGCGAAGGCCGGGATCAGAGCCAGAAGAACTGCAATCGCAGGAAAATATCGTGACATCGGAAAGCGTTGGACATGGATTGAGGTGAGCACGACATAGCTATCGATAAGTGTGAACGTGTTATTGCGGTTCAATCGCCTTCCCGTTTCGACGTCGTCGGTCTGCACGAAAGATCAGCCAAACGAACACGACGCCGAGCATAACGCAAGCGAATGATACAAGGCCACCAAGCCACATCACGGTCACGGCATCCTCGCACTGGTTGGCATCGGGACAGCCGCGAGAGGAGTAATCGGCCCATGCCGCTAGACCGAAGAAGCTGAATAAGAGAGTTGCGCAAACCGAAACCAGCACTGCCATTACAATGGCGCCTGTCTTGGCCGCGGCATACCGCCTGTTTCCTTGGTGCATGCTTGTCTTTCATGCCGGTCGATTTGAAACGTCGTGATCGGGGATGACCCAGTCGAGCCGGGCGCGTTGAGATGTTACTCACGGTCAATGATCAGGCTCTCAGGCGGGATCTGCATCCTTTCGGCATCATATTCGTAGACTGATGTCGCCGTCTGGAACGGAAGATACGTCGGTTTGGAACGAAAGCGACGGATGACCTTGTGAAACCTCTTGCCATCCGGTGTCAGCCAGATTTCGGCTTGAGCCACATCTGAATCTCTTTGCCACGTCGCCTCGTAACGCAGCTCAGACGCGTTGCCGACCGGCTTGCATTCCGAAAACCTCGTTCCGGCAACTGGAGGTTTAGGCGGAGCCCTCAACCACTTCTCGGTATCGTCGTACTTTTCGTAAATGCGGCCACTCCAATAAAGGATTTTAACGTATTGCCGATCTTTCGCTGCCTCGGTATCGCCCGATACGATTTCGAGGTAGCCGGATGGTTTACGGTTCTCATAAGCCTCCGTCACGACCTTGCAGCTCGGATCGGGCGGCTGGTTGCCGCTCCGTCCCGGATTCTTTACATCGTCGGCGTCGGCGGATTGCGCCGCCAGAGCCGCGCAAAGACAAATGACCGCACGGGATAACTGAATTTTCATGCGCCTGAATTCCTCAACCCGGAAGAGAAGTCCGTAGCCATTTTTAGAAATGCTGCGGCCGACCGCATGTGTCACTGCGTCAGCGACTGGATACTGTCGTAGCGGACGGTGTATTCGTTGGCGGTGCCTTCGTCATAGACCTTCGCCAAAGTGGCCTGGAGGTCGGGCGAATAGAGTACGCTCAGGATGTCGACCTGTTCGTCGCCTCTCTTGATTACCTGCTTGACCCTCAGCACCTTGTATTTGCATTCCCCGAGACTGAAGCTTTCTTGACCGGCGACGGTCAGTTCCAGGCTCCAGCGCGTATCCGCCTGCTCGTCCGGGCCAAGCGGCAAGAAAGCGACCTTGGTTTGAGCGCCTTTTTTTAGGGGAACGATGCGGCTCAAATCGGATAGAGGGTGCATCGCATATTGTTCGCTTTTGCTGAAGCGGGCCAGATCAAACAGGCCTGCGAAGGAAAACACCGTCTGCTGCGGCGAACCGCTGAAATGATTGACTGTCTTGACGATCTGCCCTTCCGCTTTGCGGAATTCGCTCCGTGCGCCGGTATTTTCCAACACAAAGCCCTTAGCGGCGGTGTCAGCAGACGGACAATCGGCAGCGTGCACTGAAACAGGCAGGAGGGCAGCAATGAACAATGGAGCAAGACGGTTCTTAAACATGGTTTTCGTTTCCAAATAAGACTGGATCGTCAGGGTTGGACACCTTCAGATCTCGTTTGATCGTCTGGCAATACTGGAACGCGCGGGGCCTGTCATGAGCCTCATTCTTGCGACAGAAAATATTCCACATTTCCGTTAATGGCTGGGGCTTCGCGCGGACAGTTTTATTTGGGATGCGCGGCCGGGAGCAAAGCACCTGCGGATGCGCGACGGCACGCTTCGCGATACCTGCGTCTGCAGTATCATCGCGCCGGAGTGGCTAGCGGTGCGTCCCAACCTCAATTGGAAGCTGCAGCAAGCTCGCTGAAGATATTTCCGGCAAGGAAAACCGCGCACAACGGTCGTGTTGCAAATGGGGTTCGAGATCCTGAAGAGGGCCGTAGCCTTGCTCGGAGACCTGTCGGTCGTCGAGACGCTGCTGTGTCAATGCGCCGTTCTCTAGCATGTCTCCTCAAATCGCACTTTTGATTCTGTCTCCACCATTCAGACACAGGTCGCAAACATCAACCCGGCTGATCTCAAATCATACAATGCCGATGTCTGTGCATCGTTAAGCAACAGACGTTGCTTGCTTTGGACGGCAGTCCTTCTGTGGCATTGCATTATTTTTGTTCAGGATATCGTCAAATATTATATTTTAATAAGTTACTTAAAATTAAATAGATTTTCCTATCGGTGAACGGAATTTTGAAATCACCAGTTTCTGTGTTCGGGAATATTTTTAACAACAATTGACAATGCGATATTAAGTTGTATTTTGGACGTGGGGATATTCAAGTTTTATTTATATTACTACACGGCACTCCATGACGGTTGCCGCGTTTCTTTGGTCTGTTGTCGCAAAGGTGCGCTATGGCCGATAACGAAGTTCAACAGGACAGTCGATTTCTCGTTAAGGGTGCAGGTGACGTGTTTGGTCTGCAGCCGGCGGTGATCAGCCTGCGGGGACGGACGGTAACGCTTTCTCCCCTCGATCCGGTCGGCCCGGCGCCGCTCGGTCTTGCTCCCGTCTCGCCGTCGGAAGGGTGGAGCATAGCGACCGTCGCCCGGAGCGCGCCTTTCGCGATGGAGGGCGTCAACAGATGGGAACTGGCGCATGAGCTCCATCGGACGCTTGGCGCCCAGGGGGGCGCCACGGGCCTGGTCGTCGAGCCGGACCTGCGGCAGAACATGCCGATCTGGCGGAAACCAGAAGAAGCCCCGGCGCTCGCTCCGCCAATCGTCGAGGCCTGGCATCTCGGTTCCGACTTCAGCCAGCTGCAGAATGCGAGGACGGCCGTGCCGGACGCCGCCCAGCGGCGGGTGATCGTGGCGCATCTCGACACGGGATACGATCCCGCCCACGCGCTCGCGCCGCACAATATCCAGAAGGCCCTGGAGCGGAACTTCGAGGACGAAGATCCAAACCTGCGCAACTCCGCGGTCGAGCCCGCGCATGCCGGCGCGCTCGTCCGCAATTTCGGCCATGGGACGGGGACATTGGGCATTCTTGCCGGTGGGATGGTTCCGACGGTCCACAGTCCCAATCCGGGGCATGGCGTAGCCTTGGGCGGCGCTCCATCCGTTACGGTCGTGCCGATCCGTGTCGCGAACTTCGTCGCGCAATTCTGGTCGTCGTCGATAGCGGCAGGTCTCAATCACGCGCGCAGGATCGGCGCGCATGTGGTGACGATGAGCCTCGGCGGTCTTCCCTCCAGCGCCTGGGCCGATGCGGTCAATGCCTGCTACGAGGCCGGCATCGTCGTGGTCGCCGCCGCGGGCAACAATTTCAGCGGCCTTCCCGTTCGGGACATGGTCTGGCCGGCCCGCTTCCGCCGGGTCATCGGCGTTTGCGGCATCATGAAGAACCAGAAGCCCTATGTGGATCTCGGCGGCAAGATGGAGGGGAATTTTGGCCCGCCGAGCGCCATGGATACTGCAATGGCCGCCTATACGCCGGAGATTCCCTGGGCAATGATCGGAACGGGAAACCAGGTCGACCAGGACGGCGCCGGGACCTCTTCCGCCACGCCGCAAGTGGCGGCGGCCGCCGCCTTGTGGATCGCGCAGAATTTCGACGACTGGATGAGGCTCGGCGAGGGGTGGCAGCGCGTGGAGGCCGTTCGGGCAGCGCTTTACGGCAGCGCTCATCCCGGCGCCAGAACCTTTCTCGGCAGAGGCGTGCTGCAGGCCGCGGCAGCGCTCGATGTCGGGCTTGCGCAGGCCGATCAATTGCGGATGGAGGAGCGCGATACGGCATCCTTCGCTTTCCTTAGAGCGCTTACCGGCTTCGGGGCGGCCGCCGATCCGCGTGATGCCATGTACCGGACGGAAGCCACCCAGGTCGCGACCCATTCGGCGGCCCTCCGGCAGCTGATGCCGGACCCGGACGCAACCGGAACCGCCGATATCCGGAAATTCGCAGAAACCCTGCTCGACGCCGAGGAGATGTCGAAGGACCTGCGGCAATGGCTTTGGGGCCTTGCCGGCCGCCGCTTCGTCCAGGGCGGAGGCCCGAGCCCCGGCCCCGGCACGCCCGCCGTGGCGCCTGCCGTCGCAGCGCCGGCCCAACCGCCGGCCGCAGCGCCCGCGCTCCATGTGACGCCGGCCCGCGATATTCCCTCGGTACGGCGTGTGCGCGTGTTCGCCACCGATCCGGCGCAGGCGCTGGAATTGGAGAGGTTCGATCTGGCAACGGCAACGATCGCCATTCCATGGGACGAAACGATCCAGCCCGGCCCCATCGGCGAATATGTCGAAGTCGTGGATGTCGATCCGTCAAGCGGCCGCTTCTACCGCCCGGTGGATCTCAGCGACGGCAACATCATGGCCCAGGACGGTCTTGCCCCCAGCCTCGATGATCCGCGCTTTCATCAGCAGATGACCTATTCGGTCGCGATGCGCGTCGTCGACCGGTTCGAGCGTGCGCTCGGTCGCCGCGTGCTCTGGCAGGCCGAGTACGAATACTGGCGCAATCCCCTCGAAACGCCTTCGCCGCAAAGTGCCGCTAGCAGCGAAACACCGCCTGAGGTCGCGAACAAGGCCAAGCTGGAAGACCTGACATCGGTGGAGCGCGAAGGCATCGAGCGGGGCTTCGTCAGACGGCTGCGGATATACCCGCATGCCATCCGCGGGCGGAATGCATATTACAGCCCGCAGAAGGTAGCGCTTCTGTTCGGCTATTTTCGCGGATTGCGGCCAATGCCGGAGAATACGCAGCCGCAAGTCGGCGACATGGTGTTCACCTGCCTGTCCTTCGACGTCATCGCCCACGAAACCACGCATGCCGTGCTCGACGGCATCAACCGGCGGCTGAGGGAGGCGACCAATCCCGACGTTCTCGCGTTTCACGAGGCGCTGGCGGATATTGTTGCACTGTTTGAACGCTTCAGCCTGATGGATCTGCTGCGGCGGGAGATCACCAAGGCCAAGGGGAGGCTCGGCGCGACGCGGCTCGGAGAACTGGCGCGCGAATTCGGCCAGGCGATGGGATATGGCCGCGCGCTCCGCGATGCGATCAATCAGGACCCGAAGAAATTCAATTACATAACCGCGACCGAAGCCCATGATCGCGGCGCCGTGCTCGTTGCCGCCGTCTTCGACGCCTTCATTCACATCTATGAACGCCGGATCGGACCGCTGACGGCGCTGCTTCCCTTGCCGCAGGGAAGCCGGCCGATCCATCCGACGGCGGTCGAGATGCTCGCCAACGAGGCGCGCAAGGCCGCAGAACATGTGCTGACGATCTGCCTGCGGGCGATCGACTACATGCCGCCGGTGGATATCCGCTTTTCGGATTTCCTGAGGGCGTTGATCACTGCCGACATGGAAGTCGAGCCGGACGACGTCCACGGATACCGGGTCGCCTTCATCGAAGCCTTCCGCCGGCGCTACATCTTTGCCGACAATATCAAGGCGACCTCCGTCGACAGCCTTCGCTGGCGCGCGCCCGACGAGCAGATCGAGGGCTTCTCCAGCATCATACGCAGCCTCGACCTTCGATGGGACCGCAGCGCCGATCGGCTGGACGTCTATGCCTCTTCGAGGCTGGCTGCGTCCAAGCTGCATGACTGGATCAACAAGCTCGATCCGGAAAAGGCGCGCATCCTCGGCGTCGAGCGGGCGAAGGGAGAGAAATTCGAGGTGAGCTCTGTCCGGACCATTCAGCGCGTGACGCCGGCAGGCCGGATTCACAGGGATGTCATCCTGATGATCACGCAGAGAAGGACGATCCCCAATGCGGAAGGGGATGGAAACATCCTTTTCCGCTCGGGCTCGACGATCATCGTCAGCGCCGACGACGCCAGCCGCGCACCCATCCGCTACATCGTTAGAAAATCGGCCAATTCGGAAGCACGCCAGGCGCGAACCCGCGCCTTTCTGGCGAGGGTCGATGACGGCCGGGATCTTTATTTCCACGAAAGCGACCGGAGCGGCGATCGAGAGCCCTTCGCAATGCTGCACGCGCACGGGTGAACGGGAGGCGGCCATGGCGAAACAGAGACGCAGGACGGAGCCATCCCCGGCAAAGGCTGCCCCGGCGGAGGTCGGGATCAAGGCGGAAATGGGCGAAGCCTTGATCCGTATGTATCGTCAGGGCCTGGGGGACTGCTTTCTGCTGAGATTGCCGCGACGCGACGGCGGATATTTCTCTATCATGATCGATTGCGGCGTCATTCTCGGCACCAAGGAACCGGAGCCGAGAATGACGGCTGTTGTCGCCGACATTATCAAGACCACCGGCGGCAAGGTCGACATGCTCGTGGTGACCCACGAACATTGGGATCACGTCTCCGGCTTCGATCAGGCAACCGGCCTGTTTGCCCGCAAGGACGAAGCCGCGGCCGGAAAGCTTCGGGTCGACAAGGTCTGGTGCGCCTGGACGGAGAACGAGAAGGACCCGCTCGGGATCGAACTGCGGAGCGGGTTGCAGGCCCTCTTCGGGCGCGTCGCACTGCAGGCGCAGCAGCTCCATCAATTCGCGGCAGCGGCGCCTGCGGACAAAAAGGCGGCGGCCGAAGACAAGGCCGATGCCGTCGCCAACCTGCTGTCCTTCTTCGGCATGGAACCTGACGACGCTATGCTGGGCCTCGGGGCGGCGGGAAAAGTATCGAAGACGAAAGCGGCGCTCGACATTGCCAAGCAGCTGGGACCGGTCAGCTATCACAGCCCTGGGGAACCGCCGACCCAGATCAAGGAATGCGACGCCCACATCTATGTGCTCGGTCCTCCTCGCGACATTAAGATGCTGAGGATGACCGAACCCGGTCAGGCCGGCTACCATCTGGCGGACATCGGGGTGAACGGAACGTCGCTCAGTTCTTCCCCCGACGATGACGATCTGCCCTTCGAAGAGCGGTTTTCGCTGCCTCTGCCGACTGGTCCGATGGATTCGCCGATGCAGGCGCCGGAAGATCCCTATCAGTTTCTCTGGGACCATTATCTGGCCGACAAGGTGAAGGAAGCCCGCACATTGCGCCGCACCGAAGCGGCCGGCGCCATCCCCGGCGGATCGGAAAGCGACGCCGGGCGACCGAGCGACAGGGTGTCCCGCGACGTCATGGTGAACCAGAAGTGGAGACGCATCGAAGCCGATGACCTGGAGAACGGCGCCGATCTTGCGCTTCAGCTCGACGGCGCGACCAACAATACCAGCCTCGTTCTCGCCGTCGAACTCGGCGACGGAGGGCCGGTGCTGCTCTTCGTCGGCGATGCGCAGGCGGGCAACTGGTTGAGCTGGGATGCGATCACCCCCTGGAAAGTGAATGGCAGGACCGTCACCGTCGACGACCTTCTCGCGCGCACGGTGTTCTACAAGGTCGGTCATCACGGCAGCCATAATGCGACGCTCAAGGACCGGGGCCTCGAAAAGATGACGCACGACAATCTGGTCGCCCTTGTGCCCGTCGACCGGTCGATGGCGCGCCGCAAACGGTGGAACCGGATGCCGCTGCCTTCGATCATCGACACCTTGAAGAAGATGACCGGCAACCGGGTCGCGCTGAACGAGATCGATGTGCCTGAGGGCGAGGAGGCGGTGGCGTTCGATTTCGGCGCAGGGTTCTCCAGGGATGCGGGCGGCAAGCTCTGGTACGAGATCGTCGTCCCCGCAACGAAATGAGCACGCATGACGAAAGGAGGCCGCGTTCCCGTGAAGGGGCGCGGCGAGTGCAACAGCTTGAACGCCGTGTGCGATTTTCCGAGGGAAGAAAATTGGCCGGCAGGCAACCATGAGGGGGAAGTTCCATGGCATTCAGCGGTCAGGATATCGTCGATGTCGGCTCGACGCGCGTCGGGCAGAAATATGTTCTCGGGGCGCAGGTTCCCCTCAACAATCCGGACTGGAAGGGTCCCTGGGATTGCGCGGAATTTACGTCCTGGTGCACCTACCAGGCCTATGGCCTCATCTTCGGCGCAGGCGGTGTGCACGACGTGAAGAAAGCCGAGCCCTATTCGGGCTTCTGGTACAGCGAGGCCAAGAAGAACGGCAAGGTCATCCGCTGGCAGGATGCGCTTAACATTCCCGGCGCCTTCCTCATCAAGGCGCCGCCCGGCCAAGGCAAGATCGGCCATGTGGCGATCTCGATGGGGGACGGCAAGAGAACCCTCGAGGCGAGGGGCCAGGCCTTCGGTGTCAACATATTCGACAAGGCCGGGCAGCGGCCGTGGTCAATCGGCTGCCTGCTGCCGGGCGTGGAATATGCCTCCGAGCCGGCGACCATCGACGTTGCAACGATCAAATCGGCGCTGAGCCTGCCGGCAGAGTTCCTTGCCCTGCACCAACCGCATCTGAAGGGCGCCCACATCATCACGCTGCAAAAGGCCATTGCCGCGAAAGGCATCGATCCCGGCCCGATCGATGGCGATTTCGGCCCGATGACGCATGCGGCCGTCGTCTCGTTTCAGGTGACCAAGGGGCTGGAAATCGATGGCATCGTCGGCCCCGCGACCGGCGCGGCACTTGGGCTTCCATCGCCGATCGTGCCGAGCGCCGCCGACGAGGCCGCCTGGGAGGAGCTGAGGAAGCCCGCAACCGCAGGCCCGATAACATTGGCCGCGATACCGTTGGCCGCAACAGGCGCCACGGCATTGGCGGCGGCAGGTGCGACGGAACTGGTCGACGCCATCGCGCTGAAAAACGGCGCCTACCGGGCGACGACCACCAATGGACTTGCCTTCATCGTCGGTTCCTCGACCAATTTCAGCGACGACATGCACCGCACAGGCTTGTTTCAGGGATCGAGATCGATCGCCGACAGCGTCGCGAACTTCGGCATTTACAAGGCCGGGGACTATGAGCCGGTCGACAGGCAGTGGGCCCACTTTCTCGTGCCGACGTTCAAGGCGGAAGGGGGACGGTATGCCACGCTGAACACTTATGACCGCGCAGCATTCACCTTCGGCGCCCCGCAGCTCGCGGCGCATACGCCGGATATGAACTTCATCATCTACCTCAGATCCCTGCTGACGCTTGCCGACGCCGACAAGCATTTTCCGGAGCTGACGCTCGCCAACGACAACAAGGGCGTGAAGAGGGTTCATCTCAAGAAAGCCGGTGGGCTCATCAATCTCGAAGAGGCGGTATTGGTGACGCGGCCGAACGGCATCAAGGAAAAGCAGCTCGCCAAGCTGATGGCCTACCTCAATCCGTCACCGACGCGGATCGACGATGCGGAGCTTTCGGCCGCCGCGCGCCTGATGAACTGGCTGCGGCAAGACCCGCGCGCCAAGCAATTGCAGATCACCGTCTTCGTGGACCATGCCAAGTCCAATCTCGCGCGCGCCAAGACCAAGGTACCCGCATTTAACGGAAGCAAATGGAAGGAGGCCCTCTGGATCATGGATATCATGCACCAGGGGCGCGGAACATTCGCAGATATCAAGGCAGCCTTCAATTCCGGCAATCCGGTCGGTAGCCTCTCCGGCATCGGCGCCTCCAAATATCGCGAACGCATCAGCACGATCCGGGACGGAGTGGCGGCTCTCGAGGCCAGCGGCGTCCTCAACGGCTTCACGGTGTAGACAGATGACCCGCGCACCCATTCCAAACCTTTCCTCGACACCAACGCGATCATTCCTTCCGGCAGTTCACGGCGGTTGCTTTATTCTCCTGATGTCAGCGAGCGTGCTGGGATCGGCCTGTCCCTCGTTGGCACAACAGGCAGACAACGCGTCGCAGCAAGGTGTCATGGGCTTCGCAAGGGCAGGCGATCTGCTTGCCATCCTTCTCGGATTGTTCGCCGTTGCGGTCGTCATGGAGCAGGCGATGACCGCGCTTTTCCAGTGGCGCGTCTATCGGCGATATTTCGACACCCAGGCGCTGAAGACGCCGCTGATGTTCCTCGTCGGCCTCGGCGTGGTCCTGTCCTTCAAATACGATGTCTTCAAGGACGTGTTGACGCTGGTGTCACCAGAACAGGGGGCGCCGAACGAAACCATATCCAGGTTGCTTTCGGCTCTCGTTCTCGCGGGCGGAAGCGCGGGCGTCTACAACCTACTTGTACGCCTCGGCTTTCGTTCCCCACCGGCGCCTCTTGCCTCGATCCCGGCCCTCGACGAGACCGAGGCCTGGATATCCGTGACGGTCAATACGACCGAACCGGTCGCCGCGGTCTGCATTGCCGAGAAGATCGACGATGCCTCGTATCAGCCGGCAAAGCTTCTCGGCGTCCTGAAACAGAGCAAGCTCCGGGGCGTCGCGGGATTCAACATGATATTGGGCGTCTTTCTCGCCAACCCGATGCGCTATCCGAATTATGGCGGCCGCAAGGTAAAGGCCAATATCGACTACAGGATCACCGTCAGGACGGCGACCTCGGAGGTGACGGTCTTCGAGGGACGGCTTGCAAGCCGCGCTATTATCGATTTCGTCGTCACGGTGCCAGAACCAAGTGAAGCGCTGAAATCAGGGGAAGCGCCGGCATCAGACGAGGTTTTGCCGGCTGCCGGTCAGTGAGCGGCTTGGCAGCTCGACCCCGACACGGCGAGCATCCAACGAAATCACTCGTTGCATCCAGCCTCAGCCGCCATTGACGCGCCGGTAGGCGGCAATGATGCTTTTCGCTGCCGTCTCCGCCTGATCTGCCGTCGTCTGCCAATTGGTGACGGAGAGGCGCAGGATGTCGCGGCCGCGCCATTTGGCGCCGCCGGCAAAGAGGATGGCGTCGGCCTGGATCTTTTCGATCGTCCTCCGGGTCAGCGCATCGCCTTCGCTATCCGGCCGGTCGCTGCCGAAGCGGATGATGAGCTGATTCAGCGTCACCTCGTTCAGAATGGCGATGCCGGGTTCGCGCGACAGGTGGTCGGCCATCACCAGGGCCGAGGCGCAGCATTGGTCGATGAGGGCGGTGATGCCGTCGCGGCCGAGATGTTTCAGCATCGCCCAGGTGGCAAAGCCGCGCGCCCTTCTCGAAAGCTCCGGCACGTAATGGGACGGATCGCGCTCGCCTTCGCCGGCGAGCGGCAGATAGCTTGCGGCGATCGTCATGGCGCGGCGATGGGCGAGTTCGTCGCGGACGATCGCATAGCCGCAATCATAGGGCGTCTGCAGCCATTTGTGGCCGTCGGTCGCCCAGCTGTCGGCCGCTTCGATGCCGCGGCTGAGATGGCTGGTCTTCACCGATGCCTGCGCCCAGAGGCCGAAGGCACTGTCGACATGCACCCAGGCACGCTTCGCCTTCAACAGCGGGATGATGGCGGCGAAATCGTCGAAGGCGCCGGTATTGATCTGCCCCGCCTGGAGAATGGCGATGACGGGACCAGAGACCGTATCGAGCGTGCCCGCCAGCGCGGCCGGGTCTATCCGCCCCACCGGATCGGTGCGCAGACGCAGCACGCGATCATGCCCGAGGCCCAGGAATTGCAGCGCGGAGAATACCGTCGTATGGGCGTCGTCGCCGATCAGCACGGTGATCTCGGGCGCGCCGAACAGGCCGTTGGCATCGGCATCCCAGCCCACCTGGCGCAGCACCTCGCCACGCGCGGCGGCAAGGCAGGTGAAGTTCGCCACCGTCGCGCCCGTCACGAAGCCGACCGAGCTTTCGGCTGGCAGCTTCAGGAGATCAAGCAGCCATCTCGCAGCGACGGTCTCGACGGCGGCCGCGGCCGGAGCGGCGGTATGGTTTCCGGCATTCTGGCCCCAGGCGCTGGTAAGGAAATCGGCCGCGACGCCGACCGGATGGGAGCCACCGATGACCCAGCCGAAGAAGCGCGGGCCGGTGGTTGCATGCAGCCCCGGTTCGGCGTCATTCGCCAACTGCCGGATGACGTCAAGCATATCGGAACCGGCCGCCGGCAGCGGCTCGTCGAAACAGGCAAGCGAGGTTGCGTAGTCGTGAGCGGGCACATGGCGGGGAGGGGCTGCCTGCCGAAATCCCGCCGCAAGCCGGGCGGCTTCCTGAAACAGAGATGCAATTGCCGACATCGGATCCCCCTTGCTGCCGCCGATCCTGCGGGGCCTGCCCCCCTCGAAGCTGGTTGCCGCCGCTATCCAATCTAGCCGATATCGCCGGCGCTGTCTTGGCCGAGCCTCTCGCCAATGGGGCAGCCGGGAATAGCAGCCGCGACGCGCGGCGAGGCGTCGCGAGGCTGGCCGGCTTTCGGCCGCGCCTGACATCCGTGCCCAGGCCGCGCGCAGGGCCTTTGCATGGTCGGCATACTGGAGGATCTAAGTGACGGCGGTAGCCGCCATTGGCGCGTCTCGCCTTTGCCGGGATACTTAAGATAAATCGAGCAATGCGGGAGTTGTTTCCTGATTCCCTCCAATAACAACTTATAATCTGCTGCAGATTTCTAAAATTATTAACATATGCTTAAAATCTATTGCGTTTTCTCTAAGTATCGTTCAATGATGCGGAAATATCATTCGCGCCGCTGTCAAGGCCGGTCTGCCAATCAGCGAGGGATATGCACTGAAGTATTTTGTTCTCTACACGCTGGTGTGCTCTGTGGTCGGGATAGTTCTTCTCGTCGTTATCCATCAGGTTGCACCCTTCAAAATGGACGGGCCGAACGATCAAGCGACCAATTGGTCAGCCGATGAACCGGCGACCGGGTCAGCCGATAAATCGGCGACCGGGTCTCCCGATGAAACGGCGACCGGGTCTCCCGATGAAACGGCGACGGGATCAACCGATCAGCCGGATAATCTGGTCGTGCGGTCGACGCGCGAACTGAGTGAGCGACCGGGCGCCCAGCCGCCCGATCAATGGGACCTTCGGCCAACGAACCAACCGGGGGCCCAGCCATCCGATCAATCGGGCGTCCGCAAGGGCGGCCGGGTGGGAACTCCTGCTCAATAGTTGCAACGGAGCACCCGCCTCGTCCTTCGAGGTCCCCGCGGGGCGCCCCAGGATGAGGCTCTCTTGGCGCTGGCGCGATGTAGCCGGGAGCAAACCACGGCAATCCACCGCCTGTTATTGGCGCGGCATCTTCCAACGTCTCTCATCTTAAGGCGCGTAGCCCATAGGACGGCCTCGAAGGGCACGCCGCGGCGCTGCTTCTTGCATCTGGCTGCAGCCGGAGTATCCGCCTCGTCCTTCGAGGCCCCTGCGGAGCGCCTTAGGATGAGGCTCTCTTGGTGCTGGCACGAGCCGGTGGCGTAATCGTCGCCGCGCGCAAAACGCGGCAATCCACCGGCTGTCACTGGAGCTCGGCATCTTCCAACGTCCCTCATCCTGAGGCGCGTAGCCCATAGGGCGGAGCCTCGAAGGGCACGCCGCAGCGCTGCTTCTTGCGTCGGCCGGAGCTCTCTGCAATGACGATGGCTGAGATATCCCACGAGGTCCCCCGATGGATGCAGGCGGCGCGACGATCAGGCTTATCCAGGCAGATGAAGTGGAGGTTTTCCGGCGTATCCGTCTGGAAGCGCTGCGCGCCGAGCCGTCCTCTTTTGCAAGCCGCTATGAAGATTGGGAGGTTTTGTTCGACGAGGAGTGGGCCAATCGCCTGACCGAGCCGGTTTTCATTGCGTTCCAGGACGGCGAACCCGTCGGCATCATGGGACTGTTTCGCCAGCGGCCGAGCAAGATGGCCCATCGCGCCACGATCGTCATGGTCTATGTCCGTGCCAACCTGCGTGGAACGGGTCTTGCCGGGAAGCTGCTGGCGGCGGTTTCCGATCACGCGCGCGATATCGGCGTCCGGCAGCTGGAACTCTTCGTCAGCGCGGAGAACCCGGCGGCGATCCGGTTCTATCAGCGGCAGGGCTTTGCCGAGATCGGCAGAATCCCGGGCGGCGTCCTGGAGGAGGGCAGGGAGATAGACGACGTCATGATGGCGCGGCGTTTGAGCGGGTAGGATCATGGACGTCGGAGGATGCCTCACCCAACGAGGCGGTGGAGCCTGCCGTGCCCAAGGACGGAGGCGCATGAATTTACCCGACCTCTTGACCTCAAGCGGGGTTGGGGTTGCAGCATGTCCGGCACCAACTGGAGGTTCGGCGGTGACGAAAATTTTGCGCGACGAGGATCTTGGGGGCGGCGGGTTGATGGCGGTCGCGATCGATGCGCTCGAGACCGCTTTTCTCGCGCGAGCCGGCAATCGGCTGATCTCTCCGCCCCGGCATCATGTCTCGTTTCCCGATCGCGGCGATCTCGTCTTCACGGTCGGCGGCATCCTCGGCGACAAACCGCTCGCGGGCTTCCGGGTCTATGAAACATTCGAAGGGGCGGAGCATTCGCAGATCGTTGCGGTCTGGTCGGCCGATGACGCCAGGCTGAAGGGCATTGTGCTCGGAGAACGGCTCGGCAACCTCAGGACCGGCGCGATCGGAGGTCTCGCCATTCGACATCTCAGCGCGCCGGATGCCAGGATCGTCGGGGTTGTCGGCAGCGGAGCGCAAGCGCGAACTCAGCTTGCCGCGGCCGCCGCCGTTCGAAAACTGGACGGTGCCCGCGTCTACAGCCGCGACGAGAAAAATCGCATCGCCTTCGCAAGCGAGATGCAGCACGCCTTGGGCCTTGATATCGAGCTTGCCGACAGCGCTCGGGAAGCCGTTGCCGACGCCGACATCGTCATCTGCGCGACGACCAGCCAAACGCCGGTCGTCCACGCGCGTGATTTGAAGCCCGGCGTGCATGTCAACACCGTCGGCCCGAAAACGCTTCAGGGACACGAGCTCGGCCTGGACATCGCCGATGCCGCAGCCGTGATCGCGACGGATTCTCCCGAACAGGCGCATGCCTACGCTTCGCCCTTTTTCCTCGCCGGCTCCGGCAACGAAGTTCGCATGGCCGACCTTGCCGACATCATGGCCGGGAAAGCGGCCGGGCGGGGATCGCCCGAGGAGATCACTCTGTTTTGCTCCGTAGGCCTTGCCGGAACCGAAGTCATCGTTGCTTCTGCGGTCATCGATAAGTTGGGTGTGCCGGGTTAGATTTTGATTCAGGAGCGGGTTTCAAGTCCTTGTTTTCATCCAGGTCATCGCTGGGATTTCAGGTCGCAGGATTTGCGACGAGGGCAGGGAGATCGACGACGTAAATCGCAGGGGCGGCATCCACTTGGAATTTGAGTCAAGGACGCGCGTGAAGACTCTGTTCACTCGGTCTGTTCGCCCCTTCTGCCGACAGGCCCAGGACATCCCGCATGCCATATTCGCCGGGCGCGCGCCCTGCTATCCAGCGGGCGGCGGCAAGCGCGCCGCGGGCAAACATGCCGCGATCGAGCGCCGAATGCGAGAGCGTTACGACTTCCTCGGCGGCGGCAAAGAGCACGCTGTGTTCGCCGACAAGCCCGCCGGCGCGCAAGACGGCGAAGCCGATCTCGCCGGGCGGCCGCTCGCCGGTGATGCCGTCGCGCCCGCGCCGCTCGACGGATGAAAGGGAAACGCCACGGCCTCCGGCGGCTGCTTCGCCGAGCATCAGCGCCGTGCCGGACGGCGCGTCGATCTTCCTGTTGTGATGGGCCTCGAGGATTTCGATATCCCAGCCATGCGCAGGAAGGGCGCGGGCCGCCTGGGCGACGAGGCCGACCAGCATGTTGACGCCGATGGAGAAGTTGCCGGAGCGCAGGATCGGAATCCTCCGGGCAGCACCCGCGATCCGTTCCAGCTCATCCGGCTCGAAACCCGTCGCACCGATCACCAGCGCCGGCCCGCCGGCCGAAGCGCAGAAGCCGGCAAGTTCGGCGGCAGCGCTTCCCGTCGTGAAATCCAGGATCACGTCGGCCGCCGTGATCGCGGCCGAACGATCGATCAGTCCGGCACCCATGGAGCCCTCACGGCCGATGCCGCCGACGAAGACAAAAGCCGGATCGGCCGCCAGCAGCGGCAGGATGGCGCGACCCATGCGGCCGTTCGCGCCGGCGACGGCTATTTTGATTGGTGGGCTCACGGTCTTTCCTTGGCTCGCGATATTTTCGACGGGAGGGTTGTTTGCATCCGGCATTCACAGGAGAGGGAATTTGCAACTACCGCATTCGGCTCCTCGCGCAAAGCCGGATCTCTTCTGGCCGACTGGCGCTACCAGTTGCCGGGGTCAGCGGTGTGATCGATGCTGGCGAATTCATCGGCCTTTTGCCGATCCAGCTTCACCTCTGTGGTCGCCTTCGTCTCGTCGGTGACCGCGTAGCGGTCGGGGACCGGTCCCCTCGATAGTTCCTGATACAGGAGCAAGGCGGCTTCCTCGGCGGTGTCGGCCTCGATTTCCCGGGTGATGGTGACGGTGAACTTGTGCATGGCTTGGGGCCTTCTCGAGCGTCGCGCAGGCGTGTGTGCAGCTTGCCCAGTCTGCCACGAGTTTTGTGTCAAGGACACAAAAAGCGCGTCGCTTAGAATTTGATTCATGCGACGGTCGCAGGTCTTTGTTTTTATATAGGCCGTCGTGGCAGAACCGCTGCACCCGTTGGGTGAATTCGGCCGAGGAGGAGAGATCATGCGCCTGAACCAGGTGACCGTGACCATGCCTGACCTCGATGCAGGCTGGAACTTCTACTGCACCCTCGGTCTCAAGCCTGTCGTTGACGCCCGTCCGCGGTATGCGCGCTTCGTTTGCCCTGATGGGGACAGCACTTTCTCCCTGCATCAGGGCGAAAGTGGCGGTGGTGGGACCACAGTATACTTCGAGTGCGAAAGCCTGGACGAAACGGTCGGCAGTCTCGGCGAGGCCGGCCTTCACTTCGTAAGCGGCCCCGAGGACAAGAGTTGGCTCTGGCGCGAGGCAGAGCTCCTCGACCCCGGCGGTAACCGCGTCATCCTTTATTTTGCAGGATCGAACCGCGTCGATCCGCCGTGGCGGGTGGATCAAGGCCGCAGATCCGAGTAGGGACCTCGGCGCCCGCCGCGGCGCCAATGTAGTCGCAGGTGTCGATCTCCGACATCACGCTGCGCCACAAATCGGCAAAGACCTTAGCAGGCCGCTGCGGTCACCCGGACATAAACCCTTATTGTGGACTCAGGAGGGATATCGTATCGGCCGAAGCGCTTACCATACTGAATTCACGATCGCAAAGGCGATAGAATCCGTTTTGGGGAACGGGCAGTTCCAACATTTCCCGTTTTGAAAGGCGGAATATACACCGCGTACCAGTCTGCCAAACAGTCCGTGAGAAATCGCGACTGTCGGTCCACGTATTCCTGAAATCCAGTCCTTCGCCCGGGCACAGGCGTCGTCAAAGCTCTCCCCGTCGGGAGATTTGAAATACCAATCAAAAGCGTCGGACCCGTCCAGCATTCCCGGAAACTCGTTGTCGATCTCGAATTTGGTCATGCCGTCCCAAGAGCCGGTGGTCACCTCCATGAGCCGCGGTTCCGGACGAGCCGCCAGCGGCAATAGCCGGCCGATGCGGGCCGCAGTCTGCTGCGTTCTGCCGAGAGGGCTGAGGTGGAGCTGGAACGATTGTTCGCTGCCGGCAATTTCCTTCCTCAGAAGCTTCGCCATTTGTTCGGCCTGTTCGATACCGCGCTCTGTCAGTGGTGAATCTTTTTGACCCTGAAACCGACCTAAAGTGTTCCAAATGGTCTCGCCGTGGCGAAGCAGGTAAATCATTGGCGTTGTCCTTGATGAAACAATTGGCTGAACTGCCCGCCCGAGGCGCGGTTGTAGCAGCTAAGTGATGCGACAGGTCAGCGATGAGCGCAACTGATGCGACCCGATGAACCGGGTCTTCTGCTGTCGGCGAAAGAAGGTACTTCGACAACGCTCGGCAGTGGCCGCGTGAAATCGCTCGGACCGGACTGGAGAAAGACGGTTTGCCTCTTAGTTTCAGAACGGAAATGTAAGCGAAGAGCGAGAGAGGATCACGCAATGGCAAAGAACACGATCTGCGTATGGTACGACAAGGACGCTGAGGCTGCTGCCCGGTTCTATGCCGCGACGTTTCCCGACAGCGCGGTCGGCGCCGTCATTCGTGCGCCGGGAGACTATCCCGATGGGAAGCAGGGTGACGTGCTGGTTGTTGAATTCACCGTTGCGGGTATCCCCTGCATCGGCCTGAACGGCGGTCCCACGTTCAAACACAATGAGGCTTTCTCCTTTCAGATCGCAACCGACACTCAGGAAGAAACCGATCGTTACTGGAACGCCATCGTCGGCAATGGCGGCCAGGAAAGCGAGTGCGGCTGGTGCAAGGACAGGTGGGGTGTGTCGTGGCAAATTACGCCGCGCGTCCTCTCCGAAGCGCTGGCGGCGGGTGGCGCTCAGGCAAAGCGTGCTTTCGATGCGATGATGACCATGAGGAAGATCGACGTCGCGGCGATCGAGGCGGCGCGGCGCGGCTGAGGCGGCCTGACGCAGAACGATCTCCGACCAAAGCGTCGCATCTGGCGGGTGTCGATCTTCGCGGTCGCCGGACCCGTGGCAGGCTGTCAGAACCAGAGATCGCCTACACAGCGCCCTTTGGACGGAAGGTCCCCAAACGTCTCCAGGCCGTCGAAATGATCGATGGGCAGATCCCGGACGAGATCCGGCGGCGCAAGCCGCAGGTTGACGGCCATGCGCCGGCGACCATCCTTTTGAAGCCGCAAGCCGCGCCAACTCAAGACACAAGCGCAGGATGGACAAAACAATATTTCGAGAGACGACGTGTCCCTGCCGGTGCGGGTGTAGGAGGCGGTCTGCCCCGCGAGCGCGATACGCTCTTCTTCGTAATCATAGGCCCACAGAGCGCCGTAGCGCCGGCAGAGCGTGCAGTTGCAGGCGGTGATCGAGCCGGGATCACCTTTGAGCGTCCAACTCGCCTTGCCGCAATGACATGAGCCCGTCAGCATGACGTCCGTCCGATCCTGCTTCCTGTTCCATGACGGCATCCTGCCTCAACGGCGCGATGACCGCAATTGGGCGATCCGGGTGTGAAGATCGGCGGCGCAAGTGCCCGCTTTTGGCGGGGCTGTCCTACTTTTGCTGCGGGCGCCGGTTTTATGGATCGCGTTTATCCATGGATGCCTGCAGGAGTCTTGCGAGCCAGGCCCCGCCTTCGTCCCGCACGGCCGCCTTCGGCGTGGTTACGTTCATCGGACTGAAACGATCGGCTGAATGGGGTGCCTTGCTTCCTCGTGCTCGCGGACCGGGTTTCGCGACAACGTCTGTTGGGAAATTTCTGAAATTTCTAATTGAGATCACGGCCAGAAGGTGGTTTTCTGCGATCCAGCGTAGCTGAGTCCACGCCTCCTCCCGATCTTGATCCGAGTGGCCCATGTCGATCTCCGATGCGATCTATCGTCCCTTCGAAACCTTGATCCGTCCGCTCGACATTCCCTACCGGCCACTGCCGTCGAAGGGACCCGTGGCGGTTCTTTTGCATTTCATCGCGATGTTTCGAGGTGTTCTGATTGCGCTCGCGCTCGCCTCCATGGCGATCGAAGCCATCAATCTGACGATCGTCTGGGGGCTTTCTGTCATCGTCGACGGTGTGACTCAAAAGGGCGCGTCTACCTTCCTGCTCGACGAATGGCCGCTGCTTGCCTTCCTCGGCCTGCTGATCTTTCCAGGCATGCCGATCGCCTCGTTTCTGCTCAACACTTTCAACTCGCATACGCTCGGCGTCGGTATGCCAGCCGCCATCCAATGGCAGGGTCACAAGGCGGTGGAGCGGCAGGATCTTGCCTTTTTTCAGGATCTTTTTGCCGGACAGGTCGCCTCGCGCCTGTCGCAGGTCGCGTCCTCCGTCCAACAGCAGATCATAGTCGCCTTCCAGGCTGTCCCACGCTTCCTGCTGCAGATGGTCGGCTCAGTGATGCTGCTCATGAGCCTGTCCTGGCAGCTCGCCTTGCCTGTTATCGTCTGGATCGCGCTCAATGTGGCATTGGCCATCAGGATGGCGCCGACCTTTGCCGAACGTTCGCGTAGCACCGCCAAGCAGCGCAGCCTGGTGGCCGGCGCCATCACCGATCTCTACACCAACATGCAGATGATCAAGCAGTTTGCCGCCGAAGACAGCGAAGCGGGCGCTATCCGCCGCATCATTCAGAAATCCATGCAGACGCAGCACAGCGAGCAACGCATCTACCGCACGTCGGAATTGATCGTGGTGGCGCTCAACATGGCGCTCTGGCTGGCCATGCTTTCGATCGGTTTTTCGGGTCTCGTCCGCGGCTTTCTGACGGTTGGCGAGTTTGTGGGCGCGGTCTATATCCTCCAGCGGCTGTCCGGGCACACCTTCACCTTTCTGCAGATGGGTCAGCAGATCTTCCAGGCAATCGGTACGATCAAGGATGCCATGCCCGTCCTGACGACGCCGCCCACCATCACCGATCGGCTGGACGCGGAAAGCCTGATTGTCAGCCGTGGGGAGGTCCGTTTTGAAAACGTCGGCTTTGCCTACACGTCCGGCAAGCCTGTCATCGATCACCTTTCGCTGACGATCCGGCCCGGCGAAAAGGTGGGTCTGGTTGGCCTCTCCGGGGCCGGCAAGACGACGCTCGCAAACCTGCTGTTGCGCTTCTACGACATCGGCGACGGCGCGATCCTGATCGACGGGCAGGACATCCGCGCGGTCACGCAGGCAAGCCTTCGCCGCGCCATCGGCGTCATCGCGCAGGACGTCGCGCTGCTGCACCGTTCGGTCGGCGACAATATCCGCTACGGCCGGCCGGAGGCGACGCGGGACGAGATCGAAGCGGTGGCGAAGATGGCCAGTGCCGATGGCTTCATTGCCGATCTTGCCGATGGCGAGGGCCGCAAGGGTTATGACGCTTTCGTCGGCGACCGCGGCATCAAACTGTCAGGCGGCCAGCGGCAGCGTGTCGCCATCGCCCGCGTTCTCCTGAAGGATGCGCCGATCCTGGTGCTCGACGAGGCGACGTCAGCTCTCGACAGCGAATCCGAGGCCGTCATCCAGGAAAGGCTGAACCTCGTCATGGAGGGAAAGACGGTGATCGCCATTGCACACCGCCTGTCGACCATTGCCAGGATGGACAGGATCGTCGTGCTCGATCATGGACGCATCGTGGAGGAGGGCAGGCCGGAGGAACTGGTCGAACAGGATGGCTTGTTTGCCCGCCTGTGGAAACGCCAGACTGGCGGTTTCATTCCCGAAGAGATCGACGACGCCTTGCCGGGCTCGTCTGAGACCTGAGCGAATGGGGCTACGGCGCCATAGGCGCTTGTGCTACGGGCGCTGCCATCCATCTCCCTCATTCCTGTGCCCGTCACAGGAATCCAGCCACCGCGCGTCAGCGCGGTGAATGACTCAATGCGACGGTTGCAAAAGTCTCCCGCGCCCAAGGACTTGGGCGCACTGGATTCCTGTGACATTCCTCGGGCAAAGCCCGAGGAAGGGAATGAGGGAAGGGAGGAGACGTGATCAGCCCATCGTCCGCTCACCAAGACCCGTATCCCCCACGCCGGGATGACGTCAGCGGACCAAGAGCAGGCGGCCGCCGGCGATATGGCGCTGGCCACGCCAGGTGCCGCTGTCGTGGGCGATGGGGGCAACACCGACGAGGGCTGCGAGTTTCTTGTCGTCGATGTCGCCGAGTTCCGGCAGTTCGGCGATGAGCACGGCGGCGCTGACCTCGCCGATGCCCGGCACGGTCAGCAGCAGGTCGCGGCGTGCGGCCATGTCGGGCTCGGCCTCGATGGCGAGCGCGATGGCGGCATCGACGCGGGCGAGCTGGGCCTTGAGGGCGGCGAGGGTCTCGCCGATCAGGGCTGCGACGGCTTGCGGGGCATGTTCGAGGCGGTTCTTCTCGGCAACCGCCATGTCGATGAGCTGGCGGCGGCGAGCGACAAGGGCAGCAAGCGCGATGCGGCCGTCGTCGATATGGGGGATCTGTGCCGGCCGCATCGCTCGGGCGAAGTGGAGGGTGACGCGGGCGTCGACCTGATCGGACTTGGCCAGCCGCCCGCTGGCCCTGGCGAAATCGCGCACCTGGCGGGGATTGACGACGGCGACGGCAATGCCGGCGGCCATCAGCGTCCTGACGATCGCCATCTCGTAACCGCCGGTGGCCTCGACGACGACAAGCTCTGCGCCGGCCACCGCCGTTGCCAGCGCGGCCCGGCCTGGCACATCATTGTCGAAGCGGACAACGGTGCGTTTGCCCTCGACGGCAACGTCGAGATGGGCCTTCGAGACATCGATGCCGACCATGAAAGCTTGCGCGACATGCATGACTGCTCCTCCTTGCAACGCGGGCTCAAAGCCCAGACAACCGTTCGAGCCAAGACATGGCGACGGAGATGCTCGCTGAGGCACGAGTTCAAGACCCGAGGATGACACGCATCTCCGTCGCTCAGCCCCATTATACAGCAACGGCAACGTACAAGGATAAGGGATGTTGGAGGGTGCCGCGCTCAAGGATAGGGCGGCGGAGGAGGGATGTCTTCAATGTTGGTGCCCGCGGTGGCACTGTTCCATCTAACGGTTGCGCCAATGCCCAAGAGAGCCTCATCCTGAGGCGCCCCGGAGGGGCCTCGAAGGACGGGGCGGGTGCTCGGCGTGGCGGCAACATTGATGCAAGAAGCAGAGTTGCGGCGTGTCCTTCGAGACTCCGCCCTTTGGGCTGCTCGCTTCAGGATGAGGGCTGTGGAGGATGCCGCACCCTGATAGAAGCATTGGTGGATGCCGCGTTTCCAAATAAATGCATGGGGAATGCTGCGGTTCGCTTTCGCCTGCCGCGCTACTCGACAAGCCCGAAGATAGGGCCGTAGCCGCCGTGCCAGGACCAGTCGTTGAGGCCCATGTCAGGGTTGTAAAGCCCGACGCCGTGTCCGCCATCGAGAAACAAGGCATCGGGGCATTTCAAACGGTCGCGGAAGAGCCGTGCGAAATCGTGGAAATTGACCCCGTCTTCGCTGATTGCGAAGCGAATGGTGCGGCCCGTACAGACGCCGACGCCGCTCCGCCGGGTCCGGTCCGTCGAGCCGAGGATGAAGATCGGGTTCAGCGTGTTGGCGATAACCAGCATCGGGCCGGATTGGGTGGCGAACCGCGCCTTGGGCCGACGCTTCAAAAATTCAGCGGTCGGGAGTATCCCGGCGCTGGTCTCACCCAGAAAGAACACGCCGTTTGGCTTTTTGTAGAAATTCGGCACCTGACCGGCGGCGCTTTCGGCCTCCGTCGTATTGGCGGGCTGCAATTCCCTGGCGTTCTCGATATAAAGTCCCATCGGTGAAAAATCCGCCCGGTACATCCCCGCGTTGACGGCGAAAGCCAGCGTTTTCCCCTCGGCGCGAACGGCTTCGGCAAGGCTTGAAAAAGTCCGGTATGGCGCCCCGTCGGCGTTCTTCCAGAACAATCGCAGGTCGGCTTTATCAGGTTCCAGCGTGCAGACGACGTATTTCGCCTCTTCGAAGATTTGCTGCTCGCATGGTTGCGCATGCGCCTGATGCACGGATGTTATCGTTGCTGCCAGGATGATGGCTGCCGCAAGCACGCCGTGTCTGAGATAGGTCATCGGTGCCACGTCCGCTCTTTCATGTCGCCAATGAAGCGTTTATTTATGAGATTGCAATAGTTTGATGGAGCGGGATGTGGCTCCCGGCCCATTGCATCGCCCGACTATGCTGTATTCCAAGGCTGACGGGACAACACGAGGGAGAGCGGTAATGGTTGGGAAATTTCTGAAGCGCGGTGCGATCATCGACACGATAAAGAGCGAAGAGAAAATGAACGCTCTGCAAAAACGGACAGGGCAAAGCAGGTATCACGTTGATGTGGTGCCATGCGGGTGTCCCGATGATAATTGCGGCGCATTTCATGTTCTCAGGACAGAGCGTCCGCTTCCATCCGTTGAAAAGGCTGAACAAATTCTCCGATCACATCGACGGTAGAAGAAATTAGCTGAAAAACGATACGCCTATTCCGAACGTGGAAAAGGCGAAGGTTCATTCTGTTGATCTGCAAGCCTTTCGACGGCGAGCCGGCAAGCGCCGGAAACGGCTCGATGGTCGGTTTCATGGCCAAGACCCCGCCGGCTTCATCCATCTCCGGACGCGTTCAACCAGGATTGCTTCAATCCTGTTGCGGATAGAGATGCGGGGCCATCGATCCCTACCAGGCAGTACGGGCGGTGCCGAGTGCCGTCGTGTGAGAGGACGAGACGTGGGCGACGTAGGCCTTGAGCGAGACGACGCAGTTTCCCGGACAGCTGAGCTTGTGCAACGTCAAGTGTTTCAGCAAAGCCTCCGCGTCGCGCTCTTCGGTGAGCGGAAATGTCATAGTCATGCGGGTTCCTCCAGCGAATAGACCGAGCATCTGTAGAAGTAATGTCTAAATTCTTTTGCGCTGCAACAAGAAAATTTTAATGATAAAATTAAAATCGATTAACTCTGAAGTGGATTTTTTTAAAATCGTTTGAAATTAGCTGCGCCATTTCCATGGGAACCTGAGCTGTTTGAGCGCGAGGGAAAATCCGGAGTACGGCCCCAACGGGAGCGGAGCTGAAGCGCTCGAAACGACGGCTTTGATGTAGACGTCGACAAGGGGTGAGGAAGGTGCTTGATGGGTTGTGAGCATCAAGCACGCCGGCTGGCGGCAGGCGCTCATCGTCCGTTGCGGGCTGCCCAGCTCCTGAGCCGCAAGCCATTGAGCCTGATGAAGCCTTCGGCATCATGATGATCATAGGCGACGGCGCTTTCCTCGAAGGTGACGAGGTCGGCGGAATAGAGTGAGCAGGGTGAGGTGCGGGAAATGACCGAGGCGCTTCCCTTATAGAGCCTGACCGCTACTTCGCCGCTGACGAAGGTCTGGCTTCGGTCGATCAGCGCCTGCAGCATGTCCCGCTCGGGCGCAAACCAGAAACCGTTGTAGATCAGCTCGGCGTAGCGCGGCATGATCTCATCCTTCAGATGTCCGGCGGCACGATCGAGCGTGATCGATTCAATGCCGCGATGCGCGGCAAGCAGGATCGTGCCTCCAGGCGTCTCGTACACGCCCCTCGACTTCATGCCGATGAAGCGGTTTTCGACGAGATCGAGCCGTCCGACGCCATGCCGGCCGCCGCGGCCATTGAGTTCGGTGAGCAGTGTTGCCGGCGTCATCGCATGGCCGTTCAAAGAAGCCGGGTTGCCGCTTTCGAAGCCGATGGTGACGATCTCGGGGACATCGGGAGCGTCGAGGGGATCGACAGTGCGCTGATAGATATAATCGGGCGCGACTTCCGCCGGATCTTCGAGAATCTTGCCTTCGGTCGAGGTGTGCAGCAGGTTGGCGTCGGTCGAGAACGGCGCCTCGCCGCGCTTGTCGCTCGGCACCGGGATCTGGTGCTTCTCGGCATATTCGAGAAGCTGCGTGCGGGAGCGGATGTTCCATTGGCGCCAGGGAGCAATCACCTCAAGCGACGGATCGAGCGCATTGACAGCCAGCTCGAACCGGACCTGGTCATTGCCCTTGCCTGTCGCACCGTGGGCAACGGCATCCGCGCCAACCTCCCGGGCTATGGCGACCAGATGCTTGGCAATCAACGGCCGTGCGATGGAACTGCCGAGAAGATATTGTCCCTCATAGAGCGCGTTCGCCCGCAGCATCGGAAAGACGAAATCGCGGACGAATTCCTCCCGCAGATCGACGATGCGGATATCCTTGACCCCGGACATTGCCGCCTTTGCCCGCACCGGCCCGAGCTCCTCGCCTTGGCCGAGATCGGCGGTGAAGGTCACGACCTCGCATCCGTAAGTCTCCTGCAACCATTTGAGAATGATCGAGGTGTCCAGCCCGCCCGAATAAGCCAGCACGATTTTCTGTATGTTTTTCGCCACCAGTCCATCTCCGATTTAACGAGAAGAATGATAGGCCAGTTCACACGCAATGAGCTTGCAAAGCTTCTTCAAAATGACAGAAGTTTGGCATATTCTGCCATCATGGAAATAATTGGAGCTATGAAATGCCAACCACGTTGGACCCTATCGATGGCCATATCCTGCGGGTGCTTCAGCGTGACGGGCGTATTTCGAATGTCGAGCTGGCAAAGGAGGTGGGGCTCTCGCCTTCGCCCTGCCTGCGCCGCGTGCGCCTTTTGGAAGAGGCCGGGATCATCGATCGCTACGTTGCCGTGCTGGACCCGGCAAAGGTCGGGGCGGGGCTGACGGTTTTTGCCCGCGTGTGGTTCAAGACCCAAGATGCCGAGGTGACGCTCCGCTTCGGAGAAGCCGTGAGGCGGTTTCCCGAGGTGATGGAATGTTACCTGACGACGGGGGAATGCGATGCCGTGCTTCGGATCGTCACCGCCGATCTGCATAGCTACTGGCGTTTCCAGGCCGATCATCTGACGCGCATACCGAGCGTCCTCAGCGTCAAGACCGACGTGCCGATGGAAACACTGAAGCGGAGCTACGAACTGCCGTTGCGATAGGCGTCGTTCTTCAGCCTGCGGCCCCTTGGAGGCGTGGTGTGCCAACCGCAGGCACGCCGATCAGCCTTCATCCTGAGGCGTGGAGGCCCTTGGGTCGGAGCCTGAGGCTGGAGGGAGATGGCCGTTCGGCTTAGCGGCAAGGCACGCGGCTCCCTGGGGATATCGCTTGGGGCGACGGCAGCGGCGATTGCCGAACTTCCTTCATCATTGCATGGGTGCAGACGGCGGAAATCCGCCGTCTGCACCTTGCCCGCTGTTACGCCTTCAGCGCCGCGGCATAGTCGGCTGCGTAAGTCTTCAGCGAACGCGGCGCCTTGCCGGTCAGCGTCTCGACATCGCCGGTAACGACGGCCGTCCAGCCCTGGCGGACCGGATAGAAGATCGAAGCGAGGAAGCTCGCATAGTCGGCCGGCACGCCGGCGCCGGTGAGAATGCCGATGAAGGCTTCGTCCGTGATGGCGTTGTAAGCGATCGGCTTGCCGGTGGCTTCGGAGAGGATTGCCGCGGCTTGCGTATAGGAGAGGGCTTCCGGTCCGGTCAGATTGAACGCCTTGCCGTCGAAGGTGGTGGAGGTGAGGGCGGCGACGGCGCTTGCCGCGATGTCGCGGGCGTCGATGAAGCTCGACTTGCCGTCTGCGGCCGGAAGCGCGATCTGGCCATGGTCGATGCCGGGTTTCCAGAAGGTGTGGAAATTGTCGGCGAACCAGTTCGGGCGCAGGACGACGTAAGGTGTTCCTGATTTCTCCAGCGCGATCTCGACCTGGCGGTAGGGAATGGAGTCGTCGGCATCGACGCCGATCACGCTCTGGAACACCACCTTGACCTTGCGGCTGGCGGCCGCTTCGATGACGGGCAGCAGCAGGCCTTTGGCATCGACATAGCCGGAAGGCAGAAGCACATAGGCGCGGTCGACGCCCTCGAAGGCCGGGCCATGGGTTTCCGGCTTGCCATGGTCGAAGACGACGCCTTCGGCGCCGGCCACGGGCTTGCCGGTGCGGGAGGCGGCCTTGACGGTCTCGCCCTTGGCCAGAAGCCCATCCACCACATGCCTGCCGACTGTGCCCGTCGCGCCGAGAACGAGAATCTTGTTGCTCATGTCACTCTCCTAGGTATCTACTGGAAACTATCTTCCCGTGAGATAGATACAGGTAAATTCGGATTGGAAAAGAGAGCACTTTTTTGTCACCTGGTTTCCTCCTGGAAACCGGGCGGGAAGGAAAAGAGATGACGGCGATACAACAGGCTTACAATGTTTATGAGGATCGCTGCCCGACGCGGCTGGTGCTGGACCGGCTGGCGGATAAATGGGCGCTGCTCATTCTCGACCGGCTGGAAGGCGGGCCGGTGCGTTTCAATCACATCCGCCGCGACATCAAGGGCATATCGCAAAAAGTTCTTTCGCAGACGCTGCGGAAGCTGGAGCGCGACGGGTTGATCTCGCGCTCGATCTTCCCGACCGTGCCGGTGACCGTCGAATATGCGCTGATGCCGCTGGGCCGCACCCTGACGGATACCGTTTCCGCCCTTGCCCACTGGGCAGAGAAAAATATGGATGCCATCGTTGCGGCCCAACGTGCTTATGACCAAACCCATGCGGCTTGACGTTGGGTGCAACCCGGATTTTGGAAATGGCCTGTAGTGGCCGATGAGGTTTATTCGCCCGGGTGGGAAAGCAGATGATGGGCAGGCGTATCTCCCTTCCTTGCCGCTCGGCGTGGCAGGTGTTCCGGCTGTTGATGGATGCAAGCAGCGGCGCTGCCGTGTGTCCTTCAAGGCTTCGCCCTTTGGGCTGCGCGCCTCAGGATGAGGGACGTTGGAGGATGCCGCGCTTCCAATAGAGATGTTGGAGAATGCCGCACCAGGGCTGAAGGGGCCTCATTCCGAGGTGCGAACCGCTGAAGGGGCTCTCACCAAACTCTTCCGTAATGGCGGTAATGGTTGCATCCGCGTTTGGCGGACGCGCCACCGTTTCTAATGGGACCAGCGAGAGGATCACTCGACCTGGATATGAATATGGTCGTCGTGGCGGGCGGCGCGGCAGCCTTGGAAGCGGACATGGCTGTCGGTGATCCCAAGCGCATTCTTCAGATGCGGCTCGATGAAAATCTTCTGCAGGCCGAAGCGCGCGACGCCTTCGCTGGTCAGCCAGCGGACCGCGGCCGACGTCCGCTGCTCTTCGATCCGATAGGCCGGAAACAACGGCTGCAGCGCGTCGAAATCCCAGCGGGTGGTGAGCCAGTCGTGGCGGCCTTCGCAGGGTAATTCGTCGCCGGGCGCGGGTTCTTCGAAAGCGAAATAGCCGATCGGGGAGCGGGTGATGCCATTCAGGAAGGTGCCGTCCGCATCCTTGTAATAATAGGCGAAGTCGAGCTTCTTGCCATCGGCATGCGACAGATGCGGCAGCAGCGGAAAGCCGTTTAAGAAGGGGAAATTTGCATCCAACGCGATGGTGACGGTTCCGGGGAACTCCTCGTCCATGTGGGCGGCTAGCGCCTTTGCCAGGTCGCGCACGTCTGAGGTGACGTAGTTGCGGTTCAGCAGGCAATAGATCGGGGAGCGGACCACGAGCCTGTCGGTGGTGTTTGACACGCAGGAGAGGGGAACCCGCCCGAACATCGGAGCTGCGAGGCCTGCTGCGAACGACGCACTGCCATAGCAAAGCATGAAGATGGCGAGCTTCGCCAGAAAGCGCCGGATGCCCCAGGCGCGCGACGCGGCCAGCGCGATGAGATAGGCGAGGCCGCCGATCTGGGTGAGCAGCGTCAGGATGACGACGATCAGGGCGTGGAGGATAAAGCGAAGCACCGGGCAGCCTTGCGGTAGGGAAGTTGCATTGCCATAGGGGAGGGAGCGGGGTTGCGCAAGGTGGTCGGCGCGCCGGCCTCGTCCTTCGAGCCAATGGGGCATCCTCCAACGCCGCTCATGCTGAGGCGGTGGCCCCTCGAAGCACGCTCCGCAGCGCCGCTCCTTGCAAGTCCGCTTTTGGCGCTCTGAATTGACAGTGGAATTTATCTGACTTAAGTCAGATAATATGGTTTATGACCCCGTCTCTCGCGTCCGTCGCTTCAACCGTGCCGTCACCTCCGAAGTCGGTGCTCTCGATACGTCTTTCCTCGGACGCGGGCGTCCGCTGGGCGCAGCGCGCGTGCTCAACTCGATCGGCCGGGGACAATCGGATGTTGCGGTGATCCGCGATTACCTCGGCCTCGACTCGGGCTTGATGAGCCGTCTGCTGCGCAGCCTGGAAGAGGAGGGGCTCATCGAGACGGTGCCGAACCCTCAGGACGCGCGTCGCCGCGTCGCCGGATTGACCGAAGCCGGCCGGTCCGAGTTTCAGGCTTATGAAGCGCTTTCCGATGCGCAGGCGAAATCATTTCTGGCGCGACATCGCCACCCGGAAGAACTTCTGCGCGCCATGGATATCGTTGCTTCCTCGCTGAGACGCGACCAGATCGTGCTTGAGGAGAAGGATCCTCGCCACCAGGATGCCAGCTATTGCCTGAGCGAATATTACGGCGAACTTGCGCGCCGTTTCGAGAAAGGTTTCGATGTATCGCTTTCCCGCGATCCCGATGCCAGGGATATGGCCCGTCCGCGCGGTGCGTTCCTGGTGGCCATGTTGGATGAGCTCCCGATCGGCTGTGTCGGGTTGAAGGGCGACGGCGGCGACGTCGCGGAGATCAAAAGGCTGTGGGTCGCCCCATCCGCGCGTGGCCTCGGGCTCGCAAAACGCCTGATGACATCAGTCGAGAACATCGCCCGCGAGCTCCGCGTCAAGCGCCTGCGTCTGGATACGAATAGCGCGCTGGCCGAGGCGCAGAAGCTCTATCGCGGAACCGGCTGGAATGAGATCGACCGTTTCAACGACGATCCCTACCCGGACACGTTCTTCGAAAAGCGCCTTTAGCCAAGCGAGTTCGATCGGGCTGAGCGCCCGCCTCGCCCCTTCGCGCGGCATCCTCCACCGTCCCTCATCCTGAGGCGCGCAGCCCATAGGGCGAAGCCTCGAAGGACGTGCCGCAGCGCTGCTCCTTGCTCCCTCCGGGACGGGTTCAATGGATCGATGGTCCTACTGGTGGTTCAACTGCTTCGATAGCTCGGCAAAAAGCTTGTCGTGGTCCGTGTTCATCTGGACGAGATCGACGGCAATGGTGATGGCGCGGCGCCCTTCGATGCTGTCAATGTCGAGCTTCCTCTCGCAGCACCATTGCCGAACGGCATCGGTGACGACTGTTATTTCATCATCGTTGAGTGAGATGAGCGATAAAAGCATCGTCGTGCCCTCCATGAAGCGGCAAGAGCACCTATGGTCTCTCAAGCGGTCGTGCCGATGCCGATGGGCCGATGGCGCTGACTCTACGCTCATTCGCCAACAACACCACAGAATTTTGACACAGTTTGGCGCCGGCCTGGTGTCCGCGGGGCGGCGCGATCGGTGCCCCGTTCGTTCCTGAGGCAATCAGACCGGTACCTGCCAAGACTGCTTGATCTTCTGCATCGGGATTTCCGTCTTGATGTTGCGAACGCCTTCGATGCGGCCGAGATGCTCCATCTGGATTCGCCTGTAGCCTTCCAGATCGGGGGCACGACCCGGAGGATGAATCGCAATCTCCGGCCATCAGATGGCATTCGACGATCTGGGGCAGCTTATCTCACGCGCATCGGCGGCTATCTCTTCCTGTGCAACCGCACGCTCGGCCGCGCCTGCGTATCGTCATGGAGCGCGCTCCCGGCTGCGTGCTGATCACCGTCATCGCGCTCGACTTCGTGACCGGCCGGCGGATCTGGTTGCTCTCGGCGTGACGATGCTGGTGGCAGCCAAACTGCCGGTGCTTCCGACCGTCGTGATTGTCATAGAAGCAACCCGCTCGTCGGGGTTGCTTCTGCTCCGACCGCCGCCGTCGTCCCCTCTCGGGTCCTTCCTCGGTGCCGCCGCAGGCACCCTGCGGCGTGCGCTGGCGTGAAGGATACCGACCGGCGGCTGGTTATTTCGCCAGCACGATATGCGTGGCGTGTTCGGTCGCGACATGTTCGACGACGCGGAAGCCGAGGGCGGGCAAGTCGATGCCTGCGAACATCGCTTCGCCCTTGCCGAGGACGACGGGCGAGATCGCAAAATGCAATTCGTCGATCAGGCCGGCCTGCAGATATTGGCGGACGGTGCTGACGCCGCCGCCGATCTTGACGTCCTTGTCGCCTGCGGCCGCTTGCGCCTTGTCGAGTGCCTCCTGGATGCCACCAGTGATGAAGTGGAACGTCGTGCCGCCCTCCATCACGATCGGTTCGCGCGGGTGGTGCGTCAGAATAAAGGTCGGCGCGTGGTAGGGCGGGTTCGGCCCCCACCAGCCCTTCCAAGCCTCGTCAGGCCAATCGCCGCGAATGGGGCCGAACATGTTCCGTCCGAGGATGAAGGCGCCGAAATTGGCCATGCCGCGGGCGGCGTAATCCTCGTCGACACCTGACGAACCGTCGTCCTTTCCCATCATCGCCCGGAAGGTGCGGGTGTGGAAGAACCATTGGAACATTTCCGGCCCCCGCTTTCCCAGCGGATCGTTTATGCTCTGCTCCGGTCCGGCGCCGAAACCATCCACGGAAAGGGAAAACGCTGCAACACGCACCTTGGACATGCTTTCCTCCATCTGATTTCATATTGAAACTAGTTGCGTTGTCGCATAAGCGATCCTATATTGCAACCGGTTTTTATGGGAGAAAATTCGTGGATATCGAACTACGGTCGGGCTGCCCGATCAACCTGACGATGGAAGTGCTGGGCGACCGGTGGAGCCTCATCATCATCAGGGACATCATGTTTGGCAACCGCCGCCATTTCCGCGAGCTTCTGACCCATTCGGAGGAGGGGATCGCCTCCAACATTCTGGCCGCCAGGCTGAAGCGTCTGCTCTCGCTCGGGTTCATCAGCAAGCGGGACGATCCGAGCCACAGCCAGAAAGCAATCTACAGCCTGACCGAACCGGCGATCCAGCTCGTGCCCGTCTTCGCGATGATCGGCGCCTGGGGACGGCGCCATCTGCCGGTGAGCGAGGAGCTCAGCATCCGCGCTGAGCTTCTTGAAAAAGGCGGACCGCCGCTCTGGGGGGAGTTTATGGAGGATCTCCGGCAGATCCATGTCGTCGATCCGATCGGCGGCGCCAACGGCACCTGCACCTCGCCGGTGCTGACGAAGCTGACGGCGGCATTCCTCGAGGTCTGCGCGAGATCGTCGTCGCAGGCGTCCTGACGCCGGCTGGCCCGGTCAGCCGCCGGCGCCCTGATATTTGCCGGTGGCGTAGCGCCAGTGAGCGATAGCCAGCAAGACCCAGATCGGCCCGGCGGCAAGAGACACCGGCCCGGCCCAGTCCCCGAGGATCGGGATGGGCTTGCCGAGCAGGGCGCCGACCGGAACGGAACTGGTCAGCGCCAGCGGGACTGCGGTTATGAGGATGAGCTGTATGCCGCCAGGAAAAATATTGAGCGGGTAGCGGTTCAACTCCCAAAAGCCGAAGAAGATCGAGAACAAGTGGTTGGACCGCACCCAGATCAGCGCCGTGGCGCCGATCATGGTGATGAGCGCACCCGTCACGAGCGTCGCGCTGAGAAGTGCGGCAATGAAGAATGACGCGGACCAGACCGACCAAGCGAAGTCGACGGACAGAACTGCCCAAGCCATCAGCGCCACTGCGAGGATGATGTGGCCGGCATAGCTGATATTGAGGCCGGAAAAAACCAGATAGGCCCAAGGGCTGAAAGGTTTGACCAGTAGCGTGTCGTAAGTGCCGAGCCGCACCAGTTCTTCGAGCTCGCGCAGCTGCACGAAGCTCATCGCAGCGCCGAGCGAATAAGCCAGCAGTTGGAAGCTGAACAGCAGCGCAAGCTCTGGCCAGGTCCAGCCGCCGAGGGTGTCGAAGCGGGCAAGCAGGATGCCGATGGTGGCGAAGACGCTGCCATAGGAGAGGATCTGCGCAAAACGATCGAGCCAGAAAGCGCCGCGATATTCCATCTTGGAGCGGACGTGCATCCGAACCAGCAGCGGAAGGACGCGCAGATGATGCATGAGCATGATCAGCCTCCCTGCACGGTGATGCGGCCGGAGGCGCAGCGCCACAGCCAAAGGACCCCACAAAGGAACAAGGCGGCCCAGCCGAGACCCAGGCCGAGATGAAGCCAGATCTCGGCCGGAGAAAGCCGGCCGAGATAGACGGCATTGGGGTAATAGACGATCCAGGCGAAGGGCAGGTGGCGGGCAACCGTGGCCAGAGGTTCGGGGAAGAACCAGAAGGGCACCAGCAGGCCTGAGAACAGTTGCAGCAGGGCGCCGAGGATCCAGTCCAGCGAGAAGCTGGTCATCAGCCAGAAGGCCACGAGGCCGAAAAGCGCTGATATCAGGAACAGCAGCGTAAAGGACAGCGCCCAGAAGGCGACGAACATTACCGCATGGAACAGGCTTGCCGGCGGCAGCATGCCGTAAAACAAGGCGGTGAAGGCGACGGTCGGAATGACCTGTGTTGCCAGGCGGTAGAAAAAGCTGCCGCATTCGTTGGCGAAGAGATAGAGCGGATAGGACAGGGGCTTGAGCAGCCAGATCGCGACATCGCCGGTTTTGAGCGACCGGCCGATCTCGCCGATGATCCTTTCAGGGCGGGTCGCACCCATCACGGCGCCGCCGAGCAAGGCATAGGTCACCATCTGCTGCAGGGAGACCCCGTCGACCACGATTGCGCCGACGCCGGCATAGGCCGCCTGCCAGATGGCGACGCGCGCGAAGACCTGCACGAGTTTGCCGAAGATGTTGGCCCATACTTCGTTGCGGTAGGCGAGCTGCGAATGGAAGGCACTGCGCGCGAAGGCGAAATAGGCGCTCATGATGCCCGGGCCTTGGCATTGCTACGCTGGTCGGCGTTGCGGCGCTGGTAGAAGGTGCGGATGACCTCTTCGATGTCGGGCTCGTGCAGCGCCACATCCTTGAGGTCGCGCCCGCTACCCACCTCCGATAGGATTGCGACCAGCGAGATGTCTTCACGCTCGATGAGATAGTTTTTGCGCAAGCCTTCGTCGCTGACGAGGGTCGCGGTGCGCAACGACAGCGGTCCGGGGTCGCTGGCAAATTCGAGTGTCAGCCGCCGAGCCGAGCCCAATGCCGCGCGCAGGCTCTTCAACTCACCGTCGAAGATGAGCCTGCTATGATCGACCATGATCAGCCGCGGGCAGATGGTCTCGATGTCCTGCAGGTCATGGGTGGTGAGGATAATGGTGACGCCGCGCTCACGGTTGATCTCGGCGAGAAAACGCCGCACCGCATCCTTGGCGACCACATCAAGCCCGATGGTCGGCTCGTCCAGAAAGAGGATCTTGGGATCGTGCAGCAGCGACATCACGATCTCGGCGCGCATGCGCTGGCCGAGGCTGAGCTGGCGCACCGCGCGGTCGAGAAACGGCGTGAGATCGAGCAACTCGCTGAAGCGCCGGAGGTTGTCCGCATAGCGGGCAACGGGGATGTCATAGATGTGCTGGTGCAAGGTAAAACTGTCGACCAGCGGCAGGTCCCACCACAGCTGGCTGCGCTGGCCGAAAACGACGCCGATCTCGCGCGCATTGTCCATCCGCTTGAGATGCGGCGTCCGGCCGAGTACCGAGAGCGTGCCGGCGCTGGGCACCAGGATACCGGTCATCATTTTGATCATCGTCGATTTGCCGGCGCCATTGGGGCCGAGATAACCAACGGCTTCGCCCGCCGTGATGTCGAAACCGATATCGGAAACGGCCAGAACTTCGGTATATTCGTTGGTCACCAACGTCTTCAGGGCGCCGAGCAGGCCCGGAAATCTCTTGTGCTGCCGGAAGCGTTTGCTGACGCCCCGTGCCTCGATCAAAGCCGTCATATGCATTTCCCGCCGATTCGGCAGCTGTGAGGATTGGGAACCCAGGCTAACGCGGGGCTCGGCCAGTGCAAGCAAAAGTCGCTTTTGGCCATCACGCAATTGAGCAATTCAGAGTTCCGCGGCCGCTCTAGCCTTTTGCGTTGACAGCCATGATCAATCGATTCCTGTTAGGGGCCATGAAGATCCTCGCCATATCCGGCAGCGCCCGGCGCAATTCCACCAATACGGCAATGCTGCGGGCTGTTGGCGCCGTTGCGCCAGATGAAATCGAGATGGCGATCTTCGACGGCGTGGGCGGTTTGCCGGTATTCTCGCCTGATCTCGAGGGGGAATTTCTACCGGAGGCGGTGCGGGATTTCATTAAGGCGATCGCTCAGAGCGACGGGGTGATCATTGCCAGCCCGGAATATGTGCGATCCATCCCCGGCGGGCTGAAGAATGCGATCGACTGGCTCGTCTCGGGAGATGAGATCGTCCACAAGCCGATCGCGCTGCTGCACGCATCGCATCGGGGCGACGACATGCTGGCCGGTCTTCGCACCATCCTTGCGACCATCACCGACCGGTTCGCCGGCGATATCTTCCTCCGGCTTCCTCTGATGAAACTGGAACCGGCCGATGTGTCCATGACCGTCGAAACCGCGGAGAACCGCTCCAAGGTGCAGGCCTATCTTCAGGCCTTCTCGGCCTATTGCGTGGCAGGCAGCCAGACCGCCTGAGACTCACACTCCATCATCGCACCTCCCCGCAACCTACTGGAATGATGCGCGGCGGCGCCGATACCGGGACCAGCACTCAGCCCGCCCCAGGCTGACGGGACGGTGACGGAGCAAAGCAGGCAAGGCTTGTGCTCCGTCCGTCTGGAAATCCGCCACGCATTTCACGTCAGTCGGCGGCTCCGGGCTTCAACCAGAAATACAGTTTGATCTGATCGGGCCTATCGGAGGAATGCGGGCCGCGCATGAACAATTCGCCGCCATTGCGTTCGATCACGCGCCGCGAGGCGTGGTTGTAGTTACAGAGGATGGTGAGGCGGTCGAGACCTTCCTCTGCCGCCACGGCCAAAAGTAGAGTGAGGGCGGTCGTCGCGTGGCCATTGCGCTGTTTCCACGGCACGACGGAATATCCCAAATGGCCCGACACGTCGGGCGGCAGCTCCTCGGTGCCTGGTTGAAAACGCAGGCTGATGCTGCCGCAGAATTCGCCGTCCGAGATCCAGAACAGACGGGTGGTCAGCGGCGGCGATGCCGATCCGGCGCGCCGCCTGCCATCCGCAATGAGATCGTCGAGAAACCGCGATCTGTCCTGGCGCAGCCGCTGGAGCTCGCCGCGAATATAGGCTGCGTCGCCGGCGCGGCGCGGATCGGGAGACCAGCCGGCGGCGAGCGCCGCTTCGAAGCCCGACAGGTTTTCCTGATCCGGCGGCAGCAGGACGATGCGGCCGGCTGGTTTTGCTGGATCTCCAGATGTCATTTTGTGCCTGGAGCATTTCCGTTTTTCTTCGAATCACAAAAATGCTCTATCTCTTTGTTTTCGCGCAATTCCGGACGGAAAACCGCTTCACACTTTTCCTGGAATTGCTTTAGGTTTGTGCCGCCTAACCAATCAATCTTGGCCGCTCAGGCAAGCACGACCGGCCGGCGATTGGAAGCCGTGCAGGGGCTTTCGGCCATCAAAAAGCCCCGCATCTTCATGCGAGGCTTGCTCTGATGGATGGACCGGACTAGCGGCACTGGCGGCGCGGGCCGTAGTTCGGCTGGTAGGTGTTGTCATAGGCGCGGTAGGACCGATAGCGGCTGTAGCAATATTCGGCGTGCGAGCTGTAGCTACGTGAAGAATAGGCGCGCGGCTGCGAGGCGATGATGCCACCGATGATGGCGCCGGCGGCCAGGCCGCCGATGATGGCGCCGCTATTGTCATGACGGCGATATCGGCGATCGTAGCGGCGATCCCAGCCGTAACGATCATCTCGATAGTAGCGGTCACCTCGATAGTGGCGGTCACCTCGATAGTCGCGGTTGCCTCGATAGTGTCGGTCGCGGGAGTATCTGCGGGTGTCGCCATAGTTGGAGCAGACGATGGAGTATGGATTGCAGCCGACAGTCATGATCCGGGCATCGGTATTTCCTGGCCCGGGCTGGGCCGCTGATTGCACCGGGCTCGGCACGAAGGCCGGACCTGCCGAGGCCGGCATTCCGGAGAAGGCCGTCGCTATCGACAGAGCAATAATGGCCAATCTGTTCATTTCACTCACCTTGGGTAAACGGATGTATCGGAGGGATAACGCAGCGGAAGGGAATTGGTTTCATTTTGGGATGGATGGGGCGATGTATGTGCGCATCCGCTAACGGATGGGATAAGGCGGCGCTTTGGCCGACGCCCGTCGATGCAGAGGCGCGTCCCTGCCGGAGACTGGAGCAAATGCTAAATTTGAGCGTATGCGGATGGCGCGTTATCAGCCTCATCTTCCACCGGCCAGCAATCGAAGCTGGTTCTCGTCATGCACACCTTGCCGGTAAAGCTCGATGATGAGAGCGCCGAGGCGGTCGGCTTCCGCGCCTGATCTGTCGATATTGAGCCCGTTGCAGAGGGCTTCGTGGACACGCCTGCACACATCAAGGTCTTCGGATGCGAGCGGTTCGTCACGCGTACTGAACAGCTTGTCTGACATCGCGATCTGCCCCTTTTTCGATGCCGTGAATCGCTATCGAAAAAAAAGATAATTTCGCGATCTTGGCTCTGCAAGACGGGCGAAAGTCTGAAATACAAAAACAATTCGTGACGCGCGGGAAGATGCCGACAAGGGGGGCGGCATGGGTATCAGATCCATGGGCGCATCGGCGCGACAGGGGGAGATCTACTTGGTTGCGGGGTCCTTGCCGCTCTGCTGCGACAGGCGCAGCTCCTTCAGCCGCTTGGTTTTCTCCCGGCGAGCCCTCTGCTCCGCCTCGATAGTTTCCTTGGCGGCTCGCTCGGTGTTTTCGAAGCGATCCTGCCGATAAGCCTTTGATGAGGGTTCACGTTCTCTTGTCATGGCCGCTAAACGCAAATCGGCGAAAACGGTTTCATGGGAAAATGCGTAACTGGCCGTCAATCGATCGACGTGGCCCGTGTCAAAGCCATCGTGACAGCCGGGCGCCCTCGTGGCGCCCGGCAACATCACAGATCAACCCTTGATGAAGGCGAGGATGTCGGGATTGATGATGTCGGCATGGGTGGTGCACATGCCGTGCGGGAATTTCTCGTAGACCTTCAGCGTCGCGTTCTGCAGCAGCTTGGACGAGAGCAGGGCGGAGTCGGCGATCGGCACGATCTGGTCGTCGTCGCCGTGCATGACGAAGGTCGGCACGGTGATGATCTTCAGGTCTTCGGTGAAGTTGGTTTCCGAAAACGCCTTGATGCCGTCGTAATGCGCCTTGGCGCCGCCGATCATGCCTTGGCGCCACCAATTGTTGATGATTGGCTCCGACACTTTCGCGCCCGGCCGGTTGAAGCTGTAGAATGGACCGGCCGGCAGGTCGCGATAGAATTGGGCGCGGTTGGCGGCGAGCTGCCTGCGCAGGTCGTCGAAGACCTCGATCGGCAGGCCGCCGGGATTGGCATCCGTTTTCACCATGATCGGCGGCACGGCGCCGATGATGACGAGCTTGGCGACGCGACCCTGCGGCTGGCCATGGCGGGCGACATAATGGGTCGCTTCGCCGCCGCCGGTGGAGTGGCCGATATGGATGGTGTTCCTGAGATCGAGATGCTCGACGACGGCTGCGGCATCGGCGGCGTAATGATCCATGTCGTGACCGTCGCCCACCTGGGTGGAGCGGCCGTGGCCGCGCCGGTCATGGGCCACGACCCGGTAGCCCTTCTCGAGGAAGAACAGCATCTGAGCATCCCAGTCATCGGAGCAGAGCGGCCAGCCGTGATGGAACATGATCGGCTGGGCGGTCTTCGGCCCCCAATCCTTGTAGAAGATCTCGACGCCGTCCTTGGTGGTGACTGTGCTCATCTTTTGACTCCCTTGGTTGGGTTGGATTGGATGAAGGCGGGCTGAAATTTGCACCGTTGCCGGCAAAATTGACAAGGCCATAGGCACGGCTGCGCGGGGTGAGGTTGGAATATGCTGATGTTATCATCAAGCTATTCTTTATATTCAATTGACATAACAGAATTTTGTGTTGGACCGGGATACTTCGCTCAAGAGAGCCTCCCCGGAGGTGCGCAGGCCAAGGGCCGGAGCCTCGAAAGGCGAGGCGGGTGCTCGGCTGTCAGAGGCGATATGCGCGAAGCGGCGCTGCGCATGTCATAGGCTTCGCGCGCCTCATCAGGATGAAGGACGTTGGAGGATGCCGCATTGCAGGCAGCCCCCGGCGCTCACTTGAACGCGGATCGACGCCCAACCATCTAATCCTCACACAACAGCACCATGGCAAACCGTCGCAACCGCGACCGCTTCGCCGGCGGCGGAACGGCCGTTACTGCCGCCTGAGGATCAAACAATGGGTTACATGGACAAGGACATCGCGCCCCAGGATGACGGGGCGTTGATCGATGCCTATTCGCAATCGGTCGCAGCAGCAGTCGACATCGTCGGGCCGGCGGTCAGCCGGATCGAGAGGGTGGGTGGCCGGCAGGGGCATGGTTCGGGCTTCGCCATTTCGCCTGATGGCCTGATCATCACCAACAGCCACGTCGTCGACGACGCCAAGGCCGTTCGCATTACCACGCCCGATGGCTTCGTTACCGAGGGTCGGGTGCTCGGCCGCGATGTGGATACCGATATCGCCCTCATTCGCGCCAATACCAGCACCGGCGCCTGGGCGAAGCTCGGAGATTCCCAGCGCCTGCGCAGGGGCCATATCGCCATCGCGATCGGAAACCCGCTCGGCTTCGAATGGACGGTTACCGCCGGCATCGTCTCGGCGCTTGGACGGTCGATGCGGGCGGCCAGCGGCCGGCTGATGGAAGATGTCATCCAGACCGATGCGGCGCTCAATCCCGGCAATTCAGGCGGGCCGCTGGTGTCTTCCAGCGGCGAGGTCATCGGCGTCAACACCGCCATCATCCAGGGCGCGCAGAGCATCGCCTTTGCCGTGGCGTCGAATACCGCCAATTTCGTCGTTTCGGAGATTCTCCGCTACGGCCAGGTGCGGCGTGCCTTCATCGGTATATCAGGCGACACCATCGTGCTGCCGCGCCGGGTGGCGCTTGCCGCGGGCACGGCGCAGACGACCTCCGTTCGCATTCGGCGGGTCGAGCCGGAGGGGCCGGCGGCAAAGGGAGGGCTGCAGGAGGGCGACTATATCCTCGCCATCGACGGCAGCCCGGTCGGCGGCGTCGATGATATCGTCCGATTGATGGATGGCAGCCGGATCGGCAGGGAGACGGAGATCCTGGTGTTTTCGGTGGCGGGCCGGATCGAGAAGAAGATTTTGCTGCCGATGGCGCGCTCATGACGCCGCATCGGCGCCATGACAAAACACCACTTCGCGTCAGGCGCTGACTGCCTCCTGTTCCGTCCCTGAAAAATCCACCGCGGCAAAGGCTGCGGCCAGCACTTGCGGCCCGGCACCGCCTTTGGCCGCGTCGGTCGAGAGGATCTGGCGGTAGCGCCTGGCGCCGGGCAGGCCGGTGAAGAGGCCGACCATGTGGCGGGCCACGTGCTGCAGCCGACCGCCGCTGGCGATATGGCGTTCGGCATAGGCCATCATCCGGCCGCAGAGCGCCTCCCAGTCCGGTTCGGCTGCCGGCGCGCCAAAGAAGCGCTGGTCGATGTCGGCAAGGATGGCGGCATTCTGGTAGGCGGCACGGCCGAGCATGACGCCGTCGACATGTTCGAGGTGGGCTGCGGCTTCATCCAGCGTGCGGATGCCGCCATTGATGCCGATGAAGACATCGGGCCAGCGCTGTTTCATCCGGTAGACGATCTCATAATCGAGCGGCGGGATCTCGCGGTTCTCCTTGGGGCTCAGGCCCTTCAGCCAGGCCTTGCGCGCATGGATCCAGATCGCGTCGGCGCCGGCATCGAGGACGCGGGTGATCAGCTCGGGCAGCGCCTGTTCCGGCTCCTGCTCGTCGACGCCGATCCGGCATTTCACCGTCACCGGCACGGTCGCAACCCTCTTCATCGCGGCGATGCACTCGGCCACCGTTTCCGGCGTCAGCATCAGGCAGGCGCCGAAGGTGCCTGATTGCACGCGGTCGGAGGGGCAGCCGACATTGAGGTTGATCTCGTCATAGCCATAGGGCTCGGCGATCGTCACCGCCTCGGCAAGCTTTTTGGGGTCCGACCCGCCGAGCTGCAGCGCCAGCGGGTGCTCCGCGGCGTCATGGCCGAGCAGCCGGTCGCGCGGGCCGTGGATGATCGCATCGGCCACCACCATCTCGGTATAGAGCAGCGCCTGCCGGCTGATCTGGCGGTGGAAATAGCGGCAATGCCGATCCGTCCAGTCGATCATCGGGGCCACGGCGAAAATCGGCCTGCTATACGTCATCGACGTTCCATTGTTCCTTGGTTCGCATGGTGCCATTGCATCGCGCGGTCTACGCCCTACGGGCGGGATCATCCATCAGCGCGCATATAACACTTGGCCGTGCGATCGACAAATGACTGCCGGTCGACACGAAACAGAAACGGCGCCCCTTGCGGAGCGCCGTTCATGCCGCGTGAGCGGAAATCTGACTTACGAAGCCGAGATGTTGACGGCCTTCGGGCCCTTGCCCATACGGTCCGGCTCGGTGTCGAAGGTAACCTGCTGGCCTTCGCGCAGCGACTGGATGCCAGAAGCCTGCAGCGCAGAGATATGGACGAAAACGTCCTTAGCGCCGCCGTCCGGCGTGATGAAACCAAAACCCTTGTCCTGGTTGAAGAATTTTACGGTGCCCTTGGTGGCCATTGGGATCGTCCTTTTCCCTTAGTCTGTGTAGTATCCGCGCCCCCGAGAGGAAGCGGACGGCTTTAGCTTTCGCCCCGATTGATTGGGACGAAGGGTCAGTCGGAGAAGTCACGTACGGGGAAAGAACGTCTACGTAGGCGGGTAGTCCCGCGCCGCCTTCCAAACGGAAGGGATTACCACATCAGTCCAGTCACCGGCATGCAAATGCCCGAGTAGGTGAATTGGTGCCAGCTTTTCGGGCAAAAGGCAAGCGGGATTATTTTGGCATGCCTGCATCGATGGCGGGAAACGCCGAAGATTCAGATACTTGAGGAAGAGTTAGCGGATTCTTGCACGGCTGTGCCATATCGGGATTCTGTGCCGGAATGAGATGAGCGGCAGATTCGATAGCCGGGCATGGATTTTGCCGGGGCCTGTCGGGAATATAGAGGCACCGCGATCAGCCCTCATGGTGAGGGTGAGAAGCGATCCGCGAAGCGGAGCGATCGATCCAGTGAATCGATGAACGTAGGGTCTGTCTCGAACCACGAGGGCGGGTGTATGCCGATATCGGAGATGAGACGCAGGTGGCCGCCCCGTCCTTCGAGGCCCCTTACGGGGCACCTCAGGATGAGGCGGAGAGACGTGGCAGCAGACAGACGACCAGCTCTCATCAGCCCCTTACTGCGCATCCCCCAGCAACCCGCTCAGGCTCCACGGATTATCGCCCTTCTGGTTGGCGATGTCGTCCACCTTCCAGCCGCCGTGTTCGCGCACCAGGCTATAGAAGAGTGTGACCTCCTGGCCGTTTTCGAACTCCACTTCCACCTCGGCCTTGTCATCCAGCAGGATCGGCTGGCCGATCCTGACGTCGCTCGCCACGCCATCCTGGCCCGCGATGACAGGATCGAAATCGATGGCGCCGGCATCACCTTCCGGCGTGTTGTCGAGATCGGCCTGGAGGAGCCCGTTCAGATGGTCGGAGAAGAAGACCGAATAGGGCGAGGGCGCCTCGGCATCGCTGTTGTCGGTGTTGTAGCTGTAGAGCGCCTTGAGCAGCGCCTTCGGCGTCTTGTAGGTCTCCGCCGATGCGGGCAAGGCTGCGAGCGCCGACACGGCGAGGGCGAGAATGAATGTGGGCAGACGCATGCGGCTCTCCTCCGATGAGTGAGGAATCATAGCTGAAACGGGCGTCGAGGTGCAGCGGCATTTTGGAAAGGGGTTGCCCGGGAGCGGCTGGGCCTTGCCGTCTCCGGCTGGTATTTGTGGCGATCACCAGCAAGTTCGGCCGGTGGGACTCACCGCAAGGGAAGTCCCACCTTTTGTCGAGATCATCGGTGACGCATCTCTGCGTCCAACCGCCATCCCTCGGCGTTTAGATCAGCGCTTCATGCGACAGGGCCGAAACCGACGGCTCGAAGACGTCCTTCACCGCGAGCGTGAAATCGTGGCTGGTGACGTTGCCGGCCGCGTCATAGGCTTCGGCGGTGAAGGTCAGGCTGTGGGTGCTTTCGAAGTCGATCGCAGCCTTGGTCTGGATCTTGTTGCCGACGAGCTTGAAGATGCCGTCCGCATCATCGATCAGCCGCCACTTCACGGCGCTACCCTCAGGATCGATTGCCGAGAGAAGGCCGACCGAGGTGCCGATCGCGACATTCTCGGAGATCGAGCTGCGCGAGAAGGAGAGGTTGGTCGGCGCCTTGTTGACGGGGGCTTCGTTGACGTCGAGGACGTTGATCGTGATGTCCTTCTCGACCGTGACCTTGCCGTCCGAGACGGCGACCTTGATCGTGTGCGACTTGTCCGTCTCGTAGTCCAGTGCCTTCGAGGTGACGACGCGATTGCCCTTTATCCGGAAGTGATCGTCGGCGCCGTCAAGCAGTGTGTAGGTCAGGGTGTCGCCATCGGCGTCCTTGGCGCTGAGCAGGCCGACCGTCGTCCAGATCGGCGTGTCCTCGGACAGGGCGGTTTTTGAGAGCTGGATATTGGTCGGTGCGTTATTGGTGCTCGTGAAGGTTTGCGTGGTGAAGTCATAGACACCATCGGCAAAACGGGCGAATTCGACGTCGATCAACGTATCCTTGCCTTCCAGGGCGCTGGTCAGGATATGATCGCCGTTGTTCATCGCGAAGGAATAGTTGGCGAAATTGCCGGAGAAAACTGCCATGTCGAGGCCCGCGCCGCCGTCGAAAATGTCGTTGCCGTGGGTGCTCGTAAACTCGTCGTCTCCGCCGCCGGTCTTGACGTCAATGGCAGAGACATCGCCGGCAATAACAGCACCGAGATCCCCCAGTTCGTCGGAAAGATCGAGGTGGGCGCCGTCCGTTAATGACAACAAGACGGCATAGTTGTCGGTGGAATTGTTCGCAAAGACGATCTTGTCGAAGCTTTCGAACTGCGCGGACGAACCGGCGATCACGTAGCCATACGTTTCAAAGATTTCAACGTTCTTGATCATTAGGCCCGTTAGCGTAGGAGCACGCAGGATATCAATCCCGCTGCCGCCATCAATCGCTCCGGACAGCACGCCACCGGATGTCTGCACGATTATGGCGTCGTTACCCTCGCCCGCATCGATCTCTAAGACTTCCGGGTAAACGCCGAAAGATTCACCATCGAAGATCGAATCGTCGCCTGCTCCACCCCTTATGACATCCTTCCCGAAGCCGCCGTTGATTTGGTCGTTACCTTCACCGCCGGTCAGCGCGTCATCTCCACCATAGCCATTGAGGACGTCATCGCCGGCGCGGCCATCGAAAACATCATTGCCATCGGTACCTGATAATTGGTCATTGCCCGCATCCGTCGTAACATCGATGCTGGTAACCGCCGCATAGATTTGGACTCCGCTAGTACCTAATTTGCCGGAAAGGTCGGTATGTGCGCTGCCCGACAGCCTCAAGACGATGTCAGAGTTGCTGTTCTGGGCTACAATCTTATCGAAGTTGTCAAATTGTGCGGCCGATCCTGTAACTCCGAGTTCCCCAGCCTCGAGAACCTCAAAATTCTTGATCGTCAGACCAGTAAGAAAGCTGGCTCGCAGCGTGTCGGCACCGTCGCCGCCGTCGATGGTTCCGGACACGCTGGCGTTGATGCTGTTTGATAAACTCACGGTGTCATTGCCAACGCCCGCGTCAATGTCGAAGACCTCAGGGTTAACAGAATAATAAAAACCATCCTCTATCGTGTCGTCGCCCGCGCCGCCACGGATGATGTCGTCTCCAAGGTGGCCAAAGAGCTGGTCGCTACCCTCGCCACCAAAAAGGGCGTCATTTCCATCGCCACCGTCGATCAAATCGTCTCCGGCTCCACCACTCAGAGTGTCTGCGCCGGCACGACCGGAAATGGCGTCGTTGCCGCCGCCTGTTGTGATCGTATTGGCACTGTCCGAGCCGAACACGTCTGCCGAGACCGAACCCAACTCGTCAGCAAGGTCTGCCGTGCTGGAGTCGGAGACTGACAGAGCGATCCTTGCGAGGGGACTAGTGGCGGAGTAGCGGATGACGTCATACGCTTCAAATTCAGCGCCAGTCTTGGTAACAGGCCCGTCGTACACGTTCAGAATATTCAAAGCCATATTTTAACTTTCCAGAAGATGCATTGCGCTCTGTCAGAACGGTTGGTGTCTTTTCTTCCGTTCCCGGTAATGCTCGTTCAAACGGGTGCGCCGACGCTTTCTGTCGGCTTGCCTAATTTTTCCGAGCCGTTGCAGGAGGTAGATCTGTTTCGAGCAATGGCGGTGTTGCGGCTAAATCAACGCCTCATGCGACAAGTTCGAAACCGACAGCTCGAAGACGTCCTTCACGGCGAGCGTGAAATCGTGGCTGGTGACGTTTCCGGCCGCGTCATAGGCTTCGGCGGTGAAGGTCAGGCTATGGGTGCTTTCGAAGTCGATCGCAGCCTTGGTCTGGATCTTGTTGCCGACGAGCTTGAAGATGCCGTCCGCGTCATCCGTCAGCCGCCACTTCACGGCGCTACCCTCAGGATCGATTGCCGAGAGAAGGCCGACCGAGGTGCCGATCGAGACGTTCTCGGAGATCGAACTGCGCGAGAAGGAGAGGTTGGTCGGCGCCTTGTTGACCGGCGCTTCGTTGACGTCGAGCACGTTGATCGTGATGTCCTTCTCGACCGTGACCTTGCCGTCGGAAACGGCGACCTTGATCGTGTGCGACTTGTCCGTCTCGTAGTCCAGTGCCTTCGAGGTGACGATGCGATTGCCCTTTATCCGGAAGTGATCGTCGGCGCCGTCAAGCAGTGTGTAGGTCAGGGTGTCGCCATCGGCGTCCTTGGCGCTGAGCAGGCCGACCGTGGTCCAAATCGGCGTGTCCTCGGACAGGGCGGTTTTCGACAGCTGGATATTGGTCGGTGCGTGAATAATTGGCGAAATTACCTGAGAAGATCGCGGTATCGATGCCGGCGCCGCCATTGATGGTGTCGTTGCCGGCACCCCCGGTCAGTTTGTCATTGCCGGCCTCGCCATTGATGATGTCGTTGCCGCCGCTGCCGTCGAAAATGTCGTTGCCGTCGGTGCCAAAAAACTCATCGTCGCCGCCGCCGGTCTTGACATCAATACCGGAGGCATAGCCGTGGATGAAAGATCCGCGATCTCCCAACTCGTCGGAAAGATCGAGGTGGGCACTGTCCGTCAGTGCCAATGAGGGATTAAAATTGTGGACGGAATCGGTCGACCAGACGATCTTGTCAAAGCTTTCGAGCTGCGCGCTTGAACCGGCGACCCAAACGCCCGCCGTTTCAAGGATTTCGATGTTCTTAATCGTCAGGCCCAGCAGCGACGGGGCACGTAGCGTATCGATCCCGGCGCCGCCATCGATCGTTCCGGACAGTGAAACGAATGTATCCACGGTTATGGCATCGTTGCCGTCGCCCGCATCGATGTTATAGACCGCAGGGGTAAAGCTGAAGCGGTCATCATCGGAGATCGTATCGTTGCCTGCGCCGCCTCTGATGACGTCATTTCCGACGTCGCCCCAAAGCATGTCATTGCCATCCCCACCATTCAGCGCGTCATTGCCAACTCCGCCCTGGATCAGATCGTCTCCGGCGCCCGTCGTGATCGTGTTGTCACCGCTCGAGCCGGTCACATTCGCGGAAACCGAGCCCAATTCGTCGGCCAGATCTGCCACGCCGGAATCTGAGATGGCGAGGGTGACGGCGGCGAGGGGGCTGGCTTCAGAGTCGCGGATAACGTCGTAAGCTTCGAACTCAGCGCCGGTCTTGGTAACTGTGGCGCCGTTCGTGTCCAGAATATTCAAGGCCATATATGTCTTTCCCCAAAAGATGCGTTGTACTCGGCAATATGAGACATCCGCGAAAGAACTGTTTTATTGCTCAGCGGACGACAACCCCTCGGGGATCTATGCCGATCCCCGATTAAGTTTTCAATGCAAAATTGTGTCTTTTCATTGCCTTTTTATGAAAAATTAAGGATGAAACACTGTGGAAACAAATTTTAATTTGAGAACTCAAAGACATACTTTGGTCTCCTAAATGGCATTACCTTTCATTTTCGGGTAGGATGCTCTCGCGAAGATTGTGCTTTCAGCGAGGTCTTTGCCGGTGCCGTGCCGTACGACCATCCGCGTCACTATCGCAGGTTGGTTCTGGCTTCGACTTGTTCCGGCTTCCCACGCGGGAGACCTCACATGAGTTTGATGAGTCCTGCCTTCGTCGGCCTGAAACCGCAGGCGCGGTAGAAGCCGGTCAGGTGCGGCTCGAAATCGACATGCAGCCACTCGGCGCCGCGCTCCCGCGCAACCCTTGTCGCCTCCCGGACCAGCCGCGTGGCGATGCCTTGCCTTCGCATGTCGGGGTGGACCGATGTATCGAGGATGAAGGCATGGATGCCGCCATCCCAGGCGACGTTGATGAAGCCGACAAGCCTGTCGTCGTGGTAGGCGCCGATATGGGCGAGGCTGCGGGAGAGGATGGGCGTGAAGTCGCGCGGGGCCGGGGTGCCCCAGGCGGCGGACCAAAGGGTGTTGAGTTCGGCGGCGGAGGGGAAGGGGTCGATGCGGAGTTCTGGCATGGGCGTTCCGGTTCCTTCATCGAGAAACTCTCCGGGATTGCTTCTCCGCCAGTTTTGCCGGTTTCGCAATGGGTTGATTGTTGCGTCGAACCGGCTCTCTCTCAGCCTCGACATAAGGCCGCCAATTCTCCTCGGTCATTCCCGAGCTTGTCACAGGAATGCAGCCATTGTCCTTCTGTGCGGCGAATGGCTCTCAACGCAAAAGGATCTCGCGTCCGAGATCCGAGCGGCCAAGGGCATTGTTGAAGGAGCACAACTGACGCTTTGTTGACGATGGCCGGGCTGAGAACATAATCGGAACATCTAATATTCTCAGCCGGTAGAGAGAGCTTATGTGCGGACGCATCTTCGTCAAGACATCGCTTGAAGAACTGATCAGCAATTTCGCCCTTGCCGTCAAGGGCGGGGATATCGACGGGCTTGGAAACCGCTTTCCCCGTTGGAATGGCGCCCCGTCGCAAGATTATCCTATCATCATCAGGGACATCATCCGCGAACCCGATACGTCAGGCCCGATATTCGTGACTGCGCGCTGGGGTTTGATGCCTCCCTGGGCCAAGCCCGGCGGCAGGCCGCCGCCGGTCAATGTTCGATGCGAGACGATCGGCTCCAACGGCATGTCCCGTTCGGCATACCGGTCGCGCCGCTGCCTGGTGCCGATCAACGGCTTCTTCGAATGGAAGGACATTCACGGCACCGGCAAGAACAAGCAACCCTATGCCATCGCGATGAAGGACGGCTCTCCCTTTGCGCTCGCCGGGATCTGGGAGACGTGGAAGGACGACAATGCGGTGTCGATCCGCAACTTCGCCATCGTTACCTGCGAGCCGAACGAGATGATGGCGGCGATTCACGACCGCATGCCCGTCATTCTGCATCGCGAGGATTACGAGAGGTGGCTGTCAGCTGAGCCCGATCCCGGAGATCTCATGACACCGTTCCCGGCCGAGCTGATGACGATGTGGAAGATCGGCCGCGGCGTCGGCTCGCCGAGGAATGACGGGCCTGAGATCATCGAGGAAGTCGAGGACGATCCGGAACCGACGCTGATCTAAACAAATCAGGCAATGGCGCGTCGCAGTTTGCGTCCGCAATTGCTCTGACTCTCACTGGCTCGGGCGGGAGCCATTCACGAAACCATGCGGCAGAAAACATCCTCGCGAGGAGAGGACCACGCATGCAAGACGATATCGGAACGCTGTTAAGGTCGTTCCTCAACAATGTCCTTCGCCGCCAGACACAGCGCCGGATCCGGGATTTCGGCGGCTATGAGATCGGCAAGCGCCGGAAGCTTGATGTCATCGACGCGATTGCCGGCGACGCGGCCGATTTCCTCTGCACCTATCTCGACATCAAGGCGAACGGCCGGCCGGCCACCAGGGAAGGTGTCGCCTTGGCGATCGCACAGGCGTTGCGGAATGTGTCCGATGAACTCGCCTACAGGCTGACATCACGCCAGGACGAAGCGTGGAGTGTTGTCTGCGAGTCGGTCGCTGTCTTTCTGGAAGGCTGCATGGCGTTCGACCGGAAACCCTATGACGGCTCGCTGACGGCGCGATCGGACTATAACGGCTGGAAGAGCTGGGAAATGATCATCAGCGGCGAGCGGCCCAGGGGCAAATGGCGCCACGCGTGGAAGGAAAAGCCGGGCGACGATTTCATCGGCTTTGACGGCGATGCCTGCATGGGGCGGATTTTCAGGATCAATCTGACCGGATCCGACGAGCGCTGGTACTGGCTGATCGCGGCCGATGGCAGCCCACGGCTGGGATGGCCGGCGGCGGGCTATGAGGCGAGCGCCAGAAGTGCGGCCTGTCGGGTGGAGCGGATTTATTTTGCGCTGGTGGCTGGGGAGGGGAGGGTTTTGTCTGGGTGAGTGGGGGAAGAGCGAAGGCGGCGCTGGGATAGATGGAACTGTTGGCTCCCTGCTAGGTTGGCGGCAATGGCAACCACCTCTCCTCCGTCATTCCTGTGCTTGTCACAGGAATCCAGTGCGCCCCAGTCCTTGGGCGCGGGAGAAGCCTTGATCAAGTTAGAGTCATTCACCGCGCGGACGCGCGGTGGCTGGATTCCTGTGACGAGCACAGGAATGAGGGAGGAGAAGGCAGTGGCCGCCAATTACTCCGCATCATCCGGTAACGTACTCAAACTCCACGGGTCCTCGTCCTGCTGGTTGGCGATATCCTCCACCTTTCATGTTCCTTCACCAGCGTAAGGGAGTGTCGCCGCTTCATCGTTGCGGAGCTGAGAGGCAGTCACAAGAAGCGGAGCGGCGATAACCTAAACATGCGCCCATATTTTCCGCAGTGACACTCCAAGGCATTCAGTTATCTTCCGATCCTGTTCCTCGGTGGTATCTCCGATGCCTGGATTGTGGGCCTCGAGAGCAAAGCGGCCGAACGCGGCGGGCCAGATATACCGCAAGTCGTTCAATGATACGGTGGCGCCGCAGCAAGGAGCCACGGTGCTGAGGTCCTTAAACCCATCGGCAGAAGCGGTTTCCATCGCGTCTCCCCACCATTCCTCGGCATCCGCACCGCAGGCGCTGCACTCCACTCCAGACCAGTTTTCGCCGGGATCGTAGAACGTGACCTCATCCTCGAAGCTCGATTTTACTTCATTCGCCCCGGGGACGATTGTTTCCAGCAAGGAGACCGCCTTGGTGGCGTTTTCCGGAGAGGGTTGCCAATACGGGTCGGCGGGGACGTAGCGTAGGATGGTGTCGGACATTGTTGATTTCTTCTAGGTAATCCTGAGAGACCGCATTCAACCCAAATATTGGGTTTTAGATAGCTTTAACCTTCGCCAGCAATCGCGTCCCACCTTCGGTAGCTGCATTTGCGATAAATGCGTTGATTTTCAAGGATCTTGTTTTGGGGATATCCATTAAAGGGTATTTATCTGGTCTACAGAATGACTACCATCACACGAAGCGCCAGCACCTTTGCTCGCTGAAGGCTAAAATCATGAGAATTATAAATCAAGTCAGCCTGCGCTATTACAAGAGCATTGGTGCATGCGTTGTTGATCTGTCTGATTTAACCGTTTTGGTCGGTCCCAACGGTAGTGGGAAAAGCAATTTTATCGATTCGCTTAACTTCGTATCTGACGCTTTAAATTCGACGCTCGACTTCGCTATTCGTCAACGGTCGGGGTTATCGGCAGTGCGAAAGCGCTCTGGCGGACATCCCACAAATTTTGCGATTAAACTTCGGATATCGCTGCTTTCTGGCCGAAATGCCACCTATTCATTTCAGGTCGGCGCTGCGGCCGATGGATCGCATAAAGTGCAGAAAGAGTATTTATCGGTGTCTGACGAGGGGATCGGATTAACCGAGATCAAGTATGAAAATGGCCAGAAGATTTTCAGCTCGGAGAGTATTGCCCCGGAAAATTTGTCCGATGATAGGCTTTCTTTGCAGTTACTTTCAAGTATAAGGCCGGTCCGCGAGGTTTTCGATGCGCTGTCAACAATGCGATTCTACAATATTTATCCGGAGGATTTTAGGCTTCCGTTAGCTCACGACAGTGGGGAGTTTTTGCTCAGAACGGGAAAGAACATTGCCTCAGTCATCAGGAATATGGAGGCCAATTATCCTTACGAATTTGGAAGAATCCGTGAGTATATGAGCCAAATTGTAGAGCAATTAGAGGGCATACAGCATAAAAATCTGGGACCCTCCGAAACAATCGAATTCCTTCAGCGGGTGGTTGGTCAAAAAAATCCATGGCGATTCTTCGCCTCTCAGATGTCTGACGGGACACTTCGATCGCTGGGCATCCTCGTTGCCCTGTTTCAGCGTTCTTCAAGTAGCCACGGAAACATCTTGCTTGGCATTGAAGAGCCCGAGTCAACGATTCATCCGGCGGCATGCGCTGTAATCACGGATGCGATAGTGGAGGCATCTAAAAGTAAACAAATTCTTATAACCACGCACAGTCCAGATCTTATAGATCATCAAGCTGTAGGGATAGATAACATAAGAATTGTCCGGTCAAATGATGGGGACACGACAATATTGCCGGCTGACAGCGCAAGTAAAGAGGTAGTGAGAAGAAACTTAATGAGCCCGGGAGATTTGCTTCGAAAAAATCAGCTTGAGCCAGACCGAACGAAACCTGTTCAATTCAACTTCTGGAACAACTGATGCTCTACATATTTCCAATCGTCGAGGGTCAGGGGGATGAGCGGGCTATTCCGGTCCTAATACGGAATTTATTGAACAACCGATTTGAACATTATGAAGTTGAAGTTCTTCATCCTTACCGAATGCCTAAGGGGAAAATGAAGCAAGCCTCGGAATGGCTCCCAGTCTCTACGCTCGTTTTCAACCGACTGAGCGAAAGAGTGGCGGCACCGGCCGACAAGGGCTTAGTTTTGGTGATGTGTGACTCTGATGATGACTGCCCTGTCGAACTCAAGACGACAATACAGCAGAACGTCGCGGCCTCCCCGGATAAGATAGAATTGCATTTTGTGGCGCCATTACGGGAGTATGAAACTTGGTTCCTGTCGGCAGTTCAATCTTTTGCTGGTCACCAAGATTGCGTAGACCCGATCCCCAATGTTGACAACTTAGATCAAATTAGAGATGCGAAGGGTTATTTTGAGCGACATATTCTTAAACCGAAAAGGTTTTATTCAGAAACCGTCGATCAGGCTAAATTTAGCTCGATAATAGATTTTTCAATCTTCCCGGAGGATAACTGCCGCTCCTTAAAACGTTTTGTTGATATCTTCGCGAGAATTCTTCAGTGAGCATATCTGTATTTAATGCAGACTACGGGCCCCGCTCAAGCCATTACCGTCCCGGCCGCCCAGTCTTCCCCTTCGTCCGCCCCTTGCGCTTCTGTTCACCTGGGTCCTCATAGCTCCCCACGCCCGTCTTCCCGCGGACGACCGGCCGCACGTCATCGCGCTCCGGCTGGCCTTCCAGCAGCGGTGAAAACCGCTTGGTGCCCTTGGCGGCATCCGGCTTTTCCGGCACGTGGCCAATGACCGGCTTTTCTGTTCGGCCGACGGTCATTTCGTCTAGGTCGTTTTTGCGGAAGAGGCTCTTCCTGGCGGGTTCGGCGATGTCGCGGCCCATGTCGTCCAGGTCCGGCTTGCGGAAGAGGGGCGTGGTCATGTCGGTGCCTGGGCCCATGTCGTCGAGGCTGGGTCTTGAGAAGTAGGAGGTTCCACGCCCGCCCTCGTGGTTCGAGACGGCCCCCTGGGCCTCCTCAGCATGAGGGCTGCTGCTGGAGGCCGCCGCTTTGCCCTTGCCGTTGGCGCGGCCGCCTTTTCCTTCCATCGCCTTCGCTTCCTCGCGGGCCATCGGGTCGTCCATGGCGGCGAGTTCCACGGCCTTGAGGCGTTTGATTTCGTCGCGGAGGCGGGCGGCTTTTTCGAAGTCGAGGTCGGCGGCGGCGTCGCGCATGCTCTTTTCGAGCGCGTTGAGATGGGTCTGCAGGTTGTTGCCGACAAGGTTGCCGCCATCGGCGAAGCCCTTGCCCGAGACGCCCGAGATATCGGCGCGGACGTGGTCGCGCTCATAGACGGAGTCGAGGATGTCGGAGATCCTGGCCTTCACCGATTCCGGGGTGATGCCGTGTTCCTGGTTATAGATCATCTGCTTTTCGCGGCGGCGGCCGGTTTCCTCCATCGCCCGCTTCATCGAGCCGGTGACCTGGTCGGCATAGAGGATGACCTTGCCGTCGACGTTACGGGCGGCGCGGCCGATCGTCTGGATCAGCGAGGTTTCGGAGCGCAGGAAGCCTTCCTTGTCGGCGTCGAGGATGGCGACGAAGCCGCATTCGGGAATGTCGAGGCCTTCGCGCAAAAGGTTGATGCCAACCAGCACGTCGAAGGCGCCGAGGCGGAGATCGCGGAGGATTTCGATACGCTCCAGCGTGTCGATGTCGGAGTGCATGTAGCGCACGCGGACGCCCTGCTCATGCAGATATTCGGTCAGGTCCTCGGCCATGCGCTTGGTCAGCACGGTGCAGAGGGTGCGGTAGCCCTTGGCCGCGGTCTCGCGGATCTCGCCGAGCACGTCGTCGACCTGGCTGCGGGCCGAGCGAACCTCGACCGGCGGGTCGATCAGGCCGGTTGGGCGGATCACCTGCTCGGCGAAGACGCCGCCCGACTGCTCCATCTCCCAGCCGCCGGGAGTGGCCGAAACGGCGATGGTGTCGGGGCGCATGGCGTCCCATTCCTCGAAGCGCAGCGGCCGGTTGTCCATGCAGGAGGGCAGGCGGAAACCGTATTCGGCCAGCGTCGCCTTGCGCCTGAAGTCGCCCCGGTACATGCCGCCGATCTGTGGCACGGTGACATGGCTTTCGTCGATGAAGACGAGGGCGTTGTCGGGGATGTATTCGAACAGCGTCGGCGGGGGATCGCCGGGGTCGCGGCCGGTGAGGTAGCGCGAATAGTTCTCGATACCCTGGCAGGAGCCGGTGGCTTCGAGCATTTCGATATCGTAGCGGGTGCGCTGCTCCAGGCGCTGGGCCTCCAGCAGGCGGCCGGCCTTTTCCAGCTCGGCGAGGCGGAGCCTGAGCTCCTCCTTGATCGACTTGATGGCGCCATTCAGCGTCGGGCGGGGGGTGACATAGTGCGAATTGGCGTAGATCTTCACCGATTTGAGGTCGCCGACCTTCTGGCCGGTGAGCGGATCGAACTCGGTGATGGCGTCGATCTCGTCGCCGAACATCGAGATGCGCCAGGCGGCATCCTCAAGGTGGGCGGGGAAGAGTTCGATCGTGTCGCCGCGCACGCGAAAACTGCCGCGGGTGAAATCCATGTCGCGGCGCTTGTATTGCTGGGCGACGAGGTCGGCCAGCAGCTGGCGCTGGTCCAGCCGGTCGCCGACCGACATCTGGAAGGTCATCGCCGTATAGGTCTCGACCGAGCCGATACCATAGATGCAGGAGACCGAGGCGACGATGATGCAGTCGTCGCGCTCCAGCAGCGAGCGCGTCGCCGAGTGGCGCATGCGGTCGATCTGCTCGTTGATCGAGCTTTCCTTCTCGATATAGGTGTCGGAGCGCGGCACATAGGCTTCCGGCTGGTAATAGTCGTAATAGGAAACGAAATATTCCACCGCATTGTCGGGGAAGAAATTCTTGAATTCGGAATAGAGCTGGGCGGCCAGCGTCTTGTTGGGCGCCAGGATGACGGCGGGGCGCTGCGTCGCCTCGATCACCTTGGCCATGGTGAAGGTCTTGCCGGAGCCGGTGACGCCGAGCAGCACCTGGCTGCGGTCGCCATTCTCCAGCCCCTCGACGAGATCGCGGATGGCCGTGGGCTGGTCGCCGGCCGGCTCGTAGTCCGACTGCATGCGGATGGCGATGCCGCCTTCGGATTTTTCCGGCCGGGCAGGGCGGTGCGGTGTCCAGATCTTGCCGTTCTTGTGCAGCGGATTGCCGCTCTCGATCAGCGCAGACAGCGCCTCGACCGTGGCGGTGACGGCGGTGCCGGCCTGCAGCGACGAGGCCTCCTCCAGCGTCGTATCCATGCCGGAGACGGGATTGAGGCCGGCGGCCGCGCGCGTCTTCGGGTCGGTCGAGCCGCCCATCGAGGTGCCTCTCGCCGATTTCGAGGCGGCGATCTCCACCTTCTTGCGGTGCTTGCCGGCTTTCGAGGCGATCTGCCGCTGTGTCTCGACGCCCGAGGCCTCGGCATCGGCCTCCAGCTGCTTCACCCAATCGGCAACGGAGCCGGAGAGGGGCGCTCCTTCGAAGGACGATTGCGGAGCTTCCTCGAAGCCATTCGGGGCGGGGGATTTCTTCGGAGATTTGGCCATGGCGGGAATATGGAGAGAGTCAGCGCGAAAGTGAAGAGGGAAAGAGTACAAAAGGGAAACGAACTGTGTGTTCGGAAGTTGGAATAATTTGGGGGCGCTTAGCTCACGGCTTGGAGAAGATTACTGTACCTTTGCACCAATAGCGATCATGCCTTCTCAAGGCTTGGTTTCTGTCTTGCACTGCATGTTCGCATTGAAGAAATTGAGATGAATGCCAAGTTTTTCGTCAACACTGCTGAGCTGCACGTTGACGCTTTCCCCAGAGGATGAAGTGAATCTGACATCGATATTCGATATCCATGTCGGCCCAACCGGGAATGTCACAATGGTCGTTGCCGGCTCGCCATATTCTATTCGAAAGTCTTGCACGATCAATGCGAAGTCATGAAGTCCGCCATCGCGATGCTGTTGGATGGAGGCGACTTTGTCGTCGCATACGAAAAGACTGAGATTGGATCCTTCCACTAGCCAATTACCGGGAAGGAAAGAAGAAAGCTCCTTCAATTTCCAACCTTTTTCACTCGCATTCTGCTGGGCGTCGGCAAACGAGCTACCCAATTTGAAGTCGTGCAAGTCGTCCAGTGTTTGCGCGCAAGCTGCGCCGCTTGAGAGCGCCGTCAAGGCAATAGCAAAGCCGAAAATTAAACGCTGGCCATAGGGCATGAAGGCCATCCCCGTAAAGTGCTCGAACCACAGGCTATCAATTTTCGTAGCCTATCTTGTAAGTAGCTATCTTACCTGCAATTCCGCTTCTGGTAGAAATGTCTAGACTCATTCCCTCGAGAGATTGGCAATCGCTAAATGGCCATTCGATCTCAAAATCCAAAGGATCGAAGTTCATCACCGAATAGAAGTCTGCCCCAACGAGGTAAAGGCTGACATAGCTCATGCTCAAAGGGTCATCCAATTCGACGCCAGAGATCCGTTTTTTGTCGCGCACCCGATATGGTTGAGCTCCGCCTTCGGCGGAGTAACAAAGCGCGTCAAATCTATACTGGTTATTTTTCAAAATATCCCGAAACTTGAATTTTCCTTCACCATTGCTCCAAAGATGAAAATTCAGATAGTTTGGCTCCGCAAATGCATAATTCGGCCTATATGGGCCAGACGAGTGTTCGCCCCAAAGGAACGCGGTGACCAAAGCGAAGGCAAGCAATAAAATCCGAACAATATTTGCCAAATATTTTCTCCAGCGTGCTTTCGAAGCAAGATATATATTTTTATGTACTTAATCGCGAGCCGCGCAACATCAGGCGGCGTGCAACAGAAACGATCGGCAATCGCTCCAGAGAACTCCGTTGACTGGCCGCCCTAACCACCTAATCCACATCTGCCTCACAGAAATCAGCCACATCGTTATGCCGTTGAGCATGATCGAGATATTCAGGCGGAACGCGAGGTGTCAATCAGGCTGACAGTGCTGACCCCGGTTACCGGAATCGAATCCGCTTTCGGAAGTACCGACCCACAAATAAAAGTCTGTGGTTGAAAGCTGGGCCGCCTCCCGCAATGCGCGCGGCGATGTTACAGCTGCTGCGGGAATTGGGGACCGAAAATTTCATGAACAAGATCATCATTGCATTCGCAGCGACCGCGGCACTTGCCGGCTGCGCCAAACGTCCTGACGCCATCGTCCAGGTCGATATTCCGATGGCGGCCTATACAAATCTCAGTTGCCAGGCGCTCGGCGTGGAACTCAAGAAAGAGAAGGCCAAGCTCGACGACCTTTCCAAGCAGCAGATCAGCGCAGCGAACGGCGATGCTTTCGGCGTCTTCCTCGTTGGCGTCCCTATCGGCAGCGTCGCCGGAGGCGACAAGGAAGGGGAAATTGCTGCGTCCAAAGGCAAGGTCTCGGCCATGCAGTCCGCCGGCATGAGCAAGGGCTGCAAGCTGTCAGGTTGACAGCCGGTGCCCACCCGCATTGCCCTTCGAGGTCCCCGGCCTGGCACATCATTGTCGAAGCGGACAACGGTGCGTTTGCCCTCGACGGCAACGTCGAGATGGGCCTTCGAGACATCGATGCCGACCATGAAAGCTTGCGCGACATGCATGACTGCTCCTCCTTGCAACGCGGGCTCAAAGCCCAGACAACCGTTCGAGCCAAGACATGGCGACGGAGATGCTCGCTGAGGCACGAGTTCAAGACCCGAGGATGACACGCATCTCCGTCGCTCAGCCCCATTATACAGCAACGGCAACGTACAAGGATGAGGCTCTCTTGGGAGCGGGACAGTGGCCAACCTCCGCCTCGCACTGGAACGAGATCGGTTTTCCGCAGTTAGTTTCCTGTCAAATCAGCTACAGGTACCACTGCCATTAGCGACCATTCCGCCTTCTGGAAAAAACCGATCTCCATCGATCTCGATAGCGGCGAACGAATGGTTCTCCGCTCGCCGCAGGATGCGCTTTACGCACTCGTCTCCGACTGGCCGGTCAAGGGCGGCGTCCATCAGCAGCGGGCGGTCGATTTCTGCCGTGCCTGGCTTGCCGGCCGCATGCCGGCCGAGACGGTGCGGCAGGCCTTTATCCTGGCGGCGCTGGAAGCCGGGGTGGCGATCCACGATGATGATGAAGACGGGGCCGGAAGCTCTGTTTTGAATCCCTCAGTGTAGGCGCGCCGACACTGATATATCCGCGTCACGCGGCCGGCATCCTGCAGCCGCAATAATATTCCGATGATGTATTGCAAATATTATTCTCGCTGTGTTTGTAGGAATAGGCAGCGTTTATTTGCGCTCCGATTCTTTTAGGGATTCAGCTAAATGAAAATGAAAGTCCTTGTTTGCGCCGCGCTGCTGGCTCTCGCCGGCTGCAATTCGCCGGTGTCGCAATCCGTTGCGGATTCCCAGCGTCCTCCCTCGAGTGACGTCCGGCAGAATTTCATCAACATCGTGTTCAAGAGAACCTACCGGCACGAAGCGGGAGAAGTCGTATGGGCCCGTATCTCCAGCGTGGTTCTGCTCGATCCTGAAAAAAAGATCTATGCTTATTGCGTGCGGGTGGTGCCCAAGCGCAGCTGGGGAGACTGGGCCTATCTCGGCGTCTCCTTCACGGATGGCAAAATATTGGGCGCGACGGTGAATGATAATCGCTGCCGCGACAAGCGGCTGCGTTACTACCCGTTTCCTGAGATGAACGGCATGAAGACCTGACAGGGCGAGGGCTCCGGCCGCGTCGCCGTTCGAGGCTTTGTTGAGCGGCGGCGCGACATGCTTCCAGCATTGCGGGGGCGCGGCATTCTCCAACCTTCCTCATGCGGAGTGCTTAGCCGCAGGGCGGAGCCTCGAAGTACGGGATGTGACGTTGCTGCTTGCAGCCATCGCCTTTTGGAAAAGGCCGATCTATCGACGTCGAAATAGGAGATTCAACTGAATGAAGATCAAATTCATTGCTTACGCTGCCCTGCTGGCACTGGCCGGCTGCCAAACTCCTGCGCCGCAATCCGTTGCAGATTCCCAGCGTCCGCCCTCCAACGCGGTCCGACGCGAGTACGTCGATGCTCTGCGGGGAACCATTAAAGCGGGGAACTTCGTAAAGGCCGAGATTTCCAGCGTGGTTCTGCTTGATCCGCAAAAGCAGATATATGCTTATTGTACGCGGACGACGGAACGTGCCTACCCAAACTGGTCCTATATCGGCGTGGGCTTGCAGCACGACATGATATTGTACCTGAAAAAGGACGACTACCGCTGCCACGACAAGCGGCTGCGTTACTATGATTTTCCGGAACTGCGGAACATGAAGTACTGAGGCAGAGGCGGGGGTCTTTGCCAGCCTCGCCGGTCCCTTTCGGACGCCATCAAAACCAGAGATACCTCACGCAACGGCCATCGAAGGATGTCGTCTAATGTGTCGAGGCCATCGAAATGGTCGATCGGCAGTCGGCGGCGAGTTCCGGGGCCGCTGGTTGACGGCCGGGCAGAACAGTATTTCGAGCGACGGGTTTCTTGCCGGAGTGGGTGTAGGAGGCGGTCCCTAAGCGAACTGCGCATTGCGCAGTCCGCGAGGCACACTTTGCTCAAGCAAACACGGCTTCCCTGGAATGATCCGCCGTCGGCGCTTTGCAATACCACACCAGCACTGCAATCGTTCCGATGGGAGCTAATAGTCCGAGAAGCTGGTGCCATCCGCTCCGGTTGACGTCGTGAAGGCGTCGTGCCGCCATGGCGATCGACGGAAGAAACGTGGCCAGAGACCAGATCCGATTCAAGGTTTCGCTCCGATCGACGACATACAAAGCGATCCCGACGAGAAGGACGAAGAGCGTCGAATACCAGAACTCCGATCGGCTCGCTCTGCCGCTGAAGGTCACATAATTCTTGAAGTAGCTTGCGATCGCCTGGCCGAAACCCATGGCCTGCGGCAGGCCGCCGAAGCGGTTCGGCCCGGCCGGCGGTTTTCTGAAGATGAAGATCAATGGCACGCCGATCAGGATCAAGACGATCAACCAGTGAAACAGAGAAAAACTGCCCATGAGATACCCCAGCTGTTAGAACAGCTTAGAGATAAGCGATGTTTGTTTCCGGAGGATTAACTTGCTTGTGATCCGATGTGTTTCGCAATCACAGCTTGTGAAATTGCGGCTGACATGTTGACGGAGCGATGATGTTTTGAGCAGGCGGCAATCGCAATCGCAATCGCAGTCGCTCAGCGCTTGAGCAGCACGCTTGCCTGCACCGGCTGCTCGATGCCCTTCAGCGCCAGCATACGCGTTTCTGCGCCCGCCGCGAGGTCGGGAGCTTTGGCGGCCGTCTCGGCCGAGACTAGGATCTCCCCGGCTGCGGCCTGGGATTCCAGCCTTGCGGCCTGGTTGACGACGCCGCCGATCGCGGTGAAATCGCTGCGGAAGGTCGAGAATTCGCCGATCTGGACCTCGCCGGAATGGATGCCGACGCCGACGCCGAGGGTGCGGCCGGGCAATAGCTCGAGCGCCAGGCTGCTCAGCGCCGCGGCGCAGTTCCGCTGTATCTGCTGCCCGGCCAAGATCGCGGCGGCGGCGTGATCCTTGCTGACGATCGGGAAGTTGAAGATCGCCATCAGGCCGTCGCCCATCTGCTTGTTGACGATACCGTGATGCGCCCAGATCGCCTGGGCGCAGCGATCCTGGAACAGGCTGACGATTTCGCTGAGCTGCACCGCCTCGATGCGCTCGGAAAGATCGGTAAAGCCCCGGATATCGGCAAACAGGATAGTGGCGTCGACGGTGATCTGGCGCTGCTTCTTGACATATTGGAAGGAGCGCTCGCAGATCGTGCAGATATCGGGGTTCATCTTGCTGCGGGTGATGCCGAAGGCGCGGAAAGGCAAAGCCAGCGGGCCGCCGATCGGGATCGGCATATGCATCTGGTCCCAACAGCCGCGGCAGATTCTGGCGCTGCCGTGCCTGGCCGGCTCATTTGTTGAGGCTGTCGTCATATCGAACAATCCGTCGCCCAGAGCATGATGCCGAAACGTGAGAGCGGTTTTCTCATGACATCATGCTCTCACTCTCTAATGTGGAACAGGAAGACTTCAGGCCGACCCGACCTAAAATCATCTTGTTCTCGCCAAGGAACAAGCTTCCGCTACTCGCCTGCTTTTGGCAACTCTCCCGATCATCGAAGTCGACGAGGGCTCGAATTATTTCGTGCGGCGCCATTCTTATCGGGCAGATCACCGCTAGGTCGAATATCGCGCGACCCGGCGATAGCATCGTGATGGGACCTACTGTAGGATGTTGTTAACAATACATTCGCTCTCCAGGAAAGACCGGGGATGGAGCGCCGTCTTGCAGCAATCCTGATCGCCGATGTCGTCGGTTACAGTCGATTGAGCCAGATCGACGAGGAGGGCACGCGTGCGCGTTTCCAGGCGGATCAGGATGATGTCTTCGAGCCGGCGATCGAGCGACATCACGGCCGGCTGGTCAAAACCATGGGCGATGGTTTGCTGGTCGAATTCCAGAGTGTGGTCGATGCCTTGCGTTGCGCGGCGGCGGTTCAGCAACGGAAAGCCACCCGCAATGCCGCAGCCCTCCCGCAACACCGGCTCGAGTTCCGGATCGGCATCAATCTCGGCGATATCATCGTCGAGGGCTGGGATATCCAGGGCGACGGCGTCAATGTCGCCGATCGCGTGCAGGCGCTGGCGGAACCGGGCGGCATCGTCATATCGGGAACGACCTACGACCAGGTGAAATCGAAAGTCCCGGTCGGTTTCGCTTCGCTCGGCGAGCAGCGGTTGAAGGGCATCACCGAACCGGTCCGGGTCTATCGCGTCCTGCTCGATCCCGTCGCCGCCGGCAAAACGCTGAGAACCCGCCGGCGCCTGCCGATGCGGCCCCTCGTTGCAGGCATCGCGGCGGCCGTCATCCTCTCTCTCGCCGGAGCGGCGCTCTGGTGGCAGCCGTGGATCCCGGCAAGATCCCCGGGGCTCGGCGAACGTTTCGCCTATCCGCTGCCGGACAAGCCGTCGGTCGCAGTTCTGCCCTTTATCAATGTCAGCGGCGATACCGAGCACGACCATCTCGCCGAGGGATTGACGGATGATCTGATCACCGAATTGTCCAAAGTATCGGGCCTCTTCGTCATCGCCCGCCATTCGGTCTTCGCCCTCCAGGGCTCCGTCGGCAAGATCCAGGATGTGGCCGCCGAACTCGGCGTTCACTATGTGCTCGAAGGGACATTGCAGCGGGCCGGGCCGCAGCTGCGGATCAATGTCAAGCTGATCGATGCGGTCACCGGCCTGTCGCTCTGGGCGGAGCGCTACGACCGCCAGTATACCGATCTCTTTGCCGTTCAGGACGATGTGATCGGCAAGATCATTGCGGCGCTGTCGGTCAAGCTCAGTGCGCGCGAGCGCGACCAACTGGCTCGAATCCCGACTGAAAATCTCGAAGCCTATGATTATTACATGAGGGCCGAGCAGGAGGGCTTCATTTTCAGGGATGTCGATACCTATCGCCGTACGCTCTCCTTCTATCAGAAGGCGATCGATCTCGATCCGGGCTTTGCCAATGCCCATGCGGGAATTGCGCGCGTCGCCGTCGATGTCTGGCGCAACGACTACAACTACCTCTGGTCGGCCGCCGTTGCCCGCAAGATCGCCTATGACGCCGCCGGACAGGCGCTCAAGCTCGATCCCAACAATGCCAGGGCGCATACGGTCCTTGCCCTGCTGCAATGGGTGGATGGGCGCGAGACGGAGGCCAGGAATTCCGCCAATATGGCCGTCGCGATGCAGCCGAACGATGCCGAGGCCGCCGCCAATCTCGCGCTCATTCTGGTCCACACCGGAGATAGCGGCCAGGCCGTCACCGAGATGGAAAAGGCCTTGCGGCTCGACCCATCGCCGGCGTCGAGTTTTCAACTGCTGGCGGGGATCGTCTTTTATACCGCGGGCGACGACCAGCGGGCGATCTCGCTGATAGAGCCGACGCTCGGCAACCTGCCGAAGGTCGAGCCGGCGCGCGAATATCTGGCGGCTGCCTATGCGGATCAGGGCAATGACACCAGGGCCGCGACGGAGAGGGCAAAGCTGCTGGAGCTCTTCCCGGAAAGCAATCTGACCTATTACGGCTATCTCTATGATTATTGGCGGGACGGCGATCTGCAGCGTCATCTGGCTGGATTGCGAAAAGCCGGCATTCCCGAATGGCCTTTCGGTTTTACGGGCAATCAGGCCGACAGGCTTGGCGAGGCGGACCTGCGCACTCTCGTCGACGGCAAGAGCTGGACCGGCAAACACAAGAACGGCACGGATTTCATCCAGTATTTCGACAAGGATGGAAATACCGCCTATCGCAGCGCCAATACCAACATCACCGGCACGATCGAGGTGCGCGGCGACAGCCTCTGCGAAAAATTCGACGGCTATTTCCTCGACCGGATGGTGTGCGGATATGTTTACCGCAACACCACAGGCGAGCAGGGCGACAGGCCCTATATCCACGTCACGCCGCGCGCCCTGACGTTCTTTTCGTCAGCGCCCTGACGTGCCGGGCGATGCGGCTTCATTTCGTCGCCGGCTGCTGCCAGACGGTGTGCATCTTCTCCGAAATCAGTGTCTGCTGAACTTCGGACCAATGCTTCTTGGAGTCGGTCACTTTGGTGGGGTTTTTCTCCATGCCTTCCGCCGCGCCGGGATCATAGCTGAGATACAGCTTGCCATCGATGATCCGCCAGGCTTTCGGATCGATGTTGGTGGTCACCGTTCCAAAGGACACGCCATCGGCGCAATAGCCGCCATATTGCGGTGCGTATCTGGAAGGATCGCCCTTGAAGAGGTCGCGATTTTCAGCGCTGGAGAAATGCCAGGTGGCGCCAAGCCAGCGGTAGGAATATTCCTTGGACCCTTCGACGGCCTGGTTTTCGGTGAAATAGGCGACCGGGTCGTAGCCCTTGATTGCGATATCGCCGAAATAGCCGGTATTGACCAATTCTTCAGCCCCTGCGGGCCGCGTGAAGGAGAGCAGCATGACCGCAGCGCCCAGAGCCATTGCCGTCAGCATTCCGTATTTTTGCATATGGTAAGACATAAGATGCTCCGTTTCCGGATGCGGTCTTTTACTCCGGCGAAAGCCTATTGCCGTTTGGTGCATTCCTTGTAGAGCGGTTCGCCGACAAGCTCGGCTTTCTGGCAGACCGCTCCCGCTTCCATGAGTAATTTTGCCGTATCCCAATGCGCCCGCCACCCGGCTTGAGTGAGGGGCGTATAGCCGTTTCTTTCGGTCGCCTCGACGTCTGCATCCTTCGTCAACAGAAAGGCGACGACGTCGGCGTGGCCCTCCTCGGCGGCACCATGCAATGGCGACATCTGGTAGAAATTCTTGCTGTCGTTGACATCAGCCCCGTCTGCGACAAGCAGTTCCACCACCTTCAGATTTCCTGCATAGGCTGCAGCATGCAATGCAGTCAGGCCGCCTTTGTTGCGAGCTTCAATGTCGGCGCCGCGGTCCAGCAAAAGAGCCACGACATCGGCATGCCCCGCCAAAGAGGCTATGATCAGCGCCGGCTCACCCGCCTCATTGGACTCCGACACATCGGAGCCTTGGTCGAGCAACTGTTTGACGCGGACGACATCGCCGTCCTTGGCCGCTTCATCCAAAGGGCCAGCCGATGATGGCACGGCGCCGATGAGAAGCGCAGCCAAAGTCGCGATATGAATATTCACGGGCACGATCTCGGCTTGATTGGCGTTTGCATGCGCCGTTTTGTGGCGTTTTAGCACGCGTCCCATTCGTAAACAAGATTGTGCTAATGGATGCGCGCCCGGCCGACACCACTCATGCGCCGCGCGGCTGCGACCAACGGTTCCGGGGAATACGGTCACACTTGTTACTCCCCCTGTTCGATTTCCGATGCGAAACTATCTCAGACCAATGCGCGATGGACCGGCCTCCAAGCCCGGGAATTCGCCCCAATGAGGAGATCGAAGCCATGACTGCTTCAGCCGAGAATGGAAAAAGCGGACAACCCATGCACAAGCCACCGGTCGTGTCGCCGCAGGCCTGGGAAGCTGCCTGGAAGCAGATGCTCGTCAAGGAAAAGGCCCAGAGCCGCGCCCGGGACGCGCTTGCCGCCGAGCGCCGGCGGATGCCGTGGATGGCCGTGGAGAAGGATTACGCATTCGAGGGGCCGCAGGGCAGGCTCAGCCTGCGCGAGCTGTTTGAGGGGCGGCACCAGCTCATCCTCTACCGCGCCTTCTACGAGCCCGGCGTGTTCGGCTGGCCGGAGCATGCCTGCCGCGGCTGCTCGATGGTGGCCGACCAAGTCGCCCATGTCGCCCATCTCAACGCCCGCGACACCACCCTGGTTTTCGCCTCGCGCGCGCCGCAGGCCGATATTGCGCGGCTGAAAGCGCGGATGGGCTGGACGCATCCGTGGGTCACGATCACCGACAGCTTCGACAAGGACTTCGGCGTCGACGAATGGCACGGCACCAACGTGTTCTACCGCGACGGTGAACGCATCTTCCGCACCTATTTCGTCAATAATCGTGGCGACGAGCAGATGGGCGGCACCTGGAACTACCTCGACATCACGCCGCTCGGCCGCCAGGAGGTCTGGGAGGATTCGCCGGAGGGTTATCCGCAGACCCCGACCTACAAGTGGTGGAACTGGAACGACGCTTATGTCGCCGACGCCGAACCCGACAAGAAATGGGTTGAGGTATCGGATGCCGGGGAGGCGGCGTTTCGGGCTGAAAGTGGGAAATCATGAGCGTGCCTGTCGATCGCTCTGCGCAGTATGGCACGGGCGGGGGATAAGCGCCCATGCCGCCATCCGCATTTGCCCAGGCCGGTGGTCAGCCCATCGGCTGGCTCCCGCAAAGGGATCAGCAACGGGCGATCGGTGGCGGCACGGTGCAACGGACGATCAGGCGCAACGACGTTATTGAACGGTGGCACGTGACGCCGTGAAATAAATTCAATGCAAAGTGGAAACATTCGGCGGGAGGATGCGTTGTACCCGTTGCCGGCAGCTTGCCCGCAATGTTGATGAGGGAGGCTATATATGAACGTCCTGATCGTTGAAGATGAGAATATTATCGCGCTGGAACTCGAACGCATTGCGCAGGAGGCGGGGCACCAGACAATCGGGCCGGTCTCGACGATGGAGCAGGCTCTCGCCCACGCGCAAAGAAGCGATGTTGCCCTCGTCGATCTCAGTCTCTCCGATGGGATGACCGGCGCCCAGCTTGCACGCCGGCTGATCGACCGCCACCGGGTCGACGTCATCTTCGTGACCGGTCGTCCCGAGAATGTCGGTCACGGCATCGAAGGCGCGCTTGACGTGGTCTCCAAGCCCTTCACCGACGAGAGGATCGCCGGCGCACTCTCGCGGGCGGAGGCGGCCCGACGCAAAGATTTCGACAGCAGCAAGGCCGTGCTGTCATAGTGAAATCGGCCGCGCTCGGCGGCCGATGCCTTCTGGAGGAGATAGTTCTGTGAAGCACGTGCTCATGGCCGTTCTCTTCGCCCTTTCGGCCTGCGCCAGCTCAGGAAACCAGCAGCCTCTTCCGGGCAGCCTGACCTATGGCGGAAAAGTCGTCTCTTCGCCCTATCGCCCGGGAACGGTGGTCAAGAATACATTTCTTGGCGATTTCGGTTATCGCGTCTTCGAGACCTACGTCGTTCAGCCCGACGGGACGCTCAGGCTGACGTCCCAAAGCACGGGGCCGGACTTCCTTTGGCAGTGAGAGAGGATAGCGACATCCCGGCAGATGTCGGGGCTAAGGCGACACGATCACAAATTCGTCGTTCCCGCTGGTTCCCGCATTCAGCCGGCTGGCCGCAAGTTCGATGAAGGTCTTGACCAAAGGCGGCAGGTGCCGGCTGCTGGGATAAACGACGTACAGGCCGCCGACCGGGGTCGCGTAACCGTCGAGAACGCGGCACAGCCGGCCGTCCTTGATGCAGGCCTGGCCGACTCCGTAGGGCAGCTGGGCGATGCCGTAGCCGGCGATCGCGGCGGCCATGACCGCCTGCATTTCATTGGCGGCGAAACGTCCCGAGACCGTGACCGTCTCCCGGCCGTGCGGGCCTTCGAGCAGCCACGGCGTATGGGCAGATTGGCCGGCGATGACGCAGTCGTGGCGGGTGAGATCCGCCGGGTGGTCGGGCGTGCCGCAGCGGGCTACGTATTCGGGGCTGGCGCAGAGGATTCTGTGCGTCGAGCCGAGCTTGCGGGCGATCAGCGTCGAATCCTCGAGGATGCCGGTGCGGAAGGCGAGGTCTATGCCGTTTTCGACAAGGTTCAGCCTGTCGTCGGTCAGCCGCAGTTCGACCCTCGTCTTCGGGTAGGTCGAAAGAAAATCGAAGATCGCCTCCTGAAGGAAGTGACCGCCGAAGCCGACGGGTGCCGATATGCGGATGGTGCCGGCAGGCTCTGCCCGTGCTTCGGCGAGCCGCAGGTTGGCACCCTCGATCGTGCGCAGCGCCTGGCTGCTCTCTTCATAATAGAGGCGGCCAGCATCCGTCAGGTTGAGGCTGCGGGTGGTGCGTTGCAGCAGCCGGACGCCGAGTTCGCGCTCGAGGGCGGCGATGCGGCGGCTGACCGTCGTCTTCGGCATGCCGAGCAGGCGTGCGGCGGCCGTGAAGCTGCCGGCCTCGATGACGCGGGCGAAGATCATGATATCGTTGAGATCGAGCATTGTATCCTGAGATGGCACGATGTTTCTCAACTATAGACCATTATGGTTCAATGCGACAGGCCCTAACTTTGCTGCATCCGTCACAACAAGGAGCAGACAGATGAGCAACACACGAAACGTTCTGGTCACGGGCGCCACCGGCCAGCAGGGCGGCGCGGTCGTGCGCGCCCTGATCGCGCGGGGACACCGTGTCAAGGCGATCAGCCGCCGGCCGGACAGCGAAGGGGCCAAACGGCTGGCCGCGGCGGGAGTCGAGGTCATCGCCGGCGATCTCAACGACGGCGCATCCGTGGTAAAGGCCGCAAGCGGCGTCGACACGATCTTCCTGATGGGCAGCAGCTACGAGGCCGGGACGGAGGCGGAAACCCGCCAGGGCATCACGGTCGCGGATGCGGCAAAGGCCGCCGGCATCGGCCACCTGATCTATTCCTCCGTCGCCGATGCCGACAAGAAGACCGGCATTCCGCATTTCGACAGCAAGTATCTGGTCGAGAAGCACATCGCCGGCCTCGGCATTCCCTATACGATCAGCGCGCCCGTCGCCTTTATGGAGAATACTGTGGCGCCATGGGCGATCGACGGGCTGCGCCAGGGCGTCTACGCCGCCGCACTGCCGCCGACGCGCGTGCTGCAGCAGATTACCATCGATGACATCGGCGCTTTCGTCGCCGCACTGGCCGAGCGGCGCGAGCAGGTGTTCGGGAAGCGTTTTGATATTGCCGGCGACGAATTGTCGGGTCATGAGCAGGCGAAGATCCTGTCGGAGGTCCTCGGCCGTCCGATGCGCTACCAGGAACTGCCGATCGCCGTCATGCGGCAGCAGAGCGAGGATGCCGCGCTGATGTTCGAATGGTTCGACCGCACCGGCTACGATGCCGGCATCGCCGCCCTGCGCCGGGATTTTCCTGAGGTCGGCTGGCATAGCTATGCCGATTGGGCGAATGGGTTTGATTGGAGTGTGCTTGATAAGGCGGCTGGGTGAGGTTGCCTTGCATCGGAATGTCTCCGGCAGGTGATTTTCAATAGAAGCGGATCGACAGGGCTTCGCTTCACGGCCATTTTGAAAGAGAGGCGGCGCTTGGCGCCTCCTCCACCACAGGCGGGCGCCTGGGCGCCTAGCCTTGCCGCTGCCTCCTGGGAGACGTCCGCTTGCACAGTCGCCGGCGAATCCTATTGTTTGACGGCAAACCTGCGTCCTTGAAAGGGAGGCTTCGATGCCGTCGAGTTTCAATGTTGAAAGTGCGGATGGTTATGAACGGCTAATGGGGCGTTGGAGCAGGAGGCTGGCGCCGATGCTGATCGATTTCGCCGGCCTTGCGGACGGTGATCGTGAGCTCGATGTCGGCTGCGGCACCGGCAGCCTGACATTTACTTTGGCGGAAGCGTCTGGCCTGCGAGAGATCGTCGCCGTCGACTATTCGCCGGTTTTCGTCGAGGCGGCGACGCGGCGCAATAGCGATCCGCGGATCACCATTCGGCAGGCCGATGCCTGCGCGCTCCCTTTCGAGGACGGCCGCTTCGACCGGGCGATGTCGCTGCTCGTGCTGCATTTCGTGCCCGAAGCGGGAAAGGCGGTGTCCGAGATGGCCCGCGTCGTGCGCCCGGGCGGCCTGGTCGCGGCAGCCGTCTGGGATCATTACGGCGGCATGTCGGGAATGCGGATGATGTGGGACACGGCGGCGATGCTTGACGAGCATGCATTGCCGTTGCGGCGCAAATATTGTTTCCAGCCAATGATGCGGCCTGGGGAGATGAAGGAGAGCTTTGTTAGCCAGGGCCTTGTCGACGTCGAGGAGACGTCGCTGCTGATCCGGATGGAATACGGCTCCTTCGAGGACTATTGGGGGCCGATCGCCATAGGCGAGGGACCGCTTGGCAAGTATGTCTGGGGCCTCGAGTCAGCGAAGCGAAAAGCGCTCGGCGTTGCTATGAGAGCCGCATATGAAGCCGGCGAGCCGGATGGGCCGCGTTCGTTTGCGTCGGTGGCGTGGGCGTGCCGGGGCAGGGTGCCGGGCTAGAGCTAGGCATAGCGTTTTCGCTGGGCTGCCTTTGGTGCGTATGGCGGCAACATCCAAGAGAGCCTCATCCTGAGGCGCCCCGTGGGGGCCTCGAAGGACGAGGCGAGTGCTCCGACTTCAGAGGCGATGTGGATGCAGGGAGCGTTGCGGCGTGTCCTTCGAGGCTTCGCCCTATGGGCTACGCGCCTCAGGATGAGGGATGTTGGAGGGTGCCGCGCCCAAGGGCAGGGCGCTGGCCGGTCGTATGCCTGCGACAAGGGGCCGCGTGGGACGTCAGCCGATCACGCCAATCGTGATGGAACAGTGGCAGGATGGCTGACGTTGTTGCCCGCTGTCGCCGACGGTGAACGCTATCGTCGACTGCGTCACCCGCCCATTTCGGGCATCCCTTCCGACGGCATCCGGAATTGCCCGCCTCGCCGCCGCTTTCGGACGGAGGAATATCAGATGTCCGCTTTGGAAAGCCTGCGCCTGTTGACGCCGCAGCAGCGCAACACCGTCATCGCCAGCTATCTCGGCTGGACGCTCGACGCCTTCGATTTCTTCATTCTCGTCTTCGTTCTCAAATATATCGCCGAGGAATTTCATACCGACGTTCCCGCCGTCTCGGTGGCGATCCTTTTGACGCTCGCGATGCGGGCGCTCGGTGCGCTGATCTTTGGCCTTGCTGCCGACCGCTACGGGCGGCGCATCACGCTGATGGCCGACGTGCTGCTCTATTCGCTGTTCGAATTCATGACCGGCTTCTCCACCGGGCTCACCATGTTCCTGGTGCTCCGGGCGCTCTACGGCATCGCCATGGGCGGGGAATGGGGCGTCGGCGCCTCGCTCGTCATGGAGACGGTGCCGGAGCAGAGCCGCGGCATCGTCTTGGGCATCCTGCAGGCGGGTTATCCGTCGGGCTATCTGATCGCCTCCATCGTGTTCTTCCTGCTCTTTCCCGTCATCGGCTGGCGCGGCATGTTCTTCGTCGGCGCGCTGCCGGCGCTCTTGGTACTCTACATCAGACGCAATGTCGAGGAGAGCCCGGCCTTCCTGAAACGGCAGGCCGAGGGGCGGCGGCCATTCCTGACGGTCTTGCGCGAAAACATTCCGCTGTTTCTCTGGGCGGTGCTTTTGATGACGGCGTTCAACTTCTTCAGTCATGGCACGCAAGATATTTACCCGACCTTCCTGGAAACCCAGCGCAACTATTCGAGCTACACGGTCGGCGCCATCGCCATCGTCTACAATATCGGCGCGATCTGCGGCGGGCTGTTCTTCGGGGCGCTGTCGCAGCGGATCGGTCGCAAGCGGGCGATCGTCATCGCCGCGCTGATCGCCGTGCCGGTCGCGCCGCTCTGGGCCTATGCGCCGGGCCCCGTGCTGCTCGCCATCGGCGCCTTCCTGATGCAGTTCTTCGTCCAGGGCGCCTGGGGCATCGTGCCAGTGCATCTGAACGAGCTGTCGCCGGATGAGGTGCGCGGTACCTTTCCGGGCTTCGCCTACCAGCTCGGCAACCTGCTCGCCTCCGGCAATGCAACGCTGCAGGCTGGTCTCGCCGCTCGCTGGGACGGCGACTACGCCTATGCACTGCTGATCGTCGCGGCGGTGGTGGCGTTAATCGCCGCGGCTCTTGCCGGCTTCGGCTACGAAAAGAAGGATGTCCGCTTCGGCACGGAGGAGGCCGAGGAGCCGCATGGCGCGATGCGAATCTAGCGCTGCCGGCGGCTTAAGAGGCCGGTGGCTGATGTCGCCGGCCTTTCTTTGTGCCTTACTGCCCAGGCAACAGAGCCTTTCAACTCTTCACCACTTTGCAGGCGCAGATGCGATCGTAAAAGGTCTGTCCTCGCCAGAAGATGAGGGGCAAGAACCACCATATCAGGGCAGCTATACCCAGGATGATCTCGAACATTGCGGCACCATTGTCCAAAATTGTGTATCCGTCGCGGGACATATGGAGCAACGTGTCGAAGTCTTCCGTGGGAAAGACCGGAAACGCAAAAGCGGCAGCGATGAAAAGCAGATACGGGCTGAATTTCAGGATCTCTCGTCCAAACTCGATGCCAAGGCCGGGGTTTTTACCGTCGACGGATTGGACTCTCAGGCCTAGCAGCTTTTTTCCGATCGTGCGGCGGCCATTTGCGGAAAAATAGGCAAAAGCCAACGCAAGAAGTGCAATGTTGACGATGCCGGAGATCACGCTGGGGTATACGGATACGGTTCCGACCACCGGATTACCGTCCGCGTCGACAGGGACGGCCAGCCACTGGGCCGATGTCCCGTACTCCGTTTGGCGAGAGACGCCCGTCTGCAGGTATCTTTGCTTTTCCGAACCGATTTGGCTGACTTCGCAGATCTGATTGATGCGAACTTCCCCCGGTTTCAACGGCCATCCGACGTCAATTCGCTTTGCAAGCTGATCCGGCACCTCCACGCTGCACTGTGTGTAACTCCAGCCGGCAAAACGGAAGTCCAGGGGAATAACTGTTGAAATGCAGTAGACGGCTATGAGAATGACAGCCTGAAAGATGATGATGTCGACGATACAGGCCACGGCGCGTCGCCAGAAGTGGCGGGAAGGCAAAGTAGCGTATTGCGGCATCTGCGGTGTCGTGTCCATGTCGCCCCCTATGTATCCGCGCAACCTAGTCCGGCAGGTTGATTCGTTTCAACAAGAAGTGGAAAAATGCACGGTCTTTTTGAGAGAAACGCCGTGCTCACGCTAAAGTCCGGTTTCGGTGCAATTTCTGCGCTAGGAAGGCGAACCGCCGCAGGACCTCCGTGCCATCCGCATCGTGTCCGTGGCGTGAGGTCGCACCCGTTCCGGGGCTTGCCGCCGGGCGGGGGCATGCTAGGTAAGGCCCGCCGGTATCTCGCCGGATCAGTTTTCCTTCACAGCCCCGAGTTAGCCCATGTCGTTTTCTCCCGCCGCCGTCTGGCCCGTCGTCATGCTGTTTGCTTCCAACATCTTCATGACCTTTGCCTGGTACGGGCATCTCAAGCATAAAAGCAGCGCCATCTTCCTGGCCATCATCGTCAGCTGGGGGATCGCATTCTTCGAATATTGCCTGGCGGTGCCGGCCAACCGTATCGGCTCGGCGGTCTATACGACGGCACAGTTGAAGACGATGCAGGAGGTGATCACGCTGATCGTCTTTTCCGGCTTCTCGATCTTCTGGCTCGGCGAGAACCTGACCTGGAACCACGCGATCGGCTTCGCCCTGATCGCGATCGGAGCATCCTTCATCTTCCGTGCATAAACTTCAGCCTTTTCAACAGATTACAAATCGTCCATGTCGCGATATCGCCGCATTTCCTACAGATTGCGGTCGCAATCGGCTGGCAGCCTGTCACCTCAAGCTTTTTGTTTTGCGCAATTCCGGGCGCAAAACCGCTGTGCACTTTTGCTGGAATTGCTTCAGCAGTGATCAGGAGGTGAACTGCCATGAGCCTGTCTTTCCCGACGATGGCGGCGATCCGGTTCGGCTATGGCTTGCGGCCGGGTGAGGCGCCGCCTGACAGCAAGGACGAGCTCATCGGCCAGCTGCGCGAGGCGGCGGCTGTGATGCCGGACTTTCCTCTCGGCGGCGCCGATATGCGCCACCGGGCGATCCTCAGCCTGCAGGCCCAGCTGAAGCAGATCCGGGAAGACGCCAAGACGGTGACCGACGACACGACGCAGCGCGAGATGCGCAAGGGCGTGCAGCGTCAGGCGCAGCAGCAGTTCCAGCACGATTCGAACCTGCGGCTGATGCAGGCGGTGCTGTCGCCCTACGGTTTCTATGAGCGGCTGGCGACCTTCTGGACCGATCATTTCTCCACCAGCGCCAATAAGAGCCTGCCGATGCGTCTCATCGTGCCGCTCTACGAGGCCGAGGCGATCCGGCCGTTCATTTCGGGCAGGTTCGGCGATCTGCTGCGCAGCGCCACCGCTCATCCCGCCATGCTGATCTATCTCGACCAGGCGGATTCGCTCGGGCCGGATTCGGCCGGCGGCATCAAGCGCAACAAGGGGCTGAACGAAAATCTCGGCCGCGAGCTGCTGGAACTGCACACGCTCGGCGCCGGCAGCGGTTACACCCAGGCGGATGTCACGGCGGCGGCCATGGTGCTGACGGGGCTCACCATCGACCGCAAGGAAATGGACATCGCCTTCCGGCCGAATATATCGGAGCCCGGCACGCATGCGGTGCTCGGCGTCAGCTATGGCGGGCGCAGGCGCTCGCGCGACGATTATCTCGATATGCTCGACGATCTCGCCGTCCATCCGAAAACGGCGGCGCATATCAGCCGCAAACTGGCGGTGCATTTCGTCTCCGACCAGCCCGACGAGGGCATGGTGTCCGATATGGCTGCGGCCTGGAAGAAGACGGATGGCGATCTCACGGCCGTCTATACCGCCATGCTCGACCATCCCGCCGCCTGGCGCGACGAGGGCGCCAAGGCGCGCCAGCCCTTCGATTATGTCGTTGCGGGTCTCAGGGCGTTGAATGCGGGGCCGGTCAACGGCGTCGTCGGCAGCTTCCTGGCGGCCAACCAGCAGGGCACTGAAGAGGGCGACATGGCGGCGAATACGCCTGGCATGGCAGGGGCGCCGGTGACGACGGATCCCGCCGACGAGGCAAGAGACAAGCGCCTCAAGGCCTTCCGGACGGCACGGGCGCTGGGCCAGGGCGCGTTGAAGCGCATGGGCCAGCCGACCTGGCTGCCGCCGAGCCCGGCCGGCTTCGAGGAAGGCTTTTCGGCCTGGATCACCGGCAGCCAACTCGCCGAGCGGCTGGCCTGGGCAAGGCGGGCCGCAGCGCAGTTCGGCCGCGACGAAGATCCGCGCGAATTTCTGAAATCGACGCTTGCCGATGCGGCGCGCGACGAGACGATCCGCGTGGTGTCGCAGGCGCCGAACAAGATCAGCGGGCTGACGCTGGTGCTGGCATCCCCCGAATTCAATCGCCGATAGGAGCGTCTGCCCATGAGCCAGATCCTGCTTTCCCGCCGCGGCTTTCTGACGTCGGCCTGCTGTCTTGCCGCCGCCCCCGCCTTCACGCCGGTCACTTTCGCGGCGATGCCGGGTGACAACCGCTTCGTCACCATCGTGCTGCGCGGCGCGATGGACGGGCTGGACCTTGTGCAGCCCTATGGCGATGCCGGTTTTGCCGCGCTCAGGCCAACCCTGGCGCTGACGCCGGATACCGGGCTTCTCGATCTCGATGGGCATTTCGGCCTCAATCCCGCCGCCGCCGAACTGATGCCGCTGTGGAAGAGCCGGGAGCTCGCCTTCGTGCATGCGGTGTCGACGCCCTATCGCGACCAGCGCAGCCATTTCGACGGGCAGGACATGCTGGAGTCAGGCGGCGAGCATGTCGCCGAGGAAAAGACCGGCTGGCTGAACCGGGCGCTCGCCGTCATTCCACGCTCGGATGCGCGCAGGGCGATCGACGTCAACACTTCGACAGAGCTGATCCTTTCCGGGCCGAACAATGTCGATGTCTGGGCCTCGGATTCCAATCTGGAGCCGGCGCGCGACGAGATGCAGTTCCTGGCGCGGCTCTATGCCGGCGATCCGCCGTTTGCCGCAGCACTCGCCGAGGCGACGCGGGCCGACACCGCTTCGATGATGATCGGGCCGGATGGCCAGCACGGTGAGAAGACCGCCGATCTGGCGGCGCTCGCCGGCAATATGTTGAAGGGCGACTACCGCATCGCCAGCTTCTCGATATCAGGCTGGGACACGCATATCGGCCAGGCCGGCCAGTTCAAGCGGCCGGTGCAGGACCTTGCGCAGGCGATCAACACGCTGAAGACCACGCTCGGGCCGGAGATCTGGGCAAAGACGGTGGTGCTTGCCATGACCGAATTCGGCCGCACTGTCCGCCAGAACGGCTCAGCCGGCACCGACCACGGCACCGGCGGCTGTGCGCTGCTATCAGGCGGCGCCATCAACGGCGGCCGCATTCTCGGCCGCTGGCCCGGCGTCGGTGACGGCCAGCTGCTCGACGACCGCGACCTGATGCCGACGGCGGATGTGCGCGAGGTGGCGGCGGCGATGCTTTATCGGCAGTTCGATGTGAGTGCGGATGATTTGACGGGGAAGATTTTCCCGGGGCTGGGGTTTGATAAGGGGTCGCAGTTTTTGAAAGTGTGAGGGGTGGGAGCAATCAATCTAGGAGCGATTGTTGCGTCGAACGGCTTGAGCTGGCAAAGGGCCGTGGAGGCACAACCTCTCCTCCGTCATTCCTGTGCTTGTCACAGGAATCCAGTGCGCCCAAGTCTTTGGGCGCGAGAGACCTTCTACACGGATAACAGTTATTCACGGCGCAGACGCGCCGTGGCTGGATTCCTGTGACGAGCACAGGAATGAGGAGAGGTAAGTGTCTGCCGCTGCCTGGCCTTTCGCTTGCGCTCAAGGCGTTCGTCGCTAAAGCCGCGAATGCGCTGAGCGTTAGCGAAGGGCAGGTCAGCGGCATCGATCGAGTCGACCCTACCGGCCGGTCATCTTCAGCGCTGCCTCGGGAAGCCGCTCGCCCTGAACCTCGATGCTGGCCAGGGCTGCGTCGATTTCGGCGAGGTCGTCGGGCAGGAGGTCGATGTCGACAGCCCCGAGATTCTCTTCCAGCCGATGCTGCTTCGTCGTTCCCGGGATCGGGACGATCCATGGTTTTTGGGCCAGCAGCCAGGAGAGGGCGATCTGCGCGGGTGTTGCGCCCTTGCGGTCGCCAATCCGTTTGATCAGGTCGACGAGCGCAAAATTGGCCTTGCGCGCCTCCGGTGAGAAGCGCGGTACGCTGTTGCGGAAATCGCTCGCATCGAACTTGGTGTTTTCGTCGATCTTGCCGGTGAGGAAGCCGGCGCCGAGCGGGCTGAAGGGCACGAAGCCGATGCCGAGTTCCTGCAGGGCCGGCAGCAGTTCCGCCTCGGGGCCGCGCCAGAAGAGTGAATATTCGCTCTGGACGGCCGTCACCTTCTGGACGGCATGGGCGCGGCGGATCGTCTGAACGCCGGCTTCGGACAGGCCGAAATGTCTAACCTTGCCGGCTGCGATCAAGTCCTTGACGGCGCCGGCCACATCTTCGATCGGCACGTCGGGATCGACGCGGTGCTGGTAGAACAGGTCTATGCGATCCGTCTTCAGGCGGCGCAGACAAGCATCGGCGACCGCCTTGACGTGCTCGGGGCGACTGTTGGTGCCGCCGCGGCGTTTGCCGGTCTGCAGATCGATATCGAAGCCGAATTTGGTGGCGATGACCAGCTGGTCGCGGATCGGTGCAAGCGCCTTGCCGACAAGCTCTTCATTGACGAAAGGGCCATAGGCTTCGGCCGTGTCGAACAAGGTCACGCCCAGCTGATGGGCGGTGCGCATCAATCTGATCATCTCGCCTTCGTCGGCAGGCGGGCCGTAAGCTGAGCTCATGCTCATGCAGCCGAGACCGAGGGCTGAGACTTCGAGATCGCCGATATTGCGTGTTTTCATGGTCGTGTCCGTTCGTGGCTTTGTGTGAGGGTGAGGGCGCCGGCTCAGTATCGCCGGCCGGCCAGTCGAGTTGACGTGAACTTAATCCTCATGGCAGCTTTCGATAAGATGTTGTAATGCGCATAGACCTATAAGGCGGACTAATGAATGCCCCAGGACAACAACTTCAACGACCTCGTCGCCTTTCTCACGGTCGCCAGAGAACGTAGCTTCACCAAGGCGGCCGCCAAGCTCGGCGTATCGCAATCGGCGTTGAGCCAGACGGTGCGCGGCCTCGAAGAGAAGCTTGGGCTTCGCCTTTTGACCCGCACGACCAGAAGTGTGTCGCCGACACAGGCAGGAGAACGCCTGCTGGAACGGGTCGGGCCGAGATTTGAAGAAATCCAGTTCGAGATCGCCGCCTTAAGCGAAATGCGCGAGCGGCCGGCCGGCACCATTCGCATCACGGCAGGCGAGCATCCTGCGATTTCCGTTCTCGCCCCGGCATTGGCGCGGTTTCTTCCTCATAATCCTGATATCAAGGTCGAGGTGATCGTCGACTACGGCCTGACCGACATCGTCGCCGAGCGCTACGACGCCGGCATCCGGCTCGGCGAGCATCTGGCAAAGGACATGATCGCGGTCCGGATCGGTCCCGAAATATGCATGGCAGTTGTTGGAGCGCCCTCTTATTTCGAGCACCATCCGCGCCCTGATATCCCGCAGGATCTGACGGCTCACAACTGCATCAACATGCGGCTGCCGACACACGGATCGATATATCCCTGGGAATTCGAGAAGGATGGACGTGAACTGCGCGTCCGTGTCGAGGGCCAGACGGTGTTCAACAACATCGCCATGCGGATCGGCGCCGCGCTGGACGGGCTGGGACTGGCCTACATGCCTGAGGACCAGGTTCAGTCCTACATTGAAGACGGGCGGCTGATCCGGGTTCTCAAGGACTGGTGCCAGCCTTTCCCAGGATACCATCTCTACTATCCGAACAGGCGGCATGCATCTCCCGCCTTCACCCTGTTCGTCGATGCGCTACGCTATAGAGGAAAGTAGTGCCGATTTTATTCCATCACGGCTTATCAACAGCTTGTGATTAATTAGTCCGCCTAATAGACCCTAGCTGTCCGAGGCGTCTAATCCTTTCGGTCCGATGCCGTTACCTTCTCGCCATCTGAAACGAAGCGAGACGCCGACATGCGATATGGATTGTCCAACACCCTGGCCGCATTGCTGCTTGCCTCGGCGCAGCTTGCCGCGACATTGGCGACGGCTGCCGATGCGGTAAAGCCTGAGCCGTTGGTCATCCAGGAGCAAGGCAGTTTTGCCGTCGGGGGAACGAGTACGTCAGCGCCTGGAGCCTTCGATCCGCTGAAACCTCTCGATCCAGCAGGCCAGACCTATCACGGCGATCATGCCTTTGCCTTCTATCAGGTGCCGGTGAACCCGCGCCGCTACCCGATCGTGATGTGGCACGGTGCGGGGCAATTCTCCAAGACCTGGGAGACGACGCCCGACGGCCGCGAAGGCTTCCAGAACATCTTCCTGCGTCGAGGCTTCTCCACCTATCTCGTCGACCAGCCGCGCCGGGGCGGCGCCGGACGGAGCATGGCCGAGACGACAGTGAAGCCGACCCCGGACGAGCAGCTCTGGTTCAACCAGTTTCGCGTCGGCATCTGGCCGAGCTATTTCGACGGCGTGCAATTCTCCCGTGATCCGGAAGCGCTGAACCAGTATTTTCGGGCGATGACGCCGAATACCGGGCCGTTCGACATGGAGGTCGTGTCAAATGCGGTGGCAAAGCTGTTCGAAAAGATCGGCCCGGGCATCCTCTTCACCCACTCGCAGGGCGGCGGACCCGGCTGGCTGACGGCCATCAAGAGCGATAGGGTCAAGGCCATCGTCGCCTTCGAACCCGGCAGCGGCTTCGTGTTCCCGGCAGGCGAGGTCCCCGCCGACATGCCGAGCGCCTTCGATACGCTGAAGGGCGTGCCGGTGCCAATGGACGATTTTCTCAAGCTGACGAAGATTCCGATCGTCATCTATTACGGGACAACATTCCAGATCAGCCGACGACGATGCCGGCGCAAGACAGCTGGCGGGTGCGCCTGGCAATGGCTCGCCTGTGGCGGGACACGGTGAACAGGCATGGCGGCGATGTCACCGTCGTGCACCTGCCGGAGATCGGCATCCGCGGCAACACCCACTTCGCGTTCTCCGACCTGAACAACGTAGAGATCGCCGATCTGGTCTCGACGTTTCTCCGCGAGAAGAAGCTCGATTGATCCCCGCGAATTCTTCGCGGCATCCGCCTGATCCTGAAAATTATGAGGCGAAATCCATGAAACATCTGTTGGGAAACCTAATGCTGTCGGCCAGCATGGTGCTGGCCGCGCTGCCCGGCGTCGCCAACGCTCAGACACCGGCCGAAGGCGACGACAAGTCCAGCCGCTCGCGCGCCCAGCAGCTGATGGGCGCCACCGCGCCGAAGCTGGCCGAACTGACCGACGATGTGCTTTACGGCGATATATGGGAGCGCCCCCAGCTGTCGAAACGGGACCGCAGCCTCATCACCGTTGCCGCGCTGATCGCTATAAACCGGCCCGACCAACTCAGGTCCCATCTCAGCATCGCCCGCCAGAACGGCGTGACCGAGGACGAGCTGATCGAGACGATCACCCATCTTGCCTTCTATGCCGGCTGGCCGAATGCGGTCTCCGCCGTCGCCATCGCGAAAGACGTTTTCGCAAGTGAATGAGACGAGCGGCCTTCCGCTTCTGCCGGAGCCGCTCGCCCGAACATTTTTCGTACAAAAACAGGAAAGACATCCATGCGTCATCTCCTCCAACGCATTCCCATTCTCTTTGCCGTGGCCGGCACAGTTATTCTCGTCGGCTGGCAAGTCGACGCCGAGCCGAACCGGACGACGCTGCCCGAATTGGCAGGCCTCGTTCACTATGCGACCGTCAGGCGCGGCAACGTGACCGAGCACATCATGACGACGAACGAAGCTATCCAGGCCGTGAAGAACGGGCAGCCTGTTCCCGCGGGCACGCACTTCGTGCTGGTCGATTACCGCGACGGGGAAATCTATCGCACCTTCGTCATGGAAAAGGGTTCCGGCTGGGGCGGCGACTATGACGAAGACCGTCGTACCGGCGACTGGCAGTTCCAATGGTTCAAGCCGGATGGCAGCGTCAACATGGCCGAAAACACGGCGCGATGCCAGTCCTGTCATTCGTCCAGAGCTGACGAAGACTTCCTCTATACCCTCGATGCTCTCAAGGAATTTAACGGAGCCGTCATTGACTAGGCCGGATCGAATCTCCGGCGAGGGCGTCGCATCGTGAGTCCTTTTTTCGTGATCCGCCTCCTGCTCGACTTCACCGCCGCCGGGCTGCTTTTGGCCGCGCTCGCCTACTGGTGGCTCGACAATACCTCGCATGAGCTGATCGGCACCGGCATGTTCATCCTTCTCCTATCGCACAACGTCTTTAACAGGCGGTGGTGGGCGAGGCTTCTTAAGGCGGCGCGCGGCAAGCCGAGTTTTCTGACAATCGCGTCGAATATCTCGATTGCCCTGGCGATATCAGCTTTGCTGGTGACCAGCGTGCTGATTTCCCGCACCGCGTTTGCGTTCTTTCCCTTGAGCGGCGGGCCGACGGCGCGGGAAATTCACATCCTTGCGGCCTATTGGGCGTTCATCCTCGCAGCCGTCCATCTCGGCCTTCACTGGTCGATGATCATGGCTGTCATCGGCAGGCTTTTGCGGGTCGGTGGCCCGAACGCGATCAGGACCGCTGTCCTTCGAGGGATCGCAGGCGCGATAGTGGCGTGCGGTATCCACGGCATGCTCGTCATGGGAATCGGGGATAGGCTCGTGGGCCGGCCGTCGATCGATTTTTGGGACTTTCAGGAATCGACCGCGGGCTTCTTTTTGCATCACATCGCGATCCTCGGGGCGTGCGCGTGCGCTGCGCATTATGCAGCGGTGTGGCTTCGATGGGGGCGTGCGGCGCTCGGCCTTTTGTGACAGCACTGTACGAAGGGGTGGAAGGCGGGCACACGGACCAGCCTTCATGGTGAGGAGGCCCGAAGGGCCGTCTCGAACCACGGGGGCGGGTGGCTGGGCGCCACGCCGGCATCCGCATTTGCGAAGCGGGTGGCCAGCCCCGTCCTTCGACGCCCCTGCGGGGCTCCTCAGGATGAGGCTGGAGAGAGGGCGCGGGCTTGAGGTAAGGGTTTGTGGAGTTTGTGGCTGCCCGGCCCTTCGCTTGGGCTCAGGGCGTTCGTCGCTGCAATCGATTCACTGGATCGATTGCTCGGGCTTCGCCCGACCGCTCCTCACCCCAGCACATCATAAAGCCGGAAGATGAAACTCACCTGGTAGACCAGGTTGGCGATGATGAAGACCGTGTGGAAGCGGCGGTTGGGGGTCCAGGCGGCGATGGCGCAGAGGATGATGTAGACGATATTGCGGGCGGGATATTCCCAGCCGAGCGAGAGGATGCGCGCATGGCCCTTGATCGCCGTGTCGAGGATATCGATGGCGTAGGTGAGGCCGAGGACGCCGAAGAACCATTTGCGCCGCGAGATGAAATATTCCTCGTAGCCGCCATACTCGTCGAGGCTCGCCGGAAAGAGCAGGGCGCAGAGCAGGAAGAACAGGCTGCAGAAGCAGACGAGGAAGAGATAGATGCCGAAGCCGATCGCAGGTACAGCCTGCAGGCGGTATTCCCACCACCAGATATGGATGATGAACAGGAACAGCGACAGCGCCCAACCGAGATGGACGGGGTAGACCTTCGCCTTGCCGGGATGCTGGACGATGCCGGCAACGCCGGTCAGCAGCCTCGCCAGTGAGAGGCTGACGACCATGCCCATCACCACCTTGATGTGAAGAAAGACCTCCGGCGAGCTGACCGTTTCCATGCCGTCGATCCCCCCCCGCCTGTCACTCCTCGGGGACTTGCTTCGGTTTGCCCTCTTCGTCGAGCGCCACCATGATGAAGGTGCCGGCCGTGACCTTTTCCATCTTGGCGTAACGCGAGCGATGCGCCCAGGCTTCGACGATCAGCGTGATCGAGGTGCGGCCGACACGCTCGACATCGGTATAGACCGACAGCGTGTCGCCGATCTTGACCGGCAGTTCGAAGGCCATTTCCTTGACTGCGGCGGTGACGACGCGGCCTTTGGCGCGCTCGGCGGCGCGGATGCCGGAGGCAAGGTCCATCTGCGCCATGACCCAGCCGCCGAAGATATCGCCGGCCGGATTGGCATCGCCGGGCATGGCAAGCGTGCGCAGCGTCAGTTCGCCTCTCGGCTTGGCGGTGTCGGTCATGGAAGGTTCCCTCAATATCCGGATACGATTCTGCAGCCAAGGTTAGGCGAACTCCGTGTCCGCACCAATCCTTTTTGCTGATTGCCGGCGGCGGTGGAAATATGGCAGCTCACGCCGATTTAAATCTCCTTCAATTTCAGTCGGTTGAATTTTGCAGTCGTTGTCTCACCTAACGTTATGTGAGGTTGCTCTAATTTAACTTTACCGTCCGGTAATTCAGCTGTTCCAGTATGTGACGGATTGCAAATGTAAGAATCGCCGGGAAGCTCATGCGCAACGTCAAGATTTCCACCCGCCTTTACTGCCTCGTCGGCTTCACGCTTGCCGTGCTTGCGGCGACCATGGTCTTCTTTCTGAACTATTCCTATTCCGAGCTGCAAGCGGAGCGGAAGGCGGGGCTGGAGAAGATGGAGGCGACGGCGCTCGGTATCTTCGACAAATATTACAAGATGGAGCAGGCGGGCGTGATGACCCGCGAGCAGGCGCAGGCAGCGGCCAAGGACGTGATCGGTGCGATGCGCTATGGCACGGACGGTTACTTCTGGATCAACGACATGCGTCCCGCCATGGTGATGCACCCCATCAAGCCGCAGTTGAACGGCACCGACATCTCGCAGATGAAGGACCCGAACGGCAAGTTCCTGTTCGTCGAATTCGTCAACAAGGTCAAGAAGGACGGCAAGGGCTTCGTCGATTATTATTGGCCGAAGCCGGGCGCCGATGAGCCGGTTCTCAAATATTCCTATGTTGCCGGTTTCGAGCCCTGGGGCTGGATCGTCGGCACCGGCGTTTACGCCGATGACCTTGCCGCGCTCTATCGCCAGAATGCGATCTGGGCGGCGGTCCTCTGCCTGCTTGGCGCGGCCGCCACGGTTGCCATCGCATATGCCATCGTGCGCAGCGTGACGGCGCCGATCGCCCGGCTGAAGACGGCGATGAATGCGATTGCGGAAGAAGAAGCATCGGTGGAAATCGCCGGCAGCGAGTGCCGCGACGAGATCGGCCAGATGGCCAAGGCGCTGCTGGTGCTGCGCGATTCCGTCGACGAGCGCAGCGCGTTGCGCGGACGGGAAGACGAACGGCAGCAGCAGATCGAAGAAGAACGCCGCGGCAACGAGGCAAGCCTGCGTTCGGCTTCCGAGCGGCAGACCCGTGCGATGCAGGCGATCGGCGTCGGCCTGGAGAAGCTCGCAGGCGGCGACCTGACGGTTGCGATCGGCGATATCGGCGAGGATTACGCCAAGCTCAGGGGCGATTTCAACGCCGCCGTCGATGCGCTGAACGGCGTCATCCATGCAATCGCCGAATCGAGCCATGTCGTCAACGAAAGTGCTTCCGATATCAGCGAGGCGACCGGCAATCTGTCGAAGCGGACGGAACAGCAGGCGGCGGCTCTCGAAGAGACGGCGGCAGCGCTCGACGAGATCACCGCGACGGTCAAAACGGCATCCGAGCGGGCGAACGAGGCGCGCGAGATGGTGGCCGAAACCAAAGCGAGCGCCGGCCGCTCCGGCGATATCGTCCGCAATGCGGTAACGGCGATGGGCCGGATCGAGGAATCGTCGAGCCGCATCAACCAGATCATCTCGGTGATCGACGAGATCGCCTTCCAGACGAACCTGCTGGCGCTGAATGCCGGGGTCGAGGCGGCGCGGGCAGGTGAGGCGGGCCGCGGCTTTGCGGTCGTCGCCCAGGAAGTGCGCGAACTCGCCCAGCGTTCGGCCAATGCGGCCAAGGAGATCAAGGAACTGATCAGCCGCTCGGCGGCGGAAGTCGAGGGCGGGGTGGCACTGGTGCGCTCGACCGGCGACGCGCTGCTGGAGATCGAGTCGCTGGTCAATAAGGTCAACGACCACGTCGCCTCGATTGCGACGGCGGCGCGCGAACAGTCGACGGGGCTCAACGAGATCAATGGTTCCGTCAACCATATGGACCAGATGACGCAGCAGAATGCGGCCATGGTCGAGGAGACGACGGCGGCAAGCCGCACACTCGCCGATGAGAGCACCCAGCTGAAGACGCTGCTTTCGAACTTCCGCCTGCGTGGGGCAGGGCAATCGCTTGAAGCCCGATACACACGGGCAGCGTGAGTTAAAGACAGATGAAACGACAGATGAAAGGCCGCGGAAGCGGCCTTTTTCATTTCCGTCGCGTTCAGATTGTGCCGGTAAGTTTTCGTTCACCGTTTTTAATTAAAATTGGACCGAGTTTTTTTGGTCACTGCCGGCCTGCGGAAGCGATAAGAGTATGGCGTTTGTTTCCTTTCCTCGGCGATCCCTTTTGCCTGTGCTGCTTTCGGTGGCGCTGACGACCTGTTCGATCAGCGATGGGCTGGTGCCGCCGGCCAATGTCGACAGCGGCACCAGGGTCAGCTCGATCTCGCCGGCACGGGGGGCGGCGCGCATGGCGCCTTCCGTCCGGATGGCGCCGGTGGAGAGCCAGGCCTCCTATCCCGTTTCCAGCGCGCCTGTCGGCAATAGCCAGGGTTCCGTCGATTATCTCGATACGCCGAACCTTGCCGGCACCGGTCATGCAGCACCGGCGGCGCGCAGCGCGCCGGGGTCGGCGGGCGCACGGGGTGCGCGCGGACTGCCGATGATCGACAGCGACGAGGCGCTGGCTGCAGGCCAGCCGAGCGGCAACTGGGGCGGCACACAGAACCTTGCGATCCCTTCCGGCGGCGTCAACATGGATGACGAGCTCGGAGCCGAGCCGGTCGTCGGCCTGGCGCAGGAGCAACAGCAGCAGATCGCCGAGGGCAACGCCACCGAACCCGTCGTCGACGGCATCGGCACCGACAATCCGATGCAGCTGAACCAGCCCGCACCGCGGGCCCTGCGGCAACCCATGCCGCAGCCGGCGGCAGAAGCGCAGATGAGCCGGGCGCCTGCCTGGAGCGACGGCAGCCCGGTCGTGGCGCCGGCCCGTGTTCCCGAAGAGGATGAGAGCGAAGAGGTCGCGATGCTGCGGCCGAACAATCCGATGATGAGCGAACCGGCAGCACCCGTCGATCCCAGCGTCATGCCGGCCTCCGAGCTTGCCTGCCGGCGCGAGCTGAAGCGCATGGGCGTGCTCTTCGACGACAAGCCGCCGATCTCGCAAGGCCCGGCCTGCCAGGTTCCGTATCCGGTGTCGCTAAAGGGGCTTTCCGGCAATATCGGCGTGCAGCCGGCCGTGACGCTGAACTGCCAGGTAACGCTCGCCTTCGCCAAATGGGTGAAGAACGAGCTGGCGCCGTCGGCGCGCTATCGCTATTGGAGCGGCATCAGGACGATCCAGCCGCTCGGCGGCTATTCCTGCCGGCGCATGAACAACAGCCGGCAGCGATACAATCCGATGTCGGAACACGCGCGCGGCAACGCCATCGACGTCGGCAAGTTCGTGCTGAAGAACGGCCACGAGATCGACGTGCGCAAGAAGGGCTTGTTCTCGCTGCGCGAGGGCCGGCTGCTGAAGGCAGTGCGCACCGATAGCTGCCGCTATTTCAATACCGTGCTCGGGCCGGGCAGCAACCCGGAACACTGGAACCACTTCCACTTCGACCTGCGCTCCCGCAAGGGCGGCAAGGTCTATTGCGACTGATGCATTCGCCTTAAACCGTCGGCGCGGTGCGGCTGTTGTCGCGGCGGCTAGACCCGGCCGGGCCGGGCGCGGTATAGATCGGTGGGGCGGATTGCCGTTTGAGAGTTTGATCCATGAGCTATGATTTCCACGTCGGCCAGAAGGTCGTCTGCATCAACGATACCTTCAAGCATGTCAGCATCGACCAGCTCATCCGCAAGGGCGAGATCTATACGATCCGCTGGGTGGGCGAATATACCCATTATGTCGACGGCACCTTCATCGGGGTAAAGCTCGCCGAAATCCATCGCGGCAATGATGACGGGCCGGAAGGTTACGGTGCGGCCGACATGCCCTATCGCGCGACGCGCTTCCGACCGCTGGTGAAGGACAAGATCGCGTCGCTGCGCAAGCTTCTGGCCCCGACGCCCGATGCGCCGGTCGAGCCGAAGGAAAAGACCAGGAAAAAAGAGAAGGTTTGAGCCTCGCCCGGGGGCGCTAAAGCGTGTCGCGTTTTACCGGATGCGGAATGTGTCATGGGCAGCTGCATCCTGTCAGCCCGTCTATGGAGGACATCTCAATTCTCCGCCTTCCCAGTCAAATCTCAGGAGCCAAGGCGGAGCCTATAGAGGGCCTCGTTCCCAGGCAAGACAGCACTATCCGCGTCCTCGTTCGCGAGCGAACAAATCGTATCCGATTAAATCGGAATATTGTTGACATCGAATTCATCTCGGCATATTAAGGCGCATCCGATTTAAGCGGATACGTTATAAATTGATCAAGCCGAAAGGATACGACAATGACCGAGAAGCTTCTTTTCACCGGCAAGACCCACATCGCCGGCGGCCGCAACGGCTATGCACGCAGCAGCGACGGCACGCTCGACATCAAACTGCCGCAGCCGCATCCGGCGGCCGAAAACCTGTTCGGCGCCGCCTGGTCGGCCTGCTATATCGGCGCCATCGAGCTCGCCGCCGCGCAGCGGAAGATCGCGCTGCCGGCCGGTCCCGAGGTCGATGCCGAGATCTCTCTCCATGCCGATAACGGTTCTTTCTTCCTGCGCGCACGCCTTGATGTCAGCCTGCCGGGTATTGACCGCGCCATCGCTGAGGATCTGATCGAGGCAGCCCATGGCATTTGCCCCTATTCGAAGGCGACCCACGGCAATATCGACGTCGACACCAGGCTTGTCTGAACGGGAAGGGCGGCCTCGTCGCCGTCATCTTCAAGCGGGGGTCTGCCGAAAGGCGGCAGACCCGTTTCTGAGCCAGCAGCCAAAGCTGCCGATCCGGAGAACATGCCATGACCAACAGCCACGCGGAGCCGCGCCGGGCCTATGACGAGTTTTCGCTTGTGCTCGATCCCGATGTCTACGAGCCGCTGCCGAACGATTGGCTGATCGGCATCACCGACGTCGTCGGCTCGACCGCGGCGATCCGATCGGGGCGCTATGAAGACGTCAATTATGCCGGTGCATCGATCATCGCCGCACTCGGCAATGCCTGGGGTTCGTTCGATTTTCCCTTCGTCTTTCGCGGAGACGGAGCAGCCTTCGCCTTGCCGGCGAACGGCATCATGGCCGCGACATCGGCCTTGCGCGATGTCGCGGGCTTCGCCAAAACGGATCTTCATCTCGACCTGCGTGTCGGGCTCGTCACCGTCGGCGAAATCCGCGCGAACGGGCGCGACGTCAGGATCGCCCGCTATGCCGCGTCCGAGAGCGCGACCTATGCGATGTTTGCCGGAGGCGGGCTCAAATGGGCGGAGCAGCAGATCAAGATCGGCCGCTTTCTGGTCAAGCCCGGCCGTTATGCAATGAGGCCCGACCTCAGAGGCTTGAGCTGCGACTGGGCGCCGTTCCCGAGCCAACGCGGCGAGATCCTGTCGCTGCTGGTTGAGCCGCGAGACCATACGCGCCCGGAGGTCTTTGCCGCGCTGGCGAAACGCGTGCTTGCAGTCTTCGATGGCGCGCCGCGCCAGTCCCATCCGCTGCCCGGGGATGTCGCCGGTATCGGCGGGGGGCAGGTCGATGCGCAACGCTGGTCGGAGGTCGCCTCCAATTCGGATTTCCGCAAATTCGATGACGGCCTGCGCCTGACGCTGGATTGCACGGCGGACCAGATCGACAGCGTCGAAGCCATCCTTGTTGCGGCAAGGGCGCGCGGCGAAATCGATTTCGGGCTGCACCGCCAGTCGCATGCGCTGATGACCTGCCTCGTGCCATCCGGCCGGCCGGAGGCGCACCTGCATTTTCTCGACGGAATGGGCGGCGGTTATGCCAAGGCGGCCGAGATGATGGAGGAGGGCGCGCTTGCGGAGGTGGTCCGGCCGCGCGCGTTGTAGGCTGGGAGCGGCGCGTCGTCTCGGGCAGGCCTAATTCTGTGTCATCATGCCTGTTGGCTCGTTTCCGGCCTGAGCAGGTTCAGGAGCATTTCAACGAGCTGAGGTGGCGCCAGTTCGGTTTCGCATTCGATCTCGGCGGCGGTAAACCATCGCAGTGCGGTGTGTTCATCATCGACAAGCCTTGGGACACCATGCCATCGGTCGACGTGATAGACATGGAAGGTGGCGGATGCCCCGGGCGGGCTTTCTGAAATGAATTTTCCGGCAAACTGCCAGCGCTGCGGCGTCACGCCAAGCTCTTCCAGCAATTCCCGGCGCATTGCCGTCTCGGCATCTTCGCCGTCTTCGACATGGCCGCCCGGCAGGCTCCAACGATCCGGGTGCGTCCGGCGCTGCGAATTTCGTCTGGCGAGAAGGACGGCCCCATTCGCGATCAAGGCGCCGATTGCGATTTCGAGCATGTCACCAGGCGCCGACATGTGCCGCAATCATGATTTTGCCGGCTCGGCCTGCGCCCGCAACAGGTTGTCGCGCAGTCGCGTCACCGATTGCTGTACGACGGGAAAATCTTCGCCGAGACCGGTAGCGGTGATCAGGGTGGAGCTGGGATCGGTGTCGAGGAGATCGCGTCCCGCCGGCGTCAGGCTCACGCGCACCTGCCGTTCATCGGCGGGATCGCGATGGCGGGTGATAAAGCCGACCGACTCCAGCTTCTTCAGAATCGGCGTCAGCGTGTTGGATTCCAGGAACAGTTTTTCCCCCAGCATGCTGACCGTCTGGTCGTCCTCCTCGGAGAGGGCCACCATGGCGATATACTGAGTATAGGTCAGGCCGAGCGCGTCCAGGATCGGCTTATAGGCGCGGCCGAAGGCAAGATTGGCCGAATAGACCGCGAAGCACAGGAAGTTTGAAAGCTTCCGGCCGTCACCGTCATTCTTCGCAGAGGCTGATGCAGACTGGTTTGCGGTTTTAGACGTGGCCATCGGAATTTCCTGTCGGGCTTTCAATATCGCCATTATATATATCGCATCCGATTAGATCGCAATGGTGAGTTGGCGATTTTCACACGGGCGGCGGCCGACGCCTGTAGCAGCGTTGCGGGCGGCGGCCAGTCTTCTTCGATGGCTTAGCCGAATTTTTCCGTCGTATCGGCCTTGCCGAATACCCAGTAGCCGGATGCCTTGATCCAGCTCAGCGGGTAGCCTCGTTCAAGCAGATGGGCGCGAACAGCGCGTGTCACCGAGGCTTCCGCCGCGACCCAGACGAAGGTCTCCGGCTGGATATCGACCGCGCTCAACAGCGTCAGCAGTGCTGCGGCATCGGTTGCCTGTGAGAGAGGCCGGTGCGCCCAGCGGACATCAAGTTCGGCACGGGTGTCGAAGCTCTGCTCTTCCAGCGGGCCGGTGACGGCGGCGATGGTGGTGATGACGGTTCCGGCGCCGCTTTCCTCGATGCGGCGGCCGATCGCCGGCAGCGCCGTTTCGTCGCCGATCAACAGCCAGCGTTTGACCGTCGCCGAAACGACGGCGGAGCCCCTGGGGCCGCCGATCTCGAGCCTGTCGCCGGGGCGCGCGCCGATCGCCCATCGCGTCACCGGGCCTGCCTCGTGCAGGGCGAAGTCGATGGTCAACCTCCGCTCGGTATTGTCATAGCGGCGTGGGGTGTAGTCACGGCGTTCTTCGTCGCCATCGGCAGCGGGAACGAAGATTTTGATGTGGTCGTCGGGCGCCAGGCTGGTGAAATCGGCGAGATCGTCACCGTTCAGCGTGATGCGGCGCATGCCGGGGGTGATATCGACGATGCTTTCGACCGAGAGCATGCGCCGTCGGGTATCGTGGCGGACCCGTTCGATGCCGGGGGCGGGTGAAGCGAGTTCTTTGAGTTGATTGTTGTCCATGTATCCTTCCGGTGCTTGGAAGCTCGATCCGCAGGACACAGTCGCGCAGATCGAAGCCGCAAAGCCGTTCGATCATACGCGTTGAGTGACGTTAACGCTTACGTGGCCGGGTGACCCGACCATTGCGGTTTGATGTAACCGACGATGGCGGCATGTGCAACCGCGGGGGAACGGACAATGGCGATGATTGCCAAAGTTTAACTTTCCGGTGCGGTTTCGATCGGGCAATGATCGGCCGATCGACGGCCGGCACGAGTATTTGGCTCACCGCAGTTTCATCGAAGCCATGCCTGCGACGAAGGCCATGGTGCGCTCGGCATATTTTGCCAATTCCGTTGGTATCAACGCCTGTGTTCCAGTCGGAACGGCGGAAGCGATCGGCAATACGCTGTGTACATTCCTGGAAGAGAATCCCGGCATACGCGACGCCACCGGCGAGGAGCTGATGACAACGTTGATTGCCTATAAATACCGCTGCCCCGTGCCGTGAGAATTTTAAACTCACGCCAGCTTGCCGGCTTCGATGAAGCGGCTGAGCGAGGTGACTTTCTGCATATCGGGAATAGATATATCTCCAGCAGGCAGGCTTTCGCATAGGCAGGCCGCTTCAAATGCCGAATTGAAATTCGCATGGGAGCTCGCGTAACGCGACCGAGGCCAGCGCCTCGCGCCGGGTGGGATGAGCGGCCCGACACGGCGTCCTAGACCAACGGATTTTCAGCGGCGCCGGATCTCCGGCCCCAAGCCAGCATGCTTTCGATCCTTCAACGCTCACCACTCGGAAGGAAACCAGATCATGATGATCAACAGACGCGCTTTCTCGGCCGCCCTCGTTGCCGGCGCCGCCGCCTCTCTGCTTGCCGCCCGCGGCATGGCCGCGACATTAGCTCCCGTCAAAGCACGCAATATCGTGCTGGCGCATGGGCTGTTTGCCGACGGTTCGTGCTGGACCGAGGTGATCACGCGCCTGCAGGCGGCCGGGCTGAACGCCACGGCGGTGCAGAACCCGCTGACGACCTTGCCCGAGGCCGTCGCTTCGGTAAAGCGGGTGCTCGATCGGCAGGATGGCCCGACGGTTCTGGTCGGCCATTCGTTTTCCGGCATGATGGTCACGGAGGCTGGCGTGCACGCCAACGTTTCGGCGCTCGTCTATGTCGCTGCGCGGGCGCCGGATGCGGGTGAGGATTATACCGCTCTCGCCAAGACCTTCCCGACGCCGCCTGCTTCCGCCGGCATCGTCTTCGACGGCGACGAGGGGCGTCTGAGCGAAGCGGCTTTTCTGCGTGATTTCGCCGGCGACCTGCCGGAGGAAAGGGCGAAAGTGCTCTATGCCGTGCAGCAGCCGTTCCAGAAGGCGCTGCTGACCGGCAAGACCACTGCGGCCGCCTGGCGTTCGAAGCCGAGCTGGTATGCTGTCTCGACCGAGGACCGGACGATCGATCCCGATCTCGAACGCTTCATGGCCAAGCGCATGGGCGCAAAGACCATCGAGGTGAAGGCCAGCCACCTCTCACTGATCTCTCATCCCGACGAGATCACCCGGCTGATCCTGGAGGCTGCGGGGCAGAATACGGACTGACGCCGGGTCGGCGACGCGGCGATGACGTTCTCCGGCTCGCTTCGATGACGGACTGCCGACCAGTGCCAGAGGGATGCTCGGGTCTAGGCCGAGCAGGACGGAGGGTGGGCTGGCTGGTGCGGCAGGATGAACTGCTGACGGCAAGGTTTCGCCGCCGACGCAGGCAGAACCTTGCGTCGAGGGCGTTTTCACGGGACAAGCTTTGGATGAGCATTCCCAAGACACATCCTTTCGCCTTCGACCCGACCTACGGCATGCGGCTCGAAGAGCTTCTCACGATCGAGCCGCCGGAGGAGCCCGATGGTTTCGACGATTTCTGGGAGGCGCGGTATCGCAAGGCGCTTGATGTCGATCCGCGGCCAGCGCTTTCCCTGAGCAAGATCAGCCATCCCGACTGGCACGTGCTCGATATCGTCTACCTCTCGACCGCCATGTTCAAGATCGGCGGCTGGCTGCTGCTGCCGCGCGAGGGGCAAGTGAAGCGAGGTCTCGTCGTCGGGCATGGGTATGGCGGGCGAGATCAGCCTGACTTCAATCTGCCGATCAAGGAAACGGCGGTGATCTTCCCCTGCTGCCGCGGACTGTCGCTGAGCAGACATCCGCCGATTTCCGAGAACCCGTCCTGGCATGTGCTGCATGATATCGACAAGCCCGGCTCCTATATCATCGGCGGCTGCGTCGAGGATATCTGGCTTGCCGTCTCGACGCTGACGGCACTCTATCCCTGGCTTGAGGGACATATCGGCTATAGCGGCATCAGTTTCGGGGGCGGGGTCGGGGCGATGGCGATCGCCTACGATCCCCGCATCGATCGCGGCCATCTCGCACTGCCGAGCTTCGGGCATCAGCCGCTGCGGCTGAAGCTTCCGACCGTCGGCAGCGCGCAAGCCGTGCAGGAATATCAGGCGGAACATGGAAACGTGCTCGAGACGCTGCGCCTTTATGATGCGGCCACCGCTGCCCGCCGGATCAAGGTGCCGATGCTGACGGCCGTTGCGCTTTTCGATCCTTCGGTCGCGCCGCCCTGCCAGTTCGCTGTCGCCAATTCGATACCGAAATTTAATGAAATCTTCATCCTGGATGCCGGGCATTTCGACTACCCTGGAAGCGCTGAGCAAGAGGCGGTTCTCCGCGACAAGATCGGACAATTTTTCAGGGTGTCATGAACCGCGAATATCTCAGCTGGTATAGCCAGCGGCTGCATCGAGATATGGAGTTGCTGGTGTTCGGCCATGCCGGCGCCAAGGTTCTGGTCTTTCCGACGCGGGAAGGGCGTTTTTTCGAATATGAGCAGCTCGGCCTGGTCGCGAGCCTCGCCGACAAGCTGCAGGCCGGGCAGATCCAGCTCTATTGCATCGAGGGTCTGGCTGCCGAAAGCCTCTACGGTTTCCACCGCCATCCGGCCGAGCGCATCCGCCGGCACGCGGCCCTCGAGGATTATATCCTCCACGAGGTGCTGCCGCTGATGGCTTGGAAGAACCCGCATGACTGCACCATCGTGCATGGCTGCAGCCTCGGCGCCTTCCAGGCGGCAAGCCTGTTCTTTCGCCATCCGCATCTCTTCCGCAAGCTCGTCGCCTTTTCCGGCCGCTACGACCTGACGATGAAGGTGGAATCCTTCGGCGACCTGTTCGACGGCTATTACGACGACAGCGTCTATTTCCACACGCCGACGCATTTCCTGCCCAGCCTCGGCTCCGACTGGCGTGTCGACAGGCTGCGTGAGCGCGAGATCGTTCTGACCATCGGCGATGCCGACCCTTTCCTGGACAACAACCGCTATCTCAGCCGGCTGCTGGGAGAGAAGAACATTCGCCATCAGTTGCATGTCTGGGACGGCCGCGCCCACCGCGCCGGCGCCTGGCGCAAGATGGCGCCGCTCTACATTTGATGTGGGAAGGCGGTCACGGCCAGCGCAAAGCCGCCGTCGCCACCGGCGCGTCCCAGAGCGCGATCTCCTCGTCGGTCAGTAAGGCGAGGGTGACGGACAGTCCCTGCATGTCGAGCGAGGTGACGTAGGTTCCGACAAGCGAGCGCTCGATCGGGATGGCTTTCTCCTCGATGAAACGGCGGGCGCTGTTATAGGCAAGGTAGAGTTCGGCCGGTGGCGTGCCGCCCAGACCGTTGACGAAGAGCAGCGCTCGCGTGCCCGGTGTGACCGCGATGTCGCCGGCAATGGTCTCGCAGAGACGCCCGATGATGGCGTCGGCGGCGGCGAAGGGCTGCCTGGCATGGCCGGGCTCGCCATGGATTCCGACGCCCATTTCCATCTCGTCGGGTGCGAGCGAAAACGTCGTGCGCTCGGTCTGCGGCACTGTCACGCCGTTCAGCGCGACACCCATGGAGCGGATGCGTGTGTTTAGTCCCTCGCCAAGCTGTTTCAATTCGGCAAGCGGCATGCCGCGTTCGGCGGCAGCACCGAGGATCTTTTCGACGATCAGCGTTCCGGCGACACCGCGCCGGCCGCGGCCTTCGCCTGTTCTCGACGTCTCAATATCGTCGCTGACGACGACCGTGTCGAGGCTGTGGCGGTCGCCGGCCATCTCGATCGCCATTTCGAAATTCATCAGGTCGCCGTCGTAATTCTTGACCACGAGCAGGCAGCCGGCGCCGGTATCGGCCTCCTCGATCGCGGCAATGATCTGGCTTGGCGTCGGCGAGGTGAAGATATGGCCGACGCAGGCGGCATCCAGCATGCCCTGGCCGACGAAGCCGATATGCATCGGTTCATGGCCGGCGCCGCCGCCCGAGATGAGCGCCACCTTGCCCGACGTGAGATGGCGGCGGCGGATGCATTTGCGCTCGGCCCCGAACACCACGAAGGCCTCATGGGCGCGCACGAAGCCTTCGACGCTTTCGGCGACCATGGTTTCCGCGGTGTTCATGAACTTCTTCATTAAGCCCCTCCCAAGGCCAAAAACGTTACGTTACGTCAGCCGCTCACTCTTCACTGCTCGCTCGCCCCTGATATCGCGACGATCTTCTGCACCAGATCGGAGATCGCCTCTTCCAAGAGGCGGTTTTTCCTGTCGTCGCCGAAGTCGGGCACCATCAGCGACAGGTGCCGCAATTTCTCGGATTGGCCGAGGTCCGGCAGCTTTCCGGGATGGGCGGCCTGATAGGCTTCGAGAAAGCGCTCTTCTTCGGCGGCGCTGAAATGGCAGACGCGAACGATCGTCGCGAGGTGGCGCGCCGGCAGCGGCGTCGCATAGGTCGGGCTGGTGATCTGAGTGACGAAGCTGCGGTGTTTGCCAAGCGCCGTCGCCAGGCGCTGGCGCGTGCCCGATGGTCTGTTGTCGATGATCTGCGCCAGAATGGACTTGTAGGCGATAATGGCGTCTTCGGTGTCTTCGCGCGCCATTCTATTCTCCGGCTGCCTTTGTGCCATCGGCATTGAGACCTGTGATGGCCGATCTTATCGCGGGACGCCGGGCCGGCGCCACGGAAAAATGCCGGAGGCCGGCGGCGAGCAGCCCCGGCAGATAATGCGGGTCGCCGGCCATGTCGCCGCAGATGCTGACGGGCTTGCCGGCGGCAAGCTTCACCGCCTGGGAAATCAGCCGGAGCACGGCGGGCGCTGCCTTGCCGGCATCGGCGTCGATGTCGTCGCGGGTAGATGCGGCAAGATATTGTGTGAGATCGTTGGTCCCGAACGAGAAGAACGCCGCCGACCCGAAGGTATCGAGCATCAGCGCTGCAGCCGGCACCTCCACCATCATGCCGATCGGCGGCATCCGGTGGGGCAAGGCACGGCGGCCGAGCCTTTCGGCTTCCTCGCGGAACAGCTCACGCATTCTGTCGACTTCCTCGGGAAAGGTCACCATCGGCAGCATCACCGACAGCTTGCCGAAGACGGCGGCGCGCAGCAGGGCGCGGGCCTGGACGCGGGCGATTTCCGGCCGGGCAAGCAGCAGCCGGATGCCACGCAGGCCCGGGTCGAGTGCCGGCAGATCTTCGAGGCCGGCGAGCGGCTTGTCGCCGCCGATATCGAGCATTCTTATGATTACCGGCCTTTCGCCCGCCTGTTCCAGCACGCGGCGATAGATCGCCAGCTGCCGTTCCTCGTTGGCGGCATCGGCGAGCGAGGTGACCGAGAATTCCGAGCGCATCAGGCCGACGCCCACTGTGGCCGGATCGAACGCATCGATCTCGGCGGGATCGTTGATGTTGATGGAGATGAGGATCGGCACGCCATCGGCGGTGCGCAGTTCGCCGCTTTCGCTTTGCATGCCGCCGGCAGGCGCTTGCGCGGGCGCAAGCGGCGGGATCAGCATACCGCCCGCCTGCAGGATCACCGCACCGGCGTCGCCATCGACGCTGACAGGATCGCCCTCTGCGGCCGAAAAGCGGCCTGTGCCGACCACCATCGGCACGGATTTCGCCCGGGCAAGCAGGGCGACGTGGCCGGCGGTGCTGCCCGCAAACAGCGCGATGCCGCCGCCTTTGGACCAGTCATGGGCGAGAAAGCGGCTCGGCTCCATGTCCTTGCCGATGAAGACCGAGCCGGGCGGGAAATCGGCGATCGGGGTGCCGGCGAGAGCGCCGAGCACGCGGTTCTTGATGTCGAGAATATCGACGGCGCGCGCCCGCATCTGTTCCTCGTCGGCCGCTTCGAGTTCGCCGATATAGGCATCGAGGGTGGCGACCCAGGCAAAGACCACGTTCTCATCGGCCTGCATGCGGGCGCCCGTCGCCTCCGCGATCGTCGGATCGCGCAGCACCTCGATCTGGAAATCGATGATATCGCGGCTTTCGGCGTCGGCGCCCTCGGCCAGGCGTTCGAGTTCGCCGATCGAGATGTCGATCGCCTTTTCCAGCGCGCCGAATCCGTCGGCGGTTCTGGGCGCTGCGGCAGCGTCCCGCCGTTCGGCCAAAAAGGCCGGGCCGGATGCGATGCCGGGGGATGCGCTCTTTGCTTTCAGCCTAAGCGGTTCGGCCATGTTTCTTTTCCTCATCGAAGTTGCGCTCGATGAGTTCCTTCAGCGCGCGGATCGCCTCCTCGGCGAGAATGCCGTCGGCGCGGATCCGGAGGATCGACCCTTTGCGGATTCTCGCGCCCATGATCTTGATGATGCTCTTGCCGTTCAGCCAGATATCGCTGCCGTTGACGGCGACCTCGATCGAACAGGGAAAGGACTTGGCAAGCCGCGTGAAGGTGACGGAGGGGCGGGCATGCAGCCCGACGCCGTGCTTGACTTCCACCTCCGTCTGGCAATTCACGTGCAATGGATCGGGCTCCTGTTTTTCAATACGCAATCCGCTCGTCATCAGGGGGACAGTTCCTCGGCTGTGGCGACGACCTTGGCCAATGACGCGCCCCCCGACGCTTCAGCGGCAGCGATAACGGCGCCTTCGACCAGCGGCGCGTTGCAGATGGAGACGAGGCCTGAGCGGGGAAGGCCCAGCATTTCGATCGCCATCTCGCTGTTGGTTTCGGCGCCGCCGAGATCGACGAAGACGGCGACGCCGGCATCGGACCAGGCGGCTTCGATCGCCCTCAGGATGCCGCCGGCATCGGTGCCGAGTTCGCCGTGGACATTGCCGCCCGACCAGGCAAGCGGCACGCAGTCGCCAACCATCTGCCGCACCATGTCGGCGATGCCCCTTGCCACCAGCGGCGAGTGGGAGACGATCACGATACCCACATTTGCGGTCTTTGCATTCATGTCGGTCCTTGCATTCATTGGGGGCGATGCTCCCCGAGATAGCGGCAGATCGCCGTGGTCAGTAGCGCGCAGCTCGACGCGCCGGGATCGACATGGCCGATCGAACGGTCACCGAGATAGGCCGCGCGCCCGCGCATCGCCTTCATCGCGGCGGTGCGGCTGGCGGAGCGTTCGGCCTTGCGGGCGATGTCGCTGAGTGGTGACTGCTTCGCCAGCGCGGCATGGACGGGATAGAGCACGTCGAGCAGCGTCTTGTCGCCGGCATGCGCCCGGCCGCGTCTGGCTACGGCGTCGATCGCCTGTTTCAGCACCAGCGAAAAATCAGCCTTCTCCTCGCTTTTGCGAAGCTCGCGGCCGATCTCCATCAGCAGCGTGCCGTAGAGCGGGCCGGCGGCACCGCCGACATTCATCACCAGCGTCAGGCCGATCTTTTCCACGGCGTCGGGGAAGGGCAGGCTGGACAGGCTTTCGCCTTCGGCACTCACCGCCTCGCAGCCGCGCCGCATATTGGTTCCGTGATCGCCATCGCCGATGGCGCGATCGAGCGCGCAGAGATGATCGGTATTATCAGCGATCGTCGCGCGGCACACCTCGATCAATCCTGCCACCAGCATCGGTTCCGCCTGCACTGCCATCCTCCCTTTCGCCGCGTCTCCCGCGCGGCTCTCAACTTTACGCCGGTCAGGCGAGGCTTGCCGCCACGCCGAACGCGCCGGCAACCGCGACCGCACCGGGATCGGCGACGCCCGCCAGATCCCTTTCACCGACATAGGAGGCGCGCCCGGCTTTCGCCTTGGTCATCGCCTTCGTCGACTCCGCGCCTGCTGCCGCAGCCTTGGCCGCCGCGGCGACATCGCCGGATGCCAGCGCCTGCAAGGCAGGCGACAGCGCATCGACCATCGTCCGGTCGCCGACTGCGGCTCCGCCATAGAACGTCATCCTGTCGAGCCCGGCAAGAAGGGCTGCAGATATATCGGCTTTGTCGGCCATCGCCTTGGCCGCCGCGGTGAAGAAGATCGACAGCAGCACGCCGCTCGATCCGCCCATGCTGGTGCCGAGGATATCACCGAGCGAGGCAAGCGTTGCCGCCGGCCGGTCGAGCGGCAGCATGTCCAGGCGGGCCAGCACGCTGCGGGCGCCCGTCGCCACCGTCGAGCCGGTATCGCCGTCGCCGACACGGCCGTCCAGCCGGTTGAGTTCGCTTTCCTGCGCGATCAGATGCTCGCAGAGCGCCGTGATCAGGCGGCGGTTGCGGCTGTTCTCCCCGGCCACGGCCGTGCCGTTCAATCCAGCCGCTGTTCTCGGTGCGGCGATGATGTGGATCTCGTGGCGTTCGACCGCCGGCATCCAGGCATGCGGCTCGACCGCCGCCGTCAGCGCCGCCTCGCGAGCGTCGTCCAGCCGGATCAGCGACAGCGAGAAGCCGTTCATGTTGAGCGCGGTCATCATCGGCGCCGGGCCGATGATCAGGCGGATGCGGCGGCCAAGCGGCGAGGACAGCACGGCATTGGCAATCACGGTCATTTCGAGCGGCGGCACGGCGCCGAGATTGTTGATGAGAAGCGCATGGCTTCCGCCGTCGCGCAGCGTTGGCGACAGGCGCGCCACCATGGTGGCGATGATATCGGCGACCGGCTGCAGCGTGATCCGCTCGACGCCCGGCTCGCCATGGATGCCGAGGCCGAGTTCGCCTTCATCAGCGCCGAGGCGGTCCTCATGCGCCTGGCCGGGCACGCTGCAGGTGGAGAGAGACATGCCGAGCGAGACGATGTCGCCGGCAGCCGCGGCGGCATGGGCTGCGACCGTCTTCAGATCCTCGCCTCTTTCGGCGTGATATCCAGCGATCTTGTGGACGAACAGCGTGCCGGCGACGCCGCGCGGCTGGTTGATGCCGGGGATGGCGATGTCGTCGGCGACGATGACCATTTCGACGTCGAAGCCTTCGGCGCGCGCCTTTTCGGCGGCAAGGCCAAAATTCAGGCGATCGCCGGTATAGTTCTTGACGATCAGCAGGGCGCCCTTCGGGCCCGCAACCGCACGGATCGCCGTCAGCACCGCATCGACGCTCGGCGAGGCGAAGATTTCGCCGGAGACGGCCGCCGTCAGCATGCCCTTACCGACGAATCCGGCATGGGAAGGCTCATGGCCGGCACCTCCGCCCGAGATGATCGCCACCTCAGACTTGTCCCAGTCCGCGCGCAGGATCACCTTGATGTCGGGAAAGCTGTCAAGGCGGGCGAGACGACCGTCGGCGCTCGTCAGAAGCAGACCGTCCAGAGCTTCGGTAACGATGGTTTCCCTGCGGTTGAAAAAGTGTTTCATCGATTGAGACCCGTCTGTTTGTTTTTCATGCCGTCGTCATGTGTGTTTGCCGGTCAGGACAAGCGCTGTCCAGCCGCATCGAAATAAAGCGGATCGCGCAGCGTCAGGCTGATCCGGTCGCCCGGCGCGATCGCCAGATATGGATCTGCAAGTGTGACGAGCTTGTGATTGCCGGCTCTGATGTGCAGATGGTTCTGGTCGCCGAGATGCTCGATCCAGTCGATTTCGGCATTGGCATCCCGGCCGACGACGATATCGAGATGTTCGGTGCGGGCGCCGACCGTTTTCGTGCCGGCCGGCGGCTGGCCGCCTGGGAGAAGGTCCGCCGGCAGAAGGTTGATGTGCGGCTGGCCGAGTCGGGCGGCGACGTGCAGGTTGGCGGGATTGCCGTAGATTTCGCGCGGCGTTCCCACCTGCATCAGCCGGCCTTCGGCGACGATGCCGATGCGGTCGGCCATGGTCATGGCTTCCACCTGGTCGTGGGTGACATAGAGCAGCGTCGAGCCCAGCTCTTTCTGGATGCGCTTCAGTTCCAGGCGCAGTTCGGCGCGCAGCTTTGCGTCGAGCGAGGACAGCGGCTCGTCCATCAGGTAGATCGCCGGGCGGCGCACCAGTGCGCGGCCGATGGCGACACGCTGCATCTCGCCGCCGGAAAGCCTGGTCGAACGGTTCTCCAGCTTGTGGTCGATCCGGACCATGCGCGCGACCTCGCGCACGCGGCGGTCGATCTCCTCGGCGCTCAGCTTGCGAACCGGCGCCTTCAGCGGGAAGGCGAGGTTCTCGTAAACGGTCATGTGCGGATAGAGCGAATATTGCTGGAAGACGAAGGCGACGTCGCGTTCGGCGGGCGCCTCGGCTGCGACATTGCGGCCGCCGATCTCGATGCGGCCGCTATCCGGCCTTTCCAAGCCGGCAATCAGCCGCAGCGTCGTGGTCTTGCCGGCGCCTGTGGGGCCGAGCAGCACGACGAATTCGCCGTCGCGGATCGACAGATCGAGATCAGCAAGAGCCTGGGTGTCGCCGAAGCGCTTGGCGAGGTTCCTGAGGACGACATCAGCCATGCCGGATCTCCTGATAAAGCTGGGATGGCACCGCGCGGCCGGAGGTGCAGTCGAAGAGCGCGAGTTTCGCCGGGTTGAATTCCAGGCCGACGGTCTCGCCGATCCGGAAGCTGCGATTGGCGGGGACGCGGGCCTTGATCAAGCCGCCCTGGGTTTCCACGGCGACGACTTGGTTGGTGCCAAGATATTCGCTGCCGTAGACGGCGCCGCGAAGGGGCGATGCGTCGCTGAAGCGGATATGCTCCGGCCGTACGCCGAGCGCCAGCTCGCTTTCGGCCATATCCTGATGGATTTCGGGAACGGCAACATCGACGCCGTCGAGCAGGATGGAGCGGTCGCCGCTTTTCAGGCCCGAGGTGAAGCGCATGAAATTCATCGGCGGCGAGCCGATGAAGTCGGCGACATACATGGTCGCCGGCTTGGCATAGATCTCCTGCGGCGTGCCGAACTGCTCGATGACGCCATGGTTCATGACGGCGATCTTGTCGGCCATCGCCATCGCCTCGTGCTGGTCGTGGGTGACGTAGACGGTGGTCGCATGGATGCGATTGTGCAGTTCGCGCAGTTCGTGGACCATGACCTCGCGGAACTCGGCGTCGAGCGTGCCGAGCGGCTCGTCCATCAGGAAGCATTTCGGCCGCCTGACGATGGCGCGGCCGAGCGCCACACGCTGCCGATCGCCGCCGGCAAGGCCGGAGACCGAGCGGTTGAGAATATGATCGATCTGCAGCAGCCGGGCTGTCTCTTCCACGCGCTGACGGATTTCGGCCTTGGGCATGCCCTGCGACAGCAAGGGGAAGCCGATATTTTTGCGCACATTCATATGCGGATAGAGTGCGAAGAGCTGGAAGACGAAGGCGATGTCGCGGGCGCTGGCGCGGTTGAAGGTGACGTCCTCGCCATCGAGATAAATCTTGCCGCTGCTGGGCAACTCGAGGCCGGCGATCATGCGAAGCGTCGTCGTCTTGCCGCAGCCGGATGGACCGAGCAGCGCCAGGAACTCGCCGTCATGGACGGTGAAGCTCGAATCCTGAACGGCGACGAAGCTGCCGAATTCCTTGCGAAGATTTTCAATCCGGATATCGGCCATGGCTCACTCCGGGAATTTCGAAACGATGATGAACATGACGGTGCCTGCAAGCAGGGTGACCAGCGAATAAGTGTAGAGCACTAGCAGGAACGGCTGGAACAGCATCAGGAAACCGAGCCCGATCAACACGGTGGCGATGGCCTCCATCGGGCCGCGCCGCAGGAAGAACGGCCGCTTCGGGCGGGCAGGAGTGCGTGTTTCGATCAAATGGCTCATTTGCGGACGGCTCCGAAAGTGATGCCGCGCAGCAGCTGCTTGCGCAGGAGAATGGTGAAGACGAGGATCGGGATCAGGAAGATCGTCGTGCCGGCAGCAACGGCCGGCCAGTCCTGCCCGCCTTCGCCGATGATCGTGGGGATGAAGGGTGGCGCGGTCTGCGCCTCGCCCGAGGTCAGCAGGGCGGCGAAGGCATATTCGTTCCAGGCAAAGATCAGGCAGAAGATCGCGGTCGCGGCAATGCCGGTGGTTGCCTGCGGCAGCACGACCTTACGGAAGGCTTGCAGCCGGGTATAGCCGTCGATCATCGCCGCTTCCTCGTATTCGCGCGGGATCTCGTCGATGAAGCCCTTGAGCAGCCAGACGGCGAGCGAGACGTTGACGGCGGTGTAGAGCAGGATCATGCCCAAGGCCGTGTCCGACAGGCCGAGTTCGCGATACATCAGGTAGATCGGGATGGCGACGGCGATCGGCGGCATCATGCGCGTCGACAGGATGAAGAACAGCAGGTCGTCGGCGAGCGGCACCTTGAAGCGGGAAAAGCCATAGGCGGCAAGTGTGCCGAGGAAGACCGCGAGGAAGGTGGAGCCGAAGGCGATGACAAGCGAATTGACGAAGCGCGGCACGAAGTTCGACGGCCCTGCGATCACCATGTTGCGCTTGCGCGTCACCTCATCGCAGGTGCCGACCGGCGCCGGCAGCGAGGCGATATAATCCGGCGTCTGCCGGGTGCGCGTCGTGAACAGGTTGCAATAACCTTCGAGCGACGGCGTGAAGACGATCTTGGGGGGATAGCTGATCGAATCCGGCGGCGACTTGATGCTGGTCAGGAAGATCCAGACGAGCGGGATGAGGGTGATCAGCGCATAGAGCACGACGATCGTGCCGGCGATGCGCTTGCTGTTGAGGCTCGGTTCGACGACCGAATGGGCTGAGTTGGCGGCGCTCATCGTTGCTTCACCTTGTTCAATGCCTTGACGTAGATGTTGGCGAGGCCGAACACCGCGACGAAGAGGATGATGGCGAAGGCCGAGGCCCGGCCGGTCGCCCAGCTTTCGAAGGCGGCGCGCTTCAGCGTGATCGAGGCGACCTCGGTGACTGAGCCCGGCCCGCCGCCGGTCAGCAGCGTCACCATGTCGAACATCTTGAAATTCTCGATGCCGCGGAAGAGCACGGCGAGCATGATGAAGGGCAGGGCCATCGGCACGGTGATCGACCAGAACTGCCGCCACGGCGAAGCGCGGTCGACCTCGGCCGCTTCGTAGATATAGTCGGGGATCGAGCGCAGGCCGGCGAGGCAGATCAGCATCACATAGGGCGTCCACATCCAGGTATCGACGATGATGATCGCCCAGGGCGCCAGAGAGACGTTGCCGAGCATCTGGATATCCGATGTCGGAATGCCAGAGACCAGTGACACGGCATAGGCGAAGAGGCCGATCTGCGGTTCGTAGAGAAAGCGCCAGAAATTGCCGACCACGGCGGGCGACAGCATCATCGGGATCAGGATGATCGTCGTCCAGAAGGCATGGCCGCGAAACTTGCGGTCGATCAGGTAGGCGAGGGTAAAGCCGATCACCGTCTGCAGCAGGATCGTCCAGAAGACGAAATGTGCGGTGGTCTGCATCGCCTGCCAGATATCGGGATCGTTGAGGACGCGCTCATAATTTCCAAGGCCGACACCCTGGACCGGCGCATTCGGGCGGTTGGCGCGGTAATTGGTGAAGGAGAGATAGACCGCCCAGATGAGCGGGAAGATGTTGATCGCCAAAAGCAGGCTGATGGCGGGCGCAATGAACAGCCAGGCGATCGCCCTGTCGGAGAGGCCGCGGACGCGCCGGGCGACCGAGACCGGCGTTGCCCTTGCTGTCGCGTCGGCTGCCTTCTCGACGATGGAGGAATGGGAAATGGTCAAGTCTTCACCCGGTCTTTTAGGAAATGAGAGATCCGGCGGCCCGGCTCGTTTGCCGATCCGGGCCGCCATCCTGGCGAGGATGGCGCGCAGAGGGATGCCGCCCGTCCCGTCGTCCGGCACTAGATCTTGCCGTCGTCCTTGAAGACGTCGCTCCAGTCCTTCACCAGGCCGTCGAGCGCTTCCTTGGCGGTGCCGTTGCCGGCGACCACGTAGTTGTGGACGCGCTTCTGCATGGCCTGCAGCAGCGAAGCATAACTCGGCTCGGCCCAGAAGTCCTTGACGATCGCCATCGAGTCCAGGAAGGCCTGGGCATAGGGCTGGCTCTTGGCAAAATCCGGCGCGTTGACGACCGAATTCAGGCAGGAGAAGCCGCCGAGCTCCCACCATTTGGCCTGCACATCGGGTTGTGCGAACCATTTGATGTATTGCAGGGCGGCGTCGCGCTTGTCGGAGTAGGAGACCACCGAGATGCCCTGGCCGCCGAGCTGTGCGAAATGCGCCTTTTCAGCCGGATTGGGGAAGAAGCCGATCCTGTCGCCGCCGACCTTCTCGTCCTTGTAGAGGCCGGGCCAGGTGAAGGCGAAGTTCATCTGCATGGCGACCTGGCCGGATTTGAAGGCGTCGGCGGATTCGACCATGTAGACGTTGGAGCTGCCGGGCGGTGTGCAGCAATCGTAGAGCGACTTGTAGAATTCGAGACCCTTGACCGCGTCGGCCGAGTTGACGAAGCCTACCATCTCGTAGGGCTTCTTCGGGTTCTCGTATTGGAAGCCCCAGTCGTAGAGGACGTTGGTCACGCCCATGGTGATGCCTTCGGAGCCGCGCTCGGTATAGATCGAGGCGCCGTAGACGGTCTTGCCGTCGATCTCGCGCTTCTGGAAGAACTCGGCGATCTGCTTCAGTTCGTCATAGGTCTTCGGGGCTGCGAGATCGTGGCCGTATCTCGCCTTGAATTCCTTCTGCAGTTCCGGCTTCTCGAACCAGTCCTTGCGGTAGGTCCAGCCGACGACGTCGCCCATGGCGGGCAGCGCCCAGTAGTTCGGCGTGTTCTTCGGCCATTCCGAGTAGCCGACAACCGTCGCCGGCACGAAGTCATCCATCTTGATGCCTTCCTTGTCGAAGAAGTCGTTGAGCTTGACGTAATGGCCGTTCTCGGCCGAGCCGCCGATCCACTGGCTGTCGCCGATGATGAGATCGCAGAGCTTGCCGTGGGAATTCAGCTCGTTGAGGAAGCGGTCGGCATAACTCGTCCAGGGAACGAATTCGAACTTCATCTGCGTGCCAGTCTTGGTGGTGAAGTCCTTCGACAGCTCGACCAGCGCATTGGCGGGATCCCATGCGGCCCAGCACAGCGTCAGTTCATCGGCTTTGGCGAGATTGGGCAATGCCGACGACATGACGAATGCCGCAGCCAGCCCCAAAAGGGCTTTCGATGTTTTCTGCATAAGTTCCTCCCAGAACCAATGCCGGCTCCCCGCCGGCGTCGCATGTTCACCCATTTCAGAGAATGCTCACATGAACTCCTCAATCATCATGTTTAGCAGTATGTTTAGTGATAGAGGATTTTATAAACATTGCAAGTGATATTAGTTGCTGCGGCGCACAGGTGCTGCCGGCACTGTTTCGAGCGATCTCTCCGCTGACTCCTGAAAATTTCCGGCGCAGGCGTACCGATACGGGGCAATCTGACCTCGCTGCGGGAGGGCTTGCAGGATATGGACCTCGACACCGCTCCTGTTTTCCCGGGAGGGTTCAAACTTAGCCTCGCTTCGGCGGGGCTTTTTCTTAAGCGCCGACCGCCGGCCGCATCGGGAATCTTTCGTCCGACTGCAAGATTTAGCCTTTCCGGCCTGATGCAACGGGCGTATTCAGCCAATGCGCGGCCTCGTTCGCGCGCTTCCCGCGGCAGATCTTCCGATCGGCTCCTTCCCGTTTCCCTGCCGCGCCGACAATTCGCATTGTGAGATCGATGACCACGGCGGAGACGAGCGAGAACGGGCAAGAGGCGGCGAGCGGCCGCCAGGCGAAGATCGTGGCGCTGGTCGTTGCCGTCTCCTTCTTCATGCAGATCCTCGACGGCACGATCGTCGCCACCTCGCTGCCGCAGATGGCGGCGAGCTTCAACGTGCAGCCGGTGTCGATGAGCATCGGCATTACCGTCTACATGCTGACGATGGCCGCCTTCATTCCGCTGTCGGGCTGGCTCGGCGACCGGTTCGGAGCGCGGCGCGTCTTCCTGACGTCGATCGGCGTCTTCACGATCGCCTCGCTGTTCTGCGGGCTCTCCGGCAGCCTCACGGAATTCGTGCTGTGGCGTGCGCTGCAGGGGGCAGGCAGCGCTTTGATGACGCCGGTCGGGCGCATCATCGTGCTGAAGAACGCCCGCAAGTCCGAACTCGTGCAGGCGATTGCGCTGATCACATGGCCGGCGCTGACGGCACCTGTCATCGGCCCGGTGCTCGGCGGCTTCATCACCACCTATGCCAGCTGGCACTGGAACTTCCTGATCAACATCCCGATCGGCGTCCTCGGCATGGGGCTGGTGCTGCGCTTCGTGCCCGAGCAGCGCGAGTCCGATCCCGGCCGGCTGGATGTCCTCGGTTTCATCCTAAGTGCGGCAGGGCTGACCTTCCTGCTGACTGCCCTGGAACTCTCGGTCAAATGGGACGGCGGACTTCTGCCCGTCATGGCGATGCTGGCGGCGGGCATCGTACTCTCCTTCCTGGCGACGCGGCATTTCCTGGCTGTCGACAATCCGCTGCTTGATCTTTCAGCCTTCCGCGTCCAGACCTTCTCGATGTCGACGCTTTCGGCGGGCACGGCCTGCCGGACGGCGATCAATGCGACGCCGTTCCTGCTGCCACTGCTGTTCCAGCTCGGCTTCGGGCTGAGCTCGATTGCCGCCGGCGCCTATCTGCTCGTCTATTTCCTCGGCAATCTCGGCATGAAGACGGTGACGACGCCGCTCTTGCGCTTTTTCGGCTTCCGCACGGTGCTGGTGCTGAACGGGCTGATCGCCGCATTTTCGATCGTCGCCTGCGGTTTCCTTTCGCCTGACACGCCGCGGTTTTTCATCCATGCGCTGCTTTTTCTCGCCGGCCTGTCGCGGTCGATGGAATTCACGGCGCTGAATACCCTCGCCTTCGCCGATATCGGCCCGGCGCAGCGCAGTTCGGCCTCGACGCTGTCGAGCATGCTGCAGCAGGTGTCGATGCTGCTCGGCGTCGCGGTGGCGGCGGCCGTGCTCAATATCGCCTCGGCTCTCAGGGGCGCCGACAATCCCGTTCTCGCCGATTTCCGCTGGGCTTTCGTCGTGGTCGGCGTAATCGGCGTCGTCTCTTCGCTGCGCTTCCTGCAATTGCCGGCGGAGGCAGGGGCGGAAGTCTCAGGCCACAGGAAATTCCAAAGAAATTAGCTTCGCCGACGGAACCAATCGGGCGGCTCGGCGTTCATGCATCTCGTTTCAGCTTTTCGTTTTCCCCCTCCTTCAACCGCTTCCTTAGGAAACCCTCCCGGGCCTCGGGCACGTTCTGAAAATGCCGAATTTCCCCCATCCTTCATCCGCGCCGCCCGCGACAAGAGCGTGGAAGAGCCGCTGTTTACCTCAGGGGGGCAATGCAATACGACATTGCCATGCGGACGACTCGGACGCTTGCGGGCGGTCGTCGCTCAGAGAGAACGCCGGGAGGCGGAATGAGCAATTCTAGCGGCGATGCGGATGCCCTGTTCCGCATCCTCTATATCGACGATGACGAGGGGCTGGCCCTGCTAATGCAGAAGAACCTCAGCCGGCGCGGCTTTTCGGTCGAGTGGGCGCAGAATGGCGCTGCCGGCCTTGCCAGGCTCGGCGAAGGCGGCATCGATGCCGTCGTGCTCGACCATGTCCTGACTGAGGAGACCGGCCTCGAAATCCTGCCCTGCATCGCTGATATGCCGGATCATCCGCCGGTCATCTATGCGACGGGTTCGGACGATACCAGTATCGCGGTCGCGGCGCTGAAGGCCGGCGCCGACGACTACATGCTCAAGGGAATCTCGGCCGACTATTTCGACCTGCTGGCCGCTGCCCTCGAGCAGGCGCTGGAGCGGGCGCGTTTTCGCCGCGAGACGGCGCAGGCGCAGGAGGTGATCCGCCAGCAGCGCGACCTTGCCGAGATGCTGCTTGCCGAGGTCAATCACCGCATCGCCAACAGCCTCGGCCTGGTCGGCGCGCTGATCCGCATGCAATCCTCGATGACCAAGGACCAGGTGGCGATCGACGCGCTGCACGAAACGCAGATGCGCATCAACGCCATCGCCAGCGTCCACCGCCGCCTCTACACCAACCGGCAGGTCGGCTCGGTGCAGGTCGACGAATATTTAAACAGCCTGCTCACCGAACTCGAAGCCTCGATGCGCGACGACAAGCGGCCGCACCGCATCGTGTTGACCGCCGAGCCGGTCAATCTGGCGACCGACAAGGTGATCACGCTCGGCCTGATCGTCAGCGAACTCGTTACCAACGCCTTCAAATATGCCTATCCGGACAGCGTGTCGGGCGAGATCCGCGTTTTCGTGGACCAGGCGGACGAGGCGTTGAGGGTCATCGTCGAGGACGACGGCGCCGGTTTCGACCCGTCGAACCCGGCGAGGGGAACCGGCCTCGGCACGCGTATTTTGACGGCCATGGCAGCGAGCTTGAAATCGGATTTCGCCTATGACCCCGGGCATGACGGGACGAAGGCGACGCTGGTGTTTTCGATGCAGGAGGGGAAGTAGGGGTAGAGCGTTAGAGCCGGGGAGGCAAAAATGAAGGGTGTGCCGAATGGCCCCCTCATCCGGCTGCCGCCACCTTCTCCCCGCTGGGTAGAAGGGATTCGTGGCCACGTCTCGATTCCCGCTTCTCCCCAGCCGGGAGAAGGTGCCCGTAGGGCGGATGAGGGGGCCACCTGGCGCACACTTATCCTATTTGTACAACAGCTTACCGGAATAGCGTCAACAAACCTAACGCTAGGGGAGGAGCCATGACGACGATCCGCACACCTCTTGAAGTCTATGATTTCTGGTTCGTCCGATGCGGCCGGGAGCTGTGGTTCCGTCCACCGCCGGAACTCGATGTCGAGATCCGCGAAGGCTTCCGCGATACGCATCTGGCGCTTGCCGCAGGTGTCGGCGACGAATGGCGGGCCGACCCTGTCAGTCGGCTGGCGGCCGTCATCGTGCTCGACCAGTTTCCCCGCAACATCTATCGCGGCACGGCACTTGCCGTTGCGACCGACGGGCTGGCGCTTCGGGAGGCCAAGCTTGCGCTCGCAGCGGGCGCCGACCAGGCGGTCGAGCCGGCCTGCCGCACCTTCTTCTATTTGCCGTTCGAACATGCCGAGGATCTCGGCGAGCAGGATCGCTCGGTGGAATTGTTCACCGCCCTCGGCGACGAGGAATATCTCGATTATGCGATCCGCCATCGCGAGGTGATCGCGACCTATGGCCGTTTTCCGCACCGCAACGCCATGCTGGGGCGGGAGTCGACGACGGGGGAGCGCGACTATCTTTCCAAGCCCGGCGCCGGTTTCTAAGCGTTTCCCATGCGTGTCACTGAGGGTGCTAAGGACGAGATGAAGGCCCGAGCGTATCTTATGGAACAAGCTCGAGGCGAGCGCTTTCGGCCTCTTCCGCCTTTCTGTCGCCTTTCTTTGCAATGAAAAGCTGGCATTCTATCCCGACGACAACTTTCCGGAGGCGCTTTTGCGGCTGAGGTCCATCCTGCTTCGCACCATTCTTCTCGTGACGCTGGCGCTCGCCGGCGCGCATTTCGAGAGTGCCGCAGCCTTCGCGCAGGAACCGCAGACGCCGGCGGCCGCGCCGGCGCCGGTCGATACGCCGTTCGACCAGGCGGCAAAGGAAATTGAGAAGGCGAAGACCCAGCTCGCCGCATTTCAGGACAGCGTCAAGCAGAATGCCGACAACGACGATGCGCTGGTCGGGCTGGCGACCAAGGCTGACGAACTCAGCCGCGCCGTTATCACCATATCGGTCAATCTCCGGCCGCGATTGGACCAGATCAAGAACCGGCTTGCCGAGATCGGCGAGGCGCCGAAGGATGGGCAGCCGCCCGAGGCGCAGATCGTCACGGACGAGCGCAATGCGCTTGCCGCCGAGCGTGCGCAGATCAACGCGGTGACGGGCGATGCCGAAAACCTGTCGATTGCGGTGACCAAGCTTCTCAATGAGATCATCCAGATGCGGCGGCAGCTTTTTGCCGATACGCTTTTCAAGCGCACCGAGATCTCGGTCTCTGTCCTCGACGATGCCGCCAGCGCCTTCGTGCGGGAAACCGGCGAATTTGCGCAGGCTCTGTCGAGCTGGGCCGTCTTCGTCTGGAAATTCAAGCGGTTTCCGATGTTTGCCGCGATCTTCCTGTCGCTCGCCTCGGCGCTGATCCTGCTTTCCGGCAGCTACCGGCTATTCGGCTCATACCTGCGCCGAGACGAGGCGGTCGAAAACCCGTCCTATATCGGCCGGCTGTCGATCGCCTTCTGGTCGACGCTGATCCGCACGCTGGCGCTCTCGGTGCTGCTCGTCACCTCATTCTTCTTCCTCAACAGTTTCAACGTGTTGCGGCCGGATATAGCGCCTGTTATCGGCGCATTGTTCGGGGCGATCGGGCTCGTCTATTTCGTTGGCCGCTTCGTCAACGCCATCTTCGCGCCGAACGAACCGCATTGGCGGCTCGTTCGGCTTTCCAATCTTGGCGCGCGCTCGATCGGCTATTGCCTGCTGGCGATGGCCGTCGTCAACGCGCTCGACTATCTCTTCGGTACGATCGGCGAGGCGATGGGCTCGCCGCTGGTGCTGACCGTGGTCAGGAGCCTGATCGCGGCGCTGATCATCGGCATGATCCTGATCGTGGCCTCCTTCGGCAAACCGATGCTGGCGAAGAACGGCGATCCCGATGCGCCGGGCCGGCATTGGCCGCGCGGCATGGCGATCATACTGCGCGTGGTCGGCGCCGGCCTGATCGTCTCGGCGCTGACGGGTTACGTCGGGCTTGCCCGCTTCGTCGCCACGCAGCTCATCATCACCGGCGCTGTGGTCGCCACCATGTATGTCGGCCTGCTCTCGGGCAAGGCGATATCGCGGCAGGAAAGCTTCGGCGACACCTTCTTCGCACGCTTCCTGACCCGCCGCTTCAATCTCGGGCCGGTGGCGATAGACCAGGCGGGCCTGCTCGTCGGCCTTGCCATCTATGCAGTGGCGCTGCTTGTCGGCATTCCGCTGATCCTGCTGCTTTGGGGCTTCCATGTGCAGGACCTGCAGCTCATCGCCTACCGGCTGTTCACCGAGGTGAGACTCGGCGGCATCAGCATCTCGCTGCTCGGCATCTGCACCGGCATCCTGCTGTTTGCCGGCGTCTATCTGCTGACGCGCTGGCTGCAGCGCTGGCTCGACGGCAATGTGATGGCGCGAAGCCATGTCGATCTCGGCGTGCGCAATTCGGTCAAGACGGGTATCGGCTATCTCGGCGTCGGCATCGCGGCGATCATTGGCGTTTCGGCGGCCGGCATCGATCTGTCGAGCTTCGCGCTCGTCGCCTCGGCGCTTTCGGTTGGTATCGGTTTCGGTCTGCAGAACATCGTTTCCAACTTCGTCTCCGGCCTGATCCTGCTCGTCGAGCGGCCATTCAAGGTCGGCGATCATGTCGTCTCAGGCACGGCCGAAGGCATCGTCAAGCGCATCTCGGTGCGCGCTACCGAGATCGAGACCTTCCGCAAGCAGGCGATCATCGTGCCGAATTCGGAGCTGATCAACGGCCTCGTCGGCAACTGGACGCACCGCAACAAGATCGGCCGCTCGGAAATCCCGGTTTCCGTCGCCTATAACGCCGATCCGCAGCAGGTGATGGACATCCTGCTCGAACTGACGGCGAAGATACCGCTCGTCATGCGCAACCCGGAGCCACATGTCGAATTCCTGCGCTTCGGCCCTTATTCGCTGGATTTCGAGTTGCGCTTCTTCCTCGCCGACATGGGCGACGGCATGACGGTGCGCAACAATCTGAGGATCGAGATCCTCAAGCGCTTCAAGGCCGAGGGCATCGAGATCCCGCTGCCACAGACCGATCTTACCATCCATCGGGACGCTCGTCCGGCCCTTGCCGATGCGGGTAGGGATCGGCCGGACGGCCAGGAAATTCCAGGGGATAGGCCGATGGAGGAAGAGGAGCGGCCGGTGCGGCAGCTGCGCGGGCGCACGGCGGATGGCAGCTTGAAGAGCTGAACGGCTCATTCAGCCATCATTCACAGATCTATGTGCATCATCTCCACCATCGGGATCGCTGCCGAGGGCAGCACCGGTCGTTCGAGGGGAGGGCGCGTCCGCGCCGCCGCACATGATGGCAAGGTTTGCCGCCGTTCTGCTTGTCCCGCTGCTTGCCGCGCCCGCGGCCGAGGCGGCATCCATCACCAACACCGACCCCGCCGCCGTCGTGCTCGTTATCACCGAGAGCGGCCAGCGCGTCGAGGTCGTGGTCGATGCCGGCGCTTCGGAAAACCTCTGCCCTTCCGGCTGCTTTATGACGACGCCCGACGGCGACCGTATCGGCCTCGATGGTGGCGAGACGATCGACATCGTCAAGGGCTCGGCGGTCGTCAAGTAGCGCCTGCTGCGTTGACCGGGCTCACGCTTCTCCTGCGTTTGGAATAATTTCCGGCCGGGCAACCGGGCGCGTCAGCCGCATGATGGCGAGGAAGGTGGCGACGGCGATGCTGCCGAGCAGCGCTGCGACTGTGAGCGACCAAGACACGCCGATCGTTCCCATCATGAAGGCGAGCGCAAAAGGCGCCGTCGACGAGACGACGAGGCGGGTCGACAATACCTGTCCCTGGCGCCGGCCATAACCTTCACTTCCGAACAGCGCCAGGGGCAACGTGCCTTGCACGATGCTGCTGAGGCCCGAGCCGAGGCCGAAGACGACGGCGAAGACCAGCGCGCCCGGCACCGATGGGGCGGTTAAGACAAGCACGGCAAGGGCTGCCGGCAACAGCACGGCGGAAATGAGGGCGAGCACCAGCTGCGGCAGGCCACCGCCGAAGACCATGTTGATGAAGCGGCTCAGCACCTGCGACGGGCCGAAGAGGGTGCCGACCATCACCGCCATGGCGCCAAGACCGAGGGCCGACATGACGGGCACCATATGGATCAGAAGTGCGGCGTTGACGAAGCTTTCCAGGGCAAAGCCCGCGACCATCAGAATGAAGGCCGGCGTTCGGATCGAGGCGGGAAGGCTCGGCTCGATGCGCCTTGCCGCGCTGCCCGCCTCGCGTCTGCCGATGTCGCCGGTGCTGCGCGCCAGCCAGGCATGAATGGGAAGGCAGACCGCCAAGTTGAGGGCGGCGAAGACGAGATAGACGTTCTGCCAGGACAGCTGCGCGTGCAGCCCCGTGGTGATCGGCCAGAAGATCGTCGAGGCGAAGCCGGCGATCAGGGTCAGGTAGGTGATGCTGCGTTGGGCGACCCTCGGCCTGATCTGGACGAGCAGGGCGAAGGCGGCGGCATATTGCACGAGGTTCGAGGCCGTCTCGATGGCGATCAGGGCGGCGACGAAGGCAATCTTTCCCGGCGCGAAGGCGCAGGCGGCAAGGGCTGCGGCGGCAATCGCCGAGCCCGCCGTCATGATGCGGCCGGCGCCGAAACGATCGATCCATCTGCCCATCAGAGGGGCGGCCAGGCCGCCGATCAGAAGGGCGGCCGAGAGCGCGCCGAAGATCCACTCCGATGACCAGTCAAGACCACGGGCCATGTCGGGAGCGAGGATGCTGAAGCTGTAATAAAGCGTTCCATAGCCGATGATCTGCGTGAGGCCGAGCGCGGCGATGGCGGCTACCGGTGGCCTTTCGGTGCCGTTCGTCGTCATAGGGATTTGAGGCTCACGCGCTGTTCGAGTTTTTCGGCTTCTTCTTTCCGCTCGCTGTAGCGGTCGGTCAGGTAGTTCGAGGCATCGCGGGTCAGCAGCGTGAATTTTACCAGTTCCTCGCAGACGTCGACGACGCGGTCGTAGTAAGAGGAAGGCTTCATCCGGCCATTCGCGTCGAACTCCTGAAACGCTTTGGCGACGGAGGACTGATTGGGGATGGTGATCATCCGCATCCAGCGGCCAAGGATGCGGAGCTGGCTCACCGCGTTGAAGGACTGGGAACCGCCGGAAACCTGCATTACCGCCAGCGTCTTTCCTTGTGTCGGCCTGATCGAGCCGACCGACAGCGGAATCCAGTCAATCTGCGCTTTCAAGATGCCGCTCATCGCGCCATGCCGTTCGGGGCTGACCCACACCTGGCCTTCCGACCAAGCCGACAATTCACGCAGTTCCTGAACCTTCGGGTGGCTCGCCGGTTCCGCGTCGGGCAGCGGCAGACCTTCGGGATTGAAGATCCGCACTTCGCAGCCGAAATATTCGAGCAGCCGCCCGGCTTCCTGCGCGAGCAGGCGGCTGTAGGACACCGCTCGCAAGGAGCCGTAAAGGATCAGGATGCGCGGCTTGTGCGTCGAGAACGCCGGCCTGAGTGCATCCATATCCGGTTGCTGCAGATGCATAGGGGATGCTGCGGGCAAATCAGACAATGCGCTTGCCCTCTGCATCGAGCACCTTCTCGCCGTCTTCCTTGGCGAAAGCGCCCTTATGGGTTTCCGGCAGGATTTCCAGGACAAGTTCCGAAGGCCGCGACAGGCGTGTGCCGAGCGGTGTCACGACGAACGGCCGGTTGATCAGGATCGGCTGCGCCAGCATGGCGTCGAGAAGCTGGTCGTCGCTGAGCTTCGGATTGTCGAGGCCGAGTTCGCCGTAAGGCGTATCCTTCTGGCGAATGGCATCGCGCACGGTCAGGCCGGCATCGGCGATCATCTTGATCAGGTCCTGGCGTGACGGCGGGTTTTCGAGATAGTCGATGACATCAGGTTCGATGCCGGCATTGCGGATCATCGCCAGCGTATTGCGCGACGTGCCGCATGCCGGGTTGTGGTAGATGGTGACGTTCATAGTTTTGCCTCTGACGACAGGGTTGATGAAGCGCCCGGCTGCAGCAGCCAGGTGAAGAGGAGAAGGGCTGCGACCGCGCCTGTGATTTCGGCGATCCAGAAGCCGGGAAGATCGATCGGGCGGATGCCGGAGAAGGTGTCGGTCAGCGACCGGGCGAGGGCTACGGCCGGATTGGCGAAAGAAGTGGAGGCGGTGAACCAGTAGGCGGCGGTGATATAGAGCCCGACCAGCCACGGCACCGCCTTCTGCTCGAACCTGATGCCGGCGAGAATGATGGCCACCAGGCCGAAGGTCGCCACACCTTCGGAAAACCATTGCGCGCCGCCGGTGCGCACCTTGCTCGACATTTCGAGGATCGGCAGGGCGAACATCAGATGGGCGGTGATCGTCCCGGCGATGCCGCCGACGATCTGCGCGGCGACATAGCCGGCGAGATCGCGTTTCGCCAGCGAACGCGACATCGCAAAGACCAGCGAGACCGCGGGATTGAAGTGGGCGCCGGAGATCGGTCCGAGCACGGTGATCAGCACCACCAGCATGGCGCCGGTCGCCAGCGTATTGCCGAGCAGGGCAAGGGCAGTATCCGCAGTCAACGATGCCGCCATGATGCCGGAGCCGACGACGGTTGCGACCAGCATGGCGGTGCCGAGGGCCTCTGCGACCAGACGGCGCGACAGATCGAAGGACGCCATCAGCCGGCCGCCGCCGGTTTTGCGGTCGTGCCTTCCATGGCGCCGATCTGGCGCAGGTGCGATTCCAGGGCGAGCTTGTCGATAGAGGAGAGAGGCAGGCTCAAAAAGGCACTGATCCGGTTTTTAAGGAAGCGGGCCGCCTGCGCGAAAGCACGGCCCTTGTCGACTTCGCTGCCCTCGACGGCAGCGGGATCCTCGACGCCCCAATGGGCAGTCATCGGATGGCCGATCCAGACCGGGCAGGCTTCGCCATGGGCGCTGTCGCAGACGGTGAAGATGAAGTCCATCTCCGGAGCGCCAGGCTCGGCGAACTCGTCCCAGCTCTTCGAGCGGAAGCCGGCCGTGGGGTAACCCTGTGCCGCAAGCTCCTTCAGCGCATGGGGATTGACCTCGCCCTTCGGCTGGCTGCCGGCCGAATAGGCCTTGAATCGGCCTTTGCCTTCGGTCTCCAGGATGGATTCCGCCAGGATCGAGCGGGCTGAATTGCCCGTGCAGAGAAAGAGCACATTGTAAACGCGGTCTGTGGTCATTGCAGTTCCCCCTTGGTTGCAGGTGTACAGCATGCGGCGACGGCAGCAGCCGGAGCGCAGATCTCCGGATTTCCGCCGCAGCAATCTTCCATCAGGAAGCGGATCAGGCCGCCGAGGGCCTCGTAATTGGCGGTGTAGATGATCGAGCGGGATTCACGCTGCTGGGCGATCAGCCCCGACCGTTCCAGCTCCTTCAGGTGGAAGGAGACGTTGGACGGTGAAACCTCCGCCTTCTCAGCGATGGCGCCCGCCGCCATGCCATCGGGGCCTGAGACGACAAGCATGCGGATGATATGCAGGCGCGTTTCCTGTGACAGCGCGCTGAACGCGACGAGGGCTTGACGTTGATCCATATTTCAATGATCCTTGAATTATTGAAACGAGGATTAGCCGATATGAACGCGCTCGACAACGGGAAAATTCGAGAGGACGACATCAGTCTCGGTCTGCTGCTCGATACGCTCGCCGGAGAAAAGGATGCGCCGCTGGTTTTCTACTACGACGGCCAGCCGGTGAAGCCGGGCTGTCATATCACCGAGGTCAAGGCTGGCCAATTCACAGGCCTCGATTGCGGCGCCAATCCCGAGGCATGGGCGGAGATCTTCATCCAGCTCTTGGATGTCGCGGGGGGCGGCCGCACGCATATGCCGGCCGGCAAGTTCTATTCCATCATCCGCAAAGTGACGGAGCACGTGCAGCTCGACGGTTCGGCCAAGCTCACCTTTGAGGTCAGTGACGGCGTGCGGCCGATGCAGCTCTATTGTGCCGCGACACCGGTTCTCAGCGCTGGCGCCGTGCATGTCGAACTGTCGCCGCGGCTGGCAAGCTGCAAGCCGCGCGACCGCTGGCTGGCGGAGGAAAACAGCAAGGCCGCCGTTTGCTGCGGTCCGGCGGCAACGAGCGGCTGCTGCGCGTGATACGAGATTGCGCAGCAGATGCACAGGTGGCGGTCAGATCTTTTGGAAATCCGTTGACTGACCGCCAGTCAGTTGCCTAAATGGAGGCCGTCGGCTTGATGCCGGCGCCACCCGTTTACGCCCGGAGATCGCCATGAGCGCGCAGACGCTGTTGAACTCCCTGTTCCGATACAAAGCCAGCGTCGACGACGAGCTTCTCGACGCCTTGAAGGCGCTCGGCGCGGAGGCACGATCTGATAATTTTCACTCAGCCCTTCGCGTGCTCAATCACGCTCATCTCGTCGATCGCATCTTCGCCGCCAACCTGCAGCGGCTGGATCATTCCTATACGGCGAGCTGGAGCAGCGAAGCGCCGCCTTTGGCGCAGCTGTCGGCCGATATCCGGGATGCCGACCGTTGGTACATCGACTACACCTCGCGCGTAAGCCTTCAGGAGCTGGAGGAGGTCGTCGACTTCACCTTCACCGACGGCGGGCGCGGGCGTATGTCCCGTGAAGAGATGCTGGCCCATGTGGTGACGCATAGCGGCTATCATCGTGGGGAAGTCGGTCGCCTGCTGCCTGATATCGAGAGCACCGCAATGCGCGATGTGTTTACCGGCTACCTGCACAGGACCGATCCCGCGCGCCGTCAGTAAGAGGGGACCAGTCCTGCCGATGCCTGAGAACTCTGTTTCAAAACCGAGAACCAAGCCTCCCGAGGAGCGGCGCGACGAGCTCATGGCCGCGGCCGAGCGGCTGTTTCTGGAAAAGGGTGTGGAGCAGACCACGATCGAGGAGATCACGACGGGGGCAGGGGTCGCCAAGGGCACCTTCTACCTGCATTTTTCCTCGAAGGCCGATGTTCTCCAGGCCCTGCGCGCCCGCTTTGTGCAAGCTGTGCTGGATGGCATCGTCGCGGCCGTCGGGGGATGCCGGGAGGAGGACTGGCGCGGCAAGCTGGCCGCCTGGTCGACGGCATGCGCCACGGGTTATCTCGATGCGGCCGGGCTGCATCATTTCGCCTTCGTGGCGGCACCCCCCGCAACGCGGGAAGGGCTTTCACGCAACATCCTGATCGACCATCTGAGCGAACTCATCGCCGACGGGGCAGGCGAGAACGCCTGGTCGGCCGACGATCCCGGCTTCACGGCGGTGTTCTTGTTCAACGCCCTGCACGGCGTCGTCAATCAGCCCGGCATTGCCGAGACGACCTCGGCCCGTGCCGAATTGCTGCGCGCGATCGAGGCGCATTTCCTGCGCGTGCTGGGTTTGCGGTCAGGCATTGATTGAGGGCCGGTTCGCGGTTGCCGCGTCATTGCGAGAGCAAGGGATGATGGCGAAAGGCGCCTGCCAAATGCGGCTTGCACCCGGGCGGGTCGTGTTGAAAAGCCTGGCATCGACGGCGAAAGACCCACAAGCGGCAATGAAATTGGCTTTGGAAAGCAAGGTGGAAATCCTGTCGCAAGTCCGTCCAACCAGTAGAGACCTTATTATTATAGGAGGAACAACCTGCGGCATGGAAAATCGGCGCTGAAGCGGTAAGCGAAATCGAACCGCATGCGGCGGCCGGACTCCGCTCAGGATGGCGCGAAGCTGAAGATCAAGGTCCTCGGGTCGACCTACAATGCGGCGGTCGTCGGCGAAAGCCCGTTCGATGCGGAGAACGCGGCGCTTCGCGCCTGATTTCTTAATCATATCTGCAAGAAATCGGAGACGGCTCCATCGGGCCGCTTGTTCGTTTCATATCCAGGCAGCTGATTAATAATTATTCAAATCAATTGATGTACCAATTTGATCCGGGGACAGTTTTTACATCAAAGGTTTGCTATGGCGTTTCTAGGTATTTCGGGGATGCAATATTCCGGGGAAATGTTCGCCGGCGCGCGCATTATTGTCGCGGAAGATTCCAACGTATTCACCTCGATGATCAGCAAACGCCTCAAGGAGCTGTTCGACATTGATGTCGAGATCTGCCGCACTTTCGAGGATCTGCAGTTTTCCTACGACAAATCTTCCGACCCGATCACGCTGGCGATCTCGAACATCAACCTGCCCGGCGCCGAAAACGGCGAGGCGCTCGAATATCTGGTCGATCTCTCCATACCCACCATCGTTTTTACCGGCACCTTCCATGAAGGCATGCGCGACAAGCTGATGGCCAAGGATATCGTCGATTATATCCTCAAGGACAATATCTTCGCCGTCGACCTTCTGGCGGAATCGATCTGCCGGTTCCTGACCAATCATCGCCATCACGTGCTGATCGTCGACGATAGTGCGACGGCGCGCGCGTTGCTGTCGAGCCGGTTGAAACGCTACAATTTCCGTGTCAGCACCGCCGAGAACGGCGCCAAAGCGCTGGAGATCCTCAAGGCAAACCGCGATATCGGCCTGATGATTACCGATTACAACATGCCCGACATCGACGGCTTCGAGCTGACGCGGCGCATCCGCTCCAATATCGGCTCGCACGAGCTGCGCATCATCGGCGTGTCCTCCTCCTCGAACCGGCTGCTGTCGGCACGGTTCCTGAAGGCCGGCGGCAATGATTTCATGCTGCGTCCCTTCATCGACGAGGAATTCTACTGCCGCGTCAACCAGAACCTCGATACGCTGCTGCAGATCCAATCGATGCGCAAGGAGCGGGCGGTTGCCTGACGGCTGCTCCAGCATCGATATCGCCAGGCGCCCGGCGATGGCGGTCGGGAACAGTCGTCGAATTTTTGCAATTAGAGGTAATTCCGCCCTCATTTGTCCCCTTCACGTGCATAAGCCTCTCGGCTATCGTTCGCCCCGGGGAGAGGGCCGATTCGAGCCCGTCGGACGTATGGGGGAGTAGCGGCCGTGGCTTTTCAAGCGGATTTTCAGCGAGATGGCATCGGGCTGCGCTCGGGCGGGCTAAAAATACTTCTGGTTGAAGATTCCCGGATGTTTTCCGCCGTGCTCTGTCACCGGTTCCAGACCGAGCTCGGTCTTGCCGTCAAATCCTGCCCATCTCTGAAGGCTCTTCGCAAAGAGCTTGCCGACGACGGCCACGGCTACACCATGGCCGTCGTCGATCTCAACCTGCCGGATTCGCCCTATGGCGAAGCGCTCGACTGCACGATCGAGCACGATATCCCGGCGATCGTCTTCACCGCGACATTCGATCTCAACACGCGCAACAAGATCATGGAGCGCAATGTCATCGATTACGTGCTGAAGGACAATGAATTCGCGCTCGACAATCTGGTCGCCACCGTCCGGCGGGCGATCTCCAACCGCAAGACGCGGGTGCTCGTCGTCGACGATGTTGCTTCGGCGCGCCAGGTGCTGGTCGACCTGCTGAAGGCACAGCAATATCTCGTCGTCGAGGCAAGTTCGGGGCTCGAGGCGCTGGCAGCGCTCGAAGCCTACAGCGATATCGAGCTCGTCGTCACCGACCACCATATGCCCGATATGAGCGGCTACGAACTGACGCGGCGCATCCGCCATCGCTTCGGTTCGGACAGGCTGCGTGTCATCGGCGTTTCCGCCTCCAACGACCGCATGCTTTCGGCGAGTTTCCTCAAGGCCGGCGCCAGCGATTTCGTCTACCGGCCCTTCGTCGCCGAGGAGTTGCAATGCCGCATCGCCAACAATGCCGAGACGCTGGCGCAGATGCGGCAGCTGAGGGCGGCGGCGGCCTGCGATTATCTGACAGGTCTCTATAACCGCCGCTATTTCTATGACAACGGCCCGAAGCTGGTGAACGAGTGCCTGCGGTTGAAGGTGCCGAGTTCCGTTGCCATTCTCGATATCGACCATTTCAAGCGGCTGAACGATACCTATGGCCACGAGATCGGCGACAAGGTGCTGAAGGCTGTCGCAAACAGGCTGTTCACGATCTTCGACGGCAGCGACAATCTTCTTTCGCGCCTCGGGGGCGAGGAGTTCGCCATCCTCTTCCCGCAGATGGATTCCGCTGCCGCGACCAAGCTCTGCGACGAGATCCGCTCGGACATTTCGCGGCTGAAGGTGACGGCCGACGATGAGGAACTCGGTGTTACCATTTCGATCGGCATCGCCGAGATCGGCGGTTACGAGACCTTCGAGAATTACCTCAACGCCGCCGACCAGTTTCTCTACATGGCCAAACACCGCGGCCGCAACCAGGTCTATTCCGACGCCAGAATGACGGAAGAGGCGGCACAGTAAGGGCGCTTCACCTTGCTTATGCCTACAGCCGCCATTGCCTGGCGTCATCCTCGGCCTTGTGCCGAGGATCTGCGACGTTTCAAATGACGAAACGGCAGTAGATGCTCGGGACAGGCCCACGGCTGTCCGGTTTAAATTTGGTGGACAAGGTGCACGGTGTTGATTCTACTCGCATTCGAGCGTTTGGCGACGATCTCGGACACGAAAGAGGAACAACCCCGTGCGGCACAAGAATAGCGTCTTTCATGATCTTTTGAAGCGTATTCCCTGGTCGGCCTTCGACAGGCTTGTGGATGAACACGGTGCCGACAAGCATGTCCGGCGGTTGTCAACGAAAGACCAGTTCATTGCCCTTTTGTACGGACAACTGGCCGGGGCGGTGAGTTTACGCGAGATTACCGGCGGCCTGGAAAGCCATGCAGCACGTCTTTATCATCTCGGCGCGCGGCCGGTGTCGCGCGACGCTTGCCGACGCCAATGCCAAGCGGTCGAGCGCGGTATTTGCCGGACTGTTCGCCGACCTGACGGCAAGGGCAGGACGCGGGCTGCGCCGGGCGGTGGGCGAGGCGACCTACCTCATTGATCCCACGAGCATTCGGCTCAGCGGGGCCGGATCGCAATGGGCGCGGTTTTCCCATCAGGCCTGCGGTGCCAAGGTCCATGTCGTCTACGATGCCGATCATGACAGGCCGATCTATGCGGCCGTCACGCCGGCCAATGTCAACGACATCACCGCGGCCAAGGCCATGCCGATCGAACCCGGCGCCACCTATGTCTTCGATCTCGGCTATTACGATTTCGGCTGGTGGGCAAAGATGGACAAGGCCGGGTGCCGCATCGTCACCCGCTTCAAGTCGCATACGCCGCTTGCCGTGATGCGCGAGCAGGCGGTTGAAGACGCCGGCCCCATCCTGTCCGACCGCATCGGCCTTCTGCCTGCCCGCCAGGCGAAAAACCGCAAAAACCCGTTCAGCGACCCGGTTCGTGAGGTCACTGTCAGAATCGATACGGGAAAGGTGCTGCGTATCCTGTCCAACGATCTTGAGGCGTCGGCCCAGGAGATCGCCGATCTCTACAAGCGTCGCTGGGCGATCGAACTGTTCTTCCGTTGGGTCAAGCAGACCCTGAAGATCAAGCATTTCCTTGGCGTATCCGAAAATGCCGTACGCATCCAGATTGCCGTCGCCCTCATCGCCTTCCTGATCCTGCGCATGGCTCAGGCCGACCAGAACACCGTCCAAAGTCCACTCGCCTTCGCCCGCCTGGTCCGTGCCAACCTCATGCACCGAAGACGAACCGACGCTCTCCTCAAGCCTCCACCCGATGAAATAGCCACACAGCAACAACTCACGCTGAAATGGGCATGAATTTAAACCGGACAGCAGTGGGACAGGCCCGAGCATGACGGAAGAGAGGTCGTCAGATCTCAAAGGCTGCCGAGCAAACTGCCTCTCTCATTTTTTTCAACCGTCGACACCTCACGCCGCCACCGCCTGCCTTGCCGTCGCCATGGTCATCTTGCGCTCGGCGCGCTCCTGCTGCGGCGAGCGATGGTAGAGTTCGCGATAACACTTGGAGAAATGCGAGGCCGAGACGAAGCCGCAGGCGACGGCGACCTCGACGACAGGCATCGAGGACTGCACCAGCAGGTGGCGGGCGCGGTCGAGGCGGATTTCCAGATAGTAGCGGGCCGGCGAGCGGCCCATTTCCTGGCGGAACAGCCGCTCGATCTGACGGCGGGAGAGGCCGGCGCCGTCGGCGATCTCGATCAGCGACAGCGGCTCGGCGAGATTGCCTTCCATCAGCTCGATGATCGACAGCACCTTGGCATTCTGCACACCGAGGCGGGCGCGCAGCGGCAGACGCTGGCGGTCGTGCGGGTTGCGGACGCGATCGGTCAGGTGCTGCTCGCAGATGCGGTTGACAAGGCTTTCGCCGAAATCCTCGCCGACGAGGTTCAGCATCATGTCGAGCGAGGCGGTACCGCCGGCGCAGGTATAGAGATTGCCGTCGATCTCGTAGAGATCGGCATAGACTTCCGCCTGCGGGAAGGCTTCCGAAAAGCCCGGCAGGTTTTCCCAATGGATGGCGCAGCGCTTGCCATTCAGGAGACCGGCCTGGGCAAGCACATGCGCGCCCGTACAGAGGCTGCCGACGGCAACGCCGCGATTGTAGGATTCACGCAGCCAGGCATTGACCGATTTGTTGTTGAACTGCTCGACATCGATGCCCGAACAGACGAGCAGCATGCCCGGCCGGTTTTCGCCGCCGAGATGGCGCCGTTCCTCGGCGAGCGAGGAATTGGCTTCGACGCCGATGCCGCAGGAGGAGTAGACCTTCTCCCCGTCGAGAGAGGCGAGCCGCCAGGTGTAGGCCTGGTAGCCGAGCATGCGATTGGCGATACGCAAGGTGTCCACGGCCGCCGAAAAGGGCAGCATGGTGAATTGCGGTACCATAAAGAAGACCAGCGAACGCTTCTTGATCTGCATCCTGTTCATAGCGAAATCCATGCTCGAGGGACGATGACATATTCGTCGCGCGGAATGCGTCGCACGGATGTCCTGAAAGCGACACTGGCATGGATAAATGCGGCCGGGAAGAGCAAATATGCGACATCGTCGGCGGTTTGGCCGGTTAAACGACCGGAATGGCCGCGGATGGAGCAGATGACAGGCTGATAGGCGACGGAAACTCAAGACTGAAAAGGGCTTGGGAATGACGGTCAGACCACGAAAAAGGCGGCGTTGCGCAAGGCAAACGCCGCCTCTATCTTGGGAAGAATGTCGCATTCATTACATGGTCCGGTGTTTGCTGTCGTCCGTGGCCAGCCCGTCGTTGAAAATCTCGTCAAAAGGCGCGTGGGAGAAATGACAGCCGTTGCATGACACGCGCTAAGATGGTGCAGTGTTTCCAGCAAAGGCATTTCAGCCGCAGCTTCCACAACGACTCGTCCCGTTTGATCCCCAAAAGGCAGCAGTGAATGAAGGACCTCGCTTTCCAAGGCACGTGGCGAACATACCAGCAGAAGATACTCGATGATCTGGCAAATCTCATAGGCGAAGACGGATTGCATATCGTCGCAGCGCCCGGGTCAGGCAAGACGATTTTAGGCCTTGAAGTGATGCGCAGGCTCGGCGAGGCGACTTTGATCCTCGCACCTAGTAAGACCATCCGAGATCAATGGGCGCAGCGGATGCGGATGATGTTTCTGCCGGCGAACGTCGCCGAGCCGGACTGGATTTCCCATGATGTAAGAGCGCCGGGCACTGTCACGATCATAACCTACCAGGCGCTGCATGCGGCGTTCTCCGGGCACACATCCGACGAAGAGACCCTCGACAGTGAAGAGGAGGGCCGCGACGGGGCGCAGTCCGGTGAACTAGGCAAACCGGAGACAGAGAAGGCGAGAAGGAAAATCATCGCGAAGCTGCGTGAGGAGAAGGTTCGCACGCTTGTGCTCGATGAAGCGCACCATCTTAGAAACGAGTGGTGGAAGGCGCTGACGATGCTCAAGGAAGCATTGGGCAAGCCCACCGTCGTCGCGCTGACAGCCACGCCTCCATATGATGTCGATCCCCAGGAATGGGACCGCTATCAGGCGCTGTGCGGGCCGATCGATGGTGAAATTTCCGTGCCGGAACTCGTGTTGCAAGGCGACCTTTGCCCGCATCAGGATTATGTCCATTTCAGCCCGCCTAGCGCGCTGGAAGCACAGAAACTCGCGGAGTTTCGCGCTGAGATCGCTGACTTCATCGAAATGCTGCTCAAGAGCGCAGAATTCAAGCAGGCAATTCTGCGTCACCCATGGATCACGCAGCCGATCGAAAATGTGGAGCATATACTGGATGATGCGCGCTTTTTCTCCAGCATGCTGATCTTCCTGAATTCGCAATATGTCGAGCTACCGCGATCGACTCTCGACATTCTCGGCGTCGAGGCGCGCGAAATACCGGATCTGACGCTTGAATGGATAGAAGCGCTGCTAAACGGCGTTATCTACACCTATCGCGATGATTTCGAGGAAGCGGAGCAGACAGTTCGCTACCAGCAAGACAGGCTGAGGGAAATCAGGGCCGTGGAGCACAGCAGAGTGCGACTGACCGATCCACGATCGGTTCAGAAGCTGCTGGTGTCGAGCGTGAGCAAGCTCAACGCAATCGTCGATATCGCCCGGCTCGAAAGTGCGTCGATGCGCGACGAACTCCGTATGGTTATCCTTTCCGACTATATAAGGAAGGATACGCTGCCCACCGGCCCCGCGGACCTTCCGCCTATCGAGAGAATGGGCGTCGTGCCTATCTTCGAGACCCTGCGGCGGTCCGGACTTGATCTCAAGCTTGGAATTCTGACGGGGAGCCTGGTTCTCATTCCGGTGGGATCGAAAGGCATTCTCGATGAGATCGCAGACCATCTTGGCATTGGTGCGGAGCATATCCGCTATCAGCAGGCGGCGTTCGATGCCGGTTTCCTCAGCGTGGAACTCGCAGGCGAGCGGAGCCGCAATATCGTCCATATGATCACCGAACTGTTCGGTCGCGGCGGGATCACTGTTCTGGTCGGCACTCAGGCCTTGCTGGGCGAAGGATGGGACGCACCCTCCGTAAACACTTTGATCCTGGCAAGCACAGTGGGATCATATGTACTCTCCAATCAGATGCGGGGCCGTGCCATTCGCATTGACCCTCAAAAATCTCAGAAGGCTGCGAACGTCTGGCATCTGGCAGTCATAGACCCTGAAAAGCTCGGACAGAGAATCCCGCTGCGCTTCGGGAAGAAATCGACCGACAGAAAAGCGCCCGACCCGTTTGACACCATGACAATAGACCTGGGCAGCGACGTCGATGCGCTGAAACGCCGGTTCTATGCCTTTGAGGGCTTGTCCTTTGGCGAGCCTCCGCTGATTGAAAGCGGCTTTCAACGATTGATGCTGGGCTCAGCACGGTGGAACGCACATGGTGTCGATGACATCAACAAAATGATGGAACGGCGGGCCATCGACCGTAAATCACTGAAAGCCCGCTGGTATAGCGCGCTGCACAGCAAACGCGCCGTTGCCAGGATGCAGGAAACATTGGAGAGCAACTATGCCCCCAAGGGGCTGGTTAACTGGAACACGACAAAATTTCTGTTTGCACAGAGCGCCGCGATCGCCGGCATGATCTTGAACGGATTCTTGCACAGCTTCCGGGGTGCCCATATTCGATCGCTGCAACAACTGGAGCTGGTCCTATTCGTTGTCTTCGCATCGCTGGCCATCTTCTGTTTGCCGGGCGCGCTCAAAGCCGGCCGGTTGCTGTTGCGCAACGGCTCGCTGGAAGGGAGCATGAAGCAGGTGGGGACAACCGTTCTGGAGGCGCTGCATCATATGGGTGTCATAAAGACCGAGTTGGGAAAAATGAGCGTTGAGGCAACGCTCGACGAAAATGGCATAATTTACTGCCGGCTTGAGGGGGCGACCACAATCGAACGATCCCGCTTTCTCGATACCCTGCGAGAGGTGCTGGTTCCCCCACAGAATCCGCGCTACATCCTCGTGAGGCGGTCGACATTCTGGCGGCTGAAGCGGGTGGATTATCACGCAGTTCCTTCGCTCATCGGCCGGAAGAGAGAAGATGCCGTGTATTTCGCCACACTCTGGAATCGTTATGTCGGTGACTCCGATCTCATCTACACACGCAGCGTGCAGGGCCGGCTGATACTGCTCCAGTTCCGCGCGAAATCATTCGCTTCGGCATTTACCAGGAAAACCGATAGAGTCAGCCGTTGGGAGTGATTGGAAAAGCTGAAGAGCCGAGTACGCCGCAACCGACAGAGCGATCCTGCGGATCAGGCCACGAAAAAGGCGGCGTTGCGCAACGCAGACGCCGCCCCTATCTTGGGAAGAATGTCGCATTCATTACATGGTCCGGTGTTTGCTGTCGTCCGTGCTCGGCCAGCCGATATCCTTGCGGATGTCGAAGGGCATGGCTTCGATTTCGCGGGCCGTCCGCCAGCGTGTCCAGGCGAGCACGAGGCTGCGGGCATAATGTGCCAGATCGAAGCGGCTGTCGCTGGAGGTGAGAGTCTTGCCACCACCCCGATAGGTGAGCGTGGTCATTTTCCGGTTCCTTTCTTGGGTCAGGGACATGGTGATCGATGGGAGGTTCGTCCATGTCCATGAGGGTAATATGGGCCCGGAGCACTCATCATTCAAACGAATAGAGCTTATGGATAACATCAGAGTTATTGAATGATCGGACGGCGCCCGGCGGCCCTCGGTGACAGCTTTTCAATCTGTCACCGACCTTAATCCCAAGCTTTCCGCGCAGGAGGATCGCAGCCGAGCATCCGCATCTAATGCGCGGCGGTGGGGGTGATGATGCCGAGGTTGCCAAGCCCGGCGACGATCAGCTGGACTGCGACTGCGGTCAGCAGAATGCCGAAAACAACCTCCGAGACGATCATGGTGACGGGCTTCATACGCTTGGCGAGCTTGTCGATGTTGGTGAACACCAGATAGTCCAACGCGCCGACGATCAGGATCAGAGCGGTGACGAGTATCGCGCTGGCGATCGAGACGACTTCGCCGGAGGCGATGATGATCACTGTGATGCCGACAGGATTAAGGAGGTAAGGGACCGCCAGCGGAAAGATGGCCAGCTTATCCGGGTCGACGGGAGCCGCAAAGTCGTCGTGCGGCTTCTCCGTTGGTCCTGATGCCATCTTGATCGCGATGAGCGCAAGGATGATGCCGCCGGCGACGGCGACCGCGCCACCCGTAATGTGGAGAAGCCGCATCAGCAGAGCGCCGGTGGCGAAAAGGATCAGCGCCGTGACGACGGCGATCAGAACCATCTGGCGGCCGATGCGTGTCTTGGTCTCGGTATCGAAGGCGTGGGTCTTTTCCAGAAACGGCACCAGGGCGATCTTCGGCCCCATGCCGATCAGAAGCAGCAGCAGAAGTTTTCCGACGAGTGCGGCATCGATGACTGTGAAATCCATGGAACCTACCCTCTAAACTTTATGACACGAAAATCAGGGCCTTCCCCAGGTCGGGGAGGATAGTGACGAATAGAAGCAAACGCTCCGAAGTCTTTCTGCGAGCCGCTCAGCGCGGGCATACATCCCAGAAGCCCGTCGTTTTGGCGGGTGTAGTGTAGTACCAGCAGTAACCGGACTGAGGCGGCGTACCTGCCAAGGAGACGGCAGCAGCGCCGGCGACGAAGCCGATGGCGGCGCCTGCGGCAATGGCAGCCCCCGGACGCCAGTAGCGGCGAGGGGCGACGACCACGACGCCGCGCCGGACGGGCGGCCGAACGGCAGGGCGGTATGCCGGACTGGTACGTCCGACCGCAGCGCATCCGCGCGGCCCGCAGGCCGCAGCACCGCAGCCCCTCGGGCCGCAGGCCGCCACGCCACGACGGGCTTCGGCCGGCGCGGGAATGAGGACGGGTGCGCAGACCGTCATCAGTACGGCAAGTGTCGCAAGCATGTGCGTAGGAATGACCAGGATCTTCATTTCATTTCCTCCCATTGCTTTCGTGTCTTGTTTCATGGCCTGAAGAGTGCCGCCTTCACGCCGGGTTTGCGGCTGTGGCCGCGTTGTGCGCTGCGAGGGTCTGCTGGGCGGCGGCTGCAACAGCGTCATCCTTGCCGCCCGAGACCTGGACTGTGGGCACGGCGAGCTTGATGCCATTTTCGTTGAACGCCTCGTGGATCATCCGCAGAGCCCGCCGCTTCAGCGTGAATTGCTGGCCAGGTAGGGTCATGACCTTCATGCGCAGGAGCAGGCCGGAGTCGCCGAGGCTGTCGATCCCCTGCATCTTCAGCGGCTCGATCGTCGTCGGCTTGAATTCCGGATCCTCGAACAGCTCCAGGCCGATCTTCTTGATGATCTTGCGGGCCTTCTCGATGTCGGAACCGTAGGTGATGGTGATCGTCATCTTTTCGATCGCCCAGTCGCGGCTCATGTTCTGGACGGCCCCGAGCTCGCTGAAGGGCACGATGTAGACCGCGCCGCGTTGGTGCCGGAGCTTGATGGATCGCAAGCTGAAGGACTCGACGGTGCCCTTGTAGCTGCCGCTCTGGATATATTCGCCCACCCGGAAGGCGTCATCGAGCAGGTAGAACATCCCGCTGATGACATCCTTGACCACGGTCTGCGCCCCGAAGCCGATGGCGACGCCGACCACGCCGGCACCGGCGATCAACGGGCCGATTTCGACGCCGAGTGACGACAGCGCCATCATGATGGCGATGGCTGCGAAGAGGATCATCAGGAAATTACGAAGGATCGGCAGCAGGGTTCTGATACGCGTGCGCCGCCGCTCCCGTTCGCTGCCGATTTCAAGCACGGCTTCGGTGTCGCCGAGCTTGCGATCGATCAGCACTTTCACGATATTCCAGGCGAGATCGACGACCAGCAGAATGATCCCGGCGCTGAGCAGGCCGCGCACAAGGCGCAGAAGCGGCGAATCCTGCATCGTCATCTCAGTCAGCCTGACATCGAGGGCATCGGCAAGCAGAAGAATGGCGCCGACAATGAGCGCCGCCCTTATGCCGCGCTCTGTGATCACCGAGAGGACGGTGCTTCTTTGGAGGCCGTCCTCTTCCTCAGCGGAAGACCGCAGAATATTGTTGACCGACGCCTTGGTGAGGGCGATGGCGCCGGGCAGGGCGGCACAGACCACCGCGATCCAGAACAGCCGCATGGCGCCTACCACCCATAACAGCCAGACGGTAACGAAATAGACCGTCCAGAGCCAATTCCGCGCCCGCAGGCCGATCCGTCTGGCCTGGCCGGCAGACAATCGGGACGGACGTCTCCAGACGGCTTCGATGCCGATGACCAGCAGCACGAGGCCAAGCGAATAGGCGACGAGCTGCCGAGCCGGGATGGAAAAGCCGAGGGTGCCGAGCAGGCGGATGGTCACCCAGCCAAAGGCATACCAGCCGACGAGATAACCTAAGCGTTTCGCCCAGTGGCCGGCGGCATCCTTGGTGATCGGGACGACACGGAACCGACCCTCTTCCTCCGCCCGGGGCGCCAGAAGCACGTCGAAAAGTGCGCTTGCAAGGCGGAAGACGACGATTGCGAAGAGATAGCCGACGACGACCTCCCTGATGACAGGTGGCCATTGGAAAAGCAGGAAGAAGCCGATGCTGCCAAGCCCGAAGGAAAGGACGTAACATGCGGCCCACAGAAGCCGCGCGGCCAGTGCGACCACCCTTTCGCGAACCGTGACAAAGGGCGCGCGCGCCATCCATGAGCGCCAGCCGGCGCTGATCCACCAGAACAGCCATTGCGCGGCCAGCCCGACGGCGACGAAGGCCAGGACGAGGAAGATCGGCCGTGTCCCGCCATTTGCCTGAATGTCCCGTTCGAGCACGGTTCCGCCACGCATCGTCTCCAGGGGAAAGGACTGGATGGCGCCGAGAAGGCCGGAGGCGTGGGCACGGAATCGCATCGCGAATTCTGAGAATGAGGGGTCGCGGTTCGGCGTTTCCGGGGAGGGCTCCGTCACGGGTTTGGCTGCTTGCGACTGCTGCTGCAGAAAGCGCTGGACGTCGGGATCCGAAAGCATCCCGACAAAGCGCTGGACGCTTTCAGGCTGCGGGCTCGCAGGCGCCACGCTCTGCGCTACGGCAATGGTGGCACACAGGAGAACAGATACCAGGAAGGCCCCGGTGAAAAGCGGTCTGACCATGCGGATCCTGGAAACTAATAGCATCGTCTATCCTGATCTCTGTGAACCTGCTCGATCTGCCGGCTCCTGAAGCACTATTGCCTGCACGTCTCCTTCGACCGGCCCGCGGCAATGCAGTCGGGCGCTCGCGGCTGCGTGCCGACAGGACCTGTGAGGCCGCTGACCTGGCCGGCGTAATTATCTCTGGTGTCGGCATCGACGACGGCGACCGGGGCGGCAAGGATCAGGCCGGCTGCGCTGCCGGCCGCCGCGGCCGTGCTTGTCGTCGCGGCAAGAATCTTGTCCCCGAGTCCGACCTTGCTGTCGGTCAGCGTCTGGCCGTCGGAAATCCGTGCCCCGATCAGTTGGACGACCTCGGGCGATTCCGCGAACTTTCCGTGGTTCAGCCTGTCGCCGGCCTTGACCTTGGTAAGGTCGATCACCGTGATCTGGCTGTCGGCCAGTTCCTTCTTGAAGGGCGCCTGCTCGGGATCGATGGCGCCGAGTCTGGCGACGTCGCCCCATACCCTGCGGGATACTGCAAGCGCGCGGTCGTCTCGCGAAACGAACAGGGTGAACTTCGGATGCTGCTTGCCCATGTCGACGATCTGCTGGCGGAAGACATCGACATCCACATCGGGCGAGGCCAGCATCACGTTCTCGAACTTGGCGGGAAGGCGGCGGTTGCGGATCGCCATCTGGCGAAGCGCTTCCAGCGCCAGCCAGTTCCCCATGGAATGCGCCAGGATCGAGACTTCCTTCACCTCCGGGTCTTTGGCGAGATACTGGAAGAGCGTCTCCAATGCGTTGCGCGTGTAGTTCGTGCTCTCTCTGTCATATCCGTATGCCAGCAGACTGCCGCGCGACGGCCATGTCACCAGCACGGGCGTGCTATGGACGCCGGAATCCTTGACGATCTGGGCGAAGCGATAGACGGAGTCTTCGAAACGGTTGTTGAAGCCGTGGATGAACACCAGCACGCTGCCGTCGCGGCTCTTCCTGACCGAGGCGCTCAGCCATTTCCTGGCGTCGTCGCGGGTGATCTCGTCGGCTTTCAAGGTTGCGAAGTCGGTTGCCGGGTTGGATGGAAGCCTCCTCGGCCAGGCGACTTCGCCGACCTTGCGGACGTTCGCAGGCGGGATGGATACGGTGATGTCGGCAAAGGCCGGGGCGAGTGCCCGCTCGCCCGTGAACATCTCGCCTCGTATCGTTGAGCGGGTGCGCGTCGTAGTCACCAGCATCTCGACCTTGGTGGCGTTCGGCGCGCTATCGGCAACGGGGATGAGCACGTTCTTCGGGTGGCCGCCGCAACCGGCCAATGCGCAGAGCAGCAGGAGAGCCGAGATCCATTTCAGACCTGGGGAAGGGCTTGGTCGAATTCGGCCATCGCGACATTTTGTGCTCACTGCTGTTCCTCATCGACCTGTCAAGTTCAGGCAGGCCTCGACGCCGCGCGCCGCGGCGGTCGAAGTCGGCACTGGGCGAGACTATGCGAAGATGAGACGGCTTACCCGTATGATCGGGTATGTTACGGTCGAGGAGACAGTATCAGCGGGGTTGCAGATCCGAGGTGGCGGCGGTCGAAGCAATTGCGTCGGGATCGGGAACCGTCATCCCCGCCTTGCGAAGCCCCTCGATCAGCCGGTCGCGATCTTCACGTTGCATGTTGCGCATCGCGAGTTCCGTTACGACGTTCGGCAGGAAGTCAGGCCGCATGCCGACGAAGACCTGTCCTTCCCGGCGGGCGTCCTCCATCAGCCCTGCCTCGGCGTAGATGATGGCGGCGACGACATGGAAGAGAGGGAACTTCTGCATGTTCGCCTGCCGGATCTCCAGCACGGCGGTGTCGTTGTCGTGGAGCATGTAGGCGGCCAGCGCTCGCGTTCCGTGGTAGAAGCCGCCGCTGCCCGGATTGAGGGCGATGGCCTGGTCGAGAAGGGCTGCTCCGCGCTGCCATTGGCCAGCGATCGCAAGCCGCGTTCCGAACTCGCCCATCAGTTCGGTGTCGTTGGGATTGGTGGCAAGCGCCTGCTCGCCCACCCGCAGCGATTCAGCCAGTTGCCTGTCGAAGAACAGCGCCGTCATCAGCGCTTGCAGTCCGCGCGTATTGTTCGGATCGATCTGGGTTGCGCGCCTGGCGGCATCGAGGGCACGCTGTAGGGCTGCGCCCTGGCCTGGTGTCGGATTGAACTTGTAACGGTCCTCATCGAGATACACGATCGACAGCATTGCCCAGGCGGTCGCATAGCTCGGAAACCGCGCTAGCGCTGCCTCGAGGCAATCCCGGATGCGCGCATGCCCTGCAGCGCTCAGTTCCGAACGATAGGCATAGAAACGCAAAGTGCACTCATAGGCACCGAGATCATCAGGCGGCGGACTGGTGGAGTCGACCTGCGCCATGACCCCGTAAGGCTGGGCGATGGCGGTCGCGACCTTTCTGGCGACATCCGTCTGGATCGCAAACAGGTCCCCCGACGCGAGATCATTGTCATAGTTCTCCGACCAGAGGATCTCGCCGTCCGAGGTGTCGAGCAATCTTGCCGTCACACGAAGACGCTTGCCTGACGTGCGGACCCCGCCGGCAAGGAGATAACGTGCACCGAATTCGGCCCGGACCTCCGATGCGCCCACATCCGCGGGCAGGGACTTGGACGTCTCACGGCCGAAGACCTTGATCTCCTTGAACCGTGGCAGGATGGTCATGAGCTCTTCGGTCAGGCCGGCAGTGTAGAGCTGCGCCTCCGACCCTTCGCCGAGATTGGCAAAGGGGGCCACAACGAGGGCCGGGCGATCGGGCGACTGGCTGGCCACGCGGTCGAGCGACGGAGCGGGAGACCGCGTCCCGATCCAATAGAGCGAAACGGCAATTGCCGCGAGGGCGGCGGCACCCGACAACAGGACCCGCCTTGCGCGCCACCAGCGTCCGGAGCGGACCTTGGCGGGCGATACCTCGTCAGCTACTTCGTCTCCTCTGTCGACGGGCACCGGACAGGACCAGGCGAAGGTTGGGATATATCCGCCTTTGGGAATGTCGATCCTGACCGGATCATGCTGGCCGGCGACGAGATAATAACGCTCGAGCGACCGCCGCAGCCGCCCGGCCTCGATCCTGACCACCGGATCGTCCTGGGTAAAGCCGGCATCCCGGCCGAACACCTCGATCGCGATCGAATAGGCTTTGATCCGGTTGCCCCGACCCTCGAGGGTTTCCGAGACGACATAGCGAAGAAACGCTGCGGCGCGACCGACACCTGGAAATTCAGGGCTGGAGACGACGCGTTCCAGCTGCTCCCTGATATCGTCGGCTTGAGGCGCCGGCCTCAAAGAAATGGGTGCGGCAGACCCCTCTGCTGGTATCCACGTCTGCATGTCTGCCCCAATCCCCCGTTGAGTCACATCACTGCCAGACCGTATGTTACGGTAACATACTCCACGAACCCTCCGTCGTCCATGAAGATTGGCCGGGCACACGTTGCAGAGGCAACGTCCCAAGTGCCGCCAAGGAGTGAACCATGGACGAAAGCGTGACGGCAGTCCGTCGGCAATTTCCAGCCAGGATCAAGGCGATCGACGATCTCTCTGCCCGCAGTGAGGACTTTCGGGAAATCTGCAGGGACTTTGCCGACGCCCAATCGGCATTGCAAAAATGGAACGTCTCAACCGATCCAAAGCGCGGCGAGCGCGTCGTCGAATATCAGGAGCTGATCGCAGAACTCTCCAAAGAGATAGAGGGCGCGCTTGATGCCTCGCTACCGCCACCTCGCTGATATGCGCGTCCGACCCCCGGGTGCAAGCCATCGCGAGGCGTATGTTACGGTTACCTACTTGCGTTCCATCTCCCCGTAGCGACCATCGCGATAGACGTCCGGCGCTGAAACTTTGCGCTTCCACGAAACGAAACGCTTGCGAAGGATATTGCCGTGGTTTCCGAAAACTTGGACGAGCCTGCCATTTCCCCAGCGCCTCGGAATCCACTCCGCAGGGTAGCCCTTATCGTCGTCCTGCTGGCGCTCGTCCTGTTCGTCCTCTCCATCTTCATGGAGCGGCGCACGCCATCGACCTCGCAAGCTCAGGTCCAGGCCTATATCGTCGGCATCGCGCCCGAAGTCACCGGCCGGGTCGTGGAAGTCGGCGTCGCCGACAACTCGCGCGTCGAGGCCGATCAGGTTCTCTTTCGTATCGATCCCGAGCGCTACGAGCTCGCGGTCAATGAGGCCGAGGCGAGCCTTGCAAGTGTCGGCCAGTCGATGGGCGCGTCAACGGCTGCTGTCGATGCGGCGCAGGCAAAGCTCGTCACGGCCCAGGTCGATCGGGACAATCTTCGCGAACAAGCTGCGCGCGCCGAAGAGCTACAAAAGAGGGGCGTGTATTCCAAAGCGCGGGCTGATTCTACCAAATCGGCTTTCGGTCAGTCAGAGGCGGCCGTCACCGGTGCTGAGGCCGAGCTGGCAAAGGCCAAGGAGCAGCTCGGGCCGAGCGGAAATGACAATCCGCAGCTCCGGGCAGCTCTGGCAGCGCTCGAAAAGGCACGACTCGATCTGCTGCGGACCACCGTTCAGGCACCTTCGGCCGGGGTCGTGACCAACCTCCAACTTACAACCGGTAAGGTCGTGTCGGCTGGACAGTCAGCCATGACTTTCATCGATGCCGGCACGATCTGGATCACCGCCGCCTTCAAGGAGAACAGCCTCGAGAATGTAGCAGTCGGCAACCGGGCGGAAGTCCTTTTCGACGCGCTTCCCGGTCGGCTGTTTCCAGCGCAAGTCGAAAGCGTTGGTTTCGGCGTATCGCAGGGCAGCACGGACCCGAACACCGGATTGCCGACGATCCGGAGCGATAGCGGTTGGGTCCAGGAGCCGCAGCGGTTTCCAGTCCGGCTTATCATCGAGGAGGCGCAGCGGCCCAAGGGTGGTGTGCGCTACGGCTCGCAGGCGACCGTCGTCATCTACACCGGCGACAACCCGGTCACCAATGCCTGGGGATCGCTCTGGATCCGCATCATGTCGGTGCTGACCTATGTCCGCTGAGAGGAGCGCCGCGGTCGAGGAGCAGAAACGCAAGGGGTTGCGGGTTGCGTTCGCGGTCTCCATCGGCTTCACGCTGGCAGTGTATGCCGGGGCCATTGTGCCGTTCCTCGGTCCACTCTTTGCCGCCCAGTTTCTGCTCGGAAGTTCGCGGCCCATGCCGCTTGCGAAGACCGTCGGCGCGGCGATGGTTATTCTGATCGCCGGGATGGTGATGATGGTTCTGACCAACGTGCTCGGCGACCGTCCAGCGCCCTTCCTTCTGATCCTGGGGCTGACCTATTTTGCGTGCTTCGCCGCACAGTCCACGGGAAAGGGAGGACCGGCCGTCTTTCTCGTGCTCGTCGTTTCGATCATCGTGCCTCTGCTCGGCATCCTGAACAAGGAGCTCGCCAATTCCATCCTGTCGATCCTGGTCGCCGGGGTGTTGTCGGGGGCGGTTCTGATGTGGCTCGCCCATGCGGTCTTTCCCGAGCCGTTCTCCCCGGAGGTCGAGGCGGTGGCGATCGACGAGCGGCCGCCGGCCTTGCTTCGGGCGCTGGCAAACACGGTCATCCTCTTGGGCTCCGTTGTGATCTGCCTAACGAGCGACAACCTGACGGCCGCGGCCGTCATTCCGATAACAGTGGCGTCGCTGCTCGGGCAGCTCGACGTTGGCGCAAGCGGGCGGGCAGCGATGGGGCTCGTGCTCGTCAATCTGTTCGGTGGCGTGCTCGCCTCCGTCGCCTATGCCGTGCTGTCGCTGCGCCCCAATCTCCTCTCGATCTTCCTCATCGTTCTCGTCGTCGTCCTCCTGCTTGGAGGGCGCGCAGCCGCCCGGTCAAAAGACGCCCCGGTTTTTGCCGGCGCCCTGACGACATTCCTGATCCTCTTCGGCCTCGGGGTCTCGCCTCTGCCGGGGAGTGCAGCAGAATCCTTCGCCACCCGTATCGTCTACGTCGCGGTGGCGTTGATCTACGCGTTGCTGTTTGCCGCCATCCTGTGGCCGCGGGCCAGCGACGCGAAGAGGATATCAGTATGACGCACTTTGCTTCGGCAGCGGCCTGCAACCCTAGCCGCCGGTCTCAAAACCGGGGTAGAGCGTCATTCCGCCGTCGACGTAGATCGTTGATCCGACGATGTAATCGGTGAAATCGGACGCAAGCCACACCGCCGTCCGGCCGATCTCCTCGGCCTCGCCGATGCGTTTGTACGGAATGAGCTTCATCAGTTCAGCGTAGGCCTCCGAGGTTTGCCACGCGCTGGTATTGATCGGCGTGCGAATGGCGCCGGGGGCGATGCTGTTGACGCGGATGCGCTTTTCGGCGACCTCCTGGGCCAGGCTTTTCATAAGGAGCATCAGTCCGCCTTTCGACGCCGCATAGTTCACGTGTCCGGCCCAGGGAATGACTTCGTGAACCGAGCTGATGAACACGATCTTGCCGGCTGCCACGGAAACATCAGGCCGTACGCCCCGCCGGAGAAACTCCCGGACGGCCGCGCGCGAACATAAAAATGCGCCCTTGAGGTTGACGTTCATGACGGTGTCCCATTGAGCACTCGTCATCTCGTGAAAGGGGGCGTCCCTCTGAAGTCCTGCGTTGTTGACGAACACGTCGACCGTGCCGAACTCCGCGATGGCGGTCGCGAACATCGCCTCGACCTGCGTCTCATTGGAGACGTCGGCCGCGACCGCAAGCGCGCGCCCACCGCCCTGTTGGATCTCGTCGACGACCTGCGTGGCGTCCTCTGGCGCCGTGACGTAGTTGACGACCACGTTCGCTCCGGCCTTGCCGAGAGCAAGGGCGATCCCACGACCGATCCCGGAATTGGCACCGGTGACGAGGGCGGTTTGCCCCTTCAGCAGATGGACCGGTGGCAGGGTTGGAATCACCGGCTGAGGCAACTGCCGGTTCTCGTAGTAACTTTCCATGATGACCACTCCTCGTTTGCCGGAGCCGAGCTGTCCGGCGTGAATTCGATCGGCGCCGAGCATTTGCGCCCCAGAGCATTTCCGCTTTTCTTCGCCGCGAAAGCGCTCTATCTCGTTGTTTTCACGCAATTCCGAACGCAAACCGCTGCACTCTTGCGCTGAAGTTGCTCTACGAGGTCTTGGCGCGTTCAAGCCACGCCTCGGCGGACCCCGAGGCGAACAGGTGCATCCCCCGAGCGATGAACCCGGTCCAGCCCGTCTGGTGGTTCGCGCCAAGACCGGCGCCGTTGTCGCCGTGAAAATATTCATAGAACTGCAGGCAGTCGCGCCAGTACTGATCGTCCTGGAACCTGACTTGCCCGCCGAAGACGGGCCGCTTGCCGTCGTTCCCTCGCAGGAAGATGGCCGACAAGCGCTGGGTGAGTTCCTCGGCGACCTGATAGAGGTTCATCTGACGGCCGGAACCCGTGGGACATTCAACGGTGAAATCGTTGCCGTAGTAGCTGTAGTATTGCAGCAGCGCCCGGATGATCAGGCCGTTCATCGGCATCCATATCGGGCCGCGCCAATTCGAGTTTCCACCAAACATGCCGCTGTCGGATTCCGCCGGGAGATAGGCTACGCGGTGCTCATGATCGCCGACCTGGAAGATGTAGGGGTGTTCATCGTGGTAGCGCGACAGCGCCCTGATGCCGTAGGGACTGAGGAATTCTTTCTCGTCGAGCATCGTCGAAAGCACACGACGGAGCTTGCTCTCGTCCAGTATCGAGGCGAGCCGGCGATCGGCATGGCCCGGCTTGCGTGGGTCATGGATGAAGGTGATCAATTCCGGGCGCGTATCGAAGAAATGCTTCATCTGTCCGGTGACCTCGGGATACCGGTGGTAGATGTCGCCCTCGAACGCGGTGGCGGCGCAGAGCGGCAGCAGGCCGACCATCGAGCGGACCTTGAGACGCTGAGCCTGCCCATCCGGCAGGCGGAGCACGTCGTAGAAGAACCCGTCCTCCTCGTCCCACATTCCGACCTCGTCGCCTGCGTGGATCATCGCCGACGCTATCCATTGGAAATGCTGCGTGAACTTCAGCACCATCTCCTCGCCGCCGGCGCCCTTGAGAGCCAGTTCGGTGGCTATCTCCATCATGTTCTGGCAGTAGAGCGCCATCCATGCGGTGCCGTCTGCCTGCTCCAGGTAGCCCCCGGTCGGCAGCGGCGCGCTGCGGTCGAACACCCCGATATTGTCCAGCCCAAGGAAGCCGCCTTCGAAGACATTCTTGCCGGATCGGTCCTTGCGGTTGACCCACCAGGTGAAGTTCAGAAGCAGTTTCTGGAAGGATCTCTGAAGCCAGGCGACGTCGCCCTTGCCTGACCGCGCCTGCTCCAGGCGGTAGGTGAAGATCGTCGCCCAGGCGTGGACAGGCGGGTTGACGTCGCCGAAGTTCCACTCGTACGCCGGTATCTGCCCGTTCGGATGCATATAGGCTTCGCGCAGCATCAGATTGATCTGATCCTTGCCGAAGTCGGGATCGACCATCGTCAGAGCGATCACCTGGAATGCCAGATCCCAGGCCGCGTACCAGGGATATTCCCACTTGTCCGGCATGGAGATGATGTCGGCATTGTACATATGATGCCAGCCGACGTTGCGCTGTTCGACCCGGCGCTTCGGATCGAACGGATCGACGCCGTGTTCGTCCAGCCATCTGTTCACGTCGTATAGATAGAACTGCTTGCCCCACATCATGCCTGCCAGAGCCTGCCGCATGACATCGGCGGCGTCGGCCGTCATCGATGGCGGCGTGATCGAAGCGTAGAACTCGTCGGCTTCGCGCCGTCGCGCCAGCATCGCGTCGTCGAACGATCGATCGAACATTGGCCGGACATTCTTGGGTCCAGCAGCCGGCGGCACGTCGCAGAGCCGCAACCGCAAGGTCCGGGATTGCCCTGCATCCACGATGACGACGTAATGTGCCGCGGCCTTGGTTCCGATCTGCTGCGGGTTCACTGCGTCGGTGCGGGCATGCAGGACGAAGCTGTCGATCCCGTCCTTGACGAATGGAGTGGCACTCGGAACGCCGAACAGACGTTGCGTGTTCGTCTCATTCTCGGTGAACAGCAGTGCCGGCGAGCCGTCGCAATAGAGATATCGTGTCTCATCCGCTTCTGCCGGCTGCCCAGGTGCGGCTTTGGCCGCGATCACCACCGGAGCGTCATTCCGCTCCACACGTTCCAGCGTTGGCTTGTCAGCCTCTTCACCCCAGGACCATCTATTCCTGAACCATAATGTCGGCAGTACGTGCAGGGTGGCCGCTTCCGGCCCGCGATTGGCAATGGTGATCTCGACAAGAATATCCTCGGGTGCTGCCTTGGCATATTCGACGAAGACGTCGAAGTAGCGATCGGCGTCGAACACGCCGGTGTCGATCAGTTCGTATTCGAGTTCGCCTTTCCCACGCCGGCTATTGGTCTTCACCAGGTCGTCGTAGGGGTAGGCGGCTTGAGGATATTTGTAGAGATACTTCATGTACGAGTGGGTCGGCGTCGAATCTAGGTAGAAGTAGTACTCCTTCACATCCTCGCCGTGATTGCCCTCGCTGTTGGTGACGCCGAACAGCCGCTCCTTCAGGATGGGATCCTGTCCATTCCAGAGAGCCAGCGCAAAACACAGCCGCTGCTTGCTGTCGCTGATGCCCGCCAGACCGTCCTCACCCCAGCGATAGGCGCGCGATCGGGCTTGGTCGTGGGTGAAGTAATCCCACGCATCGCCACCCCCACTGTAATCCTCGCGAACGGTTCCCCACTGCCGTTCGGACAGGTAGGGACCCCATTTCTTCCAGTCGGCTTTTCCGTCTCGCGCCTCCCGGAGGCGCTGGGATTCAGCATTCATCACGCGCCCTCGCGGTCACTGATCATTGGCAATGCCATATCGCCTTCAAAGGAGGCAGTGGTCCCTGACCATGACTTCGTGATCAAGCGGCTGAACTGAAGGAGAGGTAGGTATGGCGGCCGCATTTACACTCCTCAGAACACAGAGGAGAGATCCTGCACACGGTCGAAGTTAGCCTGCGCGCTGAACTCCGCTTTTGTAAGTGTGTTACTGTAACATACGTCCGAGATCAGTCCCGCGACTACGCCTGGAGCTGTTTTTGCTATAAATTTGGAGCAAAAGACGGCTTGGCCGATGTTTAGCTATCAATCCTTCTCCACTCGGAGGAGTATGCGGCACCAGCGAAGATACAATAGTCGACAGCCTACACACCATGTCTGACCGCAAGGAGGATTTGAGATGGCTAGACCTCACGCTTTGTTACTCGCCACGGGCCTATTCCTGCCTTTTGCAGGGTTCCCGTTTTCTCCACATCTGGTGCTGACCGCCGCCGCGCAGGAGCCGGCCACTTCCAATCCCGTCACGGCGGAAGACGACGCGCCGGCGCCTCTGAGCGAGGACGAACTCGAAATCCTGGTGGCGCGGATCGCGCTGTATCCGGACGAACTGGTTGCGCTCGTCACGTCGGCCTCGCTCTATCCACTCCAGGTCGTGGAAGCAGCCCGGTTCCTCGAAACCTTGAAGAAGCAGCCGAAGCTCAAGCCGAAGACGACGTGGGACGGCAGCATCGTATCGCTGCTGAATTATCCTCAGATCGTGACGATGATGAGCGAAGACCTCGATTGGACGCAGTCTCTCGGAGAGGCGCTTTCCTACCAGCAGAAAGACGTTCTGATCGCCATACAGCAACTGCGCGATAAAGCGGTCGCCGATGGCATCATCAAGACCGATGACAAGATCAAGGTCAGCCAGGAGAACGACAACGTCGTGATCGTCTCCGCCAGTCCTGAGAAGATCTACGTTCCGCAATACGCGCCGGAGATGCTGTATGAACCGAACTATGTGGCCGAGCCGATCGGCTACTATTCCGAGCCGTATCCGAACTACTACTATCCCACAGCCACCTTTTTCGCGGGCGTGGTGACGGGAGCGGTGTGGGCCGCCGCCGTCGACTGGAACCGCTGGGGCGTGTGGGGCGGGCGCTGGAACGGCAATGTCGACATCGACTGCAACAACTGTTTGAACAACATCAACGGCAAGGTGAATATCAATGACGTCGACTGGAAGAACGTCGACCGCAGCAAGATCGGGTTCGACGGCGCGCAGTTCAACAAGATCGACCGCAGCTCCTTCAGGACCAGTATCGAGGCGAAAGCCAGCAACAGGGTCGGAGCAAGAGGCAACGATCGTGCGAACACGATCCGCGACCAGCCAGGCAAAGTCAGTATCAACGATGTCCGCAAGAGCAAGATCGATGCGGACAGGGTCAATGCTGCTCGCAACAAGGCAGCCAATACAGGCGCGGCTTCCGGGGGCGGGAAGGCAGCGCAGGCTGCGCAGAACCGCAGGCCCGACGCAAGAACGCCGAACAGGGCTGCCGAAAACGCAAGGCCCGGGGTCAACGCCAAACGCCCGGTCGCAAAGCCGAAGCCTGCGGCCCGGGTCGACAGCCGCCCCAGAAAGCCTTCGGCGCTCGGTCAGGTCGACAGCGGCAGGCGCGCTCAGATGCAGTCCAGCCGCGGCAGACAGGCCATGGCCAGCGGCAGTCGCGGTGGTGGCGGGAGAGAAATGCGCCGCGGCGGTGGTGGCGGCGGCCGTCGCCGATAACCGGAAGAAGGAGGAAAGTCATGACCAAGTCAGTCAGAAACATGCTTCTGGGTTCGGTGTTCGCTCTTGCGGCTCTCGCCACCAATCCGGTTCCGGCATCTGCAGCAGAGCCATCCGATGCGACCGTCATTTCGGGCTTCGCTTCGCAGAGCGATCCGCCCGTATTCGAGACGCCGGAACAAGCCGTTGACGCCTTCAAGGCGGCCCTGGCGGCAGATGATTTCGACAAGTTCGCGGCGCTGCTCGGTATTGATGCAGCGAAAGCGAAGGCAGGCGAAGGGGTGATGGACACCTATGCACAAATCCGGGAGGGCGCACAGAAGAAGGTCGTGGTGAAGGACGTCGATGACCGCAAGATCATCGAGATCGGCGACAAATTATGGTCTTTGCCATTTCCGATCGTGAAGGGCGACGATGGCAAATGGGGTTTCGACACCTATGCCGGGTTCGAGGAGATCATCAATCGTCGCGTCGGCGAGAACGAATTGCAGACCATCGACACGATGCAGGCCTATGTCGACGCCCAAAAGGAATATTCTTCCGCCGACCACGACGGTGACGGCGTCCTGGAATATGCCCAGAAACTAATCAGCAGCGACGGCAAAACCGATGGTCTCTACTGGTCGCCTGATCTGGGCGAGGGGGATAGCCCAGCGGGCAACGCGCTCGAAGATAATGCGGCGCTTGATAAGGCCAAGGCCGGTGAAGGCTATTACGGCTATCGCTACAGGATCATCGACAGCCAGGGACCGAACATCGCCGGCGGAGAGTTCGATTATGTGATCAATGGCAATATGATCGCGGGATTTGCCCTGATCGCCTGGCCGATCCGATATGGCGAAACTGGCGTGCACACCTTCGCGGTGAATGCCAACGGTACGATCTACCAGGCCGATCTCGGCCGCGAGACCGAAAAAATAGCTGCTGGCGTCAGGACCTTCAACCCGGGTGACAATTGGGACGTGACGGCCGATTGAACAGGGTCGCGCGTGTTTGGAACCAAGTCTGCTCCACCTCGTTGCCGCTACGTACCCGACAATGATGCAAAGGAGGAAACGATGATTTCCGCAGACCAGATCCATGAACATATGGAAGTACGGGCTGCCGACGGCACCCAGGTCGGCACAGTCGATCATCTCGATGGCCCGACGCGTATCAAACTGACGAAGCTCGATTCGGAAGACGGCAAACACCACTTGATCCCGATCGACTGGGTCGATCACGTGGATGCGCACGTCCATCTGTCGAAGAATGCCAGGGATGTCCGGATGCAATGGGCTACCATCAACTGACAGTCGGTCGGCTGCGGCTTACGGGCCGCAGCCTCCTTGAAACCGGATGATTTGAAGGAGCCGCCGTGTCGAAGCAATTGAAGAAGGGCGATGAGGTGAGCTGGAATACCAGCCAGGGAAAGGCCGAGGGCAGGGTGGTCAAAAAGCAGAGCAGTCCGACGAAGATCAAAGACCACAGCGTGAAAGCATCGAAAGCCGAACCGCAATATATCGTCGAGAGCGACAAGTCGGGAAAATGCGCCGCACACAAGCCTGACGAACTCAGGAAGCTTTGAGCCGGCGTTCGCTCGTTCGAGCAAAGGAGATCGATATGCCAGCCAAGTCCAAAGCCCAGCAGAAGGCGGCAGGCGCCGCCCTGTCGGCCAAACGCGGCGAGACGCCGAAGAGCGAACTCAAAGGCGCCTCGAAACAGATGGTCGAGTCCATGAGCGAAAAACAGCTCGAGGAGTTCGCCTCCACCAAGAGGAAGGGCAAGCCCGAGCACGTCTCGAAATAAAGGGATCTGGCCACCGCCATGCGGTGTCGGACTTTCCCGCCGCTCCCAAGCTACGGGGGCATGATTTTGAACGCGGCTGCCGATGAAGCAGGATTGGCGGTTCGTGCGCGGTCGATGTATGGTTTCGACAGAGAAGAGATTGGGGCAATTGCCCATCAGCTGGAAGAGCGCATCGCGCTAAATGGAGTCCGAGATTGGCCGTCGCCTTCACCAAGGAAGAGAGTTTCGAAACCGCTTCGGAAACCCTGCTGCCTGATCGTCCGGTTTCGCCGCACCCGAACCTTGTCACGGAAGCGGGGTTGAAGGCTTTGGAGCTGCAACTGCAGCAGGCCCGTGAGGCTTATGATGCGGCGAGCACCATCGAAGACGTGAACGAGCGGCGGCGGCAGGCGGCCAATCCCTTGCGTGATCTTCGCTACGTCAAGGCCAGACTTGGCACCGCTCAGATCATGCCACAGCCCACGTCAAACGACACCGTCGCTTTCGGCAGCACGGTGACCTTCCGCCGCGACGACGGGCGCGTGCAGACCTATCGCATCGTCGGGGAGGATGAAGCCGATCCCAAGGCCGGATCGATTTCCTACGTCTCGCCGGTGGCGCGGTTGCTGATGGGCAAGGCTGTCGGCGATGTGGTGGAGACGGGTGGCCAGGAGCTGGAAATCATCGCTATTGTATAGCCTTGCTCATTATTTTGGTACCGTTTGGTACTTTATTTATCGAAGCTTTACCATCTGCGATTAGAACGATGACATTCCACATCATCGAAAGTTATGCTCATGGTCAGCGCAATTTCCAGTTCTGCATCCACCATTTTGAGTTCCGCCGCCGCCAACTCGTCTTCCGGTTCGTCGGATCAGCTTGCCTCTCTCCAGGCCCAGCTTGCCGAAAAGAAGGCGGCTCTGGAGCAGACTGAGGACGAGCAAGAGAAGGCCACGATCGAAAAATCCATCGAGACGCTGGAAGCCAAGATCGCCAAGCTCGAAGCGAGCGAGAGCAGCCAAACTCAGGCGTCTGCTGCATCGAAGCCTGCCGGTGACGCTCCTGGAGAATTTTCCGGCGAAAGCGAGCGTATCGGCACGACGAATTTTGACGAGACCAGTGAGTTCGGCAGCCGCACGGCTTACGTCTGATAGAAGCGACCCGGTTTTGCTGCATTCTTGAGTGACGCGTCAAAGACGGCGCTTGGCCACCGTGACGACTTCGCGCGTCAGCTCCGCCAGGCGATCGGCGGCGAGGCGGTTTATCTGCCAGTAGAGCGGCACATCCAGCGGTGTGTCGGGCACCAGCTCCACCAGCCGTCCGGATGCGAGATGCTCGCGGGTCAGCTGGGTCGGGTTCATTCCCCAGCACATGCCCGAAAGGCTCGCCTCGACGAAACTTTGCGGCGAGGGCAGCCAGTGGGTGGGGTAATCGAGATCGCGCCCGAACATCTTGCGTATCCAGTTGCTCTGCAGCCGGTCTTTCTGGTTGAAGGTCAGGGCCGGAGCATTGCGGATTGCCTCAGATGTGACGCCATGCGGAAAGTGGCGGGCGACGAAGTCGGGCGTGGCGGTGGCGTGGTAGCGCAGGACGCCGAGCGCAAAACGCCGGCATCCGCGGACCGGCTTTTCCAAACTGGTGACGGCGGCGATCACCCGCCCGCGCTGCAGCCATTCGGCAGTATGGTCCTGGTCGTCGACGGCGATATTCAGCAGATAGGAAGAGCTCCTGGCGAAATTCGACATGGCCTCGACGAACCATGTGCCGAGGCTGTCGGCGTTCGTCGCGATTTGAAGCGTGACCCTTTGGCGTGGTTCGTCAGGATGGACGAGAGCCGGCAGTTGCCCGAAGAGTTCGGCTTCGAGCATGCCGACATTCTCCATATGGCGGCAGAGCCATTCTCCCTTTTCCGTTGCCGTGCACGGCGTGCCTCTGACGATGAGGACGACGCCGAGACGCTCTTCCAGCTGTTTCACGCGCTGCGAAATGGCCGAAGGGGTCACGTTCAGGACGGCCGCCGCTCTTTCGAAGCTGCCTGTCTGGACAATGGCTGCGACGGCGCGCAGGGCGGGATAATCGAGCACGGATTAGTTTCACTTAATCGGAGTAAGTTTGATTAACTAGTCTAATCCTCATAATCGCGATAGCCCAACCTCACCGAAAATGAGGGGCGTTGGCCGAAGCGATGAATTTTTCGATTTACATAACCGGCCTGATGATGGGCCTCAGCCTGATTGTCGCCATCGGCGCGCAGAATGCCTTCATCCTCCGCCAGGGCCTGCGCAACGAACATGTCTTCGCCGTCTGCTTCGCATGCGCGGTATCGGATGCCGCACTGATCGTGCTTGGCGTGACCAGCCTCCATCAAATCGCTGCGTTCATGCCCTGGCTCGATCCCGTCATGCGCTATGGCGGGGCGGCATTTCTGGCCTGGTACGGCGCCAAGAGCCTCTATTCCGCCTTGCGGTCATCCGCTACCCTCACGGCGGCGGAGGCCAAGACGGCGAGTTTCCGGCAGACGCTCATGACCTGCCTCGCGCTGACCTGGCTCAATCCGCATGTGTATCTCGATACGGTCGTGCTGCTCGGCACGATATCGACACGCTATCCCGGGCAGCAGACTTCGTTTGCCGCCGGCGCGGTGACGGGTTCCTTCCTGTTCTTCTTTTCGCTCGGATATGGCGCAACATGGCTGCGGCCGATCTTCTCGAAACCTTCGTCCTGGCGGATGCTGGAAACGCTCGTCGCTTTCACCATGTGGGTCATCGCCTTCAAGCTGCTGGGCGGCATGTGACCGCCGTTCGATCGTCGATCATCCGCTTCAGCGGCCGAGGTGAGGGTGCTCAACTCCATTTCGCGGTGACAATCCGCCAGCAGATGCGACGGAAAACGCTTTAACTGCCGGATTGCATACTCATGATTCGCATCCCTGCGCCTCTGCGACTTGAATGCGGAAAGGGCCTGTACGATATTCCAGATGCTTGATTGCGTCATGTCCGGCCTCCTTTGCTGGCATCATTGCTGCTGAGACTGAAGATAGGCGGTCGATTGACATTCAATCAAACAAAATGATATGGGGTTATAAATCAGAAAAATTGAAAGATGCGACGATGAGCATTCCCTTTCGCCGTCCCATTCCGCTGCTTGACAACGATGTGCTGCGTACCTTTGTTGCCATCGCCGAGACGGGCAATTTTTCGACCGCCGCAGAGGCGGTCTTCCGCACGCCATCGGCAGTGTCGATGCAGATCAAGAAGCTCGAGGAACAGCTCGGCGCGACGCTGTTTTTGCGCGACGCGCGCTCGGTATCCCTAACGCGCCATGGCGAGATGCTGCTATCCTACGCCCGCAACATCCTGGCGCTGTCGAACGAGGCGGTGTCGCGCTTCATCATGCCCGAACTCAGCGGCGTCGTGCGGCTCGGCGCGCCGGAGGATATCGGCGAACGGCTGTTGCCGAGCATCCTGAAGAGTTTCGCCGAAAGCTATCCCGGCATCATGGTCGACGTGACGATCGACATGAGCATCGGACTGAAGAAACGCATCGAAGAGCAACGGCTCGACCTGGCATTGATCAACTGCGCGACGCGACCGTTCCCGACCGGTGGCGAGGTGGTCTACCGCGAGCGACTGGTCTGGGCCGGCGCCAGGTGTGGTTCGGCGCATCGCCGCGATCCCCTGCCGATCTCGATCTGGGAGGACGGCTGCATCTGGCGCCAGGAGGCGCTCACCCAGCTTGAACGCAACAAGCGGCCCTATCGCGTCGCCTATCTCAGCGGCCACACGATGGCGCAGCGCGCCGCCGTTCTCTCCGATCTGGCCATCGCGCCTTTGCCGCTTTCCTATGTCAACGAGGACATGGCGCTGCTCGGCCCGAATGAAGGGCTGCCGGAACTCGGTGCCTTCGATATCCGCCTGCTGACCGCCTCGCAGATGTCGGGGCCGATCGAGACGGTGGCCGACAGCATTCGCAGCGCCTTTGCCGAGAGAGCGAAGGCGGTTGCCGCCTGACGATGTCTTTCAACCGTTGAACCTTTTCTTCCCTTGTGCGTTATCGGCGCGAACGGCATAAGTGCCGTTCGGGGTTGATTTCAAACAAGGATATTCGAAATGACCACAACGGCCAAAATTGCCGCAGCTTTTATGGTTCTTCTTGCCCTTTCCTCCTGTGGCAACACGATCCGTGGCATAGGAAAGGATACGGCAAACACAGTGAACGCCACCCAGGATGCCGGCCGCTCGGTCGATCGGGCTGCGAAGAAGTGATCGGCTGAGAGGTTTGCCGGCTTGACCGACCGTCATTTTGATGGCCGGGCCGGACTATCATAGATGGCCGGGTCCGGACCACCCTATCGGGTGACCGGGGCCTAACGGACGACCGGGTCGGACCATTATAAAATGGCCGAGGGATAAGCCTTTTCGAGGCCGCCGGATCGGCTGAGGCCGGTCCGGAAGGCTTGATAGGCGGGATGCTGGCTGGAGCGGGCAGTTTCCATCAGCCTGATCTGCAGACGGTCGGGCGCCTCTGTCCCCAACCACAGTCCGAGATTTTCGAGCTTCAGCGAGTTCAGCAACCGCGACCCGGCGGCAAAATCGAGATGGCGGCGCAGGCCTTCCAGCAGATTGTCGTCCTGAGCGGCGTTTTCCATGAGCAGCGCCAAGTATGACTTGTCAGCCTCCGCCAGCGTGGCAAGCTTTTCCGCAACGGTATCGCGGTCGGGAAAGGGAACGTTGCCAGTCATGTCGAATCGTCCGGTCGTTGATCGTCTCCCGACGTTATAAGCTCGCCTTGACCTTCTCGGCTACATCCGCCGGTACCCATTTCATCCACAGGCCCTCGTAGTTGCGCAGGAAATAGATCGCGGCATCCTCGTTGCTTTCGCGGTTTTCGTCTTGCCAGGCGAGCACCTGGTTGATCGTCCCATTGTCCCATTTGCGGGTTTTGAGATAGGTGGTGACAGGCCCGGCGCGGCTGGCGAAGGACCTGGTCATCAACGTGAACGCGCGCGAGACGGGGTAGGAATTGAGTTGGGGCCTGTTACAGCCGGCAACCGCCGTACAGCGGTCCCATTCGCTCTTGTCATGACCGACGCCGAAGCTCAGCCGCGTCATGTCGTATTTGCCGAGGACCGCAGTCGGTGCCCAGTAATAGCCGAGCCAGCCGACCTTTTTGTCGAAGGCGCGGGCAATCGAGGCATCGAGCTGTTCGGGGCTGCCGGTTTCCACAAGCTCGAAGCTCTTCTTGTCGGCCGCGAGCGCCTTGAACAGATTGGTGGTCGATATCTGGCAGCTCCAGTCGGCGGGGCAATTGTAGACTGCGCCCTTCGACGCATCGTCCTCGGCCGGGAAGAGTTCGGGATGTCTCAGCGCATCTTCGACCGAGCGGATATCGGGGTGAGCGTCGGCGATGAATTTCGGGATCCACCAGCCCTCGACGGCGCCATCGGCGAGAATCTCGGCTCCCTGCACCAACCGGCCGCTGTTGACGGCCTGATCGAGCAGGGCCCGGACGGAATTGATCCAATATTCCGAGGCGACGTCGGGGGTGCCTTTCTCGTTCATCGAGGCGAAGGTCGGCAGGGTGTCGCCGTCGACGATGGTAACGGAGCAGCCGTAGCCCTTTTCCAGGATGATTCTGTCGAAGTTTGCTGCGATACCTGCCGAGGCCCATTTCATCTCGGCGATCGAAACCTTGCCGCACTCGGCGGCTTCGGCCGGCGCGATGGTAGAAAGAGCCGCGGCAAAGACGGCCGTCATCAGATACGTCTTCATCGTCATTCCCCGAATTTTTAGGCGGACGCGCGGCCGGATTTGCAATCCACCGACAAGGCTGTCCGGCGGCTCGTCGCAGGCGATGGTCAACAATGGCGCATTTTGGCGAAGCCTACGCGTTCGCTCGCAGAAATCAACCGCCTTCTGCTCATGGTTGCGTATCTAAATAGTTGAATTCGAAGAATTTATGTCAATATCCCCAAAATGGCGCCCTCGGGCGAAACGCACGCTCTTCGCGATCTTCTGCAGAAATTTCGGCGAGAATGTCAAAAAACATCGAAATTAACTTTTGCGTAAGCCTTCAATAACTCTCCGGTAAGAATGTGCCGTTATCAGTTGGGTCGTGGCGGGAATGACCGCCGCTTCTCTGGTTCAGGTAGTGCGTACTGGGGAGAGCGAGCTTCGCCGTGTAGGGGCGAAGACGCCTGAGTTTTCGGCAAACCGCGCAGAGCCAAGGCGATGCGCGGTTTTCGCGTTTATGCGCGGAGCCGCAGCCGGGCCAAGCCTTGACCTGGTGTCGACGCCCATTGTAGGCCTCGCCTCAGCGAAAGGCGGCCACCATGGCAAGAGCGATCATGCTGCAGGGAACCGGCTCGGATGTCGGCAAGACGGTGCTGGTCGCGGGCCTCTGCCGGCTGGCGGCCAATCGCGGGCTTGCCGTCCGGCCGTTCAAGCCACAGAACATGTCGAACAATGCGGCTGTTGCCGACGATGGCGGTGAGATCGGCCGGGCGCAGTGGCTGCAGTCGCTGGCCGCGCGCACGCCATCCTCGGTGCACATGAACCCGGTGCTGCTCAAGCCGCAATCGGACAATGGCAGCCAGATCATCGTGCAGGGCAGGGTGTTCGGCCAAGCCAAGGGGCGCGACTACCAGCGGCTGAAGCCGCAGCTGCTCGGCGCCGTGCTCGAAAGCTTCGAGAAAGTGGCTGCGGGTGCCGATCTCGTTATCGTCGAAGGTGCGGGATCGCCGGCCGAGATCAATCTCAGGCCCGGCGATATCGCCAATATGGGCTTTGCGACACGGGCCGGCGTGCCTGTCGTGCTCGTCGGCGATATCGACCGCGGCGGCGTCATCGCCTCACTTGTGGGCACGCATGCGATCCTCGACGAGGGCGACCGGGCGATGATTGCGGGCTATATCATCAACAAGTTCCGCGGCGACATCTCGCTGTTTGACGACGGCATCCGCGCCATCGAAGGCTTTACCGGCTGGCCGTGTTTCGGCGTCGTGCCATGGCTGCAGGGCGCTGCGCGCCTGCCGGCCGAAGATTCGGTCGTGCTCGAACGGCTGGCGAAGGGCGGAGCGGGGGCGCTGAAGATCGCCGTGCCGGTGCTGCCGCGCATCGCCAATTTCGACGATCTCGACCCGCTGCGGACCGAGCCGGATGTCGAGCTCACCTTCGTGCGATCGGGCGAGCGGTTGCCTGCCGACGCAGGTCTCATCGTCCTTCCCGGCTCGAAATCGACGATATCGGATCTTGCCGATTTCAGGGCCGCGGGCTGGGACCGCGATCTCCAGGCGCATGTCAGGCGCGGCGGCCGGGTGATCGGCATTTGCGGCGGCTACCAAATGCTCGGGCGGACCGTGCATGATCCGCTTGGGCTCGAGGGCGGGACGCTGGAGACGCCGGGGCTTGCGCTTCTCGAGGTCGAGACCGAGATGGCGCCGGAGAAAACCGTGCGCAACAGCCAGGCCCGCTCGACCGAATACGATACGCCGCTTGCCGGCTACCAGATCCATCTCGGCATCACCCGCGGCCCGGATTGCATCAGGCCTTCGGCGATCGTCGACGGCGTGCCCGATGGGGCGCTGTCGGCCGACGGCCGGATCATGGGCACCTATCTGCACGGGCTTTTTGGCAGCGACACCTACCGCGCCCGGCTGCTTCAAAGCTTCGGGCTCTCGGGCGAAGGTGGCAACTACCGCGAAAGCGTCGACCGGGCACTCGACGAGATCGCGAGTGGCCTGGAGAAACATCTCGACCCGCGCTGGCTTGCAGGGCTGCTTGGATAGAGCAGGCCCGAGGCGCGAACCGGTTCTCGTCGGATTCTCGGCTATGTGTTTCGCCGCTCGTCGGGGTGGCAAGTGATGCGCTGAAGTCGCAACATCATTTCGCACGAGAGATATCGGCGGCCATGCCTTCTTGTCGACAGCCAATGACGCGTCGATTTCGATGGGCGAGCTTACACTGCTGACCCCGAGCATGCCCAGGACTATGGATACGGATCAATCTTGTACAAGAGTCACGTTGACCTCGTGCGACAAAATGGCTTCAGGGCCAAAAGGCATACGATATCACAGAGCCGTGATTTGACCGATAATTCTCTCCGATTAAACGTGAGGCACGCAAAACAAAATCACAGGTAGTCCTTTCTGACAAGAATGATTACCCCACCTCTAAGTTATGAAATAACCAACTGGCGTTGACGAGCGGGGGCTCGGAGTAACCAATTCTTCTGCGCGTAGGGTCGCGGCGGGATTAGTCAGAGCCGGTTGTTTTCGGAACCTTTGTCGAAGCCGAAGGTAACCGTTCCTTTACAAGAAGAAGCGAGCCCCACGATCAAATGAACCCCCCTCAAAACCAATCAAAGTAATAGTCAATATTCTTGTGCGAGCGAGAGCGCGCTTTTGGCGCGTTGCTTTCGCTCCACACTGGATTTTCACGCTATGTCATCAACCGAGAGCGTCGCGGGTCAAAGTATCTTTCGTCAGCCTGGGCCTGACGCCGAGCGCCGCGAACAGGATACTGGCGCTTCCGCCACAGGCGTCGCTGTTTGCGCGCGCAGAGCGCACACAGAACCTCGTCTTCGCGGTCACGCTGAAGCTCGAGCAAAGTGCGGTGAGGGCGGATGGCGCAGATGTCCCACTTCGCCTGGATGTCAGCGGCCGCCGAAGTCAGCACCGGTTCGAGGCGGATACGCGCCTATGTGTTTTCGCCTCTCGTTGACGTGGCAGCCGAAGCGATGAAGGAGCGGTGATTTGATAAATTCGCAGCAACCGAGGTGGTCGGTATTTTCCGTCGTCTCGTCATATTGATGGAGGACCCGAGCGTGAACGGAAATTTCCTGCCTGCAAGCCCGCTTCCCCCGATCGGGCCCGTCCCCATCCTCCTGTTTCCGATCTTCCTGTTCCTAATAGGTCGAATTCTACTTCGACGAAGCACTATTAGCCTAGACAGCGTTTTCGCCATTCTGATGGTCGCAGTGACTATTTCGTCTCTCGCATTATTTCGCCGATTTCGAGCCCCTGACTATGTGTTCATCTTCCTGACTGCGCAGATTGTAATCGCTTTGATCTTCTTCCCAATCGCCTGGCGCGCCGCGCAAAGGTTAGTGATGCGGGATTTTTTTACAGACTCGGCAAAATCCCAGTTGAAAATAATATGAATCAGGCATTTGTAGCGGCAGTAATCGAAATTTCAGCATGTTTCGTCATATACATCTCAGACTATAGATTGACGACGCCCTGCGACAATGCGAAATGCTATACAATAGACTTTTTGATAGGCTCTAGAGAGAGTGGATTTTTTAATCTTTATATGTCCAATACGATAACATCCATATTCTTTATTTCGTTCTTTGTGCATCTATACAACGTCTATGTGAAGACAATAAAAGATCGTGAGAACTCCTGATGAATACTCTCAGTGTCACATTCAATAGGTCGAATTCTACATCGACGAAGCACTATTAGCCGATGGGGCGACAACAGGCGCATGCTCGTATGTTTTGGATAATCAGAGAAAATCAACCTGCGCAACGCAATCAGGATGGGAGTGACAATCAAAGTCAGCCGCGTCACCAAGGGACAGACTTTAAAGTATATATAAGAGGATAATTGGATGACACGGAATTTAATAACCCTTTATGGGATCTCCGTTGGATTTATTCCGATAATATGCGCTGCAATATACATATTTTATCTAGGTGATACCTCAATTATTATTATAGTAATTGCGTATAGCATCTTTGTATACTTTCTGGATGGTGGCCGTTTTATAAACAATCTCCAGAAACGCAAGAATAAACGTGAGCGATAGGAGGTTAGGCTATGGAGGACAACCAAAGAGAATCGCAGATTGATCGGATCTCAAGACCGCGCTCGCATCCGTTCAGGCACAAGCCGCGCGTCGGCGTAAGGCGCTTGTTGCCACGGCTGCAGCAGGGGGGGGCACCCGGCGCAGTCAACTCACGAATATCTTGATGGATAACCGCGGAACTTAAAGAGCGAAAATTAGATGAAGAAGAAACGGGAGAATCCTAGTCGAATTTTCGACGGATAAAATTTAGAAGCAGCCCGTCTGCTCACTAAAACATCAAAACTATTGAAGCAATACGGAGAGTAATCTGGATAATGCTAATTTATAAAGCAAAAAGATTTTCCGTGTTATGTATAACAATAGGATTGATTTTGAGTATTTTTATTGGTCTGTATTGTCAGATGAATCCAAATGGAAGTATTGGAGAATATATTTTTTATGTTAACATTTTAGCAATATTCTGGTTTCTTATAGGTATTACAACTCGTAGATGGAAATTTGCAATCATTACATTCAGTCCGCTCCTAGTTTTTATTGTAGTTACAATTTCTGGCGTCTCTTCGAAAATAATTGAGATGGGATTTTTTGCAGCGCGGGCTCCGATCAGCGAATATGAGAAACGGTGCCGGACTCAATCGTTCGTTGCCGACGGCCACAGGATTGAGTTCTGTGAGAGAATGGAATCTTTCCAGGATACCAATGAGGACATCCTCCGAGACGAAGGGGGGAAGCCTTGGACACCCGAGTTTTTGCGTTCTGATACATTTCGCTCGGCACTTCAATTTCACGCCACGAACTCCACGAACAGCGAAGTGTACCAACTAGGCCAAATCATGGAGCTTTCGATTATCTCGGCAGCATACAGAAGTTTGGGCCGCGGCTTCTATACCGTTCACTATACTTACCGACATTGACCTTGACAGGTGGCATCCAGATGCTTCGAACGGAAATATGGTCGTGTGTCCCTTGGGGAATCTTTGACGGTCCCAGAGCGGCACGTGGTTGGTAGAAAGCATCAATGCGGACGTTAATTCGAGTTTCTTTTTGTGCCTTCGCATTAGTCGGGTTGCTGACGTCAATGCGGCTTGCGTGGACGTTCCACCGCTGGAGCCGCGGGTGTCGCCTGTCCTTCGAACCCCTGCTGGGGAGAAGCGGGAGCCAAGCCGGACCTCCTGATGTCAGAGGATCGTCTCGTTCGGCTATTGCCAAATTAGTTGACTGAGTCCATTAATTGTCGCGGCGGACTCGGTTGAGAGCGACGAAAATATGAGCGTATTGGACAGATTTTCACTGGCGGGTCAGGTGGCGCTGGTGACCGGCGGCGGGCGTGGTCTGGGCTTCGAGATGGCGCGTGCCCTTGCCGAGGCCGGCGCGCATGTCATCGTCAACGGGCGGACGGCGGCAACGCTGGACGATGCCGTCAGGACCATCCCGGCCGCGGGCGGGACGGCGGAGGCTGCTGTGTTCGACGTCGCCGACCGCGAGGCTCAGCGTGCTGTGATGGCCGATATCGACAAGATCCACGGCCGTCTCGATATCCTGATCAACAATGTCGGCGCCCGCGACCGGCGGCCGCTGGCTGAATTCGACGATGATGCGATCATCGAGCTGCTGCGCACCGATCTGGCGGCGGCGATCACGCTTTCGCGCGACGCGGCCGTGCTGATGAAGCGGCGCAATTACGGCCGCCTGATCGCGGTGACCTCGATCAGCGGCCATGTCGTCATGCCCGGCGACTGCGTCTATCCTGCCGCCAAGCAGGGACTGACCGGCCTGATGCGCGGCATGGCGGTCGAATTCGGCCCGTACGGGATCACCAGCAACGCAATTGCGCCCGGCTGGTTCGCCACCGAGACGAATGCGGCGATGGCGCAGAATGAGGAATTGATGCCTTTCGTGCGCCAGCGCATCCCGGTCCAACGCTGGGGACGCCCGGACGAGATTGCGAGCGCGGCGTTGTTTGTGGCAAGCGGCGCCGCCTCCTTCGTCAACGGCCACGTGTTGACCGTCGATGGCGGCATGACGGTCAGGATGTGAGCGGCTGGGGATCCCATGCCGAAGGACATCGCCGCGTGGCGAGGCGAGATCCCTTTTATCGCCTCCCAAGAGGCAAACTGCAGCAGGTTTCGCCAATCGCTTGGGAGACTGAGGCAATTTGTCATCCGTGACACCGGCGTTTGTCCCTCTCGAATTCCGCATGCCCCATTCGCCTGGGAGTAGTATCGCGACGCGAAGCAGGCTAATGAATGGCATGCGCGACATGGCTTTTTCAGCGCCTGTCCTGCGGTTCCCGGTGCCTGGCCTCGATCGTGAAAACGGCTTCTCCGGCTCTCGGCCCGATGCGGAGGTTTTAAAAATTAACGATCATATTCACTGGCTTATAGAGCAGGGAATCACCAGCGAGCATATTGGCGGCCTCGTCGCCGGGCTTTGCGACCGGCTGATCGCCGAGGGATTTCCGATCTGGCGGGCAAGCATCCGAATGCCGTCCATCCATCCCATGTATCGCGGCATCGCGGCCAATTTCGTCAGGGGCGGCGTCACGACCATCGAAATTGCCGAACACGGCATCGTGGGGGAGCGCCTCTTCGAGGAGACGCCGATATTCTATCTTTTGAACCGCGGCGAAAGAAGAGGGCGATGGAGCTTGGAGAGAGGCGAGGGTCTCGGCTATACCGAACTTCACGAATTCGCCCTTGCCGGAGGCACCGATCACGTGATCAGCCTTTGCGAATTCCCGAAAGAGGTGGCGCTGCGCGGGCTCGGTTTTTCGCTGACCAGCGACGCGCCGGGCGGGTTTTCCGACGATCAGTTGGCTGTTATCGAGGGGCTTCTCCCGGCGCTGGGGCTGGCGGCTTACCGCATTGCGGCGTCGAAGACCGCGACAGACATCCTCGCCGTCTATACCGGCGCCAGGACAAGCGCGCGCATCCTCGCCGGCGAGATCCAACGGGGAACGGGCGGCTCCATCAATGCCGCGATCCTGCTTGCGGATCTCAGGAATTTCACCGCCCTGACCGAAGTCTATCAGCCCGAAGAGATCGTCGGCTTTCTGAACGAGCATTTCGAGCTGATCGACCGGCATGTCGAGGAAAATTCCGGCGAGATCCTGAAATTCATGGGTGACAGCGTGCTGGCGATCTTTCCGACCGATGCGGATGATCCGCAACAGGCCTGCCTGGCGGCACTCGCTTCGGCACGGAACCTGCTGAAGGCGAACGAGGCGCTCAATCGCGAGCGGACGGGCAATGGCGGCCCCGATATCGGCGTCGACGTCGTTCTGCATCTCGGCGAGGTTTTCTACGGAAATGTCGGCGCCCATGGCAGGCTCGATTTCACGGTGATCGGCAGAGCGGTCAACGAGGCCTCGCGGCTAGAAAAGCTCTGCGGCACGCTCGATCAACCCCTGTTGATGTCGGAGAGCTTCGCGACGACCTGTGCGGCGCCTTGCCAATATCTCGGATCGTTCGAACTGCGCGGAGTTTCGAAGCGGGCTGATGTTTTCAGGATTGCCGACGCTGCTGAATAAATCAAAGTGCTGCAGTGCGGCGCTGTCGGTCGGAGCGGTTCAGATCTCGCCTGAGACTTCGCGGCGGCGGCGGTCGAGCTCTTCGCTGTAGCGGCGTAGCGTATAACTTTCGCTGAGCTGGCCGATCACCTTGCGTTCGATCAGGTTGTTGACGACGGCAAGCGCTTCGCTTTCGCTCTTGTCGAAGATTGCCGCCGCCTGCCTGGCATTCATCTGCGGCTGCAGGAAATCGTTGCGGTAATGGATGAAGTCGGCAAGCGTCTTGCCCTCATCCTGCGCGTCGGTCGGGTTGGCGTAGATCTCCGGCACCAGCACGAGGCCGGCATATTTGTCGCTCTCCTCGACGAGGATGACGCGCTGGGTCGAGCCGATCGGGAAGGCCTGCTTGAATTCCTCCAGCGAGATGCCTGATTTGGCTGTCTTGACGTCTGATCGCATCAGCTTGTCCACGGTCAGGTTGCGGATCCAGCCGACGTCATGGGCGCTGCGGATGCTTTCGCCGCGCAAGTGGAAGCGCCATGTGGCGAAGGAGTAGCCGAAGGTCGAGCGCACGACGAGCGACGAGGTGATGACGGCGGCAAGCACCAGTGCGGTGATCGGGAAATCGCCGGTGATTTCTAGCGCCAGGAAGGTCATCGTCAGCGGCCCGCCGATGACGGCGACGGCAAGCGAACTCATGCCGACCACGGCATAGATGACCGGCGTCAGCGTCGCATCGGCGAAATAGGGGCCGCAATAGGCAAAGAGCTTGCCGAGCAGGGCGCCCATGAACAGCGAGGCGAAGAAGAGGCCGCCTCTGAAGCCGGAGCCGATCGAGATCGCCGAGGCCAGCGATTTCAACAGGAAGAGGCCGATCAGCGTCGGGATTGCCACCTCACGGGAAAGGTTGAGATGCAGCGCGCCGTGGCCGGCAGAGAGTACCTGCGGCGAGATCATCGCCAACAGCCCGACGATGATGCCGCCGAGCGCCGGGCGGAAGGGCGGGGCGATCGAACTCTTACGCGCCAGCTCTTCGACAAAGGCGACGCCCTGCATGATCAGGATGCCGATGCCGGCGCAAAAGGCGCCGAGCAGCAGGGCGGGGATATAATCGGCCGGCACCACCGCGCCGAAGCTGCCGATGTCGATGGTGAAATCGCCATCGGTGAGCAGCCTTGCAATGAGAGTGGAGACAAGGGCCGAGACGACGACGGGGGTCAGCGAGACGATCGTATAAGTGCCGATGATCAGCTCGAAAGCATAAAAGGCGCCGGTCAGCGGCGCGTTGAAGGCGGCGGCGATGGCGCCGGCCGCACCGCAACCGACGAGCACGCGCAGGTCCGAACGGCGAAGCTGCAGCTTCAGTCCGAATTTCGAGGCGAGGCCGGCGGCAAGCTGGGTATAGCCGGCCTCCAGCCCGACCGAGGCGCCGAAACCGTTGGAGATCAGGTTCTGCACGGCAACGATGATGCTGTCGGTCAGGGACAGGCGGCCGCCATGCAGCGCATTGCCCTCGATCGGATCGACCATCGGCTTCTTGCGTCGTTTCGCCAAGATGAAAAGCAGCAGCCCAAGCAGGATACCGCCGACGACGGGGGCAGCGAGCAGCAGCAGCTTGTCGTCGATGTCAGACGAGCTCAGCCTTTCGTCGTCGGCGATGCCGAAGACCAGCTGGTGCAATTCATTGGAGACGAAGCTCATACCGGTGACGGCAAGCCCCGAGGCGATGCCGACGACGGCGCCCGCGAGCGACAGGCCGACCTCGCTGCGGCGGGTCAGCGCACGCAGCCGCCCCGGATCAAAGAAAACACGCAGCGCGCGCAGACGGCGCCGATCCAATTTCATAAGCATGGCTAGACAACTAGGCGGGGAGAGGCCCGGTCAAGGGCGGTGGCGCAGTCCGCTTGCAGTGCAATTGCGGCGAAAAGCCGGCGCGCGGGTCAAATATTTATGACGTAAGCCTATGATAAAAGACGATATTTCTGGTGGAGTAAGTCGTGTTTGGGTGAACGTGCCGCCTTGCCGGCGGTTGGCCGGCCGCCAAGGCCGGTTGACTTCATCCCCGGGCTTGCCTAACCATCCCTCAACGGATGGTCACCTGACCATCCTGATATAACGGATGGTTCCGGATCGGCGTAGCGCCCTTCCGGATGAAAAGGGAATGTGACAGGGCGGACCCAAGCCGGGCGCCTTCATCACAGCCGACCCCGCGACTGTAGAGCGGTCAGGGTCTTCCATCCGGCATCGAGCGCTTCCGGCCGGCGGCTTGCAATAAAGCAAGCGGGCGGGATGGGTGACATGCCGGAAAAGCCACTGGACATGCATGGTGATCAACCGGGGTCGGACGCCTCTCAATCTACGAATCGTCCACCTTTTCACCGATGCAGCCGGGAAGGCGAGGATGATCCGCCGGCACGATCAGGGCGACCGGTTTCCGGTCCGCCCCGATCGTGCCGATACCCGCGAGCCAGGAGACCTGCCATCCCGTGCCGGGCGAGAAGCCCAACCCTGGGCGCTATGCCCGCTGCCAGCACGGAGGTTGTCTTGGCTGAACGATTGAATTCAGCGCGGCCTGGTGCGGCGCGGCTTGGCGAGACCTTACAGGTGTCGGCGCCTTCCGTTGCGGCGTGTTTGGTGGGCACATTCCTCTCCTCCCTCATTCCTGTGCTCGTCACAGGAATCCAGTGCGCCCAAGTCGTTGGGCGCGGAGGACTCCCCTTTAACCCCTTTAACCGAGTCATTCACGGCGCGGACGCGCCGTGGCTGGATTCCTGTGACATCCCTCGGGCAAAGCCCGAGGAAGGGAATGAGGGAGGGTGGCGGAACGTCGCGTTTCCTCTGGCGACGGTCTGCATATGACAAGCGCCCCATCCAACACCGTCTTCATCCTCGGCGGCGCCCGCTCCGGCAAATCCCGCTTTGCCGAATCCCTCGTCACCGCAACCGGCCTCGACCGCCACTACGTCGCCACCGGCCGTGCCTGGGACGAGGAGATGCAGGCGCGCATCATCAAGCACAAGGCCGATCGCGGCCCGTCCTGGACGACGCATGAGGAGCCGCTTGATCTGGTCGGCAAGCTTGCCGCCATCGACGGCGAAGGGCGTATCGTGCTGATCGACTGCCTGACGCTCTGGGTCACCAATCTGATGATGGAGCAGCGTGACATGGCGGCGGAATTTGCCGCCCTTGCCGATGTCCTGCCTGACGCCAAAGCGCGGCTCGTTTTCGTTTCCAACGAGGTCGGCCTCGGCATCGTGCCCGACAATCGCATGGCGCGGGATTTTCGCGATCATGCCGGCCGGCTGCACCAATCGATCGCGGCGAGGGCCGCTGAAGTCTATTTCATCGCGGCAGGCCTGCCGCTGAAAATGAAGGGTTAAGTCCATGAACCAGCAGAAAATCCCCGCAACAGTCATCACCGGCTTCCTCGGCGCCGGCAAGACGACTGTCATCCGCAACCTGCTCACCAATGCCGGCGGCAAGAAGATCGCCCTCATCATCAACGAGTTCGGCGATCTCGGCGTCGACGGCGACGTGTTGAAGGGCTGCGGCGCGGAGAACTGCAGCGAGGACGACATCATCGAACTCACCAATGGCTGCATCTGCTGCACCGTCGCCGACGATTTCATTCCGACGATGACGAAGCTGCTCGAGCGCGAACAGCGGCCCGACCATATCGTCATCGAAACCTCGGGCCTCGCCTTGCCGCAGCCGCTGGTCGCGGCCTTCAACTGGCCCGATATCCGCACCCAGGTGACCGTCGACGGCGTCATTACGGTGGTCGACAGTGCGGCTGTGGCCGCCGGCCGTTTCGCCGACGACCATGATGCCGTCGATGCGCGCCGCGCCGAGGATGAATCGCTCGATCACGAAAGCCCGATCGAGGAGCTGTTCGAGGACCAGCTCACCTGCGCCGATCTCATCGTTCTCAACAAGACCGACCTGATCGACGTCGCCGGCCTTGGGCGCGTGCGCGAAGAAGTCGCCTCCCGCACCGTGCGCAAGCCTGTGATGGTCGAGGCGAAAAACGGCGAGGTGCCGGCCGGCATCCTGCTCGGCCTCGGCATCGGCACGGAGGATGATATCGCCAACCGCAAGTCGCATCACGAGCTGGAGCATGAGGACGGTGCGCCGCACGATCATGACGAATTCGACAGCTTCGTCGTCGAACTCGGACCCGTTGCCGATCCCGCCGGTTTCGTCGAGGCCCTGAAGATGATCATATCGACCCATGACGTGCTGCGCCTCAAGGGCTTCGTCGATGTTTCGGGCAAGCCGATGCGCCTGCAGCTCCAGGCGGTCGGCAGCCGCGTCGACCATTATTTCGACCGCGCATGGGGAGTGGGCGAGACACGCGCTACGCGCCTCGTGGTCATCGGCCTGCACGAAATGGATGAGGACGCTGTGAGGGCGGCGATCGAAGAACTGGCGTAAACCAATGCATCTGCTTCTGGCCCAGCAGGGAACGATCAGCGACGGCGAGGAGGCGATCGACCTCGGGCAGACGCCGGGCGAGATCCTGTTCCTGTCGGCTGCCGACAGCGAGCTTGCCGCGATCGCAGCCGCCCATCGCGAGTGCGGTGGGCCGCATTCGCTCAGGCTCGCCAGCCTGATGAGCCTCAAGCACCCGATGTCGGTCGATACCTATGTCGAGCGCACGGCGCGGCATGCCAAGCTGATCATCGTGCGGGCGCTCGGCGGCGCCAGCTATTTCCATTATGCGCTGGAGGCGCTGTATGCGGCAGCGTCCCGCGCCGGTGCGTTGATCGCGGTGCTGCCGGGCGATGCGAAGCCGGATGCGGGGCTGGTTCCTTTTTCCAATGTTGATCTCGACGATCTCAATGCGCTCTGGGCCTATCTGATCGAGGGCGGTGATGCTAATGCGCGGGCCTTTCTCGGCTATGCCGGGGCGATGTTGGCAGGCACGGAGAAGCCGACACCGGCGGCACCTTTGATGAAAGCCGGTATCTGGTGGCCTGGGCGCGGGCTGATCGGGGTTGAGGAGTGGCGGCGGGTTGTTGCTGCGGAGATGTCTTCGCGTGTGGCACCCCCCTCTGTCCTGCCGGACATCTCCCCCACAAGGGGGGAGATCGGGGATGAGCGGTCTCGCTCCATCTCTTCGGCCGAAGGTGCGGCATCCTCCAACGTTTCTTTTCTGGGAAACCCAAGCGGCTTGCCGATCTCCCCCCTTGTGGGGGAGATGTCCGGCAGGACAGAGGGGGGTGCCCTAAGCTCGACGGAGAACATGGGATTCGAACCTACATCTCCCATCGTCGCTATCAGCTTCTACCGCGCCCTCGTCCAGAGCGGCGAGACCGGGCCGATCGAGGCACTGGTCGAGACGCTGGCCGCACTCGGTCTCCGGCCGCTGCCGGTCTTTGCCTATAGCCTCAAGGATCCGGTTTCCACGGCTATTCTCGAAAGCGTGTTTTCGGCGCTGAAGCCCGATGTCGTCATCAACACCACCGGCTTCGCGGTCTCCACACCGGGTGCAGACCGGCAGCCGACGGTGCTGGAGGCGAATGGGGCGATCGTGCTGCAGGCGATCCTGTCGGCCTCGTCGAGGGAGGCGTGGCTTGCTTCCTCGCAAGGGCTGTCGGCGCGCGATCTCGGCATGAACGTGGCGCTGCCTGAAGTCGACGGGCGGGTGCTGGCGCGGGCTGTCTCCTTCAAGACGGCCGCCCGTTACGATGCGGTTGTCGAGACGAATATCGTCGCCAGCGAACCGGATGCCGGCCGGGTGCGCTATACCGCAGAGCTTGCCGCCAACTGGGCGCGGCTGCGGAAGGCGTCGGCCGGCGACCGGCGCATCGCGGTTGTTATGGCGAATTATCCGAACCGCGACGGTCGGCTCGGCAACGGCGTCGGTTTGGATACGCCGGCCGGCACCATCGAGGTGCTGAAGGCTATGCGGGTGGCGGGGTATCCGGTCGCCGAGATTCCGGCCGACGGCGATGCGCTGATCCGCCACCTGATGCAAGGGCCGACCAATTCCGGTTCCGACGGAAAGATCATCCGCGAGACGCTTTCCCTGAGTCTGTACAACAGCTTCCTGGAATCTCTTCCCAATAAGATTCAGGATGAGGTGCGAGCCCGCTGGGGCATTCCGCAAGACGATCCATATTTTCGCGAGGGCGCTTTCGCTCTGCCGTTCGCCCGTTTCGGCGACGTGCTCGTTGGTATCCAGCCGGCGCGGGGCTACAATATCGATCCGAAGGAAAGTTATCATTCGCCGGATCTCGTGCCGCCGCACGGTTATCTCGCCTTCTACGCCTTTCTGCGGCGCGAGTTTGGCGCCCATGCCGTCATCCACATGGGCAAACACGGCAATCTCGAATGGCTGCCGGGCAAGGCGCTGGCGCTATCGGAGACATGTTATCCCGAGGCGATCCTCGGGCCGCTGCCGCATCTCTATCCCTTCATCGTCAACGATCCGGGCGAGGGTACGCAGGCCAAGCGCCGCAGTGCTGCCGTCATCATTGACCACCTGACGCCGCCCTTGACCCGGGCCGAGAGCTACGGGCCACTGAAGGATCTGGAGGCGCTGGTCGACGAATATTACGAGGCCTCCGGCGGCGATCCACGCCGCATCCGCCTGCTCAGTCGGCAGATCCTCGATCTGGTGACCGACATCGGCCTCGACCGCGATGCGGGCATCGCAAAGGGTGAAAGCGAGGGTGAGGCGCTGAAGAAGCTGGATGCCTATCTCTGCGACCTCAAGGAAATGCAGATCCGCGACGGGTTGCATGTGTTTGGTGTGTCGCCTGAGGGGCGGCTGCTGACGGACTTGACCGTGGCGCTGGCGCGGGTGCCGCGCGGGCTCGGCGAGGGTGGCGATGCGAGTTTGCAGCGGGCGATTGCTGCTGATGCTGGATTGAGCGGCGTGCTGGAGATACCCCCCTCTGTCCTGCCGGACATCTCCCCCACAAGGGGGGAGATCGAGGATGAGAGTTCTTGCTCTATCTCCTCGGACGAAGGCGCGGCATCCGCCAAGGGTTCTTTTGTGGGAAGCCCAAGCGGCTTGCCGATCTCCCTCCTTGTGGGGGAGATGTCCGGCAGGACAGAGGGGGGTGCCTCCACCTTCGACCCTCTCGATTGTGACATGGCCGCCGTTTGGGCCGGTCCACGACCTGAGATTCTCGCCGATATCCTCGACACCCCCTGGCGCACCCACGGCGACACCGTCGAGCGCATCGAACTGCTCGCCGCAAAGTTCGTTTCCGGCGAAATGGCGTGCCCGCCGCTCTGGTCCCATACCAGATCGATGCTCGCCGAGATCGAAGCCCGCCTCAAACCTTCCATCCTCGCTTGCGGCCCCGCGGAGATCGAAGGGCTGCTCAAAGGCCTCGATGGCCGTTTCGTCTCACCCGGTCCCTCCGGCGCGCCGACGCGCGGGCGGCCCGATGTGCTGCCGACGGGCCGCAATTTCTATTCGGTCGACAGCCGCGCCGTGCCGACGCCGGCGGCCTACGAGCTCGGCAAGAAGTCCGCCGAGCTTTTGGTGCGCCGTTACGTGCAGGATCACGGCGAATGGCCCGTCTCCTTCGGCTTGACGGCCTGGGGCACCTCGAACATGCGCACCGGCGGCGATGATATCGCCCAGGCGCTGGCACTGATCGGCGTCAAGCCGCTCTGGGACATGAGTTCGCGCCGCGTCACCGGCTATGAGATCATCGCGCCGGCGATGCTCGGGCGGCCGCGCGTCGACGTGACGCTCCGGATCTCCGGTTTCTTCCGCGACGCTTTCCCCGAGCAGATCGCCCTGTTCGACAAGGCGGTCCGCGCCGTCGGCGCGCTCGAAGAGGACGAGACGGACAACCCGATCGCAGCGCGCATGCGCGGTGAGGCGGCAAGGCTTGCCGCCGCCGGTCTCGACGCCGCCTCAGCGAAACGCCGGGCGGGCTACCGGGTGTTCGGCTCGAAGCCCGGCGCCTATGGCGCCGGCCTGCAGGCGCTGATCGATGAAAAGGGCTGGGAGCGGCGCGCCGATCTCGCCGAGGCCTATCTCGTCTGGGGCAGTTATGCCTATGGCGCCGGCGAGCAGGGCAAGGCCGAACGCGGCCTGTTCGAGGAGCGGCTGCGCTCGGTGCAGGCGGTCATTCAGAACCAGGACAATCGCGAGCACGATCTGCTCGACAGTGACGATTATTACCAGTTCGAGGGCGGGATGGCGGCGGCGGCCGAACAACTCGCCGGCGTGCGGCCGTCGATCTATCACAATGACCATTCCAGACCGGAAAAGCCGGTGATCCGCTCGCTGGAGGAGGAGATCGGCCGTGTCGTGCGCGGGCGCGTCGTCAATCCAAAATGGATATCGGGCGTCATGCGCCACGGTTACAAGGGCGCGGCCGAGATCGCCGCGACCGTCGATTATCTCTTCGCCTTTTCGGCGACGACGGGCGCGGTCGGCGAACATCATTTCGAGGCCGTCTACCAGGCCTTCGTCGCCGATCCCACTGTGCGCAGCTTCATGATCGAGAAGAACCCGGCGGCATTCGACGAGATGAGGGAGCGGCTCAGCGAAGCGATCGACCGCAGCCTCTGGACGCCGCGCAGCAATTCGGCCCGGTTCGACCTGGCTGCCATGCAACGCAATGAGGTAAACTGATGAGCGGCGAGACCCCGGACAACGACGCGGGCGGCAAGGACGATGCGCGCCACGCCGAGAAAATGGCGAAGAAGAAGGCCGCGCGCGACAAGATCATGGCGACCAAGACCGACGGCAAGGGGCTGATCATCGTCCATACCGGCAAGGGCAAGGGCAAGTCCTCGTCTGCCTTTGGGATGATCTTCCGCCACATCGCCCATGGCAAGCCGTCAGCCGTTGTGCAGTTCATCAAGGGCGCGATGTGGACCGGCGAGCGCGACCTGATCGAGAAGCATTTCTCCGATCTCTGCCAGTTCCATACGATGGGCGAGGGTTTCACCTGGGAAACGCAGGACCGCGCCCGCGATGTTGCCGCAGCCTCGGCCGCCTGGGAAAAGGCCAAGGAGCTGATCCGCGACGAGCGCAATTCCATGGTGCTGCTCGATGAGATCAACATCGCGTTGCGCTACGACTATCTCGATATCAACGAGGTGGTGGAATTTTTAAAGACCGAAAAGCCCGCCATGACGCATGTCGTGCTGACCGGCCGCAACGCCAAAGAGGAGTTGATCGAGATCGCCGATCTGGTAACCGAGATGGAACTGATCAAACATCCCTTCCGCTCCGGCATCAAGGGCCAGCCGGGCGTCGAGTTCTGAGGCGATCAGTTGAGCGCGAGGCTGCGCAGGATGGCGGCCGTTTCCTCATCCGCCGGGAAGAAGGATTCGACCGCGATTTCCGACAAGGTGATGTCGACGGGCGTGCCGAAGACAGTCGTTGTCGAAATCAGGGAAAGCAAGCCGGCCTTGGTCGAAAGCTGAAGGGGAACGGCGATGCCGGCATAGTCGGTATGGACCTCGCCAGCAGTTTTAGGCGCTGGATAGGACAGTAACTCCTTCAAAAGCTTGTCCAACATTGGATCGCCCGAAGCCGAGAATTGTTGGCGCAGCCTGCCGATAAGGTGGGCGCGCCACTCGGAAAGGTTTTTGATATGGGGCGCCAATCCTTGTGGGTGCAGGCTGAGGCGCAGTACGTTGACGGGTGGCGTGAGCAGGGACTGGTCGGCGACGGCTGAGAGCAGCGGAGCGATGGCCGCATTGGCCGCAATGAGTATCCAATGGCGGTCGACGGCGATTGCTGGGAAGGGCTCGTGCCCCTTCAGCACCATGTCGATGGCGCGACGGGCCAGTTCCAGTGCGGGATCGTCGAGCGCGCGTTCGGCAAAAACAGGAGCGAAACCCGCCGCGAGCAGCAGCGGGTTCCGGTCGCGCAAGGGCACGCCGAGCCGTTCGGCAAGATGCAGCAGCATGTCGCGGCTCGGGGTCGAGCGCCCGCTCTCGATGAAGCTCAGATGCCGTTGCGAGATATCGGCTTCCAGCGCAAGGTCGAGCTGGCTCATGCGGCGGCGCTGCCGCCATTCGCGCAGATGATCTCCAACGGAGCGGGCGGTCGGCGTCATCAGGCGGCTTCCGGCAATTGGTCGATGAAGCCGCGGACGGATTTCAGTTTGCCGCCTTCGAGTTCGGCGAAATCCGTGCCCTTGATCAGCGCTTCGCCATTTTCAGGGCCGAGCCCCCAGGAAAAGCGTAGATTGTCGCCATAGCCGTCGGCCGCGCCGACCAGCTCGAAGCGGAAACCGGGGAATCGGCTCTGCACGGCTTCGACCAGCGAATTGATCTGCTCATGGCCTTCGCCGCGCATCAGCGGATCGATGTAGGTTGCGGCTTCGCTCCAGCACTCGGCGATGAGCGCGCGCCGGCGGACGGCATCCGTCTCGTTCCAGATGGCGAGGTAGCGTTCGGCGTTGGTCTTTGCGTCGTTCATCAGGTCGTCTCCTTTGATCGCCCGTCCATTCAGGCAGGACGATCATGCGGGAAGGTGGCGCACCCTATCAATTACGTCAGAGGTAATGGAAGGTGGTCTGGCTCAGATGCCGAGCCAGACCCGCAGCGGATTTGCCGGATCGGAGAGCAGCTTGACCGCAAGAGCGACGCAGACGATTACGAGCAGCGGCTTGATGAGCTTTGCGCCGATGCGCATGGCGAGCCGCGAACCCAGCTGTGCGCCGAGGAATTGGCAGACACCCATTAACAGGCCGATCTTCCAGAGAATCGCCCCGAAGCTTGCAAAGACGATCAGCGCCCCGAAGTTCGAGCCGAAATTGAGAAGTTTGGTGTGGGCGGTGGCCTTCAGCACGCCGAAGCCGGCGAGTGTGACGAAGGCGAGCATGAAGAAGGAGCCGGTGCCGGGGCCGAAAACGCCGTCATAGAAGCCGATGATCGGCACCAGCGTCAGGCCGAAGGCAAAGGGCGTAATCAGACGGTGGGTGTCGAGGTCGTTGAGATTAGGCTTGACGGCAAAGAAGATGGCGATCGCCAACAGCAGCACCGGCATGATCGCCTGCAGCACCTGTCCGGGCACGATCGTGGCGAGCGCGGCGCCGAGCGCCCCGCCCATGACGGCCATCAGTGCCATCGGCAACTGTTCATTGAGCTGCACGTGGCCCTTGCGGGCATAGGCGATCGTTGCCGAGGCGGCGCCGAAGATCGACTGCACCTTGTTGGTACCGAGCGTCTGCAGCGGCGGAATGCCGGCGATCAACATGGCGGGAACGGTGATCAGGCCGCCGCCGCCGGCAATGGCATCGACGAAACCGGCAAAGAAGGCGGCCACACAGAGCAGCAGCAGAAGATGGAGGGCTATGTCAGGCAAGGCGGTATTCCAAGAGGCTTTCTGGCGGCGTTGTTGCATTTGCCGACCCAAGCTGCAATGGCTGCGATGACACAGCAGGGCGTATTCAACGGCTTCCATGAGCGACATTCCCTTCGATAGGACCAGACGCCATGTGCTCGGGCTCGGATGCGAGCGCGGGACGCCGGCTGCCGAGGTGCTGGCGCTTGCCGTCGAGGCGTTGAGGGCGGCCGGCATCGGCGCGGCAGAGCTTGTGGCCATTGCCTCCATCGACAGCCGCAGGCAGGAGGCGGCGATCCTTGCCGTTGCCAGCCATTTTGCCGTGCCTGTCGTCTTCTTCGACGCGCCGAGGCTGGAAGAGGAAACGCCGCGGCTCAAAAATCCCTCCGAGATCGTCTTTGCCCGCGTTGGCTGCCACGGCGTGGCGGAATCGGCGGCACTTGCGGCGCTTGGCGTGGATGCGGAGCTGCTGCTCGGCAAGATCAAGTCCGCCCATGCGACAGCGGCGATTGCCGGCATCGGGTTGCAGAAAGCCTGACGGGCGTTATGGTGGCGGCATGTTGCGGCGCCGTCCGGCAGCCAGCGATTCATATCTAGAGGTATTCAATGCACAAGGTCATTTATGACACGGATCCGGGCGTCGACGACGCCATGGCGCTTCTTTTCCTGCACCGTCATCCCGAGATCGATCTGATCGGCATCACCACCGTTTTCGGCAATGCCTCGGTCGAGACGACGACGCGCAATGCGCTCTTCCTCAAGCGCGAATGGAATATCCCGGCACCGGTTGCCAAGGGCGCGAGTGTCACCATCGATCCCTCGCGCGCCGAGCGGGAATGGCCGGCCATGGTGCATGGCGACAACGGCCTCGGCGATATCGAGGTGCCCGGGACGATCGACCTGCCGCTCGATCCGCGCCCGGCGCATCGCTTTATCATCGACACCGTGCGCGCCAACCCGGGCGAAGTGCGGCTGGTCGCTGTCGGGCGGATGACCAATCTGGCGCGGGCGCTGAAGGAAGACCCGGAGATTGCGAGCCTGGTCAAGGACGTCGTCATCATGGGTGGCAATTTCTATGTGTCGGGCAATGTCTCGCCGGTTGCCGAAGCCAATATTCACGGCGACCCCGAGGCTGCCGACATCGTCATGACCGCGCCCTGGAAGGTGGCGGTCATCGGTCTCGACGTCACCTCGATCACGACGATGAGCCGCCGCTATCTCGGCGAGATGGCGGCCAGGGGAGACGGGGCGGTGAAGCTGCTCGACGCACTGTCGCAGTCCTACATCGATTTCTACAAGCATGCGGTCGAGGACGGCATGATGGTGCATGATAGCTGCGCTTCGGTCTATGTCGTGGCGCCCGAGCTGTTCACCACGATCACGGGCGCAGTGCGCGTCGTCTGCGGTGGCATCGCCGATGGTCAGACGGTCGTCAAGCCGGATAGCCGCCGTTTCCCGCCCGGTGACTGGGATGGTCTGCCGAGCCAGATCGTCTGCACCGGCATCGAATCGGAGAAGGTCCTCGACCTCATTCGCAACACGCTGCTTGCCGCTTGACGGCCTGGAAGGCCGGCTGCGCCGCGGCTGGCCTTTGTGATGATATTATAATGTATTCATATTGTTGGGTGGGTTTGTTGCCAAATCGAATCCGCCTCTTCGTGAAGTGAGTCATAGCAATCTTAGCAACTTCCAGTGAGGTGACGGGCGTGGCGTTGACCTTGCCCTTTGCTGGGCCTAGATCAGCAGGATGATCGATGCCGCATTCTCCCATCTTCCGGCGCTGGAGCCGGGCAGCGTCTGGCTCGTCGGAGCCGGTCCGGGCGATCCCGGGCTGCTGACGCTGCTTGCCGCCAAGGGGCTCGCCGAGGCCGATGTGATCGTCCACGACGCGTTGGTCAATGAGGAATGCCTGAAGCTCGCGCATCGCGGTGCCGAGTTGGAATATGCCGGGAAACGCGGCGGCAAGCCCTCGGCCAAGCAGCGGGATATTTCGTTGCGGCTGGTGGAACTGGCGCGGGCCGGCAAGCGGGTGCTGCGGCTGAAGGGCGGCGATCCCTTCGTCTTCGGCCGCGGTGGCGAAGAGGCGCTGACGCTGGTCGAGCACAATATTCCTTTCCGCATCGTGCCCGGCATCACTGCCGGAATCGGTGGGCTTGCCTATGCCGGCATTCCGGTGACACATCGCGACGTCAACCATGCCGTCACCTTCCTCACCGGCCATGATTCCTCCGGCATCGTGCCCGACAGGATCAACTGGGAGGCGATCGGCCGAGGTTCGCCCGTCATCGTCATGTATATGGCAATGAAACATATCGCCGAGATCAGCGCCAATCTCATCGCCGCCGGCCGGTCGCCATCCGAACCCGTCGCCTTCGTCTGCAATGCCGCCACCGGCCGGCAGCAGGTGCTGGAGACGACGCTCGGGGAGGCGATCGAGGCGGTCGCCGCCTCCGGGCTGGAGCCGCCGGCAGTGGTCGTCGTCGGCGAGGTGGTGCGGCTGCGGGCCTCGCTCGACTGGCTCGGCGCGCTCGGCGGGCGGCGCTTGCTGCCCGATCCATTCCGCCGGTCCGGCAAGGTGCTGGCATGAGCGGCCTCCTGATCGCAGCGCCGTCCTCCGGCGCCGGCAAGACGACGGTGACGCTCGGATTGCTCAGGGCGCTTCGCCGGCGCGGCATCGCGGTCGCGCCCGGCAAGGCAGGTCCTGATTATATCGACCCCGCCTTCCATGCGGCCGCAAGCGGCACGCCCTGTCTGAATTTCGATCCCTGGGCGATGCGCCCGGAACTGATCTCGGCCAATGCGGCTCTTCACCGCTCCGGCGACCGCATTCTCGTCATCGAGGCGATGATGGGGCTTTTCGACGGAGCGGCGGACGGAAAGGGAACGGCGGCCGATCTTGCTGCCCAGCTCGGCCTGTCGGTGGTGCTCGTCGTCGATGCCTCGCGCATGTCGCAGTCGGTGGCGCCGCTGGTTGCCGGTTTTGCCGGCTTTCGCGCCGATGTTCGCGTTGCCGGTGTCATCCTCAACAAGGTCGGCAGCGAACGGCACGAGGCGATGCTGCGCCGGGCCCTTGAAGCTATCCGTATGCCCGTTGTCGCCGTGATCGGCAGCGACAAGGCGCTTTCCCTGCCGGAGCGCCATCTCGGTCTCGTCCAGGCCGGTGAACATGCGACCCTTGAAAGCTTCATCGATCACGCGGCGGATGCGGTCTCCGAGGAGTGTAATTTCGAATTCCTGCTGCGCATCGCCAGGCAGGGGCTCAACCGGCCATCGGCCGCCAATATCGACCGGCTGATGCCGCTGGGCGCCCGTATCGCCGTGGCGCGCGATGTCGCCTTCGCCTTTTCCTATGAGCACATGCTGCTCGGCTGGCGGCGCCGGGGTGCTGCGATCTCCTTTTTCTCGCCGCTTGCCGACGAGGCGCCGGCCGGTGACGCCGATGCGATCTATCTGCCCGGCGGTTATCCCGAGCTGCATGCCGGGCGGCTCTCCGCGGCGCAGAATTTCCGCGCCGGCATGCGCGATGCGGCAGCACGCGACATCAGGATCTACGGCGAGTGCGGCGGCTACATGGTGCTCGGCGACGGGTTGATCGATGCGGGGGGAAAGCGCCACGAAATGCTCGGCCTGCTGCCCGTCGTCACCAGCTATGCCGAGCGCCGGCGCCATCTCGGCTATCGCCGTGTGACGCCACTCGACGGCGCTTTCTTTGCACGGACGATGACGGCGCATGAATTCCACTATTCCACCGTCGTTTCCGAGGGGGAGGGAAAGCGGCTGTTTGCCGTGCAAGACGCGCTCGGAACCGATCTCGGTGCTGCCGGGCTTCGGCGCGACCAGGTGGCAGGCTCCTACATGCACCTGATCGATCTGGCCGGAGCCGCCACATGAGCGCACCGATCGCCCATGGCGGCGGTATCACCGCCGCTGCCGCCACCTTCGGCGGCAGGCCGGAAGACTGGCTCGATCTTTCCACCGGCATCAATCCATGCCCTGTCGCCCTGCCTGACATTCCGGCAAGGGCCTGGCACCGCCTGCCGGACCGGCATCTCGTCGATGAGGCAAGGGTAGCTGCGCGTGATCATTATGGCAGCGGCGAGATCCTTCCGCTGCCGGTGCCCGGCACGCAATCGGTGATCCAGCTGCTGCCGCGCCTCATCGAGGCGGGCGGACGGGGAACCGTGGCGGACGACAGGGTCGCCGTGGTGTCGCCGACCTATGGCGAATATGCGCGCGCCTTTACTTCGGCCGGTTTTGCCGTCGATGCGGTGGGCGATGTCGCCGCAGTCCGGGCCGAGCATCGGCTGGCCGTCGTCGTCAATCCGAACAATCCAGACGGCAGGGCCTGGCCGGTTGAAACGTTGGTTGCCTTGCACGACAGGATGAAGGCCGCAAACGGGTTTCTCGTCATCGATGAGGCCTTCGGCGATACCGATCCGTGGCTCAGCCTCGCGAGCCGTGCGCAGCAGCTTTCCAACCTGATCATCTTCCGCTCCTTCGGCAAGTTCTTCGGGCTTGCCGGCCTGCGGCTCGGCTTTGCGATTGCGCGCGGCGATATTCTCGCACGTTTCGAGGATTGGCTCGGCCCCTGGGCAGTCTCCGGCCCGGCGCTGTCGATTGCCGCCTCGCTGCTGCGCTCGGACGCGTCTCCGATCCACAGCCGCATCGAGGAGCGCAGTATCGGTCTGGAGGCGGCGCTAGAGGGCGCCGGGTTGCGGATAGCGGGAGGAACGGCGCTTTTTGCCCTTGTCGCCGATGCGAGAGCCGGCGACATTTACACGCATCTCTGCCGCCATCATATTCTCGTCCGCAAGTTCGATTATGCGCCGGAGTGGCTGCGTTTCGGGCTGACGCCCGATCCGGCGGCGGATGGGCGGCTTGGCGAAGCCCTTCAGGGATTTGAGCGATGACGATCGACGAAAACCTTCTCGTTCTGCTTCTGGCGCTGCTGCTCGACCGGATCGCCGGCGATCCGCAATGGCTGTGGTCGCGGGTGCCGCATCCCGTCGTCATCTTCGGCGCGGCGATCTCCTATGCCGACCAACAGCTCAATCCCTCAAGCCTGACGGGTTCCCAACGCCGGATGAACGGCGTTGCCGCGATCCTGACACTGCTTCTGCTGTCGATCGCCGCAGGCTTTGTGTTCGATCGGTTCTTCGCGCTCTTCGGCCTTGCCGGCATTGTGCTGGAGGCCGGTCTGGTGGCGATCTTCCTGGCGCAGAAGAGCCTCGCCGATCATGTCGCGGCCGTGGCCACCGCTCTGCGCGACCACGGGCTTGCCGGCGGGCGAACCGCCGTTTCCCGCATCGTCGGGCGCGATCCGGAGACGCTGGACGAGCCGGCCGTCTGCCGTGCGGCGATCGAAAGCCTTGCCGAAAACTTCTCCGACGGCGTGGTGGCACCGGCGCTCTGGTATGCCGTCTTCGGCCTGCCGGGGCTGATTGCCTACAAAATGCTGAACACGGCGGATTCGATGATCGGCCACAGGTCGGAAAAATACATCGATTTCGGATGGGCCGCCGCCCGGCTCGACGACATCGCCAACTGGCCGGCCGCCCGGCTCTCCATCCTGCTGATCGCCGCCGGCGCCTGCATCCGGCGAGGCATTAATCCCTGCCGAGAGGCGATCCGGGTGGGGATGCGCGACGGTGGCCTGCATCGTTCGCCGAATTCCGGCCGGCCGGAGGCGGCAATGGCCGGCGCTCTCAACGTCCAGCTCGCCGGCCCCCGCATCTACGGCGGTGTCATCGTGACCGAGCCGATGATCAATGATGCCGGCCGGGACGTGGCAACCTTGGGTGACATCGAGGACGGCGTGTCGGTGTTCTATGCCAGCTGCATGGTGCTGGCTGGGCTGACGTTCGGGCTGTTTTTGTGTTTTCTGTAGGGCGTCACACGGCACGCCCCTGTGGACTCGCCGCACTCAAACGTTTATTCCGACCGCCTCAATCCAATCAGACCGGAAGCAAAGCAATGACAGTCCAGGTTGAACTACCGTGCCCGAAGTGCAAGAGCACCAAGATGAAGTTCGAGCGTGCCGAGATCCGCGAGACCGACATCATCACCTGTGCGGCCTGCGGCCATAATCTCGGCACGATGGCCTCGATCCGCCAGAAGATGAACAAGGCTTACCAGCAGCTCAAGCAGCCTTCGGCGGCACGCAAGCTTCAGTGAGTCAGGTGGCGCTGCCTTACTCGGGCAATCCCCGCCTTGGCTCGTTAGAATTGTGATTACCATTCGGGTTAAAGCTATATAGAAAGTATTTCCGTAGTCTCTCTGTCGTGAGGGCGCAGTTAAAACTGTGCGGGTGCGAAGAGGGGTTATCATGAAGACGATTTTGGCGGCTGCGGCCGCAAGTTTATTGCTGCAGTTTTCTCCGGTTGCCGCCGAGGCAGCAACCCTGGTTGCCAATATCAGCATCGGCAAGCAGACGATGACCGTCACCGAGAACGGTTGGGTGAAGTATCGCTGGAAGGTCTCGACCGCGCGCAACGGCTATGTCACGCCGACCGGTTCTTGGAGCGCCAAGTGGCTCTCGCGCGATCATCGTTCGCAGAAATACGACAATGCACCAATGCCCTACGCGGTGTTCTTCAACGGCGGTTATGCCGTTCACGCCACCTACGACCTGAAGCGCCTGGGCCGGCCTGCCTCGCATGGCTGTGTGCGCCTGCATCCCGACAATGCGGCCCAGTTCTTCTCGCTGGCGCGCCAGGTCGGCCTTGCCAATACCCGCGTGGTCATTACGCGCTAACCCGCGCTAACCAACGGTTATGCGCGCGCTAACCGCAAGGTTATGCGCCGCGCTAATTCCGGATAGGCGCTCCCGTTTACGCGCTGATTTTCTTTTCCAGCTCATCCATGTCGGGGACGATGATATGTCGGAAATTCTCGATGCGGATGACGCCGCTCTTGCGCAGCCTTGTCATCTGGCGGCTGACGGTTTCGATCGTCAGCCCGAGGAAATCTGCAATCTCGGCGCGCGATAGCGGCAGGTCGAAGGCGGTGCTCGTGGCCGTTTGCGGTTCGGCGTGGGTGGCGATGAGGTGGAGCAGGCTTGCGACCTTTTCCTCGGCGGTGCGCCGGCCGAGCGTCAGCATCCATTCGCGCGCGGCATCCAGTTCCTTCAGCGCCTGATCGTGCAGGCTACGCTGCAGCTCCGGCGTCTCCGATATCATGCGGTCGAGCAGGTTGCGGGGGAAGACGCAGATTTCGGCATCGGTCGCAGCCTCGGCCGACAGCGTGCTTTCGCGCACGAAAGGCCTGCCGACGAAATCGGGGGCGAATTGCAAGCCGACGATCTGCTGGCGCCCGTCCGGCATCACTTTGCAGAGCTTCACCACGCCGCGCATGATGTTCGAATAGAACGAGCTTTCCGACCCTTGAGCGACGATCTCGCAGCCGGCATCGACCTTGCGGCGTAGCGAGTGGCGGCCGAGTTCACGCAGCTGGGCGCTCGACAAGGCGCCGCAGACGACGCCATGCCGCGCCTGGCAGGATCGACAAGCGACGGGGATGCCAAGCTCGAGAACCTCACTCTGTGCGACGTCCATATCCTGATCCCTTCGAAATCCTGATGCACTCGGCCATGCCCGGTATGGCTGGCATGCCTGACATCTCCCCGACGATTACGCCGCGATCGCGGGTTCGGCTATCCCGATTTCTTCCCGCGCCGTTTGATCATTATCAATTTCACCGGGATCGCGATTTGATCCAGATCAACTGTCGGTGCTCGCGGCTCCTGCCGGGGAGGCGCTTGCGAGAGGCGAGGCCGTGCGCGGCTTTGATTCGGACGGTTTGTTCGCTCCGCCGGCACAGCGGGCTTCCCGCAGCGGCATCGCTGTAGCCCGGATGACGGCAACGGCCTGCATTCCATTGCTGTTTAGGCAACACCCGACCGGCAAATTGCCGCAACGCCCGGACGAAAGCATTGGCTTTTGAAATGGATTTGCCTATGAGGAGGTTTAAATCGTCATTTCATGAGGTACAGCGCGTGACCGCTACATTCGACAAAGTTGCCGACATTATTGCAGAAACCAGCGAGATCGACCGCGCGACGATCACGCCGGAGAGCCATACGATCGACGACCTCGGTATCGACAGCCTCGATTTCCTCGACATCGTCTTTGCGATCGACAAGGAATTCGGCATCAAGATTCCGCTCGAAAAGTGGACGCAGGAAGTCAACGAGGGCAAGGTTTCCACCGAAGAATATTTCGTGCTGAAGAACCTCTGCGCCAAGATCGACGAGCTCAAAGCAGCCAAGGCCTGAGCGAAATAACAGTCTTTATTTGAACGCCCTGCCGCTGTGAATATGGCGGCCGGGCGGTTTCGTTCCTAACTAGTGCACGCCGCCCAAAAGTGTGCAGCGGTTTTGGGATAACGGCAGGCACAAAACAAAGACCTGAAGTGCGACGCGCTTCAGGCGTCACCGGCGGGCGGATCTGGCCTGTCGGGTCGGAGGATCCGAATGCTGCTGGAATATTTCCAGATGATCGACCGCGTCGAAGCGGTGGACCTGAAGAAGGGCACGCTGAAGGCGCGATCCGTCGTGCCGGCCAAGAGCCCTGTCTTCGAGGGTCATTTTCCCGGCATGCCGCTGGTTCCCGGCGTGCTCCTGATCGAGACCATGGCGCAGGCCTCCGGCATGCTGGTGCTTGCCGTCACCAATTTCGCCGCCATGCCCTTTCTGATGACGGTCGACGGCGCCAAGATGCGCACTTTCGTCGAACCGGAAGCCGTGCTCGACATCGAGGCGGTGCTCGAGCACGATGGTTCGGGTTTTGCGGTCACCAAGGCTAAAATCACCAGCGGCGGCAAGAAGGTCTGCGATGCGCAGCTGAAGCTGCGCACCATGCCGTTTTCCGAGGTGCCGCTCGGCGATATCGTGAAGAAACGTGCCGGCGAGATCGGGCTTCTTGAAGCGATCGCGGCGCAGGGAGTGATTGGATGAGCAAGGCTGCAAACGATGTCGTCATCACAGGCATCGGCATCGTCACCTGTCAGGGCGTCGGCAAGGATGCGCATATCGCGCTGCTTTCGGCGGCAAGCGCGCCGAAGGCGATCGTCGAGACCGAGAAGTTCAAGCCCTATCCGGTGCATCCGCTGCCGGAGATCGACTGGTCGCAGCAGATCGCCAAGCGCGGCGACCAGCGCCAGATGGAGAACTGGCAGCGCATCGGCGTCTTCACCGCGGGCTTGGCACTCGACGATGCCGGCTTCAAGGACGATGCCGAAGCTTGCGGCACGATGGACATGATCGTGGCGGCCGGCGGCGGCGAGCGCGACATCAATGTCGATACGCTGATCGTCGACGAAGCGCTAAAGCGCAACGACCGCGAGCTGCTTTTGAACGAGAAGCTGACGACCGAACTCAGGCCGACGCTGTTCCTCGCCCAGCTTTCCAACCTGCTCGCCGGCAATATTTCGATCGTACACAAGGTCACCGGCTCGTCGCGCACCTTCATGGGCGAGGAAGCGGCCGGCATATCGGCCGTCGAAACCGCTTTCTACCGCATCAAATCGGGCGAATCCTCGCATGCGCTGGTTGGCGGCGCCTTTGCCGCCGAGCGGCCCGACATGATCCTGCTCACCGAAGCGATCGGCGCCCATGCGCGCGGCGACTGGGTGCCGCTCTGGTCACGCAGACCCAGCGACGGCGGCGGCATGATCACCGGTTCGGCAGGCGCCTTCCTAGTGCTCGAATCGCGCCAGCATGCTGAAGCCCGCGGCGCTCATATCTATGCCGTCATCGACGCGGTCGAGGGCGACCGCGGCAACCGCAATGCCGGCAATTTCGAAGTCCGGCTGGAGCGGCTTCTGGCGCCGGCCGCCGGGCTTGCTGCTGAGAGCACGGCGATCTTTTCCGGCTCGACCGGCATGCACGATCTTGCCGCCCGCGAGCGGGCAGTGCTCGAACATCGATTGCCCGACGTTGCAATCCGCGGCTTCGGCGGCGTCACCGGCCATACGATCGAGACGCAGTTCACGCTGGGTCTGGCGCTCGCGGCCCTTGCCGTCGACGGCAAGGCCAAGGTTCCGCCGTTCGATGCCGCCCATGAGGCGCCGATGCGGGCAGGCGCCACTGCCGCCATCGTGACCACGGTCGGCCACCAGCGCGGCGAGGGCGTTGCCGTTCTTTCCGCAGATGCGTGAGGAGTAAGGACATGACAGCTTCCGCTTACAGGGATCATCTCGGCCGTCCGATCGTTGCCGTCACGGGCATGGGCATCATCACCTCACTCGGCCAGGGTATCAGCGACAACTGGTCGGCCCTGACCTCCGGAACGTCGGGCATTCACGAGATCAACCGCTTCCCGACCGAGGGACTGTCGACGCGGATTGCCGGCACGGTCGATTTCATCGGCATCCCGGCGCCGAACGCCGTCGAGCGCTCCTATGCCTTCGCCCGCGAAACGACGATCGAGGCGCTTGCCAATGCCGGCCTTTCCGGCGATTTCAACGGGCCGCTGTTCCTCGCCGCCCCGCCGATCGAGCCGGAATGGAGCGCGCGTTTCGAACTTGCCGACCGCTCGCCGGCCTCCGACCATCCGGGGGATGCTTATGAGCGCTTCCTGACGGCGCTGCGCCAGCGGCCGGACCCGGCTTTCCACGAGGCGGCCCTGTTCGGCGCGATTTCCGAGCGGCTTGCCGACCGGTTCGGCACGCGCGGCCTTCCCGTGACGCTGTCGACCGCATGCGCTTCCGGCGTCACGGCGATCCAGCTCGGCATCGAGGCGATCCGCCAGGGCCGCACGACCCGGGCGCTGACGGTTGCGACCGACGGCTCGCTGAGCGCTGAAGCGCTGATCCGCTTCTCGCTGCTGTCTGCCCTTTCGACCCAGAACGATCCGCCAACCAAGGCTTCCAAGCCGTTCAGCAAGGATCGCGACGGCTTCGTCATCGCCGAAGGTGCGGCGACGCTGGTGCTGGAATCGCTGGAATCAGCGGTCGCCCGCGGCGCCAAGGTGCTCGGCATCATGAAGGGCGCCGGCGACAAGGCCGACAGCTTCCACCGCACCCGGTCGTCACCCGATGGCGGCCCGGCAATCGCGACGATCCGCGCGGCGCTTGCCGATGCCGGCATCGACGAGAGCGGCATCGGTTACATCAATGCGCATGGCACTTCGACGCCTGAGAATGACAAGATGGAATATGGGGCGATGTCGGCCGTGTTCGGCGAGCGGCTCGTCGGCATTCCGGTCTCGTCCAACAAGTCGATGATCGGCCATACGCTGACGGCAGCGGGCGCCGTCGAGGCGGTGTTCTCGCTGCAGACGATGTTGACCGGAACGCTGCCGCCGACGATCAACTACACCAACCCCGATCCGTCGATCGTTCTCGATGTCGTGCCGAACAAGAAGCGGGAAGCCCAGGTTTCGGCCGTGCTTTCCAACTCCTTCGGCTTCGGCGGGCAGAATGCCAGCCTTGTCATGGCGCTCGAACCGGCTTAAGCGGTTCCCGACAATTTCAGGATAAGAAGACCGCCTTGGAGGCGAGGGATTTTGCCATGCGCGCTTTGCAACTGATCGACGACCGCAAGCTTGAGATTACCGACCTGCCGGAACCCGACGCCCCTGGCGCAGGCGAGGTGACGCTGCGTGTCAAGGCAGTGGCGCTCAACCATATCGACGTCTGGGGCTGGCGCGGCATGGCATTCGCCAAGCGCAAGATGCCGCTCGTTATTGGTGCAGAGGCTTCCGGCGTCGTGGAAGCGATCGGGCCGGGCGTCGCCAACGTGCTGCCGGGCCAGTTGGTCTCGATCTACGGCGCACGCACCTGCGGCCTCTGCCGCCCCTGCCGCGAAGGCCGCGATAATCTCTGCGAACATGTCTCCGGCGTGCACGGTTTCCATCTCGACGGTTTCGCGCAGGAGAAGGTCAACCTTCCCTCGCGGCTGCTCGTTCCCGCGCCTCCCGGCGTCGACGCAATCGGTGCGGCGCTGGCGCCGGTCACCTTCGGCACGGTCGAACATATGTTGTTCGACAATGCCAAGCTCGAACCCGGCGAGACGATCCTCGTCCATGCCGGCGGCTCCGGCATCGGCACGGCGGCGATCCAGCTTGCCAAGAAGATCGGCTGCACCGTCATCACCACGGTCGGTTCCGACGACAAGATCGAAAAGGCCAAGGCGCTCGGCGCCGATCACGTCATCAACTACCGCACCGACCGCTTCGAGGGCGTGGTGCGCAAGCTCACCAAGAAGAAGGGTGTCGACGTCGTCTTCGAACATGTCGGCAAGGACACCTGGGCAGGCTCGATGCTCTGCATGAAGCGCGGCGGGCGGCTCGTCACCTGCGGCTCGACCTCGGGTGTTTCCACCGAGATGAACCTGATGATGCTGTTTCAGCAGCAATTGAAGCTCTTCGGCTCCTTCGGCTGCCGCATGGAGAACATGGCGGATGCGATGCAGAAAATGGGCCGTGGACTCGTCCATCCCGTCATCGACACCGAGGTCAGCTTCAGCGATATCGACCGGGCATTGGAACGGATGGAATCGCGCCAGATCTTCGGCAAGATCATCCTGAAGATGGATTGACCGCGTGAAGCTCTTCATCACCCGAATCGTTCTGGCGCTGAGGAATTTCCAGCAATGGCTGTTGGCGCAGGTGATGTTCGGTTTCCTGAATGTGCTGAAGCTGTTTCCGGCCGATGGCGCGATCCGCTTCGCCGACAGGCTGATGCGCCGCCTCGGCCGGCGGACCCGCCGCCACAGGCTGATGCTGACGAATCTGCGCAACGCCTTCCCCGAGAAGAGCGAGGCTGAGATCGAGGAGATCGCACTCGGCAGCTGGGGCAATATGGGTCGGCTGGCCGCCGAATATGTCTTCCTCGACCAGTTGTTCGATTTCGATCCCGAAAAGTTGGAGCCGGGCAGGGTGGAGGTGTCGGGCATCCCTGTCTTTCTCGACCTGCGTGACAATCCGCGGCCCTTCATCGTTTTCACCGGCCATACCGCCAACTTCGAACTGTTGCCGGTGGCGGGCGCTGCCTTCGGGCTTCATGTGACCGTGCTCTTCCGGCCGCCGAACAATCCTTATGTCGCCAAGAAGGTGTTCGACTTCAGGAGCGCGCGCATGGGCAAGCTGGTCCCCTCGCATGCCGGCTCCTCCTTCGCGCTCGCCCGGCAGCTGGAAGCAGGCCAGGGCGTGGGCGTGCTCGTCGACCAGAAATTCCGCAAGGGGCTGAAGGGCACCTTCTTCGGACGCGAGGTCAAGACCAATCCGCTGTTGCCGAAGCTGGTGCGCCAGTTCGATTGCGAGGTCTATCCGGCGCGCTGCATCCGGCTGCCCGGAAATCGCTACCGGCTGGAAATCGAGCCGCGGCTGGATATACCGCGCGACGCCAAGGGCAATCTCGACCTGCCGGCGGCCGCTCAGCTACTCAACGACAAGGTGGAAAGCTGGGTGCGGGAATATCCGGAACAGTGGCTCTGGTATCACGATCGCTGGCAAATCAAGCAGACGCTCGCGCCTTAGTAAGGGAGTCGCGTCGGGGCTGGAATCTGGAACCTGTTCCAAATGAAAAAGGTCCACCCTCATTTATCAGCGGTGAAAAGCGGCAGGTCCTGTCGGATTGAAACCGGGAACACTTCATGTTACCCGTCACCACTAAGGCGCGAATAATGTCTACTGCAGGGCGCATTTTAGAGGTGTAGCCAGGTCAGGTTTCGGACTCGTCTCTTGGGACAATGGGAGTTGGAGGCGTCTTGTTGGAGCTTTTTCGAGCTTTTTCCTTGCGTTGTACGCAAATCGAGGACGCCATACGCCTCGGCGACGATCAGCGCGTCACGGCGCTCGACCGCCATGTCGAGCCACTGGTCGAGGCCATCCTCGCCCACCGGGCGGTCAATCTGCTCGAAGTCTACATGCAACTGCAGTTTGTGACGTATCTCATCGGCCAGGACGCCGACGACAGCGCCAGCGTCACCGAGCACACGACGGTGCTTTCCTTCCTGCTCGACCGTTATTTCGGGACGCATGGGCCGGACTGGCGCGTGCCTTCGCCGCAGGACGTGCGCATCGAGCCGCCGGCGGCCTATGTACCGGATACCGATAACGGCCAGTTCCTCAACGCGGTGATCCTTGACAGCATGCCGGATCGGGTCGCGGTGCTGACAAGGGATTACCGCTACCTCTATTCCAATCCGGCCAACAACGCCCATCTCAACAAAAAGCCGATGGAGCTGATCGGCCGTCATCTTTCCGAATTCATCGGCGAGGAGCGGTTTGCCGAATGCGCCAAGCACAAGCTCGACACCTGTTTTGCCGGCGGCCAGATCGACTACACCTATGAGCGCTCGGCCGGCAGCGCCGGATCGCGGCAGGTGCGCTGTCGCATGTCGCCGCTGCGCGACGCAGGCGGCACGGTGATCGGCGCGCTGATCGTCATGGGAGATATCGATCAGCAGCCGCAGGCTGGCTGATCCGATCGGCTGCCTTCGGCAGCCTGATCATCGGCTGCCTCAGGCGGTCGCCCAGACGGCCAGTTCGTAACCGTCGCGGTCGAGGAAGTGGAAGCGGCGGCCGCCGGGAAAATCGGTGATCGGCCGGCAGATCGTGCCGCCGGCCCTTTCGACCGAGGTCAGCACCTCTTCCAGATCCTTGGCATAGACGACGACAAGCGGGCCGCCCGGCCGTACGGGGCCGAAATCGGTGAATCCGCCCTTCAGCCGGCCATCGTCGAATTCGCAATAGTTCGGGCCGTAATCGGTGAAACGCCAGCCGAAGGCCGAGCCGTAAAAGGCTTTGGCGGCGGCGATGTCGGCGACGTTGAATTCGACATAATCGATGCGGCGGTCGTGGTTTTCTGATTTGTCGGCCATCTATCTCTCCATCAGGGCTTTCAGCATGGCGAGATCCTTCTCGACATGGGCGGCATCGGCGGCAAATTGCGCGTCGGTCATGCCGGGCAGGCGCAACAGCGTGAACATGACCTCGCAGCCATCGCCGTTCGGCACGATGCGCAGCGCATTATAGACCCTGAGACCGGATTCGATCGTCACCGTATGGTCGATCACGCCGAATTCATTGGCTGGCACGAAGCTCACCTTGACGCTGCCAAGAGCGCCGTGAGCGATCCAGTCGGCACCGTGAGCCTCGAGGCCGGTCGCGAGGCCGGAGGCCCAGAGCGGCATATTCTCCGGCTTGCCGGCAAACTCATAGACGTCGCGCCAGTCGCGCTCAATCGACAGGTGGATGATTTTCGCGGGCATTGTCGACATGGCTTGCAGGTCCTTGGCATTTGGTTTCGGCAGAATAACAAACCGCCCGGCAGCGTCTTGAACAAAACGGTCAGTCAGGCCTTTCTCGTATGCCGAGCTGGCCAAGAATGGCGGCGGGCGTCAGCGTCGACAGTTCACCCACCTCGCGCGTCATATGGGGCTGGTCGGCAAAGCCCGCTTCGAGTGCAAGCCGGGCAAGCGGCATCGTCTCCGGCCTGCGGCAGAGGTCGAGGAAACGCTGGAACCGGCGGATGCGTTCCAACGTCTTGGCGCCATAGCCGAAATGGTGGTGGCAGCGGCGGCGCAGCTGCCTTTCGCTCATGCCGAGCCGATCGAGCAGACCGGACGCCGGGCGAGCGCTATCGGCGGCGGCGAAGATCACGGCGGCGTCACGGGCGGGTTCTGCCTCATCGCCGGTGGCTTTTTCGAGCAGGCGGCCAAACAGCGCCATGGCTGCCGAAGGATCGGGACAATCACCAAGCCGCGCCTCGAATTCGGCCGTGTCCTTCCGGCCGATGTCGCCGAGTGGTACCGAACAGCCGACCAGCGCCGAGAGCGGCGTCTTCAGCCAGGGTGCCGCGGCCCCCGGCGCAAAACGTGCGCCGATGACGGTCGCGGCAGGCTGGAGAACGGGAAAGGCCGCCGTCCTGTCGGGACCGGCGACGACCAGCCGGCCGCCGATCAAGAGGAGGTCGCAATAGCCGTCCGGCACGATCGCCACCATTGCCGGCGGTCCGTCATGCAGCGCATGCGACCAGAGCCGGCTGAAATGGCGTCTGAGCGGCGGTGGCGGCGCATACTCGCGGTAGCGGCCGGCGCGGGCCGCCAGCAGTGCCGTATCTTTCCGTCTTTCCGTTGCCAATGCGATATCTCCCGAAACGCCGATGATAACATCAGATAGGGTATTTAGGGCAGGTCGGGTGAAAACTTGCTGCCTGCCGATCAGCTTGCCGCCGGCCGGTTGTCGGACAAGTCGGCGATGCAAGCCTCATTTCATTGGCTTTTGCGAACCGATTAGACCCTTGGCAGACTTGCCGTTTGACCGAGACAGTGCCACAACACCGATCCAAATGACACATCGGAGGTTTGTCGTGGAAAAGGCAGAAATCGGACTGATCGGCCTTGCGGTCATGGGCTCCAACCTGGCGCTCAACATCGCGGAGAAAGGCAATAAAATCGCGGTGTTCAACCGCACGCCGGAGAAAACCGACGAATTCTACGAGAGCGCCGGCGATCTGAAGAAGCAGATCATTCCCTGCAAGACCATCGAAGAATTCGTCGATGCGATCCGGCCCCCGCGCCCGATCATTATCATGATCAAGGCGGGTGACGCCGTCGACCAGCAGATGGAGGCGCTGCGCCCGCATCTCTCCAAGGGCGACATCATGATCGACGCCGGCAACGCCAATTTCCGCGACACCGTCGCCCGCTTCGACCGCCTGAAGAATACCGATCTCACCTTTATCGGCATGGGTGTATCCGGCGGCGAGGAAGGTGCGCGTCACGGCCCGTCGATCATGGTCGGCGGCACCGAGGAATCCTGGAAGCGCGTCGAGAAGGTGTTGACCTCGATTGCCGCCCGCTACAATGACGAGCCCTGCGTCGCCTGGCTCGGCAATGACGGTGCCGGCCATTTCGTCAAGACCATCCACAACGGCATCGAATATGCCGACATGCAGATGATCGCCGAAATCTACGGCATCCTGCGCGACGGTCTCGGCAAGAGCGCCTCCGACATCTCCGGCATCTTCGGCGAGTGGAACAAGGGCCGGCTGAACTCCTACCTGATCGAGATCTCCGAGAAGGTGCTTGCCGCCAACGATCCGGTTTCCGGCGGGCCGATGGTCGACATGATCCTCGACAAGGCAGGCCAGAAGGGCACCGGCAAGTGGTCGGCGATCGAGGCGCAGAATATGGGCATTCCGGCAACGGCGATCGAAGCCGCAGTCGCTGCCCGCAGCCTCTCCTCGATGAAGTCTGAGCGCGAAGCCGCCGAAAAGATCTTCGGCGCCCAGGCCGTGTCCTTCCCGATCGCCTACGGTCCCGAACTCAACAAGGATCTGGAACTGGCGCTGTTTGCCGCCAAGATCGGCGCCTATGCACAGGGCTTCGCGGTGATGGCGGAAGCCTCGCGCGAGTTCAACTGGTCGCTGCCGATGCCGACGATCGCCCGTATCTGGCGCGCCGGCTGCATCATCCGCTCGCAGTTCCTCGACGAGATCACCTCGGCCTTCACCAAGGCTCCGGACGCTGCCAACCTGATCGTCACGCCCGCCTTCTCCGAGATGGTCAAGGAATCGATCCCGGCACTCCGCCGCGTCGTCGCTGCGGCGATTGCCGCCGGCCTGCCGGTGCCGGCGCTGACCTCGGCGCTGACCTATTTCGACGCCTATCGCCAGGGCAGGGGAACGGCAAACCTCATCCAGGCCCAGCGCGACTTCTTCGGCGCCCACGGCTTCGACCGCCTGGATGGCAAGGAATTCCACCACGGCCCCTGGGGCAGCGGCGCGTCAACCTTCTGAGGTTCGCCGAGAAGAGATCAAGGAAGAGCCCGGCCGTCGCGCCGGGCTTTTTCGTGGTTGCTGCCTCATGCTATCACCAGCAATCTTCGCTTGGGATCTACGGTACTTCGCTTCAATGGAATAAGACATTGTTTGCAAGCGACAACGTGGCCGAGGAATTGACCGAGATGCTGATCCGACACGAAACGCCTGATGATATCGACGCGATCCATGATCTGACCTCGACCGCGTTCAAGCCGATGTCCTACAGCGACGGTACGGAAGCGGAGATAGTCAGGAAGCTGCGCGCGGCAGGCGATCTGACGATATCGCTGATGGCAGAGCAGAACGGCGAGATCCTGGGGCATGTCGCGTTTTCGCCGGTGACGATCGACGGCGCACATGATGGCTGGTTCGGGCTGGGGCCGATATCCGTCAAGCCGGAAAGACAGCGGCAGGGGATCGGTAAAGCGCTGATTGCCAGGGGGCTCGAACTGTTGCAGGAGATGGGCGCCAGCGGATGCGCGCTAATCGGCAATCCCGATATCTATAGCCGCGTCGGGTTCAGCAGCGACGGGCAACTCAAGTATCTCGACATCGATACACGGCTGGTGCAGCGGATTGTGTTTCGCGGGTCGCCGCCAAGCGGGACGTTGCAATTCGCCTCGGCATTTGAACGCTAGAATAGTCCGTCCAACGGCCGAAACTCAAAAGCCGAGCTGACAGGGAAGGCGACGACATGTTCGAAACGGGCGCGATGACCATTGGAACTGAGCACCTCAGGCTTCGCATGCCTGATATCGACGATTTCGCCGCTTATGCGCAACTGATGGCGTCGCCGCGATCGGTCGGAATGGGCGGATCGTTCGACCTGCGTGCGGCGTGGGGGATGTTCTGTCACGACATCGCCCTGTGGCAGCTTTTCGGGCATGGAGCGCTGATGATCGAGCTTGGCGAGACCGGCGAATGCGTCGGTCAGGTGGGGATCAATCACGGACCGCTCTTTCCTGAGAAGGAGCTCGGCTGGTTCGTCTATGCGGAATATGAGGGCAAGGGCTATGCCACCGAAGCGGCCTCGGCGCTGCGCGACTGGGCCTTTGTGACGCTCAAGCTGCCGTCGCTCGTCAGCTACATCGCGCCCGGCAATGCCGCATCCGTTGCCGTTGCGGAGCGGCTGGGCGCACGCCTTGATCCCGCAGCAGCCCGAGACGATCCCAAGGATCTCGTCTACCGTCACCTGGCTTTCTGAAGCGCAGAACATGGTCGGTGGCGCCGTGCGATTGGTTGCAGGCGTCTCAGTTCTTATATGTTGATCGGCTCGGCAATCGGGCTTTGCAACAGATGGTGATATCGGATGTCAGGCGCGAAGCGGGAACACTGGGAAGATGTCTACCGTACGAAGGCTGCCGATAGCGTCAGTTGGTATCAGCCGACGCCAGGGCTCTCCTTGCGAGCGCTTGACGAGCTGCAACTGCCGGCCACGACCTCGCTGATCGATGTGGGTGGTGGCGCATCGAGCCTTGTCGACCGGCTTGTCGAGCGCGGGTGGTCCGATCTCACCGTTCTCGACATCGCCGCGCCGGCGCTCGAGGTCGCCAAGGCGCGGCTGCGGGAGGATGCCATCCGGGTTGCTTGGGTGGTGGAAGATGTCACCGTTTGGAGACCGGATCGCCATTACGATGTGTGGCACGACCGCGCCGTCTTTCACTTCCTCACCGAGCCCGAGCAGCGGCTGGCCTATCGCCGTGCGCTCGAAATCGGCACGGCGCCGGGTGGCTTCGTAATCATCGCGACCTTCGCGCCGGACGGGCCGGAGCGATGCAGCGGCTTGCCGGTCCAACGTTATGACGCGGCCGCCCTCGCGGCGGACTTCTCGCCCGCCTTCACGCTGGAGCACGACTGGCGCGAGGAGCACGCAACACCCGGCGGCGGCCGACAATCCTTCCAGTGGTGCGTCTTTAGGAGGCGCTGAACGCGCCGTCCCTTCAGCCGGCCCGGTCGGCGCGTGCCAGTCCGTGGTCCACCAACCTGTCGATGATCTCGGCGTAGCCGACGCCGCTTGCCGCCATCGCTTTGGAATACATGCTGATATCGGTGAAGCCGGGGATGGTGTTGATTTCATTGACGAGGAACCGCATGTCATCTGTCAGAAAGAAATCGACGCGGGCCATGCCGTCGCAGCCGACGGCCCGGAAGGCTCTGGCGGCCACGTCGCGCATGGCCGCCTCGACCTCTTGCGGCAGTTCGGCCGGGACTTTCAGCGCCGCTCCCTTCTCGTCGATATATTTGGCATCGTAACTGTAGAAGCCGTGGCTTTCCGCCGGCACGATCTCGCCCGGCCGGGAGACGAAGAGTTCTCCCGCCGCATCTTCCAGCACGCTGAATTCGATCTCGCGGCCGCGCACGAATTCCTCGGCAAGCAGGATGCGATCATGGCGGAAGGCCTCAGCAAGGGCGGGCGCGAATTCCTGGCTGGCATGGACCTTGGCGACGCCGACCGACGAGCCCTGCCGCGCCGGCTTGATGAAAAGCGGCAGGCCGAGCTCGGCTTCGAGGACTGTCAGCGAAGGGGCTGTGCCCTCATGGATCGTCACCGCACGCGCCACCGGCAGGCCCGCGGCCTTCAGCAGGCGTTTGGCGATGTCCTTGTCGAGTGCTGCGGCGGAGCCGAGGATGCCGCAGCCGGCGAGCGGAACGCGGGCCACCTCCGCCACACCCTGGACGGAGCCGTCTTCGCCATGCGGGCCGTGCAGCACGGGAAACAGGATGTCAATCCTTGCCAGCTCATGCGGCGCGCCATGGGCCGGCATCGCCAGCATCCGGCCCCGTCCGCCCGGCACGAGGCAGATTTCCGTTCCTGACGAAGGTGTCGCCAGCATGCCCCCCTCAAAACTGCTCAGCAGCCATTGTCCCTCTTTGGTGATGAAGATGGGGATGGCGTCGTATTTCTCGGGCTTGAGCGCGCCTATGACATTGGTTGCCGAGAGCACGGAGACGTCGTGCTCGGCCGAGCGGCCGCCGAAGAGCACGGCAATGCGCAGCCGGTTTGGGGAAGGGGTCATGAAAGCCTCCGAAACGATCTGGTGTTGAAAAGGTCAGGCACTGACCGAGATGCCGCGATTGGCGAAGAAGCGGTCGAAGACGGCAAGCGGCAGGGTGACATCGGCCTGGCTCGCCGCGTCGTGGCCGGAGGGATTGTGGAAGCGGATCGTTTCCTCGCTGGCGGCCGTCACCAGCACCAGATGCCCGCCCTTCGACGGCGGCGCGCGCTCCGGCCAGCGAATGCCCGAATGCACCGATGCGATGAAGAAGCGGCGCTTCGACAAAAGCTCCGGAATGGCCGATGCCTCGACATTGGTCATCGTCTCGGCGCCGAGCCCGAAATGGTCGGCGACGAAGCGGACGAAGGGCGCATAGATCAGCCCCTTGATCGAGGCATCGATCTCATTGACGACATAACCGCCATAACGAGTGCAGGCGCGGGCAAGCTCGAGAGTCGGATGGACCTCGCCGCGGGCGGCAAGGATCATCTTCAGGCAGGCCATGCCGCAGATGTTCACCGCCCAGCGCGCATATTCCTCGATCGTCGCCGCCCCCGATTGATGCCAGAGCGGATCGCCAAGCAGGGCCTGCGATCCCTCGGCAAGCACCGGTAGCGTCATGCCGGGTGTTTCCCATTGGCTGAAATAGGGCACGCCGCTCTGCTGCATTTTATCGATATCCCCCGTGATTCATCTCATGAGATGGCCGGCAATCTTGGCTTTTTCGAGCCGATGCCGTCTTGCGAATCCCAAGGTGGGGTGCGTTCCGGTCATTGCGCGAGCACTCAGGAGAGCCGCATCCTGAGGGGCATCGAAGGGTGTTCGGCGTGGCGGCGACATTGATGCAAGGAGGAGCGCTGCGGCATGTCCTTCGAGGCTCCGCCCTGCGGGCTGCGCGCCTCAGAGTATGTGAAGCTTTCGAATCTAATGCGTTTCAGGCCGTTGGTTGGCCGATGCCATCGCGCGTCAGAC